>NZ_CP170560.1:1329580-2659161 GCF_042699995.1 Cnuibacter sp. UC19_7
CAGACCAGCGGAACCCGCGGGTGCAGGCCGCGCTGATGTTCGTCGAGCACTCGCGGTGACCGTCCACGCGTTCGCCTGGACCGCGGGTGTCAGGAAGGCCTGGGCCGACCACGACTCCCGCCAGGACGCACGTGTGATGCTCACCGTCTCGGCGGTCATCGGACTCCTCTTCGCCGTGGCGACGAGTGTGCAGTCGGTGCTCGCCATGGGCGTGTACTCGTCCACCCTCCGCGGCCTCCCCTCGGCTCCTGTCGTGGAGCTCGTGCTGCGCGGGGTGATCAACGTCGGCACGGTGTGTCTCGTGCTCGCCCTCGTCGCCCTGTTCCGGCCCGAGCGCCGCTCGTTCCCGATCGCGGTGCTGCAGAGCATCCTCATCGTGGTGGGCTGCGCCCTCGTACGGGCCCTGGCCCAGATCGCCACGGGCGTCTACGCGGATCGCACCGCCTGGGTGGCGTTCGCCGAGATCATCACGACCAGCGCCGCGTGCCTCGTGACCCTCCTCATCGGATTCGCGATGGTCGGCGCATGGCGGCGGCTGCGGGCGGGTGAGCGCGAGCGGGTTCAGAGCCAGCTCGAGACCGTGCTCGCCTACCGTGAGCTGCAGGAGGAGGAGCTGCGGGTGCGTCGAGAGGTGGCGCAGGGCATCCACGGCAGTGTGCAGAGCGTCTTCGTGATGCTCGAGGCCGAGCTCGACGAGGTGGCGACCCACGTCGATCCCGCCGAGGCGGAGCGCCTGCGGCGTGCGTCGGGCACGGTGCGCGATCTGCGCGAGCGCGAGCTGCGGAGCCTCAGCGGTGTGCTGTACCCGGTCGACCTCGACCGGGGGCTCGACCCCGCGCTCACCGCGCTGGTCATGCGACTGCCTGCGCATGTGGCCGTGGAGGCGCGCTTCCACGATGTGGCTCGCTCTCTCGATGCCCGTGCGACGCTGCCGCCGAGCACACGTCTGCTGCTGGTGCGCACCGCGGAGGAGGCGTTGAGCAACGCGCTCCGGCACGGGGGCGCGTCGGCGGTCGCGGTCGACCTGCAGTTCGAGACGCCGTCGCGGGTGCATCTGGTGGTCGACGACGACGGTTCGGGCCCTCCCGAGATGGCGTCCTGGTCGGGTCTGGATCGTCTGCGCCGGCACCTCGACCTGCTCGGCGGCTCGCTCGTGCTGGAGCGCTCGGCGGCGCTCGGTGGGGCGGCACTCACCGCCGTGGCGCCCGTTGACGTGGAGCCGGCTGCCGCTCCCTGATCGACCGGCGAGCGGTGGTCAGAGCACGCGGATGAGGGCGACGCCTCCCAGGATGGCGGCGGAGCCGATCGCGCCGGCGGCGGTGAGAACGATCAGTCGGAGTCGGGTCGACAGCGGCATGGGGTCACTCCTACGGGTCACATCGTCGTCGAAGTGGAGCAGGTGCGCTCAGCGTAGCGCGAGACCGCCGATCCCGCTCGCGGCGTGCTCCAGGATGGCTAGACTCGCAGGACCGAAGCGGGCATCGGAGCCTCCGGCCATCGGGTCGAGACGCGAAGGGAGGCCGCCGATGAGAGAGTTCCCTCGTGTGCAGCGCTTCGCGCTCATCGCGCTCCTCGCCTATGTCGTGATCGTTCTCGTCATCGTCATGTGGCCCACTCCTGTCGACGCCGATTCACGGAGCACGATCACGACGATCCTCCGCGGACTGCATCGGCGCGGCCTCTTCACATTCGTCGAGTACCGCCACATCGAGTACACCGCGAACATCGGGATGTTCCTCCCCCTCGGCATCCTGCTCGCGCTGTGGCTCGGTCGGCGCTGGTGGTGGGGCGCGATGGTCGCCTGCTTCGTGCTCTCGGGAACGATCGAGACGTTCCAGGGCCTGTTCCTGCCCAGCCGTTATGCCACCTTCGACGATGTGATCGCGAACACGACAGGTGGGGTCATCGGGGCGTTGATCGGGGCGGTGATCCTCCTCGCGCTCCGGGTGCGCCACCTCGAGAACACGCCGAGGGCGGCGAGCGCGGCGCCTTCACCGGCGATCACCGAGGTGGAAGATCGGTCGACCTCCCGTTGGCGATGAGCCACTCGCGCCAGACGATCGCGGCGAGCGAGTCGAGGTCGGGGAAGTAGCCGAGCAGGTGGCGTCCGCCGGACTCGGGCGCCCAGGTGACGGCACGGAAGTGGAGGCGGCCGCGCATCCGCACGGCTCGCACGATCGCGATCCGCTCGGCGCCGTCGCGCATGAGCCACTCGTGTTCGCCGACGCGTACGAGTTGCCGACGCGGACTCCAGTGCGCCACCTCAGCGGCCGCCGCCGGGTGGCCGGCCGTGGGCATCCGGATGCACGGTACGGATGTCGGGCGCGTGCGCGCCCTCCCGCACGGCGAACCGATGCACGACCTCGACGCACGTGTCGAGCCCGGGCCAGTACCCCTCGCCGATCAGAGCGCGCGGTTCTTCGTAGGTGACCGCTCGCCAGCGCACGACCTGCTGCTCCCCCGCACGCACCTCGACGAGCCGGATGATGGCGTACGGCCGCGTGGTGCCGGGCAGGTTGTAGAGGTACTCCGTGGGCCGGAGGTCTTGTCGCGGATGCCATGCCATGCGGACGAGGATAGAACATACGTTCGACACTCGAAACCCGAGCGGCGTGTCGTCCGACAGGGCCTGGGCAGCCCGGAGCTCAGGCCATCAGCGGTGGTGACTTCGGAATGAGCAGCAGTCGGCGCTGCATCGAGGAGAAGGCGAGCAGCAGGCCGCCCAGTACCCCGAACAGGATGCCACCGAGGAGCATCACGACCCCGATCACGGTCGTGAGACCGTAGTCCGAGGCATTCGCCCCGACCCACATGAGGACGATGCCCGCGATGAGGAGCAGGACGCCGAGCGCGACCATCCCCCAGCAGAGCCAGATGTAGAGACGGTACGAGCGCGGGCCGTGGAAGGTCGGGCGGATGCCGAAGCGGCTCTGGGTGTACTCGCTCCAGCGGGTTCCCGTCCACCAGCGGCTGGCACCGGCGGAGACCGGGTACCAGCCCGCGCCGGGGCCCTCCTGCTCGCCCGGCAGAGGCCGCACGATGTCGGACACCAGCGGATCGCCGGTCGGCGCGGGGATACGTCGCACCGCGCTGCTCGTGATCGCGATCGCGAACCAGAGGATCGTGAGCAGCATCGTCCCCACACCGCTGACCACGACGGTCTGAGCAAGGGCACCGAGCACGAACTGCGAGAGGGCGAGGCCGAGGAAGACGAACGCGAACGCCCACGCCGCGGCCGGCTGCTCGGAAGTCGCCCAGTCGATGCCGGGTCGGCCGTCCCGGAAGCGCATGCCGCTCCACTTCTGGCCATCCCACCAGCGCACCGGGCCGGATGCGGGCTGGTACCAGCCCATCACCGGGCCGGTGGCAGCGCCCTGCACCGGCGGGGCGGGGGTCACGGCGGCGGCCGGCGGGGCCATGTCGCGCTCGTGCTCCGTCCACTGCGCGCCATCCCACCAGCGGAGCCGCCCGGGCGTCCCTGCGTCGTACCAACCCGGCGCTGCGTTCATCCACGTCCTCCCCTGGAACCGTCACTTCGACCGTAGCGTGATCGGTGTCGACGGGACACGATCACGCAGCGAGGGGCCGCGACCCGCTCGAACCCGTCAGAGCTCGAGTGGGTCGCGACCCCTCTTCTCGGCGGGTCATCCCCGCCGACCGCGGACTACTCGGTCACTCGACGTCGACGGGCCATGACGAGGATGGTCGCGCCTGCTCCGAGCACGAGCACGGAACCGACGATCCACAGCCCCACGTTCAGCCCCGTCGAAGCGAGGTCGCCCGACGACGAACCGGCACCCGCCGGCACAGCGTTGCCACCCGATCCGTCCGGACCCGGCACGGGCGACGGGACCGGAGCGGCGGCGACGGTGATCACGACCGGATCCGAGACCGAGGCGAACGCCGTGGCCGTCTGGCCGAAGGCGGCGACCACGGTGTGCTGGCCGACCGTGAGCCCCGCGTAACGGAACGTCGCGACGCCGTCGACGGCATCCGCCGTGCCGAGGACGGTGTCGCCCTCGACGAAGGAGACGGTCCCCCCGACAGAAGCGCCCGTCACGGTGGCCTGGAGGGCGATCTCGTCACCCTCGGTGGACGACGCGGGCGCCGTCAGCACGGTGGCGGTCGGCGCCAGCACGGACACGGAGGCGCGAGCGTCGCGCTTCGAGCCCGCGCCGAAGGCGGTCACCTCGACGGGACCGAGGGCCGCGTTCTCGGGGACGGCGACCGTCCAGGTGGCCGCACCCGCGTCGTCGGCGATGGTGACGCCGAGGTCGGCGCCGCCGAAGCCGAAGAGGACAGCCTCTCCGACGCGGAAGCCGGACGCGGTCACGGTGAACGAGTCACCGGGAGCGACGGCATCCTTGTCGACGGCGAGGGGCACCGGGGCGAGCGAGGCCTCGTACTCGGCGCACGCGTCACCCTGGATGCCGACCGCGGGGATCTCAGTGCCCGTCGTGCCGTCGTCCTCACGGACCGTCAGGTTGTTGAAGGCCTGGGCTCCCATCACCGCGTTGCTCGTGTTCGTGGCGCTCACCTTGAAGTTGCTGCTGCCCTTGTCGGAGGCGGCGCTGTTGCCGAGGGTGGCGACCGTGACGGTCTTGCAGGTCTCGCCGGGCTGGAAGGTGACCTTCTCCATCCCGATGCCCACCGCTCCAGAGGCCGATCCGAGCACGCTGACGTACCCGGTGACCGGCTTCGTGTCGGCACGGCTGAGGTAGGCCGCGACCTCGGCCGAGCCCGGGCCCGAGCCCTCCTCGACCGCGGTCGGCGCGATGTTCACCGTGGTCCGCGTCTGCACCACGGGGGTGCCTACCGACGGGGTGTCGAAGGCGAGGTCGGACAGGTAGACCCCGCCGGTGCCCGTGCCGTCGGCACCCACGCCCGCCGTGAGACGGATCTCGCGGACGTCGCGCAGGTCGATCCCGGTGATGGTCGACGTGGGGATCGTGAGCTGCTGCAGCACGATCTTGTTCAGCGTGGTGTTGGTGCCTCCGGGCATCCGGTTGATCGCCAAGGGGTTCAGAGCGGATGCGGCGACCTGGTAGGTCGCGCCCGTTCCGTCGACCACCGTGATGGTGAAGTCGGTGCCGCTGGGCACGGACTCGTCGGGGGCGGTCTTCAGCGTGATCTGCGACCGGGTGCTGAGATCGCGGTGGTCAGCGGGCACGGTGATCCGCAGCTGGCCGGTGCTGGGCACCGACGGGTCGGTCGTCGAGGCGCCCGTCCAGAGGAACCGCGTGGTGGGGAACTCGGGCACGTTCGGAGCGAACGAGCCGGGCGTCCAGTGCGGAACCTGCGACGAACCCTTGGTCGTGGCGCAGAACGGCAGCGACTGCGAGACGGTGCGTCCGGAGAGGTTGGTGCACACCGCCGCGGTCGCTCCACCCGACACCCGGATGAGCGAGTTGTTCGTGGTGAAGTCGGTCACGAGCGAGGTGCTCGACGCCGGCTGAGCAGCCATCACACGCACGTCGGCGTAGGACGTCGCCGTGGTGGAGGGCTTGACCGAACCGTCGAAGAGGGACTGGAACTGCGTCTCGCCGCCCATGGTGAGGCGGAAGAAGCCGGTCATGTAGCTGACGCCCACCTGGTACTGCTGTGCCGCGGTGAGACGGGTCGAATCGCGGGTGGAGCAGCTCGAGGTGGTGTCACGGGTGGACCAGTCGTCGCCGGTCGCCGCCGGGTACAGGCCGGGCGTCCACACCGTGTTGAAGAAGTTGTGGTTCGCACCCATCACCCAGACGGCGGAACGCAGCACGTTGTCGTCGAACGCGTGGCGCGAGTCGTCGATGAAGTGCTGGCCCTGCTGATTGGAGACGTCGCCGTCGCAATACGGAAGGAACACGGCGGTGGGCACATCGGGCAGCGTCATGCGGCCGAAGTCGACCGGGGCGAGCGGCAGGACCGACTCGATCCCGAACGGCTTCGCGAGACCCTGGTTGAGGGTCGCAGCGGAGACGACGCCCTCGCCACCACGGGAGTGGCCCATGATGCCGACGTGGTCGAGGTCGAACCGCCCCTTGAGCGACGCGGCGGTGACGCCCGACGCAGCAGCCGGCTGGTCGGTGCGCGTCGTGGCGCGGAGGAGCGCCTCGTCGAGCGTGCGGGTGGTGGTGACGCTCGGGGCGGTGTCGGTGGCGGTCGTGATGTCGTCGTAGGAGACCGCGACGCCGGCGTTGGCCTTCTCGAGCATCGAGAGGGTGTCGAGGATGAGCTGGCCACGCGCCTGTGCACCGTAGTCGAGGGCGAGCTGGTTGTCGTTCGAGTTGACCGAGTTGGCCGCGATCGACAGCACGTTGTAGCCGTTCGTCGCGAGTGCGCGGGCCGTGCCCTCGTAGCCGAGGTAGGAGCGGACGTTCATCTGCGTCGGACCACAGGGCCAGCGCAGCGGGTTGGCGCCCTGGCTCGGGGCGCACGAGGTGTGGCGCCCGTGCAGCAGCACGATGGTGGGACGCTCGCCCGTAGCGTCGGTGAGGTACATCTTGCCGGTCATCTCACCGCGGATGCCGCCGATGGCTGCGAGCGCGATGGCCTGGTCTCCGAAGTCGTACTCGGCCTCGGTGACGCCGTACTGCCCGAGCGTCGACGGGTCCGGAACGGCAGCGACGTCGGCGAGCGCGTCGAGCTGCTCGGTCATGATGCGGCTCTGAGGGGACTCCTCGGTGACGGGCGTCTCTGTCGTCTCGGAGGCCTTGTCCTCCTCACCGCTCGACCAGCCCTTGCTCACGTCCGTGGCGTCGGCGACCGTCGGGTCGTTGGTGACGATGCGGAGCGAGAGGCCGTCCTCGGACTCCTGGGCAAGGCCGAGGGGCTCGCCATCGACGACGATCGTCGGGGCGTCGTTCACCATGGGCAGCGGCTCGTCGAGCTTCAGGTCGACCAGGTAGCCACCGGGGGTGGTGGTGACGGTCCAGTCGCTGCCGGAGGCGACGACCGGGTCGGGCGCCGGGGCGGCCACGGCGACGGAGGCCGCCGACAGCGCCAATCCGGGCGCGAGCGCGACGGCGATCGCTCCCACGATCCACCGCCTCGCGTGTGTGCGTGTAGACACAGTTCTCCTCGAGATCGTTCAGGCAAGGGTCGACGCCCGATCGGTGGCGGAGGTGCTGTAGCCGACTGAGAGGGGCGCTTGGTGCAGGTAGCCGAGAACCGGCTCAGGCGAGACTATGAATTTGCACAACGTTTGGGTGGGGCGGAAACAGACCCGAAACAGAAGGTTCACGCGCACTAAACATCGATCTCTGCTACACGGTCACGTCGAGGATCTTGACCGACTCGCCTCCCGACGACCGGTGCCCCCTGCCGCTGTCCCGCATCCGGGGGGGCGTTGAAGGCGCGGGAACGCCCGCTCTCAGGCGGTTCCCGCGACGAAGACCGCGCCCGGAGGGGCGCCGCAGAGAGCGAGCGCGTACTCGTCGAAGCTCACCAGCGGTGGCGGCGGGGGATCGAGCGGCACTTCCACGAAGTACGGTCTCTCGTCGAGCAGTGTCGCCAGCGGAGGCCGCTCCTCGGCTCCGAAGTGCTCTGCATCGAACGCGGCCTGCGGTGTGGTCTCGTACACACGCCCGAGGGGCGACACCCACCGGAGGACGCCGCCCTCGAGCTGCTCGACCGACCACCCGTCCTCGTGCTTGATGTGGTGGTGCCGGGAGCAGAGGGCGGCGAGGTTGTCGAGATCGGTACGCCCGCCGTCGACCCACGCCTCGGTGTGATCGAGCTCGCAGTACATCGCCGGTCGCCCGCACTGCGGGAAGCGACATGTCTCGTCGCCGAGGACCAGCAGACGCCTCATGTCGGCCGTGGGGCGGTACTTCTCTCGACCGAGCGCCAGCGGGCTGCCGTCGATCGGGTCGACGAAGAGGCGCGCGAAGCTGGGCGCCTTCGCCGCCAGACGCCGAGCCGTCTCGGCGTCGATGGCACCGTACCCGGAGAGGTCGGCCGGGCGGTCGTCGAGCCCGATCAGCGTCTCGACCGGGATGGTGACCATCACCGTGGGCACGACATCGGGCACACCGGCCGGCGAGGTCTCGCCGCGGAGCACGAAATCGCGCAGCACGTCGCTGCGCAGCGCGGGAATGGAGCGGGTGTCGCCCGCCCGATGGACCCGCTCGACGGTGTTCTCGACAGCATCGAGAATGGCCCGCGCGTCATGTGCAGCGACGACATGGTGGATGACGGCCATGCCGTCGAGCTCGGCATCGACCCACACCGATCGCTCTTCGCGCGCCTTCCTATGACGCACCTCGATCGACTCGGGATGGAGCCGCTCGCGAAGCCTCTTCGCAGCATCGCGGAGCCGTCGCGGCGACAGCACCTCCGCCGCCTTCAGCAGCCTCGACTCGAACTCGGCGCGCGCCTCCTCCGGCACCGTGGCGGCCTGGTCGACGATGACCTTGGCCTGCTCGAGGGTGATGCGCCCGACGGCGAGACCGTCGAGCGTGGCCGTGAGCTGCGAGGTGAGCGCCCACGCGAGGTCGATCTGGTTGCGCGCCTGGCCCTCGCCCATGATCAGAGCGCACGCCGTCTCGGCGACCAGGTTCCGCCACGCGTGCTCCTGCGCCTCCGGAGTATCGACCGTGGTCTCGAGGATGCGAGACAGTCGGCGCCGGGTGAAGCGCGCCAGCCCGAGAAGGTGCGCCGCGTGTGCCGCACTCACCGCACGCCCCGAGTCGCACACGCCCTCGAGGGCGGCGATGTCGTCGAGGTCACCCTCGGCGAAGAACTCAGGCCCGGTCATGAGTACTATTCAAACACAGATACGAGCATTACTCAAGTGTTCGCATGCGGCTCATAGCGAAGTCCACCACAACACCGAAGGCACACCTCCGACGCGCGCGACCGGCGATCCGCGTCAGCTCCCCGCCCTCTCCCCTGCCTCCGAGACGGAAGCACGAAGCGTGTTCAGCAACCGCACGGGGACCTCCGGATCCCTCAGCGTGAGCGCGAACTGCCGGTCGTCGGTCGTGGTGACGATCATGCCGGGGCCGCGGCGGAGGATGAGGGCGGAGCGCCCGGGCAGGATTCGGTAGCCCCAGCCGCCCCACTCGCCGGGGTTGAGGTCGGCGGCGTCGGCGCGGCGAATCCTGTCGAGCGGGATGCGCTTGAGCGGGATCCGCAGCAGCAGCGAGACGATCCTCAGCCCCCGCCAGTCGACGGTGATCCGCACCCGGATGAAGGCAGCCAGCCCGATCGCGGCGACGACGAGGATCACGAGCGGGAGCGTCCCCGCGGCGGGCTCGCCCAGGAGCACGAGCGGAACCTCGACGACGATCGCGATCGCGATGAGCAGCAGAGCGCAGTAGAGGAACAACCGCGCGGTGATCGTGCGGACCCACGCGCCGGTCTCGGTCGCCCGCAGCGGCGCCGCGAGCGTCGCGGGCTCGCGGATGACTCCCTCCGGCGCCGCCGGAGCGATGAGGTACGGCACCACGCCGTAGAGGATCACCACCGCCAGCACGACGACCCAGCCACCGAGGACGGCACCGTCAGGTGATCCGGCCTGGACGGTGAGCCCCGCCGGAACGAGCCAGCTACCCGCGGCCACGGCCCCGACCGACCCGGACCAGAACAGGCCCGCTCGCTTGACGCGGATGCTCGGCTGCGGGAGCAGCACCAGGACGACACCGCAGACGGTCGATGCGACCGCGACGGAGAGGGTCGCGGCGAACACGATCGAGGCCGACAGGCTGTCGTCGGCGCCGCCGAGGTCGGACCAGTGCGACGCCACCTGACCACCCAGGATGCTCCGCCAGAGCAATCCGCTCACACCGATCGCCAGCGCCGGGACCACGAGGGCGACGAGCGCTCCCGCCCACCGCATCCGAACGCTCACGACAGCTCCACCAGACGCGTCAGCTCCTGCGGGGACAGACCGAGCTTGCGCCCCTCGGCCGCCAGCTGAGCGGCGAGCTCGCTGATTCGCACGAGAGCCGCGTTCGCCTCGGGACGCACCCAGGCGCCTCGACCCTGGCGCATCTCGATCATCCCCTCATCGCGGAGTCGTGCGTACGCACGCAGGACGGTGTGCATGTTCACATGGAGTCCCTGGGCGAGTTCGCGGGCGGTGGGCAGCCGCTCTCCCGGGCTCAGCTCGCCTGAAGCGATGCCCGCCCGCACCTGCACTGCGATCTGATCGGCCAGCGAAGTCGGTGAGGCGTGATCCACTCGAAAGAGCATGTTTGTAATGCTAGTAGAACAATGCGTTAGGCTGCGACCATGACCGGCGTGGTGCTGTTCCCCCTCCTCCTGCTCCTCGTGGCTGTCCTCACCCAGCTCGCCGCCGCCGGCGTGCTCGGCAAGAACCGTGTCGTGGGCATCCGGATCGGGTCGACCCTGCGCTCTCCCGCCGCCTGGACGGCGGGCCACAGGGCGGCCGCCCCGTGGACCTGGGCGGGGTTCGCACTCGGAGCCGTCGCTGCCCTCGGGGCCCTGCTGTCGACGGGGAGCACGGCCGCCGTGTTGGCGGCGATCGTCGTCGCCATGTTCGTCGCGACCATCGTGATGTCGCTGGTCAGCGCGAGCCGCGGGGCCCGAGCGGCGAGCCGACCTACGACCTAGACGTCGTTGCGCCCCCACTCGGTACTGCAGTGATCGCAGACGACATCCCCGTCGCGCACCCAGACCCACCCGTCCAGGCAGACGGGGCACTTCACCCGCAGATCCAGATCGAGGCCGTGCATGGCCTGGAACATACCCGGACTCCCCGAAAGTCGCACCGGGCACCGTGAGACACTGCGCACGCCGGCAAGATCCGCCCCATTCCGGTGCACGGAGGTGCCTCGCGGCGATCCGATAGCGTGGAAGCATGTCCCGCACCGAGGTCTACACCCGCGCGATCGGCTTCGCCGTCGCGACCGCCGCTCTCGCCTTCCTGCTGATCAAGCCCCTCGCGCAGGAGATCGAGCGGAAGTACTCCTAACTCTTCACCTTCCCGGGGATGAGCCCGCCGCTCTCCCCACTGCCTCCACTGCCCTGGCCCAGGCCGTCGCCGCTCGGCACATCCTGCAGCCTGGCGAGGATGCTGTCGGCGCTGTGGCTCCCCGACTCGACGATGAGCTCGTCGTCGGTGTAGCTGCCGCTGCCTCGGAGCTGGAACATGCTGTCGGAGAAGTAGTCGTCGGTCGTCCCGAGAACAGCCTGGGCCGACTCGAAGAGGCCGGTGCAGGCGTCGACGAATGTGTCGGCCTGCTCGAGCACGGCTTCGTCTGCGCAGTCGGAGATGAAGCTCACGTCGAGCTTCGCTGCCGCCGCCACGGGGACGACCTTCTCGATGAGCGCCTTCAGCGTCGCCGGTGGCATGGGAATCGGATTCTCGGTTCCCCGATTGACCTGCGCCCCCGACTTCTCGGCGGCTTCGATGGTCGCCGCCTCAGGGGTGATGTCGATTCCGAGCCGGAGGTTGCACGGGCCCTCGCAGTTGTCTTGCGCGGTGGACACCGTCGCCGCCCACCCGGTGCCCTGCAGCGCCTCGTCGACCACGGCCTGGATCGGACCCTCTTGAGCCTCCACCTGGTCGAAGCTCGGGCCGCCTGCGTCGAACGGCGACCGCCCGTCGGCGAGCGGCACCACGAAGCACCCGGTGAGGACGAGCATCCCCATAGTCACGATCGCGGCGAGGCCCATTCCCCGCCGCACTCCCCCGTGTGCTCTCATGTCGGATCAGCTCGCCGCGACCACGGCCATCTCGTCGGACCGGGTGAGGTCGAGCGCGCGGGCGGTCTCCTCGAGCGAACGCTCCGCCGCCGCGGGATCGGTGTTGAGCTTCGTGCCGAGTGATGGGATGAGCTGCTTCAGCTTGGGCTCCCACGCCTTCGACTGCTCGGGGAAGCACTTGCGGACCAGATCGACCATGATCGGCACGGCGGTGGACGCACCGGGCGACGCACCGAGAAGGCCGGCGATCGACCCGTCGGCGGAGGTGACGACCTCGGTGCCGAACTGGAGCACTCCGCCGCGCTTCGCATCCTTCTTCATGACCTGCACGCGCTGGCCGGCCGTGATGAGGCGCCAGTCCTTCGACTGCGCGGTCGGCATGAACTCGCGGAGCGCCTCCAGCTTCTTGCTGCGGCTCGCGAGCAGCTCGCTGATGAGGTACTTGACGAGGTCGAAGTTGTCGCGCGCGACGGCCAGCATCGGACCGAGGTTGTGCAGCCGGATGGACCCGGGAAGGTCGAACCACGAGCCCGTCTTGAGGAACTTCGGGCTGAAGCCCGCGTACGGGCCGAAGAGCAGCGACGCCTGGCCGTCGACGACGCGGGTGTCGAGGTGCGGCACCGACATGGGCGGGGCGCCGACCGACGCCTTGCCGTAGACCTTGGCCTGATGCTGCGCGACGATCTCGGGGTTGTCGGTGCGGAAGAACTTGCCGCTGATCGGGAACCCGCCGAACCCCTTGATCTCGGGGATGCCGGACTTCTGCAGGAGCGACAGCGCCCCTCCGCCTGCGCCGACGAAGACGAACTTGCCGTTGATGGAGTACGGGGTGCCGCCGATGCGCTCGCGGACGCGGACCGTCCAGGAGCCGTCCTTCTGCTTCTTGAGGCCCTTGACGGTGGTCTCACCGCGGTAGTCGACGCCGTTCGCGCGCAGGTAGTCGACGAGCTGATGGGTGAGCGCGCCGAAGTCGACGTCGGTGCCGCTCGTGATGCGCGTCGCCGCGATCTTCTCGTCCTTCTGACGGTGACGCATGAGCAGCGGCGCCCACTTGTAGATCTGGCGCGGGTCGTCGCTGAACTCGATGCCCTCGAAGAGCGGCTCGTCCTTCAGGATCTCCCAACGCCGACGGAGGTAGTCGACGTTGTCGGCCCCGCGCACGAACGTCATGTGTGGCGTGGGGTTGATGAACGTGCTGGGCGCGTCGAGCACGCCGGACTCGACGAGCGAGGCCCAGAACTGACGGCTCACCTGGAACTGCTCGTTGATGTTGATCGCCTTCGACGGCTCCATCGTGCCGTCGGCCGCCTCGGGCATGTAGTTGAGCTCGGCGAGCGCCGCGTGGCCGGTGCCGGCGTTGTTCCACGGGTTCGAGCTCTCGAGGGCGACATCGTTCAGCCGCTCGAAGAGGACGATCGACCAGTCGGGCTGCAACTGCTTGATCATCGTGCCGAGGGTGGCACTCATGATGCCGCCGCCGATCAGGATGACATCCACGCTCTTTGTGCTCACCAACCCAGTGTATACAGCGAGAAGACGGGGCAGGCACTGTGCACAGGAACAGCAAAGACCCCCCGCCTTTCGACGAGGGGTCTTCGCTATCGGGTGCGGATCAACCGCCCGAGATCAGTCGGGTGACTGTCAGTGAGAGGCCTTCTGGCGACGGACGATCGTGAGCACGATCACGAAGGCGGCACCGAGGGCGAGCAGTCCGCCACCGGCCCAGAGGCCGAGGGTGGGGATGGTCGCACCGGTGTTGGGCAGACCGCCGGTCGAACCACCGGAGGAGGAGCCACCGGTCGACGAGCCAGCCGAGAAGACGATCGAGCCGATCGCGCCGGACGAGAGGCCGGTGCCGGTCAGCGTGTAGGCGCCGGTCGCGTTCGACGGGAGCGTCACGGTGACGGAGACCGCCCCGGAGCCGTCGGTGCCCTTGACGATGTTGGCGCTCGAGACGGCGGCGACGACCGAGCCGAGACTCGCGCCCGCACCGTTCTCACCGGTCAGCGTGAAGCTGACCTGCTCGTTGGGGTCGTAGCCGTTGAAGGAGAAGGTTCCCGAGCCGCCGGCACCGACGGTCGCGGGGCCGGTGATGTCACCGGTCGGAATGTAAGCCTGCGCAGCCGCAGGAGCAACGAAGAGAGCGGCAGCCGCGATGGCCAGACCCGCCAGTACTTTCTTGATCATGAAGGAGTTCCCCACCCTTGTTTGTTGAGTTTCAGTGCAGGAGCCCTACGCCCAGATCACTGTTCGTAGAACCGACGATGCAGATGAATCACGGTCGATACTACCCGAACTCGCAGGTTGAGGACTCCGGCAATATTTCGTTCGTGTAAACACTGGGCGTCACCATGGGGGTCTGCTGCAGCGAGACATCGAGAGGATCCCCTGGCTGGGCGAGGAAATCTGCGGTGAGCGTGCGACTCTCGCCGGGTGCCAGTTCGACCTTGAACTCGGCGACGGTGTGGTTCTGATCCACGGCAGTACGAGCCTGTCCACCCGCGATCCCAGCGTCGATGCCGAGCGAGATCGAGGCGTTCACGGGGTCATCAGGGCCGTCGGGGCCGTAGATGTAAACGTACGTCGCGACGTTGCCCGGGGTCACCCCGAAGTCCCCGCCGCCGGTGACGTACTTGGGCAGGGCCGTCGCCGCGTCTGCCGGAGCGGTATTGGTCAGGGTGGTCTGGACTCGGATGATCGGCCGACCGTCGGCGCGGCATGACTGCGACGTCGTAATGGTGGAGGCCGTGAGGAAGTAGTCCATCTTCGCGCCGGTCGCGTCGTTGAGATAAAGCCCTACGCCGGTCGTGTCATCGGTCGTGACGGGCAGCGGCCCGGCCAGCGACGTCTGGTCCAAGACGGCCTGCTCCTCGGGATGCGCGCTCCACAGCTTAAACCGCTGCTCTTGTCCGGCGCGCATCATGGCGTCGAGCAGCTTCTTCTGGTCGATGCTCCCCGTGGAAACACGTTCGAAGACGGCCTTCGCGACCTCGGCGAACGCGGCGTCCTGCACCTTCGGGTCTGGATACCGCTCGTAGACGCCGCTGAGCAGAAACTTCACGGCGTTGGAGGAGTCGAGTTGCTCGTTGATCCCGGTGAGCTGGATGGGGCCCGTCGCCCCGAGAAGGTAGCTCAATGCCACGGGGTCGAAGGTCATGACGCCATCGACGCTGCCCCCGAACCGATCGGTCCACATCTTCGACGCGATCTGGCCGCTGAGATCGAATTGCGGCACGAGCGTCGTGTTCTGTACGAACTGGGCTGCCTTGTCCTGGAACAAGCCTCGAGTCTCGTCCGGAAGCTGGATCACAGGTGTATCGAACTTCTTGAAGTCCCCGCTTGACGCCTGCTGAACCAGGCTCACGCTGCCGCCCTCCGTGTGAATCAGAGCCAGAGCGCTCGTGATGCCGCCGCCCGCGCGAAGCTCGGCGGGGTTCTGGAAGGCGAGCAAGTAGTTGCGCGGCCCCTCGGCGCCGAGCATCGCGGGGATGAGCTGCGTCGCATTGTCAACCCCAATGAGAACACCGCTTGCCTGATCGACCGACGTGCGGAGAAGGCTCACAGCGCTTAACACCTGTGGCAGCAGGTCATCCGTCTCGATGTCATCCACGATGTCGGCTGCGGTTCCGATGTTCTGGCGCGCTCCTGCGACCGTCTGCTGCACGTCGAGGAGCGGCTGCAGCGCAATCTTGCCGTCGACCGGTTGGAAGCTCGACAACCCAATCTGCTGAACGCTCGTCGTCAGAGGGACGACCACACCCGACGCGACAAGGTCCGTCGCTTCGGCGGCCTGACGAACGGCCCGGAGGTTGGGGCCGACCCACGGCACGAGTTCGCCCGCACGCCAGATCGGGTCGCTCGTCAGGTCTGCCGCGGCTCGAGCATGGTCGGCGAGCGCTCGGGCATCGGCTGACGCGCCGTCAGTGGAGCCGTCGACAATCTGGTCCTGAGTGCTCTTCGCGAGCGGGATCGCCGCCTCGAGGTGATCCTTAGCCAGCACGCCACGCACGCCGACCCAGACCACGCACGCGATCAGGACGGCGAAGACTCCAACTATTGACCAACCGATGATCCGCCGCGAACGCCGCAAGCGGGACTCCGATCGAGATCGCCTAGCATCGCGCCGGGACGGCACGCGATCAGTGGCCTGGTCGCCCGCCAGCTGCGCCTCGCCTTCGATGTCCCCACCCACAGACGTCATTCAATCAGCAAGAACTTCGTAGGCACCTGGCCGCGGGTGCGGCTAGGGACGCCCCATGCCCCGATAGGTCCACCCAGCGGTCCTCCAGCGCCCAGGATCGAGGCAGTTGCGACCGTCGATGATCAGCGGGTTGTCGACCTTCTCCGCGAGTGCGACAGGGTCGAGCTCTCTAAACTGCTTCCACTCGGTCAGAACCACGATGGCGTCAGCACGATTGACTGCCGTGTCGATGTTATCTGTGAAGAGGAGCTGGGGGTGTCGCTTCCGCGAGTTCTCGATCGCCTCAGGATCGGTCGCCACGACCTCCGCGCCCAGCCCATGGAGTTGAACCGCTACGTCCAACGCAGGCGAATCCCGGATGTCGTCGGAATCGGGCTTGAAGGCCAGACCCAAGACGGCGACCTTCTTCTTGTAGACCTGGCCGCCAAGCTCCTCCTTGACCAGGTCGACGACTCGTTGACGGCGTCGGAGGTTGATCGCGTCGACCTCCTTGAGGAACGCCACGGACTCGCCGCGCCCGAGCTCCTCCGCGCGAGCAGAGAAGGCCCGAATGTCCTTCGGGAGACAGCCTCCGCCGAATCCGACGCCGGCGTTGAGGAATCGGCGACCGATGCGGGCGTCGTAGCCGATCGCGTCGGCGAGGCTCGTCACATCCGCGCCGCTGACCTCCGCGATCTCCGCCATCGCGTTTATGAACGAGATCTTTGTGGCGAGGAATGCGTTCGCGGCGACCTTCACCAGTTCCGCAGTGGCGAAGTCTGTGACGACTCGGGGCGTGTCGTTCTGGAGCGCTGCGGCGTAGACCTCGTCAAGGAGAGCGGATGCCCGCTCCCCCGTTTCCCCCGCCGGCACGCCGTAGACGAGACGGTCGGGCGAGATGGTGTCCTTAACGGCAAATCCCTCTCGCAAGAACTCGGGGTTCCACGCTAGGGAGGCGGTTTGGTTGTTCGCGTAGATTCGTGCCGACAGTGCAGCGGCGGTCCCGACCGGAACGGTCGACTTTCCAACGACCAGGTCGCCGTCCTTTAGATGAGGGACGAGCGCGTCCACCGCAGCGTTCACATAGGTCAGATCGGCCGCGTACTCCCCCGGCTTCTGCGGCGTCCCGACAGCCACGAAATGAACCGTCGCGCCACCAACTGCGGCGAAGTCCGTGGAGAAGGTGAGACGTCCGCTTGCGAGCGCAGACTGCAAGATCTCGGGCAGGCCAGGCTCGAAAAAGGGAGCTCGACCCTCCGACAGTGCTGCGATCTTCGCCTCATCAATGTCGATGCCGACGACATCATGGCCCAGCTCCGCCATGGACGCCGCGTGCACTGCTCCAAGGTAGCCGCAACCGATAACCGAGATCTTCAACTCTCTCTCCAATCCATAACGAAGTCTGCCCGAGGCGCGGATCCGACTCTTGTGACCTGGCGTCGAGACCGGCATGCGGACGGAGGACCCTCATGAGCCTCAAGATTCTGTCGACTCTGCACGCTCATGTCCCTATCCCAGCTGTCGAGACATCGCGAGGCTCTGAGCCGCGGCCAATCGACGAGAAGTAGAACATGGCCAATCCAAGCTTGACCACGCTGATCAACGAGATTGCGGCCACGAGACCCGGCACACCCAGAAAAATGACTCCAGCGGCCTGACTCGCCATGTCCGCGCCCGCCAGGATCGAACGCTGAAGGTGTAGTCCCTTGGTTCCCGAGTCGATTCGCTTACCTAAGACCACTGCCTCGAGGATTTGCGATGACACCAGAGAGACGCCGACTGGAATCAGAAAAGGCAAAAGATCTGAAACGTTGACTGCGGCGAAATAAGGCAACCAGATCAGCGAGAGCAGCGCAGACACTCCAGCGCCTGAGGTGGTCAGCAGCGCCCATTGAACGAGCAAGCGGCGCAACTGGCGCACGTTCTCCCCCACCCGTGACTCCGACAGCTTGCGCACGAGGATTGGCATCAGGCCCTGCAAGAGCGAAAAAGCAGGTGCGAAGACGAGTGCATAGCTGATCCTCAGCGAGGCGGTCGCGGCGTCAGAGCTGAGCGCGAACAGCAAGATAAGTCCGAGCTGACCTGCCAGCCCGTAGTAGGCCGCTTCGAGCGCCAGCGCGGCTCCTAGATTTCCTACATGCGCAGCACGATGGGATCTCGCTCGGTTCCGCTGCCCAACGGCCACGAGCATCGCTCCCAGGGCCGCTATCACTAGGAGCACCGCTATCCAAAGGACACCAGATACGTTCTCCCAAAGCTGAGACAGGGCGAACCCCAACAGCCCCCCGACTGCATAACCGATGGATAGTCCAAGCGACTGAATGTAGCGACCCGAGACGATCAATATCTGCCGCGGTGAATCTGAGGCAACCATCACCGCTGCTAGAGCGGCCAACTCCACCGCCTGTCCTATCGCAGAGCCGCTCAGCGACAGCCAGACATACATGACCGCGCCAGTGGCGAGAGAGAACACGGCAGTCGATGCATACACGCGTCGAATCGACACGGACTCCGTGGATGTAACACCGACAGAGGCCCCAGCAACCACACCTGACGTTAAGGCAAACGAACGGTTCATCGCGATAGCGATGAATGCGACGGCGGTTGCAACCGCAAGCGCGGCGAATCCCGCCGTGTTCAGACTGGCGAGCGCGGCGGAGTTGAACAAGAAGAACGCAGCCGACCAGCCGACCTGGTCAGCGATCCTTGTCGCAGAAGAGAGCCGTCTCAAAGCCTAGTTCTTCTCTCCACGGCGCTTGATCGCTTCATCGAGGACTTGATCGATCATGTCGCGAATTCGACCTTCACTCCACCCCGAGAACGGACGTCGGCGCATCGACGCGGCAGAGCGAACCGCGTGAGCGATGCCCTCGGTACTAAGGTCACTCGAGTTCAGCGACACGCCGTTTCCGCCTGAAAGCCGAAGGATCGCGCTTGAGCCGGTCCCTTCGAGACACACGACGGGTGTTCCAGCACTCGTGGCTTCGCCAACGATTCCCGGCGCCCCCTCCCGCGCCGAAAGGTGCACGAACACATCCGCGGTCGACAGCAGTTTCATCAAGTCCCCACGCGGAATTTTCCCCAGGAATGTAACCCGTCCGTCTACCCCAAGCGTCTTAGCGAGACCCGGAAGATAGTTTCGGGTGCCAGGAAGGGGAGCACCCGCCAACAACAACCGAGAATTTGAGAGTTCAGGAGACCTCATCGCCGCGAGGGCGAGAGCGAAACGCTTTCTGGACGTCAGATGACCCGCGGACACGATTCGAAGCGGACGATTCTCATCATGATCCTCAGAGTCCCGGTCGGCTTCGCCGAGGTCGACTTCATCGACCAGGCGGCTAGGCAGAACCACGTTTGGAAAGACTACGGTGCGCACGGACCCTGAAAGCTTCAGCGCTACGTCGTCTGTTTGAGCCAGCACCAGGTCGACACGGCGGGATATCCACCTCGCAATGATCGGCGAGACCTGATCCCGGATTACCTGTTTGACTGCGTCGGAAAACCAACCCGGCTCACGCGGTTCTCGAACGAATGCCCTCCAGTTTCCGGAAGAACCCACCGGCCCCCAAACGCGAAAGGTATCGCGTCCCAAGGAGGACACCGCCGTGGGGAGAATTTCGGAAGCGAATGTCACGTGCCAGCCGAGAATAGCGCGGCCTCTACGTCGAAGAGCTGCTAGCTTGCGACGAACAAGTCCGGTCCATACGACGTACTCAATACGAGTTAGTTTCGGGTGGAGGAGAAACCGCAGACCCCGAGGTACGTCCACTGGCACCACTGTCACTGTGTCCGTCAGACTAAGACTCCTCAACTCGGGAATCGTCGCTTCCGCGGATCGGACGTTCATGTAAGCGACAACTCTGAGACTAGAATCGCGAGCCGCCTCCGCGATATGCCTCAAGAACATCCAACCGATTCCCGCTTCGCTACTCATCTGCGGGTGACATGCGAATGCACAGATCACGATGTCGGCATCTGACATCTCGGCCCCTCTCATGTCCGATACCCCAGCGCGGGTGTGCTCGCGAGAATGGCCTTCTTATCCGTGGCCTTCATGGGGTCTCGATCAAGAGCCCGGCCATGAATACTCAGCCCGATCGCCACCCAGGCGAATTGAAACCAGATGATGTTGGTAGCTGTTGAGCACAGAAGAACGGCGGCGATCGTCACGGCGGAGCGACCGGGTAGTGCGGCAGACCGAATAGTGATTATCAGCAGCACCACGAACAGCAGTGCTGCGATTACGCCGCCGTCGTACAGAAGCGCCAACCAAACATTTCCGAGGTACTCAGCATATTGATTTGTTGCATCGATGGGATGGAATTGGGAGTACGAATTCATCCCTGAACCCACTAGCCATCTCGGCCAAGTAACGATCTCGGCCCAAGCGGTGTCGTAGATGTTAACCCTGTAGGCGCCCGTCCCAGTGTCAAAACTCATAAGGTTGTTCAACCTCCAAGCAAGACTGTCCGGCGGACTCCCGGCTGCGATCACGCCAATGACGGCGGGTGTGGTGGCCGCGAGGACGAGCAGTACCGAAGAGATCAAGAGTGACCACATGCTTCGTCGGAAGTGGCTCCCCAACATGGCAGCCAGAAGGACCGCGCCAGCAAGCCATGCCGAACGAGTGCCCGCAAGAAGCACCGCGAGGACCATCACGATTAGGAGTGCCCGTTCCCATCGAGACGGCCGCACCCGCACACACCACACGACCGCAAGCCACGAAACGACCTGCGCGGCGAAAATGTTCGTCTCGATGGAGAACCCGATCAGCCTCATATCGGGGCCCACGCCCATCGTCCCGGGCGGGACTACTCCGACGAGTGCCCCCACAAAGCCGGTCAGGCTGACGAGGCAGATGGCCCCGACAACAACGTTGCCAATGCGGATGAAGCGGGGGTCTATCGCTCGCTGGTGCGCAATCATCAGAAACGCGACCACGGACATGGAAAACTGAATCCAAATCCACAGGCTCTTATCCGACTCGGGTGCGCGCAACACGCTGGCCAAGAAGAGTGACAGTAAGAGTAAGAGCGCTACCACCACCGCCCCGCCCCCGACCCGCGCCGGCTGGCTCAGCCTGGAGCTTGGCGAGTTCTTCCTCAGCGCAAGTAACAAAAGAAGAAGGCCGACTATCTCAGGTTTGATCGAGACTCCGCCGGCAACCACGATCAGGCCGTTGACGTTGATCGCAATGAGATAGGCCGCCCAGGCAAACAGAGGCCACCGCAGCGCTGCCGCGAAGACGCCGCCGAGAAGCAACAGGGCGATCGGGACGGTAACTCCACCCCAAAAGATGGCGGCGATCACGAGCGCGCCGACGACGACGACAATGCCAAGAAGGTATGACCGAGGCAGAATTTGGTTCACTTTGGTCGCCAATCTGAAACTGCAAGTCGCAGCCCATCGGCGTAAGCGTGAGCGACGCTTTGGGGCCCAAACCGGGCTCTAGCCTTCAGCTGCGCTAATCGCCGACCGTAGTAGATTTCCTCTACGAGATCACGGTCCGCAAGGAGGCCTTCTAGACTCGCGAAGTCGTCGAGAATCCGACCCCACCCCAGATCCCGGATGACTTCCGCCGGACCTAAACGGCCGATTGCAACTGGATAGGCCCCGTAAACTGCCGCTTCCGCAGCCGTCCTGCCAAAGGCCTCGTGTACTGAACAGTTCACAACTATATCGGTCCTGCTGTAAATCTTTTCCAGCTCCGAGGTTCGGTTGATCACCTGCACGTTCCCCGAGCGCGCAGCGGCCAACTTGCGAATTTCGGCTTCGTAGGCCGTGCGCTTCTCTGGGCTTGCTTCACCGCCGACGACGGTTAGTCTCGCACCGATGCGAGCCCAATCGACAGCAGTGATTAGTTCGCGAACTCTCTTGTGCTCAGCGATCTGTCCAACTATGGCGACAGACGGGCCGGGTCTGTCTCGATCGGCTGGATGACGCTCCTGCGAGGCTTCGTCGATGTCCGGAAGGGCGACAGGTCGCGGCACCACACTCAGCCTCAAGCCCTGCCGGTCAATGCCATTCTGCTCGAGAACTGAGAAGGTCGGAGCGAAACATCTAGATGCCTGCCGCATCAATAGGCCAAGCAGTCGTGTGCGAAAACCGGCGCGGAAAGTCTCATGTAGATCGAAGGCGTGCGGTCTGCGAGCCAATCTCGAAGCCAGCTGCGCTTCGGGCAGTTGCCACGAGCTGAAAGTAAGGACCAGATCGTGCTGCCGCATCAGCGAAATCAAGTTGCGCTGGCCTAACAGGCGCTGGATTGTCCGTTGACGTGCGCCATTCCCAGAAACCCGACCTGCCGGGGAGCGGATCAGGAACTCATGCTCCACAAAGTGCAAGCCATGCGTTGCCAAGTGAGGAGCGAAAGGCGAACCGCTCGAGATCACGACCGTGGACTCGACGCCCACTCTTTCCATGCTCTTCAGAAGCTGAATCAGAGTGGCTTCCGCACCCCAGGCTGCAGGAGACTCCGAAACCACGAGGAGTCTCATACGTCGAGCCGGTTCCGAATGACTCGTGCTGGCGCACCTGCTACGACGGAGAATGGAGGAATCTCTCCTCGCACGACCGAACCAGCCGCCACCACAACACCATCTCCCACGATTGCGCCACCCAGCACAACAGAGTTCGCGCCGATCCACACGTCGTTGCCGATGGTCGTGGGCAGCCTCGATTCCCCTTGCTCTCGAATCGGGCGTGCAACGTCGTTGAAGTTGTGGTTCTCGGAGACAACGCAGACGTTTGGCCCCAATAAACAGTCCTGGCCGATAGCGATGCCGCCTTGTCCGAGAATCACATTGTAGGCACCGATCGCGGTACGCTCACCGATGCGGATTCCGACTCCGAGATGCCGGAGTACGCCGGATGCTCGCAGAATGGCACCGGTATCGATCGTTACGCTGTCCCCGAAATAGATTCCTTGCTTCGAAAGAGCATCGATCTGCACTCGGTCGCCGATCGAGACTCCCCTTCCAAGCCAAATTTGCTTCTTACCTCGAGTGACGACGTCACGCCCAAGGTATGAACCGCGCAGGTCGTGCAACAAGCCGCGAGCCCTCTCGAGGGCCTTCCTGCGGATGAAGCGTAGAGCCTCCGACGTGGGGAGTTCCGGATCCAATCCGTCATCCAGTGCTCGCTCTCGGGCATAAAGCGAGTCGATTCGGCCTCTAATGAAGGTGTTCACGGCTCTCCTCCAATATTGCGGTTCGCATACGTGCGCAGACCTCGTTCCACCCCGGCTGGTGGACAGGTGTCGGAGCCGCGGACATAGCTCGACTGATTGATGTAGCCATCGCAACAGGATCTGTAGGGTCGAAGAACGACGACTCGGGCGCCAGTTCCTTGAACGCGCCGATCTCACTCAGGGCCAGCCGAGCTCCTTCAGATGCTGCCTCCAGAATGGGGAGTCCAAAACCCTCGTCGAGGGACGGGAAAACAAAAGCCGCGCAGTGCGCGTAGAGCCACTTGAGTTCTCCATCAGAAACACCACCAAGCCATGTGACATGGCGTGCTTCTTCGTCGCGCGACTCGGTCCTGCCGTTGCGCTCACCGACTACGACGAGCGGCAGGGCTGTGCCGCCCTGGTAGGCCGGCGACGTCGCGCGGACGAGCATCTCGAGGTTCTTCCGCGCATTGAGCCGACCGACCGCGAGGACAAAACGTGGAGGAATTTCTGCCCCGGGTTTTGATGATGGCGCGAGCTTGAACTCGGCGGGAAGCGCAAGCCCCACGTCGTGAACCTTCCGCTTCGAGATTTTCTCTATTCTCAGCGCCTCGGCCCGAGATGACGTGAACACGACATCCGATCGCCTTGCGAGAGGAATGACCGAACTCAGGTAAGCCCGTTCCATCCGAGTGAACCACTCTGGGTGCTCGACGAAGATCGCATCGTGCACGAGCACTGCAGTCACCGCACGTGAACGGCGCAGAGCAGCGAAGTTCTGAGTGATTATGGCGTCGTAACTCCCCCCCATAGCGATGCAACTCAACTGGTGGTTCGGCAGTCGCGTGGGCACTGCAGTGACGTTGGACCGCGCGCTCAGCTCGTTGGAAACAGATGCAAGATGTTCTTTCGGCACGCGGACATTTATTACGTCCTGCGGGAAGGACTCACTCCACTGCTTGACCAGGGAACGCAGCACGTGCCTGCCCGAGGGGGGGCCGGTCATCCACCAGAAGCCGTCAAAGAGCAGCTTCATCGCCGGGACCGGTCTACTAGGCCCGTGAGCGCTCGGTCATAGGCGCCACACACGAGTTCCCAGGTGTATTGCCGCTGTGCCCGCTCGATCGCTAGGGCGCGCAGGCGCTTCTGAAGCGCCTGCGATTCAACTATCTGCAATACAGACTCTTCAAGCGATGCTGCATCAGACCAGTACGAGGCCCCTGCTCCCATTACCTCACGGTTGAACGGCGTGTCTCTTGCCGTTGTCGGGGCTCCAAGCGCCATGGCCTGAACGAGAGCGGGATTAGTACCGCCAACGCTATGACCATGGACGTAGACGCCAGCGTTCTGCCAGAGACTATGTAGTAAACCGTCATCTTTGACATGGCCGAGCCAGTGGAAATTCGAGTACTCGCTGTCCAGCGACCGGGCGCGATCTTCAAGTTCTCCGCCGTAGCCGCTCGATCCAACAAGGACAACCGGTACGTGCACAGGAAGACGAGGGACGGTCGCGAGAATCTCTGGAATGCTGTTCTCCGGCACCAATCTGGCCACGATAAGGACGTATCCGCCGGCCGTTAAGCCGAGCGGCGGAGACGATGAAGCGTTCGCTGGCGACCCGCCATAGGGAATAAATGTGCCGTTGCGACCCCATCTGCTCAGCCACCGCTCGCCGATGACCTCGGAGTCAACGACGATCTCGTCTGCCCATCTCGCGGTCAGTGCAGCTCCCCCGAGAAACACCTTCTTTGCGACCCGACCCCATTTCTCTCGCTCCCACTCCATCCCGTCGACGTTGACCAAGGTCGGTATGCCTCGCGCGCGAAGGAACGGCAAGAAGTACCCGTTGGCAACGTTCATGACGAGCACCACATCGTGTCGGCGCCGCCGCGCCAAGTCGAAAGACCCCGTGAAGCCATAAGAGATCGTGCTCAGCGACTTCGACTCGATACCGCGAGTACTCACCACCTCAATCCGCGGATCCGCCTCGTCATCAGATGCACCGCGGGATCCGGGTCGACCGTAAACCGTGACGGACCATCCGTGATCCGCGAGGTAGGGAGCCAGGTGGCGCACTGCAGTCTCGAATCCCCCGTAGAAGCTGGGGTATCCACGTGTGCCAAGGATCGCGACGCTTTTGGCTTCATTCATCATGCGTTAGACCTATGCCTCGTGTCAGGACGGTCGACTCTTTCGCCGACCTTTCTTGCTGGCGATCCAGCCCATATCTCCCAAGCACCGGTCGATCTCGTCAGTACCGAGTTCGCGCCGACTACTGTGCCTTCGCCGACCGTGATCGCCTCAGCCCCGAACAGCACGACGCTTCCTGGACACAAGACGGCCCAGTTTCCGATTTCAACACCTGAGGTCTCTGTGACCGGGTCACGCACCCACGAGTTCGATCTCGCGATTGTCACTCGATGGTAGAACGTCACGTTCTCACCCACTCGAGTGTTCGGACTTAGCACGGTTCCATGCCCACGATGGACGAAGCGCGTTGAACTGGGTATGTCGATCTGTCTCGGAACTTCAATTCCCATCAAACCGAGAACCTGTTCGAACAGCCTGCCCAGGAGCGGGACTCGGCGTCGCATAATTAGCCAAAGGACCATCGAAAGCTCACCTGTCTTTTCCCGGCTTCGTTGTGCCCACGAGCGATCATCTCAATACGCCCCATCACGAGCCAGCACCGCTCGCGCCGTCCGCCAAAGAATTATGAGGTCTCCGGTCAGCGACCAATTCTCAACGTAGTAAAGATCAAGCCTCACCGACTCATCCCACGACAAGTTGGAACGTCCACTCACCTGCCAGAGCCCGGTGATACCGGGCTTGACCAGAAACCGGCGATGCACATGCTGCTCGTACTGCTCAACTTCGCGCGCTAGGGGTGGCCTTGGCCCGATAAGGGACATCGTCCCGTTGAAGACGTTGATCAGCTGCGGGAGTTCATCGAGGCTGTAACGGCGGAGGAATGAACCAACCGTGGTGACCCGCGGGTCGTCCTTCATCTTGAACAGCACGGCGTTACCTTCTGCCCTTTCTTGATGCTGCAGTGCATTCAGCCGTTGTTCGGCATCCACGACCATCGAGCGGAACTTGAGCATCTCGAAGAGCTTGCCGTTGTGACCGACCCGCTCCTGCCGGAAGAAGACAGGACCGGCACTTCCGAGACGCACCGCTATGGCTATCGCAATGAGCACGGGCGAGAGCAAGACCAAGCCAAACGCCGACGCCACCACGTCAAAAGTCCTCTTAGCGAATCGCTTGCTGCCCTCGTATCGGGGCGTCTCAACATGGATAAGCGGAAGACCGGCGACGGGACGAGTGTGAATGCGCGGGCCGCCGATATCGACGAGGCTGGGAGCGACAACGAGGTGCTGTCGACCAGGTTCCAGCGCCCAGCTCAACTGACGTACACGATCAGGGGGAAGTTCGTCCGTACTCGTGATGATGACGGTATCCGACCGACTTGCCGTCATCCCCTGCGACACTTCGCTCAGATCACCGTAGATGGGAACTGTCGCGATGCCAGTCGCCGCGGTCCCCGTAGGAACACACGCCCCTACGACAAGATAGCCCGCCTCCGGTAAACGACTCAGTTCTCTAGCAAAGTACTCGACCGAGGCCGATGATCCCACCAGCAGAACACGAGACGTGTACTCCCCTTTCGCGCGCTGCACCCCGAGCCACTGGCGCCACATCCATCGCGAGAACACAAGCACAGCCAGCCCGAGAGGGAAGGCGATCAAGACGTATCCACGAGCGAGGTTGATCTGGAACAGAAACGCGATGATTGCTACAAGGCCAAACAGGCGAAGTGCTCCATCGGCTATGAGTCGATACTCCTGACTCCCGGTACCGATCGCTCTTGGCTCACGGGTTCCGTAAACGCTCAGCACGATCATCCACGCAATGAGGAGAATTACAGAGATCGCAGAATAACTGACCGCAAGTTCGCTCTCATCGCCCTGAAACGCCACATCTGCGGAATCGAACCCAAACCATGCGATCTGGACTCCGAAGATGACCCACGCCAAGACGAGGAAGTCCGTCACGATCAGGCGCCGCGCATACGCCTTTCGCCAGTCGACCGCGCATGTGCTCACGTTCGACGTCGTATCTCCACGCTCACCTGACATGATTGACACCCGCCGCCCCCACCGATCTCTCGAGACGCCGTCGTCTATTAGTCAACGGAGCAAGTGTGCCATAGCGCGACCGCGGCACTCCATCCCCCTTTCGACCCACAAGCAACAACCCAGCGCGCGATGGAATTTCATCTGCCCACCGGCGCCCACGACGTTCCTCCAGTCTCCGAGAGGAGAAAATCGGCTCCCGACCAGTAGAAGACTGAATTCGCCATCAAGTCCACGGTGGCGTTCGTACGCCGGGCGGCGAGGCACGAGAGATCTGTCGACGCACCGGAGTCGATGTCGATGCTGCGGACGAGTACGCCTGTGCAGGTCGGCACCGATGACACGACCAGGACGCCAGTCGCTCCGTTCGGCGCCATCGCCAAGACGTCACTGGTGTTCAGTTGGGTCCACAAAGCCGTCTTGCCGCGCACCTGTACGGAGCCGTCCGAGCACAGGACCGCGAGCGATTGAGAGACCGATCGCACCTCCCGCACGGCACAGGGCGCGGTGACATCCGCTCCCTGCACACGCAGTACGGTCGGATCAGTGGGCTGCAGGAACGTGACGGACTCTATCTGATCGGGATAGGCCTGCCAGAATTCGCCACCTGTGAAGGAGGTCACGACCGTCGGCGTGCAATCGGCAGTCGCGGCGATGACGTCGATCTGAGATTCAGACACGTAGTCGAGGCTGAGCAGCTGGCGGACGTCTGCTCCGTCGAACGCCACCGAGGTCCAGGTGACTCCGCCGTCTGTGGTGAGCTGCACGACGGGCGGTGCACCCGTGCAGCTACCCGCGGTGCCCCTAATGCCGGAGGACGCGTCAAACATGCTCAGGAACTGGGGGCTCGGATCCACCGCCCCATCGGTGCTCGTAGGGGTCGGCGCCGGGCTACTCGACGGCACCCCTGCACCCCATGTGGGGATTGGCCCCGGCAGCTCGCCTGCATCCGGGTCGGACGGCACCCGCAGCGCGAAAACCGTCAATAGCACTGCCGTTACTGCGAGCACACCGACGACCAAGGTGACGACGAGGCCGCCGGTGCTACGCGACGATCGCCAACGGCTCACTTGACCAGCGACTTCTGCTTCTTATTGAGCCTCTCGTCGCCGGTGTCCCCGTACCCGTACCCGTACCCGTACCCGTAACGGCCATAGCCGTATGAATCGGGGCCCTTGGTCGGAAGCATCGTGAGCACGATCCCGGCGAGACGGGCTCCGACGTTTTGGATCGCCTGGGTCGCGCCCCTCAGCTGACCCTTGTGCACACGCCCGGCTGCAACCATTAGCAGCACGCCGGTGGTGCTCTTGGCCAGGATCGCTGCATCCGTCACTGGCAGGAGGGGAGGAGCGTCGAAGATGACGACGTCGAAGTTGGCTTCGAGAGTGCGGATCAGCTGCGTCATCGTGGTCGAGCCGAGGAGCTCGCTCGGGTTCGGCGGGATCTTGCCCGCGGGAAGCACGTACAGGTTAGTGTCGCCCCAGCGCTGGATCACTTCGTTTGGCTGCGCGCGCCCGACAAGTATGTCCGTCAGCCCAGCGCCCCCTTCGAGACCAAGGTACTCGGCGACCTTCGGCTTGCGCAGGTCAGCATCGACGTAGATCGTGCGCTGTCCGGAGAGGGCGACGGCGATCGCGAGGTTGGCCGATGAAGTGCTCTTGCCCTCGCCTGGTACCGAGGAGCTTATGACGAAGCTGCGTGCCGTATCGCCAACGTTGAGAAACTGCAGATTCGTTCGGAGCGTCCGGAACGATTCGGCGCGCGGACTGCGGGGGTCATCCTTGACGACGAGCGGGTTCTGCGGCGTCCTCGGGTCGAACGCGATTCCACCGATGATCGGAGCCTCCGTCAGTAGCTCTACGTCACGCTCATTGCGGATGCGAGTGTCGAGCGCCTCACGGAGGACCGCGACGCCGATTCCGAGCGCGAGGCCGATGATGCCTCCGAGCGCGATGTTGAGCGGGACGTTCGGGCTGGACGGAGACCCAGGGATCGTCGCCTGTTGGAGAAGCGTGATCTTCACCGGGGCTGTGCCCTCGGCGGTCTCCGGAACGAGGTTCGTGACGGTATTGCCGAAACTCGACGCGATCGCATTCGCGATCTCCGCCGACTGACGAGCGTTGGTATCAGTCACCGTGATCTGGACGATGACGGTGTCGAGCGGAGAGGACGCTGATACCCGGCTCGCGAGGGTCTCGACGGACTCGTTCAACCCGAGGGTCGCGATGACTGGCTGCAGCACGACCGGCGTCGTGACCACATCCGCGTAGGACTTCACCTGGTTCTGCGCGAAGTTGCCGCCCTGGGTCAGGTCACTGACCGAGCCGGCTGCGGCGAGAGACACGAACACCTTCGAGGTGGACTGGTACTTCGGCGTCTGCAGGATCGAGTAGACGGCACCGATCGCGACACCGACCAGCGTCAGGGCGACGATGAAGATCCAGCCCTTGCGCAGAACGCGTATGTAGTCCCGAAGCTCCACGCGATATGCCCTTTCCCCACCCTCAGCCGCAGGGCAGAGATCACCCTCGCGTGCGTCACAATGCTCTCACACGCACCAACTGCTGGCTCGGGTTCGTGTTACCGGCAAGCAACGATTTGCTGAGGATCGCCCTCCTACGCGACGAGACGCGAAGCAGATCACGGACGAAATGCATCGACCGCAGTGCGCAGCACATGGGCCACTCGTTCGGCCGCGGGCACGAGCTGCTGCGCTGAGCGCTCGTAGGTTTCGTCGCTCCTCCTATAAGGATCGACGACATCGTCCTCGTCGGAGCTGGTGGCGACACCGGTCTGGCCCCTCCGGGAGGCCACCAGAGCGACAACCTCCGCGAGCGCAGCCTTCACCGTCAATCCCATGGACGCCGCTCGGCGGATTTCGTCGTCCGTGAGCCCCGCCGAGAGGCGTGAGAACTCTCGCAGAGTGAAGGTAACTGAGATCATCTTGGGGAGGAGCTCGACGATCTCCCTTCGATGGTTTCGCGACATGCCGAGAACGAGATCTGCTCCGCCGAGGATCGTCTCGGTCAGATACCGGGCTCGGTGGGTGCTCGGGTCACCTCCATGCCGAAGGGAGAGCGCAGCGGCCTGCTCGGGCATCAGATCGCCCTCACCGGCGTAGGTCCCGGCGCTCGAGAATTCCAGCGCAGGGAAGTCGGCGAGACGCGCGCGCAGAATTTGCTCGGCCATCGGTGAGCGGCAGATGTTCCCGGTACAGACGGTCAGAACGGAGAACTTGGCCACGAGCATCGACTCTAGGCGAACTGCGTCGTTGCGTATTGTCGGTCCTGAGCATGAGGACAGTTCGAGCCTCAAACAATCAAACCTGTTCGCGCCCCATGAAGAGGGACAACGATCCCGCGTGCTTGCCGAGGCTCTTTGGTGCCCTTGCACGTGCCTTATCCTGGACCCACGTTGATGGGGGGCTTGGCGATGTCCGATCTCATGTACCGCCCGCTAGGACGCCAGCCCGTGCTGGATGGCCTCCGCGGCGTAGCCATCATCCTTGTGCTGCTGCGACACCTTGCCCCTTCGACCTTTGGCGGGGGCGGTTTCGTTGGCGTACAGCTCTTCTTCGTACTCAGCGGGTTTCTGATCACGTCACTACTAATTGACGAGAGAATGGCCACTGGTCGGGTCAGCTTTCGGGCGTTTTACGCCAGGCGAGCACTGAGGCTTCTCCCGGCGCTTTATACTCTCCTCGCCATCTACTCGATCGCTGCGCTCGTCCTCACTGGCACAGGCGATCTTTCGAAGTGGCTTCCTTGGGTAGCCGCCGCTGCCGTCTACTTGACGCCCTTTGCCGGCCTCCTCGGAATCCCTGAAGCGCCCGGCCTAAACCCGCTGTGGACCTTGGCCGTCGAGGAAATCTTCTACGTCTTCTGGCCAATTGCACTTCTCCTTCTGCTGCGTGCGGCCTCTCGTAACGTTGCGCTGTGGGTCACCGGCGGCGCCGTCGTCGCCTTCGCCGCCGTGCGCTGGATCACCTACCTCGGGTTCGGTTCGGACATTTATGAAACGCCGACGACATGGATCGACGCTCTCCTCATCGGTTGCCTACTCGCGCAACTGTGGACCTACAAGCTGCTCCCACATCTCAGAGGCCTTTGGGTTCTTCCTTTTGCCGCTGTAATTCTCATTGCCGTCACCCTGTGGAGCGGAGCGAAGGAACACGCATTCACATACGGTCCTCTCCTGACTGTGCTGGCAGCGGTCGGGGCAGTCTCGATCTGGTCCGCGACGGATCAGTCGGCTGGGCTCGCGCGCCTCCTACGGACACGAGTACTGCGCTGGTTTGGAACTCGCTCTTACGGTCTCTACCTGTGGAACGGGGTGTTTCTCCTGCAGGAACCGGTTCGGGGAAACTTCCTCACGCTCGGCGGGGCACTGATCGCTTCGCTGGTGTTGGCCGAATTGTCCTACCGATTCGTGGAGAGACCAGCCTTGAGACTGAAGCGGCGCTTCGAACGCGACCGCACCCAGCCGCAGCGTCAACGTTGAGGCGCCTGATCGTCCGTTGAGAATGCAACACGGGTCACGGTCTGTCGCGAGCGTCCTCCCTCTCTTGTGGTGGAAGAAGCGCCTGGGCCGGTGTGCGAGTGCGATATCCCGAGTGGTGGCAGTCGTAGCACCCCGCGGTCCGTGTCCGCCACGACATCAGCGCAGGCAAACTGCTTCCCGGGGGAGGCGATGTCGACGTCCTCTTGTTGATCACAACCGTTCTCGTCTAAAGGCGTCCGCGGCCCGTACGGACAAATCACTTTGGGTTTGAACGGTCGACCCGTGAAGTGGGGGTTCTGCCCGGGAGATGCGGGTCCCCTAGATTGATGACGTGCCGTCAGCGTGACGCCGTGTTCTCCGAACCGGCGGTCCCAGGCGGCGCTTCGCTCCCGGGCGGCGGGCCCCACCCAGCTGCCCGGGAGCAACAGCGATGTCGCATCTTCTGCTTGGCGTGCATCCGGGAGTCGACCGCACGACCTGTGCCACGAATGGGGACGAGAGGCCTCGCGGGGTGCCGCCGTAACCTGAAGCACGTCTGCGCAACGGGGCTTCCCGCCTGTCGCGACGATGCCTGCCCCATCCCTGCGGCGTCCATCAGACGCCGCAGGGGTTACCCCGGTCTCGCGTCGTGCGTCGCGCATCCGCGTGTCGCACGTCGGCGAGCTGGCCGAACGCGAAGGGACCTCCCCCATGTCCGACTCCGTCACCCGGTACGGGCGGCACAAGTTCGGGAGTGACACCGCGATGCCCGCCATCCGCGAGGTGTACGCCGGGGTGGGCGGGTGGAAGGACTTCCGCGGGGCGGGGCTGCGACTCAACCGCAGCACGGCGACCGAGCTGCGCGCGGAGGGCATCACGATGGTGCGTGTGAAATGGCGGCTCAAGACGATCGAGATCAGCCTCATCCGCTACCTCGACCGGTAGGGGCGCGACCCGCGTCTGCCTGCATCTCCAGGATAAGGCCGCGGTGGGGGCTTGCCGCAAGAGAGGGGGCGCGCCATACGATGCACGGTCGTGACGGGCGCCGCCGGGATGGGGCGGCGCCGCGCGGCGGGAGAGGCGGAGCCGATGGGCGTGGACGTGACGGCGGACGAGGTCGTGGACGTGATCGTGGTGGGCGCGGGGCCGACGGGGATGATGCTCGCCGGAGAGCTCGCGCTCGCCGGCGTGGAGGCGGTGCTGCTCGAGCAGCGTGAGGACGGTGAGCTCGAGGGATCGCGAGCGGGCGGGATCCATGCGCGGACCATCGAGATCCTCGACCAGCGCGGGATCGTGGGGCCCTTCCTCGAGGAGGGGACGACGGTGCAGACGGCGCGGTTCGGCGGGTCGGTGCTCGACATCAGCGACTTCCCCACCCGCCACCCCTACGGTCTCGCGCTGTGGCAGAACCGGATCGAGCCGCTGCTCGCCTCCTGGGTCTCATCGCTCGGCGTGCGGACGGTGCACGGAGTGACGGTGAACGGGATCGCGCAGGACGAGTCGGGGGTCACGGTGTCGCTCGAGTCCGGGGCGGAGTGGCGCGGACGCTGGCTCGTCGGCGCCGACGGCGGGCGCAGCACGGTGCGCAAGAGCGCCGGGATCGGCTTCCCCGGCGTCGACGCGAGCATGAGCACGCTCATCGCCGAGGTGTCGATCGGAGACGGGGTCACCGCCCCGGTCGGGCTGCTGCAGGACGAGGCGGGCAACCACGGGATGACGCCGCTCGGCGGCGGCGCCTACCGGGTGGTGACGTCCGAGCGGACACTCGTTCGCGGAGGGGCACCGGCCACCCTCGACGACCTGCGCGCGTCCCTCCGCGCCGCCTATGGGAGCGACTTCGGGGTGCACTCCCCCACCTGGGTCTCCCGGTTCACCGACGCTACCCGGCAGGCCTCCGCATACCGAGCGGAGCGCATCCTCGTCGCCGGCGACGCCGCCCACGTGCACTACCCGGCGGGCGGGCAGGGCATCGGGCTCGGGATCCAGGACGCGGTGAACCTCGGGTGGAAGCTCGCGGCAGTGGTGCGCGGCGACACGGCACCCGCGCTGCTCGACACGTACCACTCCGAGCGGCATGCGGCGGATGCGCGGGCGCTCGAGCTCTCGATGGCGCAGACCGTGCTGCAGAGGGTGGATGCGCGGACGGCCGCGCTCAACGCGGTGCTCGAACGCGAGGTGTTCGGCGGTGGGGCGACGGATGCGAGCGGCTCGGCTGCTTCTGCTGCGAGCGCCGCCGCGGGTGGGCTCTCGGACGGCGCCCGAGTGCGGGTGGCGGCGCTGATCCACGGGCTCGACGTGGCGTACGCGGCGCCGGAGGGCGCGCATCCGCTCGTGGGGCGGCGTGTGCCCGACCTCGACCTCGTCATCGGCGGCGACGTCGTGCGGATGTACTCGCTCCTCTACCGCGCCCGGCCCGTGCTCGTCGACCTCAGCGCGGGGATCGAGCTCGGCGGGTGGAGCGGGCGTGTCGACCGCGTCGACGCCGCGTACGCGGGGACGTGGACGCTGCCCGTGCTCGGCGCGGTGAGTGCACCGGCGGCCGTGCTGGTGCGACCCGACGGGCACGTCGCCTGGGTGGCCGACGGGGTGGAGCCCATCGAGGCCGCCCTCGCGCGCTGGTTCGGGCCCGCCGGGAGGGGACCCGCTACGGTCGACGCATGAGGATGCGGGCGGCGAGGGCGGTGGGAGTCGCGGTGGTCGCGGTGGCAGGGCTGATGCTCGTCGGGTGCGCCCCGACCGGGCACTCGTGCCCCGCCATCGGGTGGACGAACACCGTCGCCGTGCAGCTCGAGGGTGACGACGCCGCGCTCGACCGCGTCGTCGAGGTGCGGCTCTGCGACGACGTCGGCTGCTCGACGCCACTGCTCTCGACGCCGCTGCCGCTCGAGCCGATCACACCGCTCTCCACCGTGCCCCTCTCCCCCGTGCCCGGCGAGCCCAGCGCAGAAGCAGATCACGCGCCGTCCTACACCGCGTACGCCGCTGGGCGCGACTCATGGAAGGTCGACCTCGGGATGTCGTCGCCCGGCTCGGTGCAGCTGATCGCGTTCGACGCCGACGGCGTCCCCCTGGGCGAGGCGCCGGCCACGCTGCGATGGGTGCGCGTCGGCGGGACCGCCGAGTGCGGAGGGCCCATGCAGGCGGATGCGGTGGAGCTGCCGGTCGCGACGCCCGCGGGCTGAGGGTCAGGTCTCCCCTCGGACCACCTCGAGGGGGCCCTCCTCCGCGGTCGGCGGCTCGAAGCGGCCGAAGTACTCGGTGGCGGTCTGCTCGGTGAGGGGCCAGTCGTCCGGGCCGGTGCCGTGGCGGTCGCCGATCCGGCTCAGGATGGTCTCGAGGCTCGTGGCGACGTAGACCGTCACCGGCACGACGCCGTACGGGGCGAGCAGAGCGCGGCAATCATCGCGCTGCCGACGGAACCAGAACCCGAAGTCGAGGGCGACATCCTGTCCCTGGTCGACGAGGCGGAGCAGGCGAGCCTGGACGTCGGCGGCGACCTCGGCGACCACCTCGGGCGTGGGCATGCCCGTGATCCCGCGATCCCAGAACTCGACCTCGAACGACAGCCGCGTCCAGCCCTCCCGCTCGAGCCGTCTCGCGTACGTGGACTTGCCTGCGCCACCGGGCCCGCACATCATCACGACGCGTGATCGACTCGGCGCACTCACGTCAGGCACACCCCGAGCAGGCACGTCGACGTCAGCGCTCGCGGTCGGCGCGCTCCGGGAGCTCGGCGGGAGCATAGATCGTGTCGACCGACTCGCGGAGGCGGTCGAGGAACTCGACCACCGCGAGCGCCGTCTCGGGATCGAGGTCGCTGGCGACGGCGATCATGCGCTCGTGCATGTCGCCGAGGGTCTTGCGCACCTCTTCGTCGCTCGAGACCGTGGGTACGACGATGAGCCCGCGTCGATCGAAGGGGCTGGGCTCACGCCGCAGGTGCCCACTGCGCTCGAGGCGGTCGAGCAGGGCCGTGACCGACGCCGAGGAGATGCCGAGGTACTGGGCGAGCTCCTTGGGGGCGACATCCTTGCCCTGCTGCTGTGAGCGGATCAGGTACCGGAGGGCGAGCAGGTCGTTCTCGCCCATCCCCATCGCCTCCTGCGTGCGCCGACGCATGGCGGTGTCGGCGGCACGGTAGGCGCGCATCGCCTCGAGCACACGACGTCCGCGCTCCTGGTCGGTCTGCCCGTACCAGTAGCGCGATCCGTCGGTTCGCTCCTCGGCCATCCTCACATCTTACGACGATCTGATAACTCGGCCATCGAGGTAGATCTGCACAGTCAGTTTTGAGTGGAAACGCCTTATTGTTAGTCTATCTAATGATTCAGCAGACGAGCTGTCTCGATGGGAATGAGGTAGCCATGGGAGCCCTGCTGTACGGACCGAGTCAGGACTCCATCCCCCTCGACGACAGGATGCTCGCGCACCTGCAGCTCGTGATCCTCGGGCGGCTCCGCCGCGGCGAGTCGTGCGGTCTCACCTACACACGCGAGGACGGCGGCGCCTCCACCCGCGAGACGGTGTGGATCAACCCGGCCATTCCGATGCGCTTCGTCTACGACAGCCTCGACCGCGGCGGTCCCCTCAACCGCGCCTGGGTCGACGCGCTCGCCGCGACCGCGGCCACCGGCGACCTCCACCCCGTCCCCGAGCCCGACAGCGTGCCGGCCACCCCCGCGCTGGCGGGTGCCACCAAGCGCACCCTGCGTCGCTGAGCCCGCACCGGCCGCTGCTGCCTTCCCCGCCGGATGGGCCGTGCTGCTCAGTCCCCCGTGACGAGCACACGGGCGGCGAGTAGCCTTCCCCCGTGCGGCGTCGAGGCCGGCGCCGCGGTCGACCGTCGCGATGGTGCGCGGGCGGCACGATCAGGTGACGAAGGAGTCAACGACATGGGCAAGCTCGACGGCAAGGTGGCGTTCATCACGGGAGCGGCGCGCGGACAGGGGCGCAGTCACGCGGTGAGGCTCGCGCAGGAGGGCGCCGACATCATCGCGGTCGACATCTGCGAGCAGATCCCCACGGTCGAGTACGAGATGGCCCGCGAGAGCGACCTCGAGGAGACCGTGCGCCAGGTGGAGGCGCTGGACCGACGCATCCACGCGCAGAAGGCCGACGTGCGCGACCTCACCCAGCTGCAGGAGGCGGTCTCGGCCGGCGAGGCCGCCCTCGGGCCGATCGACATCATCCTCGCCAACGCCGGGATCGCGCCGCTGGGTCTCGACGGAGACCCGGTCGCACCCTTCCGCGACGTCGTCGACGTCAACCTGACCGGCGTCTACAACACGGTGATCGCGGCCGTGCCGTCGATGATCGAGAAGAAGGCGGGCGCCATCGTGCTCACCTCGTCGACCCAGGGCCTGAAGGGCGTCGGCGGCAACGGCTCCGCCGGGACCACGGGCTACACCGCGGCCAAGCACGGTGTGGTGGGCCTCATGCGGTCGTTCACCCACTGGCTGGGGCCGATGGGCATCCGGGTGAACTCGGTGCACCCGACCGGGGTCGCGACCCCGATGATCCAGAACCCCGTGATCGAGAAGCTCTTCGCCGACTTCGAGGGCAGCATGGACGCGGTGACCAACATCATCCCCGTGCCCTGGGTCGAGCCGGTCGACATCTCGAACGCGATCGCGTTCCTCGTCAGCGACGACGCCCGGTACATCACCGGGGTGACCCTGCCGGTGGATGCGGGGTTCAGCGCACGCTGAGACTCTCGGCCCGCTCCCTGTCGTCCGCGGGCCGGGAGCGGTACCGTATCCGCACCGGACCGACGCTGCTCCGCACATCGGCGCGATCAGAGGTGGGCACTGTGGACGGAACGGTATCGAGGTACGGCGTGCACAAGTTCGGGCGCGACGGTCGGCCGCGCATCCGTGAGGTGTACGCGGGAGCAGGCGGCTGGCATCCGCTCGACGACGGGCCCCAGCGGCTCACCGTCGAGACCGCGCAGCAGCTGCGCGGCGACGGAGTGACGATGGTGCGGGTCCGGTGGCGCATGCGCACGGTCGAGGTCATCCTGCGCCGCTACCTCGGCGGCTGAGCCGCAACCCTCCGCGTCCGGGCGCGTCCGGGCGCGTTCGGGACGCATCCGGGCAAAGAAGAACCCCCGCCTGGGTGGGGGGATGGGCGGGGGTCCTGACCAGCGTCGAGTCTTGCTACTGGCGTTGATCTGATACTGACTGTAGCCCTTCACGAGTCCAGATGCGGGAGGCGCGCAGCCCATCAGTGGCGAGTACGCAGGCAGGTCACAGAAACCCGATCTCGGCAAGGGTCTGACACGGATCCTCCGAAGGTGGCAGGGTGGGGATGACATGGACGCTCCGCACCAGACCACCGTGTCGAAGGCCACCGTCGGCCTCTTCGACAGCGATGCCGCGGGCCTGGCCGCAGCACGGGCCACGCTGGCGCGTCGAGCCCCCTCCGTGTCGGTCGTGATCGCCGTCTCCTCGTGGGGCGAGCTGCTCACGAACGAGGCGTTCCCGCCCGACATCGTCGTGCTGCGGCCCCGCCCCGACGACCGCGTCTCGCTGCCCTACGAGGCGCGGGTATGCCGGATCGTGGAGGCGTCGGTGCTCGCGATCGTCGATGCCGACGGCGACGACGCGGCCGCGGCGCGCGGCGTGACGTCGCTCCTCGTCGCGAACACCCTCGACGAGGCGGCCGACCTCCTCGAGGGGTGGCCTGCCGGAGCTCTCTGAGCCCGACCCCCGTGCGGGTCCTACCGGGCCGACCGGCGTGTCGGATACGGTGACACCGCTGTCGGCGTGCGCTCGGAGGGGGTGGTGTCATGGATCCACTGCTCGTCTACACCGTCTCGGTCGTCGCGATGGCAGGTATGGCCGTCCTGTTCATCGTCAGCCGCATCCGCCTGCGCAGCCCCGAGGCGGGCCCCTGGTGGGAGCTCGCGTTCCTGTCCGGTGTGCTCTGCGCCACCGCGTACTTCATCGGCCAGCGCACGGGCGATGCCGGATGGACGGTGTCGGTCGGCAACGCCACCATGGTCTTCACCGTGGGCGCCGCCTGGGCGGGCTGCGTCGTGTTCAACGGGCGACGCGCGTCGCTGCGGACCGCCTCCGCCCTGCTGGTCATCGGCGGATCGGCTGCGATCGGCATGGTCTCGCTGCTGCCGTCGGAGTACGGCAGCAAGTACGCCGGAGCCGTCGAGAAGGGCATCGCGCTCGCGGCCTTCTCGCTGCTCGCGCTGATCGAGTGCCTGCGCCGGCCGATGCGCGGATACACCGGCGCCAAGGTGATGGCCGTCGTGTTCGTCCTGCACCTGGCCTACCTCGCGCCACGGAGCTTCGTGTACCTCATGCTGGGACCGTCCTCCGCCGTCTTCACCGCGGCGTTCAACACCGGCATCACCACGGGGATGAACGTGATCCTCACCGTCGTCGTCGAGGCCGCGATGCTGGGCATCCAGGCGCAGCACCGGTACCGGATGCCGACCCGGTCGGGATTCCGACCGTATCCGGAGCCCGCGCCCCGCGACCTCGCGGAGCGACCGCTCGTGGGCGCGCTGCTGGTGGTCGGCGTCGACCTCTGGGGGTCGCTGCGCCGGGCGTACGGCATCGACCTCGCCCACAGCCTCGCGCTCGACCTCGCCCGCTCCCTCGCCGTCGCGATCGACGAGACAGAGGACGCGAATTCTGAGACGAGCCCGACGCTCGCGGTCTGGCGGCTGCCCGAGGGGCGATTCGCCGTGCGGCTGACGCAGGCCTCCACCGCCGAGACCCGCGCGGGAGAGATCGCGCGGCGCGTGCCCCCCGAGTTCGCCCGCCGCGCCGCGCTGCCCGAGGGGCGGCCCACGGTGAGCGCGGTCCTGGTGCTCCCCGGGACCACGCCCGTCTCCACGGAGGGCACGGCGCTCACCGCGGCGGAGGCGGAGTTCGAGAGTCGCCAGGCACGGGAGATCGAGTGGCTCGCCGTCGTCGCGCCGGGCGCCGCCGTCGGCGCACCGTCAGCGTCGGGCGCCGTCTGAGCCACTCCGCAGGGCGGCCAGGGTGGGGGGCAGCGCGACATCCCACGGCGTGGCGCTGACGCCGAGCTCGACCTCGGTCTCGCGCGCGTCGACGACGAACGGCGCCGAGAACTGGTACGAGGAGTCGACGGCCGCCCGCAGGAACGGGGAGAAGATCGCGAGGAGGCGGAGCGCCGCCGGCGACCACGAGGTGACCCCGACATCGCGGCCCGTGAGAGCCGCCACGCGCGAGGCGATCTCCACGCGACTGAGCGGCTCGGCGCTGGGCACGTGCCACGCACGACCCCACTCCCCCACGTAGCCCGATGCGGCGACCACCGTGTCCGCGATGTCGTCGAGGTAGGCCCAGCTGTGCGGCATCCGCGGATCACCCACCCCGCGCGGGCGCTTACCCGCCAGCAGCGGACCGAAGAAGCGCTCGCCCAGCTGCGCCGTCGCACCGCTGCCGGGGCCGAAGTAGTCGCTCGCACGCACCTCGACGGCGCGGAGGTCGCCGCGGCGGTGGGCCTCGAGGATGCGCTCCCACCCGGCCTTGCGGACCAGGCCCTTCTCCTCCGTCGTGAGGAGCGGGTCGTGCTCGGCCATGGGCATCCGCGCGCCCTCGCCGTAGGCGTAGAGGTTGCCCATCAGGACGAGGTCGGCGCCCGAGCGAGTGGCGGCGGCGAGAGTGGCGTCGAAGACCGGGGGCCAGAGCTCGCGCCAGCGGTGGTACTGCGCGGGGTTCGACGCCAGCACGATGGTGGTCGCGCCCTGGGCTGCGCTCGTCAGCGCCTCGGCGTCGGCGGCGTCGGCGCTCACCGATCGGATCGTGCCCGCCCTGCTGCGCGACCCACTCTGCACCCCACGCCGTGACGCACCCCGCGACGCGCTCTGCAGCTCGTCGGCGGTGACCGGGGTTCCCGACCGGGTGGCGACGACGACGTCGTCTCCCTGGGCGGCGAGGCGCCGGGCGACGCGTGTGCCGATGAGTCCGGCCCCGATGACGAGCTTCATGTCAGTCCTCTCGATGATGAACGAGAGCACTGCTCTCAGATGCGAGAGTAGCGGGCCGCGACCTTGGAAACAAGAGCACTGCTCTCACTTGTGTCGGGTGGTCTCGGATAGACTCCCGGCATGGTCGACAGCGCCTCCTCCGAGGCCCCCCTGGGGCCGCGAGCGCGTGCGCGCGCCGAGACGCTCGACCGCATCCGCATCATCGCCCTGCGGCAGCTCGGCGAGGTCGGCGCCGCGGGGCTGTCGCTGCGGGCGATCGCCCGTGAGCTCGGCGTGGTCTCGTCGGCCGTGTACCGCTACTGCCCCAGCCGGGATGCACTGCTGACGATGCTCATCATCGACGCCTACACCGACCTCGGGACGACGGTGGAGCGGGCCGAGGCCGAGGTGGCCCGCGACGACCTCCGCGGACGACTGCGCGCCGTCGTGCTGACCGTCCGCGCCTGGGCGCGGGCCAACCCCCAGCGCTACTCGCTCATCTACGGAACCCCCGTGCCCGGATACGCGGCCCCATCCGACACGATCGCGCCCGCGAGCATGGTCGGCCTGGTGCTGACCCGCCTGCTCGTCGACGTGATCGCGGCCGGCTACGGCCCGCTGCCGACGGTCGGCTCCGCGGCGGCGACGCACGCGATGGAGGGCGTCGCCGCGGCGCTCGGAACCCCCGAGCTGGCCGAGCAGCTGGTGGTGGGGATCGACATGTGGCTGCACCTCTTCGGCGCGGTGTCGTTCGAGCTGGGCGGGCAGTTCGTCAACGTGGTGTCGGACGGCCCGGCCTACTTCGACTTCCTCGTGGACGAGTTCGCCGCCCGGATGCGCGTGCCCTGACGGCTCCGGCCGTCGCGGATCTGACAGTCGTGGCGGGCTCTAGGAGGTCCAGCCCGCCACGACTGTCAGATCCGCGCGGCGGAAGCACTCCGCGACGGCATCCGGCCGGCGACGGCGGTGCCGTCGAGGTCGTCGTCGTGGACGACCTCGACGGCGAGGCCCGCGGCGGCCAGCAGCGCGGCGGTGCCCGACGCCTGCGCCTCGCTCGTCTCGATGGCGACCAGGCCGCCGGGCGCGAGCCAGGTGGCGACCTCGGCGGCGACCTGTCGGTGGACGTCGAGGCCGTCGGATCCGCCGTCGAGGGCGAGGCGGGGCTCGTGGTCGCGCGCCTCGGGCGGCATGGTGGAGATGCCGGCGCTCGGCACGTACGGCGCGTTCACGGCGAGCACGTCGATCCGCCCCCGCAGCTCCTCCGGGAGAGCGGCGAAGAGGTCGCCCTCGAACACCGAGCCGACCGGGGGCTCGAGGTTGCGGCGCGCGTTCGCGACCGCGGCGGGGTCGAGGTCGGACGCCAGGACCGTCACCGCGAGGCCGGCCCGCCGCGCCGCCGTGCGGAGCGCGAGCGCGACCGCTCCCGTGCCGCAGCACATGTCGACTACGACCGCCCCCTCGCGGAGCCCGAGCGCCGCGACGCGGGCGAGCACCTCCGTGCGGCGGCGGGGCACGAAGACGCCGTCGTCGACGAGCACGCGCAGTCCCGCGAAGTCGGCCCAGCCCAGGATCGCCTCGAGCGGCCTACCGCCGACACGGTCCGCGACCATCCGCTCGAGCGCCCCCTCGTCGCCGGGCGAGGCGTCGAGCAGGAGCGCCGCCTCCTCCTCCGCGAAGACGCAGCCCGCGGCTCGGAGGCGGGCCGTCACGTCGTCGACTCGTCGCGCATCCATCGGCCCATTGTCTCGCGACGACGATCTTTGGCGTGTCGGGCGAGAGCGACGTACATTCGAACACACATTCGATACGAGGGAGGGGAACGATGACCCTGATCGACACCGACAGCGCAGCGACGATCTGGTTCGAGGACGAGGTGCCGGTGCGGATGCTCTGGCGCCGCCGCCGCTGGCGCGTCTCCGACACCCCGACCGAGCCCGACTGGTTCTACTGGTCGACCCACCCGCCCCGCGTCGTCGCCTGGCGCTTCCAGGCGACCGACGAGACCGGCGACAGCCTGGTCGTCGACGTGGTGCAGAACGGGCAGCTCTGGTCGGTGGTGAAGACCTACCGCTGAGCGGGAAGGGTCAAGCCCCGTCGCCCTGCTCGGTCGCGGCGGCGCGTCCGCGGCGGATGCGGCGCACGACGAGCCAGACGAGCACGCCGCCGATCGCGGTGTAGACGGCGACGTCGAGCCATTGCGAGTACTGATCGATCAGCTCGTACTGCGTGCCGAGCGCAGCGCCCAGGCCGACGAGGAGTCCGTTCCACAGCACGGTGCCGAGCAGCGTGAAGAGGCTGAACACGGCGAGGTTCATCCGCTGCGCACCCGCGGGCAGCGAGATGAGGCTGCGGACGCCGGGGATCAGCCGTCCGAAGAAGATCGACGATCGACCGTGCCGCGACAGCCAGCTGCTCGCCTTCTCGAAGTCGTCGCGGTCGACGAGCGGGAGCTTCGAGAGCAGGCGGATGGAGCGCTCCTCCCCCACGATCGCGCCCAGCCAGTAGAGCAGGAGCGCGCCGAGGTAGGCGCCGAGGGTGGCCGCGACCATGACCCACACCAGGTCGAGGCGGCCGGTCTGCGAGAGGAAGCCCGCCAACGGCAGGATGACCTCGCTCGGCAGCGGCGGGAACACCGTCTCGGCGAAGGTCAACGCGCCGACGCCCACCTCGCCGATCGCGTCGATGACGCCCGCGGCGAGGCCGACCAGGCCGCCGAGCTCCTGTCCCTCCGCAGCGACGGCGTTCGCGGTGGCGGCGTTCGCGGTGATCCCCGCGGAGTGCAGGGCGGGCAGGGTGGCGGCAGTGGTCGTCACACCACGACGCTATCGAGCGAACCTCCACGTACCCCGGGCGAGGTGTGGAGGCTCAGTCGGCGGAGGCGCGGAGGGCGTCGATCTCGGCGAGGGTCTTCGCGAGGTCGAACTCGGGATCGGGCTCCATGAACCGCTCGAACACACCGAGCAGCCCGGCGCTGGCCAGCGTCCATTCGGGATCGGGCTGCATCGTGGCCGGCCCGCGGTAGGTGGCGAGCACGATCGAGGGGTTCGCGATCTGGCGGATGCCGAGCCCCTCGACGATCGCCGACACCAACGTCGCGTAGGGCCGGTAGTCGCCCGCCCACTCGGGGCGGATGCGGTAGCCGAGCAGCTCGGCGAACCACTGGTGGAACGCCGCCATCTGCTCGACGAACGCGTCGCTGCCCGACCGCAGCGCCTCGGTGATCTCCTCGCGAGCCGAGTTGTCGACCCGGCCGAGCAGGGCCGCGGTGAGCGAGACGTACGACTGCCATGCCACCGACGACACCACAGACTGGTAGTTGTGCTGCAGCGCGACGCGGATGGTCTCGAGCACGACCTGATGCCGGCCCTCGGGTGTGGCCACCCGGTCGACGTTCTCGAGCAGGATGCGCACGCAGATCTGCAGCGTGCTCTCGTCGACCAAGCTGGTCGCGGCCCGGCGGGCGATCTCGACCATGAGATCGGCGACGAAGGCCTCCTTCGAGTCCCAGAGCCGGTAGGTGGACGATCGCGACACCTCGGCCTCGCGGATGAGGTCATCCATCATCAGATGTTCGAAGCCCACCGTCATGCCGAGGCTGCCGACCCGGTCCAACGCCACATCCAGCACACGCTGGCGCACCTCGGGGGCTCGCAGACGCGCGCGCCTCTGGACCTCGTGCTCTGCGTACTCGCTCACCCGACCCCGATCCTCCCGGTGCCGAGCGAGGCCCTCACGATCCGGAGCGACACGCCGCCATCGTGAGACGGGGGACCCGGCGTCCCCCGCTCGTGCCCGGCCGAAGCATCCTATCGACCCAGGGGCACGGTCACACACAAGGCCCCCGGCACAACGGCGTGCTCGGTGCCGGGCAGCACCAGCTTCACCAGGCGGAGGTACGGCAGCACGTCCGAGCGCAGGGCGCGGGGGTCGTCGCTCCGGGCGGTCACCACGGCCCCTCCTGCGGCCGCGCCCGCCTCGAGGCCGATGCCCTCCCGCGTCCCGTGCGGAGAGACCGCGATGCCGACCAGCAGCGAACGCAGGGCCGCCCGGGCGTTCTCGGACAGGTCGGCGAGCAGCCCCTCGGGATCGTCGAGCTCGCCCACGTTGATCGAGAGCGGCTCGGCTTCACGCGGGGCGCTCAACGAGCGGGAGAAGGCCTCGGCGAGCTCGCCTGCCAGACGCACGTCGTCCGCGTCGATGACACCACTCCGATCGAGCCGCGCCAGCAGCGGCACCACTCTCTCCCGGAGGGCGCCGATGCCGCCGATCACGTCGTCGGCCGCGAAGGCGCGCCGCGCATCCGCCGTCGACGTCGCCCGGAGGACCTCCTGCGTGCGGATCTCCGCGTACAGCCCGGCGGCGAGGGTCCGCGCATACGCCACCGAACCCGTCCCGAATCCGACCGCTGGCGCCACCGCGACCAGGATGATCGGCAGCGACGGCACCGTGTCGACCGTCGCGAGCCCGGTGAGGGTGCTGCCCACGGCGAGCGCGGTCGCGAGCGCCACCGAGACCGCCGTGTAGGCGATGAGCTCGAGCGGTGAGCGGAAAGGCGCCAGCGCCACCAGCACCAGTCCCACGGCCATGAGGCCCCAGTCGTCACGGATGTAGGCGTTGGTGCCGAGCTGGCCGGCCGACGCCAGCACGGCGGACACCGCGACCAGGCCGTAGCCGACGGCCGCCTCGACCCCGGTGAGGCCCACACCCTCGCCGAAGGCCCGGATCACGAGCCAGACGTGACCCGCGGCGAGCGTCGCGACCGCGAGCGCGGCGAGCGGCCACGACGAGATCTGCGAGGTGGTCGCGAGGGTCAGCCCGAGAGCGACCACGAACGACACCCCGCCGACCGTGATCGCGAAGCGACTCGCGGTGACCGATCCGAGCGGATCGAGATCGACGGCCTTGACCACCCACGGAAGCGGCTTCCCGCGCACCTCAGCGAGACCCTCCGGCGCCGATCCGTGCGTCTCGTCGTTCCCCGCGCTCATGACCGCACCCTCACCGTGAGGAAGATCGCGGTCCCGGCGCCGGGGCGGGCCCAGATCTGCACCGACCCGCCCGCGTCGGTCAGCCGTTCGAGCAGACGGGAACGGAGCCCACCAGGCCCGTCGACGTCGACGCGGTCGAGGTCGAACCCGGCCCCCGCATCCGACACCATGACGCTCACCTCGGACTCGCCGTCCATCACCGCGACCTCGGCCTCGTCGAGGCCGGAGTGCCGGGCGACGTTGTCGAGGCAGTCGTCGATCACCGACTGCAGGCGCCGCGACACGGGCGACGACAGCTCCGCGACCGCCGAGAGCTGCCCCGCCAGCGCCACACGCACACCGCGCTGCTCGGCGCGCTGTCGTATCTCCAGGAGCATCGCGGGCATCGCCACCGCCGGCGTCACGGCGGCGAGGGTCGACTCCTCGAGGATCGGACCGATGTCGTCGAGGTCGGCCAGATGCCGGCGGATCGCCGCGACACGGTCGGGGCCGAGCGGGCCCGGCTCGGTGGCGGCCAGAGCGCGGAGATCCTCCAGGACGGTCTCGCGCAACCACTCCGCCGCGGCCCCCGAGAACCGGCCGGCGGTCGCCGAGGCGATCTCGTCACGTCCCGCCGTCCCCATGACCGTCGCTCCGCGCGACGTGACGCCGCGGGCATGCCAGAAGGCGATGACGAGGAGGGCGAGCCCGATCCACGACGTCACCACGGGGACGTCGACCGCCAGCGGCATCCCCTGCAGCGCGGCCGCGACCAGCACCAGGCCGTGTCCGAGCACGAACGCCGTCGTCCCGACGATCAGAGCGTCGCGGACGGACCGGAGCGACACTCCGCAGAGCAGGATCGCCAGCGTGGGCATCGACAGCAGCGCATAGTCGCTCGAGGGGGTGGGGCCCGGGAACACGACCGACACGTTGCTCACGATCGAGGCGTAGCCGAACAGTGCGACCGCGGCGACGCCGGTCCAGCACAACGCGGGCCGGAGCGTCCTCCTCGACAGCGCCGCGGCGATGGACAGCCCCATGATCACGAGCGCGGCTACCGCCGCGACGATGTCGACCCGACCCGTGAAGGGGATGAATGCGAGGTCGATGAGCGCCGTGACGACGAGGACGGAGGACGCGAACCAGAGTGCAGCGCGACCGATCGCCCGCGTGGTGGCGAAGGCCTCGGGATCGATGGCGATCTGCGCTGACATGTGCACGACCCCCTGCGCGCTGGGCGCGTCGACATGCACCCCCTCCAGTGTAGAGGAGTGGTCTTGTACGCTCATGCCATGAGCCAGGGGAGCGACTTCACCGAGGCCGCACGCCGGTCTCGGGTGGAGCGGGCCGTCTTCCAGTCCCAGCTCCTCGTCGCCGGCGCCCTCCTGCTGCTCGTGGTGGCCGCGTTCCTGTTCCAGCCGGAGTCGATCCTCAACCCGGTGTTCTTCGCCGGGATGGCCACCGTGTTCGTGCTCACCGGCGTCTCGGCGCTGGTGCCGTGGGCGGACATCCATCGATACTGGATCGCGCTGCTGCCGCTCGTCGACATCGTCGCCGTGATCCTGGTGCGCTCCGGCAACATGTCGCTCGGCGCCGGGCTGCTGCTGGTCTTCCCGGTCATCTGGCTCGCCAGCTACTTCGGTGTCGTGGGCGCCGTCGTCAGCGTCGCGACGTCGTCGGTCGCCCTGTGGACCAGCACCTTCCTCATGGGCGGCTCCGTCACGCTGGCGAGCATCCCCGGGCTCCTCGTCCTCCCCGTCACGCTGACGTTCGTGGCAGCGGCGACGTTCGGCACGACCAGTCGCATGGATGCGCAGCGAGGGCTGCTGCGACAGCAGGCCGACCTGCTCGAGGTGGCGCTGCGGCGCGCTCGACGGCAGGAGCAGACCCTCGACGAGGTGCTGAACGCGGTGACCTTCGGCGTGGTCGCGTTCGACAAGGACGGCAAGGAGACCATCTCGAACACGTCGGCCAGGCGGCTGCGCGCGGAGTTCCAGATCCCGGAGGGGGCAGCGCCGGACCTCGTGGCGTACGGCCCCGACCGCACCACGCGCCTCGAGGAACGCGAGCTGCCCACCGGGCGGGCGCTCCGCGGAGAGCGCTTCGACGATGTCGTGATGTGGCTCGGCGACCCCGGCGGTCACCGCATCGCGCTCAGCGTGGCCGGTCGACGGCTCACCACGTTCGACGGCGAGTCGGACGGCGGCGTGGTGATCTCCCGCGACGTCACGAGCGAGCTCAACGCCATCCAGGCGCGCGACGACCTGGTCGCCTCGGTGTCGCACGAGCTGCGCACACCGCTCACGAGCATCCTCGGCTATCTCGAGCTCGCGCTCGACGACGACCGTCTCGATCCGTCGACACGGTCGATGCTCGAGGTGGCGTCGTCGAACGCCGACCGGCTGCTCGCGCTCGTCGCCGACCTGCTCACCGCGGCGAGCCGCACCGAGCAGCAGATCGCCATGTCGTTCCACCAGTGCGAGTTGAGCGAGATCGTGAGCCAGGCCATCCAGGCGCAGGGCCCGGCGGCCGATGAGCGGGGCATCCGACTCGTCGACGACGTCGAGGGCCCGATCGTGCTCGAGGCCGACGGCTTCCGGCTCCGCCAGGTGATCGACAACCTGCTGAGCAACGCCATCAAGTACAACCGCGAGAACGGCCGCGTCGTCGTGGCCGCCGAGGCCTCAGACGACCGCGTGAGCCTCACCGTCAAGGACACCGGCATCGGCCTGTCCGAGGTGGAGCAGTCCAAGCTCTTCGACCGCTTCTTCCGCGCGGAGCGCGTGCGCAACTCGACCATCCACGGATCCGGGCTGGGTCTGTCGATCAGCCGCGACATCGTCCGCCGGCACGGCGGCGAGCTCACGGTCTCGAGCACGCTCGGTGTGGGCACGGTGTTCACCGCCACGATCCCGCGGCGGCGTGAGCATCGGGATGCCGCAGAGGGTTCGACGGCGTGAGCACCCGCAGTAGAATCCGGATCAGCGCCACCCGTTCGCGGATCGGCTCCGCGACCGAGAGGAGGCCCCGACGATGACGGTCGACCTCCCGAGCGTGCTGCTGGTCAGCGGCCTGGTCATCGTGCTGTGCGGCCTCATCTTCGTGCTCAACACCGCGATGCGGCGCAACGACGCCTCGGGCCGCGTGTGGAGCGTGGGGTTCATCAGCGGCATGCTCTCCGCGATCTGCTACGCGATGTGGGCGGTCGCCCAGGACCAGTGGTGGATCAACGCGATCGCCAACGGCACCTACCTCCTCTCGGTCGCGGCGATCTGGTCGGGCAGTCGGGTCTTCAACGGCAGGCTTCGCAGTCTCCTCTGGGTCGGCCTCGCCGCAGGCGGCGTGGCGATGGTCCTCACGGTGATCGAGGGGCCGAGCGGCGTCTGGGCGGGCTCCATCCCTGTGTTCGTCGGCCTCACCCTGTTCGCCGTGCTCACCGGGTACGAGACCCTGAGGTCGCGGATGCGCCGCAACCTCAACGCGCGTGTGCTCGGCATCGGGATGTGGTTCTTCGCGCTGTTCACGCTGGCCCGCCTCGTGATCTTCCTCACCCAGGGCCCCGACTCCTCGACGTTCCAGACCTACTTCGGCACCCAGGTGGCGACGATCGTCACCGTTGTGCTCGTGGTGCTGGGGACGGTGGCCGTCTCCGTCATGCAGGCCGAACGCTCGGGCGCACGTGCCCTCGGCGACGTGACCGTCGGCGTCTACTCGACCGTCGGCGTGCTCTCGGCCTCGTCGTTCATGCAGCAGTGGGCCGACCAGGTGGAGCGGGCGGCGTTCAACCGCGACCGGCTCGCGATGGTGGCCATGGACGTCGACAACCTGCCCCAGATGAACACCGCGTTCGGCCGCAACTTCGGCGACACCGCGATCCGCTCGGTCGCGCAGCTGATCCGGCACCACACACCGACGACGGCCGTGCTCGGGCACCCGGGCGCGGGCCGGTTCGTCATCGTGCTGGTGACGAACGCGGCGAGCGACGCGGAGCGGCTCGCCATCCGGCTGCAGACCGCCCTGGTCGACGAGCCGATCGACCCCGAGCGCTCACTGCGCGCCACCGCCAGCTTCGGCGTGGTCGACACCGACATGTTCGGCTACAGCCTGCCCGTGCTGCGCAAGGCGCTCGACGACGCCACGGCGTCGGCACGCGCCCAGGGCGGCAACCGCATCGTGATGGGCAGCACCGACGTCACGCACCCGGGGGCGCTCCCCCGTCCGTGAACCCGTGCTTGCGCTCGGCCCCGGCGGCGGCCCGGGTCAGGTGGCGAGGGCGATGGTGAGCTGGTCGTAGGCCGTCTGCTTGGCGTACTCCGTCGAGGTCGGCGTCGACTGCAGCAGGATCTCGTAGGTGAACGAGAGCGTCATCGACGTCGCCGCCGGATCGACCGCCGGGATGATGAACGTCTGGCTGTAGCTGTACGGATCCTTGACGAGGTACCCAGGGGCGATCGGCGCCTGGTCGGCCAGCGCCTGCGGGGCGGAGAGCGCGCCGTCGGCGCCGTCGACCGACGGCGTGAGGGTGACGCGCGACAGGTAGACCTGCTGACCCTGGTCGGAGCCCAGCGAGCCGACCATCGAGAAGCTGATCGGCTTGTTCGCCTGCGGGGTCCACTCGCCCATGTTGAGCGTCGACCAGTAGTTGACGGTGAGCGAGATGTCGCCCGCCTGGAGCTGATGCTGCGTCGATCCGGTGGCCAGCTCGTTCACGATCGGCGTGATGGTCGCCGGGGCGGTGGCCGGCACCGACGGGCTCGACGACGGCGAGGCCGCGTTCGTGTTGAACTGCGTCTGGTCCCACGGAGCCGTGCCGCAGCCCGCGAGGGCGACCACGGAGGTGACGGCGAGGGCCGCGGCGGCGACGACGCGCGCGATCCGCGCCCGGGGGGAGCTGCTCCGACGCCTCATGGACGGCCTTCCGTTCGGGGTGCAGGGGCGGGTGCAGCCACCTGCACCCACCACCCTAGGTCAGATGCGCCATTCAGCGGATGATGCTCAAGATCACCTCAGGACGAGCACCTCGCTTCTTGAGCCGATCCTGATCGGAACCTTGCCCGCATCCGAGACGAACCCGCGATGCGTAGGTCACACTGGATGCATGGCAGACAACAGCAACCCGTACGTGACGGACAGGAGCGACCTCGCCGACGTCACCGACGAGTTCGCGAACGACTTCATCGAGTCGGTCGAGTCCCTCCCCAGCTACCGGCCGACCATCGGCTGCATCATCCCCGCCTACAACGAGGCGGAGTCGATCGGTGAGGTCATCGAGTCGCTTCTCGCGCAGACCCGCCTCCCCGACGTCATCCACGTCGTCGTCAACAACACCACCGACGACACCGTGAAGATCGCGGCCCAGTACGCCGGCCCGCACCTCAAGGAGGTCGACGGGATCGAGCAGTTCACCGAGGTCTACGTCCACGACATCGGCAAGAATAAGGACAAGAAGGTCGGCGCCCTCAACTACGGGTACCAGCTCGTCGAGGGCTGCGACTTCCTGCTCGGCGTCGACGGCGACACCACCGCGGCCCCGGATGCGGTCGAGCGCCTCGCCGAGGAGATCCAGTCCGACTCCCGCATCGGCGGCATCTCGGCGATCTTCTCGATCGACGAGAAGCCGATCAAGGGCTTCGTGGCCAAGTTCCTCATCACCGGCCAGCGCTTCCAGTTCGCGGCGTTCAACATGCAGAACATGCTGAAGGGCCGCAACATGGCGGTGCTCGGCGGCCAGTTCTCGATCTTCTCCACCAAGGCCCTTCGCCAGATCATGGTCGAGAACCACCAGAACACCCCGTGGGTGAAGGACTCCGAGGTGGAGGACTCGCTGCTCTCGCTGCAGATCAAGAGCGCCGGCTACCTCACCAAGATCTCCGCCCAGGCCCGCGCCGACGTCGGCGGCATGACCACCCTCCGCGGCCTCGACGGCCAGCAGGTGAAGTGGAACTTCGGCGCCATCGAGCTCATGTGGCCCGGTCAGCGCGGCGACACCAAGGGCCAGCCGTTCCACCCGAACCTCCGCCTGCGGTGGCTCGAGAACTTCTCGATGCTCACCAACCTCGTCACCCGCGTGCTCTTCTTCATCCTGCTCGCGGCGTCGCTCTCCATCGGCGCGTTCGTCTTCTCGCCGATCTGGCTGGTGCCACCGGCGGTCGCGATCCTGCTCAACACGCGCACCGCGCTGTCGATGCACGACCGCAGCCCGCGCGACCTGTTCTTCGCCCTGGCGCTGTTCCCCGCCGAGATCTACATGTGGGTCAGACTCGGTCACTTCATCCGGGCGTGGACCAAGTTCCTCTCCCGCAAGCAGACCGACAACTGGGCGGCGCAGGCCAAGGCCGAGCGCGGCCGAGGCAACAGCTACCTCGTGCCGTTCATCATCATCGCGCTCGTCGTCGCCGTCCTCGTGCTGGTCTGGTTCCAGCTCGATCCGTTCGTGCAGTCCACCATCCTCTGGATCGGATGGCCCATCCTCGGTGTCATCACCATCCTGCAGACCCTCACGATGGTCGGTCGCGTGCTCCGCCGCTACCGCGGGTACAAGGTGTGACGACGACGATCGGCAGGTTCGTCGAGCTCTCCACCCTCCAGTCGCTGCTCAACACGATCGCGACGGACGGACCGGCGAGAGAACGCTTCATCCACGATTTCATCAACCTCTGGGAGACCCGATCCCAGAGGTTGATGAAGGCTCTGGGGAGCCGCGACTTCGAGGACGCGGACGTCGTCTGCCTCTCGATCCGCTCCTCCAGCACCATGCTCGGCGCCTGGACCCTCGAGGCCATCGCCGGCATGGTGCACGCTGCGGTCAAGCAGCAGGACATCGCCGGCTGCATGAGCCACCTGGCCAGACTGCACGAGGTGGGCCAGCGCACCTGCGCCGAGCTGGTCGCCTACATCGAGACGCAGAGCGGCGCGACGCGGCAGAGCGTCATCCTCGACTGAGCGGTCGTCCTCGGCCGGGCGTCATCCTCGGCCGGGCATCGTCCTCGACTGAGCGCGGGGATCAGTCGTCGGCCGCGGCGAGGCGGTAGCCGACCCCGCGCACGGTCTCGATCCAGCGCGGCTGAGTGATGCTGTCGGCGAGCTTGCGCCGCAGGTTCGCCATGTGCACCTCGATGGCCCGCTTGTCGGCCTCGCTCACGAAGTGAGCGGTGACGTAGCTCTCGCCGCGCAGCAGGAGGGCCAGGTCGGCCTTGCTGCGCACCCGCCGCTGGCTCTCCATCAGCGCGTTGAGCAGATCGAACTCGCTGCGCGTGAGGTCGATCGGCTTGCCCTCCTTCTCGGCCAGCCGCATCTCGGAGTTGACGTAGAGGCCGTTGTGGTGGAGCCAGCCGTCCTCCATGTCGTACGTGCGTGCCGCCGCGGGGGCCTCGGTGACCGGCTCGGGTGCGACGACGGGCTCCGACACCGGCGGCGACACCGGCTGCCCGGGCTGCTGCACCGGCACACCGGAGGGCGTGTACGGTCCGGGCTGCTGCGGCTGGTACACGGGCTGCTGCTGCGGCGGGTACTGCATCGGATACGGCTGCTGCGGTGGAGCAGGCTGCATCGGCGGCGCATAGGCGGGCTGTCCGCCGCCGTACGGGGTCGCCGGGCCCTGCTGACCCGGAGGGAGGGGCGCGACCGGCTGACCTGATCCATCGGGCGCGAGGGCCTGTCGGGGACGGCGCATCATCGCCTCGACGCGGGCACGCAGCTCGCGCGGGCGGAACGGCTTGGTGAGGTAGTCGTCGGCGCCCGCCTCGAGGCCCTGGAGGGTGTCGATCTCCTCGTCGCGGGCGGTGAGCATCACCAGGTAGGTGTTGCTGAAGGTGCGGATGCGCTTCGCCGCCTCGAACCCGTCGATGCCCGGCATGCTCACGTCGAGCGTCGTGACGATCGGATCGTAGGCCCGCACGGCCTGCACCCCGTCGAGGCCGTTCCCCGTGGCGATCACCTCGAAGCCGGCCTGCGTCAGGACTGTCTCGAGCAGATGACGGATGTCGGCGTCGTCCTCGATGATGACGGCGACCCGGCGCTCCCCGTTGGTTTCCATTGCCCTGATCGTATCAACCGTCGGTGTCGCAGGGGGGATGCCCGCAAGGCCGGCTCACCAGCCGGTGGCCTCGGCCAGGTCGCGGGCAGCCTGCGGCCACCACTCCCCCGCGGTCGGCCCGCCGTTGCAGGTGCCGTCGCTCTCGCCCGGCGGCTTGATCCAGAGATCGGCGTCCTGGTCGGAGCCCGACTGCGCCGGGGGCGGGAGTCGTGCCGAGCGCGCGACCAGGAGGGTTGCACCAGTCGCCGTTCGACCCGTTGCCGTTGCGCCCGGTGTCGATGACGTAGTGGGCACCGCCGGTGAGGTTCGAGATGGTCGAGGCGTACTCGACCTCCTTGTCGGTGGCGTTGTAGTTCGACACGTTCGTCGAGAAGCCGCGCACCTTGGCGACACCGGCGCGGTTCAGCAGGTCGGCCATGTCGGCGGCCGGACCCCAGTTGGAGTGGCCGGCGTCGATGTAGATCGTCGCCCCCGTGGGCGCGAGGGTGTCGACGGCCCCGTTGATCTCGCCGAGCCGCTCGTCGACGTTCGCGCACTGGTCGGCGAGCGCCAGCGCATCCGGCTCGAGGATGACGACCGCCGGCTTGTCGGCGAGTGCCCCGGCGATCTCCTTCACCCAGTCCGGATACTCCTCCGGGGTGAGTCCGCCGCCCGAGAAGTTGCCGCAGTCGCGGTTCGGGATGCCGTAGACCACGAAGATCGGCATCTGTCCCATGTTCTCGGCCTGCGAGATGATGCCGGACACATAGGGCCCGACCTTGCCGACCGGATGCTTCTCGGGCACCAGCCACACGGCCGTGGGAACGGCCGCGATCTTGCCGAAGGTCTCCGCATCCGCCTCGTCGCCGGCGACCCGGGCGGCGTTGGCCGCCGTCGCCGCCTTCGACCCGGGATCGACGAACAGCGGCTTGCCCGCGAACGGGTTGTCGGGCGCGACGCCGCCCTGGCTCAGCACGCTCAGCACCACCAGCACCGAGGCGATGACGGGGACGAAGAGCGCCACGATGGCCGCAGCGACACCGATGCGGGAAGCAGGGGACGACACGTCATCAGCCTAGCCTGCCGCGCTCGGCGACCCTGGGGCGACCCAGGGTGCCGGCGTCGCCGGAGTTCTTGAGCCGCGACATCGTCTGCGCGAAGGGCACGGGACGGCCGTAGAAGAAGCCCTGCGCGTGCTTCACCCCGATCTCGAGCAGGATGTCGGCCTGCTCCTGCGCCTCGACCCCCTCGACGATGGTGGAGTACTCGAACGCGTCGCTGAAGCCCTGCAGCGCCCTGACCACCTCGCGCTGCCTCGTGTCGTCGAGGTTGCCGGCCAGGCTGCGGTCGATCTTGAGGATGTCCATCGGGATGCTCACCAGGGCTCCCACGCTCGACGCCTCGCTGCCGTAGTCGTCGAGCGCGATGAGCATCCCCATCTCGCGGAACACCTCGGCCTGGGCGCGCAGCTCGTCGTCGATGTCCTTCGTCGAGCGCTCGTTGAGCTCGAGGCAGAGCGTGACCTCGGGGTACCGGGGGACGATCTCCTTGAGGAAGCCGCCGACGTGCTCGTCGCGGATCTGCTCGACCTCGAGGTTGATGGTCATCGTGCGGACGGCGGGCACGAGGCGCTGGAACTCGCGCGCCGACTTCAGCGACGCCGAGATCACCAGCTTCGTGAGCTGGTCCATCCGCCCCAGGCCCTTCGCCTTCTCGATCAACGACGAGGTGGAGATGCGGCCGAGCTCGGGATGCGTGTAGCGCACGAGCGACTCGAACGCCCAGATGCGGTCCTCCGCCATGTTGACGATGGGCTGGTAGACCACGTTCAACGTGCCGTCGTCGATCGCCTTCGCGACGATCTCGTTGATGCGGCTCGAGCGGTGCGGCGAGATGCCGATGCTCGACTCGAAGCTCGGACCGCCCTGACGCCGCGATCGCTTGATCGAGAGCATGCTGTGGTCGGCGTCCACCACGATTGAGCGCGGATCGGTCTCCTGCGCCGCTGAGAACGCCAGGCCCACGCTCACCATCGGCCGGTACTCGCGGCCGTCGAGGACGACGGGCTTGGAGAGGTTCGCGACGATCCGGTCGGCGATCGCCTTCGACTCGGCCAGCGACTGCAGCTTGGTGAGGATGGCGACGAACTCGTCGCCGCCGACCCGGGCGACGAAGTCGTGAGGGCGGACGCTCGCCCGGAGACGCGTGGCGACGGTGGCGAGCATCTCGTCGCCGACATGGTGCCCCTCGGTGTCATTGAGGCGCTTGAACTGGTCGAGGTCGATGAACAGCACCGCGAGCCCGGAGGCGTACTGCCTGTCCTCGTTCAACCGCATGAGGCTGCGCTGGAACGCGTTGTAGTTGGGCAGACCGGTGAGGGAGTCGCGGTCGACGCGGTCGAGCAGCAGATCGTACGCGCCGCGCACTCGCGCGGTCTCGGAGGCGATGTGGCCGATCGCGTCGAGCGCCCGCTCGTCCTCCTGACTGAACGGCACCCCGCCGTCCTTCCGCAGGGCGACCAGGTACTCGACCGGCTCGACCGCATCCTGTGCGTGCTCGACGGTGACGCCGTCCTCGCCCTCGTACGGGGTCTCGTCGAGCTGAGGATCGACGAGGGCGCCGCTTCGGGTGAACTTCGCTCCGATCTCGTTGCGGCCGGGCGGTGTACGTCGCACAGTGAAGACCGCGGCGTCGATCGCCCGCTCGGCGAACGAGATCATCGTGTGCTTGAGATCGTCCTCCGGGTTCCAGGGCAGCGCACGGGCAGCATCGACGATGCCGTTCAGACGGCGTTCGCTCGTGCGCGTCTCGCGGCGCTTGGCGAGGCCGTAGAACACGAGCGCGACGATGAGCAGCGGGATGGTCTCGCGCGCGAGATCGAGCTCGGCGTCGGCCCCCACGAGCACCCGGAAGTAGCCGTCGGAGATCGCCCAGTCGAGGAGCGCGACGACGGTGGCCACGCCCCAGACCAGGGCGACCCGGGCCGGGCTCAACGCACCCAGTCCGACACCCCGCCCGCTCCTGCTCCATCGGCCCTTCGAGCGGGCGAACTCCAGTGCGAGCACCAGGACGTAGTAGACGGCCAGCCCGAGCGGCACCGCGACCCAGGCCGGCACACCCATGAGGACGAGAGCACGGGCTCCGAAGACGAACGCCAGCGCGGCGATCGCCGCCTGTCCTGACCACTGCGCCGCCATCCAGGACGAGCGGGTCACGGCCAGCTTCGACACGAAGAACGACGCGACCCACATCCCGACGTCGAAGAGCGGGTTCGTGCCCGGCACCGCGATGACGAGCAGCGCCGCCGCCACCCCCAGCGCCGGCGGGCCGGGGGCCCGGCCTGTGGGGATCAGGTACACCGCCGTGACACCGACGCTGACGACGAAGACGACGGTCAGGATGGGGTAGACCGGCGGCGCCAGGAAGCCCGCGACCACTCCGGTCACGACCGTGGCGACGGCGACGGCCACGAACACCGCGGCGAGCACCGGGTCGCCCTGCGGGGCGGGCGCCGTCGCCCGGCTCGGCGAGGTCTGGGACATGACTGCCGTCTCTGCTGTGTGGACCGACTGCGGCGGGACCGCGCTCTGCTGTCCGGGCCCACTGCGGCGGGCCCGCGCGGGCACCGTGAGCCGATTCTAGTCAGAGGCCGAGGTCGCGGAGCGCTGCGTCCATCCGCGACGTCATCTCGGCGTAGCCCTGATCGTTCGGATGGAGGCCGTCGTCGGCCATCCACTCGGGATGGTGCTCGATCCAGTGGCTCGCGTCGGGGATCCAGTCCGCGCCCGTCCGGTCGGCGGCCGCGTGCACCCAGCCGATGATCTGCTCGACCGAGGGCGGGCGCTGGTCGGTGTACCAGAACGGCTCCACCGCGATCAGCCGCGCCTCCGGAAGGGAGGAGCGCAGCCGGTCGAAGTCGGCCGTGATCGCCGCCTGGATGTCGTCGGCGCGCTCGGGCATCGAGAAGTTGTCGTTGAGGCCCATGGTGATCACCACGATGTCGGGCTGCGAGGCGATCACCTCGCTCAGCTCATCGCTCGGCGGGTACGCCGGCGGGAGGGCGGCGCGATGGTTGACGAACCCGAGGCCGTTCGTGCTCGGGTTGACCTCGGTCCAGCCGCGGTCGGCGCAGATCTGCGTCGACCAGCGGAGCGCGGGATCGGAGGCACCCGTGCCGAGGGTGTAGGAGTCGCCGTAGAAGGCGACGACGGAGGCGTCGGGGTCGCTCGCGGGAATGGTGGTGGGGGCGGTGCCGCTGGCGGTCGCGGCGGCATCCGGGGCCCGAGAGCCCGCGCGGGGGCCGAACGTGGTGCCGAGAGCGAAGATGAGCCCCGACACGGCGAGCGCCGCGAGCACGATGAGGCCGAGGGCGTTCCTGGTGCGCACGGAGGTGATTCGGCGTCCCTCCCCTCAGCGGATGGGTCCGGTGTCGCGACCGGGGCTCCGTTCGGTGGCGATGGGACGCGAAGAGGTACCGTCAGGGCGATCATGGCTCCGCTGGGGGCCTGTCGTCGCTCTGACGGTACCTTTCGACCGTCATCCGACGCGTGTCGGCCGGCTCACGAACCGCCCGTCAGACGGCGGCGGGGACGGCGGCCGGGGGGACGTGGGCGCCCGACGCGATCACCTCGGCGATCTGCACCGCGTTGAGGGCGGCGCCCTTGCGGAGGTTGTCGTTCGAGATGAAGAGCGCGAGGCCGCGGTTGCCGGGGACGCCCGGGTCCTGACGGATGCGACCGACCAGGCTGGGGTCGATGCCGGCCGCCTTCAGCGGGGTCGGGACGTCGGCGAGCTCGACGCCGGGCGCATCCTCCAGCAGCTCGCGGGCCCGGGCGGGGGTCAGCTCAGCGCCGAACTCGGCGTTGATCGAGAGCGAGTGCCCCGTGAACACGGGCACACGCACGCACGTGCCGCTGACCAGCAGATCGGGCAGCTCGAGGATCTTGCGGCTCTCGTTGCGGAGCTTCTTCTCCTCGTCGGTCTCCTCGAGACCGTCGTCGACGATCGAGCCGGCGAGCGGGATCACGTCGAAGGCGATCGTCTCGGGGAACTTGGCGTGCGCCGGGAACCGCACCGCGGATCCGTCGTGGACCAGGTCGAGGAGGTGCTCGTCGGCGGCCGCCGCCTTCGCCTGCTCGGCGAGCTCGGCGGCGCCGGCGAGACCCGCCCCGCTCACGGCCTGGTAGGTGGACACGATGAGGCGCTCGAGGCCGGCCTCGGCGTGCAGGACCTTCAGCACGGGCATCGCGGCCATCGTCGTGCAGTTGGGGTTCGCGATGATGCCCTTGTGCGCATCGGCGATGGCGTGCGGGTTGACCTCCGAGACCACGAGCGGCACCTCGGGGTCCATACGCCAGGCGCTCGAGTTGTCGATCACGGTGACGCCCGCCGCGGCGAAGCGCGGCGCCTGGGCGCGGCTGCCGGTGGCGCCGGCCGAGAAGAGCGCGATGTCGAGGCCCGTCGGATCGGCGGTCTCGACGTCCTCGACGACCACGTCCTCACCCTTGAAGGGGAGCGTGGTGCCGGCCGAACGGGCGGTGGCGAAGAAGCGGATGCTGCCGATCGGGAAGTCGCGCTCCTCGAGGAGACGGCGCATCACGGCGCCCACCTGTCCGGTCGCACCCACGACACCCACGTTGTACGTCTTCACTGCCACTGCCCACTGCCTCCCGATCGAGCGAAGCCCCATCGTACCGCGAGCGCCCGGGGCCTCTCCCCCGCCTCGGGCGCGGGCGGACGGACCGCGGCGACGCCCTAGCGGCCCGTGCCGGCGTGGACGACGGCCTCCGCGTCGCCGTCGAGACCGAAGGCGGTGTGGATGGCGCGGACGGCGTCGTTGATGGTGTCGGCGCGGGTGACGACCGAGATGCGGATCTCGCTGGTGGAGATCATCTCGATGTTGATGCCCGACTCGTACAGCGCCGTGAAGAGCAGCGCCGAGACGCCGGCGTTGGTGCGCATCCCCGCACCGACCAGGGCGAGCTTGCCGATCTGGTCGTCGTAGGCGAGCGATTTGAACGCGACCGCCTCCTGCTCGGCGCGCAGCGCGGTGAGCGCGGCCTGACCGTCGGCCTTCGGCAGCGTGAACGAGATGTCGGTGAGACCGGTCGACGACGACACGTTCTGCACGATCATGTCGATGTTGGCCCCCGACTTCGCCACGATGGTGAAGATCTGCGCGGCCTTGCCCGGCACATCCGGCACCCCGACGACGGTGATCTTCGCCTCGCTGAGGTCGGTCGCGACCCCGGCGATCATCGGCTCTTCCATGGCGGACTCGCTCTCGGTTCCCTGCGCGGAGGCGCTGCGGATGGACTTCAGGTGCGCCGCGGCGAACGCGGCGGCGGCGGGGTTCTCGGGGTCGTAGACGATCGTGCCGAGGTTGTTGTTGAACGACGAGCGGACGTGGAGGGTCACGCCATGACGGCGGGCGTACTCCACCGCGCGGATGTACAGCACCTTGGCGCCGTTCGCCGCCAGCTCGAGCATCTCCTCGCTCGTGATGACGTCCAGCTTGCGCGCCTTCGGCACCACCCGCGGATCCATCGTGAAGATGCCGTCGACGTCGGTGTAGATCTCGCAGACGTCGGCGTCGAGCGCGGCGGCCAGCGCCACCGCGGTGGTGTCGGACCCGCCGCGGCCGAGGGTGGTGATGTCCTTCGTATCGCGGTTGAATCCCTGGAAGCCCGCGACGATCACGATGGCGCCCTCGTCGAGCGCCTCGCGGAGCCGCACCGGGGTGACGTCGACGATGCGCGCCGCGCCGTGCTGCGCATCCGTGATCATGCCGGCCTGGCTGCCCGTGAAGGAGCGCGCGGTGTGGCCCATCGACTCGATCGCCATCGCCAGGAGCGCCATCGAGATGCGCTCGCCCGCCGACATGAGCATGTCGAGCTCACGGGGGGCCGGGATCGGCGCGACCTCGTGCGCGAGGTCGAGAAGCTCGTCAGTGGTGTCGCCCATCGCGGAGACGGCGACGACCACCTCGTTGCCGGCCTTGCGCGTCTCGACGATGCGCTTCGCCACGCGCTTGATGCTCTCAGCGTCGGCGACGGACGATCCGCCGAATTTCTGCACGATCAAGCTCACGGGCCACTCCTGGGGTTTCGGGGATCGAGTCTATCCGACGGCGGATGCCCCGGTCGTGCGGCCGTCTTCGGTGGTGCGGGCGCGCTCGCTGGGGTGCGCCAACTCCGGAGTTCCGGCTCGACACGCCGCCAGGAGTCCGGAGTCAGCTCCGATCGTGTCGGATCTCCGGAGTTGGCTCGGCTCGAGAGACTCACCACCCGCAGCGCGCGGGGCAGGACCGGGCGGGCTACTTCGCCCGGTCGTAGGAGTCGACGGTGGCGACCGTGACGGGGAAGTCGATGTCGGCGCCGGGGAAGAGGATGCGGCCCGCGGCCGCGGCGGCCTCCCGCACCTCGGCGGCGACCGCGTCGGCCGCGGAGAGTGGTGTGTGGATCATCACCTCGTCGTGCAGGAAGAACGCCAGGTGCGGGCGCCGCTCCAGACGCGCATCCGGATCCGCGACCTGGCTCGTTTCGGCGGCGGCCGCGTCCGTCGGGTCGGCCGGCAGCGCCCAGAGGCGGCGGCGCAGCTCGGCGAGCCAGCACAGCGCCCACTCGGCGGCCGTGCCCTGCACCACGAAGTTGCGCGTGAAGCGGCCCCAGCTGCGGGCCTCGGCGCGGGCGCGGACCTGCAGCGGCTCGACGGCGCCGTCGGCGCGGGACGCGTCCTGGAGGTCGAGCCAGTCGTCGCCCGGACGCGGGGACGTGCGGCCGAGTCGCGTCGAGACGCGGTCGCCGCGCTCCCCCGCCCGCGCCGCCGTCTCGACGTACGACACCGCGGCGGGGAAGGCGCGGGCGAGGCGGGGCAGCATCCGGCCACCGTCGCCCTGCGTCGCGCCGTACATCGCCCCCAGCATGCCGACCTTCGCGTGCGCGCGGGTGTCGATCGCGCCGGAGGCGACGATGCCGTCGTAGAGGTCGCGCCCGCGGCCCGCGGCGGCCATCGCCGCATCGCCCGAGAGCGCGGCGAGGATGCGAGGCTCGAGCTGCGACGCATCCGCCACCACGAAGCACCAGCCGTCGTCGGCCACCACGGCGCTTCGTACCTGGTGCGGCAGCTGCAGAGCGCCACCGCCCTCCGAGGCCCACCGTCCGGTGACGACGCCGCCCGGCAGGTACACCGGACGGAAGCGGCCATCGGCGACCCACGCATCCAGCCACGCCCATCCGTTCGCTGTCATCAGCCGCGACAGCTTCTTGTACTGGAGAAGGGGTTCGATGACGGGATGCTCGATCCGCTCGAGCTCCCACTGCCGCGTCGTGCGCACGCGCAGGCCGGCGCGCTGCAGCGACTTGACGAGCTCGGCGGGCGAGTCGGGGTTCGCGGCGGGGTCGCCGAGGGCGGTGCGGATGCGGACGAGCAGCTCCTCCAGACGCTCCGGTCGGTCGCCGAGGCGGGTTGGGCGGGGGCCGAGCGCGGCGGTGAGGAGCGCGTCGTGCCGGTCGGCGCGCCACGGGATGCCGACGTGCCGCATCTCGGCTGCGGCGAGCGCGCCTGCCGACTCGGCGGCGAGGAGGAGCCGGAGGCGCGCAGCGTCGTGCGGTGCCGCCCCCGCGACGGCGGCGACCGCGGCGAGCTGCGCGCGGTGCTCGGTGAGGGGGTCGAGCGCGGGTGCGGTGCGCTCCGCGGTGCGGGTAGTGGGGTTCGTGAGGGAGGGGTTGGTGAGGTGGGTGCGGGCGGAGTTGTTTGGCCGGCCGGGCTCGACTGGGATAACTCCGGAGATCTCGGGCGACACGCCGCTGCCAGTCCGGAGTTGGCTCCAATCCGGCGCGGAATCCGGAGTTGGCTCGGCGCCAGGGCCGGCGGAGAGGGCGGGTTCGGCGGCGGGCGGGGCGGCGGCGAAGTCGAGGTCGAAGAGGGCGTCGGCCTGCGGGGCGCGCGGCGACTGCGTCGCCGCGTCGAGCGCGACGGGACGCGGGGCATCCCACTCGGACGGAGGCGCCAGCGCGAACGGGGTGGCCGACGTGATCGCGGACGCGCGGAGGATCGCGCGGCTCAGGCGGAGGTCGACGCAGCGGTCGACGCGCACGCCGCGCTCGAGGAGAAGGGGGTACCGGATGGCGGTGTCGTCCCATACCCAGCGCAGGCGGGGGCCGGGCGCGGCCTCGAGCACCCGCACGCGGTCGGCGAAGCCGTCGAGCCCGTGCTGCTCGGGCACGCCGACCGGCTCACCCGCCGTGTCGACGGGCTGCAGTCGGACACTGCGCGCATCCGCACCGACCGTGACCACGACGGCCACGGCGGCGTTCACCCGCTCGCCGTTCAGCGCTCGACGAGGCGGCGGCCCTCGAACGCGCGGCCCAGGGTGACCTCGTCGGCGTACTCGAGGTCGCCGCCCACGGGCAGGCCGGACGCGAGTCGCGTGACGCGGATCTCGAGCGTGGTGAGCATGCGCGACAGGTACGTGGCCGTCGCCTCGCCCTCGAGGTTGGGGTCGGTGGCGATGATGACCTCGATGACCTCACCGTCGGCGAGGCGCTGCATGAGCTCGCGGATGCGCAGATCGTCGGGACCGACGCCGTCGATCGGGCTGATGGCGCCGCCGAGCACGTGGTAGAGCCCGCGGAACTCGCGGGTGCGCTCGATGGCGGCGACGTCCTTCGCCTCCTCCACCACGCAGATGGTGCTGCGCGAGCGGCGCGGATCGCTGCAGATGCCGCACACATCCGCCTCGCTGACGTTGCCGCAGATGCTGCAGAACTTCACCTTGTCGCGCACGTCGGTGAGGATCTCGGCCAGGCGCGAGACGTCGAACGACTCGGTCTGCACGATGTGGAACGCGATGCGCTGCGCCGACTTGGGCCCGATGCCCGGGAGGCGACCCAGCTCGTCGATGAGCTCTTGAACGATGCCCTCGTACATGCGTCAGCCCTCCTTTCCTGGCAGCGGCTGCTCCTCGATGAAGCTCGCCTGGAGTATCTCGCGGACCACCGACTCTCCGTAGCGGTTGCGAGTCGCGGCCGGGCCGCGTGGGGGCGACACGGGGCTGCCGGATGCGCGCACGCCGGCGCCGTGCGCCTGCGCGGCGGCACCGCTCTGCGCGGCCTGGGGCGCCCCGGAGGGTGCGGATGCGGTGGGCTGCGCTGCGCGCTGCGGCGGGGCGGGGGGCTGCTGCGCGGCGGGGGTGGCGCGGGAGGTGTCGCGGTAGCCGAGGTCGGCGGGCAAATCGGGCTCGTCGGACGGCATCGGCTCGTCGGGGTAGGCGTAGCCGTCGTCGTCGGGGCCGGAGGGGATCGCGACGACGTCCCACGTGGTGGTGGACGCCTGCGCCGGGCGACCCTGCGGTGCGCCCTGCGCGGTGGGGCGGCGGTCGCCTGTCGGCGGCTGCTGAGGGGCACGCTGCTGCGTGGGACGCTGCTGCGGGGCGGGACGCTCCTGCTGCGCGGGACGCTCCTGCTGCGCGGGGCGCTCCTGCTGCGCGGGACGCTGAGGCTGCTCGGGACGCTGCTGCTGCGGGGGGCGCTGCTGCTGCGGGGGGCGCTCGTGCTGTGCGGGACGCTCCTGCTGCTGCGGCGCGGGGCGTTGCTGAGCGGGACGCTCCTGCTGGGCGGGATCTTGGTGCTGCGCAGGACGCTCCAGCTCGGGCTCGGGCGCATGCTGCGCGGCAGAGTGCTGCGCGTCGGGCGCCACCGGAGCGGGCGAGCCCGCGTGATCGGCGTCCTGGGCAGGGTCGGCCTCGGGCGTCGACTCATCGCGCTCGGCGGGGCGGGGCGGCGCCTTCAGCGCGGAGGCGGGGCTCAGCAGGCTGCGCAGCGCCGCATCGGACTGCGGCGTGGGCTCGCGGAGCATCGGTGCGGCCGGTGCTTCGTCGGCGAGGGGCTCGTCGTCGGGCTCGGGCTCGGCGGCGGTGCCGCCCGGAGAGACGCCGGGAACGGTCCAACCGCCCGTGCCGAGATCCTCCGTGGATGTCGGACGCGCCGCGTCCGGAGCACCGACCACCGCGGGGGTCGTGTGAGGCGCGGACACTGCAGCAGGTGCCGTTGCCTGCGCCGGGACCGGCGCGGCAGTGTCGGGCGCGGCGGACGAAGATGGAACCGCGGGCGCCGAAGCGGCAGCGGCGGCCCCAGGGACGGGGGCCGAGGCAGAAGACACAGCGTCCGGCGTAGAGACAGCGGCGGCCGGAGCAGGCTCACCCGCTGGGGCCGGCCGAGCCTCGGCGGCCTCGGGGCTCTCCGCCGGGCTGGACGCCTGCAGGTCCGTCACACCGCCGTCGAGGCCGACCTCCGCCGGGCGGAGGGAGCTGTCGACCCGCGCGATGTACTTCACCCGGAGGCCGAGCACGTCGACGATGGCCTGGCGCAGGTACTCGCTCACGCCCTCGCCTGCGGTGCGCTGCTTGAAGCTCGCGACGTCGGCCTCGCTCGGGAACGCGAGCGTGAGAATGTCGCCCTCGAGCGCTCGCACCTGCGCGGTGTAGACGACGAGCCACGCCGAGCGCTTCGCGTTCTGCACGACGTCGAGTATCTGGGGCCACGCATCCCGCAGCTGCTGCAGGGTCACCGGTCCGGCGGTCTTCGGCGCCGCGGGCTCAGCTGCATCCGTCGCACCGGCCGAGGCCGCGCTCGCCGCAGCCAGGCCCGGCTCGGTCACGGTCAGCTCCGCCGCGCCCGGCGCAGCCGCGTGGGTCGCATCCTGGCGCTGTGCCTCACGCTCGGGCTGCGCAGCATCCGACGCACCGGATGCAGGCGCCTCCGACACCGCGGACTCAACACCCGCGCCCGCGCCGGACCCCGGCACCGTCACACTCCACGAGGCCGCTGCCTCCGCCGCCATGTCGCGCGCGGCGACCGGCGGCGCGGTCTCGTCGACCGACGCTTCCGTGCGCGGAGCCTCGACCCGCCCCACGGGCACCTCGGCGATCACCTCACGCGCCGACACGGGCTCCCGCGTCTCGGTCACCGGAGCCGTGACACGAGCAGGGGCGGCATGCGACGCAGCGCCCGCATCCGCCCCGATCGCACCCGCACGCTCGACGGGGGCGCGCAGCCCCTCGGACGCGCTTCCCCCCTCGACGCCCACGCGCCGCTCCAGCCGCTCGACGCGCGCGAGCGCGCCGCGGGCGGTCTCGTCGGCCGCGGGCACCAGCGCCCGCGCGACCATCAGCTCGAGGTGCAGCCGGGGCGAGGTGGCGCCGGTCATCTCGGTGAGGGCCTCGTTCACGATGTCGGCCACCCGCGACAGCTCGGCATGACCGAACTGTGCGGCCTGGCGGCGCATCCCCTCGATCTCATCGGCCGGCACACCGCGCAGCACGTGCGAGGCGTGCTCGCGGGTCGCGGCGACCACGATCACGTCGCGAAGGCGCTCGAGCAGGTCCTCGACGAAGCGACGCGGATCCTGGCCCGTCTGGATGACCCGGTCGACCGCCTCGAAGGCAGCCCGCCCGTCGGCGGCGGCGAGCGCGTCGACGACCTCGTCGAGCAGCGCACCGTGCGTGTAGCCGAGCAGCGCGACCGCGCGCTCGTACTCGACGCGGTCGCCCTCGGACCCCGCGATGAGCTGGTCGAGCAGCGACAGCGTGTCGCGCGCCGAGCCGCCGCCCGCTCGCACGACGAGGGGCAGCACACCCGGCGCGACGGAGACACCCTCCGAGTCGCACAGCTGCTGCACGTACTCGAGCAGCTGCGCGGGCGGGATGAGACGGAAGGGATAGTGGTGCGTGCGCGACCGGATGGTGCCGATCACCTTGTCGGGCTCGGTTGTCGCGAAGATGAACTTCACGTGCTCCGGCGGCTCCTCCACGATCTTGAGCAGCGCGTTGAAGCCGCCCGACGTGACCATGTGCGCCTCGTCGATGATGAAGATCTTGAAGCGGTCTCTGGCCGGGGCGAAGATCGCCCGCTCGCGGAGGTCGCGGGCGTCGTCGACGCCACCGTGCGAGGCGGCGTCGATCTCGACGACGTCGAGCGAGCCGGAGCCGTCGCGGCTGAGCTCGACGCAGCTCGGGCAGACCCCGCAGGGGGTGGGGGTGGGCCCCTCTGCGCAGTTGAGGCAGCGGGCGAGGATGCGCGCGGACGTCGTCTTGCCGCAACCACGCGGGCCGCTGAACAGGTACGCGTGGTTGACGCGATCGGTGCGCAACGCCGTCATGAGCGGATCGGTCACCTGCGACTGGCCGATCATCTCGGCAAAGTTCTCGGGCCGGTACCGGCGATAGAGGGCTGTGACCACCACCCGATCGTACCCGTGACCGCGGACATCGTGGCGGGCTGTGGAGAGCCGCCCGCGCGAGGTCGTCGGTGCGAGGATGGGCGGATGCGCATCCGTCCCTTCGACCCCCGCGACACCGAGCCCGTGGTGGCTCTCTGGGAGGCCTGCGGCCTCGTCCGACCCTGGAACGACCCGCGCAGGGACATCGCCCGCAAGCTCACCGTGCAGCCCGAGATGTTTCTCGTGGGCGTCGATGACGCGGATGCGGTACTCGCCTCGGCGATGGTCGGCTACGACGGTCATCGGGGCTGGGTGAACTACCTCGCGGTGGCCCCCTCCGCTCAGGGCGAGGGGCTCGGGCGCGCGCTCATGGCCGAGGCCGAGCGGATGCTCATGGAGCGCGGCTGCCCGAAGCTCAACCTGCAGATCCGCGCCGGCAACGAACGCGTGATGGCGTTCTACCGCGCGCTCGGCTACGCCGAGGACGGCGCCGTCTCGTTCGGCAAGCGCCTCATCGCGGACGCGTAGCCGCCCGTCCCGGCCAGGCCGGCTCGGTTTTCGCTGCCTCTTTGGCGTCTCGCGGGGTCATCGAGCACGCGAGACGCCGAAGAGGCAGCGAAACCGGGTGAGCTCGCGCGGAGGCGTGCTAGGCCGAGACGGCGGCGAGGGACTGGCGCGCGATCTCGAGCTCCTCGTCGGTGGGCACCACCAAGACGGCGACGGGCGCGCCCTCGGGCGAGATCGTGCGCGCCTCGCGCGACCGTTCCTCGTTGCGCGCCGGGTCGACCTCGATGCCGAAGCCCGCCAGCCCGGCGAGCGCCGCGGCCCGCACGGGGGCGCTGTTCTCGCCCACCCCGGCCGTGAACACGATCGCGTCGGCCGAGCCGAGCTGCGCGAGGTACTCCCCCACGTAGCCGCGGATGCGGTGGGTGTACACGTCGAAGGCGAGCTGCGCATCCGCATCGCCGGACTCGGTGCCCACGACGACGTCGCGCATGTCGGAGCGGCCCGCGAGCCCGAGCAGGCCCGAGCGCTTGTTGAGCAGCGTGTCGAGCTCGGTGAAGGAGGCATCGGTCTTGCGGTGCAGGTGGAAGAGCACGGCCGGATCGATGTCGCCCGAGCGGGTTCCCATGACGAGACCCTCGAGCGGCGTCATGCCCATCGAGGTCTCGACCGAGCGGCCGCCGTCGATCGCGCACGCCGACGCCCCGTTGCCGAGGTGGAGCACGATGAGCTTGAGATCGTCGATCGGCCGGCCGAGGTACTCGGCGGTCGCGCCCGACACGTACTTGTACGAGGTGCCGTGGAAGCCGTACCGACGCACGCGATTGGCGTCGGCGAGCGACTTGTCGATGGCGTAGGTGTAGGCCTCGGGCGGCAGCGTCTGGTGGAAGGCGGTGTCGAACACGGCGACCTGCGGGACATCGGGGAAGGTCTTCCGCGCGGCGCGGATGCCCGACAGGTTCGCGGGGTTGTGGAGCGGCGCGAGGTCGCTGAGGTCTTCGATGTTGATCTCGACGAGGTGGTCGACGACCGTGGCCTCGAAGAAGCGCTTGCCGCCGTGCACGACGCGGTGCCCGACCGCGGCGAGCGGATGCTCGTCGAACGACGGGCCGTGCGCCTCGAACGCGTCGATCATCACCCGGAACCCGGCGTCGTGATCGGGGACGGGGACGTCCTTCTCCCACTCGCCGTTCGGCGTCGTGTGACGCGAGTGACCCGAGGACTCGCCGATCCGCTCGATGAGACCCGACGCGAGCACGCTCTCGTCGCTCATCTCGACGAGCTGGTACTTGATGCTCGACGAGCCGCTGTTGACGACGAGCACCGCGCTCATGCCGGGGCCTCGGTCGCGGCCTGGATCGCCGTGATCGCGATGGTGTTGACGATGTCGGCCACGAGAGCCCCTCTCGACAGGTCGTTGATGGGCTTGTTGAGGCCCTGGAGCACCGGTCCGATGGCGACCGCCCCGGCGCTGCGCTGCACCGCCTTGTAGGTGTTGTTGCCCGTGTTGAGGTCGGGGAAGATGAACACCGTCGCCCGGCCTGCCACCTGCGACCCGGGCAGCTTCGCGGCGCCGACCACGGCATCGGCGGCCGCGTCGTACTGCATCGGGCCCTCGACCAGCAGATCGGGGCGGCGGGCCTGCACGAGTGCAGTCGCGGCACGGACCTTCTCGACATCGGCCCCCGATCCCGACTCGCCCGTGGAGTACGAGAGCATCGCCACGCGCGGCGCGATCCCGAACTGGAGCGCCGTCTCGGACGAGGAGATCGCGATGTCGGCGAGCTGCTCACTCGTGGGATCGGGGATCACCGCGCAGTCGCCGTAGACGAGCACCCGGTCGGCGAGCGCCATCAGGAACACGCTCGATACGACTGACACGTCGGGCTTGGTCTTGATGATCTCGAACGCCGGCCGGATGGTGTGCGCGGTGGTGTGCGCCGCGCCGGAGACCATGCCGTCGGCCAGGCCCAGGTGCACCATGAGCGTGCCGAAGTAGGAGACGTCGGTGACCGTGTCGTAGGCGAGGTCGAACGAGATGCCCTTGTGCGAGCGGAGTCGCTGATACTCCTCGGCGAAGCGCTGGCGCAGCTCGGGATCGTACGGGCTCACCACGGCGGCGGCGTCGAGGTCGAGGCCGAGCTCGGCCGCGCGGCCGCGCACCGTGTCCTCCTCGCCGAGGATGGTGAGTCGTGCCACTCCGCGACGCAGCACCGTGTTCGCCGCGCGGAGGATTCGGTCGTCCTCCCCCTCGGGGAGCACGATGTGCTTGCCCGCGAGACGCGCGCGGTCGAGCAGCCCGTACTCGAACATGAGCGGGGTGACGACGTCGGACGCGCCGACATCGAGCAGGTCGACCAGCTGCCTGGCGTCGACGTACTGCTCGAAGAGCGCGAGCGCGTTGTCGTACTTCACCTGTGAGTCGGCGGCGAAGCGGCCCCGGGTCGAGGTGATGCGCACCGCGGTCTCGTAGGTGTCGAGCGGGGTGGTGATGATGGGCAGCCGCGGGTCGAGACCCACGATGAGCCGCATCACCGGATCGGACAGCTCGAAGCCGCCGTTCAGCACGAGGCCCGCCAGCGACGGGAACGTGCCGGACGCGTTGGCGGTGAGCACGGCGAGGATGAGCTCGGCCCGGTCGCCGGGGACGATCACCACGGCGCCCTCCGTCAGACGCGGGAGGACGTTGTTCATCGACATCGCCGCCACGACCACACCCAGCGCCTCGCGGGCGAGAAGCCGTTCATCGCCGAGGAGCAGCGTGCCGTTGATGGCCTCGAGGATGCCCGTCATGCTCGGAGCGACGAGGACGCGGTCTTCGGGGATCGCCCAGACCGGGATGCGTCGCGGTTGCGAGGTGGTGCTCACCTCGGCGAGGCCGTCTCGGGCATCGCGCGCGGCGGCGCCGATCGCGTCGCGGATCTTCTCGAGGTTGTAGGGGTCGGACCGGTTCGCGACGACGCCGACCAGCGTGGCGTGCGCCTTGCGCAGCTCGACCATGGCGAGCTCGGCGATCTGCCGCATGTCGTCGGCGGTGCGGGCCTCGGCCTGGCCGAGCATCTCGTCGGACCCCTGCCCCTTGCGGCCGCCCAGCACGAGCAGCACGGGTGCGCCGAGATTTGCGGCGATGCGGGCGTTGAAGCTCAGCTCGGTGGGGCTGCCCACGTCGGTGTAGTCGGAGCCGAGGATGACCACGGCGTCGCACTCGCGCTCGACGTCTTTGTAGCGCTGCACGATGCGGCTGAGCGCCGCCTCGGGGTCGGCGTGCACGTCGTCGTAGGTGACGCCGATGGCACGCTCGTACTCGAGGTCGACCCCGTCGTGCTCGAGCAGCATCTCGAGCACGTAGTCGCGCGCCGACACCGACCGCGCGACCGGACGGAACACCCCCACCCGCTGGATGCTCCGCCGCAGCGTGTCGAGCACGCCCAGCGCGACGGTCGACTTGCCGGTGTGCCCCTCCGCGGAGGTGATGTAGATGCTCTTGAAGGAGCTGACCGGCGACGCCGGCGAGGGGGCGGCGGGAGTGGTGTCTGGCACGGGCCTTCCTTACGTGTTCGTCCGTCCCCAAGCCTAGTGACGGCGCCCGACCCGGCCCGAGGTCGTGCATGAACTGTGGAGAAACACGGCACCTGCCCCGGCCTGTGCAGGATCCGCGGAGGAGGGGCGGTCCACCCGCCCCGAAGCGTCAGCCGCAGATCTCCTTGGGAGGGGTCTCCTGATAGGTCACGGAGATCCCCCCGATGGTGTCGGTCGGCTGGATCTCCTCGACCGAATCGCGCCCGAACACGGAGAAGTTGATCCAGGTGGAGCCGTCGGTGAGGAAGTAGTGCGGGCTCAGCGCGCCCATGTGAGCCCGGATGCCCGGATACGCCGCGAGCAGCGCACCGATCCTGTCTCCAGACCGGATGCCCGCCGTCGTATGCGGTCCGGGCGTGCCAGGCTGATCCTGGCTCGTCGTCGCGTAGACGAGGACCACATCCCCTGAGTCGTCGCCGCTCCGCGACGCGGCGAACCAGACCCCCGGGCTCGAGTACGACGCCACGGCGCTGTTGCCGCAGTCGTCGAACGGGATCCCGTCGAAGGCGGCGGCCTGCTCCTCGAGCGACTCGCCCAGCGTGAAGGGTCCGATCCCCGAGAAGTCGATGGTCCACGTGCTCGGGTCCGCGGGGTCGTACGCGGGCCAGGACGGCTCCGCACCCGGCGTCGGCGTTCCGGCCCCGGGGCCTGGGCTCTCCGTCGGCGTCGGGGACGGCGTGAGCACAGGGCTCGCCGACGACGTCGTGGGAGCGGGCGCGGGCGCCGGTTCCGCCACGCATCCCGACAAGACCAGGACCGCGGCCAGCGCCGCTCCCCCTGCCGCACGCGCGGCGATACGACCGTTCATGAGTGCCTCCCCCGAGACCGTCGATCGGTCCCCCCGGACCGAAGATGAAGAGGACTCCCCGCGCACCCGCCAGAGCCCGGTTACCCTTGCTGCGTTTCCGCCCTGGGGGAGTTGGCCTGGATGGCGCCACGCGGGGAGCCGGGATCCAGTGTATCAACCCCGACAGCGCATCCGACCCATGGAGCATCGGGCCCGATCGGGCCAGGATGGAGAGCATGAGGATCGCCATCGCCGGAGGACACGGGAAGATCGCGCTGCAGACCACTCGGCTGCTGAGCGCATCCGGACACGAGGTGGTGGGCATCGTGCGCAACGCCGACCACTCGGGCGACATCGAGGAAGCGGGGGGCACCGCGATGGTCTTCGACCTCGAGGCGAACGACTCGGAGGCGCTGGCCCACGAGCTGTCGCAGCGCGAGATCGACGCCGTCGTGTTCGCCGCCGGCGCCGGCCCGGGCAGCAGCGCCGAGCGCAAGCTCACCGTCGACCGCGACGGCGCGATCCTCCTCGCCGACGCCGCATGGCGGGCCGACGTGCGCCGCTACGTGCTCGTGTCGGCGATGTCGGCCGACGACTACGACCCCACCAGCGACGACGTGTTCCAGATCTACCTCCGCGCCAAGAGCGAGGCGGATGCCGCCGTACGCGCCAGCGAGCTCGACTGGACGATCGTCCGCCCCGGCGGCCTCACCGACGACCCCGCGACCGGCCTCGTCACCCTCGCCCCCTCCACCGGGCGCGGAACCATCCCCCGGGCCGACGTGGCGTGGATCATCGCGACGCTCCTCACCACCGACGTCGCCCGGCGCGCGCAGTTCGAGGCCGTCTCCGGCTCCACCCCCATCGCGGAGGCTCTCCGCGACGTGTGAGCGGGTCGCCGAGGCGCCATCGCCGTCGTTTCATCACCGAATACGCGCAAGCTCCCCCGTATGTGCCATCGCTTCGACGTATTCGGTGTTGAAGCGACGAGGTCGGCCGGTCGAGGCGCGCGTGATGGCCCCCGACGACGGCCGGAGGTCAGCGCGGACGCGCGCGGCAGGGTAGGATGCTTGAGGTCGTTCGCTCCGGCGCGCGACTCGCCAGGAGGATTCGCCTAGTGGCCTATGGCGCACGCTTGGAAAGCGTGTTGGGTGAAAGCCCTCGGGGGTTCGAATCCCCCATCCTCCGCCGAAGTCACGCTGACGCCCCCGTGGTCACGGGGGCGTTGTGCGTTACCGAGCACACCCAGCGCTGCAGGGACACACGAGAAGGGGCCCTGCGGCGAACCGCAGAGCCCCTTCGTCGTCGGACGACGGGCGTCAGCGCGCGAGGCGGCGACGCCGGCGCAGGAGCGCGCCGGCCGCGAGCGCACCGGCCGCGAGCGCCAGCAGCGCCCACGGCGCGCCACCGGTCGCCGCGAGCGAGCCGCGCCCGTCGCCCGAAGCGTCGCCCGGAGCACCGGCCCCGGCGCCAGCACCGGCACCCGGCTCGACCGCGTCACCGTACGACAGCCCGAAGCGGTACGCGAACAGCGGATCCGCACTGTCGTTCGGCACGTCGGCGAGCTGAGCGGCGACCGCCTCCATGGAGGAGGGCAGCTCGAACGGCAGCGTCCCGGCGGGCGAGGCCGCGCCGGTGATCACCGAGAGCAGCGCCTCGTCCGACACCCCGTAGGAGGCGAGGACCGCATCCGACCGCTCGAGCACCGAGCCGAGCACGAGCGGGCGCGACAGCTGCGGCACCGCGATCGTGGGCACACCCGCGGCGTGGGCGGCCGCGAGCGCCGAGAAGTCCTCCTCGGCTCCGGTGAAGTCGAGGTCGGTGAGGTCGTCGCCGCCGCGCGGGTCGGTGAGGCGCACGATCGCGAGGTCGGCGGAGGCGGGGTCGTCGACGGCGGTGAAGCCCGCCGCGTCGAGGGCCGAGGCCTGGATCCCGTACGCGTAGACGCGCTGGGCGGCCGGGGCGACGGGGAGCAGCGAGGAGTCGTTCGACAGCAGGGTGAGCGACCGCTGCTGCGCCTCGAGGCCGACCGCACGGTGCTCGGCCGATCCGACGACCTGGTCCGCCACGGCGGGGTCGACGTAGGGGTTCTCGAACAGGCCGAGCTCGAACTTCTGCGCGAGCACGGAGGCGGCGGCCTCGGTGACCCGGTCGACGGAGAGGTAGCCCAGGTCGACCGCGTCGACGATGTTCTGCGGCTGGTCGCTGCCGCCGATGATGTCGACTCCGGCGTTCACGGCGCTGGCGTACCGCTCGGGGAGGGTGAGGTCCTCGACGCCCCACGGCATCCCCGCGCCCCACGGGCCCACGAAGGAGGCCGGCGGTCGGCGGTCGAGGCACTCCTGCGGACAGTCGTTCGCGATGCCCCAGTCGGAGGTGATGACGCCGTCGAAGCCGTACTGGCCCTTCAGGAGGTCCTGCAGGAGGTACTCGTTGTGTCCGGCGCCCACCTGCTCGATGGTCTGGCCGTCGACCTGGAGGTCCTTGAGGATGGAGTAGGTGGGCATGACGCCCGCGGCGTTCGAGGCGAACGCGCCGAGGTAGGGCGTGATGTGCTCCTGGAAGTCGTTCCCCGGGAACACGGCGTACCGGCCGTAGTAGTAGTGACTGTCGTAGCCGTTCTGCTGGGCGCCGTAGCCCACCCAGTGCTTGACGACGGTGGCGACGCTGTCGGTCGTCAGCCCGTCGGATCCGCCCTGCAGTCCCTGCACGTACGCGGTCACGTGCGGCTCGACGTCGGCGCCGACCGAGCCGGAGGTGCCGTTGATGCGGGTCCAGCGCGGCTCGGTGGCGATGTCGGCCTGGGGTGACAGCGCCTCGCGGATGCCGACGGCGGCGTACTCCTCGCGGATGATGTCGCCCATCTCGAGGGTGAGCGCCGGGTCGTTCACGGCGCCCATCCCGATGGCGTCGGGGAACGGCGTGAAGTCGCCGTTCGAGACCGTCTGGCCCTCGGTGACGGTGAAGCCGGAGCGCGGGTCGGTGCTGATGAGCAGCGGGATCCCGAACGGCTGAGCCTCGGCGAGCTGCTGCAGCTGGTTGTGCTGCTCGGCGAGGGTCACGGCGTCGACGCCGAGACGCGAGATGTAGGTGGTGATGTGGCGGTCGGCGAGCATCGGCGTGAAGGCCGCGAGATCGTACGTGCCCTGCCCGGTGAGTGAGGCGTGCATGAGCAGGCCCGCCTTCTGATCGAGGTCGAGGCGTGCCACGAGGTCGGCGGCGCGCTCGGGGGCGGACAGCCTCCAGTCCTCGTACGGTGTGAGGTCGCCGCTGCCGTCGAGGTCGCGGAACTGGAGTCCGTCGACGGTGATGATGCCGGCCGTCCGCGTGCCCAGCGCGGGCTGTTCGGCGTCGCCGGGGGCCGCGGATGCGGGCACGGCCGCTCCGACGGCCAGGGTTGCGGTGAGCGCGGCGGCGACAGCGCCGCCGGCTGCTCGGAGGGTGACTCTTCGTCGGACCACGGGTGACTCCTTCTCAGCCGGTCCTCAGCGACCGGCTGGTGTCACCCTAATGGGGTACAGGCACCCCACGTCAAGCCCTATCCGTCACCTGTCGACCATAGCTCGAGGGCGACCGGCCCGATCCGCGCCAGCCCCTCTTCGCGGGACAGACCGTCCTGAGGCGGAGCCATAGTCTTGCTCGGTGTCCTTCGCCGCTCGCCTGACCCTGTCCATCGTCATCATCGTGATCTCGCTCGCGATGTCGGCCGTGGTCATCATCTCCGTCCTCGACAACGGCCCGGGATGGCTCCACTTCCTCACCTACATCGCCGGCGGGCTCCTCGCGTTCGGCATCGGCTCGCTCGCGTCCACCCTCCGCAGCCGCCACGCGACGGAGGACATCGATGCCGAGCGGTCCTGATCGCGCTGGTCGGCCCGCACATGCCGCCGCCGACGAGGCCTGAGCCCCGCCGGCGGCGGATCGTGGATCGCGGGCGACGCCGCTAGCGGCGTCGCGCCTTGGTGGTGCGCTCCCCCTCGACGGTCTTCTTCTCCCCACCTTCCACGAGGGACAGCGGGTTGGTCACCGCCTCGAGCGACTTCCGTTCGGAGTTCACGCCGAACACGAACGCGATGATCCCGCCGAGCACCATGATCAGTCCGGCGCCGACGTACCCGATCGTGATCGGGCCCCGGTCGGCACCGTCGCCGATGAGCACACCGAACAGCAGCGGGGCGACGGATCCGCAGATCTGGGCGATCGAGAAGAAGTACGAGATCACCTGCGACCGCATCTCCAGCGGGAACAGCTCGCTCACCGTGAGGTAGGCCGACGAGGCGCCGGCGCTGGCGAAGAAGAAGGCCACGCACCAGAACACCGTCTGCGTCGTCGCGTTCAGCACCTCCGCCTGGAACAGGAAGCCCGACACGGTGAGGATGATGCCCGACAGGCCGTAGGTGAGCAGGATCATCTTCCGGCGACCCCAGGTGTCGAACAGGTGGCCGAGCACCAGCGGGCCGATCAGGTTGCCGATCGCGAACGGAAAGAAGAAGTACTGCACCGCGTCGTTCTCGACGCCGTAGAAGTTCTGCAGCGCCAGCGCGTAGGTGAAGAAGATCGCGTTGTAGAGGAGTGACTGCGTGATCATCATCGTGAGTCCCACCACCGTGCGGTTGGGGTAGTCGCGGATGAGCACGGACGCGATCTTCTTGAACGGCACCCGGTCGAGGGGGACCACCTCGATGGACTGGTCGTCGGGCACCGGGTCGAGCTTCTTTCCGGTGTCCTTCTCGACCTTCGCCTCGATGTCGTCGACGGTCTTCTCAGCCAGATCCTCCTTGCCGTGCGTCATCAGCCAGCGCGGACTCTCGGGGATGTGCCGCCGCATGTAGATCATCACGAGACCGAGGATGGGGCCGATGAAGAACGCGAGACGCCAGCCGATGTTCTCGGCGAAGTTGTCGGGGTTCAGGAAGAACAGGTTGGCCACGGAGCCGAGCGCCGCACCGCCCCAGTAGGTGCCGTTGATCGCGATGTCGACGCGCCCCCGGTAGTGGCTCGGGATGAGCTCGTCGATCGCGGAGTTGATGGCCGCGTACTCACCGCCGATGCCGAGGCCGGCGATGAACCGCATCACGAACAGGAACTCCATGTTCGGGGACAGACCGGCCGCCGCGGAACCGACGAGGTAGATCGCCAGCGTGATGATGAAGAGCTTCTTGCGGCCCCACTTGTCGGCGAGCCGACCGAACACGAGCGCGCCGACCACCTGGCCGATCAGGTAGATCGTGCCCGCGAGGCCCACCTGCGCCGAGTCCATGCCGAGCTCCTTCTGGAACCCGTTCGAGGCGATGATCTGGATCTCGAGCCCGTCGAGGATCCAGGACACCCCGAGCCCGAAGACGACCATCCAATGGAATCTCGTCCACGGCAGCCGGTCCATCCGGGCCGGGACGAGGCTCCTCACCCCTCGCGGACGCTCTGTCGACTGTGACATCTTCAACCTCCCGAAACTCCCGCGAGTACCCGCGGCGTCACCGACGCTACGCCCGGGTCGGGATCACCGCACCGGTGCGAGAACGGGGCGAATGGGCCAGGGTTCGCCCGACACTCGGAAGAGGAATTGCCCCGGCGCCGGGAGGAGGTCTACTGTGGCGCTACCGACACGATGCAGTGCCGGTGGTCCGACCCGGAAGGACAGTCCCATGGCGACGTTCCGCACCCACCACGAGCCCCTCGACGATGCCCGAAAGCACCGTCTCCACGTCTCGATCGCGTCGCTCGCCGTCTGCGCCAGCGTGGGCCTGGTCACCTACGGGATCGTGTTCTTCCACCTCGCCACCGTCACCGAACTGCCCTAGCCAGTCGTCTCAGGGCTCCACGGGATCGATCGTCACCGGGTCGACCGAGTTGAGGTACGCCCGGACGATCGACTCCCAATCGGTGCCCTCGACATTGCCACGCTCCCCGTCGGGCGTCTCCATCTCGTAGACGTCCTCCCCTTCCTCGCCCGCCGTCGACTTCGTCACCAGGTATCCGAGCAGGCGTTCGCCCCTCGACACCGTCCAGCGCGGAGGCTCACCTGCGATGCGGTACGTGTGGTCCTGGTGCAACAGCGTGAAGTCGCCCGCCTCGAGTGCCATGGTGCCTCCTCGGTCTCGGTTCCAGCTCGGTCTCGTCTCCAGCTTCGACTGAGGCGTTGCCCCGCGCATCCCTGTTCTGCGGATGCTCAGCCTCATCACGGCAGGACACCTCCCGTTCGCTGAGAAGTCAACCCCCAGCCCGAGGGGCATCACGGGGTGTTAATGGACTGAGGCGCACCGTCGCGTCGGAACACGTCCGGGCCCCTCGGGCCGGAGATCTTCTAGGAGCACCACCATGACCGTCATCGACACCTCCTCCCCCGATCTGGACACGCGCATCGCGGCGCAGCCCCTCGTCTCGTGGCGCTGCGCCCAAGCCGGCCTCTGGGTGGCCACGGGCTCCGACGGCCGCCCGCTGGGCATCGTGAGCGAGCGGTGGCGCGACGGCTTCGTCACCACATCGGTGACCGGTGCCAACCTCGGCCGTTTCGACACCGTCGAGGCCGCGCGTCACGCGCTCGAGCAGTCGGTGGAGCGCACCGCCCGTCGCTGATCCTCGGCGGGCCGCCCCGTGCCGTGACCAGCCGGCCAGCGTACGGTCGGCCGTGTGACCACATCCGACCCGATCGAGCGAGCCCTCGCGGCCGCTCGTGATCTCGGCGGGCGCCTCGGCGGCTCCCCGTCGTCCGCATCCCTCACCGAGACCACGACCCTGCTCGCCGACCTGGCCTCGCGCAGCGTGCTCGAGGCGCGCGTCGCCGAACCCCACCTGGATGCGCTGATCATCCTCGACGAGTGCCCCAGCCTGGTCGACGTGGGTGCCCTCAGAGCCGGGTCCGACAGCACGTGGGGCGTCTTCGCCGCCGAAGCGCCGGGCGCGACCCTCCAGGCGCGGCACGAGCCCGGCCGCGGATGGCGGCTCTCGGGCGTGAAGCCGTGGTGTTCCCTCGCCGGTCGACTGAGCCACGCGCTGGTCACGGCTCACGCGGGCGGCGAGCGGCGCCTGTTCGCGGTGGGGCTCACCGGCGGTGTCACGGTCGACGACGCGGCCTGGGTCGCTCGCGGCATGCCCCAGCTCCCGAGCGGACCCGCGACCTTCGACGACGTGCCCGCTATCCCGGTCGGCGACCCCGGCTGGTACCTGACCCGCCCGGGCTTCGAGTGGGGCGGCATCCGCGTGGCGGCGTGCTGGTGGGGCGCCGCCATGGCGCTCGCCGCTCTCCTTCGCGGGCGAGCCCGGGGGCGCGACTCCGACCTCCTGCACGCCGCGGCGGGCCGTGCGCTCGTGCACGAGCGCAGCTCGGGCGCGCTGCTGCGCTCGGTGGTGGCCGCGATCGACGCCGGGGAGGCGGGCTCCTCTCTCGCCGCCGCGGCGCAGCTCGTGCGCAGTGCGGTGCGGAGGTCGGCCGACGCGATCCTCGCCGAGGCCGCCCAGGCGCTCGGCCCGGCACCCGCCGCGCTCGACCCCTGGTACGCCGCGCAGACGACGGACCTCGCCCTCTACCTCCTGCAGGACCACGGGGAGCGGGATGAGGCCCGCCTCTCCCGGCTCGCTGCCCAGCAGGGCGAGCTCCCATGGTGACGTTCACGCACGAGGATGCCGGCACGGCAGAACGGATCTGGGCCGACGAGCTCGACCGGCGCGCTGACCTCCCCGCACTCGGCCTCGACGGCGTCGAGCGGGTGGTGATCGTCGCGGCGCATCCCGATGACGAGACGCTCGGCGCGGGAGGCCTGCTGGCGGAGGCCGCTGCTCGCGGCCTCGGCGCCGAGGTCGTGCTCGCCACCCTGGGCGAGGCGTCGCACCCCCACTCCCCGACGCATCCCCCCGCTCGGCTCGCCGAGCTGCGCGAGCGGGAGTCGCGCCGAGCAGCCGCCCTGCTGCATCCGGATGCCGTGGTGCACGTCGTCGGCGCGCCTGACGGACGCCTGCCGGAGAACGCGGGGCGACTGGCGTCGGCGCTGGCGGACCTCCGCCTCGGTAGCCGCGACCTGGTGGTCGCGCCGTGGGAGGGCGACTGCCACCCCGACCACGAGGCGGCCGGTGCCGTCGCCCGTGTCGCCGCCGAGGCCTCGGGTGCGCGCGTCCTGCAGTACCCGGTGTGGCTCTGGCACTGGGCTCAGCCGAGCGATGTGCCCTGGGGCGACGCGATCTCGCTCGCGCTCACGCCTGTCGCCCGGAGAGCCAAGGCCGAGGCGCTTCTCGCCCACGCGACCCAGATCCGACCGCTCAGCGACGCTGCGGGCGACGAGGTGCTGCTCCACGCGGGGTTCCTCGCGCACTTCCGCCGTCAGACGGAGCTGTACCTGATCCCTGCCCCGGGCCCGCACGAGATCGCGCCCGAGGGCGAGAGCGAGGGCGAGAGCGAGGGCGCACGACGCGGCGAGAGCGACGCCGCCGGGGCGAGCCACTTCGACCGGATGCTCGAGGACGATCCCGACCCCTGGGGCTTCGAGACGCGCTGGTACGAGAAGCGCAAGCGGGCACTCACCCTCGCGAGCCTGCCGGATGAGCGGTACCGACGAGCACTGGAGATCGGATGCTCGACGGGGGTGCTGAGCCGAGAGCTCGCCGCGCGCGTCGACGAGCTGCGGGGTGTCGACATCTCGACGCGCGCGCTGGAGCTCGCCCGGCGGAGGAACGTCGACCTGCCCCACGCACGGTTCGACCGACTCGAGGTGCCCCGCGAGTGGCCGGACGGGCGATTCGACCTCGTGGTGATCTCCGAGGTGGGCTACTACCTCGACGACGCCGGACTGGAGTCGACCGCGCGACTGCTCGACGGCGCGCTCACCGCAGGCGGCGTCGTGGTGGCCTGCCACTGGCGGCACCCCACCGCAGGTCGAGCGCGACCGGGCGATGAGGTGCACACCGTGCTGCGAGCGCACAGCGGGCTCGCGGTGCTCGCCTCGCACGTCGAGGAGGACTTCCTCCTCGACGTCCTGGTCCGGCCCGGCCGGCGCTCGGTGGCTCGCGAGACCGGCGTGATCGGATGAGCGCGCGCATCCGCGCGCTCTCGGTCGTCATGCCTGCGCGCGACGAGGCGCGGCTGCTGCCGGCCGCGCTCGACGCTCTCGAGGAGGCCCGGACTGCCCTTGAGCATCTCCGTCCCGACGTGACCACCGAGGTCCTCGTCGTCCTCGACTCGTGCGTCGACACGAGCGCGGAGATCGTCGCCTCGCACACTCCTCGCGTGAGGGCGCTCGAGATCGACGCCGGATCGGTCGGCGCCGCCCGCTCCGCCGGCGTCGCGGCCCTTCTGCGCGACGCGGCGCATCCGCCCGCGCAGCACTGGATCTGCACCACGGACGCCGACTCCACCGTGCCCCTGCACTGGCTCCTCGACCATCTGCGAGCGGCGGAGGCGGGCGCTGCGCTCGCACTCGGCCACGTACGGCCGCGGTCTGGCGACCTCGGCGAGAGCGAGCTGTCGCGCTGGCGCGAGGACTACGCCCGCACGTTGCTCCACATCCACGGTGCCAACCTCGGCGTGCGCGCCGACGCCTACCGGCGCCTCGGCGGCTTCACCGCCGTCGTCGAGCACGAGGACGTGTCGCTCGCCCTGCGCGCCCGGGCCGCCGGGGAGACGGTCGTGCTCCTGCCGGAGTCGATAGTGACCACGTCGGGCCGCCTCGAGGGCAGGACTCCCGGTGGGTTCGCAGGCTATCTACGAGACCGTTGCGCCGTCCCGGAATGGTCGTAGCGTCGCCGGTATGGCTATCCAGAGCGGAAACGACGAGGACACCGTCGAGAAGGACATGTCGTACAGCCCCTCCAGCGGGGTCGAGACGGAGCGCGCCCAGGCCGATCCGGCCGACTCGAAGGCGCTCGACGACGACGACATCGACCAGGATGCGGTGAAGAGCCTCCCCGGCGAGGGCGGTCCCGACGACGTGGGCGAGATCGACGTCGACGTCGAGGAGCTCCGCACCCGGATCGCCGAGCGCGACCGGCCCTGACCTGGCACGGGCGAGACCGGCCGCCCGTGCGCAAGGCCGTTGCCACTCCGGGTCCGGAAGAGCACGGTGAGAGGATGCACGTCCGGCGCTCCTCCGCCACCACGATCCTGCTCGTCACGATCGCGCTCCTCGTCAGCGCCTGCACCACGACCTCGGGCGGTGTGGCGGGCGACCTCGCGCGCTCCTCCGACCAGGTGGCCTCCGCTGCCCAGAGCGCTCTGCTCTCCGTCCAGCAGCTACAAGCCCAGAGGACGCTCACGAGCGTCACCGCGACCACCCTCGAGGACTCGCTCACCGAGGTCACCGATGCCCAGACACAGTTGCTCGAGGCGGATGTGCACCAGGGTGACGAGGCCGGCCTCCGTGATCGTGTGCTCGAGACCGCGGGGCGGGTCGCCGACGCGATCGACGGCGTGAGGGAGAGCCTCTCCGCCGACGGCGCCGGGCTCGACGCGGCCGCGCAGCAGCTGCGGGCGGCGGCGGACGCCGCGTCCACGCTCAGCGCCGAGTCGAAGGGACTGCAGTGAAGCGCCTGCTCGGAGTGGCCCTCGGCGTGCTCACCGCGATCGGCGGGTTCGTCGACATCGGCGACCTCGTCACGAACGCGGTGGTGGGGTCGCGCTTCGGTCTCTCGCTCGTCTGGGTGGTGGTCGTCGGGGTCATCGGCATCTGCCTGTTCGCGCAGATGTCCGGCCGCGTCGCGGCGGTCAGCGGCCGGGCGACCTTCGAGATCATCCGCGAGCGCCTCGGCCCCCGTGCCGGGCTGGCCAACCTGGCCGCCTCGTTCCTCATCAACCTCCTGACCCTCACGGCGGAGGTCGGCGGCGTGGCCCTGGCCCTGCAGCTGGCCTCGAGCGTCTCGCCGATGCTCTGGATCCCGGTGGCCGCCTTCGCCGTCTGGCTGGTGATCTGGCGGGTGAGATTCTCGATCATGGAGAACGTCACCGGTCTCCTCGGCCTCGCGCTCATCGTGTTCGCCGTCGCGGTCTTCCTGCTCCACCCGGATTGGAATCAGCTCGCCGGCCAGGCTCTGGCGCCGACGGTGCCTGAGACCGAGGAGAGCACCACCTACTGGTACTACGCGATCGCGCTGTTCGGGGCGGCGATGACCCCGTACGAGGTCTTCTTCTTCTCGTCGGGCGCGGTGGAGGAGAAGTGGGGCCGGAAGGACATCTCCCAGTCGAGGGTGAACGTCCTCATCGGCTTCCCCCTCGGCGGGCTGCTGTCGGTCTCGATCGCCGCCTGCGCCGCGATCGTGCTGCTGCCGCGGGCGATCGAGGTGACCTCGCTGTCCCAGGTGATCCTGCCCGTGGCCGAGGCCGGCGGGAAGATCGCGCTGGCGTTCGTGCTGGTCGGCATCGTCGCGGCCACGTTCGGCGCGGCCCTGGAGACCACGCTGTCGAGCGGGTACACGCTCGCCCAGTTCTTCGGGTGGTCGTGGGGCAAGTTCCGGCGCCCCGCCCAGGCCGCCAGGTTCCACGTCGCGATGATCATCTGCCTCCTGGTGGGCATCGGCATCCTCGCGACCGGCGTCGATCCCGTCGCCGTGACCGAGTTCTCCGTGGTGTTCTCCGCCGTCGCGCTGCCCCTGACGTACCTGCCGATCCTCATCGTCGCGAACGACCGGCAGTACATGGGCGACGACGTGAACGGCCGGCTCACGAACGCGGTCGGCCTGGTCTACCTCGCCATCATCGTCGTCGCCGCGGTGGCGGCGATCCCACTCATGATCGTCACGGGGATGGGATCGTGAGGCGGCGCAGGGTCGAGGGGATCCACGATCCGCTGTCCCCGCCGGAACACTACGGCGGTCAGGTGGTCGAGGCGCAGCTGCACCTCCTCGATCGCCAGGTGCTCGACGTCGACGAGGTCCCGGTGGTCGTCGTCGACGACGTCGAGCTCAGCGACGTGCCGACGGACGCCCCCATCCCGGAGGGGACCGCCCCACCCGTCATCACGGCGCTCCTCAGCGGCCCCGTGCTCGCGACCCGCATCTTCGGCGGACGGCCGCCCTCCTCTCGACTCCACCGCGTGGCGTGGCGCCACATCGCCGACGTCGGCACGGTGGTCCGCCTCGGTGTCCGCGGCGCCCAGCTCGACGTCACCTGGACCGAGCGCTGGCTGCGCGATCACGTCATCGCCCGCATCCCCGGAGGCCGCCATGATCCTGAGTGACCTGCTGAAGAACGAGGTGCACGACTCCGAGGGGCGGATGCTGGGCCGCGTGATCGACGCCCGCTTCGTCATCGATGGCGCTCCCGGCGAGCTCCTCGCCGACGCGAGGCTCGCGGGCTTCGTGGTGAGCCCGCGGTCGGGGTCGTCGTTCCTCGGGTACGAGCGGACCGCCGATCGTCGGCCCTGGTTGATCGCCGACCTCCTGCGCCGTCGGCACCGCGGCAGCTTCTTCGTGGCCTGGGACGACATCGCCCGGCTCTCGGAGGGGCGAGTGGACCTGCGTCCCGGCTTCCAGCGCCGATCGCCGTCCCTCGAGGGCTGACCGGGGCCGCCGCGGGCCGCCGTCTCCTTCAGACGGGCCGCCGCATTTGTCCCCCGGATGGCCGCTACCGCGGCGCGCGAGGCTCCCCTACGCTCGTGCCCGTGAGCGAGCAGACCGTGGCCCCGCCAGCCCCCCGCCGCCGCCCGAGCCCGAACCCCGGGCAGGGCGAGATCGTGTTACGGCCCCGCGCCCAGATCCTCGCGCAGGCCAGACTCGTCGCGGCGGCGCTCACCGTGCCGATCCTTGCCGCCATGCTCTGGTTCTCGATCCCCCGCGGCACCTGGCTGCGCGTCCTCGTGGCGTTGGCCTTCGTGACGGCGATCTACTGCCTCGGCTGGTACCTCGTCAGGAGCGCACGGATCTGCATCTCCCACGACGGCATGGTCGAGCGCGGCTTCTTCCGGCGCGACAACCGCATCCCCGCGAAGCGGATCGCCGCCGTGCTCGTCGTCGACGTCTACCGCGGCAGCACGGCGGAGACCGACCGGCAGCTCTTCGTGGTCGACGCGGCGGGCGAGCTCCTCATGCGGATGCGCGGCCAGTTCTGGAGCGCGGAGGACATGGACACCGTCGCCGCGGCGTTCGGCGTGCCGGTGCGCCGGCCCGAGGATCCGCTGACCTGGCGCGGCCTGCGCACGCAGTCACCCGAGCTGCTCTACTGGTTCGAGCGCTTCCCTCTGGCGGGCGGTCTCTCGATCGCCGGCGTCCTCGCCCTGCTCGCGCTCGTGCTGATCCTGCTCATGTCACCCGACGTGTTCGTCCTCCGCTGACGGTCCACCGCCCGGCTCCCGCGGCGCCCGCGCCCTGACGGCCCACGGACTGCGTCAGCGGATGAGCTCTGGCGCCCGCGTGGCCCAGGCTGTGACGAGCTCGGTCCGCACATCGACCCCGCTGCCCGGCCCGGTGGGCACCGGGAGCCTGCCGTCGTCGAGCACGAACGGCTCGGTGAGGTCCTCCGCGAAGTAGCGGTCGGAGGCGGAGGTGTCGCCCGGGAGGGTGAATCCGGGCAGCGCCGCGAGCGCGACGTTCGCGGCACGCCCTATGCCCGTCTCGAGCATGCCCCCGCACCACACGGCCACGTCGCGGTCGAGGCAGGCGTCGTGGATGCGCAGCGACTCGAGGTATCCGCCCACCCGGCCGGCCTTGATGTTGACGACGCTGGTGGCGTCGCGCTCGATCGCGTCGATCGCCACCTCGCACGACACGATCGACTCGTCGAGGCAGACGGGGGTGTCGATCGCCCGCGCCAGTCGCACGTGCGAGGCGATGTCCTCCTCGACGAACGGCTGCTCGATGAGCAGCAGGCCGAACGCGTCGAGCTCGCGGATGTGGTCGATGTCGGCGGCGGTGTACGCGGTGTTCGCGTCGACCTGCAGAGGCAGGTCTCCGATGAGGTCGCGGACGGCCGCCACCGGTTCGAGGTCCCATCCGGGCTTCACCTTGAGCTTGATGCGGCGGTAACCGGCGTCGACGTAACCCGACACCTCGTCGAGGAGCTCCGGGATGCTCGCGGCGATGCCCACCGAGACACCGCAGGCGACCTCGGAGGCGGTCGCTCCGAAGCGCCGTGCGAACGACATCCCCGCCGCGCGGAGGGTGGCATCGAGCACGGCGGTCTCGAGGGCCGCCTTCGCCATCCGGTGGCCGATCACGAAGCGCGTCAGCGGGGCGACGTCCTCCGCGCGCACCGATCCGGCGCGGAGCACCGTGGGCGCCAGGTAGTCGCGCAGCACCGCGTGAACGCCCTCGACATACTCGCTCGAGTACACGGGATGCTCCATGGCGACGCACTCGCCCCAGCCCTCCCCCGCCTCGGTCATCACCCGCACGAGCAGCACGTCGCGTGCGGTCTGCGTACCGAAGCTCGTCTGGAACGGACGCACCAGCGGCATCGCGATCCGATGCAGCTCCACCGCCTCCACGGGCAGCGGCGCGGCGGGATCCGGACGTGAAGGGTCGGTCACGCCGAGCGCTCCTCGAGGCCCCAGGCCTGTCCGTAGCCACCCTCCGCCTCCGGCCGGGCCATGAGCTCGAGGAACGGCGAGGCGGGGAACGCCTCGGGCCCGAGCACCCCCGCGCCCTGCCAGGCTCCGGTGGCGAGGAGCTCGAGCGCGACGACGGGGTTGAGAGCGGTCTGCCACACCACGCACTGGCTCTCGTACTCCCGCATCGTCCACTCGTTGTCGCTCACGTGGTAGAGGTACACCGCTCGCGGGGCGCCGTCCTTGCCCGTGCCCGTGACGTAGAGGCCCGCGCAGGTCTTCCCGGTCATCCGCGGCCCGAGGGTCGCCGGATCCGGCAGGCCGGCCGCGACCACGTCGCGCGGGGCCACCTCGACCGGCCCGTTCGCGCTCCGCACGCGCACGGGCTCGGTCCTGTCGAGGCCGAGCGTGTGCAGGGTCTTGAGGATGCCGATGAACTGCTCACCGAGTCCGTACTTGAAGGTCACCCGCTGCGCATCGACCCAGCGCGGCATCAGGAGCACCTCCTCGTGCTCGACGTTGACGCACTCGACCGGACCGATCCCGTCGGGGAAGTCGAACACCTCGGGCTCGGAGAACGGCGGCGTGGTGTACCAGCCGCGGTCCTTCTCCCAGATCACGGGCGGGTTGAGGCACTCCTCGATGGTCGTCCAGATGCTGAAGCTGGGCGCGAAGACCTCCTCGCCGTTCTCGTCGCGCACCACGAGATTCGCGCCGTCGCGGGTGCCGAGCTCGTCGATGCGGTCGAACAGCTCGTCGGCGGCGTAGCGCGCGAACACGTCGGAGAGGCCCGGTTCGACCCCCATGCCCACGAGCGCGAGCCGCCCGGCGCCCTCCCAGGCGGCAGCCTGCGCGAACTGCGCATCGCCGAGCTTCACGCCGGTCTCCGAGTGCGGATGCTCGGGGTGCGGATGCGACAAGCTCATGGCCATGTCCAGGTAGTCGGCGCCCGCCGCGAACGCTCCCGCGAAGATCGTCTCGACGAACTTCGGCTCGACCGCGTTCATGACGTGCGTCGCCTGGTGCCGCCGCGCGACCTCGGCCACGTCGTCGGCCGAGGACGCGTCGATCCGGTCGGCGACGAACCTCGCCGCGACCTCATCGCCGTGATGCTCGCGCACCCAGGCGACCGTGCGCTCGGCCCGTGCGGGGTCGTAGTCGGTCACCACCAGCAGGTCGTAGAAGTCACGGCGTGCGGCGATCTTCGCGATCGCGTCACCCACGCCCCCGGCACCGACGAGCAGGATCCTCATGTCTGAACGGTAGCGGTGCGGCTCCGTGCGCGCATCCCTTCAGTGAGAACCCGTCGTCTCGCGGGCGCGGATCCAGATCGGGCGGTGGTCGCCGTCTCGTTCCCGTCTCAGCCTGAGGGCGAACGGCGCCCAGATCAGCACTGCCAGGCCCGCGCCCAGCAGCAGGCCGCCGATCGTGTCGGTGAGCCAGTGCGCACCGAGGTACGTGCGGCTCAGCAGCATGAGGATCGTGTACGCGACGCCGGCGAGCCACACCCACAGCCGCCAGAACACGAGTCCGAACACGACCGTGAGGGTGGCCGCGTTGGCTGTATGCCCCGAGGGGAATGAACCGTAGTCGCTCGTCACGAGCATGTCCGGCGGGCGGGTCCGCCCGACGACGTTCTTGAGGATCTGCACCACTCCCGCGCTCACCGCGAGGGCGAGGGCGAGGTAGAGCGCCGCCCAGCGGCGACGGAAGACGAGCAGTGCCGTGATGGCGAGGACGGGCACGAGGATGATCGCGATCCACCCGCCGCCGAGCGAGTTCATCACGAGCGACGGACCCTCCCAGATGGGCGATCGGTGCTCGATGATCTCGTCCATCCACTCGGTGTCGATCTCGAACGGCGCCGTGCCCTGCCGCAGCAGGAGGAGCCCGCCGAGCAGGAGCACCATGAGCACCGCCACCGACGCCGAGACGACGGGCCACCGGCGCGCCACCACGACGGGGACGACGTCCTCCGCCTTGCCCGTCGCCAGCGCGTGGACGTCCTCCTTCACCGAGGGGTGCTGTTCCCCGGGTGAGGGCGGTCGCCCCGCCTCCTCGTCTGCCATCCCTTCACCCTGGCACGGCGAGGCCCACCCCGCCCCCAGCCGACGCTCGGCAGGGCTCCGCCCGCGGCCGTCCGGATCTGGCACTCGTGGCGGCCCCCGGGGACGCGAGGCCACCACGACTGTCACATCCGCATCCGCCCAGCCGAGAGGACGAGCGGGGGCGGGTCAGGAGAGGCCGGATGCGGCGGGGGTGAGGAGGGCGAGCACCGCGACGGAGACGTTGAACACCGCGTGGGCGACGACGGAGGGGCCGAGACGGCGGGTGAAGAGCGCGAGGCTGCCGAGCACCACGCCGACGAGGAAGAGGATGACGAGCCGCGACACGCCCTCCGAGGTGGTGGGCAGGCCCTCGAGGTGGAACGCGGTGAAGAGCAGGGCCGAACCGAGCACCGCCACCGCTCCGGCAGCGCGCACGCGCGCGACCGATGCTGCCGAGGGCACCTCGCCCGGGGTGAGGGCGGCTCGGCCGAGCACCGCATTGCGGAGCGCCCCCAGCACGAGCCCGCGGAAGTACAGCTCCTCGATCACGGGCGTCACGATCGACGCCGCGAGCACCGAGGTGAGGAGGAACCAGCCGATGTCGCTGCCCGCGCTCTGCGAGAAGGGCACCGGCGGTCCGCCCGTCGCGATCCGCACCACCTCGGCGATGCCGACCGCGCCGAAGCGCAGCAGGATGCCGGCGAGCAGGCCGATCGCGAGATCGAGCGGACGGAGAGCCAATCCGAAGTCGGCGCCGAGGCTCCGCCGACCGCGGAGGTACGAGGCCACCAGGACCACCGCGAGGATGGGCAGCCATCCGGCCACCACCTGATCGACGCCCCACTGCAGCCGGGGGTCACCGGCGATGCCCGGCAGCCTGTCGATCGAGAGGACGATGAGCGACACCCCGGCGAAGGCGACCACGCCGGCCGCGGCGTCGACGAGACCCCAGCGCGGGTGGGATGGGCGATCGCTCACCCCACCCACGCTACCGGTCAGGAGGTCGCCGGGCCCGACGGGACCGGCACCGGGTGCACCGCCGCCACGCCGGGCACCGACGACAGCACGAGCCGGGTGCGTCCGTCGGCGGTCTCCGTCTCCGAGGCGAGTGCCAGGCCCGCGTCGAGCGCCGCCTGCATGCGCCACGACACCGCGGCCGTCGCCACCGGGTCGTCGCGCCACCCGGGCCCGGCGTGGATGACCACGTCGGGCTCGAGCACCGCACCCGCGGCGAGGTAAGCCCGGTGGGCCGAGCGGATGAGGGCCGCGGCCCACAGCTCGGGGTTCGGGACGGTCGGGTCGACGATCACGCAGTGCAGCGCCAGCGGGTGCACGGCGCCCGAGGGCCCCCACCAGACGGCGCGGGCCACGGGACGGTCGTCGATCTCCGCGAGCCACGTCCACTCCCGGCGGTAGCTGCCGGTCGCGAATCCGTCGCGGAGCCGTGAGGCGTCGACCCAGGAGACGGGATCGACAGAGGCGAACCCGATCAACGACACGTCGTCGGATCGGTTCGATGATCTGAACATGAGGGAGCCTTCCGGGCGTGGATGAGTGGAGGAGAGGAGGGGGAAGGCGCTTCCTGGCGTTCGTGCCGGGGATGCTCGGTCGGCGCGTCAGCGCGTCATGGACGCGGCGAAGCCGATCGGATCTCCCGGCCGGGGGAAGCGACTGAGGACGGAGTCGACTCAGTGCTTCGAAGCGAACGGGGGAAGCGCGATGATCACTGGGGTCATGGAGCTCACCTCTTCCGTTCGTCTGGCAGCAGAACGCTGCGACCCCCGACGTTACACGTGTCGGAGGTCGCAGCGCAAGAGGGGAATCGCGGGTCAGCGCTCGGTGGCGTTCTCCACTCTCACCGGAGCGGCCGCAGCAGGGGCCTCGCCGGCCGTGGCGGGCACGGCGCCGGTGGGAGCACCCCCGGCGGCCTGCGGAGCCGACCATCCCGTCGCCGCCTTGCGCCGGGCGAAGAAGAAGACCACCACGGCGGCGACCAGGGCCACGATCGCCGGCATGATCAGTGACTGCGCCATGGCGGTGGAGAAGCCGTCCTGCAGCTGCGCGGGCAGCGACTGACCCGACGACGCCTCGGAGCCGCTGAACTCGCCCATCCCGGGAAGCTCGGCCGACAGTCGCGCCTGGATCAGCACGGCGATCGACGCACTGCCCAGCACCGATCCGATCTGCCTCGTCGTGTTGAACACACCCGAGCCCGCACCCGCATCCTTCGGTGCCAGGTTCCGGGTGGCGGTGTTGGAGATCGGTGCCCACATGCCCGCATTGGCCAGACCGAGCAGGGCGGAGGGCAGCAGCAGCATCCAGACCGGGGTGTCGGCGTGGAGCAGCAGGGCGTACCAGGCCAGGCCCGCAGCGAGGAAGATCAGCGCGAGCACGGCGATCGGGCGCGGGTCCACGCGGTTGAGCGCGCGGCCCACGACGGGCGCCAGGCCACCGGCGATGACTGCCATGGGCACCAGCATCAGCGCCGACTGCGTGGGCGTGAAGCCGCGGACGATCTGGAAGTAGAAGACCAGCGGCAGCGACATGCAGGTCACCGTGAACCCGACCAGCGAGATCGCGGTGTTGGCCAACGAGAAGTTGCGGTCGCGGAACAGAGCGAGCGGCAGCAGCGGCTCGCTGCGCTTCTGCACGGCCTGCCACACCACGAACAGCGCGAGCACGACGATGCCGGCGATGATCAGCGACCAGACGCTGATCGGGCCGACGATCGTCCCCCAGTCGTACGTCTCGCCCTCCTGGATGCCGAAGACGAGCAGGAACATGCCGACCGCGCTGAGGATGACGCCGGGGATGTCGAAGCGGTGCGAGTGGGTCTTGAGCTTCGGCACGTAGATCGCGGCGAGGATGAAGCCGGCGATGCCCACGGGGACGTTGATGAAGAAGATCCACTCCCAGCCGAGCCCGTCGACGAGGAGCCCGCCGGCGACCGGACCCACGAGCATCGCGATGCCCGCCACGGATCCCCAGAGGCCCATGGCCGCGCCCCGGCGCTCGGGCGGGAAGATGCGGGTGATGACGGAGAGCGTCTGCGGCGCCATGAGCGCGGCGCCGAGGCCCTGCACGGCGCGGGCGACGATGAGCATGCCGATGCTCGTCGAGAGGCCGCACCAGGCCGAGGCGGCCGTGAAGACGACGAGCCCGGTGAGGTAGATGTTCTTCGGGCCGAAGCGGTCTCCGAGACGGCCGGTGATGAGGAGCGGCACGGCGTAGGCCAGCAGGTACGCGCTCGTCACCCAGATGACCGCGTTGATGTCGGTCGCGAGCCCCTCCATGATGGCGGGGTTCGCCACCGACACGATGGTGGTGTCGATGAGGATCATGAAGAACCCGATGACCAGCGACCAGAGGGCGGGCCAGGGCTTGACGGTGGTGTCCACGAGGGATCTCTCTCTGTACAGGGGTTCGGAGGGGCCGGTCAGTCCCAGGGAAGGGAGCCGTCGGCCAGGTCGGAGAGCAGCGAGTCGATCCAGTCGATCTCGCTCTCGAGCACGGTGCGCCGGTACTGCGCCTCGATCCAGAACCGGCGGGGCAGGTCCTTCGCGAGCACCCGGCCCACTCCTCCGTCGACGCCCACCAACTCGGCACGGAGGCTGTCGACGCGCCGCTCGAGGAGGGCGCGCACCTGATCGAGTGGGAGGTTGTGCGCCTCGGCGAGCGCGAGGGCGAACTCCGGGTAGGCGGGGACGGGCGACGCGAGCATCGTGGTGAGGCGCTCCTGGAGCGCATCCCTGCCCGCCTCGGTGATCTCGTAGGTGGTGCGCTCGGGACGGTTGCCCTCCCGCGACGTGCCGACCTCACGGGCCAGCCCGTCACGCTCGAGCCGCGCGACCGTGTGGTAGAGCGACCCGGGGCGCACCTTCACGAGCTGGTCCGTCTGACGCAGCGTCATGGTCTGGAACATCTCGTACGGATGCATCGGGGCCTCGACGAGCAGGGACAGCGCCGCCACCGCGAGTGTGGTGAGCTCCGCCATCATTCCTCCAGGTTGACTATTCCACATGGAATATACGGCACGGGCTAGCTCAGCGCAAGTCGCGCATCCGCCCGACAGCGAGGAAGCCCTCCGACAACGAGGAAGCCCCCCGTCCCGAAGGACGAGGGGCTTCCGGAGCGAGAGCTGGAAATCAGCCCTGGCCGTTGACGATCGCGAGGAGCGAGGGGCTGTTGGCGTACGCCTCGGCCGCGTTCTCCTTGGTGACGATCACCGGGGGGAGCAGGTACGCGGGAACGACCTTCACGCCGTTGTCGTACTGCTCGGTGTCGTTGACCTCGGCCTCCTGGCCCTTCTGGAGGTCCTGGATCATCTTGATGGTCTGGTCGACGAGGAGCGTGGTGTCCTTGTTGATGGTGGAGTACTGGTCTCCGGCCATGATCGACTTGACCGACTCGGCCTCCGAGTCCTGACCCGTGACGGTGAACGTCTTGACGTCCTTGCCGGCCTGCTGCACCGAGGTGAGGATGGCGCGGGCGAGGGTGTCGTTCGGGGACAGCACGCCGTCGAGCGTCTTCGAGCCGTAGGTCGAGGTCAGCAGCGAGTCCATGCGGGACTGTGCGTTCTCGGCCTTCCAGCCCTGGGTCGCGGTCTGGTTGATGTCGGTCTGACCCGAGCCCACGACGAGGGTGCCGTCGTCGATCTTCGGCTGCAGCACGCTCATCGCGCCGTTGAAGAAGACCGCCGAGTTGGCGTCGTCGGGCGAGCCGGAGAACAGCTCGATGTTCCACGGGGCGCCGTGGCCCGAGCGAGCCGCGAGACCGTCGAGGAGGGCCTGGCCCTGCAGCTCACCGACCTTGTAGTTGTCGAAGGCGACGTAGTAGTCGACGTTCGGGGTGTTCTCGATCAGGCGGTCGTACGCGATGATCTTGACGCCGGCGTCGGCGGCCTGCTGGAGCTGGGTGCCCAGCTGCTTGCCGTCCTTCGCGCCGATGACGATGACCTTGGCGCCGTTGGTGACCATGGCCGAGATCTGGTTCTGCTGCTCCGCGACGGTGTTCGAGGCGGGGGCGTACTGCACGTCGGCCTTGAAGCCGGCGTCCTCGAGGCCCTTGGTGAACAGGTCACCGGCGAGAACCCAGTTCTCCGAGGTCTTGTCGGGCAGCGCGACGCCGATGGTGGAGTCGGCCGGGAAGCCCGCGCTCGCTGCGTCGGTGCTGTCGCCCGAGCCGCCGCGGTCGTTGCTCGAGCAACCGGCGAGCGTCAGCGCTGCGGCCGCCGCGAGGGCGGTCGCTGCCAAAGCGATTCTCTTCATTGATTGATCACTCTCTCTTGGTGGTGGTGAGACGGATTCGGTGGCGTGGCGCTAGGAGCGCGTCACGTCGGCCGGCTGACTCGTCTCGTTCGTTCCGGCCGTTGGCAGAACGGTCGGGGGCTCGGTGGGGCCTTCAGCCGAGCGCGCACGGCGGCGCGACGACCAGATGCCGAGGATGGACGGACGCCCGCTCGCCTTGCTGAGCACGTCGACGCCGACGGCGAGCAGGAGCACGAGGCCCTTGATGATGGACACGTAGTCGGCGCCGACACCCAGCAGCTGGAGGCCGTTGTTGAGGAACGCCATGACGAGGCCACCGATGATCGACCCGATCACCGTGCCGATGCCGCCCGAGACCGCCGCGCCGCCGATGAAGACCGCGGCGATGGCGTCGAGCTCCCAGCCGTTGCCGTCCTGCGGGCCGGAGGCGGTGGAGCGGGCGATGAAGATCATGCCCGCGAGGGCGGCGAGCACCGACATGTTCATCATGACGAAGAAGTCGACCCGGCGGTCCTTCACACCGGACAGCGTCGCGGCGAGACGGTTGCCACCCACCGCGTAGATGCGGCGACCGAAGGTGGTGTTGTTCGTGATGAACGTGTAGATGATCACGAGCACGACGAGGATGATGCCGGAGATCGGGAAGCTCGTGCCCACACGACCGGTGGCGAACAGGTACGCCGCGGCGAGGACGATTGCCGAGATGATGACGACCTTGACGATCGACACCCACACGGGCGCCGAGTCGGAGCCGGTCTTGTGCTGGCGGCGGCGCAGGCGGATCTCGTTGAAGACGATCCAGACGACGCCGAGGAGGCCCAGCACCATGGTGAGGAAGTTGAAGGGCAGGCCCAGTCCGGGGATCTCGGGCAGGTAACCGGCGCCGATCTTGCCGAAGTCCTGGGGCACCGGGGTGGTGGTCGACTGGCCGACGACCTGGTTGGCGCCACGGAAGATGAGCATGCCGGCCAGGGTCACGATGAACGCCGGGACCCCGACGTACGCCACCCAGAAGCCCTGCCAGGCGCCGATCAGCGCGCCGACGACGAGGCCGAGCACGATCGCGAGCGGCCAGGGGAGGTTCCAGTCGGCCATCGACTTGGCGACCACGATGCCGACGAACGCCGCCACCGATCCGACCGACAGGTCGATGTGACCCATGATGATGACCATCACCATGCCGATCGCGAGGATCAGGATGTAGGAGTACTGCTGCACGACGTTGATGAGGTTCGTCGGCGAGAGCGTGAGCCCTCCGGTGAGGATCTCGAACAGCACGATGATGACGATCAGCGAGCCCAGGATGCCGAACTGGCGAGCCGTGGACTGGCTGCGGCCGAACACCTTCTTGATGTCGGCCAGGCCGCCCGACTTCTTCGGCGCGGACGTGTCGGTGGTGGTGGTCATGCCTGTGCCTTCTTCTTCTCGCTCGTCATGCTGCGCATGAGGTTCTCGGGAGTCGCGTCGGACGCGGTGATCTCGTCGGTGATGCTGCCCTCGAAGACCGTGTAGATGCGGTCGGCCATGCCGAGCAGCTCGGGCAGCTCGCTCGAGATGAGGATGATGCCCTTACCCTGCGCCGCGAGCTCCTGGATGATCGTGTAGATCTCGTACTTGGCGCCCACGTCGATGCCACGGGTGGGCTCGTCGAGGATCAGCAGGTCGGGGTCGGTGAACATCCACTTCGCCAGCACGACCTTCTGCTGATTGCCACCCGAGAGCTTCGAGACGCCGACCTCGACGCTGGGCGTCTTGATCCGGAGCTTGCCGCGGTAGTCCTCCGCGACCTCGTGCTCCTTGTAGGCGTCGACCACGCCGCGCGGGGCGATCTTCGACAGCTTCGCCGAGACGATCGAGCGCTCGATGGTGTCGAGCAGGTTGAGGCCGAGCACCTTGCGGTCCTCGCTCACGTACGCCAGACCGTGACGGATGGCGGAGGGCACGTCGCGCATGGTGATCGACTTGCCGTCCTTGATCACCTCACCCTCGAGGTACGTGCCGTACGAACGGCCGAACAGACTCATCGCCAGCTCGGTGCGGCCGGCGCCCATGAGGCCGGCGAGACCGACCACCTCACCACGACGGACGTAGAGATTGGAGTGCTTCGCGACGAGGCGCTCGGCGATCTGCGGGTGCTGCACCGTCCAGTCGCGGACCTCGAAGAAGACCTCGCCGATCGTGGCGTGGCGCTCGGGGAAGCGGGAGGCGAGCGAACGCCCCACCATGCCGCGGATGATGCGGTCCTCGTCGACGCCGCCGGCGTGGACGTCGAGGGTCTCGACCGTCTTGCCGTCGCGGATGATCGTGATCGAGTCGGAGATCCGCTCGATCTCGTTCAGCTTGTGGCTGATCATGATCGACGCGATCCCGCGGCCCTTCAGGCCCAGGATGAGGTCGAGCAGGTGCTGCGAGTCGTCCTCGTTCAGCGCCGCGGTCGGCTCATCGAGGATGAGGAGCTTCACGTTCTTCGACAGCGCCTTCGCGATCTCGACCAGCTGCTGCTTGCCCACACCGAGGTTCTTGATCTGCGTGTCGGGGTCGTCCTCGAGCCCGACACGGGCGAGCAGCTCGATCGCGCGGGCCTTCTGCTCGACCCAGTCGATGCGCCCGAAACGGGTGACCTCGTTGCCGAGGAAGATGTTCTCGGTGATCGACAGCTCGGGGATGAGCGCGAGCTCCTGATGGATGATCGCGATCCCCGCATCCTCGCTGGCACGGATGTCGCGGAACGCGACCGCCTGGCCCTGGAAGTAGATCTGACCCGAGAACGACCCCGCCGGGTAGACACCGGACAGGACCTTCATCAGGGTCGACTTCCCGGCACCGTTCTCACCGCAGATGGCGTGGATCTCGCCCGCCTGGACGGTGATGGAGACATCCTCCAGGGCCTTGACCCCGGGGAACTCCTTGGTGATGGACCGCATCTCCAGAATGGGCGGCGTGCCATCAGGGCGCATATCTGCTCCTTTGCCTGCGCACGGTGAGAGGTCTTCCCACTCGAGCTGTCGTGTCAACGATGTCATGCACGACGAGGATCGAGTATCGCAACGTTAGGTCACATCGTCAAGCTGAGACAGGATCCTCCGATAACGAATAGAACACGATCCGATCGGCGGTGCCGGAGAGGGCTCTGTCCTACGTTGACTTCCGCGTCATCATTGCTAGTGTCGATCCTCGATCGCGAGAGCGGACGACAGCACCGTCGCACCCCCGCATCCGCTCGCCACCGCCGCGAGGGCACCTCCGACGACCTGCCCGCCGCCGCGCACGCGACCTCGACGAAGAGAGAGTTCCAACGCTGACATGGACGCCAGAGACGTCACCCGACACGCCAGGGCCCGGCTGGAGGACGTGGCCCGCCTCTCCGGGGTGAGCGCGAAGACGGTATCACGCGTCTTCTCGGATCCGTCCAAGGTCTCCCCCCAGACCCAGCAGAAGGTCATGGAGGCGGCCAAGCGCCTCCGCTTCCGCCCCAACGTCCTCGCCCGCGACCTCCGGCGCGGCGGGGTCAGCAACACGATCGCCTTCATCATCGGCGACATCCAGAACCCGTTCTACTTCCACGTCGCGGCCGGCATCGAGCGTGAGCTGTCGCAGCACGGGTTCACCATGCTGCTGGCCACGACCGCCGACTCGGCCGACAGCGAGGCCAGGGTGGTCGACTCGCTGCTGGCCCAGCGCGTGCGAGCGCTGCTCCTCATCCCCGTGGCCGACGACCAGTCCTACCTCGAGGGGGAACGGCAGCTCGGCACGCCGATCATCGGGGTCGACCGGCCTCCGCGCGATCTCGTGGCCGACACCGTGGTGCTGGCCAACCGCAACGGCATGGCCGAGGCGGTGCGCTCGCTCACCGCGCTGGGCCACCGGCGCATCGGCTTCGTCAGCAACCCGTCGGCGTTCCACACGGTCGACGAGCGCCTCGAGGGCTACCGCGAGGCCCTGCGCGAGGTCGGCGTGACCGAGACCCGATGCTGGGAGCGCGTGTACGACGATCCGTCGGTCGACGTGCAGGAGTCGGTGCGGTCACTGCTCGACTCCCCCGACCCGCCCACCGCCATCGTCACGGGCAACAACCGGGCCACGGCGGGCGCCCTGCACGAGCTCCAGCGGCGCCGGGAGTCGATCGCCCTCTTCGGCTTCGACGACTTCGACCTCGCCGACGTGCTCGGCATCTCGGTGGTCTCGTACGACACCCTCGAGCTCGGTCGCGCCGCCGCCCGGCTGGCGCTCGACCGTCTCGAGTACCCCGACGGCCCCACCCAGCGCATCGAGGTCCCCACCCGCCTCGTCCACCGCGGCTCGGGCGAGATCCCCGCCCGGGCGTAGTCAGCGAGCACTAGCGTGGGGTGATGGACGTGCCTGTCATCGACATCGACCGGGATCCCGCCGCCGTCGGCCGCGAGATCGACGAGACCCTGCGCAGCGTGGGCTTCTTCCAGATCGTGGGCCACGGCGTGCCCGCCGAGATCGCCGACGGATGCTGGGACACCGCCCGCGCGTTCTTCGACCTGCCGCTCGAGGCGAAGAAGGAGATCGAGCGGAGCCCCGGGGGCCTCTACGGGTACTTCCCGATGGCGGTGGAGTCGCTGGCCAACTCCCTCGACGGGATGGGACCGGGCGATCTCAAGGAGTCGATCAACGTGGGCTGGCCGACGCCGCCCGCCGGCCCGTACGCCGACGAGACGGAGGCGGCGCTGTTCGCGCCGAACGTCTGGCCCTCCGCCCTGCCCGAGCTGCGGCCCGTCACCGAAGCGTACTTCCGCGAGATGCAGGGGCTGTCGCACCGGCTGCTGTCGATCTTCGCCCTGGGCCTCGGGCTCGACGCCGACTACTTCGCCGACAAGACCAGCCGGAGCCCCGCCGCGCTCCGGGTCATCGACTACCCCGAGCAGGCCGCTCCTCCGGAGGACGGCCAGCTGCGCGCCGGCGCCCACACCGACTACGGGACGCTCACGATCCTCCGGCAGCAGCTCGGGCGCGCCGGTCTCCAGGTGCACGACGCGGCCACCGACTCCTGGATCGACATCCCGCCGGTCGAGGGCGCCTACGTCATCAACATCGGCGACCTCATGGCCCGCTGGACCAACGACCGCTGGACCTCGACCCTGCACCGCGTGATCGATCCGGATGCGGGATCCGCCGTATCGGCGCGACGGCAGAGCATGCCGTTCTTCTTCAACGCCGACTATTCGCAGGTGATCGAGTGCCTGCCCACCTGCGTGGGCGACGGCGCGCGCTACGAGCCGGTGCTCGCCGGCCCGCACCTCGCGGGCAAGACCCGCAAGGCCGTCGCCTAGCTCGACCTCGCACCCGCTTTCGCTGCCTCTCTGACCTTTCGCGAGCCCACTGACCCCGCGAAAGGTCAGAGAGACCGCGGAACCGGTGGGTCTTGACGACGTCCGGATGCGGGCCTACCGTGGTCAGCGCTGAGACCTGAATCACCTGTCAGGTTCGAGCGGATCGCGGTGAGGCGGTGGGATGCAGGCGGTGCTGAGGAGTGGACAGCCGTGGCGGCTCGACGACGTCGAGGCGCAGGCCGACACCGACGAGATCGTTCTCCGGGCCGCGAGCGTCTCTGCGGGCTCCCTGGTCGCCACCGCGCTGCACACCGGTGCGCGGCACCTCGCTCTGCACCGCGCCGTGCGACGGATCGGGGCGGCGCTGGCCCCGCTGTCGCCGGCGCTTCCGCCCGCCCTCCTCTCTGCCGCCGTCGACCGGCTCGGGCCCGCGCTGCTCCTGGTCGAGTCCGATGCTCGTGCGTCGGCGACGACGACGGGCGTCCCGACGGCCACGCTCGGCGGTTCTCTCCCCGTCGCCGCGGCGGGTCGCCGGATGCCCGCGGGCGCCGAGTTCGTCTTCCTCACCTCGGGCACGACCGCCGATCCGAAGGCGGTCGTCCTCGACCGGCGCGCCGTCGACGCGACGGATGCGGCGCTGCTGTCGCGATTCCCGCTCGACGCCTCCGACACCGTGCTGAGCGCCATGCCCCAGCACCATACGGGAGGGTGGACGGTGTTCCCGCTCGCCGCCCTGGAGGTCGGCGCCCGCGTGGTGGTGCTGGAGCGATTCGAGGCGACGGCCGTGCGCGACGCCCTCGTCGAGCACGGCGTGACGACGATGATGGGGGTGCCGACGCACTGGTCTCGTCTGCTCGACGTCCTGGCGCCGGGCGAGGCGCCCTTCCCCGAGCTCCGGCACGCGGTGGTGGGCGGCGCCCCCGTGCCCCCGGGGCTCGTCGCGCGGGCGGCGGCCCACGACATCCGCCTGATCGAGGGATACGGGCTCACCGAGGCGGGGCCGAACGTGGCCGCGGCGCGGATTCCCGGGGGTCAGCTCCACCCCTACGACGGGGTGACGGTCCGGCTCGCGGACGACGGCGAGGTCCTCGTCTCCTCCCCGTCGCTCGCCGTCGGCTACCTCGACGACGACGCAGCCACACGCGACGCGTTCGGAGGCGGCTGGCTGCACACCGGCGACCTCGGGGAGGGGCGAGCGGACGGCGGGTTCGCGATCGTCGGTCGGATCGACGACGTGTTCTCGACGGGCGGCGAGAGCGTCGTCCCGTCGGCCGTCGAGCGCGCTCTGCTCCGGCTGCCGGGCATCCTCGAGGCCGCGGTCGTCGGCGTGCCCGATCCCGACCTGGGGACGGTCGGCGCCGCCTTCGTGGTTGCCGCGCCCGGAGTGGATCCGTCGCTCGCGACCGTCCGCGGGCACCTCGCCGACGTGCTGCCCCGCCACGCCCTCCCCCGTCGACTGCACCTCGTCCCCTCCCTGCCGCGCACGGCGCTGGGGAAGGTCGACCGCCGAGCACTGAGGAAGGACTCACGATGACAGAACCGCCACGGACGGCTCGAGGCGCCAGGACACGCGCGTCCCTCCTCGAGGCGGCGGAGCACGTCTTCGCCGAGCTGGGCTACGCCGACACCAGTGTCGTCCGCATCACCGAGCGCGCGGGCGTCGCACAGGGCACGTTCTACCTCTACTTCGACAGCAAGCTCGACCTGTTCGACGAGCTCGTCGACGACCTCAACCGGAGGGTCCGTCATGCCATGAGCGAGGCGTCGGCAGCCGCGCCCGACCGGCTCTCGGCCGAGCGCGCCGGCTTCCGCGCCTTCTTCGCCTTCACCGCCGAGCATCCGGCCCTCTACCGGATCATCCGGGCGGCCGAGTTCGTCTCGCCCCGAGCACTGCATCGGCACTACGACCGCATCGTCGAGGGCTATGCCGAGGGCCTGGCCGAGGCGCAGCGCGCCGGCGAGGTGCGTCCCGACCTCGACCCCGATGTCGCCGCGTGGGCCCTCATGGGGATCGGCGAGCTGGTCGGGATGCGCTGGGTGCTCTGGGAGCGCGGCACGGAGAGCAGCGCGGAGGGCGACGCGGGGGGCGGGGTGCCCGACCACGTGCTCGATCAGGTGTCGCTGCTCGTCGACGGCGCCATCGGGCGCCGGACGCCCTCGGTGACGAGGAGTGAGGAGAACGGGGCATGAGCGATCTGACGGGACGCCGTGCAGTGGTCACCGGCGGCGCGAGCGGCATCGGGCGGGCCTGTGCGGCCGCACTGGCGGAGGCGGGAGCGTACGTCGTCGTCGCCGATCTCGACGCCGCGGCTGCGGCATCCGTGGCCGAGGAGATCGGCGGCGAGGCGTGGGAGGTCGACCTCTCGGCGACGAGGGAGCTCGACGAGCTCCCGCTCGACGTCGACATCCTGGTCAACAACGCCGGCATCCAACGGGTGGCGCCGCTCCACGAGTTCGAGCCCGATGTGTTCCGCCGCATCATGGCGATCATGGTCGAGGCGCCGTTCCTCCTCGTCCGGGCCGCTCTGCCCGGCATGTACGAGCGGGGATGGGGGCGCGTCGTCAACATCTCGTCCGCGCACGGACTGCGGGCCTCCGCCTTCAAGTCCGCCTACGTCACCGCCAAGCACGGGCTGGAGGGGCTGTCGAAGACGATCGCCCTCGAGGGCGGCCCGCACGGCGTGACGAGCAACTGCGTCAACCCGGCCTACGTCCGGACGCCCCTGATGGAGAAGCAGATCGCCGACCAGGCCGCGCACCACGGCATCCCCGAGAACGAGGTGATCGAGCGGGTGATACTCGCGGAGCAGGCGATCAAGCGGCTCGTCGAGCCCGACGAGGTGGCCTCGCTCGTGACGTGGCTCTGCAGCGAGCACGCCCGCTCGGTGACCGGTGCCTCGTACACCATCGACGGCGGCTGGACGGCGCGATGAGGGCCGGGCTGCGCTCCTCGGTCGAGGTCGACGGCGGTGCGCTCGCCGTCCACGACTGGCCGGGACGCGGGGAGGACGCGGTGGTCGCCGTGCACGGCATCACCGCGAACCACGCCGCGTTCCACGCCCTCGCCGACGCGCTCCCCGGCATCAGGGTGATCGCACCCGACCTGCGCGGGCGCGGAGCGAGCCGCGCTCTGCCGGGCGCCTACACACTCGGCCAGCACGCCGACGACGTCGTGGCCGTCGTCGAGGCCGCGTCCTCGACGCCCGTCACGCTCGTCGGACACTCCATGGGCGCCTTCGTCGCCGTCCTCGCCGCGGCCCGGCGTCCCGATCTGATCCGCAGCCTCGTCCTCGTCGACGGCGGGCTGCCCTTCCCTCCGGGTTCGGGGAGCGAGGAGGAGCGGGTCCAGGCCACGCTCGGGCCCGCCCTGGCGCGCCTCGACATGACGTTCCGCGACCGCACGGCCTACCACGACTTCTGGCGCTCGCATCCGGCGTTCGCCGGATGCTGGAGCGAGGAGATCGCGGCCTACGCCGATGCCGACCTCGTCGGTGAGGGCCCTCGGCTGCGTCCGGGTGCGAACCCCGAGGCGATCGGCGTGAGCGCGCGGGAGCTCCTGGGACACGCCGGGCATGCCGCCGCTGTGCGATCCCTGGCGGAGCAGCCCGTGACGTTCATCCGAGCACCGCGCGGCCTCCTCGACCAGCCGGAGGCGCTCTACTCGCCCGATGTCGTCGACACCTGGCGGCATGAGCTCCCCGGTTGGCGGATCGTCGAGGCCGGCGACGCGAACCACTACACCGTCGTCATGACCCCCGCCGGCGCCGCTCTCGTGGCCCGCGTCGTCCGCGACGCACCGATCCTCAGCCCCACCGCATCCTGACCGAGCACCCGATCCCTTCACCGTCGAGAGGACACCGCCCATGACCGTCGAGAACCCCACCCCTCAGCCCGCCGGGCGACTCCTGCCCGGCATCGAGCAGCACGTCGTCGACGCTCCCAGGCTCCGCGCCTCGGTGCTCGAGCGCTCCGGCGCGGGGATCCCCGTGGTCTTCGTGCACGGCAATGTCTCGTCGTCGCTGTTCTGGCAGCCCTCCATGCTGGCGCTCGAGCCCGGGGTCCGCGCGCTCGCCGTCGACCTGCGCGGCTTCGGCGACAGCGAGACGCTGCCGGTCGACGCGACGCGGGGCCTTCGCGACTACGCCGACGACGTCGTGAGCGTGCTCGACACCCTCGGCATCGACGAGGCCCACCTCGTCGGCTGGAGCATGGGCGGCGGCGTCACGATGCAGATCCTGCTCGACCGGCCGACTCTCGTCCGGTCGCTGACCCTCGTCTCGACCGTCTCCCCGTACGGATTCGGCGCCACGAGACTCGACGGCTCCCTCACGTCGCCGGATGCGGCAGGCGCGGGCGGGGGCGGCGCCAATCCCGACTTCGTCGCCAGGCTCCGGGCGGGCGACCGCACCGCCGAGGAACCGACGTCACCACGCTCGGTGTTCCGCTCGTCCTACGTGCACACCTCGCACCAGAGCCCGCTCGAGGACCTCTGGGTCGAGTCGATGCTCTCGACGTCGACGGCGGAGGGCAACTACCCCGGCGACTCCGTCGCCTCCGAGAGCTGGCCGGGCTTCGCTCCCGGCACGAGCGGCGTGCTCAACACGATGGCGCCGCAGCACCTCGACCTCACCGGCATCGTCGCCGTCGATCCGAAGCCGCGGATCGCGTGGGTGCACGGACTCGACGACGCCATCGTGTCCGACACGTCCTTCTTCGACCTCAACCATCTCGGTCAACTCGGCGTCATTCCGGGATGGCCCGGCGAGGAGGCGGCGCCCGCGCAGCCCATGAAGGCCCAGATCCGCGCCGTGCTCGGGCGCTATGAGGCGGCCGGCGGCGAGGTCGTCGAAGAGGCATGGGTCTCCTGCGGCCACTCCCCGCACCTCGAGCACCCGGACGACTTCCGTCGCGTGCTCGAGACTCAGCTGGCGGCGAGGCCGGCCGGCTGAGTCAGCCCCCGAGCGACCGGGCGACCGCCGCTCCCGCGGCGACGAGGTGCTCGCGGGGACGAGCGAGCGCCGCGTCCGTGGAACCGGCCAGGATCGTGAGCGAGACGTGCGCGTCGAAAGCGGAGGCGTCCGCCGCGATCGCGCCGGCGACGAGCGCCGTCCTCGCCCCGGCCTTCTCGGCGAGGCCGCGGACGTAGGCGGGCACCTTGCCTGCCTCCGACTGGCCGTCATACCGCCCCTCTCCCGTGATGACGACGTCGGCACCGGCCACGGCATCCGGAAGCCCCAGCTCCGCCCCTACTGCGGCCGACCCGCGCTCGAGCTCGGCGCCCCACGCCAGGAGGCCGAAGCCGGTGCCCCCTGCGGCACCTGCTCCGGGCGTCGCGGGATCGACACCGGTCGCGTCGGCGAGCAGCTCACCCCACCGGGCGACGGCGGCCTCGGCACGTGGGGCGTCGTCCTCGAGGATGCCCTTCTGGCGGCCGAACACGGCGACCGCGCCGAGCGGGCCGCACAGCGGATTGGTCACATCGGTGAGCACGCTCGCGCCTGCGGGCGGGAGCGCCGCCACCCCGTCGAGGTCTACGGACGCCAGCAGGGCCAGCCCGCCTGCGCCGTCCGGGATGGGTCGGCCCTCAGCATCGAGGAGCCTCGCGCCCAGCTCCATGAGCGCGCCGGCCCCGCCATCGGTCGACGAGCTGCCCCCGATCGCGAGCGCCAGCCGCTCGACGCCCGCCGCGAGCGCGGCGGCGATCGCCTGCCCGAAGCCGCGCGTGTGGGCCGTGAACGGCCGGAGCGGATCGAGGAGCGTGATCCCGCTGGTGTTGGCCAGCTCGACCAGACCCGTCAGCCGTCCCGCGGGATCGCGGTACAGAAGCCAGTCGGCCGCGGCCGGCCGGTCGTCGGGCCCGGTGACGACGACTCGCCGGCGCTCGGCCCCCTCGCGTGCGACGGCGAACGCGTCGACCGTGCCCTCGCCTCCGTCGGCCATCGGACGGAGCAGGACGTCGTCGTCGGGCCGGACCGTGCGCCAGCCCTCCTCAAGCGCCCGCGCGGCGTCGGCGGCGTCGATGGTGCCCTTGAAGGAATCGGGTGCGAGGACGATGCGTCGAGTCACTCGACCATCCAGCCATGCATGCGCCACAGTAGCGGTATGGACACACCGCAGACCCGCATCCACGTCAGCTTCGCCCTGCCGGGACCGGCGGCCGACGAGCTCGCCGCCTCGGGCCTGCCCGTCTCCGCGTACACCGACCAGACCGGGCAGCCGCGCGAGTCGCTGCTCGCCGACGTGGCGGGCGCATCCGGGCTCATCACGCTGCTCAGCGACCGCGTCGACGCGGCCCTGCTGGATTCGGCGGGTGAGTCGCTCAAGGTGGTCGCGAACTTCGCGGTGGGCTACGACAACGTCGACGTGGCCGCCGCCCGGGAGCGCGGTGTGGTCGTGACGAACACGCCGGGGGTTCTCGACGAGGCCACGGCCGATCTGGCGATGGCGCTGCTGCTCGACCTGTCGCGGCGGGTGAGCGAGGCGGACAGGTTCCTCCGCACGGGAGCGGAATGGCGGTGGGAGCCCGATCTGTTCCTCGGGCTGGACGTCAGCGCCGGCGCGACGCTCGGCATCGTGGGGTTGGGCCGCATCGGACTGGCGGTCGCGAAGCGCGCCGCGGCATTCGGGATGCGGATCGTCGCGACCGGCTCGCGGGGCTCCTCTCCCGAGGCGGCCGCCCTGGGCGTGCATCCGGTGACGTTCGAGCAGCTGCTCGCCGAGAGCGACGCGATCTCGATCCACTGCCCGCTCACCCCGGCGACCAAGCACCTGTTCGGCGCCGCGCAGTTCGCGGCGATGAAGCCGGGCGCCCTCCTCGTCAACACCGCGCGCGGGCCGATCGTCGACGAGCTCGCACTGCTCCAGGCCCTCGAGGAAGGCCGGCTGGGCGGCGCCGCGCTCGACGTCTACGAGTGGGAGCCGCACGTGACCCCGGGCCTGCTGACGCTGCCGAACGTGGTGGCGGTGCCGCACATCGGCAGCGCGGGCGGCGCCACCCGCGCGAACATGGGCCTGCTCGCGGTGCGGAACGCCGTCGCCGTCGCCACGGGCGGGCAGGCGCTCACGCCCGTCGAGTGACGTCGGGGCCGCACATCCTCCCTTGAGGAGGGGGTGGTCGAGCCCGCAGGTCGAGCGTAGGTTCGCGCCCGAGACGGGCAGACGCCCGCCACTCGGGAAGGAGCATCGCTCATGGAACGTGGAAACACCACCCACGGCGCACGCGTCGACGACGAGCTCGAGAAGGAGGACCGCGCCTTCGTCCAGGGACACCCCTCGCCGAGCCACGTCGAGGAGTTCCGGCAGACGGAGGGCTTCCCCGACGACACCGACCCCGAGGAGACCGACGTCGCCGCGGGCATGACGGGAGAACTCGTCGACGATGAGATCGTCTTCGAGACCGGCACGCCCGAGGCCGAGGGGGCTGACTCCGCCGAGTCGTCCGAGGCGCTGGAGGGCGACGACGATGGCGACCAGTGAGTCACCCCTCGCGTCCGCCCTCGAGCCCCTCGGCCGTTGGTCGTCGGTGTACGCCGACCTGTCGGTCGACACGGGCGATCCACGGCGCACGGCGGCGCTTCGCGCTCGCGCCGTCGTCGACGGACTGCGCGAGGCCGGAGCACCCGACGCCGACATCGCTGCCGTGGAGAGCCTCCTCGCTGAGCCGACCCATCTGCCGAGTCCCACCACGCTCTTCGCCCTCGTCCGCGACGGCGAGGTCGTCGTGCGCCAGTTCGTGGAGGACGCCGCCGTCGGCCCCGAGGTGCACACGTTCGGCCCTGTTCCCGATCTGGTCTCTCTCCTCACCCACCTCGGCCGCGCCGCGACCTACGTCCTGATCGAGGCGGAGCGGGGAACCGCCTCCGTCAGCCTGCGCCGGTTCGGTGCGGCGGCGCCGGAGCTGTCGACGACGATCGAGGGCCGCCAGGAGGATCTGACGAAGGTGCGCGCTGGCGGGTGGTCGGAGATCGACTACCAGCACCGCACAGAGGAGATCTGGAAGCAGAACGAGACCGAGGTGGCCGCCTTCGTCGATCGGCTCGTGCTCGACCGCCGGCCCGATCTGGTCATCGTGTCGGGCGACGTGCGTGCCCGAGAGCTCCTGGTCGACGCTCTCTCGAAGGAGGCGCGGGCGCTCACGACCGAGATCGACGAGAACGCGGGCGCCCCCGGCGCCTCGCAGCAGACCCTCGAGGCCGGGGTCGCTGCGGCCCTCGACACGCTGGCCGAGAACAGGCGGGCGGCGGCACTCGACCGCCTGCGTCAGTTCGCGGGCGAAGCGGAGGGCCGCGCAGCGGTCGGACTCGGTTCGACGGTGTCGGCGCTGCAGCAGGCCCAGGTCGACACGCTGCTCCTCGACTCCCGGGTGCTCGAGGATCGCACGGTCCTCGCTCTGGACGAGGCTCCCTGGGTCGCCACGGCGTCGGATGCGCTGAGCGACGGCATCGAGTCTGTGTCATCGGGCGCCGCTCAGGCCCTGATCCGCGCCGCGCTGCTCACCGATGCGGACGTCGTCTTCGTCGACGTGCCGGTCACGGCAGACGAGGTGCTCGAGGTGGGGGACGAACCCGGAGACCGATCCGGCTGCCGATCCGCTGCCCGCCCACGCCGACGGCGCGGCGGCGGTGCTGCGCTGGTCGTCCGAGCCGACGCATCCGTGACGACCTGGCATCCCGGCCATCCACATCACCGAGAGGAGCGGACATGCCCGCCCGTGACGAGATCCCGTCGACGCTGAAGCGCTCGCCCCAGCACGCACAGGACATCTTCGAGAAGACCCTCGACTCCGCGAGGGAGACCTACGACGGCGACGGCGAGCGCGCGCGCCGGACGGCGTTCGCCGCCGTCAAGCACGAGTACGAGAAGGTCGGGGACCACTGGGAGGAGAAGGAGTCCTCCGGGCCGAGCGATCGCAAGGCCGCCGGCGGGGTGGACTCACCGGGCTCCACCGAGGAGGGGGTCGATGCGAACGCCACGAAGGAGCACCTGCTCCAGGTGGCTCGGCGGCTCGACGTGCACGGCCGGTCGACCATGACGAAGGACGAGCTGGTCGAGGCCATCAAGAAGGCGAACCGCCGCGAGACCGCCCGCGCGAGGCGTTCCTAGCCCCGGCTCGCCCTTGCGAGCGTCGAGCAGGAAGCGGCACCCTCAGAAGGCGGCGAGGAGCGCGTCGCAGGCGCGCTGGGTGCGCCGGCAGGCCTCCGCGCAGACGCGGCAGTGCGCGTGCATGTCGGCATGACGCTCGCACTCGTCTCCGCAGCGCTCGCAGACCACCCGGCAGGCCTCGACCACGGCGCGGATGATCGTCTCGTCGGTCGCGGTCTGCCGCGTCAGCACCGACGCGGTCGCGGCGCACACGTCGGCGCAGTCCAGATCCGATCGGATGCACGCCACGAGAGAGTCGACCGACTCCTCGGACAGACAGGCGTCGGCGCAGGCTGTGCAGGCCTGGGCGCACTCCCCGGCGGCCTCGATCACCTCGAGGATGAGCGCCCGATCGGGCCCTTCCTGGTGCCCAGGGTGAGTGTCGAACATGTCAGCGGCTCGCGACATCGTGCTCCCTTCCGCTTCCTTTGTATTCGGTCGCGGGCCTGATCGCACTCATTTCGCTGAGCGACGCCGCCTCATCCCGAGCGCGCCGACCGCCACGACCGCGACCGCCAGTCCTGACACCATCAGGGTCCACGCGGCGGAAGGCGAGCCGGTCGCGGCGAGTTGCTCTGTCGCGACCGGATGCGCCGTTGGCGCGGGTGAGGGACCGGGAGGCGCGGCGACGAGGGCGTCGACGAAGGCCGCGGCGTCGATCAGGCCGGCCCCCGAGAGGTCGGCCGAGCGGAACCCCGGCAGCGTCCCGTCGAGGGGTCGCGCGGTCGCCATCAGGTCCGCTCGGAGCCGGGCGACATCGGCACCCGGCGCGGCCTGCTTCCCGAGCGCGATCACGCCCGCCGCGGCCGGGGCGGCAGCGCTCGTGCCCGAGAACACGTAGCGCCCGTCGCCGGCCGCGGCGCCGAAGAAGTCGGTGAACCCGGCGTCGACGCTCGTCACATCCGGCTTCGGTCGCACCTCGGCGACCGGCAGCGGCACCGACTTCGGGGTGCGGGTCGGGTCGAAGTCGAAGTACACCGTCGTCGGCCCGGTCGACGAGAACGACTCCACCGCGGTGGGCGCCGACGCCGGCGCAGCGGCGACCGCGAGAGCGCCGGCGGCGGAGGCATGACCGCCGAGGGTGGCGCCGACGACGTCACCGCCCTGCGACCGGAACCACTGCGCATCCTGCAGCTGCGTCGGAGCGTCGAAGAGCAGCCGGACTCGCGGGGTCACCTCGGCCGCAGCGCCCCCGGAGGTGTCGCGCACGACGAAGAACTTCAGCTCGCCCTGCTGGATGGCGTCGGTGACGTAGGCGATGGGGATCCTGGGCGCACCGGCCGGGATCATGTCCGCCTTGCCGTCGGCTGCGACCACGCCGAACCGGAACGACCCCTGCGCGCTGCCGTAGGGCTCGCTCCAGTTCATGATGAACGTGGTGTAGCGGTCCGGCGCGTCGGGCGCGGAGAACTGCAGGCGGTCATAGGCGTCGGTGCCCCCGCCGGGGTCGAAGTCCAGGCAGTCGCCCGAGGTGATGCCCTGGCCGGGGAGGATCGCCGTGACCTCTGCCGGGCAGGCCGTGGGACGGTAGTCGCCCTCCCAGCTGCCGATGGAGTAGCCGGCGCTCGGCGTGCCGGCCGCACCCGTCACCGTGTAGTTGCCCGCCGAGGAGAGATAGGTCACACCCTGCTCCGCGAGACGGTCGACCGTCCAGCCGAGCGGTCCGTTCTGGAACACCGGGTCGTCGAACTGCATGACGTCGTCGACGATGACGGTGGCGCCCGCCGCGGCGAGGTCGTTCATCGCCTTCGCGAAGGTCGCCTCGTCGGTGCCGTCCGTAGCGAACAGGAGGGTGGCGCCCGGCGCGATCTGGTGCACGAGCTGCACCATCGCCCGCCCCTCGTCGGATCTGGGCGTCTTCGAGTCGGTGATCACGTGCACGGGCTGCTCGTAGCCGCAGGGGTTGCCCGGGCCGGGGAGCACGCCGTTCCGCACGTCATCCTCCGGGGTGGTGGCGGCGGTCGTTCTGGTGGCGAACGAGTCCGAGATCACACCCACCACCACGCCGCTGCCGTCGAGCCCGTGCAGGCTCGCTGCGAGGTCGGCGTTCAGAGGGGCGCGGAGGTTCGCCGGCACGCTGCGGCAGTCCCCGGCGGCAGCAGCCTCTGCAGGCTGCGCTGCGAGCTCGGCAGACGTCGTCCCGACGGCCGACTCAGGCGACTCGTCGACGGCCACCACACCGGGCAGGTCGGCGACGGCGCGGAGGTCGGAGGGCGCGACCAGCGCGCTCGCCAGACCGAACAGCGGCGACGACACCTGCACCTCGGCGAGCGCGGACAGTCGCGAGACATCGGCGGCATCCGGGCCGGCGGAGTACCGCACGGTGACGGCGATCCGTCCGTCGATGACCTGCAGGCTGCCGGGGCCGTCCACGGCGACGGAGAGGTCGTCGGCGTGCGCGTCGAGCTGGGCCTCCACGGCCGACGGATCGGCCGCGCCGGCGCCACCGCCGTCAGTGCCGGGATCCGCGGCGATCGGGAGTTCGGCGATGAGCTCCAGACGGTCGGAGAGGACAGTCCCCGCCCCCGGCTCGATCGCCTGAGCACCCGCCGCGGGCAGCATGAGTCCCCCGACCACGCAGAGCGCGGCGACGAGCGCGACAGGACCCCGTTGTCGCGACGTCCTCATGAGCGCCTCCTCGTCCCGCGACGGCGTCCGATGGCGACGAGACCCAGCGAGGTCATGGCCAGCGCGAGCAGCACGAGGAGGGGCATGTCCCCCGCTCCCGCTGCGGCGAGCTGAGGCGACTGAGCGTTCGGCACCGAGGCAGGCACGGGCACGGGGACGGGGACGGGCTGGGGCGCCGGGGCGAGCGCGCTCACGAACGCGCCCGCATCGATCAGACCCGCGCCGGCGACCTGCTCGGGCGTGAGCGACACCGGCGAGATGCTCGGCAGCGGCGTCGCCGTCGACGACAGCGCGGCGCGCACCTGCTCGGGTGTCGCCTCAGGGTTGCGCTGCAGCCCGAGCGCCACCACCGCGGCGGCCGAGGGCGCCGCGGCCGAGGTGCCGGCGAACGAGTAGACCCCGGTGGAGACCTCGGACCCGAAGAAGTCGGTGTACCCGCGGTCGACCCCGGTGATGACCGGACCCTCCGTCACGATCGGCGTCGTGCGAGGCGTGGCGATAGGCGAGACGGTCGGATCCCAGTCGAACCAGAACGACGCCGGCCCGGCGGACGTGAACGTCTCCGGCGTGCTCGTGTCCTGAGCGGATGCAGCGGCGACCGCGATCGTCTGCGGCGCGCCCTCGTGCGCCGACAGCGTGTGACCGACGACGTCGTCACCCGCGGAACGGAAGTACTCGACGTCGGCGATGTCACGACCGTAGAACCAGGTCTTGATGCGCGGTGTCGAGTCGCCCGATCCGATGCGGGCGATGAAGAACTGGTAGTCGCCGCCCACCATGGGCACCGACATGTCCTGGCTGGGGATGCCGGGCGCCGGGGCCAGCGTGGTCGCGACATCGCCGTTCGGCTCGATGAGGCCGAATCGGATGTCGGTCGTCGCCGCCCCGAACGGCTCGGCCCACTGGAGCGAGAAGGCGGTGGGTCGCCCCGAGGGGGTGGATCCGGCCGTCGACACCATCTGGTCGAGCGTGTCGACACCCGAGCCGGGGTCGAAGTCCATGCAGGAGACCTCGGTGACGCCCTGCGTCGCGAACTCGTCCTGAACCGCCTGCGGACAATCGGCGGGTCGATAGGCCGCGGTCTCCCATCCGCTGATGGAGTAGCCGGCACTCGGGTACCCCTGCGCACCGATGGAGGTGATGTTGCCGGCCGCGGCGAGGTAGGGGATGCCCCGGTCGGTGACCTGCTGCACCTGGTAGCTCACCGGTCCGTCCTGGAACCAGGGCTCGTCGCTCAGGATGTCGTCGACGATCACGTCGGCCCCGGCATCCGCGAGCGCGGTGATCGACTCGGAGTACTCGAGCTGGCCCGCCCCCGCGGTCGCGAACAGCAGCCGCGCACCGGGTGCGATCTGGTGCACGAGCTGCGCCATCGCCCGGCCCTCGTCGCCGTCACCGCCGGAGAGGGTGGACTCCCTCACCACATCGACGGGGGTCTGGTAGCCGCACGGGTTGCCTGCGCCAGGGAGGATGCCGTGCGCGATCGAGTCGGCGATCTGCGTCTGCGCGGCCGGGAGCCTCGCGTACGAGTCGGAGATGATGCCCACGGTCACGCCGGTGCCGTCGACACCGAAGGCGTCCCAGGCCTCGTCGACTCTGAGCGGGGCGACGAGGTTCGCGGGGATGCTGCGGCAGTCGCCGGCACCCGCCGCGGCGTCCGCGACCGCTGGGAGCGCGGTCGCGTCCTGCGGGGTCGACGCCCATGAGGCGCTGGTGCGTGGCACGATGTCCTCGCGCACGCTGCTCACGCCGGGCACCGAGGCGAGCGCCTCGAGATCGGCGGGCGCGACGCGGACCGTGGCCATCGAGAACAGTTCGCTCGTCGCGGTGACCTCGCCGTGCGCACGCAGCGCGTCGAAGGCCGCCGCGTCGGGGCGGGACGCGAAGGTCACCGTCACCGAGATCCGTCCGCCCGCGCCGGCGATGCTGCCCGGCCCGTCCGGCACGGTCCCGAGCTCCTCGGACGCCGCCGCGATCTGCGCCTCGACGTCGCCGCCATCCGGGAGGCCGGCGAGGTACTGAAGCCGCCCCGACAGGGTGCTTCCGTCGCCACTGCCGCCCTCGTCGTCGGCCTGAGCCGGTGCCCCGGCAGCGATCGTCGCCGCCAGCACCAGCACCGCCGCGCCGGCCGCAGTCCACATCCTCGTCGTCCCCACCACGGGCCCCCTCGCTTCGTCCGGCTCGTGCCGCTGGCTCAGGCTATCGATCCCCTGAACGCAAAAGCGCCCCGCGCGAGCAGTTCTGCTCACGCGGGGGGGGGGCTGAGGAGCTCATCACGTCGACGGGGGCGTCAGGCCCTCCTGCAGCAGACGCTTGATGTCGGCCAGATCCTCAGACAACTGGGCTACCTGCCCCCTCGTGGCAGCGAGCTCGTGTTCCTTGCGTGTAGACACACGCTCGACGATCCACGACGCGAGGGTGGCGGTCACGGTACCCAGAAGGGCGATGCCACCGAGCATGAGGAACACGGCTATCACCCTGCCCTCGAAGGTCACCGGACTGTAGTCGCCGTAGCCCACAGTCGTGATGGTCACGAAAGCCCACCAGAGGGCGTCTCCAAAGGAGGTGATCGAAGCGTCGGGCACGTCCCGTTCGGCGTCGAACACAGCGAGCGCGGCGACGAACACCAGAAGCGCGGAACCGCCCGCCACGTATATGGCCACACGCCCTCTGAACGCTGTGCCTGCAGTCCGATTCAGGATCGCGACCAGCGTCACGAGGCGCAGGAGCCGCAACGGTCGCAGCATCGGCAGGACGATGATCGCGAGGTCGAACAGGTGATGGCGGAACCACCGCCATCGACCCTTGGCCAGCACCAGCCGCACGACGTAGTCGATTATGAACGCGGTCCACGTCACCAAGATGACGTTCTCCGTGATGTCGGCCGCCGGGCCCTGCAAGTCAGCCAGGATCTCCCCTGCGTATGCCAGGAGGAACAAGACGGCCAGGATGGCGAGGGGCCACTCGCTCAGTCGTTGCCAACGCTCTTGAGTCACGAACACCCATCCTGGCGGGCGCCCCACACGGCGTCCAGCGGGTGCCTGAAGTGCCATCCAAGCCCCGCCGAGTCACGATGTGTGACTACTTACCCGAGCGCCCTCTTACTCGCTCGATGACGGTCGTCCGCGGGTGGCGGGCGGCAGTCGCCATCTTGACGAATCGCCCCGTGATCGCGCTACGGGCTCGACGTGCTCGTGCCATCACATTCACCTCCTCTCAACTCATATGTGGGTAAGACGTGGGCAAAGCCCCTGTTGGAGCACTGACGAGCAGTGCCAAGCAGGGGCTTTGCTAACAGAGCGAGACCCACATCTCGCGCTCTGACCGGTGGTTCTAGAACTCCCAGTCCTCGTCCTCGGTGTTCACGGCCTTGCCGATCACGTACGAGGAGCCCGACCCGGAGAAGAAGTCGTGGTTCTCATCCGCGTTCGGGGACAGCGCCGAGAGGATGGCGGGGTTCACGTCGGTGACGGCCTTGGGGAACATCGGCTCATAGCCGAGGTTCATGAGGGCCTTGTTGGCGTTGTAGTGGAGGAACTTCTTGACGTCCTCCGACAGGCCGACCTCGTCGTAGAGATCCTGGGTGTACTGGATCTCGTTGTCGTACAGGTCGTAGAGCAGCGAGAACGCGTAGTCCTTGATCTCGTCGCGCTTGGCCTGGTCGACCAGCTCGAGCCCGCGCTGGAACTTGTAGCCGATGTAGTACCCGTGCACGGCCTCATCGCGGATGATGAGGCGGATGAGGTCGGCCGTGTTCGTCAGCTTCGCCCGGCTCGACCAGTACATCGGCAGGTAGAAGCCCGAGTAGAACAGGAAGCTCTCGAGCAGGGTCGAGGCCACCTTCCGCTTGAGCGGCTCGTCGCCGTGGTAGTAGTCGAGGACGATCGACGCCTTCTTCTGCAGGTTCGGGTTCTCGACCGACCAGCGGAACGCCTCGTCGATCTCGCGGGTCGACGAGAGCGTCGAGAAGATCGACGAGTACGACTTCGCGTGCACCGACTCCATGAACGCGATGTTCGTGTAGACGGCCTCCTCGTGCGGGGTCAGCGCATCGGGGATCAGCGAGACGGCGCCGACGGTGCCCTGGATGGTGTCGAGCAGCGTCAGCCCGGTGAACACCCGCATGGTCAGCTGCTGCTCGGCGGCGGTCAGCGTGGCCCACGACTGCACGTCGTTCGACAGCGGCACCTTCTCGGGCAGCCAGAAGTTGTTGACGAGGCGGTTCCACACCTCGACGTCCTTCTCATCCTGGATGCGGTTCCAGTTGATCGCCTGAACGCGATCGACGAGCTTGAGCCCCTGGGGTGGCGTCATGGCCGGGTCTCGCTTTCTGTGATGGTCGTAGGTTTCTCGGCACGCCGTTGCGAGTCGAGTCGTCTTCTGTGTGCGGCCGACATCTTGGCCCGTGTCTCGGCGCTGGCCTTCTTGCCGAAGTTGGGGTTGAGCTCCCCGCGTTTCTGCTCGGAGAGACGCCGTCTCGTCTCCTCCGACAGCGTGCGTCCGAAGGAGGGATGCGCGGCTCCCGTCTTGCCGAAGTTGGGATTCTTCGCACCTGTGATGCTGCCTGCCCGCTGCGCACTCCAGCGCGCCCTCTGCTCTTCCGAGTGGGTCTTACCGAAGAACGGGTTCTCCTCGCCGAAACGAGGCGTACCCGGCCGGCCCGTCGATCGAGCCCGAGCGGCCGCACGCTGCTCAGCCGACCATTCCAGGCCGGTAGGCCCGAGTCCTCCGGCCGAGATGTTCAAGAGACGATCGCCCTTCTCGCGCAGATACTGGATCCACGCCATCTCGGCGATGCCGAGCTCTTCCCGCTCAAAGAAGACGAGCTCGAGGACGTCGATCTCCAGCTCAGAGTCGCCCTTGGACCGCATCCAGTCGTAGAACGGCGTCCGTCGTCCGCTTCGAGCCACAGCGCGATGCTTCGCCCATCGCCGCCTGATGGAGGTGGACGTCTGGCCGATGTACCGGTACTCCTCGGAATCCGCCTCGCGGATCCTGTAGATCACCCCCACCACCGCCGAGACGTCCGCCTCCACCATCAGTTCCATCAGCGTCAGAGCATGCAGGACACGCACTGGTCCAGCTGCGTCCCCTCGAGGGCGAGCTGACGGAGGCGGATGTAGTAGATCGTCTTGATGCCCTTCTTCCAGGCGTAGATCTGGGCCTTGTTGATGTCGCGCGTGGTGGCGGTGTCCTTGAAGAACAGCGTCAGCGACAGGCCCTGGTCGACGTGCTGGGTGGCCGCGGCGTAGGTGTCGATGATCTTCTCGGGGCCGATCTCGTACGCGTCCTCGTAGTACTCCAGGTTGTCGTTCGTCATGAACGGCGCCGGGTAGTAGACGCGGCCGATCTTGCCCTCCTTGCGGATCTCGATCTTCGACGCGATCGGGTGGATCGACGACGTCGAGTTGTTGATGTACGAGATCGAGCCGGTCGGAGGCACGGCCTGCAGGTTCTGGTTGTAGATGCCGTGCTCCTGCACCGAGGCCTTCAGCGCACGCCAGTCGTCCTGCGTGGGGATGTGGACACCCGCATCCTCGAACAGCGACGCGACGCGAGCCGTCGAGGGCACCCACTCCTGGTCGGTGTACTTGTCGAAGAACTCGCCCGACGCGTACGTCGAGTCGGCGAAGCCCTCGAACGCCGAACCCTGCTCGATCGCGATCAGGTTCGACGCGCGGATCGCGTGGTAGAGCACCGTGTAGAAGTAGATGTTCGTGAAGTCGATGCCCTCCTCGCTGCCGTAGTGCACGCGCTCGCGCGCCAGGTAGCCGTGGAGGTTCATCTGACCGAGGCCGATGGCGTGCGACTTGTCGTTGCCCTCCTCGATCGAGCGGACCGACGAGATGTGCGACTGCTGCGACACCGAGGTGAGGCCGCGGATGGCGGTCTCGACCGTGCGGCCGAGGTCGGGCGAGTCCATCGTGAGGGCGATGTTCAGCGACCCGAGGTTGCAGCTGATGTCCTTGCCGATCTCCTTGTACGAGAGGTCCTCGTTGTAGGTGGTCGGGGTGTTCACCTGCAGGATCTCGGAGCACAGGTTCGACATGTTGATGCGGCCCTTGATGGGGTTCGCCTTGTTCACCGTGTCTTCGTACACGATGTACGGGTAGCCCGACTCGAACTGGATCTCGGCGAGGGTCTGGAAGAACTCGCGTGCGTCGATCTTGGTCTTGCGGATGCGCGGGTCGTCGACCATCTCGCGGTACTTCTCGCTGATCGAGACGTCGCCGAAAGGCACGCCGTAGACACGCTCGACGTCGTACGGCGAGAAGAGGTACATGTCCTCCTTGTTCTTCGCCAGCTCGAACGTGATGTCGGGCACGACGACCCCCAGGGAGAGCGTCTTGATTCGGATCTTCTCGTCGGCGTTCTCGCGCTTGGTGTCGAGGAAGCGGAGGATGTCGGGGTGGTGCGCGCTGAGGTACACCGCGCCCGCACCCTGACGTGCGCCGAGCTGGTTGGCGTAGGAGAAGCTGTCTTCGAGGAGCTTCATCACGGGGATGACGCCGGAGGACTGGTTCTCGATCTGCTTGATCGGGGCACCGGCCTCGCGGATGTTCGACAGCGACAGGGCCACGCCGCCGCCGCGCTTCGACAGCTGCAGGGCGGAGTTGATGCCTCGGGCGATCGACTCCATGTTGTCTTCGATGCGGAGGAGGAAGCAGGAGACGAGCTCACCGCGCTGCGCCTTGCCCGTGTTGAGGAAGGTGGGGGTGGCCGGCTGGAAGCGGCCGCCGATGATCTCCTCGACGAGGTTGATCGCGAGCGTCTCGTCGCCCTGCGCCAGGCCGAGCGCGGTCATGACCACGCGGTCCTCGAACCGCTCGAGGTAGCGCTTCCCGTCGAACGTCTTCAGCGTGTACGACGTGTAGTACTTGAACGCGCCGAGGAAGGTGTCGAAGCGGAACTTCTTCGAGTAGGCCAGGTCGTTGAGCTTCTGGATGAACTCGAACGAGTACTGGTCGAGCATCTCGGGCTCGTAGTACTGCTTCTCGACCAGGTAGTCGAGGCGCTCCTTGAGGTTGTGGAAGAAGACCGTGTTCTGGTTGACGTGCTGCAGGAAGTACTGCTTCGCCGCCTCACGGTCCTTGTCGAACTGGATGTTCCCCTCGTCGTCGTAGAGGTTCAGCATCGCGTTCAGCGAGTGGTAGTCGAGTGCCGGGGCCGCCGATGGCGCCTCGATCAGGGTTGCTTCCACAGTGTGTCCAATCCGTTCCGGACGGCCACGAGGTCGTCCTGGGTCCCGAATATCTCGAATCGATAGAGGACGGGGGCGCCGGTCTTGCGCGCGACGATGTCGCCCGCGAGACAGTACGCGTCTCCGAAGTTGGTGTTGCCGGCGGCGATGACGCCGCGGAGGAGTGCACGGTTGGCCGGCTCGTTGAGGAAGGCGATGACCTGTTTGGGCACCGCTCCGCCGAGCCCTCCCCCGCCGTACGTCGGGAGTGTGAGCACGAAGGGCCGGGTGGCCCGCAGCCGCTCCCGCTTCGAGAAGAGCGGGATGCGGGCCGCGGGGCGACCGAGGCGTTCGATGAATCGGTGGGTGTTGCCGGATGCGCTGGAGAAGTAGATGAGGTCAGCGGACGTCGTCTCGACGATGGGCTCCGGCTCGGACACCCCTGCCCGCGCGCTCCCTGTCAGTGTGTCAGGTGCGGGCATCGGTGATCAGCTCGCGGCGAGGCGGGCCAGCTCTTCGATCTTGTCGGGGCGGAAGCCCGACCAGGAGTCGGTGTCGGTGATGACGACCGGAGCCTGCAGGTAGCCCAGCTCCTTGACCGTCTCGAGTGCCTTCTCGTCGACCGAGAGGTCGAAGATCTCGTACTCGAGGCCCTTGTTCTCGAGGGCGCGGTACGTGGCGTTGCATTGAACGCAGGAGGGCTTCGTGTAGACCGTGATCGCCATGTCGGTGCGCCTTTCTCGTCGGGATACCATTCTACGTCGCTCGGTCACCCTGACACAACATCTAGGGGTGGTCCGTCGCGAAGAACACTATATCAAGTGTTACACGGGTGTAATTATCCACACGTCATCCACAAGCAGGGCACATTCTGCGGCGTGTTTCCACAGATTCTCCCCATGCTCTTCCGCGCCGTTCCGCGGAGGTGCCCGAAACTGTGGAGAACCGGCTTTCCACGGCTGAGGATAACTTCATCCACCGACACCGTCCGCCCCCGGACGCCCCCGACCCAGGTGGGCGGAGGTTGCCCGGATGTTTCGCGCAGATGTCGGGCTAGGTCCGCCCGCCGACCCTCTAGTAGGGTCCAGGCAGTCGTGCGGGGAACGGACCTCGCACACCGACCTGGGGGAAGCGTGGACACGACCTGCGTTCTCGCCGCGACCGGATTCGACGCGGCACCGATACTCATCTCCATCGCTCTCCTCGCCATCGGCGTGGGGACGGCCTGGCTGTTCTTCACCCGAGGGAAGAGGAGGGCGGCGACGTTCGCGCTCATCCCCCTGCTGCTCATGGCGCTGGTGATGACCACCGCATCCGCTCCCACGGCGAGCTTCGCGGCCGGGCCCTGCCCGGCCGGCTCGACGCCGTCCCCGGCTCCCGCTCCCGGCCCGACCACGACCCCGGTCGACTATCAGCCCGGCGCCGCCGGCATCGGCGACTCCTACTACCCGCTCGACGGCAACGGCGGCTACGACGTGCAGGACTATGCGCTCGACCTCGCGTTCGACCCGACGACCGACCTGCTCTCCGGCACGGCGACCATCACCGCCACCGCGACGCAGAACCTCTCCACCTTCAACCTCGACTTCGACGTCGTGGCGAAGGACGGCAGCGAGGCCATCGACATCTCCGCCATCACCGTGAACGGGGCGGCAGCCGATTGGAGCCTCGCCACCACCCCCGTCAGCGTGGACACGGCGCAGCCCGACCCGGCGCTCGACCCGGCCGACGGAGCGACCCCGCCCCGCACCGAGCTCACCGTGATCCCGGCCGCCGGCCTCGATGTCGGCACCACGATCACCACCACCGTCGCCTACTCCGGCATCCCGATCACCGTCGACGACGCCTTCGGCCCCGCCGGTGTGTTCCAGACGGACGACGGCATGGTCGTCGTCGGCGAGCCGCGGGTCGCCGCGACCTGGTTCCCCTCGAACGACCACCCCGCCGACAAGGCGACCATGACCCTCCGGATGACCGTCGCCGACGACCTGAAGGTGATCGGCAACGGCCGCCTCGTGGGCACCACGCCCGTCGGCCCCGGCGCCTCCACCTGGGAGTGGCGGATGGACCAGCCGATCGCCCCGTACCTCGCCACCGCCACGGTGGGCGATTACGCCATGACCACCACCGAGGTCGACGGCATCACCTACGTGAACGCGATCGCCGGCTCGCTGGTCGGCACCGCGGCGGGCGACGAGGCGGCGACGCAGTTCGCGAAGGAGCCCGAGGTCCTCGACTACCTGTCGACCCTGTTCGGCCCCTACCCGTTCACAGAGTCCGGCGGCATCGCGGTCGACGTGCCGAACCTCTACTTCGCGCTCGAGAACCAGACCCGTCCCATCTACCCGGGTGCTCCCGACGAGTCCACGCTCGTGCACGAGCTGGCGCACCAGTGGTACGGCGACGACGTGTCGCTGTCGCGGTGGTCCGACATCTGGCTGAACGAGGGCTTCGCCACCTACGCCGAGTGGATGTGGAGCGAGCACACCGGCGGTGCCACCGCCCAGCAGAAGTTCGATCAGCAGTACTCCCGCTCATCGACGTCGTCGTTCTGGGCTCACGCCGTCGCCGATCCGGGCCCCGCGGGAATCTTCGACTCCTACACCTACAACCGCGGTGCCATGGCGCTCCACGCACTCCGCCTGGAGGTCGGCGACACCGCGTTCTTCGCCATCCTCCAGGGCTGGGCGTCGGGCAACGCGGGCGGCAACGGCACCACGGAGGAGTTCATCGCCTACGCGGAGCAGGTGTCGGGCCAGGACCTCGGCGACTTCTTCACCGCCTGGCTCTACACCCCGTCGAAGCCCGCCCTGAGCTGAGTCGACCGCACGAGAACACCGGATACGACAAAGCCCCGCGTCTATCGCGGGGCTTTGTCGTATCCGGTGTCGAAGCGACGACGACCGACGCCTCAGCGGCGCGGAAGGGCCCGATCGAGGTCGGCGAGAAGGTCGGAGAGCGACTCGATGCCCACGGAGAGCCGCACGAGGTTCGCGGGGACCTCGAGCGGCGTGCCCACCACGGAGGCGTGCGTCATCTCGGTCGGGTAGCCGATGAGCGACTCGACGCCGCCGAGCGACTCGGCCAGCGCGAAGAGCTCTGTCGACTCCGCGAACCTCCTGGCCGCCTTCGGGCCGCCGCGCAGCGCGACCGACAGCATGCCGCCGAAGGAGCGCATCTGGCGCGAGGCCAGCTCGTGGCCCGGGTGCGTCGAGAGTCCGGGGTAGTAGACCGCCTCGACGGCGGGGTGGCCGACGAGGTGCTCCGCGATCGCCTGCGCGTTCTGCGAGTGGCGGTCCATGCGCACGGCGAGGGTCTTGATGCCGCGGGTGGTGAGCCACGCATCCATCGGGGACGACACCGCGCCCACCGCGAACTGCTGGAACCCGATGGCCTTCGCGAGCTCGTCGTCGTTCAGCACGATGGCCCCGCCGAGCACGTCGGAGTGCCCGCCGAGGTACTTCGTGGTCGAGTGCACGACCACATCGGCGCCCAGCGCGAGCGGCTGCTGCAGGTACGGTGAGGCGAACGTGTTGTCGACGACGACGAGAGCCCCGGCGGCGTGTCCGATCTCGGCGAGCTCGGCGATGTCGCTGATCTTCATCAGCGGGTTCGACGGCGTCTCGACCCAGAGCACCTTGGCGCTCGAATCGGCGACCGCCTTCGCCACCGCGGAGAGGTCGCTCATCTCGACGGTCACGTTCTCGACGCCCCACGCACCGTGGATGCGGTCGATGAGGCGGTGCGTACCGCCGTAGGCGTCGTTGCCGAGCACGACGCGGTCGCCGGGCTTCAGCGCGGAGCGCAGCAGCGCATCCTCGGCCGCGAGGCCGGACGAGAAGCTGATCGCGTGCGCGGCTCCCTCGAGCGCGGCGAGCTGCTCCTCGAGCGCGGTGCGGGTGGGGTTGCCGCTGCGGTTGTACTCGTAGCCGCCGCGGAGGCCCCCGATGCCGTCCTGGACGAACGTGGAGGTCTGGTAGATCGGCGGGATGATCGCGCCGGTGGTGGGGTCGAAGGCCTGGCCGGCGTGGATCGCCGCGGTCTCGAAGCCCTGGGATGAAGCCATGATGGTGCTCCTGAGGTGTCTGAGAGTCTGGAACCCGCGGGTCAGGACGCTTCGCTGAGGAAGGTCAGGAGGTCCTGGCGGGTGAGGATGGTGACGGGCTTGCCGTCGTCGGTGACGAGGAGCGCGCTGGCCTCGCCGAGCTGCTCCCAGGCCGACTGGAGCGGCTCGTTGGCGCCGATCGTGGGGAAGGCGGGGTCGACGAAGTCGCCCACCTTGTCGGACATCGACGCGCGGCCGGCGAACAGGTGGCCGAGCAGGGTGTCCTCCGAGAGCGCGCCGACGACCTCGCCGATCACGACCGGCGGCTCCGCCGAGAGCACGGGCAGCTGCGAGACACCGTACGTCGACATGATGTCGATCGCGTCGTGCACGGTCTCGCTCGGATGCGTGTGCACCAGGTTCGGGAGCGCCCCGTTCTTGCCCGCGATGACGTCGCGCACGGTGGCGCCCTCGGAAGCGGGTGCGAAGCCGTAGGAGCGCATCCACTTGTCGTTGAAGATCTTGCCGAGGTAGCCGCGGCCGCCGTCGGGCAGCAGCACGACGACGATGGCGTCGGCGGGGAGATCGGCGGCGGCCTTGAGCGCCACGGAGACCGCGAGACCGGACGATCCGCCGACGAGCAGACCCTCCTCGCGGGCGAGCCGACGCGTCATCTCGAACGACTCGGCGTCGCTCGAGGCGATCACCCGGTCGACCACGCTCGGGTCATAGGCGCTCGGCCAGAAGTCCTCGCCCACGCCCTCGGTGAGGTACGGGCGCCCGGTGCCGCCGGAGTAGACGGAGCCCTCGGGGTCGGCACCGATGATCCGCACCCGCCCGTCGGACACCTCCTTGAGGTACCGGCCGGTGCCGCTGATGGTGCCGCCCGTGCCCACGCCCGCCACGAAGTGCGTGACGCGGCCGTCGGTGTCGCGCCAGATCTCGGGACCGGTGGTCTCGTAGTGGCTGAGCGGCCCGTTCTGGTTGGCGTACTGGTTGGGCTTGAACGCGCCCGGGATCTCGCGGGCGAGGCGGTCGGAGACGGAGTAGTACGAGTCCGGGTCCTCGGGCGCGACGGCGGTCGGGGTGACCACGATCTCGGCGCCGTACGCGGTGAGCACGTTGCGCTTGTCCTCGCCCACCTTGTCGGGGAGGACGAAGACGCAGCGGTAGCCGCGCTGCTGGGCGACGAGGGCCAGGCCCACACCCGTGTTGCCCGACGTGGGCTCCACGATGGTGCCGCCGGGCTTCAGCTTGCCCTCCCGCTCAGCGGCGTCGATGATGCGGGTGGCGATGCGGTCCTTGGACGAGCCACCCGGGTTCAGGTACTCGACCTTCACGAGCACGGTGGCGGCGATCCCGTCCGTGACGCGGTTCAGTTTGACCAGGGGGGTGTTGCCCACCAGGTCGATGACGCTCTCTGCGTATTCCATGATGTCCTTCGGTGCACGCAGCCGCGGCGACGCTCAAGCGGCGTCGAAGGCTGCGAGGCGGCGGCTGGTCGTGACGGGGTCGTCGGGATGGTCGTCGCTCAGCGACGACAACACCGGAACCCTGCGAACATGTCGTCGAGTCTAGCGGACGGCGGGCGAGACCACATCGAGCTGCTGTGCATACAGCGCCGCATAGGCGCCTCCGCGCTCGAGGAGCTCGGTGTGGGTGCCCCTCTCGACGATGCGGCCGCCGTCGACGACGAAGATCACGTCGGCGCCGACGATGGTCGAGAGCCGGTGCGCGATGGCGATGGTGGTGCGGCCGCGGCTGGCGTTGTCGAGCGCATCCTGCACCACGCGCTCCGAGATCGAGTCGAGGGCGCTGGTCGCCTCATCGAGGATCAGGATCGCCGGATCCTTCAGCAGCACCCGCGCGATCGCGATGCGCTGCTTCTCGCCGCCGGAGAGCCGGTAGCCGCGCTCCCCCACGACGGTGTCGTACCCGTCGGGGAAGCTCATGATGCGCTCGTGGATGTTCGCGCGGGTCGCCGCGTCGACCAGCTCCGCCTCGGTCGCGTCGGGGCGCGCGTACCGCAGGTTCTCGCCGATGGTGGCATGGAAGAGATAAGTCTCCTGGCTGACCACCCCGAGCTGCGCGATGAGCGACTCGTGGCTGACGTCGCGGACGTCCTCGCCGTCGACGAGCACCGCTCCGTCGGTCACGTCGTAGAGGCGCGGCACCAGATACGACACGGTGGTCTTGCCCGCGCCCGACGGCCCCACGAAGGCGGCGAACTGCCCGGGCTCGATGGTGAGCGAGACGCGATCGAGGGTCGGATGCTCGGCCTCGCCGTCGGGGTAGACGAACGTGACGTCGCGCAGCTCGACCCGACCCGCCTCGGCCGGCGGCAGCGCCCTGGCGCCGGGCTTGTCGACGATCGCAGGACGGAGGTCGAGGTACTCGAAGATGCGGGCGAACAGCGCGCCCGACGTCTGGAGGTCGAGCCCCACGCGCATGAGCCCGAGCAGCGGCCACATCAGTCGCGCCTGCACCGTGGTGAAAGCGACGATCGTGCCCGCGGTGATGTCGACGCCGCCCACGATGAGGTACGCCGACACCACGTAGACGATGGCGGGCACGATGCTGAGGATGATCTGCACCATCGCGAAGAACCACTGGCCCGTCATCTGCTGGCGGATGGCCAGCCCGATCTGGTTGCGGTTCTCGTCTGCGTAGCGGCCGATCTCGGCACTCTGCCGGTTGAAGCTCTTGGCGAGGAGGATGCCCGAGACGCTCAGCGTCTCCTGGGTGATCGCGGTCATCTCCGACAGCGACTCCTGCGTCTGACCGGCGATGCGGGCCCGCACCTGGCCGACCCGGCGCTGCACCCAGACGAGCAGGGGCATCAGGATCACGGCCACGAGCGTGAGCTGCCAGCTGAGCAGGAGCATGGCCACCAGCGCCGCGATCACGGTGACGGTGTTGCCGAGCACGCTGGCGACCGTGTTGGTGAGCACGTTGGCCACGCCGCCGACGTCGTTCTGCAGTCGCGACTGGATCACACCGGTCTTCGTGCGGGTGAAGAAGGCGAGCTCCATCCGCTGCAGGTGGGTGAAGAGCCGCACTCGCAGGTCGCCCATCACGTGGTTGCCGACCTTCGCCGTGAGGAAGGTCTGCCACACGCCGAGCGCCGCCCCGACGATCCAGATCACGACCATGAGCCCCACGAGCTCGAGCAGCACCGGCACGTTCGGCCCGCCCGCCGGCGGGAAGAGCCCCACGTCGAACGCCTGCTCGGTGAGCAACGGCGGGATGACGGTGAGACCGGCCGTGACGAGGACCAGGATGCCCGTGACGATGAGCTCGCGGCGGTAGGGCGTGAAGAGCTCGGAGATGCGCCGGAAGAGGTGCGGGATCTGCGGAGCATCGGCGTTCGCGGCACGCTGCGCGGCGGCGTCGCCACTCGATACACGCCCTCCGCCGCCGCCCCCACCCGCGCCGCGCCCACCGCCGGCGCCGCCCGTGGGGCGCGATCCGCCGCGCATGCCGCCCGCGGCGGCGATGTCGCCCATCCGTCCCATGCCACTCACGCCGCTCACCCTACGCCGCGCCGCCGACGGCCCGGCCGCTGTCCGCCCAGGGCTGACATGCCCCCGCGTTCTCGCGCCGGTTCTGACCTCTCGCGCGCCCATTGACCCCGCGAAGGATCACACAGACAGCGAAACCAGGGTGAGGGGTGGGATCAGTTCTGCTGCAGCGCGCCGACGCGGAGCTGCTGCACACCCGACTCGCGGCAGGCGCCGTAGGAGGCGTCGGGGAGGTAGAGCGCGCCCGAGGCGTCGGGCGGGTAGATGCGGAAGCCGTCGACGACCGTGGGCGTGCATCCGGAGTAGTTGCCCGCCTCGCCGATGGTGAGCAGCGAGTACGCCGAGTCGCCCGGGTTCAGCGTGAAGGTCTGCACCTGCACGGTCGGATCGGGGACCGCCGCGGCGCCGATCTGCGTGCCGTTCTGGTCGCCGACGAACATCACCTGCGGGTATCCGCTCATGGTGCACGTCGTGGAGGACGTGTTGGAGAAGATCAGCTGCAGGACCGTCGACCCGGCGGTGCCCTGAGGGTCGGTGGCCTTGACGGCCAGCTGCTCGGCCGTGCACGCCCCGCCCGCCGAGGGCGTGGGGGCCGCGGTCGGCGTGGGGCTCGGCGTCGGCGTGGCGGTGGGCGTCGGGGTGGCCGTCGGCGACGGCGGCGCGGTCGGCGACGCCTGTCCGCCCTGCAGCGAGAACACCACGAGCCCGATCGCCGCCGCGACGATGCCCAGCCCCACGACGATCGCGAGGACGATCGTGGCGATCCGCCACCCGTTGCCCTGCGGCATGGACCCGGATGTGCGCGGATCGGTCACGATCGTCCCCCTGCGTCAGATGATGGTGCGGCGTCGGCCGACGGGCATCAGCCCTTCGTCGAACCGGCGAGGAGTCCGCGCACGAAGAACCGCTGCAGCGCGAAGAACACGATGAGCGGGACGATGATGGCGACGAACGCACCGGCGGTGAGAAGGTACCACTCCTGCCCGCGCGACCCGGTGATCTCCGCGAGGAGTTTCGTGATCGGCGCGATCGACCCATCCGCGAAGATGAGGGCGACCAGCAGGTCGTTCCAGACCCACAGGAACTGGAAGATCGCGAACGACGCGAGCGCCGGCATAGTCAGCGGCAGGATGATCCGGAAGAAGATCTGCCCGTGGCCCGCACCGTCGACGCGCGCGGCCTCGATGACCTCGCGCGGGATCTCGGAGACGAAGTTGTGCAGCAGGAAGATCGCCAGCGGCAGCGCGAAGATCGAGTGCGCGATCCACACCTGCGAGAACGTGCCGTTGGACGGCACCCCCGCGAAGATGAAGTCGTTGCCGACGACCACACCGCGCGAGAACAGGCTGAGCAGCGGCACGAGGGCCATCTGGATCGGCACGATCTGCAGCGCGAAGACGCCGATGAACAGCCAGTCCTTGCCCTTGAAGTCGATCCACGCGAACGCGTATGCGGCCAGAGCGGCGATGGCGAGCGGGATGAGCGTGGCCGGGATGGTGATGGCGATCGAGTTGACGAACGACGACGCGATCGTCACCTGCGAGTTGCCCGCACCGAGCACGGTCGAGTAGTTGTCGAGCGTGAAGCCCCAGTTGGAGAAGATCGTCCACCAGCCGCTGGTCTGGATGTCCTGGTTGGGCCGGAACGACGAGATCAGCAGACCGAAGGTGGGGATGGTCCAGAGCACGGCGATGATGAGCGCCGCGATGGTGGCTCCGCGTGAGGTCAGGCGGCGCTTGGTGCGCTTCGAGACCGTCTCCTCGCGCTCGATCTCGGCCTCTCCGCCGCGGAGCTGGTTGCGGGTGGCGGGGTCGACCGGCAGGTCGATCGGCTGGACGGCGCTCATCGGATCTCCCTCTGCTTCTTGATCTGCCGGGCGTTGTAGATGACGATCGGCAGCACGAGCAGGAACAGCACGACCGCGAAGGCCGCGGACCGTCCGTACTCGAAGTTCTTGAACTGGCTGTACATCTCGTTCGCGATGACGCTGGTGTCGTTCGCACCGGCGGTCATCGTGCGCACGATGTCGAACACCTTCAGGGAGGCGATCGAGATCGTGGTGATGACCACGATGAGAGAGGCGCGGATACCCGGCACGGTCACGTTGACGAACCGCTGCCAGGCGTTGGCCCCGTCGAGCTGCGCAGCCTCGATGTGCTCGGTGGGCACGCCCTTGATGGCGGCCGAGAGCACGACCATCGCGAATCCGGTCTGGATCCAGATGAGGACGACGATGAGGAAGAACGTGTTCCACGGATCCTCCTGCAGCCACTGCACGGGCTGCCCGCCGAGCCAGACGACGACCTGGTTGAGCAGGCCGATCTGGTTCTCCTCGAGCGGGCGGTACGTGTACACGAACCGCCAGATGATGGAGGCGCCGACGAACGAGATCGCCATCGGCATGAAGACCAGGATCTTGAAGAACTTCTCACCGCGGCTCTTGTCGATGAACACCGCGTAGGCGAGTCCGAAGATCGTGGAGGCCACCGGCACGACGAGCACCCAGATGATCGTGTTGAGCACGGTGCGGAGGCCCTGCGGCTGGGTGAAGATCCAGACGAAGTTGTCGATGCCCACGAAGTTGCCGCGACTGGAGAAGAAGGAGTCGATGAAGGTCTTCACCGTCGGGTAGACGAGGCCCACGATGAGCAGGATCAGCGCCGGAGCGAGGAAGCCGACCAGCTGGAAGAGGTAGCCCTGCCCCTGTCTCGACCTGAAGTCGAGGATGAAGAAGAGGCCGCCGAGGACGGCGGCGATGATGATCGCCCACCACACCGATCCGATGAGGTAGAAGGCGAGCGCCGGGAACACGACGCATGCCGCGAGGCGGATGATCGTGTACTTACGGCCTGATCGCGGGGCGATCTCGATGAAGAAGAGGATGAGGGCGACGACGATCGCGAACGCCACGACGACGATCGGGATCTGCGCCAACGGCGGCAGCTTGCCCACCCACAGGAGGAAATCCGACATGACAACCTTTCGAGTGCTTCGTTGAACTCAACCGGCCCGACGCGTCGGCGTCGTAGGGAGAACCTAGCAGGCCGTGAGAGTGAAGCGGAGGCCGTCCGACGAACCGGACGGCCTCCGCCTTCAGTGGCGGGCTCGACCTACTCGGTCGGCCAACCGCCCTCGATCTGCTCGAGCACCTGCGGCTGCGGGGTGCCGTTGATCCAGTCGACCATGCCCTTCCAGAAGGTGCCGGCGCCGACGGCACCGGGCATCAGGTCGGAGGCGTCGAACCGGAACGTGGTGTTCTCGTCCTGCAGGATGCCGATGGCCTGCTGCAGGATGGGGCTCTTCGCGTTCTTCGGGTCGAGGCCCTTGTTCGCGGAGATGACACCGCCGAGCGAGACGCGGCTGTTCGCCCAGTCGGCGCTCGAGAGGTACTCCTGCACCTTGACGGTGTCGGCGTCGTTCGAGAACGCGCCGACGATCTCGCCACCACCGGTGACGGCGGTCTCACCCGACTTCACGGGCGGGGTCACGAAGGCCCAGATGTCGGCGTCGGGGCCGACCGTGGCACCGGCGTCGGTGAGGAAGCCGTCGAAGAACGAGGCCTGGTGCGTGAGCGAGCAGGTGCCCTGCGCCATCGCGGTGGCCACGTCGCCGAAGGCGGTGGAGTTGATCGACGAGACATCGCCGTAGCCCGCGTTGACGTACTGCGGGTTGAGGAGGATGTCGCCCACCGAGGTGAAGGCGTCGGAGATGGGCTGGTCGGTGAACTTGACCTCGTTCTTCACCCACTGGTCATAGACGTCGGCGCCGGACTGGCGGAGCACCAGGTCCTCAACCCAGTCGGTGCCCGGCCAGCCGGTGGCGTCGCCCGAGCCGAAGCCGGCGCACCAGGGGGCGGTGCCGGTCTTGGCCTGCATGTCCTTGGTGAGGGTCAGCATCTCGTCCCAGGTCTCCGGGACCTTCCAGCCGTTGTCGGCGAACTGCTTCGGCGAGTACCAGACGAAGCCCTTGACGCTGGCCATGAGCGGCGCGCCGTAGAGCGTGTCGTCGACCGTGCCGTAGGCCTTCCAGTCGCTCGACCAGTTGTCGTCGACGTTCTTCGCGACACCGTCGGGAGCGGGCTGAAGGAAGCCGCGCGAGGCGAGGTCGGAGAGGAGGCCCGGCTGCGGGAAGATCGCGAGGTCGGGCGGGTTGCCACCCTGCGCCCGGATGCCGATCTGCGACTCGAACTCCTTCGACGACTCGTACTGGATGTCGATGTTGTTGGCCTTCTCCCAGTCGGCCCACGACTGCTCGAGAAGCTCGGCCTCGGTGTCGGCGATGGTGCCGTAGACCGTGACGATGCCGTCGGCCTCACCGACGGTGTTGCCGCCGCCGCTGGCGTTGCCGCCTCCGGCGTTGCCGGAGCAGCCGGCGAGAGCGAGTCCGAGTCCCGCAGCGATGGCGATCGGGACTCCGATTCGGCGAGGCAGTTTTGCCCGCATTTCTCCTCCTCATTGAGTGAATGTGATCTCTCGCAACGTGGTGCCGCGCGAGCTTTAGGGAAACCTTTCCATAAGTCTCAGGAGAGCACAAGAACCGTGTGCATCGGTATCCGATCGTGATCAACGGCGCCGAGAGAGCGCTCCCACGGAATCGCGGGCCTCTTCGCGTCGGATTTCGAGAGAGCGCTCCCACGAGCGTTACGAAATCGTGATTGTGCAAGCGTTTCCACATTCGATAGCCTGGCGAGCGCGGGCGATGGAGCTCGGCCATGAGGAGGCGGTGGTGACGGGCATCGAAGACGTCGCGGCGCTGGCCGGAGTGTCGAAGGCGACCGTGTCGAGGGCGCTGAGCGGCCGAGGCTACGTGTCGCCCGCCACGCGCGACCGGGTCTCCCACGCCGCCACGACCCTCGGCTACGTCGTGTCCTCGAGCGCCTCCAGCCTCGTCACCGGCCGATCGAACAACGTCGGGGTGATCATCCCGATCATCAACCAGTGGTTCTTCGCCAGCATCCTCGAGGGCGTCGAACGCGCACTCCTCGAGCGCGGTTACGACCTCATGCTCTACAACGTCTCGAAGAGCGGCGAGGAGCGCAGCCGGGTCTTCGAGTACTTCCTGGTGCGCAAGCGCGTGGATGCGGTCATCGCCGTGACCCTGGAGATCACGCCCGAGGAGGCCAGATCCCTTCTCGCCCTCGGCAAGCCCATCGCGGGCATCGGCGGCGCGCTCGAGGGCATCCCCACGATCAGCATCGACGACGTCGCCGCGGCCCGGCTCGCCACCGAGCACCTTCTCATGCTCGGACACCGCGACATCATGCACGTCGGTGGCGACCTCGCCGAGCAGATGGACTTCCACGTCCACTCCAAGCGCCTGAGCGGCTACCTGGAGGCGATGGAGACGGCCGGCATACCTGCGGCCGACACGAGCTTCGTCGCGACGGCCTTCGACATCGCCGGCGGCTATCACGTGGGCAAGCAGGTGCTCGGGGACCCCCGCCGCCGGCCCACCGCGATCTTCGCCGCCGCCGACGAGATCGCGATCGGCATCATCCTCGCCGCACGCGAGCTGGGGATCTCGGTGCCCGACGACCTGTCCATCATCGGCATCGACGACCATCCGCTCGCCGAGCTCTTCGGGCTCACCTCGATCCGGCAACGGCCCGGGGAGCAGGGCGAGAAGGCGGTCGAGTTCGTCATCCGCCAGCTGGAGGAACCGGGCTGGGCCCCTCCCCCGCGGCACACCGACGTGCCCGCCTCGCTGGTGACGCGCTCCTCGACGGCGCGCCCGCGCATCCGATGACGCACAGGCGCATCTCGCCCACGCCCGCGCGTATCCTCTGACGCCCCGACCCGGGAATGGAGGAAGCCCCGGGCCGCAGGGGCCCGGGGCTTCCGGAGTTCAGCGAGAGCTGAGACTACTTGAGGGTGACGGTCGCGCCGGCCTCTTCGAGCTGGGCCTTGGCCTTCTCGGCGGTCTCCTTGTTGGCACCCTCGAGGACGGGCTTGGGGGCGCCGTCGACGAGAGCCTTCGCCTCACCGAGGCCGAGGCTGGTGAGCGCGCGCACCTCCTTGATGACCTGGATCTTCTTCTCGCCGGCAGCCTCGAGGATGACGTCGAACGAGTCCTTCTCCTCGACCTCCTCGGCGGCAGCGCCACCACCGGCGGCGGCGGGGCCGGCGACGGCGACGGGAGCGGCGGCGGTGACCTCGAAGGTCTCCTCGAACGCCTTGACGAACTCGCTCAGCTCGATGAGCGTGAGCTCCTTGAACGCCTCAAGCAGTTCCTCGGTGGAAAGCTTTGCCATGATGTTCTCCTTGTGTGTGGTTTCTGATCTCACCGCGAACGTCAGTTCGCGGACTCCTGCTTCTCACGCAGCGCCTCGACCGTGCGAACGGCCTTCGAGAGCGGAGCGTTGAAGAGATAGGCGGCACCGAACAGCGAAGCCTTGAAGGCGCCTGCCAGCTTGGCAAGCAGCACCTCACGGCTCTCGAGGTCGGCCAGCTTGGTGACCTCTTCAGGCGAGAGCGGGTTACCGTCGAAGTACCCGCCCTTCACCACGAGAAGAGGGTTTGCCTTGGCGAAGTCACGCAGCGACTTGGCGACGGCCACGGGGTCACCGTGGACGAAGGCGATCGCGGAGGGGCCGGCGAGCTGGTCGTCAAAGACGGTGATGCCCGCGTTGTTGGCCGCGATCTTGGTCAGCGTGTTCTTCACCACGGCGTACGTCGCGTCTGCACTGATCGACTTGCGCAGCTGCTTGAGCTGAGCAACAGTGAGACCGCGGTACTCGGTCAGCAGTACGGCGGTCGAGCTCTGGAACTTGTCCGTGAGCTCGGCGACCGAAGCTTCCTTGTTCGCCATGGCGCTCCTCATTAGTGGTTGTCGCCGCAGGCCCCGCTCCCCTCGGAGCGGCCAGGTCACATGAAAAAAGCTCCGGCGCAGATGCCGGAGCTTGTCAGAACACACGCACGGATGCGCTTGGTCTTCACTTCGTCACCTGCGCAGGTCGTCGTTCACACGAACCTTCGATCGGTGCTTCCTTCAGGAGTGATCCCTCTGGGCACACCGATGACCGGCGGTCTTTGGCTCAGACAAGAATAGGCGGCCGTCGCCTCCGATGCAAACCGGAGGGGACGACCGCCTGTCGAGACGAATCCCGAGAGATCGCGTCAGACGCGACGGCTCCCGGTGAGCAGTCGCACGAGGAACACGATGACGGCGAGGACCAGCAGGATCAGGCCCACCCACAGCAGGAAGTTCAGCGAGCTCACGAAGCCGCCGGTGAACAGCAGGATCACCGCGATGACGGCGATGATGATCAGCAGGATGTTCATGGTGTCGTTCTCCTCTTTCAGGGACCGGGTGATCCGACCAGGAGGCTGCTCGGATGACGCGGCCTCCTGACCGGGATCGAACCTACGCGCGCAGGCCCCCCTCGGCGAGGGGTCGTCCCGATTGCTCAATCGGAGTAGAGTGATCGCCCGCACACGGCAGGGTGATGGTGAACACCGTCTTCCCCGGCTCCGAGGCCACGGTGACGGTGCCGCCGTGCGCATCCGTCACCGCCTTCACGATCGCGAGGCCGAGGCCGGTGCTGCCGGCGTGCCGCGAGCGCGACGCGTCCCCTCGCACGAAGCGCTCGAACAGGCTCGGCAGCATCCCCGACTCGATCCCGGGACCGTCGTCGGCGATGGTCACCACCGCGTGGCGCGTGCCGTCGTCGTCGCGGCCCTCCCGCGCGGCGACGGTGACCGTCGTACCCGGCGGGGTGTGCACCCGTGCGTTCGCGAGCAGGTTCGCGAACACCTGGTGCAGCCGGTGCTGGTCGGCGGAGACCTCGATCGGCTCCTCGGGGAGGTCGAGGTCCCAGCGGTGGTCGGGGCCGGCCGCGTGGGCGTCGCTGACCGCATCGACCAGCACGAGGGAGAGGTCGACGTCGCTCATGGCCAGCTCGGGCCGGGAGTCGAGGCGGGCGAGCAGCAGGAGGTCCTCGACGAGGGTCGTCATCCTCGTCGCCTCCGACTCGATGCGTCCGAGCGAGTAGCTGATGTCGGCGGGCAGCTCCACGTCGGCCCGACGGGTGAGCTCGGCGTAGCCGCGGATGGACGCCAGCGGCGTCCGGAGCTCGTGGCTGGCGTCGGCGACGAACTGGCGCACCTTGTTCTCGCTGCGCTGGCGCGAGGTGAGGGCGGCGGCGACGTGCTCGAGCATCCCGTTGAGCGCTGCGCCGACCCGTCCCACCTCGGTGCGGGTATCAGTGTCGCGCGAGGGGACACGTTCGGCGAGCGCCACCTCGCCGCGGTCGAGTCGCATCTCGGCGACCCGCGACGCGGTCGCGGCCATCCGCTCGAGGGGTCGGGTGCTCAAGCGCACCACGACGAAGCCGATGAGACCGGCGACGACCATGGCGGCCGCCGTGACGATCACGATCACCACGACCAGCTGGGTCACGGTGGCGTTCACGTCGTCGAGGGGCAGCCCGATGATGACCGCGCTCTCGCCGACGATGGTGCGGCTGAGAACCCGGTACTCGCCGATGCCCGGGATGTCGACGCTCTGCGCGTCGCCCGACGAGATCGTCGCGTCGAGCGCCTCCAGCTGCGCCGACGACAAATACTGGTACCGGCCATCGGCGGTGAGCACGAGCCCGTTGTCGACGACACCGCCCGACGCGATCGCCGCGAGCGTGCCCTCGCCCTGCCCCAGGGGGATGCCGGGAGCCGGGCCCCCGTTGCCGTCCTGCCCGCGGATGAACTGCTCCGTGCGCGCGGCGCTGTCGCCGAGCTGCGTGTCGAGCCGGTCGACGAGGAAGCCGTTGAGCACCAGGGTGCTCGTGACGCCGATGATCACGCCCGCGAGCGCGATCAACCCGAGCACGCTCAGGATCAGCGTGCGGCGGAGGGTCACAGCGAGGCGGGCTTCAGCATGTAGCCGGCGCCACGGACCGTATGGATCATCGGGGCCCGGCCTGCGTCGATCTTCTTGCGCAGGTAGGAGATGTAGATCTCCACCACGCTCGACTTGCCGCCGAAGTCGTAGCTCCACACCCGGTCGAGGATCTGCGCCTTGCTCAGCACCCTGCGCGGATTGCGCATGAGGTATCGCAGCAGCTCGAACTCGGTGGCGGTGAGCTCGATCGACTCGCCGTCACGGAACACCTCGTGACTGTCCTCGTCGAGCTGGAGGTCGCCCACGGTGACCACCGGGTCGTCGGCGTCGGCGACGACGAGCGTCGACCGCCGGATGAGGCCGCGCAGGCGCGCCACCAGCTCCTCGAGGCTGAACGGCTTCGTGACGTAGTCGTCGCCGCCCGCCGTGAGGCCCGCGATGCGGTCGTCGAGCGCATCCTTCGCGGTGAGGAAGAGCACCGGGGTCTCCTGCCCGTCGTTGCGCACACGCTGGAGCACCTGGAGGCCGTCGATGTCGGGGAGCATGACATCCAGCACGATGACGTCGGGTCGGAACTCGCGGGCCACCTGGATGGCCGCGCGACCCTCGGCAGCGGTGCGCACCTCCCATCCCTCGTAACGCAGCGCCATGGAGAGGAGGTCGGTGAGGGTGCTCTCGTCGTCGACGACGAGGGCTCGCACAGCGGTGCCGTCGGCTCGGCGCAGCTTGGGCTGCTTGGCGCTCGAGCTGGAGGCGGCGAGGAGATCGCGGTTGAGGGTCACGACTATGAGTATCCGCGCCCGGCTATGAGAAGCCTATGAGCGCGCCAAATGCCAGCCGTGCGCTCTCGTGGCGGGGCTCAGCGCCGGCGCACCCAGGTCTCGCGCATGGCGGCGAGCAGCTCGTCGGCACGGCGGACCAGGACCTCGATCTGCGACTCGTCGCGTTCGACCCACCGGCACAGCGGCGCCGCACCGATCGGGACGAACGCCTCATGCTGCTCCCACACCACGAGGGTGCGCTCGGCGCCCAGGACGTACTGCTGCCACCACACCTGGCGGAGATAGCTGCGCGGGATGCTGCGCCACGACTTGCTCGTCGTCTTGATCTCGCAGAGCGACAGGCCACCATCCGGATCGACCCGGATGCCGTCGGGCGTGGCGAGGTGCCGCGCGTCGCGCTCGGCGTGGAACAGCCCGTCGCTGGCGGCGATGCCGTGCTCCTGCAGCACCCAGGCCGCGATCTCGGGCTCACGCGCCCTGCCGTGCTCGGTGAACACGTTGCCCGAGAAGCCCGTGCCGTTGAGCTTCTCGTACGCGACCGAGTTCACGGCATCGCGGCTCGACAGCCGGGCGACGTCGGTGCCCGTCACGCCGCGAGCGCGGGCCCGGAGCCAGCCGCGACGATCGGAGCTGCGCGCCACCAGCCGCGTGAGGTGCGGGGGCACGTCGGGCGTCGTGATCGTCGGCTCAGCCTCCTCCTCCCAGGGGAAGGAGAGCATCAGCGACGTGTTCACACCAGACATTCTCGCCGATGCCGGTGACAGGGGCGCCCCTGATCGCGGAGAGTCGGAGTGACGGTCAGTCGAAGACGGCCGGCGGGATGTCGCGGCGGGTGACCGAGCCCACGCGGGCCTGCGGCACGACGTCCCGGTCTCCGGCATGGGCCGGCGCGCCCTCCCGTCCGGGCGCGCGCGCCAGGAGCACGGCGAGACCCACCAGCCAGAGGAGCGCGATGGTCGTCGCGATGAGCTCGAGCACGCCCCCGAGCTCCACCGCGAAGCGCGCGAGCGACAGGAGTCCGCCGGTCGCGGCGATCGTCCCCACCGCGACCGCGGATGCGATCGAGAAGCGGGCGAGCGCACGATGCGTCCGGTCGACGGCGACCTGCAGCATCACGAAGCAGCCGGCGGCGAACCCCACGACGGCGAAGGAGGTGTGCGTGAAGTCCTGCCAGGTGAACGCGGGTCCGTACGGGATGGGGCAGTACCGGGTGCAGGTCACCTGCGACGCCACGCCGAAGCTCACCGCCGCGATCGCGAGCACCACGGGCGGCGCGATCGATGCCAGCCAGCGCACCCCGGGCCGGATGCTCCCCGCCCACACGGCGATGAGCGCCGCTGACGCCGCCACCAGCGTCATCGCCCAGCGGAAGACGACCGCGGTGGGCTCGCCGTCTGCGCCGAGCTCGCTGACATAGAGGAACCGCGTGGCGCTCAGCCGGGCCGCCCAGATCAGCACGAGCCCCGTCAGCGCCGCCGCCGCCGCGATCACGAGCGCCGCGGTGCGGAGCCTCGTGCGCGTCATCGGGCCAGGCTATCGAGTTTCCACCGCAGTGACATCGGTGTAACACCGGCGAATCATTGGCCGGTTACGGTGGCCTGAACGCAGCGACGCGGGTCGCCCGAGCCCCATCGCGCCACCGCTCGACCAGAAAGGCACCACATGCTCGACCAGTGGACCGCATCGGGAACACTCACCCCGACCCCCGTCGTCCCCTCCGTCATGCGCGCCGCCGTCATGCCGTGCGCGGGCGACGCGGAGGTGCTCGAGGTGGCCGAGGTCCCCGTCCCGCTGCGGATCAACTCCGAGGTGCTGGTGCACGTCGCCGCCGCCGGGGTGAACCCGATCGACGCGAAGACGCGATCCGGCCGCGGGGTCTCCGCCGCGATCGAGGGGTATCCGTACGTGCTCGGCTACGACTTCGCGGGGGTGGTGGTCGAGACGCCGTACGCCGCGCATCCGCTCAACGTCGGCGACGAGGTGTTCGGCGTGATGTCGGTGCCGCGCGGCCAGGGGTCCTACGCGGAGTACGTGTCGGTGCCGTCGCTGCAGGTGACGAAGGCGCCGCGGGCGCTGACCCTCGTCGAGGCGGCGGGGGTTCCCCTCGCCGCGCTCACCGCGTGGGGCATGGTGGTCGACGTCGCCAAGGCGCACGAGGGCCAGCGGATGCTCGTGCACGCGGGTGCGGGAGGCGTCGGGCACTTCGCGGTGCAGTTCGCCGCGTACTTCGGCGCCCACGTCATCGCGACCGGCTCGCCGCGCAATCTCTCCTTCCTCCGCGGACTCGGCGCCGCCGAGGTGATCGACCACACCAGCACGCGGTTCGACGAGATGCTGTCGGGCCTCGACGTGGTGATCGACCTCATCGGGAACGTGCACGACGAGACCGGCACGCGATCGCTGTCCGTCCTCCGTCCGGGAGGGCTGCTCGTCAACGCGCCCACCGGCAGCTGGGACACGCTCGCCGCGGACGCGGCGGCGGCCGGGGTGCGATCGTCGACATACAAGTTCATCCCGGATGCGTCGACGCTCGCCGTGATCGCCCGGCTGCTCGACTCGGGCGACGTGCGGGTGCACGTCGACGAGGTGTTCCCGCTCGACCGGGCGGCGGAGGCGCACCGCGCCATCGAGTCGGGCCACACCCGCGGGAAGGTCGTGCTGCAGATCGGCGGCCTGCCCCTGTAGCGGGGCCGCGCTCGGACGCACGGACCAGACTCCGGGGGCCGGACTAGAGGGGGCGCTCCATCACGAAGTCGCTCTCGAGCGTCGCGCCGAGCCTGAAGGTCTTCCGCCCCACGCGCTCGAAGCCCGACTTCTCGTAGAAGCGCACCGCACGCGCGTTCCGGTCGTTGACGCCGAGCCACACGCCCTTCGCCGCCGTGTCGGTGGCCGCGGCGATGGTCGCATCGACGAGGGCCCGCGCCACCCCGGCACCGTGGTACTGCTCACGCAGGTACACCTTGCTCAGCTCGATCGTGGGGCGCAGGCGGAGCGCCGACGAGACATCCGCATCCGACGGCTCGCCCTCGACGAGCATCGTGTAGCCCGCGAGCTCGGAGCGAGCTCGCTCGCCCTCCGCGATCATGATGACGCGGCTCGAGTCGGCGAGGTACTCGGCGAAGCGCTCCTCCGTGAGGTTCGCCGCGATGAAGTCGGCGATGTCGGCCGGGTCGGATTCGGGCGGACAGGCCAACGGGAAGGTGGCCGCCGCCACCGCCGCCAGAGCCGTCGAATCGTTCGCCACCGCACGCCTGACCGAGACCACGCCTCTACCCTAGCGGCGCTCGGAAGACCTCTTCCTCTCGGCAGGTGAAGAGTATGCTGAGGGCGCTGACGACCTGCCGCGGGAGATCCTTCTCGCGAGAAGGTGCCGTAGGAGCAAACCCTCCCCGGGAATCTCTCAGGCCCCACACCGCGGCGGCGAGGCGACTCTGGAGAACAGCGACGTTCACACGGCGCTTACCGAAGGTGGAAGGAGCCCCCCGGGCTCCGGGACTCTCAGGTCACAGGACAGAGCGGGGAGGCGACGACGCCCGGCCGGCCCGGGCCCGATCAAGGAGCCTCCGTGACCATCAGCGCCTTCGACCTCTTCTCGGTCGGCATCGGACCGTCGAGCTCGCACACCGTGGGGCCCTGGCGGGCCGCTGCTCGCTTCACCGCCCTCCTCGCAGAGGAGGCGCTGCTGCCGCACGCGGCGCGGATCCGTGTCGAACTGTTCGGCTCGCTCGCCGCCACCGGGCGCGGCCACGGCACGCTCCCCGCGGTGGCGCTCGGGCTCGAGGGGCACGACGTCGAGACGATCGACCCCGATGAGAAGGACGAGCGGGTCGCCCGCTGGCGGGCATCCGGGCGGATCGAGCTGCCCGCGGGACCGACGCTCGACCTCGCCGAGGACGACATCGTGCTCACGCACCGGATGCTGCCCGCGCATCCGAACGCGCTCACGCTCGAGGCGCTCGATGCCGACGGACGGCTGCTCGTCACCCGCACGTACTACTCGGTGGGAGGTGGCTTCGTGATCGAGGAGGGGACTGCGCTCCTCGCGGGCACCGCTGCTGGTGGGGCGGGATTCCGGTCGGCGGTCGAACTGCTCGAGCACGCGTCCGGTGAGCTGGACGGGATCGCCGGCGTCATGATGGGCATCGAGGTCGCCGGTGGGCGGACGGCGGAGGAGGTGCGGGCGCGGCTGCTGGGCATCCGCGACGCGATGCGCGGCTCGGCCGAGCGCGGCATGACGCGGTCCGGTGTGCTGCCGGGCGGGCTCCGGGTGCGACGGCGGGCCGCCGAGTGGTTCGACCGGCTGCGGGCCGAGGATCCGGACCGGGATCCGGTCTTCGCCCTCGACTGGGTCGATCTCGTCGCTCTCGCCGTCAACGAGGAGAACGCCTCCGGTGGCCGCGTCGTCACCGCGCCCACGAACGGCGCCGCGGGTATCATCCCCGCCGTGCTCGACTACGCACTGCACTACACGCCCGAGGGACTCGCCTCACCAGACGATGCCGCCGTCCGCTTCCTGCTCACCGCCGCGGCGATCGGGTCGATCATCAAGGAGTGCGCCTCGATCTCGGGGGCCGAGGTGGGCTGCCAGGGCGAGGTGGGCTCGGCCGCGTCGATGGCGGCCGCGGGGCTCGCCGCCGTGCTCGGCGGCACGCCCGAGCAGGTCGAGAACGCCGCCGAGATCGCGATGGAGCACAGCCTCGGCCTCACGTGCGACCCCATCGGCGGGCTCGTGCAGATCCCGTGCATCGAGCGCAACGCCATCTCGGCGGGCAAGGCGGTCAACGCCGCCCGCATGGCCCTGCGCGGCGACGGCGCTCACCACGTCTCGCTCGACCAGGTGATCGAGACGATGCGCCTCACCGGCGCCGACATGCACTCGAAGTACAAGGAGACCGCCCGCGGCGGCCTCGCCCTCACCGTCGGCGTCCACGTCGTCGAGTGCTGACCCCCACCCGTGCTCGCCTCGCGCTCGGGCTCGCGGTGGGCGCGGATCTGACAGTAGTGGTGACTTCCGAGCGGTTGGGGTCACCACAAGTGTCACATCCACGGGCATCCGAGGCTGCTCCGCTGGCCTCTCGCCCGCGCCCATGAGAAGCCGGCCCGCTCGGGCGGGCCCGGGACGCGCGAATCTGACACTCATCGCGAGCTCCCGCACGCCGAGCCCACCACGAGTGTCACTTTCACGCGCATCCGCCCCCAGCCGCCCGGCCAGGAGGCGCAGACCACCCGAGCCCGGCCCGCTCCGGCCGGAGAGCCCCACGGATGCGCGGATCTGGCATGAGCGGTGACCTCCCGCACGCCGAGCCCACCACGAGTGTCACATCCAGAGGCATCCGTGGTCGGTCAGCTGCACTCCCGTCCGCGCCCGCCAGGAGCCGCCCCAACCCGACGGCGATACGGATGCGGATCTGACACTCGTCGCGACGTCTCGCACGCCGCGGTCACCGCAAGTGCCACATCCACGCGCATCCGACCCGACGCCGGCCAGGAAGGCGCAGACCACCCGAGCCGGCCCTCCCCGCCCAGCACGCCCACGGATGCGCGGAGGTGACACTCCTCGCGACCTCCCTCGCGCCCGGGCCACCACGAGTGCCAGATCCACGCGCTTCGGAGCGCGTCAGGCGGGCGGGAGGCGGAGGCGGGGAAGCGGGCAGCCGCGGCGGCGCAGGTGGAGGGCCAGCTGCTCGAGGATGACGCGCGGGCTCGGGATGAGGTCGGCCGCGGTGACGCGGAGGGCGACCCAGCCGAGGGACTCGAGCTCGCGGTAGCGGGCGATGTCGCGGAACCACTGACGGCGGTCGGTGCGGTGGTGGTCGCCCTCGTACTCGAGCGCCACCCGGTACCCGGGATAGGAGAGGTCGGCCTTGGCGACGATGAAGCCCTCCCCCGACTGGATGTATCCGTTGACGACCGGCTCGGGGAATCCGGCGTCGACGATCGCCAGCCGCAGCGCCGTCTCGCGGGGCGAGTCGACGCCCGGTCGCGCTTCTGCCAGCGCACTGCGCAGCCGAGCCGCCTGCGGATGCGGGTGAGCCGCGATCGCGCTCGTCAGGTCGGCGACGGTGCGCGTGCGCAGCAGGTGGTCGATGACGGTCACAAGCTGCACCCGGTCGAGACCAGGCGCGACATCGCAGATGGTCCGCCCCGGCGTCGTGACCCAGACGCCCGGCGGCATCCGCATCCTCTCGATCGAGCGCGACTGGTGGCCGGTCACTCCGCGGATGCGCGGAGCGCGCACAGGTGTGGGCACCGTCACGTGGAGATCATCGACGTCGGAGTCAGCGATCGGCAGACCCCACAGGAGGGCCGCCGTGCGGTGGCTGAAGTACGCCCCCTCGGGGAGCACCGTCGACAGCGCGACGCAGCGCATCAGCAGGTCGTCGGCGAGCGCGGCCGAGACTCGGACGTCGCGGTGCGGTGCCGCGAGGTCGGAGGCGCGGAGCCGGCTGCGCGACAGCCCCGAGGTCGAGGCGCGGAACGGCCGGCCCGCCAGCCGCCGCGGGAGTGCGAGGTACCGGGTCATGAGCCCATGGTCGACGTCAGGAGGCGTCCGCGGGGCCGTGCTGAGTGCATCCGTGGAAAGGAACCGTCAACGCGCCTCGTGTGCAGGAACGGGAAAGGGCCCGGCTCCCGGAGGAGTCGAGCCCTTTCGGCGCGAGAGCGCGTGGGTCAGATCGCGTTGACGTCGAGCGGGATGCCCGGGCCGAACGTGGTCGAGACCGCGCCCTTCTGGATGTAGCGGCCCTTCGCGGCGCTCGGCTTCTGACGGAGGATCTCCTCCAGCGCGGCCTTCATGTTCTCGTCGAGCTGCTCCTGCGAGAAGCCCGCCTTGCCGACCACGAAGTGGACGTTGGCGTGCTTGTCGACGCGGAACTCGATCTTGCCGCCCTTGATGTCCTCGACCGCCTTCGCGACGTTCGGGGTGACGGTGCCGGTCTTCGGGTTGGGCATGAGACCACGGGGGCCCAGCACCTTTCCGAGACGGCCGACCTTGCCCATGAGCTCGGGGGTCGAGACGGCGGCGTCGAACGAGGTGTACCCGCCGGCGACCTTCTCGATGAGCTCGTCGCCACCGACCTCGTCGGCGCCCGCGGCGATCGCGGCCTCAGCGGCCGGGCCGGTCGCGAACACGATGACGCGCGCGGTCTTGCCGGTGCCGTGGGGCAGGATGACGGTGCCGCGCACCATCTGGTCAGCCTTGCGGGGGTCGACGCCGAGCTTCAGCGCGACCTCGACGGTGCTGTCGAACTTCTTGGAGCCGGTCTCGCGAGCGAGCTCGACGGCCTCGGTGGGCGTGTAGTACTTGCCGGCTTCGATCTTCTCGGCCGCGGCGCGGTAGGCCTTCGACTTCTGTGCCATGTCAGCCTCCTCCTTATGCCTCGACCGTGATGCCCATGGAGCGGGCAGTTCCGGCGATGATCTTCTCTGCGGCCTCGATGTCGTTCGCGTTGAGGTCGACCTGCTTCTGCTCGGCGATGGCGCGCACCTGCTCACGGGTGAGCTTCGCGACCTTCACGGTGTGCGGGGTCGACGACCCCTTCTGCACGCCCGCAGCCTTCTTGATGAGCTCGGCGGCCGGCGGGGTCTTGAGGATGAACGTGAACGAACGGTCCTCGTAGACGGTGATCTCGACCGGGATGACGTTGCCGCGCTGCGACTCGGTCGCGGCGTTGTACGCCTTGCAGAACTCCATGATGTTGACGCCGTGCTGACCCAGCGCCGGGCCGATGGGCGGGGCGGGGTTGGCGGCGCCGGCCTGGATCTGAAGCTTGATCAGACCTGTGACCTTCTTCTTCGGTGCCATGTTCTCTTCTCTCTTCGAGCCGCCCGGATGGACGGCGCTCCCGACGCAGGGCTGATCCCTGAATCGGTGTGTGGGACACGTTGCCCGAAAGGCAACCGCAACAGCTTACCAAATGGAAACGGACCCCGCACCCGAAAGTGGGGGCCCGCATCCGAAATGAGGTGGTCCGGCTGAGCCGGTGACGTACCTTGCCAAGCCGTGGCCGAGAGAAGGTGCGACCGCGTCGTGCCTTCTCACGGACGACCCGCGCCGCAGAGGCGGCGGCGCGGCAATGAGCTCAGAGCTTCGTGACCTGGTCGAAGCTCAGCTCGACGGGGGTCTCGCGCTCGAAGAGGGAGACGAGCACGGTGAGCTTGCCGCTCTCGGGCTTGATCTCGCTGATCGAACCGGGCAGACCCGCGAACGAGCCCTCCTTGATGGTGATGGTCTCGCCGATCTCGAAGTCGACCTCGGCGGGCAGCGACCGCGACACGGCCTTGCCGCCCTTCGCGGCTCCGCCCTTGGCGGCGACGGGAGCGTCGGGAACCTCGACCAGGCTCTTCAGCATGTTGAACGCCTCGTCGAACCGCAGCGGCGTCGGGTTATGGGCGTTGCCCACGAAGCCCGTGACGCCGGGCGTGTGGCGGACGACGGACCAGCTGTCCTCGTTGAGGAACATGCGCACGAGCACGTAGCCCGGGATGCGCACGCGGGTGACCAGCTTGCGCTGACCGTTCTTGATCTCGACGACGTCCTCCATGGGGACCTCGACCTGGAAGATGAAGTCCTCCATGCCCATCGAGACCTTGCGGCTCTCGATGTTCGACTTCACGCGCTTCTCGAACCCGGCGTAGGAGTGGATGACGTACCACTTGCCCGGCAGCGCACGGAGCTCCTTGCGGAACGCGTCGTAGGGGTCGACCTCCGCCTCGGCCTCGTCGGCCTCGAGGGGCTGGTTCGCCTTGTCTGCGTCGGGATCCTCGATCACGTCGAGCACGGCGGCGGCCTCATCGAAGTCGTCGATGGTGAGCGCCTCGTCGATGACGGCGTCGGCCTCGGGGTCGGCGGGCGCGTCGATCGCGTCGAGCAGCGCGTCGAGGTCGGCGGGAGCGCCGTCCTGGTCGGGCTTGGGGTCAGACACGGGATGTATTCCTTCTTCTGGGGTGTCGGCGTCCGTCGACCGGGCGGTGAGCCCGGGGCCGCTATGAACCGCTCGCGTCTCCGAAGACGAGGATTGCGAGCCATCCGAACAGCTGGTCGAGGCCGACCACGATGGCCATCACGATGACCACGAAGACCAGCACGACGAGCGAGTAGTTGATCAGCTCACGCCGGGTCGGCGTGACGACCTTCCGGAGCTCGGTGAAGACCTGCTTGATGAAGAGCACGATCCGCGCGAACGGATTGCGCCGAGCGGCGCGGTCCTTCTTCGCATTCTCGACGACGTCCTCGGAGGGCTCGTCGATCACTTTTCGTGCCACGGGATCGTACCTTTCACAAAGCCGGCGCAGGGCGGACAGGACTCGAACCTGCAACCTGCGGTTTTGGAGACCGCTGCTCTACCACTTGAGCCACCGCCCTATGGATCGCGAATCACACGGCTTCGCTACACTCACTTCGCAGAGGACGTGCCCTGTCGACGGGCATAGAAAAGCTTGGCGGATTCGACCACCGTGAGACAGTGTAGGTCACATCCCAGGACACCGCAAAGAAGGCGAGGGGGACTCACACCATGCGCGGTCACCCCTTCCGGATCGGGTTCGTCGCCACGCTCGGCGGACTGCTCGCGATAGCGCTCGGCTTCGCCTTCACGCAGCTGTCGACGGTGATGATCTGCATCCTGGCGTCGCTGTTCCTCGCGCTGGGCCTCGATCCGCTGGTCCGCTGGCTGGAGCGGAGGCGCATCCCGCGCGGCTGGGCCATCGTCATCACGTTCGTCCTCGTCATCGCCTTCGCGGTCGGGGTGTTCTTCCTGATCCTCCCCGCGGTGGTCGATCAGACGAGCCAGCTGGTGGCCAACATCCCCCAGTTCGCGCAGACCATCACGCAGCAGGAGTGGTTCACACGGATCACAGGCGGCTCGGTCGACACCAAGGCGCTCGTCTCGAACCTCGAGAGCTTCCTGTCGGACCCGAGCAACATCGCCGCCATCAGCGGCGGGGTGCTCAAGGTGGGCATCGCCATCCTGAACGGGCTCTCGGGAGGCCTGCTGGTGGTGATCCTCACGCTGTTCTTCCTCGGCTCGCTCGACCAGGTCAAGCGCAGCATGTACGTGCTCGTGCCCGCCTCGCGGCGCGAGGGGGTCGAGTCGATCTCCGAGCAGATCGTCCGCTCGATCGGCAAGTACGTGAGCGGGCAGGTGATCCTGGCCGGCACGAACGGCGTGTTCGGGTTCATCGCGATGCTCATCGCCGGGGTCCCCTACGCGGGCGCCTTGGCGGTGATGGCGTTCCTGCTCGCGCTCATCCCGCTCATCGGCACCGTGATCAGCGCGGTCATCGTCACGCTGGTGGCATTGACGGTGAGCCCGGCGGCGGCGATCGGGATCGGGATCTACTTCCTCGTGTACATGCAGGTCGAGGCGTACGTGTTCAGCCCGCGGATCATGAGCAAGGCGGTGGACGTGCCGGGCATCCTGGTCGTGATCGGCGCGCTCGTGGGCGGGACGCTCCTGGGAGTGCTCGGCGCCCTCATCGCCGTGCCCGTGGTGGCGTCGGTGCTCATCATCGTGAAGCAGGTCGTCGTCCCGAGGCAGCAGCAGCTGTGACCGACATCTCCACGCCCGCCCTCGTCGCCAGCGGCGTCGCGCTGCTCACCATCACGAACCCGATCGGCAGCCTGCCGATCTTCCTCAACCTCACCAAGGAGCTGCCCGCTCAGAGGCAGCGGCGCATCGGCATCTGGGTCGGCGTCGCGGTGTTCGCGGTGCTCGTGGTGTCGCTGTTCGCCGGGAAGTACATCCTGCAGGCGTTCGGCATCGACATCACGTCGTTCCGCATCGCGGGCAACCTGCTGGTGGCGAGCATCGGATGGGCGATGCTCACCGCGAAGCAGAACATCGTCACGACGGATGCGTCGTCCTCGCCCGTCGTCGTGCCCCTCGCTATTCCGATCATCGCCGGGCCCGGGGCGATCAGCCTCATCATCACGTTCTCGGAGTCGTACTCGAGCATCGTCGACCTGCTGATGGGGGTCGTCATGATCCTCGTGGTGTCGCTCGGGATCGCCGTGGTGCTCTACTTCTCACCCGAGGTGACGAAGGTCGTGAAGCCGACCGCGATGAGCATCGTCACCCGGGTGTTCGGGCTGCTGCTGCTCTCCATCGCGATCCAGTCGATCCTCTCCGCGCTCGGCGACGCGTTCCCCGTGCTCACGGGGACGCCCGCGGCATCCTGATCGGGGCCGCGCCCGCACCCTCGCTCGCTTCGCCGTGCGCCTCTCGTCGAGGCACAGGGTCCGCTCGCTAGGCTGGAGGCGTGACCGAGCACTCCAGGATCTCCCGCCGCATCGCCTCCATCGCCGAATCGGCGACCCTCAAGGTCGACGCGAAGGCGAAGTCGCTGCAGGCCGCCGGCCGCCCCGTGATCAGCTTCGCGGCGGGCGAGCCCGACTTCCCCACCCCTCCGCACATCGTGGAGGCCGCAGCGGAGGCCGTGCGCGATCCGCGCAACCACCGCTACACCCCCGCCGCCGGCCTGCCCGAGCTGCGGGAGGCCATCGCCGCCAAGACGCTGCGCGACTCGGGGCTCGAGGTCTCCCCCGCCCAGATCATCGTCACGAACGGCGGCAAGCAGGCGGTGTACCAGTCGTTCGCGACGTTGCTCGACCCGGGCGACGAGGTGCTCGTGCCCACCCCTTACTGGACCACGTACCCCGAGGCCATCCGCCTCGCCGGCGGTGTGCCCGTCGACGTGTTCGCCGGCGCCGACCAGGACTACCTGGTCACGGTCGAGCAGCTCGAGGCCGCCCGGACCGAGCGCACGAAGGTGCTGCTCTTCGTCTCGCCCTCGAACCCGACCGGCGCCGTCTACTCCCCCGAGCAGACCGCGGAGATCGGCGCCTGGGCCGAGGAGCACGGACTCTGGGTCATCACCGACGAGATCTACCAGAACCTGGTCTACGACGGCGTCCGCGCGGTGTCGATCGTCGAGGCCGTCCCGGCGCTCGCCGACCGCACCATCCTGGTGAACGGCGTCGCGAAGACCTACGCCATGACCGGATGGCGGGTGGGCTGGATGGTCGGCCCCGCCGACGCGATCAAAGGCGCCGCGAACCTGCAGTCGCACCTGTCGTCGAACGTGTCGAACGTGTCGCAGCGGGCGGCGATCGCCGCGCTGACCGGCTCACAGGACACGGTCGAGACCATGCGCCAGACCTACGCGCGCCGACGTGACGAGATCGTCGCCGGTCTCAACGCGATCGATGGGGTCGTCACCCCCACCCCGCAGGGCGCGTTCTACGTGTATCCGGATGTGTCGGGTCTGCTCGGCCGCACCTGGGGCGGCGTCACGCCGACGACGTCGCTCGAGCTGGCCGACCTCATCCTCGAGCAGGCGGAGGTCGCGGCGGTGCCCGGCGAGGCGTTCGGGCCGAGCGGGTTCCTGCGGTTCTCGTACGCGCTGAGCGACGAGAACCTCGCCACCGGGATCGCTCGACTGCAGACGCTGTTCGGCTGATCCGTCTCCTGAGGATCCTTCACCGAAGGGTCTCTCTCGCGTAGTATTCCGCTATGCGAGGAAGACTCAGTTCGGCGCCCCTTCGAGGCATGGCCTGCGCCGCGGTCGCGATGGTGCTGTTCTGCGGCGTGGTCGCGACGGCGTTCAGCGCGGGTGCATCGGCGCCCGCGTCCGCCGCCGTGCCGCCGGTGAGCGACGGCCCGGCCGACGGCACCGTGCTGCTGCGCGGGTCGGATGGGTCGGTTCCGCTGGCGCTGACCGGGAGCGGTGAGCCGGGCGAGGTGATCCACGTGAGCCTGGCGTGGGCCGACGGTGCGCTCGACGTCTGCGATGTGTTCGTCGCGCCCGACGGCGCGTGGGCGTGCGACGACCTTCCCGTGCTTCCCGATCTGATCGGCACGCTCTCGTTCTCGAGCGACAGCGGTGGTGTCTTCCGTGCCACTGCCCTCGGGGTGATCTCGGTGCCGACGATGGTGGGCGATGCCGACGATGCCGCTCGGGTGACGGTCGACGCGCTTGCCCCGTGGGTCAGCGGATCGGGCACGCCCGGGGCGACCGTGGTCGTCGAGGTGAGTGACGGCGACGGATGCTCGACCCCCGTCGACGCGTCCGGAGCGTGGGGGTGCGCACTCATGGCGGGCACCGGATCCGCGAGTCGGACGGTGCGCGCAGGGCAGAGCTGGGCGCTCGATCCCGCCATGATCGCGTGGGGGATGCCGCTGTCGGTGCTCGTAGGGGCGAGCACAGTGGTCGGGGCGCCTGACGATCCGGGGACGCCTGAGGTGCCTGGTCCCGAGGCACCGGGGCCCGGGAGCGAACCTGCGGCGGGTACCGGGGGTGGTCCCGCGGGCGGCATGGAGGGTGTGACGGGAGATGCGGGTGGCGGGGCGGCTGCCGGCGCTGACACTGCCGGCGACAGCAGCAGCGGCAGCGCGGTGTTCGCCGATGGTGCGGTGTTCGCCGGCGGTGCCGGGGATGAACCCTGGCCGACTGCCGAGACCCCCGCGCAGGCGCTTCTGGCCGCGCCTGCGGCCGACGACACCGGGTCGACCGGAGGGGACATCGCCGCGGGCACTCGCGAGACGGCGCTCGGTGCCGGCGCAGACTCGTCCGCGGCGGGGACCACGACGACGTTCGGATTCTCCCTGCGAAGCCCCGGCGCCGTGCTGGAGGCGGGCGGTCCGACGCTCGTGTTCACCGGGGCGGCCGCCCTGGGGCTGATCCTCCTGGTGATGGTGCCGGCCGGCATGCTCGAGTCGACCCTGGAGGCGAACTCCGAGCGCCTCCGCCGCAGCGCCGCGCTCCGTTGGGTGCAGAGGTTGCCCCGCCTGCCGCGGCTCCCGCAGCGGGGACTCGGCGGCACCGTCATCTCCGTGGCGCTCGTCGTGGCCGCGACGGCCGTGCTCGGAGCCTTCGTGGCTCCGGAGGCCGGAGCCGACGGCGGCTTCCTGCGCCTCGCCGGGGCCTTCGCCCTCGCCTCGCTCGTGGTGAACGGGCTGGCGCTCGCCCTGATGGCGGCGATCGCTCGCGCGAGCGGCAGCCGCCTCGAGGTGACCGCGAACGGGCACTCGGTCGTGGTCACGGCGCTGACCGTGCTGCTCTCGCGGGCGGCGCTGCTCCAGCCCGGGTTCGTGTTCGGTGTCGCGGTCGGCACGGCGGCCGCGGACGGGCGGTCGCGCACATCCGCTCGAGTAGCCGCGGCCGGTGTCGTCGGCCTCCTCGTGGCCGGGGTGGGCGCGTGGTTCGCGCACGCCGCTCTCGTCGGCGGGGTGAACGGCGGAGGGGGTTCGTTCGGCGTCGACGTGCTCGCCGCGATGACGGTGGAGGCGCTGACGGGTGCGGTGGTGGCGATGATCCCGCTGCGGTTCTTCGCGGGCGCCGACCTCTGGCGCGGGGCGCGCACGGGCTGGGGGGCGCTGGCCTCGCTGACCGCGGTCGCCGCGATGGTGGCGCTCGCGCCCCTGCCCGAGGCGTGGAACGCCGTGGGTGGCGACACCGCGCGCTGGCTCCTCGCCTTCGCCACCGTCACGGCCGTCACCGCGGGCGTCTGGTGCTGGTTCCGCTTCGTGCCCGAGCGCGCTGCCGGTGGTGCCCCGCGCCGCCGCGCGGCGCACCACCGCGCCGCGCACTGACCCCGCCACGCGACCCGCGGGTCGACTGCTCACTCCCGCCCGCATCCGGGCCGAGGTGACGACAGAAGTGAGCACTGAACGCCGCCCGCTGGGGTTGCAGCCGGGCAGCGTCGAGGAGCGCCTTCGCGCCCTCCTCCGCGCAAGATGGGGGCCAGAAGTCGCCACTCGAGGATGCACGCCGGGGACGCGGAATCGAGTGCTCGCATCCGCGCCGGAGTGGCGCCAGAAGTGAGCGCTCGGCGGGAGCGCGAGCACTCTCAGGGGGGTCAGCGGACGAGGCGGGCTATCTCGCGGGCCAAGGGCGGGCGGACGAAGTGGTCGGCGCCGCGGACCTCGTGGAGGGTGACGTGGTGCATCACGCCCAACGCCAGCACGGGCCCGGGCACGATGACCTGGTCGCGGGAGCCGTAGACGATCTCGACGGGGACGGCGACCTGGGCGACGTCGGTCATCGTCGTCTGCTGCTCGATGCAGTTCTGCATCGAGAGCGCGAACGCCTGCCAGGTGGCGTCGTCGATCTGCGGGCCCCGCACGCGGAACATGTCGCGCACGCGACCCAGGGCACCGAGAGCGCGGCCCTTGTCTTCGCGCAGGTAGCGGTAGAACGCCAGGTAGCCGCCCACCCGCATCCGCGAGACCCGCTCCTCGATGTAGCGCGCGTGCGGGTAGATGGGCGGCGACGCGAGGATGAGGTGCTCGACCGCGCGCCGATGCACGGCCGCGTAGCGCGCCGAGATGAGCGCACCCAGGCTGTGTCCGACGAGCGTGAAACGGCCCGGCAGGTGCAGTCCGGTCAGCGTGCGGTGGAGCGCAGCGACGTGCTCATCGAGGGTGAAGAGCGTCTCGGGGCGGGCCGTCGACGCGCCGAACCCGAGCACGTCGATCGCGATCACGCGGTACAGGGGCGTGAGCAGCGGGATCGCCGCCTCCCAGCTCGCCGACGACGACGCGATGCCGTGCACGAGCACCACGACCGGCCCCTCCCCCTCGTCGACCGCGACGTGCAGCCGGGGAGCAGCGTCGCGCAGGGTCCGCCCGAACATCTTCATCACCTCAGTATCGCAGAATCGAGGATCGCTCATCAGGGTGGAGACGGGGAAAATGTCCCTGTCGCGCGACGGGCCCGCGACTGAGACCATGGACGCATGGGGGAACCTGACATCGCAGTGTCCGTGCGCGGCCTGGTGAAGAGCTACGGCTCGTTCACCGCCGTCGATGGCGTCGACTTCGAGATCCACCGCGGAGAGACCTTCGCGCTCCTCGGGCCGAACGGCGCGGGGAAGAGCACGACGGTGGAGATCCTCGAGGGCTACCGCGACCGCTCCGCGGGCGAGGTGTCGGTGCTCGGCGAGGACCCGCGGCACGGCCGGCTCGAGTGGAAGGCCCGCCTCGGCATCGTCCTGCAGCAGACCGGCGAGAGCGGCAACGTCACCGTGCGCGAGCAGCTGCGCCACTTCGCCGGCTTCTACCCGAACCCCCGCGACGTCGACGAGGTGATCGCCGCCGTGGGACTCACCGAGAAGGCGAGCACCCGCGTCCGGGCCCTCTCGGGTGGCCAGCGTCGCCGGGTCGACGTCGCGCTCGGCGTGATCGGGCGGCCCGAGCTGCTGTTCCTCGACGAGCCCACCACAGGGTTCGACCCGGAGGCCCGGCGCCAATTCTGGGAGCTCATCCGCTCGCTGTCGAAGGAGGGCACCACGATCCTCCTCACCACGCACTACCTCGACGAGGCGGCACAGCTGAGCGACCGCGCCGCGGTCATCGCCCGGGGACGCGTGATCGACATGGGCCCGGTCGACAAGCTCGGCCCGCCGGATGGGCGGGTGCCGATCGTGCGGTGGCGCGACGCCTCCGGAGCACACGAGGAGCGCACGACGGAGCCCGGGACCCTCGTGGCGAGGCTCGCCGCGAGCGGCGAACCTCAGGACCTCGAGGTGATCCGCCCGTCACTCGAGGACATCTACCTCGACCTCGTCGAGAAGGCCGAGGCAGACGAGGCAGAAGAGGCCGCCGAGGGACGAGCGACCGAGGACGCCGGATCCGGACGCCCGGGCGCCCACAGACACCACGCCCGAGAGGAGACCCGCTCGTGAGCACCGTGCGCACGAACAGCGCGACTAGCGGAACAGGAGCGGGCAGAACGGGAGCAGGAGGGCCCGGCGCCCCGGCGCGCCGAGCGTCGTTCGGCCTCGGCTATGCGCTCCGCCTCGGCGCCTCTCGCATCGCCTACGAGACCCGGGTGTACTTCCGCCAGGGCGACACCATCTTCTTCACGTTCCTCTTCCCGGTCGTGCTGCTCGGGATCTTCTCGGTCGCGTTCCAGGGCATGGGGAACGTGGGCGCCGGTCCGGACGGCTCGGGCGGCATCAGCCAGGCGGCCTACTACCTGCCCGGCATGATCTCGGCGGGCATCCTGCTGAGCGGCGTGCAGAACCTCGGCGTCGACATCGCGGTGGAGCGCGGCGACGGGACGCTGAAGCGGCTCGGGGGCACGCCCCTTCCCGTGCTCTCGTACTTCATCGGGAAGATGGGGCAGGTGCTCGTCACGTCGGCGGCGCAGATCGTCATCCTGCTGCTGCTCGCCCGCTTCGCCTTCGGCGTGGATCTGCCCACCACGGCCGAGGCCTGGCTCACCTTCGCCTGGATCTACCTCCTGGGCATCGTCACCTCGGCGATCCTCGGCATCGCCATCTCGCGACTCCCCCGCTCCGGCAAGAGCGCCACCGCGGTGGTGATCCCGCCGCTGCTCGTGCTGCAGTTCATCTCGGGCGTCTACCTGGCCTTCAACAACCTGCCCGGCTGGCTGCAGACCGTGGCGAGCGTCTTCCCCCTCAAGTGGATCGCCCAGGGCATGCGCGCCGTCTTCCTGCCCGAGACCTTCGAGTCGGCCGAGGCCGGCGGCTCGTGGAACCTCGCCGGCGTGGCCATCGCGCTCGGCATCTGGCTCGTGGCAGGTCTCGTCGTCAGCCGCCTCACCTTCCGGTGGATCCGCAAGGACGGCTGACGACGAGACCGGCAACACGACGCCGAGACGTGACGCCGCGCACGCCGCGCTAGGCGTTCTCCTTGCGGAACGTCCGGGTGCCCACCCAGAGCCCGAGGGCGACGAGCACCACCGTCCACACCACACCCCAGAGCGTGGTCAGGGTGAGGAAGTCGCCCACGAACAGCTCGCGCACGGCGTCGACGATGTACTTCGTGGGGATGAAGTCGCTCACCGTCTGCAGCCACTGCGGCCCGATGGTCATCGGCAGCAGGATGCCCGACAGCAGCAGTACGGGCAGCGCGATGCTGTTGAGCAGCGGGGCCATCACGTCCTCGCTCTTCGTGGTGAGCGCCAGCGCGTTCGAGGCCGCCGCACAGGCGGCGCCGAGCAGTACCGCGAGGATGAGCCCGACGATCATGCCCGGCACCGACCCCGTGAGCCCGAAGGCGAAGGCGAGCGCGACGAGCACGACCGACTGCACCAGCAGTTGCAGCACATCGCGCAGGATGCGCCCGAGCAGCAACGCGGTGCGCGAGGCCGGCGTGACACGCTCGGCCTCGATCACCCCGGCCCGCCACTCGGAGATCAGGCTGAAGCCGGCGAACAGCGACCCGAAGATGCTGAGTTGCACCAGCAGACCGGGCACGAAGAGCGTGTAGGCGTTCTGCGTGCCGAGCGTACCCGCGATGGGCTCGAGCAGCGGGCCGAACAGCACCAGGTAGAGGATGGGCTGCATCAGCCCGATGATCACCCAGGCGGGGTTGCGCACCGCCATGCGCAGCTGACGGCGGAAGACGATGTACGTGTCTCTCCAGAACATGATCACGAGTTCTCCTCTCGGAGCGAGCGGCCGGTGAGCGAGAGGAAGACGTCGTCGAGGGTGGGCCGTTCGACCTCGATCGACTCCAGCGCGATACCGGCGGCATCGAGGGCGCGCAGCAGGCCGGGCACCTCGTGACCGGCGTTGCGCACGCGGCCGCTGACCTGCGTGCCGCCCTGGGATCGCGTCACCTGCACCACGCCGTCGGCCACGGCATCGACCAGTCCGGCGACCTCCGCTGCGCGCTCGGCGTCGGAGGGCGCCAGCACGACGAGGTCGCCCGAGACCTGGCGCTTCAGCGCATCCGGGGTGTCGCTCGCCACGATCGCACCGTGGTCGATGACGAGGATGCGGTCGCAGAGCGCGTCTGCCTCGTCGAGGTAGTGCGTGGTGAGGAACACCGTGGAGCCGCGCTCGGTGCGGAGGGCGGAGATGTGGGTCCAGAGGTTGGCCCGCGCCTGCGGGTCGAGCCCGGTCGTGGGCTCGTCGAGGAACACCAGGCGGGGGTCGTGCACGAGTCCCATCGCGATGTCGAGGCGGCGGCGCTGGCCGCCCGACATGGCGCGCGGCTGGCGATCCCAGAGCCCCTCGAGGTCGAGCTGGTCGAACAGCTCGCGGCCCCGTGCCTCGGCCTGCCGCTGGCTGATGCCGTAGAGCATGCCGTGGTCGATGACCTCCTCGCCCGCCCTCGCCTCGGGCGAGGTGGAACCGCTCTGCGAGACGTAGCCGATGCTGCGCCGCACCTCGTGCGACTGCGTCGCGACGTCGTAGCCCGCGACGGTCGCCGTGCCCGCGGTGGGCTTCAACAGCGTGGTGAGCATGCGCAGCGTGGTGGTCTTGCCCGCGCCGTTGGGGCCCAGGAAGCCGACGATCTCGCCGTCGGCGACGTCGAGGTCGACCCCCACGACGGCCTGCACGGGCGTCTTGTCCTTCCCTCGACCCGCAAAGGTGCGGGCGAGGCCTCTGGCACTGATCATCCCCGTGGATGCGGATGTCATGGCACTCCTCTCATCGCCGACATTCTGTCGGTTTCCACCGACATCCGACATCCTGTCGTGCCATCAGGTCCGTTTCGGTCCTGATGGGAGAAGCGAGGAGGAGTGAGGACCTAGAGCGAGTGCCCCACGAACAGCGGCTCCGGCTGCAGCAGCACACCGAACTCGGCGAGCACGCGGCCCTGCACGTACCGGGCCAGCTGCCCGATCTCGTCACCGCTCGCTCCGCCGCGATTCACCAGCGCGAGCGTGTGCTTCGACGAGACCGCGGCGCGCGACCCCGGGAGCGAGAAGCCGCGCCGGATCCCCGCATGCTCGATGAGCCATGCCGCGCTGAGCTTGACGTGGTACTCGGTGGGCAGGGGTGAGGCGGAACGGTCGTCGATCGACGGGATCTCCATCCCGTCGACGAGCTCGCCGAGGGGCACGACCACCGCCGGTTCCTCCGGCTCGACCTGCCACCGCGGCGCATCGCCGGGGAGCGTGCGAGCGAAGCGCTCCGACACGATCGGGTTGGTGAAGAACGAGCCGGCACTCACGGCGTCGGGATCGGCGGGATCGAGCACCATCCCCTTCGACGCGCGCAGCGCGAGCACAGCCGCACGCACCTCGGAGAGCGGCGCCCGCTCGCCGACCCGCACGCCGAGCGCCGACGCCAGCTGCGCGTACTGCACCGGTGAGGAGAGGCCGTCGCCCGCATCCGACAGCTCGAAGGTCACCGACAGCACCACACCCTCGAGACCGCGCTTGAAGACGCTCGACCGGTACGAGAGCTCGAGCTCGTCGCGCTGCATGCGGCGCACCGCGCCGGTGCCGGCGTCGAGGAAGTCGAGCGAGACGATCGACGACTCGACCTCCTGCCCGTACGCGCCGATGTTCTGGATGGGCGAGGCCCCGACCGACCCGGGGATGCCCGAGAGCGCCTCCATGCCCGCCAGACCCTGCTCGACCGTGTGCCGGACGAGGTCGTCCCACGAGTGACCCGCCTGCACCCGCAGGCGTGCGGTGCCGACCTTCGACATGACCGGCGCGATGCCGGTCGTGGCGACCCGGATGACCGTGCCGTCGAACCCGTCGTCACCCACGACGACGTTCGAGCCGCCGCCGAGCACGAACCAGTCGAGCCCGGAGTCCCAGACCTCGCTCGCGGTGTCGAGCAGCTCCTGCTCCGTCTCGGGTTCGAGGAGGAGCGGAGCCGGCCCGCCGACCCGCATCGTGGTCAGGGGGGCAAGAGGCGCATCGGCGGTCGACCGCATCAGGACGACGACGGCCCGGACGGGAGCACGACGCGCACCTGCGCCTTGCCCAGCACGGTGGCGGAGTCGAACGTCGTCGTGAGGTCGACGCGAGCGGTGCCCGCGGCCTCGTCGATCTCCTTGATCGTCGCGACGACCTCCACGGTCGCGGAGCCCTCGGCCGGCACGACCACGGGCCGCGTGAACCGCACCTGGTAGTCGCTGACCTTCGCGGGGTCGCCCAGCCAGTCGACGACGGGCTGGATGCTGACACCCATCGTGAGCATGCCCTGCGCGATCACGCCCGGCAGCCCCACACGCTCGGCGACGTCGTCGCGGTAGTGGATGTCGTTGAAGTCGCCCGAGGCGCCCGCGTAGCGGACGAGCGAGTCGCGGGTGAGCTCGTACGTCGCCTGGGCGACGACGTCGCCCACGCCGTACGGATGCACGATGATCTCGTCGGCCACGGTCACTCCCCTCGCACCACGAGCGTCGAGATCGCGGTGACGACGTGCTCGCCGTCGGCGTCGCGGATCTCGGACTCGCTGGTCACCATCGCGTTGCCGCCAAGCGTCTTGACGCTCGTCACGGCCAGCGTCGCGGTCAGCTCGTCGCCGGCCACGATGGGCCGGGTCGAGGTGAACCGCTGCTCGCCGTGCACCACGCGCTCGAAGTCGATGCCGGTGTCGTCGCTCGCCAGCAGCTGGTCGAGCGTCAGCTGCTGCAGCACCACCGCGAAGGTGAGCGGCGCGACCAGGTCGCGGTAGCCCGCATCCTGCGCGGCCGCGACGTCGTCGTGCACGGGGTTCGACGCGAATACGGCGCGAGCGAACTCCCGCACCTTCTCGCGACCGACGAGGTAGGGGCCGACCGGCTCGAAGGCGCGACCGACCAGATCGGGGTTCACTGGCACGCGTCCAGTCTACGGATGCGCGCTGCGGTACGGTCGGAGCGTGCGCCTCGGAGTCCTCGACGTCGGATCCAACACCGTCCACCTCGTCGTGGTCGACGCCCACCCGGGGGCGCGGCCCGTGCCCGCCGCCGATCACAAGTCGGTGCTGCGGCTCATGCGTTACCTGCAGCCCGACGGGGCGATCAGCGAGGAGGGCGTCGCCGCGATCGTGTCGGCGATCGCCGACGCCGTCGCGGTCGCGGAGCGCGAGGGCATCGAGGAGCTGCTGCCCATGGCGACGTCCGCCATGCGCGAGGCGACGAACGGGGAGGCGGTGCTGGCCCGCATCCAGCAGGAGACCGGCGTCGCGCTGCGCGTGCTCTCGGGCGACGACGAGGGGCGGCTGACGTTCCTGGCCATCCGCCGTTGGTTCGGCTGGTCGAGCGGCCACATCCTGCTGTTCGACATCGGCGGCGGGTCGCTCGAGATCGCCGCCGGGCGCGACGAGATCCCGGAGGTCGCGGTGTCGCTGCCGCTCGGCGCCGGGCGCACGACCGTGCAGTTCTTCCCGGCGGATCCGCCCACGCCCGAGCAGATGCTCGACCTGCGGGCCCACTCGCGGCAGGTGATGCGGGCGGATGCGCTCCCGCTGTTCGAGGGCATCGGACCCTACGATCACGTGGTGGGGTCGTCGAAGACCATCCGCTCGCTGGCGCGGCTCGCCGGATCGACCTCGGTCGGCGCGGCGGGTGAAGACCGGATGACGCTGAAGCGCTCCGAGCTGAAGGACTGGATCCCGCGGCTCGGTCAGCTCGACGCCGGGGCGCGTCAGCTGCTGCCGGGGATCACACCCGACCGGACGTTCCAGATCGTGGGCGGCGCCATCGTGCTGCACTCGGTGATGAAGCTGTACGACGTCGAGGAGCTCGAGGTGAGCCCGTGGGCCCTCCGCGAGGGCATCCTGCTGCGCTACCTCGACTCTCTGTGAGGGGCTCGCTCCGCAGCTCGCGGATCGCGTTCCGCGGGAATGGGCGGCGCGGGGCCGACGGGCGGCCGAGTCAGGACGGGGTGCGGCCGGCCCAGGGGTCGTAGTCGGCGAGCAGGGGCTCCTGCGGCGGGCGCAGCTCCTCCGGGACGTGCTGGAGGTTCACGCGCACGCGGTACCAGAGCGACGACGAGCCGCGCATCCCGTCGAGGAGGACGTCGGCCGGGTGGAGGGCGCCGTTCACGTCCGGATGGCGTGAGCGCCACTCGTCTAGCGCGGCCAGGGCCTCCGGCTTGGTCTTGGTGCGCGCCACCTCGATGAGCGGCATCGTCGAGGTGCGGCGCCCGTCGCGCGAGGTGCCGCGCGGGGGATTCTCGGCGGGACCGAGCTCGTCCGCGAGCGCCAGCAGAGCATCGAGCGACCCCACCGCCCCGTCGATGCCGGCGTGCGGGTCGCCGATGTCGGCGTACCGTTCGGCCACCGTGCGCACGGTGAAGAGCTCGGGGCGGCTCTCGCGCACCTCGTCCCACGACAGCGGGGTCGAGACGCGGGCGTCGGGCAGCGCACGGACGGAGTACGCCGACGCGACTGTGCGGTCCTTGGCGTTCTGGTTGAAGTCGACGAAGACGCTCTCCCCGCGCTCCTCCTTCCACCAGCGGGCGGTGGCGAGCCCCGGTGCGCGGTTCTCGACCTCCCGCGCCAGGGTCTCGGCGGCAAGGCGAACCGCCGCGAAGTCGCGGTCGGGTGCGACCCGGACGAGGATGTGGAGCCCGCGCGATCCGCTCGTCTTGGGCCAGCCGACGAGGCCCATGTCGTCGAGGACGTCGCGCACCACGAGGGCGACGTCGACGATCTGCGACCACTCGACGCCCGGCATCGGGTCGAGGTCGACACGGAGCTCGTCGGGATGGTCGAGGTCCTCCGCGCGCACGGGGTGGGGATTGAGGTCGAGGCAGCCGAGGTTCACGACCCAGGCGAGGCCTGCGGCGTCGCGGATGACCGCCTCCTCCGCCGACGTGCCACGCGCGTAGTGGAGGGTGGCGGTCTCGACGTAGTCCGGGTGGTTCTCGGGCACGCGCTTCTGGAAGAAGGGCTCGACGTCGATGCCCTTCGGGTAGCGCTTGAGCACCATCGGGCGGCTGCCCGCCCCTCGCAGGGCGCCGTCGGCCACGGCGAGGTAGTAGCGGACGAGGTCGAGCTTCGTCAGACCCGCATCGGGGAACACCATCTTCGTGGGGCTCGAGATGCGCACCTCGTGGCCCTCGACCTCGAGGATCTCGGCCGGCTTCGTGGAGGGCATGCCGTCACCGTAGTCCGCCTCCCGCGCGTCGGCGAGGGGCTGCGGGCGAACGCCGCGGGGGCGGGGTCGCCATGGAGGCGCCTCAGCCGCTGACGGCCCACATCGCGACGGCGGAGGCCGCGGCCACGTTGAGCGAGTCGATCCCGTGGAGCATCGGGATCTGCACCCGCACATCCGACGCCGCGAGCGCCTCGGGCGTGAGCCCCTCCCCCTCCGTGCCGAGCACCAGCGCGACCCGGGCGGGAGGGGTGTACTCCCGGAGGCTCACCGCATCCGGGGTGAGGGCGAGCGCCGCCACCTCGACACCGCGGGCGTGCAGGATGTCGGCGAGCTCGGGCCAGGCGCCCGTCCGGGTCCAGGGCACCTGAAGCACGGTGCCCATGCTCACGCGGATGGCGCGGCGGTAGAAGGGGTCGCTGCAGCGGGGCGTGACGAGCACTGCATCCGCTCCGATCGACCCCGCGGATCGGAAGATCGCGCCCACGTTGGTGGGATCGACGACGTTCTCGACCACGACGATCCGCCGGGCGTCCGTCAGGTCGAGGAGCTCGTCGACGCTCGGCAGGGCGGGGCGGTTCATCGAGGCGATGAGGCCGCGGTGGAGGATGTACCCGGTCAGCTCGGCGAGCAGCTCGGCGGGCCCGACGAACACGGGCACATCGGGGTGACCGGATGCGCGGAGCGCGTCGACCGCCTCGGTCTCGCTGGTGCCGAGGGCGAGCACGCTGCGCGGGACGTGACCCGCGGCGAGTGCCCGCTGCATGACGAGGAGCGACTCGGCGAGGTACAGCCCGTGCTCGGTGCCCTGGGCCTTCTTCAGCGCGACGTCGGTGGCGTGGGCGTAGTCCGCGAGCCGGGGATCGTCCAGGGACGAGACGGGGACGACGGGCACCCGCCCATCGTACGCACTCGATCAGATTCTTCAGTCAACCCCCGTTGACGGATCCCGCCCGATCGATACGCTGGTGAGCAACACAGACCGCGCCTCCCCCCAGGCCGCTGTGCCAGGGCCGCGGTCGTGCATTCCCCCGTGCGGACCGCGGCCCGACTCACGCCCGGCCCATCGCGGATCGCAAGCCGGCAGACCGGAGGCGCCTGGGCAAGGACGCGCGGACGAAGGCGCGTGGGCAAGGAAAAACCCCCGAGATGGCGAGATCTCGGGGGTTTCGTAGCGGGAGCGGGACTTGAACCCGCGACCCCACGATTATGAGCCGTGTGCTCTAACCAACTGAGCTATCCCGCCACGGTCGTCGCCGGCGAACCGGAGACCGGAGCCCCCTGTGGGAATCGGACCCACTACCTCTTCCTTACCAAGGAAGTGCTCTACCAATGAGCTAAGGGGGCGCACTGCACGCGTCGGATCGGCCGACCCGCCCGCAGGCACCAGTAGAGAATAGCACCTACCGCGAGCGCTCGTCGCACGCTCCCGAGCGGCGCCTCGCCGGGTCCTGCACAGCACCGACATCGGCCGTCATCATCCCCAGCAAGCTCCTCACGCCGGGCTCGTCCGGGCCCAGCCAGTAGGGTCGACTGCATGACCATCGCGAACACCCCGGAGTCCGGAGCGCCCGCATCCGACGCTGTCCTCGAGAGCACGACGGGCGACCCCGCCGTCTCGACCGAGCCCGCCGCGACGCTCGTCGGCACCGGCGGCGAGTGGTGGCGATCCGCGGTGATCTACCAGATCTATCCGCGGTCGTTCAGCGACAGCGACGGCGACGGCATCGGCGACCTGCCCGGCATCACGCGCCGCCTGCCCGCGCTGGGCGAGCTGGGCATCGACGCCATCTGGCTCTCGCCGTTCATGACCTCGCCGCAGCACGACGCCGGGTACGACGTCGCCGACTACTGCGACGTCGATCCGCTGTTCGGCACCCTGGGCGACTTCGACGACCTGCTCGCCGCCGCGCACGGCCTGGGCATCAAGGTCATCGTCGACCTCGTGCCCAACCACACCTCATGGGATCACCGCTGGTTCCGAGAGGCGCTCGCCGCCGCGCCGGGCAGCCCCGAGCGCGCCCGCTACCTCTTCCGCGACGGCACCGGCCCGAATGGCGACCTCCCGCCGAACAACTGGCAGTCGGTGTTCGGCGGCCCCGCATGGGAGCGCACGACGAACCCCGACGGCACGCCGGGCCAGTGGTACCTGCACCTGTTCGACCGCAGCCAGCCCGACCTCGACTGGGAGAACCCGTGGGTGCGGGCACAGTTCGAAGACATCCTGCGCTTCTGGCTCGACCGCGGTGTCGACGGCTTCCGCGTCGACGTGGCCCACGGCATGGTGAAGGCGCACGGGCTCCCCGACTACACCCCGCCGGCCGACGCGGGCAGCATGGGCGGGGGCGTCGTCGGCCTCGAGCCCGAGATCGACGCGAACGCCGCCCTCGACCCGCCGAGCCCGCCGTACTGGGCGCAGGAGGGTGTGCACGAGATCTTCCGCGCCTGGCACTCCGTGCTCTCGGAGTACGAGGGCGACCGCGTGCTCTGCGCCGAGGCGTGGGTCGAGCCGCTCACCAAGCTCGCACTGTGGGTGCGGCCCGACGAGATGCAGCAGGCGTTCAACTTCACGTACCTCAGCGCCGGCTGGGATGCGGCGGAACTCCGCCTGGTCATCGACCGATCGATCGCCGCCTTCGCCACGGTCGGCGCTCCGTCGACCTGGGTGCTGTCGAACCACGACGTCGTGCGGCACGCGTCGCGCCTCGCGCTCACCGCTGAGAACCCGCAGGGGCACGGCATCGGGCCCGACTCCCCCGGCCTCCCCGATCCGGTGGTCGGCCTGCGGCGTGCACGGGCCGCATCCTCCCTGATGCTCGCCCTGCCAGGCAGCGCCTACGTCTACCAGGGTGAGGAGCTCGGCCTGCCCGAGGTCATCGACCTTCCCGACGAGGCGCGTCAGGATCCCACGTGGTTCCGCACCGACCACGAGCGCTACGGGCGCGACGGATGCCGGGTGCCCATCCCGTGGGAGCCCGGCGAGCCGACGTACGGGTTCGGGCCGGACGGGTCCACCGCGAGCTGGCTGCCGCAACCGCGCGATTGGGATGGCTACGCCCGCGCCTCGCAGGAGGGCGACCCCGAGTCGACGCTGTCGCTGTACAAGCTCGCGCTCGCCCTGCGGTCGTCGCACGCGCTGGGCACCAGGGAGCTGGCGTGGCTGCCCGGCTACGGCGACGACGTGCTGGCCTTCACGAACGGCGACGTCACCGTGATCGCGAACCTCGGCGCCGCCCCGGTCGAGCTCCCCGTGGGCGACCTCCTCCTCTCGAGTGAGCCCCTCACGGAGGCCGCGCTCCCCACCGACACGACGGTCTGGATCCGCACGACCCTGTAGCGCCGCCGCGTGGCGCGCGCGGGCGGGGCGGGCGTGGTGGGGCGCGGGCGGCCTCGTCGCGCGGGCGCGGGCGGGCGGGCGTGGTGGGGCGCGGACGGCCTCGTCGCGCTGCGAACGGGCGGGCGCGGTGGCGCGCGGCCTCGTCGGACGCGGTGAAGTGCAGCCGAGTGCACGCAGGAACCGCGGCTCCGCGCCCCGCGCGCCCGCGTTTCCTGGGTGTACTCGTCCCTCCTGCTCCCGGGCGCGACGCGCGGAAGCGCGAGCGTCTCGAGCGCACCCAGAAGGCGCGACTCGCCGCCGCCCGCACCCGCGCTTCTCGGGTGTGCTCGGCTCACGTGCGCCCGGCCGGAGCTGACTCCGGAGTCGGCGCGGGGACGGACGATGACGCGCTCACTCCCTGCGCCCGTGCGCTGCGCCACCTCCGGAGAATCGCGCTCTCACGAGCCAACTCCGGACTCTCAGCGGCGTGTTGCCGCGGATCTCCGGAGTTGGCGCGGGCACGACCGGGCGGACGCGGGCACGACCGCCCGCCGCGCAACCCGCGCGAGCTGGGCGGCGCGAGCCGACCGACGCGATCTGGACGGAGCGAGCTGGGCGGCGCGAGCCGGGGGAAGGGCGCGGGTCAGCGGCCTACGTGGGCCTCGAGGAAGGCGTAGGGGTCGACGGGGGTGGTGCCGTTCAGGCGGATCTCGAGGTGGAGGTGCGCACCGGTCGAGGTGCCCGTGTTGCCCACGCGGCCGATCTGCTGACCCACCTTCACCGCCTGGCCCACCTCGACCTCGATCGAGCCGGTCAGCATGTGGCCGTAGACGCTCGTGACCTTCTGTCCGTCGATGACGTGGTCGATCATCACGTAGACGCCGAGCCCGCCTCCGTCGTAGGGCACCACCGTGGAGACGACGCCGTCGGCGATCGCGCCGATCGCCGTGCCCTGGCCGGGCGTGAAGTCGACGCCCTTGTGGTCGGTGCTGCCGATCCCGCCCGGTGACTCACGAGGCCCAAAGCCGTCGCTGATCGGCACACCCACCGGGAACGGCCACTGCACCGGGCTGGTCGGATCGTTGACGAAGGTGTTCGCCATCCGGATGCCGGAGGCCGCAGCCACCTGCTTGAGGTCGGTGACGCTGTAGTCGTCGCGGGTGACGGAGGACGCGCCGGCGTCGGCGGCGGTCGTCAGGCCCTGCCCTTCGAGGCCGGGAGCCACGTCGGCGATCGTCATGCCCGAGTCGAGGGCCGACGCGCTGAAGACGGAGGCGGGCAGCGACGTGCCCACGGCGAGTCCGGCGGCGAACAGCATCCCGAGAGTGGAGACTCCGACGCGCACGATCGTCGAGCGTCGCGCACGGCGGCTCAGCGGCGGCTGGTCGGAGGGGTTCTGATCGGCACCGGCGGGAGGCCCGGCCGGGGCGGAGGCGCGGCGACGGCCGGTCTTCGGCCGTTTCGCGGCAGCGACCGGGTCGGACGGCGCGGGGGCGGGCGGGTCGACGACGACGTTGCCCTCAGCGTCCGTCCGCGCCCGACGAGCACGCCGGACAGGGGTGGTCGCGGGCAGGGCCGGGCCGCCGCTGTCGGCGTCGGCTCCGGCGGGGACGTCGGGCACGAGCGGCGTCTGCGGCGCGGCGGGCGCACCTGTGGCGGGGATGCGCACCACCTCGACGTCGTCGAGCGGGGTCACGGTCACTCGCGACGGGATCTGCGCGGCGGCGGCCTGCTCGGCGGTGATGATCGGGATCGCCGTCGTCGGAGTGGAGACGACCGCGCGGCGTCCACCGGCGGGACGCTGGATGTCGTCGGTCGACGTGCCGGACGCACGACGACCGCCGCGTCCCGCCGCGGAGGACACGGACGACGTCGGATCGACCGTCTGGGGCGGGGAGCCGACGGGAGCGGACGTGTTGCGCTGGGAGTTGGGATGCGCATGCGGGCGGGTCGCCGCGATCGCGGACGCTGCGACCTCGTCGCGCTCCGGCTGCCCGGATGGCTGCTGCGCCGCACGACGAGCGCGCCGCGACGGGATGGATGCGGTGGGAGAAGCCGAAGCGGAGACAACAGCACCACCCGCAGGAGCCGAAGCACTCACCGGCGCCTGCTCCACCGCATCCGGAACCTCACCGTGCACCGCCTCGACGGTGCGCACGCGCCGACCGGCGCGGCGCAGCGTCACCTCGCTGGGCGCGAGATCCTGTGCGTGGTCGGCCTCGACGTCGCGAGCCGACGCGCGCAGGGAGCGGCGGGACGGGAAGGGGCGCGTACGGGCGGTCGACTCGGGGTCGGGCGACGACTCGCCCGGGCGTGGAGTCTGATGCGGCACTGTTGGAGTAGCTTCCGGTTCTCGTCAATCCTGGCGGCAGCGCAGAGCGCTTCGGGGTGCCGCCGGATGGGATTACACAAGGGTACATAGGCCCTGTCGAGAATGCGAGGCGAGGAGAAGGCTCCCTGCGTTTTCATGGAAACCGTCCCACGGCCGCGCACAGGATCACGCTCAGGGCTGCGCCGGGCGTCAGATGCTGCCGAGTCCGGCCCGGTCGTAGTGCTCCCGGATGGTCGGCTCGAGCTGAGCGAGCAGCTCACGATCGGCGGCCATGATCCACGTCCCGCTCTCGGAACCGCCGTCGAATCCGCCCACCCACGCCCCAGCCTCGCGGGCGATGAGGGAGCCCGCGGCGTAGTCCCACGGGTTGAGCCCGCGCTCGGCGTAGGCGTCGAGACGCCCGGCCGCGACGGAGCACAGGTCGAGGGCCGCGGCGCCCGCGCGGCGGATGTCGCGGACGATCGGGAGCATCCCCGCGATGAACTGCCCCTGGCGGGCGCGGACCTCCGCCGTGTACGAGAAGCCCGTGCCGAGGAGGGCCTGCGACGGCTCCACGGAGGTGTTGCAGTGCAGGCGCCGGTCGCCGAGGAACGCGCCCCCGCCGGCGGAGGCGCTGAACACCTCGCCGAGCGCGGGGTTGATGACCACACCGGCGAGCACCCGCCAGGATCCGGCGTCGATGCCGCCCTCGACGGCGGCGATGCTGACCGCGTACGCGGGGATCCCGTAGAGGTAGTTGACGGTGCCGTCGATCGGGTCGACCACCCAGGTGATGCCCGAGCTGCCGTCGGCGCCGCCCGACTCCTCTCCGTAGAACGCGTCGTCAGGACGCGCGTCGGCGAGAGCGGTACGGATGAGCGTCTCCGACTCCCGATCGGCGAACGTGACCACGTCCTCCTGCGACGACTTGCTCGCGGCGACCGAGACGCCCTCCGCACGGCGACGGGCGACGAGCTCGGCGGCCCGCAGCCCGATGGTGCGCGCCAGATCGAGCAGCTCTTCGGGGGACGGGGTGGTGGCATCGGTCATGACGTGCTCCTGACGGCTCAGCGGGTGACTCGAGTTCTTCGAGCGTATAGCGGCTCTCGCGGGCGCCGGGAACGGGAACGGCCCCCGGCCATGGACATCCATGGTCGGGGGCCGTCTCTCGGTCGATCTCGATGCGGGTGGCGAGTGAGGGATTCGAACCCCCGAAGGCTACGCCGGCTGATTTACAGTCAGATCCCTTTGGCCACTTGGGTAACTCGCCGATGCGCTCTCCGGGCCGAGCCTGGAGCGATTGCGCTGGTCAAGGATATACGTCCGATGCGGATGTGCGAAATCAGCCCACCCAGGCGCCGGTGGCTCCCGATCAGCTCCCCATCAGCTCCCGTCGGCGGCCCCGGCGTAGCGGATGGCGTAGTCGAGCACCTCGTCGAGGTAGGCGGGCGACTCGTTGTAGGACGTGATCGCATCGCGCCATCCGGTCTCGGTCGAGAGGTCGCCGCCGGAATAGCAGAGGTAGTCGGCGGCGGTGAGCGAGGCGTCGTCGATGCTGTGGATGTCGGGCGGCCCGTCGCCGTTCGCCTCCGCGGCCCAGGCCGCCCAGGTGGCGGGCACGATCTGCATCGGGCCGACGGCGCGATCCCACTCGGTGTCACCGTCGACGGCGCCGCCGTCGGTGTCGGGGATCTCCTGGAACCCGCCGCCGTTCAGCTGCACGCCGTAGATGAGGTCGGTGGTGCGGCCGTCGGGCCCGATCTCGCCGCCGAAGATGGTGCCGTGGTGCGACTCGACCCAGCCGATCGCGGCGAGCGTGTTCCATCCGAGATGGCATCCCGGGTCGGTGTCGGCCACCGCGAGCGCCGCAGCCGCGTACCCCTCGAGAGCGCGCCGCGGGATGCCCGTCGCGGAGGCTGCCTGGTCGAGCCAGGCGGGGTCGACGAGGTCGGTGGTGAGCGGACCGCCGTCGGACACGGTGTCGGGGTCGAACGCCGCCGCGTCCGTGCGGGTCGCCTCGGCCACGGCCGGATGCGTCTCCCCTGTCGTCGCGTCGACCCCACCTCCGGATGCGCCGGCTTCACCAGACAGCGCCCCGCAGCCGCTGAGCCCCAAGGCCAACGCGGCCGCTGCCGCTGCCAGCGCCCCCACGACCATCCCGACCCGACTCCGCTGCACCCCTCCATCCCACCAGGCGCCCCTGACAGTCCACTGGCGTCAGTAGTGATCCACTTCCAGCGCGAGCGTTCCGGCGGCGGAGCGGAGTCGGTCGTCGTCGGTCCAGAAGGAGTCGCAACCGTTGGTCTGCGCAGCCGCCAGGTGAAGCGCGTCGGGGGTCTTGAGCCCAAACCTCGCCCGAAGCTCAGTCGCCCGACGAAACACTCGGGACCCGATGGGAAGCCACTCGAAGCTCTCGAGAGTCTGGGCATATCGGTCGGCGAGCGCGAAGTCACCGTCGCTGAGCGGCTTCACCCGACACTCCATGAGAACCAGTTCAGTGGTGGCCAGACGGTCGCTGTTCGCGAACAGCGCGGCCCTGGCTCGGTCGCCTCGCGGACTTCCATCTTCTGTCGCGTACACGAGAACACAGGTATCGACGTAGATTAGTCCCACGAGTCTCGCTCGGCCCTGATAGCGGCGTCGATCTCGTCGGGGCTCCGCCGACCTCGGAACCTGCGGCCCTCCTCCAAGAACGCCGCCAGGTCCTTACCGTTCCAGCGCCTCTCCGGCTCCTCCGTGACGGGAACCAGCCGGACCGCGGGCTTGCCGCGTCTGCTGATGATCACGTCCTCACCCGCCTGAGCTGCGGCGATGAGCCGCGACAGGTTGTCGCGTGCTTGCTGCACGTTCATCTCCATCTCACGTCCTCCCGCCTACCTGGCTAGATTATAACGCCAGATTGAGCTTCCCTCGACGGGTAGGATCGGGGGCATGGCAGATTCATCGTTCGACGTGGTCAGCAAGGTGGACAAGATGGAGGCCGACAACGCGGTCAACCAGGCCCACAAGGAGGTCGAGCAGCGCTACGACTTCAAGAACGTCGGCGCCTCCATCGCCTGGTCGGGCGAGACGGTGCTCATGAAGGCGAACAGCGAGGAGCGGGTCAAGGCGATCCTCGACGTGCTCGAGTCGAAGCTCATCAAGCGCGGCATCTCCCTCAAGAGCCTGGATGCGGGCGAGCCGTTCGCGAGCGGCAAGGAGTACCGCATCGAGGCGAAGCTCAAGGAGGGCATCGACCAGGAGAACGCGAAGAAGGTGACCAAGCTCATCCGCGACGAGGGCCCCAAGAGCGTGAAGGCCCAGATCCAGGGCGACGAGGTGCGGGTCTCGTCGAAGAGCCGCGACGACCTTCAGTCCACCATCGCGCTGCTCAAGGGCGCCGATCTCGAGGTCGACCTGCAGTTCATCAACTTCCGGTGAGCGCCGCGAACGGAGCCGGCGGATCGCCCGCCGGCGTCCCGGGTGCCGAGGTGCCGGATCGCCGCGGCCGGACCGGCCTCGACCGCACGGGTCTCGACCTCGACGGCAACCCCCGTGTGCGGATGCGCGAGGTCACGCTCCTCAGCGCCAACTGGTACGTCGAGCGGCGCGCGGTGTTCGACTTCCAGCACAGCGACGGCCACTGGAGCACCGAGGAGCGCGAGACGCACGACCGCGGCGACGGCGCCACCGTGCTGCTGTACGACGCCGAGCGGCGGACGGTGCTGCTCATCCGTCAGTTCCGGTACCCGGCGTACGTCAACGAGCACCCCGACGGGATGCTCCTCGAGGTGCCCGGCGGACTGCTCGACGACGACGACCCCGAGACCGCGATCCGGCGCGAGGCGCAGGAGGAGACGGGCTACGAGATCGGACAGCCCGAGTTCCTCTTCACGGCCTACATGAGCCCCGGCTCGGTGACCGAGAAGCTGTTCTTCTACGCGGCGCCCTACGCGTCCGACTCCGCCGTGTCGACGAGTGCGGGTCTGGCCGACGAGGGCGAGGACACCGAGGTCGTCGAGATCGACGTCGACGACGCGATCCGCCGCATCGGCGTCGACGTCATCGACGCGAAGACCATCATGCTGCTGCAGTGGGCCGTGCTCTCGGGCCCGTTCGCCACCGCCCGCTGATCCTGCGCGCGCCGGTCGCGGCCCGCGGCCGGGTGCTCACCTTCGGCGCCATCCCCGACGAGAAGGCACCGAGAATGAGCACTCGAGCCTCGGTGGGGCGGAGCTAGGCGGCGGGGCCGAAGGGGAAGAGGCCCGAGGGGTCGTAGGCGGCGCGGAGGGTGGCGAGGCGGTCGCGGGTCTCCGCGGGCCACGACGCGTCGAACGTGCCGGGCACGCCGAAGCCGCCCGCCCAGTTGGGCGTGGTCACCGCCGACACCCAGGGCGCGAGGGCCGCGGTGAGGCCGTCGGCGACCGCGGGCAGCACGCTCTCGAAGAGGGCGGGATCGGGCACTCCGACGAGCACCAGCGTGTACCCCGCCCCGCGGCCGCCCACGGCGCTGCCGCCCAGGACGTCGCGCGTGGTCGCGCCCCCGACCCGGCGCACCTCGCAGGCGACGAAGGGCGCGCCGGCGCCCGGCCCGAGGGCGCCGAGCAGCGTGTCGACGAAGGCGTCGTCGACAGAGTCGAGCATGAGGCCCCTGTCCCACGACGGGCCCGGATCGGCGGGGTCGTTGTGGATCTGCGCGATCTCGTCGGGCCCCATCACCCGGACCCCGTCGAGATGGACGGGCGCGGCCGACCGGATGGGTTCGAAAAGCCGCTCGCCCTCCGCGGGGTCGCCGACGAAGGCGTAGCGCACCGCGAGCAGTGTCCGCCCCCTGAGGGGCTCCGGAACCATGTCGAGCGGCGGGAAGCTCACCAGCGCCGCCGCGGTGGTGATGGTCTCGGGCAGGTCGCGGCTCCACTCGGCCCAGCGCCTGTACGCCGCCTCGATGTGGGGCGCGTCGAACATCACCGAACCGGCATAGAGCGCGGTCAGCGGCACGAGCTCGAACGCCATCTCGGTGACGACGCCGAACCCGCCCTTGCCGCCGCGCAACGCCCAGAACAGGTCAGGGTTCTCGAACCCGTTCGCCACGACCACCTGCCCCTCACCGGTGACGACGCGGAAGCCCCTCGCCCAGTCGGACGAGAACCCGAAGGTCCGCGCCAGCGGCCCGAGGCCGCCACCGAGCGTGTAGCCGATCGAGCCGACGGTGGCGGACGACCCGGCGACCGGCGCCAGCCCGTGCGGCGCCGCCGCCTCGATCACCTCGGCCCAGCGGGTGCCGCCGCGGATGGTGGCGATCCGTGCATCCGGATCGAGGGTGACGCCGTGGAACCGCCGGAGCGAGACGAGCACGCCGTCGACGACGGGCGTCGGCGAGCCATGTCCCGTCGAGACCACGCGGACGGGCAGGCCGTTCTCGAGCGCGAACCTGACGGCCGCGACGACGTCGCTCTCGGACTCGGCCGCGACGAGCACCTCGGGATCGTGCGCCGGGTAGGTGTTGAACGCGCCGATCTCGGCGGGGATGCGGGGATCGCCCTGGAACAGGACAGGACCGGTGACGGCCGCGGTGAGCGCCTCGACGGCGGCGGATGCGAGTGCCATGGACCGACGGTAGCGAACGCTCCCGACACGGCGACAGCCCCCGATCGCGCCACGCGAGACGCGACTCGAACCGCGACGCGACACGCAGCGCCCCGCCATGCGAGACGCGACTCGAACCGCGACGGATCAGGCCTTGGAGATCTCCACCATCTCGTCGCGCGGCACGACCTTGATGCGGGTGCGACCCTCGGCCGCGCCGAGCGCCAGCTCGTGCTGGTCGAGGCGGTGCCAGCCCTCGATGTCGGTCCACACCACGCCGCGCGAGCGGAGGAGCTCCTCGATCGACTCCTCCTCCGGGGAGGCGGGGGTCCACCAGTTGGCCTGGTCGCGCTTGAGGTGCTCGAGCGTCTCCATCGCATCCGACTTGGTGTGGCCGATGAGACCGACGGGGCCGCGCTTGATCCAGCCCGTGGCGTAGACGCCGGGGAGGATCTCGTTGTCCTCGTCGAGCACCTGACCCTCGTGGTTCGGGATCACGCCGTGGCGCTCGTCGAACGGGATGCCGTCGAGCGGCGACCCGAAGTAGCCGACCGCGCGGTAGATCGCCTGGATCGGGATCTCGCGGATCTCACCCGTGCCGCGGACGCCACCGGCGTCGTCGGGCTCGGTGCGCTCGTAGCGGATGGCGCCGACGCGGCCGGTGCCGTCGTCGACGACCTCGAGGGGCTTGGCGTAGAAGTGCAGGTGCAGGCGGCGCGACGCCGACCCCACCTCGCGCTCACGCCACTGGTTGAGGACCTTGTTGATGACGAACACCTGCTTGTTCGTCTCGATCGCGACCTTCGAGGCCTCGTCGAGGTCGAAGTCCTCGTCGTAGACGACCATGTCGACGTCGGGCACCTCGCCGAGCTCGCGGAGCTCGAGCGGGGTGAACTTCACCTGTGCGGGGCCGCGGCGGCCGAACACGTGGACGTCGGTCACGGGCGACGTCTTCAGGATCTCGTAGACGTTCGCGGGGATCTCGGTGGGCAGCAGGTCGTCGGCGTGCTTGGCGAGGATGCGCGACACGTCGAGTGCGACGTTGCCGTTTCCGATCACGGCGACCGACTGAGCCTCGAGCGGCCAGGTGCGGGGCACATCCGGGTGCCCGTCGAACCAGCTCACGAAGTCGGCGGCGCCGTAGGAGCCCTCGAGATCGATGCCGGGGATGTCGAGGTCGGCGTCGCGGATCGCGCCGGTGGCGAAGATGACAGCGTTGTAGTGCTTCTTGAGGTCGTCGAGGGTGATGTCGACGCCGTAGCGCACGTTGCCGAAGAAGCGGATGACGCCCGAGTCGAGCACCTCGCGGAGGGCCGTGATGATGCCCTTGATGCGCGGGTGGTCGGGGGCGACGCCGTAGCGGACGAGGCCGTAGGGAGCGGGGAGCTGCTCGAAGAGGTCGATCGAGATGTCGAAGTGGCGCTCGGCCTTCTGGAGCAGGTCGGCGGCGTAGATGCCGGCGGGGCCGGCGCCCACGATGGCCAGACGGAGCTTGGTCATGGCTGTTCCTTGTTCGGTCGGAGAGGATGTCCGCTCGCCGCGCCGAGGCCGACGTGCGGACGATCGGGGTTCAGGACGTGCGCTCCACGACGGTGTCGGCGAAGCGGATGAGGGTCTTCTTCACCGTGCCGTCGGGCAGCGGTGCGAGCGCGGCGGTCGCCTCGGCGGCCCACCGGCGCGCCTCGGCGACGGTGCGCCGGGTGACCTCGTGGCCGCGGAGGGCGGCGATGGCCGCATCCGCGCTCTCCGGATCGGCGGCCTCGAGGGCCTCCGGGGTCAGCCTCGCGAGGAGCGACGCGGCCTCGGGGTCGGTCGCGGCCGTCTCGGAGAGATAGAGCACGGGCAGGGTGACGACCCCGGCGCGGATGTCGGTGCCCGCCAGCTTGCCCGTCTCCTCCGAGTGGGGAGAGAGGTCGAGCACGTCGTCGACGAGCTGGAAGGCGACGCCCACCTTCTCGCCGAACACGCGGATCGGCTCCTCGTAGGCGGAGGGCGCGTTCGAGAAGATCAGGCCGAGTTGACCGGCGGCGGCGATGAGCGAGCCCGTCTTGTCGGAGAGCACGTGGATGTAGTGCTCGATGGGGTCGACGCCCGGGCCGGGACCGATGGTCTCGTTGAGCTGGCCGAGGCAGAGCCGCTCGAAGGTGTCGGCCTGCAGGCGGATGGCGCGCTCGCCGAGCTGTGCGAGCAGCTGCGAGGCGCGCGCGAAGAGCAGGTCGCCGGTGAGGATCGCGATCGAGTTGCCCCACACGTTCTGCGCCGACGGCACCCCGCGACGCTGGTCGGCGTCATCCATGACGTCGTCATGGTAGAGCGAGGCGATGTGGGTGAGCTCGATGGAGGCGGCCGCGGTCTGCACGTCGGGCGTGATGCCGTCGCCGAGCTGCGCGACGAGGAACGCCAGGACGGGGCGCACCCGCTTGCCCCCGGCCTCGAGCAGGTAGCGGGCCACGACGTCGACGAGGCCGGCGGCGAAGCGCGACTCGACGGAGAGGCGCTCCTCCAGCGCGTCGATGCCGTCCTCGATGAGGGCAGCGGTACGGCGGTCCTCACCGGTGGAGAAGAGGCGATCGGCCAGCGACAGCGACGCGGAGCGGCGCCCGACCGCCCTCTTGAGGCTGGAAGTCACGGTGTCGAGCCTACTTCGTCGTCGAGCGGAGCGGCGTCGACGCCTGCGGGAGGGGCTTGACACCACGGTGCAGGGCGACGATGCCGGCCGTGAGGTTGCGGTACTCGACGTCGGTGTAGCCGGCCGCCCGCATCCACGAGGCCAGCGTGGGCTGGTCGGGCCACGCCTCGATGGAGTCGCCGAGGTAGTCGTACGCGGCGTCGTTCGAGGAGGCGAGCGTGGCCAGCGCGGGCATGACGCGCTTGAGATAGAAGGAGTAACCGCCGCGCACCAGCGCGAGCGGAGGCGTGCTGAACTCGCAGATCACGAGCCGGCCGCCCGGCTTCGTCACGCGGAAGAACTCGCTGAGCGCGACCCTCGGGTCGGTGACGTTGCGGAGCCCGAACGAGATGGTGACCGCGTCGAACTCGTCGTCTCCGAACGGCAGCGCCATGGCGTCGGCGACGACGAACTCGATGCCCGGGTTGCCGGCCTGGCGGCTGCGACCCACCTCGATCATGCCCGGCGAGAAGTCGGCGGCCACGACGTGGGCGCCGCTCGCGGCGATGGAGGCGCTCGACGTGCCCGTGCCGGCGGCGATGTCGAGGATGCGCTCCCCCGGCCTCGGCGCGATGGCACGGGTCGTGGCGATGCGCCACAGGGTGGCGTTGCCCACAGAGAGCACGGTGTTCGTGCGGTCGTACTTCGCCGCCACCTGATCGAACATGGCAGACACCTGCTCGGGGCGCTTGGTGAGGTCTGCCTTCGTCACGGGTCCAGTCTACGAGGGTCCGCCTGGGAGCCGCTCGTCCGCGGGCCGCTCGCCCGCGGGGAAGGCGTAGGCTGTGCCGGTGCCTGCAACGCCCACTCCTGTGACGCAGCTGCGCGTCGAGACCACCCGCGTCGACGACCCGAGATTCCTCCTCAAGTTCACCGACGCCTCCTCACCTCTGATCTGGGTGCGCAAGGGCCACGGCATGGCCGGCATCGGCGAGGCCGTGCGGTTGACCTTCACCGGACCGGACCGGATGACCGACGCCTGCGAGGCGTGGCGCTCCATCGTCGCAGCGGCGATCGTCACCGACCCGGTGCAGGCGCCCGGATCCGGGCTGATCGCGTTCGGCACCTTCGCGTTCGACGACTCGTCCGCCGCGGAGAGCGTGCTCATCGTGCCCCGCACCATCGTCGGACGCCGCGACGACGTCTCGTGGGTGACGCGCATCCGGGTCGAGGGCGACCCGACCCCCGCGCCCGAACCCGAGCTCCGACGCCTCGGCGACGAGTACCGCCTCACGCTCCTGCCGGGCGAGGTCTCGCCCGATGACTACCGCTCGATGGTCGAGAAGGCTGTCGGCAGGATCACCTCGGGCGAGCTGAGCAAGGTCGTGCTGGCCCGCGACCTGCGCGGGCACCTGCCTGCCGGATCCGACCTGCGCCGCGTGCTCTACGACCTGGCCCTCGGCTACCCGGACTGCTGGACGTACGGGATCGACGGCTTCCTCGGATCCAGCCCCGAGACCCTCGTTCGCGTCGACCACGGCACCGTGAGCGCACGCGTGCTCGCCGGCACCACCGCTCGCGGTGCGGATGCGGTGAGCGACCAGGAGCGCGCGGTCGCCCTCGCGACCAGCGCGAAGGACCTCGACGAGCACGGCTTCGCGGTGCGCAGCGTGGTCACCGCGCTCGAACCGCACAGTCGCGGCCTCGCCACCAGCGAGGTTCCGTTCACGCTCAAGCTGCCGAACCTGTGGCACCTCGCCAGCGACGTCCTCGGCACCCTGAGCGACGGCTCCACGTCCCTCGACCTCATCGCGGCCCTGCACCCGACGGCCGCCGTCGCGGGCACCCCGACCGCCGACGCGCTCGCCCTCATCCACGAGCTCGAGCCGTTCGACCGCGGCCGCTACGCCGGACCGGTCGGCTGGCTCGGCGCCGACGGCGACGGCGAGTGGGCGATCGCGCTGCGCTGCGCCCAGGTGGATGAGGCAGGTGACATCACCGCGTACGCCGGCTGCGGCATCGTGGCCGAATCGGTGCCCGAGCGCGAGTACCTCGAGACGAAGATGAAGTTCCGCCCCATCGTCGAGGCCTTCGCCTAGCCCTCCCGTCGCGGCCCCGCGACTGCCCGCTTCCGCCGCCTCTTTGGCCTTTCGCTAGGCCATCGACCGCGCGAGACGCCAAAGAGGCAGCGAAACCCTGGACGGCTACGGGGTGGCGAAGCTCGGGATGAGGGAGTCGACCATCCAGCTGGCGTCCTCGGCGCGGGCGGCGGTGCCGGTGAAGCCCGAGTCGGGGATCATCAGGTACTGGCTGGGGTCGCCGCCGTCGTTCCAGGTGGGGTCGACGGCGAGCCACTGGCCGTCGACGAACACCTTGTTCCACGCGTGCGGTCCGCCGGAGAACACGTCGCCGCTGACCACGATGGTCTTCACGCCCGCCGCGTTGGCGAGGACGTTGAAGGCGTAGGCGTAGCTCGCGCACACCCCGATCCCCTGCAGCAGCGTGCCGGTGGCGTTCCAGGCGTTCTCGTGTCCGGCCGGGATGCCGCTGTACGACACGTCGAGGAGGGAGTTGAACGCCGCGTAGTCGTACTCCGCGTTGTCGACCAGCCAGCCGTTCAGCGCCGTGACCTTCTCGCGATCGCTCATGCCGTCGGAGACCACGCTCGAGACCACCTCGTCGACCCGCTGCTTGAGGTTCGCCTGCATCGTCTGCACCTCCTCCGTGGGGAGCGTGTACGTGACGAGCATGGTGTCACCGCCGTCGCGCAGGCTGTAGTTGCTGATGTTGAAGGCGTACGGGTTCTGCTCCCGGGCCTCCTCGATCGCGTCGTACGGATCCGGAGCCCCGGGGGCGTCGACGTACGCCGAGATGTCGATCAGACTCGTCTGCGCCACGAGGTGCGCGGCGAGGAACGTGACGAAGTCGCTGCTGCCGAAGACGGGATAGTCGATCTGCGGCGTCTCGGACACCGGCTCGGAATCCGGCATCTCAGGAGCGACGAACTCGTCGAACCGCGGCATGCCCGTGGGCGGCGCGGCCGCGAGGGCGGCGGCGTTGAACTGGGCGATGGCGGCGGCCGGATCCGGCATCGACCGCTTGGTGATGGGGATCCACTCGCCGAGCTGCGTGTTGCGGCCGCGCAGCGGCACGATCCAGCGGTCGCCGTAGTCGAGGATCACCGACTCGTCGATGTACGCCACCGTCGAGCGCGTGCGGCCGTCGACGGAGGTGAACGGCAGCACCTTCTGCACGTTCTCGATGCCCTCGATGTAGCCGCTCGCACCCCAGTTCTTGAGGGCGCTGGCGGTGTTGAAGGCCACCTCGCGGGGCAGCCAGCCCGCCACCTCCTCCATGTCGTAGGCGGGGAACGACGAGTACCGCTGACCATCGGTCGCGATGACGCCGATGTCGTATCCGAGGGTCGACGCCGCGATCTCCTCCTCCGACTCGGGCTGGTCGTAGCCGCCGGCGACCTGGTCCTCGGTGAGGCCGCGGTAGCTGTAGGAATCGAGTCCGACGTTCTGCTCGGAGATGAAGGGCGCCTCCTTCACCTCGTAGTCCTCGATGGCGCCGGCCGACGACCACTCCGTGCCGTCGACCCTGTCGAGGATCTCCCAGGTCCCGCGGCCGTCGTCGGTGACCTCGTGGGTGACCACGAGGTATCGCGCGGCACCCTCGACGGGCGTCCAGCTCAGGCTGATCGTGCCGTCCTCCGCCGCCTTCCCGAACGTGACGTCCGGCGCGTCGAGAGAGGGCTGGACGGTGAACTCCGTGACGAGCGGCTTCTCCCGCTCGGTGCCGTCCTTCTCGACGCGGCTCACGAGGTAGTACTTCTCATGCATGCCCCAGCTGCTGATGGCGTCGCCGGCATCGGCGATCTGGCCCGGGTTCTCGCCGTAGGCCTCCCCCATCTCGTCACCCGAGATGGTCACCTCGTCGCCCGGGTCCAGCTGGAAGGCGGAGAAGCGCGCCTTCTTGGTCAGCGCCGAGTCGTAGTAGACCTCGAGGGCCCAGTCGTTCGCACCGCGGGACGAGTCGGGATCCGACGGGTCCTCGGCCGGGGCGTGCGCCGCGTTGATCGCGTCGAGGTCGTAGTCGACGTCGATCTCGAACTGGTGGTTCCGCTCGAGGCCGAGCATCGGGTCGGTGTAGTCGTAGAGCGCGGACTTGTCGCTGTAGATCGTCTGCTGCTCGCCCGTGAAGGCGGGGACGACCACGAAGCCCACGACGAGGGCGATGACGGCCGCCATGGCCACGCCGCCCGAGACGAGTCCGATCATCAGCCCGCGGCGCTTGGGGCGCGCAGGGGTCGGACCACCGGATCCCGCGGATGCGCCTGCGACGGGTGTCCCGGATGCACCTCCCGCGGGCGCCGCCGTCGAGTCCGCCGCGTCAGCCGAGTGGACGTGCGACGTCCACTGCGAACCGTCCCAATACCGCTGCCCCCGTGCATCCCACGGGTCCTGATACCAACCTGCGGGAGTTCCCCCCGTAGATCCCGACACGACCGATCCTCCCTCTCCCCCGAAAAGGTCTCGTAGCGACACTCGTCCTCTCGATCCTGCCCTGGCTCGTCGAGATTCGCCAAGTCGGAGGGAGCCGGCCCCGCTTCTCTACCGAGGCAGCTCGAGGCCGAGCTCGGTCCACAGGTGAGCCGCCGTCGCGGCCCCCTTCAACAGGGTGGGCAGGTGGACGCTCTCGTCGGCGGCGTGCCAGTGGTCCTCCGGCAGACCGATGCCGAGGTAGAGCACGGGGGCGCCCGACGTGAGCGAGAGCAGCTCGGCCGGGCCGCCTCCCGCGTTGCCCATCCGGAACGCACGGGCCGCGCCGTAGCCGCGGGCGGTCGCGCGTTCCAGCGCCTCGAGGGCCGGCCCCTCCGGGGTGACGTAGGGATTCTGCCCGGTGTCCTCGGTGAGCGTCAGCTCATAGTCCACGCCCTCGGGCATCCGATCGGTCACGAAGCGGCGGACCTGCTCGGCGACCGTCTCGATCCGCTGGTCGGGGACGAGGCGGACACTGAACTGGGCGCTCGCGACCGACGGGATGACGGCACGCGGAACGCCTTCGGGATCACCCGCGAGGATGCCGACGATCTCGAGCGCCGGGCGAGCCCAGAGACGCTCGGGAACGGTGTGGGCCGCCTCGCCGTCGATGGAGCGGGTCCCGGTCCGCTCTACCCACGACGCCTCGTCGAACGGGAGCGCCGCGAGCTCGGCGGCCCGTCGCGCGGTAAGCGGAGCGACGTCGTCGTAGAACCCCGGGAGGGCGACCCGGCCGGACTCGTCGTGGAGCGCGGCCATCACCTCGACCAGCGCGTGCACCGGGTTCGGAGCGGCCCCCGACACGGCGCCGCTGTGCTGATCGTGGGCAGGTCCGATCACGCGGAGGTCCGCCCCGAGGATGCCCCGCATCGAGGTCACCACCCCCGGGAAGTCCTCCGCCCACTGCAGGGTGTCGGAGAAGACGATCGCGTCGCACGCGAACTCGTCCGCCCGCGCGGTGAGGAGGTCGGCGAGATGCGGCGAGGCGATCTCCTCCTCGCCCTCGACCAGGTACACGAGGTTCACGGCCGGCCGCCCGTGCGCTCGGGAGGCCAGGTGCGCCCGCAGCCCCCAGAGATGCGCTACCGCCTGACCCTTCGCATCCGACGCACCCCGCCCGTACAGCCGACCGCCGCGCACGACGGGATCGAAGGGGGCGGTCTCCTGCCACTCCTCCGGCTTGGCGTGCCGCACGTCGTGGTGGCTGTAGACCAGCACCGTGGGCAGGTCGTCGTCGGTGTGCAACCGGGCGATCACCGCGGCGGCATCTCCGGTGGGCACGATCTCGGTCTCGAGTCCGGCATCCCGGAACGCGCCGGCCAACCAGCGCGCTGATCGCTGCACGTCGATCGCGCGGTCGGCGACGGCAGAGATCGAGGGGATCGCGACCCACTCCGCCAGCTGGGACTCGATCTCGGGGCGGTGCTGCTCGAGGAAGGCCCGGATGGCGTCATCGCGCTCGACCTGATCGGATCCCGACCCCGATGTCACCTCGCTCATGCGGTGAGACTAGGCACGGCCAGCCGGCACGACGAGGCCGTTGACAGCGGCGGCCGCTACTCCCCCGAGGTCGGGAGCGGCTCGATCGTCATCGCGGCCGCGCCGCGGCCCACCGCCGACAGGATGAACATCTCGTCGGCCAGGCGCTGGCGCGCCAGCGACACCCGGCCGCGGAACAACCCGGGCTCGCCCTCGACCGGACGCAGGATGTGACCGTCGGCCCAGACGTGGGCGTCCTCCGCCGTAGGCGCCAGCCGCACCTCGACCTCCCACGACCGGCCGCGGGCCTCGATCGCGACCGACTGCGGAGTCGCGTCGACGGCCTCGGCCGGACCGGAGTCGTCGGCCTCGGATGCGGGTGTCGGGTCGATCTGGTTCGACGGGAGGGTCGGGGTGAGGAACGCGGGCTGGCGCCGACGCGTCGCCCGCTCGTACGCGGAGGCGTGGTCGAGGAGCGCGTCGTCGCTGTACGCCGGCCCGGCGAAGGTGAGGCCGACGGGCATCTGGATGTCGCCCATGAACCCCATGGGCACCGTGACGGTGGGGATGCCGAGGTGGCGGATGACGCGGTTCCCGTTCGAGTACACGACGCCGTTGCGCGACGCCGCCTCGAGGCTCTCGGTCCGCTCGAACAGGTCGACGCGTCCCACGTCCCCGGCCGCGGGGAAGACGACCAGGTCGAGGCCCTCTGCGGCCATCCACTCCTCGAAGTCCTCCGTGCGGGCACGCTCGAGCCCCTGCAGCAGCTGAGCGAGCCCGGGGACGTCGTCGAAGCGGTCGGGCAGGCCCTGCTTCACGAGCTCGGCGAGGCGCTGCCAGTCGAAGCCGCCGCGGGCGCGGGTGATCCACACGGGTACCGGCGCGTCGGCGACGGGGAACACGGTGTCGCCGTCGACGTCGGCCCAGGTGTCGAGGTGCGGATCCGCGTTGTCGCGGAGGAACGCATCGAGAGCCATCGCCGTGATCGGGCCGCCCTCGAGGGCGCGCCAGTTCGGGGGCACGAGTCCGCGCTCGGCGAGGCCGCGGGCACCCGGGCGGTCCTCCTCGTAGTTCGACACGACGGGGAAGTCGACCTCGACGACCTCGGCTCCGAGCGCGCGCAGGTCGTCGGCGGCGCGATCCCAGAGCGCGCGCACGGACGGGCGGAGGGCGGGCGGGTCGAGGGGCACGTCGTCCTCGCCGATGTAGAGCCGGGGGACACCGATCCGCAGGCCGTCGAGTCGGTCGGGGCGCGGGCGGGCGATCGGATGCGGGAGGACGTCCTCGGGGCGGGGCAGCTCGACCGCGGTCTGCTGCCGCCAGAAGTCGCCTGAGCGGTCGGGGTCGTCGACGGCGAGCACGTCGAGGAGGAGCAGGAGGTCGTCGACCGAGCGGGTGTGCGGCACCACGACGTCGCAGGTGGGGCGCAGCGGCCAGTTGCCGCGGATCGAGAGCACACCCCGCGAGGGCGTGTACGCCACGAGGCTGTTGTTCGAGGCGGGCGCGCGACCCGAGGAGACGGTCTCCTCCGCCATCCCGAACGCGCACATGCTCGCCGCTGTGGCGGTGCCCGAGCCGTTCGACGACCCGGAGCCGTAGGCGGCGGTGAGGAACTGCGGGTGGTACGGGCTGCGGGCGTAGTCGTAGACGCCGGGCTGCATGCCCCCGGCGGCCATCGGCGGCATGTTCGTCTTGCCGAGGAGCACGGCGCCCGCGGCGCGGAGCTGAGCGACCGAGGCGGCGTCGTCGGTGGCGACGAGCTCGGCCAGCGCCGGGCTGCCCGACGCGACCGTGAGGCCCTTCACCTTGTAGCTGTCCTTGACCGTGAAGGGGACACCCTCGAGCGGGCCCGCCTGACCGGCGCGGCGGCGGGCATCCGACGCGGTGGCCTGCTCCAGACACGTGGGGTCGAGCACGGCGATGGCGTGGAGGCAGAGGCCGGTGCGGTCGTAGTAGGCGATCCGGTTGAGGTAGGCGGTGACCAGCTCGACGCTCGTCACCGCTCCGCTGTCGAGGGCCTCGAGCATGTCGGCGATGCCGAGCTCCACCACGTCGATCCGGTCCATGCGTCCGCCCTTCCGTCTCGCCTCACGCGATCCCCCCATCCTGTCAGCAGAGGGGCGCGGATGCGTGCGCGCGGTGGCGGCGCGAGTCGGCGGTGCGCGGGTCAGCGGGTGGCGCGGCGGTGTCCGCGGCGGCGCGGATGAGGCGGTCGCGGCAGTGTCAGCGGCTGCGGTTGCGGCGGCGCAGGACGAGCAGGACGATGCCGCCGATCACGAGCACGGCGACCGCGATGCCGGCGATGAGCAGGGCGATCTGCCCGTTCGCCCCCGTCTGGGCGAGCTCGCTGGAGGCGAGAACGGATGCGCTGCCGATCAGGGCGGTCGTGGTCACGGTGGTGCTCCTCGCGGGTCGTGCGGCGTGGCCCGCCGCCGCTCCCACCTTAACCCCTTCGTTTCGCCACACCCACGTGGTTCCGCCACCCCGATCGACATGGCGAAACCACCTGAGCAGGGCGAAAGCGTAGAGCGTGGGGTGTGGCATCGGCCTTCGGCGTGCCGCGGATCAGGCCACCCGAGATCAGGCAGGGCGGGCTCGGACGTACTGCAGGGGCCACGCGACGTCGGCGCCGAGCTCGCGGGCGGCGCGGAGGGGGAAGCGGGGCTCGCGCAGGAACTGGCGCGCCATCGTCACCGCGTCGACGTCGCCGGAGGCGACGAGCTCCTCCGCCTGCGCCGCGCCGGTGATGAGGCCCACGGCGCTCACCGGCACACCCGCGACCTCGCGGATGAAGCGCGCGTGCGGCACCTGGTAGAGCGGACGCACGTCGATCTCCTGGTGCGCGACCAGCCCTCCCGTCGACACGTCGAACAGGTCGGCGCCCGCCTCCTGCGCCCACCGCGCCACCTGAGCGGCATCCTCCCGCTCTAAGCCGCCCGGCGCCCAGTCGCTCGCCGAGATCCGCACGATCACGGGGACCGACTCCCCCACCTCGGCCCGCACGGCGCGCACGATCTCGAGCAGGAAGCGAGCCTGCCCCTCCAGCGATCCGCCGTACTCGTCAGCGCGCTCGTTCGACAGCGGGGAGAGGAACTCGTGGATGAGATAGCCATGCGCGGCGTGCAGCTCGATCACGTCGAACCCGGCGGCGACCGCGCGCCGGGCGGAGGCGGCGAACGCGGCGATCAGACCCCGGATGTCGTCGCGGGTGAGCTCACGGGGCTGCGCGTAGCGGCCGAATGCGATCGGCGACGGCGCCACGGTCTCCCACCCGCCCGAATCCACGGGCACGGTGCCCCGGTCGGCGGCCCAGGGGCGATAGGTCGACGCCTTGCGCCCCGCGTGCGCGAGCTGGATGCCCGCCACCGCGCCCTGCGCGTGCAGGAAGTCGACGATGCGCCGGAACGCATCCCGCTGCTCGTCGTTCCACAGGCCGACGTCCTGCGGCGAGATCCGCCCCTCCGGGACGACGCCCGTCGCCTCCACCACGATCAGCCCCGCTCCCCCGGTGGCGAACGCGCCGAGGTGGGCGAGGTGCCAGTCGCGCGGGACGCCGTCCTCCGCCTCGACGGAGTACTGGCACATCGGCCCGACCCACAGCCGGTTCGGGAAGGTCACATCACGGAGGGTGAGCGGGGAGAACAGGGCCGACATCGGCATCCTCTCGATCGGGTGGAGGGAGCTAGGAGGCCAACCCGGCGATGAGGTTCACCATCGTGCCGAGGATCACCGCCCCGAACAGGTACGACAGCAGGGCGTGCCGCAGCACCGTGTGCCGGATGGCCGACGTCGAGATCGCGGTGTCGGACACCTGGAACGTCATCCCGAGCGTGAAGGCCAGGTAGGCGAAGTCCTGGTACGTCGGCGGTTCGTCCTGGTTGAACCCGACGCCGCCCTCCTCGCCCGAGTAGTACAGCGCCGCATAACGCAGCGTGTAGAGCGTGTGGACCAGCGCCCACGACAGCGCCACGCTCACGGCGGCGACGACCGCGACCACGTCGCGCTCACCGCTGTCGGCCCCGCTGTCGAGCGTCAGCACGAGGAAGACCACCACGAGGCTCGCGACGCTCGCCGCGAGCAGCAGCACGTCGGTGGCGGGGCGGGTCGGATCCTCGCGGCGGGCATGCCGCCGGGTGGCCTCCCCGTCCATCCGCCCGACCACGAGCCATACCCACGCGACGTACACGCAGCACGCCGCGGCCCAGCCGCCCACGGCAGCGACACGGCCGAAGCCGAGCGCCGAGATCAGCACCGCCGAGCCGACACCCACCAGGGCGGCGACGACGAACCGCACCACCGCGCGGCGACGCAGCTGCCGTTCGAGGCCCCGCGCGTCGTTCATCGAGGGCGGATCACCGAGGCAGCATGCTCGAGTCGGTCAGCAGCAGCGGCGCATCCGTCACCGGCACGTCGACGTGCATATGGGTGCAGGAGTCGTCGAACTCGGTCCAGTTCGTGAACGACAGCTTGATGCCCGCCGAGGCACGGCACTGGGCCTGGCCCACGTGCGCGCCCTTCGGCATGATCGGATCGAGGATGCCGATGAGCTTCAGCGTGTTCGCATCGGACCCGTTGAGGCTCGCCTTGTTGAGCAGGTAGAAGTCGACCGCGTGACCGCCGCCGTCGATGTAGTGCGACGACGCCGTGCCCGCACCCTCGATCTGGCCGGTGCACTTGCGGTTGATGTCGCTGACGCCGACCTGGTCGAAGTTGCGCAGCGCGATGACGATGATCTCGAGGATGCGGTAGTCGACGCCGCAGTCGGGCACCGTGACACCCTCCGCGATGTACTGGATCTCCTTGATGTGATCCGGCACCGAACCGACGAGCTTGCCGGATGCGTACGCCGCCATGATCTCTTGCGCCAGCTGACGGCCCACCAGCATCTGAGCGCTGGAGTAGCCCGCAGCCTGGAGCTCGCCCGCATCCGACACGGCATAGCCGTCGCGGTTCACGGTGGCGGCACTGGCCGTGTCGGCGGTGACGAGCTCCTGCCCGGGGGTCTTCGCCGTGAGCGCGGACTGCACGATGCCCGCGTCGATCGGGCTCGCCGACACCGTGGTCGGGATCGCCATCACCGCGGTCATGCCGAGCACGAAGAGCATCGCCACGCCGGAGAACAGGCCCTTGAACCAGGCCGGACGCCGGACGGCGCTCGACGACGGACGCGGAGCCGACGGTGTGGGCGTGCCCTTGGTGCGATCGGCGCGGGCCGCCGGACGCCAAGCGGTGCGGACGCGACGGACCCGCTTCTCGGGACGACGGCGGCGCGACGGCGCCGGGAGGTGGAGGGCGTCGGGTGTGACCGGGTCGGTCGGCTCGGACTCGAGTGTGAGCGGGTCGAGCACGTCGTCGACGGGCTCGATCGTGAGGTTCTGCAGCTCCAGCTCGCGGAGGAGGACGACCGTGGGCTGGTCGGCCTCGGGGTCGGTCTCGTCGAGCGGGGTCTCGGCGGCGTCGGCGGGGATGCCCTCGGGGAGCGGGCTGGGTGCGAGCGGGGCGGCGGCTGCTTCGGCTGGGGATGCTTCGGTGCGGGCTGTTGCTTCGGTGCGGGCTGCTTCGGTGGGGCCAGTTTCGGTGGAGCCCTGGGCATCGTGCGGAGCGGCGGTGGAGGTCTCGACGTCCGCCCCTCGAGTCGACGGGGCCCTACCCGATACTCGCGGGGAGGACGTCGAGACCTCCACCGCCTCTGCCGTGCGGGCGGGGGTGGAACCCTCGTCGACGTGGAGGGTGGAAGGGGTGGGCTGAGTGTCTTCGGCCGGCTTCGCGCGGCGGCCGCGCGGGCGTCGGGCCTGGGGGTCGGCGATCTCGGAGAGGATCTCGTCGACCGGGATGGGCGCGGTCTTCGAGGAGACGACGTCGATGGTGGGGGCCGGGATGGCGGGGGTGTCGTAGTCGACGGGGATGAGGGCGGTGCGGAGGCTGCGGCGGCCCGGGGTGGGGAGGGCGGCGGACTCAGCCTGTTCGTCGCGGCGGCGGGAGCGGCGGGACACCACCGCGGCTCGGGCCGGACCTTCGGCCGGAGCCGACGGTGCACTGCTCACAGCTTGAGCCGGGCCTTCGGCCGGTGCGGACGATGCACTGCTCGCGGCTTGAGCCGCGCCGTCGGCCGGAACGGAGGGCGCGCTGCTCACGGCTTGCGCCGGGCCCTCGGCCGGAGCCGAGTAAGAGGAGGCTGCGGCGGCGCTTCCCTCGGCAGCAAGGGCGCGGCGCTGGGACTCGCGGAGCTCGAGCTCGCGCTGGGCGCGGCGGGAGAGGGGCTGAGAGGGTGCCTCGGTCGACCGGGTGCGCGGGCGTCGAAGGGGCTCGTCGCGCGTGGGGTCGGTGGGGCTCAAGCGTCGTATCTCTCGGGGTAAGCGAACAGATTCAGCCGCGCGGTTCGGGTCGCACGGGTCGGTAACGGCAGGGTAACGATACCGGGTCGTCCCTGAAAAGTCTCTCCGTGCCCCGAGACGCCCCGGTCGCGGCCCGGATGGCCGTCGAGGGAATCCCCGCTCGATGCGCTCTGAACATATGATGTATGCTGAATGAGCGCACCTCGATGGCGGGTGCCGACTGCGAGATCGAGGGCGACATGAAGATCACCGGCCTCCGCACCCTGCGGACCCATCGCGACTGGGGCCGCCCCGTCGGCGACGTGAACGGCTTCATCAGCTCGGGGATCACGGAGGTGCCCGTCGTCCTCATCGACACAGATGAGGGAGTGACCGGCGTGGGGCTCGGCTCCGACCAGTCGGTCGAGGCGCTCTTCCCCGCGATCGAGGGCGAGGATCCGCGCGCCGTCTCATCGCTCTACGACCGGATGCTCGCCCAGGTGTTCAAGAGCGGTCACGCCGGCGCCACGTTCGGCGGCATCGGCACCATCGACTCCGCCCTCTGGGACCTCAAGGCCAAGATCGCCGGCGAACCGCTGTGGCGTCTGCTGGGCGGACGCGATCGCTTCGTGCCCGGCTACGCATCCGGTCTCGACATCGCCCTCGATGACGAGCGGCTCGCGGCGTTCTACGCCTCGATGGCCGAGCGGGGCTTCTCGAGCGGCAAGCTCAAGGGCGGCCGCGACTGGGAGGACGACGTGCGTCGGCTCGGGATCGTGCGCGACGCGCTGAGCGCCGCGTCGAACCGCCCCGCGCTCATGCTCGACGCCAACGAATCGTGGAACCTCAAGCAGGCCGTGCGCTACATCTCCGCGGTCGAGGAGCGGGTCGACCTCACCTGGATCGAGGAGCCGCTGCGTCGCTGGGACGCGGCCGGCCACGCGAGGCTGACGCGCTCCGTGCGCGCCGGCGTCGCCACCGGCGAGAACCTCTCGGGGCTCGAGCAGTACACCCCGTTCTTCGAGGCGGGCGCCGTCGACGTCGTGCAGGCCGGCGCGGTCTGGGGGGTCACGCACTTCCTCCGGCTCGCGCTCGCCGCCCACTCCCGTGACCTGCCGATCAGCCCGGTCGGGCTCACGGCCAACCCCGGGATCGCCCACGCGGCGACCGCCGTGCCCAACCATCTCTCCGCCGAGGTCCAGGACTTCGGTACCCCGTTCGGCGTCACCGTCGACGAGCACTATGCCGACGGCGGCATCGTGCTGGGCGACGCGCCGGGCTCCGGCGTCACGGTCGACGAGGCCGCCATCACCTCCGCGCCCGACGACACCACGGCGGGCGGATGGCTCGTCACGGAGGGCCCCCACGTCCGCTCCAGCCGCGCCGGTCTTCAACTCGTCTCCGACAGCGGATCCGGGCAGGCATGGGCCTGATGCCCCGGGCCACCACGCCTCCCTCCGCGCCACCCCGCTCGATACACTGACCAGATGACCGACGTTCCCGACGAGGAGCCGGCGCCCGTCCGCGCCGCTCGACCGGTCCTCGCCTCCGACTCGCCGCCCAAGACCCCGGCGGCCCGGCTGGGGGTGGCCGTGGTGCACGACCTCGTCACGGTGGTCGTCACCGGCGAGGTCGCTCCGGGTGAGTCCCTGCCCCCTGAGGGTGTGCTCAGCCAGCACTTCGGCGTGAGCCGCACCGTCATCCGCGAGTCGGTGAAGCGCCTCGAGGAGAAGGGCCTCCTCACCGTCGCGCAGGGTCGCGGGACGCAGGTGCGTCCCCGATCGTCGTGGAACCTCCTCGACCCGGTGGTGCTCTCCGTCCTGGTCGAGAACGACCGCGAGCTGGGGGTCCTCGACGAGATCGCCACCGTGCGCGCCGCCCTCGAGGGCACGATGTCCGCCGAGATGGCGTCGCGCCGGACGGAGGAGGACCTCGAACGGCTGCGCGCCGCGTTCGAGGAGATGCGCGCCACGATCGACGATGTCGACGCCTACGCGCAGTCGGATGCCGACTTCCACTTCCTGGTGATGGAGCTCTCCGGCAACCGCCTCTCGGAGAACATCACCCACGTGCTCTTCACCCGGGCCCGCGAGAGCTCGCGCTTCGCGGGACGTCCCGATCAGAGTGCTTTCGACCTCACCCTCGAGGAGCACCGACACGTGCTCGAGGCGATCGAGGCCGGCGACGCCGCCCGTGCGGAGGAGGCCATGCGGGCGCACATCACCAAGGCCTGGAAGCGCCGCCGCCTGCCCACCACCAAGGGCTGAGCCTCGGCGCTCCTGCCCGATCGGATCGGTCTACCCGGGGCCGAGGAGTCTGCCGATCGACGCACGGACCATCCCAGGTCGCTCCAGCATCATCATGTGCCCGGTGCCGGGGATGACCGTCGACGAGACGGCTTCACGTCGGGCCCATTCGGGAACACCCCATCCTTCGGCGCTCCGCTCACCCGCCACCAGATGGACCGCGCGGCCGGCGAACACCCTCTTCAGCATGGTCTGATAACCGGTCTCCGCAGTGGCTGCCACGATCGCCGAGGCCGAATCCCACACGGTCCGCCAGGGCTGGTATGCGAGAGCCTCCACCGCTTTCGCGACATTGCCTGGAGTGGCGGGTATCCCATCTGACGTGAGGAAGGATACGGGATCGCTCAGCCGCTGCTCGATCTCGACCTGCGCATCGACCTGGTCGAGAGTGGCGATCGAGGAGGACCAGAAGGCGTCTGCGAGAGAGAAGTTCCCCTCCACTGTCGTCACCGACTCCACCAGCTCGGGAGACTGATCGGCAAGGGTGAAAGCATAGACGGCTCCGATCGAGTGAGCCACGAGGTGCACCCGCGATCCGGGATGCTGAGCCGTCACATGCTCGCGGAGCGCCTGCACCTGCCCTCGGAACGTCACTCGCCGCTCGGCTGATGAGCCGTAGCCGTCGAGATCGGGCGCCGAGCAGTCGAACCGATCGAGTGGGTGGAACGCGACGGCGTCGCCGAAGGGGCCGAACAGCCCATGGACGAAGACGATCGGAAGGCTGGACCTCACCGGTCAATCATGCCGCTCCCACGCGCTCGACTCGACGTCGAACCTCAGTCCTGGTGCCAAACCTCGGTCATCCTCTCCCAGCCGGGCAGACCCGACCCCTCGCGGAAGGGGATCTGGCAGGCGCTCGTGAGCCGCCACCAGTCCTGCATGATCGGGTCCGCCTCCATCCGCGCCTGGGCGGCGTCGAGGTCGTCGCCCACGTAGTCGTAGGTGCCGACGATGACGTCGTCGAGGATGAAGATGGTGAAGTCGCGGATGCCGGCCTCGGCGGAGACCTCCTCGACGTGCGGCCAGACGGCGGCATGCAGCTCGAGGTACTCGGCCCGCTTCTCCGGGCGCAGCCTCGCGATCATGCCCACTCGGACCGGTCCCGGCGTCACTCCTTCGTCCCGCCCGCGGTGAGGCCGCTGACCAGGAACCGCTGCGAGAACAGGAAGATGATGAGCACGGGCGCCACCGACAGGATGGTGGCGAGCGCGAGCACCGGGAGGTCGATCGTCACGGAGGCCGCCGACGTCGGATTGAACAGGGGGACGTTCGACAGCAGCTCGGCGAGCCCGACCTGGATGGGCGACTTCTTGCCCGGCACCATGACGAAGGGCAGGAAGTAGTTGTTCCAGTTGCCCACGAGGCTGAAGAATCCGACGAGCGCGATCACGGGGGTGGCCAGCGGCATGGCCACCTGCGCGAAGACGCGGAACTCGCTCGCCCCGTCGATCCGAGCCGCATTCAGCAGGTCGCGCGACACCGCCGTCGAGAAGTAGATGTACGTCAGGTACACCCCGAACGGATAGAAGGAGAAGGGCAGGATCACCGACAGCGGCGTGCCCACCAGCTTCACCGCGCTGAGCTCGAGGAACGTCGGCAGCACGAGCGCCGTGTTGGGGATGAGCATCACGATGAGCGTCACCATGAGCAGCGTCCGGCGGAAGCGGAAGTCGACCATCGCGAGCGCGTAACCGGCCGGGATGCTCACGAGCAGCGTGAGGATCAGCGCCACACCCGAGTACAGGGTCGCGTTCCCGAGCCACGTCCAGACGATCCCGTTCTGGAACGCCATCAGCTGATCCCAGTTCGCCGCGAGCTGCTCGAAGCCGCCGAAGCTGAACGGGTTGTCGAGCAGCAGCTGGCGCCCGTCCTTCGTCGGCGCCAGCAGCAGCCACACCATCGGCAGCACGAAGAACACCACGAAGAAGGCGATGATGACCCACGCGACGACCCGTCCGAGCCATCTCGCCGGGCTCGGCGACTCGGCGGCGCGGCGGGTGCCGCCGGCGCGCCCGGTGCCGCCGATGCGGGTGGCCCGCTCGGGGCGGGTGGCCAGATCAGTCGCGCTCAAAGAGTCCTCCTCGGAAGACGAACAGGGCCGAGAGCCCGGCGGCGACGAGGAGCAGCAGCAGGGAGATGGCCGCCGATCCGTTGAAGTCGTTCTGCTTGAAGGCGAACAGGTACGCGAGCTGGTTGAGCGAGTAGTCCGGCGGCACGACGCCCTTCGACGCCTGCGAGAGCACACGCGGCTCGACGAAGAGCTGGGTGCCGGCCGCGAGCGCCATCACGGCCATGTACGAGATCCACTTCCGCATCAGCGGGATCTGGATGTGCCAGGCCGTCTTGATGGTGCCGGCGCCGTCGATCCGCGCCGCCTCCATCACCTCGACGGGGATGTTGTTGAGAGCGCCGTACATGATGATGATCCAGCCGCCGGCACCCGTCCAGAACGCGATGAGCGTGAAGATCACGGGCAGGTTGTCGAGCGCGACCGTCTGGACGAAGGTCTCCATGCCGAACGCCTGCAGGACCCCGGCGACCGGGCTCACGGTCGGGTCGAGGAGGAAGAGCCAGAGCATCACGCTCGACGCCCCCGCCAGCGCGCCCGGGATGTAGTAGAGGAACCGCACGGCGGACGAGGCCCACCGCGATCGGATCGCGTGCACGATGAGCGCCATCAGCACCACCAGCACGGTGAGCGAGATGAGCCAGATGACGACGAAGATCGCCACGTGCTGGACGGCCGGCCAGAACCGGTAGTCGCCGAACACCTTCACGAAGTTGTCGCCGCCGACGAAGGCGCCGTTCTTCGTGAACGCCAGGTACACGGCGTAGAGGGCGGGGAAGACCCCGAACGCGAGCAGCAGGATCGTGTAGCCCGCCGAGAAGGCGTAGCCGATCCGGGTCTGGCTGCGGTCGGGGCGCTTGCGACGGCGGGCGCCCCGCCGTCGGCCCTCGGTGTCGAGAGGGCCGACGGCGGGGGCCGTCTGCTGAGCGGTGGTAGTGATGATGGATCCTGTCGTCAGGCGTTACTTGGTGTCGTAGCCCTGGACCTGAGCCTCGTTGAGGATCTCCTCCTGCCAGGCCGGGACCACGTCGGCGATGGTCTTGCCGCTCGCCAGAGCGGGGACGACGACCGAGGCGTAGGCGGTCTCCGGGCTGAAGCTCGGGAAGCCCCATCCGCCCCAGACGCTGTTCGCCGCCTTCTGGACCGCGCTCTTGAAGTCACCGGCGTAGAAGCCGCTGGCGGCCTGGGTATCGAGCCAGGTGGAGGCCGCCGAGTCGTAGGCGGGGAGACCCGAGTTGAGCTTCGCGGAGGTGTCGGAGGAGGTGACGAACTCGAGGAAGGTCTTCACCGCGGCGAGGTTCTTCGAGTGGCTCGAGGCGTACCAGACGCCGCCGCCCACGTTGCCCGTGACCTGGTCCTCACCCTGCCAGTACAGCGGGTCCGCCGCGCCGAACGTGCCCGCGGGGGCGTTCACGCTGTCAGGGTTCTGGAAGAGCGCACCCGAGTACCACGCCGGGCCGGGCATCGCGACGATCTTGTCGGAGTACTTCGAGACGAAGTCCGAGCCGAAAACGCTGTCCTGCACGAGGGTGCCGTTCCCGACCATGGTGTCGAGCATGTCGGTCATCTTCGTCGAGTGCTCGTCCTGGAAGTCCGACGAGAAGGTGTTGCCGTCGAGCTGGAAGATCGGAGCCTGCGCTCCCCAGTAGTAGACGTACGGACCGACGAACGAGTCGCCGACGGTGCCGAGGATGTAGCCGGGGTGCTCGGCCGCGAGCTTGGTGCTGAGAGCCTCGTAGTCCTCCCACGTCTTCGGGATGTCGTAGCCGAACTGGTCGAGGAGGGGCTTGTTGTACCAGAGCACCACCGGGGCGAGGTCGTTGCGGAGGCCGTAGACCGTGCCGTCGACGGTCATCGGGTCGAGAGCGCCGTCGGTGAACCCGTCGAGGAAGCCCTGGTCGAGGAAGCCCTTGTTCAGCGCCGCGGCGTAGGCCTGGTTGCCGTTGGTCTCCTTGGCCGCCCACGACGCGTCGTTGGTCTGCGTCGAGAAGACGACGTCGGGCCATCCCTCTCCGGACTGGTCGAACAGCGCCATCTTGGTCTTGAAGGTGTCGGACCCGCCGGAGTTGCCGTCGTAGGTCTCGATGCTGATGGGGACGTCGGGGTTCTCCTCCTGGAACGCCTTGGCGATCGGCTCGCGCGAGGCGTCGACCCACACCGTGATGGTGCTGCCGTCCTCTTGCTCGGCGGAAGGGAAGCCGAAGCCGCTGTCGGTGCTCGTGCTGCCGCCCGAGCAGGCGGAGAGGAGGCCGAGGGCAGCGAGCCCGGCGGTGATGGCGAGGGTCTTCGTGAAGCGACGACTGCGGCGCTGTGTTGCCATGTCACGTCCTTTGAGGGTCGACGTCGTTGACGACTGCCGCCGGCTCTGGCGGCTAGGTAAGTAGATCATACATGTGATCTTTCGGGAACTCTAGATCTACGGCAGCCTATAGATCCGCTCAGCCGAACCGCCCAGCACGAGATCGCGGTCCCCCGGGTCGAGAGGCGACAGGAGGGCGGTGAGCGCGTCCCACATCCGCTCGTAGCCGCCCGCGATCCGCGCCACGGGCCAGTCGCCGCCGTACATCAGCCGGCCGGGCCCGAACAGCTCGAGGGCGTCGTCGACGAAGGGACGCAGCGAGTCGACCGTCCACGCGTCCGGGCCGCCGACCGAGGAGTAGAGGCCCGAGAGCTTCGCCGACGCCCGGGGGTTCTCGGCCACCGCGGCGAGGAGGTCGCGCCACTCCGCCCGCTCCCGCTCACCGCGACCGATCGGCGGCTTGCCGAGGTGGTCGACGACGAGGCGCAGCTCAGGATGCCGCTCGCCGATCGCGACCAGCTCGTCGAGGGCGAGGTGATCCTTGGTGGGGAAGTCGAGGGTCAGCCCGGCGGTCTCGAGCATCGAGAGCGACTCGCCCTGAGCCGCACCCGCCAGCCAATGCGGCGGCAGCTCGTGCACGAGGGCGCGGATGCCCACGATCAGCGACTCGGCGGTCAGCCGGTCGAGGGCGGCCGGGACGAGGTCGGGCCGGTCGAGCGGGACCCACCCCACGACGCCGACCACCTCGGGATGCCGCCGGGCGACGTCGAGCATCAGCCCGGTGTCGGCCGCCTCATCCGAGGCCTGGACGAGCACGGCCCCGCCGATGCCGAGAGCGGCGAGGGTCGGCAGGATCTCCTCGATGGCGTGGTCGCGATACAGGATCCCGGCCCCCTCGGTCAGCCATGGGTAGCGAGCCCGGCCGAGGTCCCAGACGTGGAGATGGGCGTCGATGATCATGCGATCTCCTCCAGTTCGGCCCACAGCTCCGCGGGCACCGCTGCTCGATAGCGCGCCAGGGTGTCTCGCATCTGCTCGGCGGTGCGCACCCCGACGACGACCGAGGCGACGGCCGGAAGGCGCAGCGGGAACTGCACCGCCGCATCCGGCAGGGTCGCGCCGGCCTCGCGGCACAGCTCGGCCATGCGCCGCGCCCGCTGCACGATCTCGGCCGGCGCCTGGCCGTAGTCGAACTTCGCGTCGTCGGGCACGTCAGCCCGGGCGAGCAGGCCGGAGTTGTAGACCGCTGCGGCGACGATCGAGACCCCATGATCGTCGACGGCCTGCAGGAGGTCCTCCTCCGCCGTCCGGTCGAGGAGCGTGTAGCGGCCGGCGACCATCACCACGTCGACGTCGCACTCGCGCACGAAGCGCGCGAGCATAGCCGCCTGGTTCATGCCCGCGCCAATGGCGCGCACGACACCCTGGTCCTTGAGCTCGCGGAGCGCCTCGATGCCCGTGGTCGATGCGGACTCCCAGTGCTCGTCGGGGTCGTGGAGGTACGCGATGTCGATGCGGTCGACCCCGAGCCGGCCGAGGCTCTCCTCGATCGACCGCAGCACGCCATCGCGGCTGAAGTCCCACCGGCGCCGATGGGTGGCCGGGACGGCAAAGCCGTCGTCGTCCCTCTCCCCCGCCGCCGCGAGCTCCGGGGTCGGCACGAGCAGCCGCCCCACCTTGGTGGAGAGCACGTACTCGTCGCGGTCGCGGCCGACCAGCGCGGCCCCGAGTCGGCGCTCGGAGAGCCCGATGCCGTAGTGCGGAGCGGTGTCGTAGTACCGCACCCCCGCTTTCCACGCGGCGTCGACCGCGGCGCGGGCCTCCTCATCGGTGGTCTCACGGTAGAGGCTGCCCAGCTGCGCCCCTCCGAATCCGATCTCGGTCAGCTGCGGCCCGGCCGCGATCCGTCGTGTCTGCATCGTCACGCCTCCTCGTCGAGTGTCTGGGTGCACCAGACGTCATACATAGTATCTTTGACGACTCGGTGCCACCCGTCTAGCGTGCGGGCAGGGTGAGGACTCCGTCGACGCGACGCGGAACCGACACGTCGTCGTCGCGCAGCTCAGCCGGCAGCACCGCGGCGGGCGCGTTCTGCCAGGCGATCGGCCTCAGCCACCGGCGGATGGCCGTGACCCCGACCGACGTGTGCTGCGTGTTCGTCGCCGGCCACGGGCCGCCGTGGTGCTGCGCCCACGACACCCGGACTCCGGTGGGATACCCGTTGAAGACCAGCCGGCCGGCGAACGGCTCGAGCGAGGCGGCGAGGTCAGCGACCAGGTCATCCTCGTCGGGCTCCGAGTGCACGGTGGCGGTGAGCGAGCGGGGCACGCGCCCGATCGCCTCGACGACCTCGTCGACCGAGTCGTAGCGCACGACCACGATCATCGGGCCGAAGCACTCCTCGGCCAGCTCGGCCGAGAGCTCGCCGGCCGTGGTCTCGAGCATGGTCGGGGGCACCGTGTAGCCCTCCCCCTCTGCCTCCTGCCCGCGTGCGAGCGCCCGGGCGCCCGCGTCGACGAGACGGGCCTCGATGGCGTCGAACGACCCTCGGATGCGCGAGTTGAGCAGGACGCCCGCCCCCGCATCGTCGGTGAGCGAGCTCAGCGCGGAGACCAGCTCGTCCCCCGACGCACCCGAGGGCACGAAGGCGAGGCCGGGCTTGGTGCAGAGCTGCCCCGCCGATCCCGTGTAGGAGGCGAACAGGCCCTCGGCGATCGCGGAGGAGCGCGCCGCGGCGGCGCCGGCGGTGACGACGAGCGGGTTGATGCTCGACAGCTCGCCGAAGAACGGGATCGGCTCGGGCCGCGTGGCGATGGCGGCCTGCAGCGCCTCGGCGGCGCCGAGCGAGCCGGTGAAGCCCACGGCGGTGATGTTGGGGTCCTTGACGAGCTGGGTGCCCGCCTCCTGCCCGTACACGATGCCGATCGTGCCCTCGGGTGCACCGACCGAGCGCGCCGCGGCGAGCAGCGTCTCGTACGAGAGGGCCGAGGTGAGCGGATGCGACCCGTGGGCCTTGGCGACCACCGGGCAGCCGGCCGCGAGCGCCGACGCGACGTCGCCGCCGAGCACGGAGAAGGCGAACGGGAAGTTGCTCGAGCCGAAGACGGCGACGGCTCCGATCGGCACGAGCATGCGCCGCACGTCGGGCTGCGGGCCGAGCGGGGTGTCGCCCGCGTGGTCGATGGCTGCCTCGAGGTACGAGCCCTCGCGGATCGCGGCGGCGAACAGCGAGAGCTGGAACGCGCTGCGGCTGAGCTCGCCGTTCAGGCGCGCGGCGGTGAGACCGGTCTCCGCCTCGGCGGTCTGGACGAGCTGCTCGCGACTGCCTTCGAGGGCGACGGCCATGGCGTCGAGCATCTCGGCGCGGAACTCGCGACCGAGGGCGGCGAGGTCGCGCGCCGCGGAGGCGGCCAGAGCGGCGATCGCGGCGACCTCCTCCGGAGAGGTCTTCTCGAGGTCGGTGGCAGCGCTGACACCGGTGCGGGGATCTGTCGTGGTGATCATCGTGGGTCCTTTCGGGAGACCGAGGAGGGAGGTCAGGCGCTCTCGCGAGCGACGACGGAGAAGCCGAGGTCGACGCGACGGACGTCGTCGGTGCGGTGGGTCATGCGCTGCAGCAGCAGCTCGCCGGCGACGGTGCCGATCTCGCGGTTGGGCGCCGAGACCGTGGTGAGCGTCGGAGCGAGGTAGCGGGCGAGCTCGAAGTCGCCGAACCCGGTGATGGCGAGGTCGCCGGGCACTGAGATGCCCTGCCTGCCCGCCTCGAGGATGGCGCCGGCGGCGAAGATGTCGCTGGCGAACATGAGCACGTCGGTGTCGGGATGCACGGAGCGCGCCTGGTGCAGGAGCAGCTTGCCGGTCTCGAGGTCGACCCGGGCGGTGCCGGAGTCGACGACCCGGAGGGGCTCGTCGGGGAACAGCTCGGCGACCGTCTCCTCGAACGCGGCGCGGCGCTTCGCGGCGCGGAAGTCGCCCGTCTGGAGCGAACCGGCGAACGTGGGGTGCCGGTATCCGCGCTCGTGGGCGTACTCGACGATCGCGCGGATGGCGTCGTGATTGGAGAAGCCGACGAGCGAGTCGATCGGCGAGTCCGTCATCTCCCAGGTCTCGACGATCGGAACGCGCGACTCGCGCAGGAGGTGCGTCGTCCGCTCGGTGTGCGTGGTGCCGACGATGAAGAAGCCGTCCGGACGGCGACCGAGGAAGGAGCGGACGAGGTCCTCCTCGAGGGAGGGTCGGTAGCCGGTCGAGCCGAGGAAGAGCTGGTACCCGGCCGGGCCGAGCACCTCCTCCAGCCCGTGCAGCGCATCCGCGAACACGGAGGCGCTCACATCGGGCACGAGCACGGCGACGGTCATGCTCCGGTTGGAGGCGAGGTTCGAGGCGGCGAGGTTCGGCACGTAGCCGGTGGCGGCGATCGACGAGCGCACCCGCTCCAGGGTGAACTCCGATACCAGCTCGGGCGCCCGGATGGAGCGCGAGACCGTCTGCGGCGAGACGCCGGCGTGCAGGGCGACGTCGTGGAGCGTCACCGTCTGCGTCGACCGGCGTGTGAGTCTCGGCCCCGCCGCAGCGGCCTCGAGGTCGGCGGCGGGGTCGAGGTCGGCGACGACCCCGAGCCCCGGGGTCACAGGAGGTTCCGACTCGCCAGGTTGCGCATCAGCGAGCCGATCCCGAACACCCATGGTTCGCACCTCTCGCTCTCCTCGACGTGGTTGACCAGACTACCGAGTTCGGGTGCCGAGATCGCGACCACGTCGCCGCGCTTGTGGGTGAAGCCGCGGTCGGGCTCGTCGCGGTCGACGATCGGCGCGAACATGGTGCCGAGCATGAGCGCGGCGCCGTCGGGGTACTGGTGCGACGGGCCGATGAGCTGCGCGGCGAGATCCTCGGGATCGCGGCTGATCCGCCGCATCTCGCTCGTGCCGTGGAGCTCGAAGCCGTCCTCCCCGACCAGGTCGAGCGAGACCGTGAGACCGCGCACGGTGTCGAGGTCGAAGGTCTCGTCGAACAGGCGGATGAAGGGCCCGATCGAGCAGGAGGCGTTGTTGTCCTTGGCCTTCGGCAGGAGGAGCGCGGACCGGCCCTCGACGTCGCGGAGGTTGACGTCGTTGCCCAGCGTCGCTCCGACGATACGGCCGCTCGAGGTGAGCGCGAGCACGACCTCGGGCTCGGGGTTGTTCCACTGCGACTTCGACCAGACACCGACCGCGACGCCGGTACCCATGGTCGACAGGGTCGGGCCCTTGGTGAAGATCTCGGCGTCGGGGCCGATCCCGACCTCGAGGTACTGGCTCCAGATGCCCTTCTCGACGAGGAAGGCCTTCAGCGCGACCGCCTCGTCGGAGCCCGGGACGATCGCGCTCAGGTCGGCACCGATCTCCGCGAGGATCTCGTCGCGCATGGCGGCCGCCGCATCCGGATCGCCCTTCACCCGCTCCTCGATCACACGCTCGATCATCGAGACCGCGAAGGTGACGCCCGCGGCCTTGACGGTCTGCAGGTCGAGGGGCGAGAGCAGCCGGACCCGACTCGTGTCGCCGGCGACGGTCGCGGCGAGCGCGTCCTCGAGCGTGCCGAGGTTCGGCGCGCCCTCCGCGAGCGCGGCGCGGGCGGCGGCGACCGGGTCGTCGCTCTCCAGCAGGTCGCTCACGGTGGCGAAGGCGTCGGAGAGATCGTACAGCCCGTCCTCCCTCACCAGCACGGGCGAGGGGCCCTCGACCGCCGGGTCCCAGACCCGGCCGAGGAGGGTTCCCGCGTAGCGATCCGCGGGGAGGGTGGTCGCGACGTCGGCGGTGATCGTCGTGGGCATGCGGTGGGCTCCTGTCGGGGCGGATGCGGTCGGTCGGGGTGGGGTGGATGCGGTCGGGTGCGCTGGGCGTGTTCGGCGGCGCTGGGCTCAGCGGCGGCGGAAGACGGCGTCGCGCTTCTCGGCGAAGGCGCGGCGGCCCTCGGCGGCGTCCTCGGTCGCGAACGTGATCGTCTGGAGGTCGCGCTCGTAGCGGATGGCCTCGTCCTGCGTCATGGTGAACGCGGCGCGGAGGTTGGCCTTGGCTGTCTCGGCGGCGATGGGCGGCCGCGTCGCGATCGTGGTCGCGAGCTCGCGCGCCCGCGGCAGCAGCGCACCCGGCTCGACCACCTCGGAGACGAGGTTCCACGCCAGGGCCTGCTGCGCCGTGATCGGATCGCCCGTCATGATCATGACGGCGGCGTTCGAGGGGCCGATCGAGCGCGCGAGGAACGTGCTCATGCCGCCCCCGCCGATCCAGCCGAGCTTGATCTCGGGGGCCGCGAACGACGCGGTCGACGAGGCGAGGCGGATGTCGCAGGTCATCGCCGTCTCGAGGCCGCCGCCGAACGCGTAGCCGTTCACCGCGGCGATGAGCGGCTTCCGCAGCAGGCGGAGCGCGTCGCAGTAGTCCTCGCGGTTCCGGAACTCCCACGGCGTGCGGTACTTGTCGAGAGAGCGGATGTCGCTGCCGGCGCAGAACGCCCGGTCCCCCGCCCCGGTCAGCACGACCGCGCGGACCTCGTCCTCCTCGTTGGCCCAGGTCGCGGCGACGACGAGCGCGTCCGACATCTCCTGGGTGACCGAGTTCAGCTTCGCCGGACGGTTGATCGTGATCGTCGCGACGTGCCCGTCGAGCTCGAGCAGGATCTCGTCGGTGCCGAGTGCAGGCATGCTCACCACTGTTCCGTCACTTTCTGCGGGTGCTGGGCCGCGGCGCGGAGCGCCGCGAGCGCGGAGGGGATCGAGAGCTCGCCGGCCACGGCGTCGCGGATGATCGCGGACGCGTCGGCCTGAAACCGGATGTACCCGGAGTAGCGGGGGCGGACCCACGACTGCTCGATGGTGCGCAGGGTCGACCGGTAGAAGCCGTGCGAGGCGCGATCGACCTCGTCGTCGAGCCAGGCGGCCCGCGTGCTCGGCTGGCCGTCGTGCGCGGGGATGAAGCCGACCTGCGCATCCGGCGACATGAGCCACTCGATGTGGCGCAGCAGCTCGGGCGTGACCTCGCAGCGGCGGCTCAGCGCGAGCCCGGTGCCGCCGATCGTCGAACCCAGGCGGCCGCCCGGCTGCGCGGCGGGCGCGTCGCCGAAGCGAAGCGCGGGGGACGAGTAGTTGACGTAGCCGTAGACGAGGGGGATGCAGGCGAGGTCGGCGGTGTCGGTCATCCGCTGCAGCAGCGCGATCGGGTTCTGCGTCTCGGCGTCGCGAGGGGCGCGAGAGGCGATCGACCGCATCCGGTCGAGCACCTCGGTGCCCACCACGTCGTCGTCGAAGGCGGAGCCGAACGCGACGCACATCGACGCGAAGGTGAGGAAGGCGTGCGGTCCGGCGAGGGAGAGCGCGACCGGGTGGGTGCGCGACAGCGTCTCCACCTCGTCCCAGGTGCGGGGCTCGGCCGGGCAGAGGTCCGCACGGCGGACCGACACCTGGGTGGCAGCGTCGAGGGGCAGCGCCCACTGGCGCCCCTCCACCTCGTACGAGGTGAACGAGGGACCGACTGCCTCCCCCGCCCAGCGCTCGAGCTGCGCCGCCGGCACCACGTCGTCGATGGGCCGGAGGGACCCCAGCTCGAGCGCCTCGCCGAGGTGCGGGTGGTCGAGCACGATCAGGTCGTAGCGCTCCGCGAGGTCGTCGATCGGATGCGACTCGAAGTGCTCGAGGGAGTGGGCGTCCCAGACGATGTCGAGACCCGAGCCCGACTCGCGCTCGCGCTCGGCGGCCGCCCGCAGCGCGTTCCTGCCGCGCGGGTGGTCCCACGTGATGCCCCGATAGGAGGTCATGCGGACTCCGTGACGGGCACCTCGGAGCGGACGGGCGTCTCGGAGGACTCGGCCACCACGACTCCGGACTGCACGAGGGCGTCCACCGCCTCGGACTCCACACCGAGCTCGGCCAGGATCTCGCGGGTGTGCTCGCCCGTCACGGGGGCACCCCGGTCGATGCGCGCCGGGGTCTCCGAGAGCCGGTACGGGAAGCCCGGGGTCTTGATGCGACCCTCGGTCGGGTGGTCGTACTCGATGAAGGTGCCGTTGTGCTCGATCTGCGGATCGTTCACGAGCGCCTCGTAGTCGTAGACCGGGCCCGCCCAGATGCCGGCCTCGCCGAGCGCCTCCAGCCAGTGCGCGGTCGACTCCGTGGCGAGCCGGGCGGCGGTGCGCTCGTAGATCTCGTCGCGGTACCGCCAGCTGTCGGTCTCGGTGTCCATGTCGAGGAAGGTGTCCTCCCCGATCACCCGGCCGAGGGTCGAGAGCTCGGGCATGGCCAGCGCGACGAACCCGTCGGTGGTGGCGAAGGCCCCGTAGGGAGCGCGGATGTAGACGTGCGCATGCGGCTGAGCCCCGCGACGCTGCTCGACGCCGCCGACGGTGTAGACCGACAGCTCCTGCATCTGCAGCGTGGTGATCGCATCCAGCATGTTGACCGTCACCAGCTGCCCCTGCCCCGTGCGCTCACGGTGGAAGAGCGCGGCGAGCACACCCTCGAAGGCGGTGGAGGCGGTCACCGCGTCGACGAGGTACTGCCCGGCCGGCTGCGGCGGTGCGCCGTGCGAGCCGGCCGAGAGCATGGCGCCGCTCATCGCCTGCAGCAAGAGGTCCTGCCCGGGGCGGTTGCGGTACGGGCCGTCCTCGCCGTAGCCCGAGATCGAGACGTAGACGAGGCTCGGGTTGATCGCGCGGAGGGTGTCGTAGTCGACGCCGAGCCGGGCCGCGACGCCCGGTCGGTAGTTCTGCAGGAAGACGTCGGAGGTCGCCACGAGGTCGTAGAGGATGCGCTTGCCCTCATCGGACTTGAGGTCGACCGCGATCGATCGCTTGTTGCGGTTGAGCGAGAGGAACGACACGTTGATGCGGTTGCCGTTGGCCCCGCCGGCCGCGGCGTGCCGCTGCCACTCCCCCGTGGGCGGCTCGACCTTGATGACGTCGGCTCCGAGGTCGCCGAGACGCTGGGCCGCGAAGGGCCCCGCCATGGCGATCGAGCAGTCCAGCACGCGCACACCGGAGAGCACCTCGGGAGGTTCGGCGGCTTGTCCGTCGGTCATGTCCATCTTCTTCCTGCTCGAGCGCCGACGTCTATGGCAGCGCTAACAACATCATACCTTTGAAAGCCGGGCGGTGCTCTGCGACACCGCCCGGCTCCTCAGTCGGGCTGTCCGCCGATGTCGCGGATGCGCGCACGGGCCCCGTCCGTCTCGTCCTGCCCCACCAGGACCCGGATCGCGGTGCGGTACTCCCTCGACTCCCCGTGCTCGAGCCAGATCATCGATCCGTCCTCGCGTGCGGCGCCGTCTCCCCCGACGTGGTGCGTCGACGGCTCGAGGCCGACCGCGTACTGGCCGCTTCGCAGGTTCTGCCACTCGAAGAAGCTGGGCATGCCCGCCGGATCCCACGAGACCTCGACACCGAGGGCACCGTCGGCACGCAGCAGCGCGACGCGATGCAGCCCGTCGGGCCCGACGACGAGCTCATGCTCGGTCACCTGCTCGACCATGTTCAGCACCGGCGCCGGCAGCGTCCGGTACGAGATGCCCTGCTCGGCCACCGAGTCCGACTGCCAGAGGTGCTCGGAGATCGCGGCGACGAACTCCGTCCCCTCGTCGACGATCGGCCAGCCGAAGTTGATGTGGTAGAGGAACATGTGCGGCGTGGGCTCGAAGCCGAGGTTGTCGACGACGTCGTGCAGGCGGATCTCGCGGCCGTCCACATCCACCTCGATCGTGCGGGTGAGCCGCAGGTGCTCGCCGAACGAGGTCGCCTGGATCACCTCGCCCACGAGGCGCAACACGCTCGACCCGTTCTCCGGATCGACGACCTCGCGGGCCTCGAGCAGTCGCGCGGGGATCGCGGTGAGGCGGCCGTGCAGTCCGTGCGACACGGTCTGCTTGGGCGGATACGCGTAGCGGGTGGCGTCGACCTCGCCACCGAAGAGCGTGTGGTCGAGACCGCCCGAGACGAGCAGGCCGTCGAGGGCGCGCAGCCACGACAGACCGCCCTCATCCGTGTGCTCGTGCAGCCCCGGGTGCCGGAACCCGTTGCCCGAGCGCCAGCCGAACGGCACCCCGGTGATGCGCGCCGAGCCCAGGTCGAAGGCGCGATCGACGAGCACCTCGAGCTCGAGGCCCGCCGACGTGCGGAGGTCGATGGCGCGCACGCCCCGCTCCACCCCGTCGTCGAGCACCACGTGGCGGATGCCCGCGACGGCCGAGAGGTCGCCGGTGCGCTCGGCGAGCTGCCGGCGCGTGAGGTCGTGTCCGAAGACGTCCATGTCGTTCCCCCTACTCCATGATCCAGCCGCCATCGACGTTGATCGTCTGCCCCGTCACGAAGGCCGAGTCCGGCCCGACGAGGAACGAGACGACCGCCGCCAGCTCGGCGTTGGTGCCGCGGCGCTTCAGCGACTGACGGGTGAGCACGAACTCCGTGTACTCCGCGCTGTCGCCCTGGATCTCCTCCGCCTTGGTCGGGAAGGCGCCCGGCGAGACCGCGTTCACGCGGACGCCGTGCTCGCCGAGCTCGCGGGCGAGCGCCCGCGTCAGGCCGACGGCGGCGCCCTTGGTGGAGACGTAGCTGGCGAGGTTCGCCCATCCGCCGTGGAAGGTGATCGAGCCCACGTTGACGATCGAGCCCGACCGCCGCTCCACCATGGGGCGGGCGGCGACCTGCGCGGCGTAGAAGTAGGCGCGCTGGTTCACGGTGACGACGTCCTCGTACTCCGCGAGCGGGATGTCGAGGAACGGGGTCGAGGGGTAGATCGCCGCGTTGTTGACGAGCGCCTCGACCGGCCCGAAGTCGCGGTCGGTCGACGTGATCGCCGACTCGATCGCGTCCGCGTCGCGCAGGTCGACCTCGAGGGTGCGCACCCGCGCCCCCGCCTCGTCGAGCAGTCGCGCCGACTCGTCGAGCTCCTCGCTCGCACGGCCGAGCACGGCGACGGCGAAGCCGTCCTGCCCGAGCCGCAGCGCGGTGGCGCGCCCGAGGGCGCCCCCTGCTCCCGTGATGATCGCCACGCGATCGTTCATGCTGTGTCCCGTTCCTCTTCTGTGGTCCATGGTGTCGGCTTTGTCCAGGTTTCCGTCGCGAATTCGTGGAATGGCGACGGAAACCTGGACAAACCCGATGCGGGGGCGAGGGGCGGAGCCCCATCCCCCGCGGGTCAGATGGTGTAGCGCTTGAGGACCTCGGTCACGAACGCCTTCGCGCGCGGGATGTCGGCCTCGTCGAGGTGCTCGATGATGAGCGGCGCGTTCGGGTTCTGCTCCGAGAGGCGCTGCAGGTAGAGGTCGTAGTCGAGCGAGCCGAGGCCGGCGGCCGGCAGCTCGATCTCGCCCACGCCGCGGAAGGTGTGCGAGGCCAGCGCGTCGTCGTCGCCGATGTCGGCGTGCTTCTCGCTCTTGTCGGACCCGGCGCGCTTGACATCCTTGGCGTGGGCGACACGGACCCGGTCGCCGAGGGTGTCGAACACCTCGTTGAGGACACCGGCCTGGTCGTCGATGTTGTCCTGGTCGAAGTAGTTCGTCGGGTCCATGAGCAGCTCGAGGCCGGGGGTGCGGATGTCGTTGAACACGCGCACGGTCTCGCGGACCGAGCCGATGACGTTGTTCACGTAGGTCTCGAGGAGGAACGTGGCGCCGTGGTCGTACGCCTCCTGGGCCAGCTCGGCGAGCACGTCGCGCACCTGCTCGTACGCGTCCTCGGTGCGGTTGTGCGGGTCGTGGTCCCACTCGCTGTCCGGGTTGAAGGTGCCCGACTCGGAGATGACGTACTTCGAGCCGAAGTTCCGCGCATTGCGGATGATCTCCTTGAGGTACTCGACGTTCTGGCGGCGGTGCTCCGCATCCGGGTGGACGATGTTCGTGTAGCCCGAGATCGCGCTGATCGGCAGGTCGTGGTCGCGGAAGGTGTCGGAGACCTTCTTGGCCTTCTCCTTCGTGATCTGACCGGCCGAGAGGTCCATGTCCTTGAAGTGCAGGTCGAGCTGCACGGTGTTGAAGCCGTGCTCCCGGATCTTCTTCGCGGTGGTCTCGAGGTCGTACGGGTAGTAGGCGGTGAAGATGCCCAGCTGGATCATGGCGTCGTTGCTCCCTGATTCTGGTTGAGGTGGATGGGGTGGGTCGAGAAGGTACGGACAGGTTCGGGACGGGTCAGAGCGAGAACTCCGAGAGCTGCACGGGGCGCTTCTCGGCGATCGAGCGGTATCCCGCCTCGATGAGCGCCATCGTCTTGACGTTGTCGGCCACCGAGAGCTCGGGCTCGGACTGCGTCTCGACCGCGTTCTGCACCTGCTCCATCACGCCGATGAAGGCGTGCGGGAACCAGTGCGTGTCCCAGGCGGGGGTCACCCATTGCCCGTCGGTGGTGAGCGCAGAGGCGTAGGTGAGGGTCGAGGGCTGCCCAGTCGGCCAGCCGATCGTCCCCTTCGCCACACCCCGCGTGCCCTCCACACGCCAGGTGATGGAGAGGTCGGAGTCGAAGCCCTCCTCGCGGGGGCCGCTCCAGACGTCCTCGAGCGAGAGGGCGAGCACGTCGCCCGGGAAGCGGAGCGTGGAGACGACGATGCCGTCCTCGTGCTCGAATTCGGTACGGGGATCGCGGCGCACCACCGTCGAGATCTCGGTGGGGTCGCCGAACAGGTAGCGCAGCGCATCCAGGTGGTGGACGCTCATGTTCGCCAGCGTGAGCCGGTCGTACCCCTCGAGGAACGTCTGCCAGTGCGGGATGGCCCGCATGTCGATCGAGGCGAAGACGACGTCGCCGAGCTCGCCGCGGTCGAGGATCTGCTTGAGCACGCGGATCGACTGGTCGTAGCGCATGTTCTGGTTGACCGAGAGGATCTTGCCGGCCGCGGCCGCCTCGTCGCGGAGGGCGACGGCCTCGTCGAGGTCGAGCGCGAGGGGCTTCTGGGCCAGGATCGCCCGGATGTGCGGCTTCGTCAGCGCCTCCCGGATGATCGCCGGCTGCTGATCCGGCGGGAAGGCGATGTCGACGATCTCGACGTGCTCGTCATCGAGCAGCTCGCTCGGCGTGGCGTGCACGCTGCCGATGCCCCAGCGGTCGGCGACCTGCTGCGCCTTGGCCTGAGTACGGGAGGCGATCGCGACGACGGGGAAGCCCGCCTCGGCGTAGGCGGCGAGGTGGTTGTCGGCCATGATCATGCCCGCGCCGATGCAGCCGATGGCGTGAGCACGGCTGCGGATCTCGACGTCCGGGGCGAACTCGGACGGGGTCGTCGTGACCATCGGGGGTTCCTCTCGCTTCGTTGCGAAGTGCGTTCGATCACAGTACCGGAATTCGTTGATAGCGCTACTGGCAGCGCTGCCAGATTTACGTTAGTGTCGGGCCACACCATCCGTCAACCACAGCGATTCACCGGCGAATCGAGCGGGAACCGTGCCCGGTTGACCTTCTGCACAACGCATTTCAAGGGAGAAATCGTGGCATCATCACGGCACACCAAGCGGCTCGCCCAGGCGGCCGGCGTCATCTCCGCGGTCACCGCGATCACCGTCCTCGCGGGCTGCACCTCGGCCCCCGCCGAGGGCGGCGGCTCCGCGCCGGGAGCGGACGGCGGCAAGTTCGTCATCGGGTTCGAGCAACCCCTCGGCGGCCAGGCCTGGCGCGAGATGGGCCTCGCCTCGCTGCAGGCGCTGGCGAACAGCCCCGAGTACAAGGACAAGGTCGAGCTCAAGATCGTCCGCACGAACGACAACGACGCAGCACAGCAGAACGCGGCGATGCAGAACCTCATCGCCGACGGCGTCGACCTCATCCTCTTCGACCCCGCCTCCTCCAGCGGCGCGGATGCGGCGATCACGCAGGCGACGGCCCAGGGCATCCCCGTCATCGCCAACGGCGGACCGTACGACAGCGAGGACGTCTACGTCGTCTCGACCGACTGGGCCAACGCCGGCACCATCGGCGCCGACTGGCTGCTCGACAACCTCGGCTCGAACAAGAACATCGCCGTGCTCGAGGGCCTGGCGGGCGTGCCGCTCAACGAGGGCTCGATGCCCGGCGTCATCGACACGCTCGAGAAGGGCGGCGCCACCGTCGTCGCCCAGGACACCAATGGCTGGAACGAGGCGACCGCCCAGGAGGCGATGTCGAACATCCTCCGCTCCAACCCCGACATCGGCGGGGTCTACTCCTTCCTCACCGGCGGCCAGGGTGTGCCCGAGGCGTTCAAGGCGGCCGGGCTGCCGTTCGTGCCCGTCGTCGGCGGATCCGGCTACAACGGCGAGGCGTGCGAGCTCGTGAAGTACGGGGCGGATGGGCTGAAGGGCGACATGGTCTTCGGCCAGCCCGCCATCTACGCGAAGGGTCTGGAGCAGGCCGTCGCACTGCTCGAGGGTCAGGAGATCGAGCGGCAGCAGTACTTCCCGCCGCTGGAGATCACGAACGAGAACGCGGCCGACTACTGCCTCGACGACAAGCCGGCCAACTTCCAGCTCGGCTACGACTTCCCCGGCCTCGACCTGAAGCTCGAGGACGTCCTGAAGTACTACTCGGGCTCCTGAACCGCCCGGACGTCCCTCTTCCAAGGAGATCACTGACGTGACTGACGCACAGACGGGCGCGGCGACCACCTCGGTCGCGGCGCCCGTCGCCTCCCCCTCATCCGACGCGCCCGCCGCGTCGCCCGTCGGAACGGCACACCTCGGGGCGCCGCCCGCCGACGCCCTGCTCGTCGCGACCGACCTGGTCAAGAGCTACGGGCCCGTCAAAGCCGTGCAGGGGGTCACCTTCCACTGCATGCCCGGCGAAGTGCTCGCCCTCGTGGGCGAGAACGGCGCAGGCAAGAGCACGGTGGCGAAGATGCTCGCCGGGGCGGTGACCCCCACCTCGGGCGCGATCACCGTCGCGGGAGCGCCGCTCGCCTCCGGCAGCGTGCGTCAGTCGCGCCAGTCCGGCGTCCGCTGCGCGTTCCAGGAGCTGGCCCTCGTGCCCGACTGGACGGTCGCCGAGAACCTCAGCCTCCCCGACGGCGCCCCGCTCCGCGGCTACTCGCAGAAGAAGGCGGTGCGGGCCGCCCGCGAGCTGCTCGACGCCCTGCACCTGCCCCAGATCGATCCGCGGGCCGCCGTCGGCTCGCTCTCGCTGGCCGATCGGCAGCTCGTCGAGATCGCCCGGGCCCTGGCCGGCGCACCGAAGCTGCTCATCCTCGACGAGGCATCGTCGGCGCTCACCCCACCCGGGGTCGCGTGGCTGTTCGACCGCATCCGCGAACTGACCGCACAGGGCGGCAGCGTCATCTACGTGTCGCACCGGCTGGGCGAGATCGCCGAGATCGCCGACCGCGGCACCGTGCTCCGCGACGGGCGGGTCGTCGGCGCGTTCGTCCGCGGCGGCTGGACCGACGACGAGCTCATCTCGATGATGGCCGGCCGCGAGGCCGAGCGCTTCTTCCCCGCTCCCCCGCCTCGCACCTCGGATGCGGTGGCGCTGTCGGTCGAGAACCTCCGGGCCGAGGGCCTCCGCAGCGTCTCGCTCGAGGTGGGTGCCGGAGAGATCCTCGGCGTCGGCGGCCTGCAGGGCCACGGTCAGGCGGAGCTGCTGCGCGCGCTGTTCGGGGCGAGCCCCGCCCAGGCCGACTCGTGGATCGTCGGCGGCAGGCGCATCCGCCGCACCACCCCGGAGCGCTCGGTCGCCCGCGGCCTCGGGTACGTGCCCGAGGACCGCAAGAAGGAGGGCCTGGCACTCGAGATGAGCGTCGGCGAGAACCTCCTCGCACCGTGGTTCCGGTGGTGGCAGCTCGGCGGGCGACCCCGGATGTCGCAGGAGAAGGGCTGGATCACCGGCATCCTCTCCGCCTTGTCGGTCCGCACCCGCGGGCCGCTCGAGCTGGCCGGATCGCTGTCCGGCGGCAACCAGCAGAAGCTCGTGTTCGGTCGCTGGATGAACCGCGACCGCACCGTCATCCTCCTGCACGACCCCACACGCGGCATCGACGTGCGGGCCAAGCAGGATCTCTATGCCAGCGTCGTCGACCTCGCGAAGCAGGGCGTCGGCATCCTCTGGTTCTCGACTGAAGTGGAGGAGCTCGTGCACGTGTGCCATCGCGTCGTCGTGCTGTACCAGGGCCGTGTCGCCGACGAGCTGACCGGTGAACGTCTCACCCCGGATGCGGTGGTCGGCGCCGCCGTCACCGGATCGAGCGCCGCGATCAGAGGCGGAGCGGTCGCATGAGCACCCTCAGCCCCGCTGCCTCGCGATTCGGGTTCCTGAACGGCACGGGCATCACGCGCCTCCGCCGGGAGGGTGCGATCGCCCCCATCGGCGCGTTCGTGATCTTCTTCGTCGTCTACGTGGCGATCAACCCGTCGCTGCTCACCCGGTTCCAGTTGCAGACCGCGGCGAACCTCGTCGTGCCGCTCGCCCTCGTGGCCCTCGGGCAGCTCATCATCGTGCTCGTCGGCGGCATCGACATCTCGATCGGCGCGATCATGAGCCTGTCGAACGTGGTGTTCGCGGTGCAGATGGAGACGATGCCCGTCCCGGTCGCCATTCTCATCGGGCTCGCGACCGGCCTCGCGTGCGGGCTCTTCAACGGCCTGCTCGTGGCGTACGGCGGGTTCCCCGCCATCGCGGTGACGCTGGCCTCGGCGTTCATCTTCGGCTCGCTCTCGCGCGAGGTGCTCGACGCCCCCGGCGGCGGCATCACGAAGGAGTTCTACCTCGCCACCTCGGGCGAGCTGCTCCCGTTCGTGCCGATCTCGCTGGTCTGGCTCGCCGTCGTGGCCGTGCTGCTCTGGCTGCTGCTGCAGCGCACGGCGCTCGGTCGTCACGTCTACGGAGTGGGCTCGAACATGGAGAGCGTCCGCGCCGCCGGGCTCAACGCGCGGCTCACGAAGCTCATCGCGTTCGGGCTCTCGGGTGTGTTGGTCTCGATCGGCGCGATCCTGCTCGCCGGCTCGACCGTGACGGGCGACCCGCGCTCGGGCGACCCGTACCTGCTGTCGTCGATCGCCGCGGTCGCCCTCTCCGGCGCCGCCTTCACCGGCGGACGCGGGTCGATCATCGGCACCATCCTCGCCGCGTGCACGCTGGGCCTCATCGGCAACCTGCTGTTCTTCGCCGGCATCAACTCGTACTGGCAGTACGTCATCTCGGCGCTCATCATCGTCGCGGTCGTCGGGATCCCCGTCGTCTGGCGTCGGGTGGCGTTCGCCATGAAGGGAGCCCGATCATGAGCACCACCGCAGCGACCGGGCACTCGGCCGGATCGAATCCGGATGAGGTGAGCAGCGCATCCGGCGCACTCGGCACGACGGCGGAGCCGGTGGGGCCGGCCGGGTCCTCCTCCCCCGGCGCGGGGCCGTCGTCCTCGCGCTCCTCCTCCGGGCTGTCCTGGCTGGGGCGCGTGCCGCGCGCGGTGTGGCCGTTGCTGGCCTTCCTCGTGCTGTTCGGCATCGGCGGCATCATCCGGCCCAACCTCATCACCGTCGACTCGCTCATCGGCACGGCGACGTTCGCGATCATCCTCGCGATCGCGTCGTTCGGGCAGACGGTCGCCGTGATCCAGGCCGGCATCGACCTCTCGGTGCCGAACACGATCGGATTCGCGGCGCTGTCGTTCCTCGCGTTCGTCGGGCCGCTCGGCCCGGTGGGCGCCTTCGTGGCGGCACTGCTCTCGGGCGCGGTGATCGGGGCACTGAACGGCCTCGTGATCTCGAAGCTGCAGCTCACACCGATCGTGACCACGATCGCGATGAACGGGCTGCTGTTCGGGGTGATCCTGCTCGCGTTCAACTTCTCGGAGCTGACCGTGGTGCCCGACTTCGTGGTCGCGATCACGTCGGCGAAGATCGAGGTGCTCGGGATCACGATGGCGGCGGTGCTGCCGCTCGGCCTCGGTCTCATGGTCGTGCTGCAGCTCATCCTGTCGTTCACCGGATGGGGGCGTTCGCTGTTCGTCACCGGCTCGGCCGCCGAGGTGTCGCGGCTCGCCGGGCTCTCGGTCGACCGCATACGCATCTCGGGATACGTGGTGTCGGGCGTGCTCGCCGCCTTCGCCGGCATCGTGATCGTGGGGTACTACCAGCAGGCGTCGGCGACGATGGGCGCGAGCTACCTGCTCTCGTCGGTCGCCGCGGTCGTGGTCGGCGGCGCGTCGATCTTCGGCGGACGCGGGTCGGTCGTCGGCACCGTGGGGGGCGCTCTCGTGCTGGCGCAGGTGAGCACCCTCGTGACGGTGCTGAACCTGGGGGCCAACATCCAGCAGCTCATCTACGGCGCGATCATCCTCGTGGTGATCTCGCTCTACGGCCGCCGCCGCGGCGCGTAGCAGGCGATCGTGGTTAAGGTGAGGTCGTGACGAACACCGTGCCTGTCTTCGAGCTCAACACCGGAACCCTCATGCCGCAGCTGGGACTGGGCGTGTGGCAGGCCTCCGACGAGGAGACCGAGCGTGTCGTGCGCCTCGCGATCGACGAGGCCGGATACCGCCACATCGACACGGCTCGCGCCTACGGCAACGAGGAGGGTGTCGGGCGGGCCATCGCGTCGGCCTCGGTGCCCCGCGAGGACCTCTTCGTCACCACGAAGCTCTGGAACAGCGACCACAGTCGCACGCGCACGCTTGCCGCGGCGGATGCGTCGCTGTCGCGACTGGGGCTCGACTACCTCGACCTGTTCCTCATCCACTGGCCCCTGGGCGACCGCTCACGCCTGGTCGAGACGTGGCTCGCGATGGAGGAGATCCTCGCGTCGGGCAAGGCGCAGGCGATCGGGGTGTGCAATCACGAGCCCCACCACCTCGACTGGATCCTCGAGGGCGGATCGGTCGTGCCCGCGGTCAACCAGGTGGAGCTGCACCCGCAGCTGCCGCAGTGGGTGACTCGCGCGTTCGACGACTCGCACGGCATCGTGACCGAGTCGTGGAGCCCGCTCGGCGGCACCAGCAACTCCGGATGGGGCGGCGACTCGAAGCCCAACACCCTGCTGACGGACGAGACGCTCGTCTCGATCGGCGAGCAGTACGGCAAGTCGCCGGCGCAGGTGATGATCCGCTGGCACCTGCAGAACGGCCTCGTCGTCATCCCGAAGTCGACGCACGAGGACCGCATCCGCCAGAACATCGACGTGCTCGACTTCGAGCTCACGGGCGCCGACATCGAGCGCATCGCGAAGCTCGAGACCGGCGAGCGCGTCGGCTACCACCCCGACGACTTCGTCTGAGTCACCGGCCCCGGCCGGGGCCCCGCGCGCCTCGCTTACCCCGGGCTTTGTCCAGGTTTCCGTCGCCTTTTCGCCGATTCGCGACGGAATCCTGGACAAACCCCGGCTACATGAGCGAGGTCAGCGAGGGGTGCGGACAGCGCGGCGGCGGACGGGGACCGTGGCGATCGCGACGCCGAGGACCACGACGAGGATCGCGGCGGGGGTGGTCCAGTCCAAGGGTGCGACGCCCGGGAGGGCGAGGTCGAGCACGAGGGCTCCGGTGAGCTGGCCCGCGACGGTGCAGAGGCCCAGGATGAGGACACCCGTCACGCGCACGGCCGTCGCGAGACCGAAGATGAACGCGACGCCCAGCACGCCGCCGATGTAGAGCCACCAGTCGCTGGGGTACGACGACGGCAGGCCGGTGCCCGCCACCGCGGCGTGGATGACGAGCGCGATCACGAGACCGGCCGTCCCCATCACGAAGTTGACGAACGTGCTCGTCACGCCCGAGCCGACGGCCGCGCCGAGGCGGCCGTTGCCGCCCTGCTGGATCGCGTTGAGGAACCCCGCGATCAACGGCAGGAGCAGCAGCCACACGGGGATGTCGACGCGGATGTGCGCCGACACCGACCACACGACCGCCGCCACCGCGAGGGCGGCGCCGAGCGCGCGGCGGGTGGTGATGAGTCGACGACCGCCGGGGCCGAGCCCGAGGCGGTCGACGACGAGTCCGCTCGCGGTGAGACCGCCGACGAACGCGATGGTGAACACCGAGATGCCGATCGCCACCGAGGCGATGCTCTGCGTGAGCACGAAGAACGCGCCCGAGAGCCCGCCGAACAGCGGCCATACGGGCAGGCGGCCCTCGCGCACCGCGGGCGCGATGCGGCGAAGACCGCGCCTGCCCGACGGCATGAGCACGAGGATCACCGTGACGATCACGAGACCCGAGCCGAAGCTCAGGACGCTCGCCGCGAATCCGTCGCCGAGGCGGGAGCCGAGCTCACCGTTCACGCGCGACTGGAGGGCCATGAGGCCGCCGCAGACGAACGCCACCACGACGGCGAGCCACAGCGGCATGAGCGGGCGCACCCCGCCCACCGCGCCCGTTCCGCCACCTGTTTGGCGTTCCGCCACGCTCATGAGCGTGGCGAAGCGCCACGAGAGTGGCGGAACGGGGCGAGGGTCATGCCTGGGGAGCCGCCAGGTCGACGAGCACCTGGTCGCCGGGAGCGGCGAACACGGTGTCGGCGGCGATCTCGGCGCGACCGAGGAGGTCGTCCATGCGGCGGCGGCGGGTGCGCGGGATGAGCGTCACGACGGTACCGCGCTTGCCCGCGCGGCCAGTGCGGCCCGCGCGGTGGAGGTACGTCTTGTACTCGTCGGGAGCGTCCGCCTGGATGACCAGGTCGATGTCGTCGACGTGGATGCCGCGGGCCGCCACATCGGTCGCCACGAGCACGTTGACCCGGCCGCTGGTGAGGCGCTCGAGGTTGCGCGTGCGGCGCGACTGGTTGAGGTCGCCGTGCAGACTGGTGGCCGCGATGCCCGCGTCCTCCAGCTGGTCGGTGAGACGCTCGGCGTAGGCGCGGGTGCGCGAGAAGATCAGCGTCTTGCCCTCGCGGTCGGCGAGCATCTCGATGATCGCGTCCTTGTCGCGGTGCTCCACCACGAGCACTCGGTGCTCGATGGTCGAGGACGCCTGGTCCTCACCGGCGACCTCGTGCACGGCGGGCTCGACGAGGAACTCCTCGACGAGCGAGGCGACACCGCGGTCGAGCGTGGCCGAGAAGAGCAGCTTCTGGCCGCCCTCCTTCGTCTCGCGCAGGATGCGCTGCACCGGCTCGAGGAAGCCCAGGTCGCACATGTGGTCGGCCTCGTCGAGCACCGTGATCTGCACCTCGGAGAGGTCGAGACGGCGCTGCTTGATGAGGTCCTCGATGCGACCGGGGGTGCCGATCACGATGTCGACGCCACGCTGCAGCGCGCCGACCTGACGGCCCTGCGGCACGCCGCCGTAGATCTGCGTGGTGAACAGGCCCACGCTGCGGGCGATGGGCTGCACGGTGCGGTCGATCTGCAGCGCGAGCTCGCGGGTGGGCGCGAGGATGAGGGCGCGGGGCTTCCGGCCCATCTGGCGGCGCTGGCCGCCGTTGTTCTCCATGAGCTTCTCGACGAGCGGGGCGCCGAACGCGATGGTCTTCCCGGATCCGGTGCGACCGCGGCCGAGCACGTCGCGACCCGCGAGCACCTCGGGGATCGTGGCGGCCTGGATGGGGAACGGGCTCTCGGCGCCGAGCTCGGCGAGCGCACGCACGATGTTGTTGCCGAGACCGAGGTCGCCGAAGGTCACGCCCTCGACGTCCTTCGCCTCGGTGGCCTGGGCCTCGAGGCGCTCGAGCACGACGTCGTCCTGCGGGGTGAACGCGGGACGGTCGTCGCGGCTCGGGTAGAAGTCGCTGCCGCGGCGGTCGCTGCGCTCGCCGTACTGGCGGGGGGCGCGGTCGTCGCGGTCGCGGCGGCCGTAGCCACCGCCGGCGCTGTCGCGACGGGGACGATCGTTGCGGTCGCCCCGGTCGCTGCGGTCGAAGGAGCGGTCTCCGCGGTCTCCGCGGTCGAAGGAGCGCTCGGGACGGTCGGTGCGCTCAAAGCGACGCGATCCGCGGTCGTCGCGATCGTTGCGCTCCGGGCGGTCAGCGCGGTCGAACGACCGCTCGGGACGCGCAGGGCGGTCGGTGCGGTCGAACGAACGGGCGGGACGCTCAGGGCGGTCAGCGCGGTCGAACGAACGCGCGGGACGGTCGGAGCGGTCGAACGACCGCGCGGGGCGCCCGGCTCCGCCGTCGCGCTCGAAGCGGTCGCCGCGCGAGGGACGCTCGTCCCGGTTGTAGCCGCCGCGGCCTCCGCGGTCGTCGCGTCCACCGCGGTCGTCGCGACCGGTGAAGCGGTCGTCACGGCCGTAGCGCGCACCGCGCTCACCGCCGTCGCGGGGGGCGCCAGCGCGGGCGTCGCGGCCCGCACCGAAGCGGTCGTCGCGGTCGAAGCGACGCGTGCCACGGGCATCCGCACCACCATCGCGACTGAAGCCGCCACGTGCGCCGCGGTCATCGCGACCGGCACCGGCACCGCCGTCGCGGCCGAAGCGCGAGCCGCGGCCGTAGCCGCCGCGGTCGTCGCGACCGCCGCGGGCTCCGCCGTCGCGCTCGGCGCGGTCGCGGGTGAAGCCGTCCTCGCGGGGAGCGCGGCCGGTACGGGTGTCGCGGTCGGCGCGCGCCTCGCGGTCGGACGTGGTCCAGCGCTGCTTGCGCGGCGCCTCACCCTCCTCTGCGGGACGGTAGCCGCGGTGACCCGCGCTGCGGCTACCGGGCTTCGAGCCGCGATTGGGCTCGTAGTTCTTGGGGGCCTTGAAGCCGCCCGTCTTGTTGGTCTTGGGCATGGTGATATCCGGGTTTCCTGTATTGAGATGCGTTGCGCATCCGCTTCGGATGCTCGTGCGAAACCCGGCTATCTCTATCCGGGGCCGTGTCGTACGCGACGCTCACCAGTGACCAGCGCTTCTGCGCACTGACTGGGAGACCGGCCCTCTGGACTGACATGGTTCAGCCGCGGTGTTCCGCGGTGTCCAAAAGCCGACCCTCCATCGTAGCCCATCCGGGACGGTCAGCGCCAGTCGAGCACTCTGCCCACGTGCTCACGCCTCGCGTCTGCGGTTCGCCGGGCCCGGATGACCGTCGGAAGGTCGCGTGAGAGCGATCACGAGTCCATATACGCGCCGTCTGGCCTCTCAGGCGACCTTTCGACGGTCAACGCCGCGTCGGCACGGCTCGGCACGAGGGCTAGCGTGGGCAGCGTGCGACGCGCAGACCCGCCGCCCCCTTTCGAGCCCGTGCTGTCGCCGACCCTGCGCATCCTGCTGGGGTTGGCGGCGGTGACCGTGGTGCTCGCAGGGCTCTACTTCGCCCGTGAGCTGGCCGGCCCGCTGCTGCTCGCCGCGGTGATCGTGATCATCTGCCATCCGGTGCGGCATCCGCTCGAGAGGGCCGGATGGCCCCGCTGGGCGGCCACGACGGCGGTCGTGGGCGTCGCGTACGTGGTCCTCGCCGGCCTCGGTGCGCTGCTGTACTTCGCCGGGCGGCAGTTCGTGGGGCTGGTCGGCGACTACGAGGGTCAGCTCGAGTCGACCGCGCACTCCGTGGTGGTCTGGCTGCAGCAGTTCGGCCTCGATCAGGATGCGGGCGACGCGCTGCGGAACGCCGTGTCGTCGTCGAACGTGGTGGGGTACGTGACCTCGGTGGGCGGCACCGTGCTCAGCGTGCTCACCGCGATGTTCTTCGTGCTCGCGTACGTCATCTTCATGGCTGCCGACGGCGCGCGCTACGCCGGGGTCGAGCGGGAGTTCGGCGTGGAGGCGTCGCGGCCGCTGATGGCGCGCGTGCGCTCCTACAACCGGAGCGTGCGGCGGTACTTCGTGGTGAACGCGATCTTCGGCGCGGTGGTGGCGATCATCGACGGACTCGCCCTGTGGGCGCTCGGCATCCCCATCCCCGTGGTGTGGGCGATCCTGTCGTTCGTCACGAACTTCGTGCCGAACATCGGCTTCGTGCTGGGGCTGATCCCCCCGGCCGTGCTGGCGCTCATCGTGGGCGGCTGGCCGCTGATGCTCGCGGTGATCGCGCTCTACTGCGTGGCGAACGTGGTGCTGCAGGTGCTGGTGCAGCCGAAGTTCGTCAGCGATGCGGTCGACCTCAGCCTCACGCTGAGCTTCTTCTCGGTCATCTTCTGGACGTTCATCATCGGCCCGCTGGGTGCGATCCTCTCGATCCCGCTCACGCTGCTCGTGCGGGCGCTCGTGCTCGACGGCGATCCCGGGACACGGTGGCTGCGGTGGTTCTCCGGGCAGCGATCGGCGGCGCGCGAGCCCGACGCCTGAGTGCCGGATGCGCGCGCTGATCCGGCGACCCCGCGGCCAGTAGCATTGAGGGCGTGTCGAAAGTCCTGAGCAGCCTCCCTGTCGGTGAACGTGTCGGAATCGCCTTCTCCGGCGGCCTCGACACCTCGTGTGCGGTCGCGTGGATGCGCGAGAAGGGTGCGATCCCCTGCACCTACACCGCCGACATCGGCCAGTACGACGAGTCCGACATCGCCGCCGTGCCCGGTCGCGCAGGGCAGTACGGGGCCGAACTCGCGCGCCTCGTCGACGCCAAGACCGCCCTCGTCGAGGAGGGGCTCGTCGCGCTGGCGTGCGGCGCCTTCCACATCCGCTCGGGCGGCAAGACGTACTTCAACACCACCCCGCTCGGTCGCGTCGCGACCGGCACGCTCCTCGTGCGCGCCATGAAGGAGGACGGCGTCGACATCTGGGGCGACGGCTCCACCTACAAGGGCAACGACATCGAGCGCTTCTACCGCTACGGCCTCATGGCGAACCCGTCGCTGCGCATCTACAAGCCGTGGCTCGACTCCACGTTCGTCAGCGAGCTCGGCGGGCGCACCGAGATGAGCGAGTGGCTCGTGTCCCGCGGCTTCCCGTACCGCGACTCCACCGAGAAGGCGTACTCGACCGACGCCAACATCTGGGGCGCCACCCACGAGGCGAAGAACCTCGAAGACCTGAACGCCGGACTCGACATCGTCGAGCCGATCATGGGTGTCGCCGCCTGGCGCGACGACGTCGAGATCGCGACCGAGGAGGTGTCGGTCCGCTTCGAGGCCGGTCGACCCGTCGCCATCAACGGTGTCGAGTACACCGATCCGGTCGCCCTCGTCTACGAGGCCAACGCCATCGGCGGCCGCCACGGGCTCGGCGTCTCCGACCAGATCGAGAACCGCATCATCGAGGCCAAGAGCCGCGGCATCTACGAGGCGCCCGGCATGGCGCTGCTGCACATCACGTACGAGCGACTGCTCAACGCGATCCACAACGAGGACACCGTCGCGAACTACCACACCGAGGGCCGCCGCCTCGGCCGCCTCATGTACGAGGGACGCTGGCTCGACCCGCAGTCGCTCATGCTGCGCGAGTCGCTGCAGCGCTGGGTCGGCTCCGCCGTCACCGGCGAGGTCACCCTGCGCCTGCGCCGCGGCGACGACTACACGATCCTCGACACCACCGGCCCCGCGCTGTCGTACCACCCGGAGAAGCTCTCGATGGAGCGCGTCGGCGACGCCGCCTTCGGCCCCGACGACCGCATCGGCCAGCTCACCATGCGCAACCTCGACATCGCCGACTCGCGGTCTCGTCTCGAGCAGTACGCCGCGGCGGGCATGATCGGCGGCCCCACCGCCGACCTCGTCGGACAGCTCGAGGTCGGCGAGGCCGACCGCATCCTCGGCGCGGCCACCGCCCCGAGCTCGGCCGAGGAGGCGCTCGAGCGCGCCACCGACGCCGCCTCGGAGTCCGCCGCCTTCGACGCCGGCACCGACTGACCCCTGCCGCGCGTGCGTTGCGCGAGCGCCGCGCGTGCGTTGCGCGAGCGCCGCGCGTGCGTTGGGTGAGCGCTGCGCGCGAGCAGCGCGAGTGCGTCGGACGCAGTCTGCGAGCGCACCCGAGGAAAGCGGCTTGCCGTCCGAGCCACCCGCGCCTTCTGGATGCGCTCGAGCGTCTCGCGCCCGAGTGCCCCCGGGGAAAGCGGCTTCCCGCCCGCGCCACCCACGCCTTCTGGGTGTGCTCGCGTCGGCCGTGAGCCGAACGGCAGGGGCGGCACGTGGGCCGGGCCAACTCCGGACTCTAGGCGCGACACGCCGCCAGAAGTCCGGAGTCAGCTCGATCCGCCCCGGATCTCCGGAGTTGGCTCCGTGCCCGAGCGGCCCGAGCGGCCCGAGCGCCCAGGGGGCCCGGACGCTCAGTCGCCCTTCACGTTGACCAGCTGGCGCAGCTCGTGCCGGATCTCGACCAGGTCGGCCGCATCGGCCATCACCCGGTCGATGGGCTTGTACGCCTGCGGGATCTCGTCGAGGAACGCGTCGGAACGGATCCACTCGATGCCGGCCATCGCCTCGTCGAGCTGGTCGCGCGTGAACGTCTTCCGCGCCTTCGTGCGGGAGTACTCGCGGCCCGCGCCGTGCGGGGACGAACGCAGCGAGTCGGTGTAGCCGCGACCCACCACCACGTACGAGCGGGTGCCCATCGACCCGGGGATGAGGCCGGGCCGACCCGCGGAGGCGTCGATGGCGCCCTTCCGCGACAGCCACACCTCCTCACCGAAGTGCGTCTCGCGCTCGGTGTAGTTGTGGTGGCAGTTGACCCGCTCGAGCTCGTCGACGGGGCCGGCCCAGTCGGCGAGCGCGGCCACGACGCGGTCCATCATCTCCTCGCGGTTCTGCAGCGCGAACTCCTGCGCCCAGCGCAGCTCGGCGATGTAGCGGTCGAACTCCTCCGTGCCCTCCTCGAGGAAGGCGAGGTCGCGGTCGGGCAGCGCCACCCCGTCGCGCCGACAGCGCTCCTGGGCGACCGCGATGTGGTGCGTGGCGATCTTGTTGCCCACACCCCGCGAGCCGGAGTGCAGGAACAGCCACACCCGGTCGAGCTCGTCGACCGACACCTCGATGAAGTGGTTGCCCGAGCCGAGCGACCCGAGCTGCAGCGTCCAGTTCGCGGCGTAAGCGGCCGGGTCGAAGCCCGCGTCGTCGGCAAGCGCACGCAGGGCGTCGACGCGCTCGCTGGCCGACGACGTCGATGCGTTGTTGTACCGGCCGGCCGACAGCGGGATGGCGCGCTGGATCGCCTCGCGCAGCGGGGCGCGGTCGGCGGGCAGATCGCCGGCCGTGAACTGCGTGCGCACGGCGATCATGCCGCATCCGATGTCGACGCCCACGGCGGCGGGGATGATCGCGCCGAGCGTGGGAATCACGCTGCCGACCGTCGCCCCCTTGCCCAGGTGCGCATCCGGCATCAAGGCCACGTGCGGGTGGATGAACGGCATCGACGCCGTCGTGATGGCCTGTTCCCGCGCCTGCGGGTCGAGGATGGACGCCCAGCTCAGCAGGCGTTCCGTGATTCTCTCCATGGTGTGCTTCCTGCCCGCTCCCCCTGAGCGAACCTTGCAGCATACACGGACGGGGTCGGCAGCGCGATCCGGCCGCCGCGACGACGGGGACTACGGGACGAGCGTGGAGAGGATCGTCGCGGCCGGGGCTGCGAGCGCGCGATCGTGGTGCACACCCGCCCAGAGCGCCATCCGCTGGGCGTCCCCCGCCGCGGCGGCGGCCCTGCGGAGGGGCGATGTGAGCTGGTGCACCTCGGGATAGCCGAACGGGGCGTCCGACTCGTGATCGCGCATGAAGTCGTTGACGAGGCCGCGGGCCCAGCGACCGGAGAACGCCTTCGTGAGCGCGGTGCGGGGATACTCGGCCGAGACCAGGGCCGCGCGGTAGGCCGGCGCCGTGCCCGCCTCATCCGCCCGGAGGAAGGCCGTGCCGGCCTGGGCCGCCGCGGCGCCCGCGGCGAGCACACCCTCGACGTCCTCCGAGGAGGCCAGCCCGCCGGCGACGACGATCGGCAGCCGCGTGTTCGACGTCAGCTCCGCCAGCAGCGCGTAGAGCGGCTGCTCGTTCGGCAGCGCGACCGGATCGAACGTGCCGCGGTGCCCACCCGCGAGCGGACCCTGCGCGACGACGAAGTCGGGCTTCGACGCCTTCGCCAGCACCAGCTCGGGCAGCGAGGTGACGGTCACGCCCACGGCGACCCCCGCATCCTGAAGTCGCGACACGACCGCCTGCGACGGCACGCCGAACGTGAACGACGCGACAGCGGGCGAGGTCTCCTCGAGGAGGGCGATCTTGGCGTGCCAGTCGTCGTGATCCGGATGCGGCTCCCCCACGGTCGTTCCGAGCCGCTCCGCCTCGGCCGCGAGCGAGAGCGCGTAGTCCGCCACCCGCTCCGGGTCGGCGACGGACTGCCCGGGGACGAACACGTTGACGCCGAACGGGGCGTCGGTAAGCATCCGTGTCTCGACGATCTGCTCGCGCACACGGTCGGCGGTGAGGTAACCCGCGGCGAGGGAGCCGAGGCCGCCCGCTGCCGAGACGGCCGCCGCGAGCGCCGGGGTCGAGACGCCGCCGGCCATCGGGGCCTGCACGACGGGCGACTGCAGGCCCGCGACGTCGAAGCGGGTGCTGTCGGGCACGGGTCAGGCCCCGACCTGGGGCACGATCTCGCGCGCGATGAAGTCGAGGTGGTCGAGGTCGTGCAGATCGAGCACCTGCAGGTAGAGGCGTTCGACGCCCTGCTCGCGCAGCGCGCCGATCTTGTCGACGATCTCGGATGCCGTGCCCGCCAGTCCGTTCTCGCGCAGCTCCTCGGGCTCGCGGCCGATAGCGGCGGCGCGCTTCTGGAAGGCCGCCTCGTCGGATCCGGCGGCGACGATGAGCGCGGCCGAGTAGACCATGTCGTCGGGATCGCGGCCGAGCTCGTCGCACGCCTCACGCACGTTGCGGAAGAGGCCGGGCAGCGTACCCGGGTCGGGGAACGGGACGTTGAACTCGCTCGCGTAGCGCGCCGCGAGCAGGGGCGTGCGCTTCGCGCCCTTGCCGCCGACGATGACGGGCAGCGGCGACTGCGTCGGCTTCGGCAGCGCGGGCGAGTCGACGAGCTCGTAGTACTGGCCCTTGAAGGAGTAGGTGTTGCCCGGCTCGGTGGCCCAGAGGGAGGTGACGATCTCGAGCTGCTCCTCGAGGATCGAGAAGCGCTTCGGCGGGAACGGGATGCCGTAGGCACGGTGCTCCTCCTCGAACCAGCCGGTGCCGAGGCCGAGCTCCACGCGCCCGCCCGACATCTGGTCGACCTGCGCGACCTGGATCGCGAGCACACCCGGGTAGCGGTACGTCACGCTCGAGACGAGGGTGCCGAGGCGGATGCGGCTGGTCTCGCGGGCGAGCCCGGCCAGCGTCGTCCACGCATCCGTGGGGCCGGGGTTCGGGTCGCCGGGGCCCATGCGCAGGTAGTGGTCGGAGCGGAAGAAGGCGTCGAAGCCGAGCTTCTCGGTGGCCTGCGCCACCGCGAGGAGATCGTCGTAGCTGGCGCCCTGCTGGGGTTCGGTGAAGATCCTGAATTCCACGTCCCCATCCTGCCAGGCCACGCCGCGCATCCCACCCCTCCCCCTGCTTTCGCGGCCTGTCTGACGTTTCGCGCGCCCGATGACCCCGCGAGACGCCAAAGAGGGCGCGAAACCCGAGGTAATGGGTGCGGACGGACGAATGCGAGGCTCAGCGGAGGGCGCGGGTGGCGCGCACGGTGGCGGCGAGGCCCGCGGCGGTGAAGACGAGGGTGGAGGCGACCAGCACGAGGAGGGAGCCGTCCCAGGCGGCGGTCGCGTCGTGCACGGCGCCGACGAGGGTGGGGGCGGTCGCTCCGAGCAGGTAGCCGCAGCCCTGCACCATCGCCGAGAGCCGACGCGAGTGGGTGCCGTCGAGCGCCATCTCCACCACCAGCATGAAGACGATGGTGATGCCGCCGCCTTGCGCCACGCCGCCGAGGAACGCCCACGCGAACCACGCGTCCGGCGCGAGCAGCAGCCCGGTCGGACAGCAGATCCAGAGCGCGGCGACGAGGGCGAACGTCCGCGGGATGCCGAGGCGCGTGGCGAGCAGGGGTACACCGAGCGCGCCCACCACCGCCGCGATCTGGAACACGGATGCGCTGGCGCCGGCCGTCGTCGCGTCGTAGCCCACCCGATCCTCGAGGATGGATGGGAACCACGCCGTCAGTCCGTAGTAGGTGAACGCCTGCCCGGCGAAGGCGAGGGCGAGGAGGACCGCGGAGAGGTTCTTCCACGTGCGCGGCTCGCGCCGGGTGACGACGGGGATGCCGCGGGTGTCGACGATCATCGTGTCGACGGCACCCGTCTCGATCGCCGGACGCAGCGGGCCCCAGCGCACGGCGGCGCGCGGGCCGACGGCGAACAGCCACGCCGCGCCGGCCAGCACCGCCAGCGACACCCAGGCCAGCAGCGCGACCTGCCATCCGAACGCCGCGGCGAGCGGTGCCGTGGCGAGCGATGTCACCATCGAGCTCACGTTCATCGCCGACGTGTAGGCGCCGGTCACGATCCCGACCCGGTACGCCGGGACATCGCGGCGGATGATCACGGGCATCACCACGTTCCCCACCGTGATGAACGCGCCCATGATGATCGTTCCGGTGAAGGCGGCGGTCTCCCCGCCCGCCGAGCGCACGATCGTGCCGATGCCGACTCCCACGATCGCGATGGTCGTCGCGAGGTTGGCCCCCGCCTTCCCCACGAAGAGCGACGCGAACGGCGTCATCAGCGCGAAGCAGAGCACCGGCAGGCTGGTGAGCAGGCCCATCTGGGCAGCGTTCAGCCCGAGGTCGACGCTGATCGCGCCGGTCACGGGGGCCACGGCGACGATCGGCCCGCGCAGGATGAAGCCGATGAAGACGATGCCGGTGAGGATCGGCCACAGGCTGCGGCTGCGGTCGAGGATGCTCATCGTCCGACCCATCCTACGACCGAGCCCACCGCCCCAGTGCACCCGGGAACCGCGGCTGGGGGCGCCGTGGGTACGCTCTTTCCGGGTGTGCTCGGCCAGGTCGCCGAACGCCGCAGAGACGACTCGAGGGCAGGAGACAGCATGCGGGTACTCGTCGTGGGAGCCGGAGCCGTGGGCGGGTACTTCGGCGCGGGGCTGATCGAGGCGGGGCGCGACGTCACGTTCCTCGTGCGTGAGAGGCGGGCGGATGCGCTGCGCCGCGAGGGTCTGCGCGTCGCGGTGGGCGACACGGTGACCGTGCACGAGCATCCGCAGACCGTCACCGCGGCCGACGCAGGCGCGGCCGGCACGGCCGACGGTGGCACGGCGGCGCCCTTCGACGCGGTGGTGCTCTCGGTGAAGGCGTACGCGCTCGACGCGGCGATCGACGACATCACGCCGTTCGTCGGCGCCGACACCATGGTGCTGCCGCTCCTCAATGGGATGCGCCACCTCGACCGGCTCCAGGATGCCTTCGGCGACCGCGTGCTGGGCGGCCTCTGCGTGATCGCGGCGCAGCTCGAGGAGGGCGGCGTCGTGCGGCGGCTCGCCCCGGGCGCGAGCATCACGCTCGGCGAGCTCGCTGGCGGGGAGTCGGACCGCACGACGGCCCTCGCCGCCGCACTGACCGGGCAGGGCTTCGAGACCCGACTCTCCGCCGACGTGCGCGCGGCGATGTGGCAGAAGTGGGTGTTCCTCGCCTCGGGCGGCGCGACCACGAGCCTGCACGACGGAGCCGTCGGCGAGATCGTCGCCACCCCGACGGGTGCACTGTCGACCCTGCGGATCATCGACGAGATCGCCGCCGTCGCCACCGCCGAGGGGTATCCGCCCTCGGCGCGGGCGCTCGAGACCGTGCGCTCGGCGCTCACCGAGCCCGGCTCGTCGTTCACGACGTCGCTCTTCCGCGACCTGCGCCAGGGTCTCACGGTGGAGAACGAGCACATCCTGGGCGACCTGGTCGAGCGCGCGGTGCGACGCGGCGTCGACGCGCCGCTCCTCTCCGCGGCCTACGCCCGCATCCGCGTCTACGAGAACCGCCTCTGACGACCGCCCGGGGCCGGCGACGCTCGAGTGACCGTCGAAAGGTCACGTCAGAGCGCACATGAGGCGTATATCGCGCCATGTTCGCTCTGACGCGACCTTTCGACGGCCATGCGCCCGCCCGCGGAGGGCGAGACGGCCTGGCAGGATGTGTGCATGGCACACGAGCGCAGCTTCGACCGGCTGGTGAACTTCTCGGATGCGGTCGTCGCCATCGCGATCACGCTCCTCGGACTGCCGCTGATCGACCTCGCCTCCGAGCTCGGGCAGAACGGCATCGACACGGTCGGCGACCTGCTCCTCGACAACGCCACCCGACTGTTCGGGTTCGGGCTGAGCTTCGCGGTGATCGCGGTGTTCTGGATGGCCCACCACCGCGTGTACGACTATCTGACGGGCTACACGCGGGGCCTGATCTGGACGAACATGCTCTGGCTGGCGTCGATCGTGTTCCTCCCCTTTCCCACCGAGATCATCGCCAGCGGCCACGACGATGCCGGTGCCGCCGCCCTGTACATCGGCACGATGATCGTGACGGCGGCGGCGCTGCTCGCGCAGGTCCTCCTCGTCCGGGCGCGTCCGGAGCTGATCGCGGGCGGCCGCGAGGCGCTGAGCTACATCCCGGCCCTCGCGGTGACGATCGCCCTGCTGCTGGCACTGGCCGTCACCATCCTGGTGCCGGGGACCCACCTCTGGACGCTGCTCCTCATCGCACCTGCTCAGGTGGTGACGCGCCGCATCCAGGTCGCCCGCGAGCGCAGGACCGCGGCACCCGCGGAGCGCTGACCGCTCAGCTCACACCGCCGGCGCGAGCCCGGCCGCGCCCCCCACGTACCCCGGGCAGTCTCACGCCCGCCGGGGCCGGCGCGCCGACCACGCCGGCACCACCCACCCCAGGGCCGTGGGCCTCCGCCGCCGACCGAGCGCCCACAGCGAGAGCAGCAGCCCGATCGCGAGGGTCACCACCATCACGACCACCCCGGTCCACACCACCGAGGCGGATCCGCCGGTGAGGATCGCCTGCAGCCCCGACACCGCGTAGGCGAGCGGGCTCACCGTGTTGATCGCCTGGAACGGCGCCGACAGCAGCTGCACGGGGTAGAGCCCGCCGGTCGAGGCGATCTGCAGCGCGAGCAGCACCAGCGAGACGAAGGCGCCCATCCGCCCGAACGCGGTCGCGAGCAGCTGATGGAACGCCATGAAGGCGAACGACATGCCTAGTGAGAACCCGAGCGTTGCGGGCAGCAGACTCCAGGATGCGCCGAGCGCGAGGTGCAGGAACGCCACGACGACGACCGCCTGTCCGACGCCGAACACCGCGGAGCGGAGGAAGGTCCGCCCCACGAGCCGCCCCGTGGAGGCGGGTGAGGCGAGCACCGACCGCGAGAACGGCCGCAGCCAGAGGAACAGGGCGAGCGCGCCGATCCACAGCGCGACCGGGAGGATCACCGTGGAGATGACCTGGCCGACCGAGGAGACGGCGTTGGCGGCGCTCACATCGACCGCCACCGGCTTCGCGATCACGTCGGCCGCGGCCTGGGGGTCGGAGCTCGTGCTCGCGCCGAGCTTGTCGGCGCCCGCGGTGAGGCCCGCGGCCAGCTGGCCCGAGCCGCTCTGGAGCTGCGCGGCGCCCGCCCCCAGCTGCTGCGCGCCCTCCACCAGGGCGGGTCCGTTCGATGCGAGCTGGTCGGCGCCGGAGCTGAGCGCCGGGCCGCCGGCCGCCAGCTGCTGGGCGCCCGACGACAGCGCGGGCCCGTTCGCTGCGAGCTCGTCCGCTCCTGCGGCGAGGCCGGAGATGCCGCTCTGGAGGGCGGGCAGGCCCTGGCCGCCCGCCGCGAGTGCTGCGCTGTACCCGTTGAGGTTCGCGGCTCCCGCGGCGAGACCGGCGATCTGATCTCTCAGCTCCTTGGGCAGCTGCTCCTCCCCCGCCACCGACGCATTCAGCGCCGTCAGCCCCGTCGACAGGTCCGTCACTCCCGACGCATACGAGACGGCCAGCGTCCCGAGGTCACCAAGCTGGGCGGTCTGCGTGCGCAGCTGGTCCGCTCCGGTCGCGAGCTGACTCACCCCTCCGGTGTACTGCTGCACCCCGGAGGCGAGCGAGGTCACCCCGGACGTGTACTGCGCGACCCCGGAGGCGAGGGTCGACGCCCCGGACGTGTACTGCGACAGCCCGTCGGAGAGCTGGGTCGCGCCGTCGGCGAGCTGCCCGGCGCCTGACCCGAGCTGTGTCGCACCGTCGGCGGCGTCCTCGAGGCTCGTGCCCACCGTGCCGAACGAGGTGTAGATGCCGTTCACGACGGTCGCCGTGATGGTCTGCCCGAAGCCCGCCTGCACGGCGCTGCCCACGGTCGACGCGAGCACGCCGGAGAGGTATCCGTGCGAGTCGTCGGTCTCGATGTCGATGAGACCCTGCTTCGGATCGGGCGTGCCGAGGGTGTCCACGGTGGCCGAAAAGTCGCTCGGGATCGTGAGCACCGCGTAGTACGTGCCGTCGGCGAGGCCGGCCGCGGCATCGTCGGCGTTCGTGACGGTCCAGTCGAATCCGTTCTGGCCCGTGCCGGTGAGTTCCGTGACGAGCCCGCGGCCGGCGAAGTTCACCGACTGGGTGCCGTCGGCGTTCGTCGTCGTGACGAGCTGGTCCTCGTTCACGATGGCGGCCGGGATGCTGCCCACCGACTGGTCGACGTTCGACAGCGCGCCCGTGAACAGTCCGTTCACGGCGAACGGGGTGAGCACGATCGCGATCGCGGTCACCACGATGAGCGCGAGGCGGGTGCGGCGACGCGAGGTCGCCGACGGCGCCGCGGGGGCGACGGGGGTCGCGCTCGGCGTAGAGGCTGCGGAGGCGGGAAGCGCGTCGCTCATCGGTGGGCTCCTTCGAGTCGAGCGGTGTCGAGGGGTCGGATGTCGCCGGCGGACGCGGCGTGCAGGCCGGGCCCGGCGTCGAGGCGGATGCGGACCAGCGGCCGCCCGGCGAGGTCGGGCCGGCCGGCAGCGGCAGACGCCTCGATCGCCGGCACACCGATCACGACGGTGACGTCCGACTCCACGACCGAGGCCGCGGCGGCGAGGAACGCGGGCGCGCCCACGGCGAGCGGCGCGTCGCCGGGATCGGCGAGCACCAGACGCGCGCCCTGCGCGCCGGCGAGCGCGATGCGGAGCAGCGCGAGACCGGTGGCGGACAGCGCGCTCAGCGGGGTGTGGATCGACACACGCCCATCGGACGGCGAGACGCCCGCGAGCGCCGCGTCGAACCGGCGCACCAGGTCGTCGACCGCACCGCGGGGAACGCGACGGAGCGCCGGGCGCCCCCACCGCATCCGCTCGATCACGGCCTCGCCGACCGTCTCGGCATCGCTCACCGGGCCGGAGCCCGCCGGACCGCCATCGAGGTCGACGAGTGCCGACCGGCGCTCGACGTGCACCCGCGCCGAGGGCAGCGGATGTCCGAGCGCCTGCAGGTGACCCGCGGCGGGGGCCAGGCGTCCGGCGAAGGCGGCGGCGACGAGTCGCCGGTCGGCCGGGTCGCCGCTCAGCAGCACGAGCGCACCCTCGGGAGCCGAGGCCGTCACCGCGGTGGCCACCCCGTCGACGCGGAGTCCCTCGGCCGTGAGGACGTCGCCGCGGCGGCCGTCGGCCCAGGCCTTCGCCTCGATGTGGGCGCGCAGCCCCTCCCCCTCGACGTCGACGTTCGGCAGGATGCGGTCGAGCCAGCGCGGCAGGTACCAGGCCCGTCGTCCGAGCAGGGTCATCACGGCGGGCACGAGCGTCATCCGCACGAGGAAGGCGTCGACGAAGACGCCCACCGCGAGCGCCAGCGCGATCATCTTGATCGCGCCGTCCCCCTCGGGCACGAACGCGAAGAAGACGAAGAACATGATGAGCGCCGCGGCGGTGACCACCCGCGCGCCGTGCTGGAAGCCGACGCGCACGGCGCGCCGGGCATCGCCGGACTTCACGAACTCCTCCCGCATGCCGGAGACGAGGAAGACCTCGTAGTCCATGGCGAGGCCGAAGAGGATCGCCATGAGGAGGATGGGCAGGAAGCTGATGATCGGACCCGTCGAGGTGACGTGCAGCACGTCGGCGAGCCATCCCCATTGGAACACCGCCACGGTCACGCCGAACGACACGGCCACCGAGAGGGCGAAGCCGAGCGCCGCCTTGATCGGCACGGCGAGCGAGCGGAACACCATCGCGAGCAGCACGATCGAGAGTCCGACGACGAGGATCCCGAACGGCAGCAGCGCGTTCGTGAGCTGCGTGGAGACGTCGATCGCGACCGCGGTCTGGCCGCTCACGGTGATGGGCGTGCCGTACTGGCTCTCGATCTCCCCCTTGAGGTCGCGGAGGTGCTCCACGAGGTCCTTCGTGGCGGGGTCGTCGGGCGCGGTGGTCGGCACGACGCGGAAGATCGCGGTGTCGAGACCCTGGTCGGGCAGTCCCTGGCCGACGTAGGCAACACCGTCGACGGCCTCCAGGTCGGCACGGATGCCCGCGAGGTCGTCCTGGATGTCGGTGGTCTGCGTGATGTCGGCCGCCACCACGATGGCGCCGTTGTACCCGGGGCCGAAGCCCTCGGCGATGAGGTCGTAGGCCTGGCGGGCGGTGTCGTCCTCCGGCTCCGACGCGGCCGTCGGGAGGTTGAGGTCGAGGCTCAGCGCCGGGATGGAGGCGACGCCGAGGAGACCGATGATCGCGATGATGAAGACGAGGGGCGCCTTCATCACGATGCGCACCCAGCGTCCGCCGAGCGACGGCTTCGCCGTGCCCTCGCCGTCGTGCTCCGCCGCGGCGAGGGCACGGCGCTGCGCGCGCGAACCCGCCTTGGGCACGAGGCGCCCGCGGGCGACACCCATGATCGCGGGGATGAGGGTCACGGCGATGCTCACCGCCACCAGCACCGCGAACGCGGCGCCCACACCCATGACCGACAGGAACGGGATGCCCACGACCAGCAGACCGAGCAGCGCGATGATCACGGTGACGCCGGCGAACACCACCGCTCCCCCGGCGGTCGCAACCGCCTGCGCGGCCGACTCCTCCGGATCGAGCCCCTGCGCGAGCTGCGATCTGTGCCGCGACAGGATGAAGAGCGCGTAGTCGATCCCCACCGCGAGCCCGATCATCACAGCCAGCATCGGGGCCGTGCTCGACACGGTCGTGAAGGCGGCGGTGACCATGATCGCGCCCGAGGAGAGCCCCACCCCGAGGATGGCGGAGAGCAGCGGCATCCCGGCCGCGAGCAGCGATCCGAACGTGACGAAGAGGACGACGCCGGCGAAGAGCACGCCGACGGCCTCGGTCCAGGTCAGCCCGAACGACACCTCCTGGAACACCGAGCCGCCGAACACGACACGGATGCCGGCCGCCTCCGCGGGCGCCGCATCCGCCTGCAGGTCATCGAGGGTCTGCGGGGTGACGTCGGTGCTGGGGCCGTCGAACTGGACCTGCGTGTACGCGATGGTGCGATCCTCGGAGATCGCGTTGGTGGCGTACTCCGAGTACGGGTCGACCACGGCGGCGACCTGGGCCTGGTCGCCCATCGTGGTCGCCATGTCCTGGATGGCCTGCTTCACCGCGGGGTCGTCGACCGTGGAGCCCTGCGGCGCCTGGTAGACCACCTGCGCCGACGCGCCGGCGACCTGCGGGAAGACGCGGTCGAGCTGGTCGATGGTCTGCTGCGACTCGGTGCCCGGGATCGTGAAGCTCTCCTGGAACTGGCCGCCCAGCGCGAGCCCGGCTCCGAGCACGGCGCCGAGCGCGAGCACCCAGGCGGCGATGACGTACCAGGCCCGCCGGTAGGCGAAGCGTCCGATGCGGTAGAGGAAGGTGGCCATGGGGAAGCTCTCCTGGGGTCAGACGGACAGCGGGCGGAGGAGGTCGGTGAGGACCTCGACGAGGGCTTCCCTGACCTCGTCGACGGGCATGTCGTCGTCCTCCGGATCGACCGGCGCGACGGCGAGGATGTAGGCGGCGCCGGCGAGGGCGATGCTCAGTCGCATGCGCTCGGTCGCCGACGGCAGCTCGGCCATCACGGAGTCGCCGATGCGCTCGATGTAGCCGAGCGCCTCGTCGATGAGGCCGATGTCGGAGAGCGTGCGGCCCTGGTTGATGATGATGTGCACCTCGGGCCGGTGGGCCAGCATGACGTCGACGAACTCCTCGACGAAGGTCTCGAGCTCCTCGGCCGAGCGGACCCGGCGCACGCTGGTGTCGAGGAAGGCGCCGAGCGTCTTCACCGCGGGCTCGATGGCCGACTCGAAGAGCGCCTCCTTCGAGGAGAAGTGGTACAGCACGCTCGACTTCGAGTAGCCGGCGGCGTCGGCGATCTGCTGGAGGCTGGTGCCGGCATACCCGGTCTGGGCGAACATCCGGAGCGCGATGGCGCGCAGATCATCAGCAGCGTCGGGCCGGGTGGAGGCCTGTCGGGTCGAAGGGCTCATGCCCCCGACAGTAGCCTGACCGATCGGTCGGAAACTGAACGATCGGTCAGAGTGCGCGATCTGAGGTCAGAGCGCGCGATCTGCGGTCAGATCCGCTCGTCGACGATCTGAGGCTCAGCCGCGATCTCGAGCTCGTCGGCCGCCGAGACACGCTCGGTCTCGGCCCGGGCACGGCCGCGGTGACCGAGCACCACGGAGGACACGGCGAACGCGAACGAGACCAGAGAGAAAAGAAGGAGGGCCGGCTTGTCGGCCAGGATCGCGGTGACGCCCAGCGCCAATCCGACGGCGACGAAGAAGCCGACGAAGCTGGTCACCACGTCGGGCACACCTGGTCTCTCGTCCACGGGTCTCCCCTCTCGTTCCACGCGGTCGCCTTCGACGCTACGCCCCCGAGAGGGGCCGAGACGCCGCTGAGACCGAACCGTTATGACGATTCACGTCCCGTTCATCCGATCGGGCGCCAGAGGAAGATGGCGTGGCGAGAGGGGTCGGGCGGATCGCCGACGGCTCACATCCGCGTACGGAAGGCGGCGACGGCGAACACGAACGACGTCGTGCCACCGAACAGCGTGACGAGCAGTCCTGCCTCGACACCGCCGGCCATCATGATCAGCCCCGCCACCAGCATCACCGCACCGCAGACTGCGGCGACCGCGTTCCCCCGTCGTTCCTTGCGCACCGTTGCGCCTCCCGTGCTCGCGCCACGGCGCACGGGCTTGCCCCCGAGCCAACCTGCACCGTCGCAGTCTCGAATGTGTCCCCACCCTACGCCCACGACGCCGACGAGTGCTCACTTCCGATCGCATCCATCGCGGGATGACGCCGGCAGTGAGCACTCGACGAAAGGCGAGCGGGCAGGGAGGGCAGTGCTCAGGAGAGGCGGGCGGCGGCGCGCTCCTCGCGGCGCTGGGCGCGGCGCTCACGGCCGCCCTCATAGAGGTTGTAGAGCACGGGGAGCACGATGAGGGTGAGCACCGTCGACGACACCAGACCCCCGATGACGACCAGCGCGAGCGGCTGCGAGATGAACCCGCCTCCGCCGGTGAGCCCGATCGCCATCGGCAGCAGCGCGAAGATGGTCGCGAGCGCCGTCATGAGGATGGGCCGGAGCCTGCGCGAGGCGCCCTCGACGAGGGCCTCGCGCACGCTCAGCCCCCGGGTGCGGTACTGGTTGACCAGGTCGACGAGCACGATGGCGTTCGTCACCACGATGCCCACGAGCATCAGCAGTCCGATGATCGAGGGCACACCGAGCGGGATGCCCGTGATCAGCTGCAGCAGGATGGCGCCGGTGGCGGCGAACGGCACCGAAGACAGCAGCAGCAGCGGCTGGATGAGGCTCTTGAACGTCGCCACCATCACCACGTACACGATGAGGATCGCGACCAGCAGGGCGAGGAACAGCTGACCGAACGCCTCCGCCTGATCGGAGGTGGCGCCGCCCAGCGTGGCCGAGGCGCCCGCGGGCAGCGAGACGCCGTCGATCGCGGTCTGCACCTCACGGCTCGCCGACCCGAGGTCGTCGCCCTTCGGGGTGACGCTGACAGAGGCGGTGCGCACCCCGCGCTCGGTGGTGATCGAGGTCGGCCCCTCGGCGATGTCCACGGTGGCCAGCGACGACAGCGGCACGATGCCGGTCGCCGTCGGGATCGACAGGCTCTTCAGCTCGTCGGTGGTCTGCGGCGGCTCGGCCGACTGCAGGTAGATCGTGTACTGCGCATCGTCGATCGTGATGGAGCCGACGCTCGTCGGCTGCAGGGTCTGCGACACGATCGTGCCGACCGCGACCTCCGACAGCCCCGCCTCCGCGGCCTTCTGCCGATCGACGGCGACCTGCACGAAGGGCAGCGAGGCGCTGAGGCTCGACGACGCCTCCGCGACGCCGTCGAGGCCCTGCACCGCCGACAGAACCGAGTCGGATGCGGTCTGCAGGTCGCTCTGGCTCGTCGCGGTGATGTCGACCGAGATGTCGTTCGAGCCGCCGAAGCCCTGCGACGCCGAGACGCTGATGTCTCCCGGGTCGGGCTGGCTCTCCAGGGCGGTGCGCGCATCCGCCTGGATGGCCTCCTGGTCGACGCCCTCGGCCGTCGTCACGTTGTAGGTGATCGACCCGCCGCCTCCGCCTGCGAAGGCGTCGCGCAGCAGGGAGCCGCTCGATCCGATGGTGGTCTGCACGGTGTCGATGCCGTCGATGCCCTGCAGCAGGCCCTCGCTCGCCGAGGCGATGTCGGACTGCGACTGCAGACTCGACCCGACCGGAACGGACTGGGTGACGGTGAACGTGTTCTGTCCGCTCGAGCCGAGGAAGTTGGTCTGCAGGAAGAGGCCCAGCGGGATGGTGCCCAGGAAGACCACGATCGCGGCGATCAGGGTGATGACCGAATGGCGGAGCGTCCAGCCGAGGATCGGCAGGTAGCGGCGCTGCAGTGCGGTCTGCGGCTCGTCGGCCACCTCCGGCTCGTCGCGGTGCGCACGCCGGCGGGTGAGGACGGCCGTGGCACCCGTGGTCGCGTCCGTCGTGGCGGGCAGGGCGTGCGTGCCGTGGCCCTCCGGGACCGCCGTGGGCGACGCGGCGTCGGGCGCGTCGTGCGGGGCGGCGCCGGCATGATCGCCGTGATGGACGGCCGGCTCGCCGTCGGGGGTCACCTGGGCCGCGTCGGCGTGCGTGGGGCTCGCCTGCGTCGCCACGGCCGATGTCCGCTCCGGCGTGGGCTTCGGCGGGCGCACGATCCAGTAGGCCAGCACCGGCACGATGGTCAGCGCGACCAGCAGCGACGCGAGCAGGGCGATCGTCACCGTGAGGGCGAAGGGCCGGAACAGCTCGCCCGTCGCGCCCTCCACGAACGAGATGGGGAGGAAGACCGCGACCGTCGTGATGGTGGAGGCGGTGATGGCGCCGGCCACCTCGCGCACCGCGTCGACGATGAGCTTGGCGCGCATCCGGCCCGCCGCCGCGGGCGCGAGACCCTGGGCGCTCGGACTGGTCAGATGTCGTTTGATGTTCTCGATGACGACGATCGAGTCGTCGACCACACGGCCGATGGCGATCGTCAGAGCGCCGAGCGTGAGGATGTTGAGCGTGTAGCCGGCGGTCTGCAGCCCGATGAAGGTGATGAGCACCGACGTGGGGATCGAGATGGCCGCCACGAGCGTCGACCGGATCGAGAGCAGGAAGACGAAGATCACGATCACGGCGAACCCGAGCCCGAGAAGGCCCTCGGTCGTCAGCGACTCGATCGACTGCTCGATGAAGGGCGCCTGGTCGAACACGACCGTGAAGGTGGTTCCGGGGATGTCGGTCTCGAGCGTCGGGATGACGTCGCGGACCGCGTGCGAGACCTCCACCGTGTTGGCGGCCGGCAGCTTCGTGACCGAGAGCGTGAGCGCAGGCTGCCCGTTCACCCGGGAGATCGAGGTCTGGGGGTCGTCGGTGAGAGCGACCGAGGCGACCGACCCGATCGTCACCGGGCCGCCTGGCCCGACTGCCGGAAGCGGGAGGGCCGCGATGTCGTCGGTCGAGGCCAGCTTCGATCCCGCCTGCACGCTGTACGTCTGGCCGTCCTGGGTGATGCTGCCGCTCGGGATGAGCCGCCCGTTGGAGGTGACGGCATTCGTGATGTCGCGGGTCGACAGACCGTTCTGAGCGAGAGCGGCCTGGTTCGGGGTGATGGTGACCCGCTGGCCGATCGCGCCGAAGACGTCGGCCGCGCGCACGCCGTCGGCCTTCTCGAGCGCCGGCACCGCGATCGTGTCGAGCTGCGCCGCGAGCTGCTTCTGGGCGTCGGCATCCGCATCCGCCCCCGAGGTGACGGCGATCGCGATCACCGGCAGGTCGGCGATGCTGCCGCTGACCACCTGCGGGTCGAGGTCGGCGGGCAGGCTCCCGGAGATGCGGGAGATCGCCTGCGTGACCTTCTGCTCGGCGCTGGCGAGATCGGTGCCGTAGGTGAACGACGCGTTGACGACCGACTGGTTGGTGCTCGACGTCGCCGACGTCGACTCGATGCCCTCGATGCCCTGCACGGCCGCCTCGATGGGCGTCGACACCTCGTCGTTGACCACCTCGGGGCTCGCGCCGGGATAGGAGGTCACCACCGTGATCCGAGGGAACTCGATCGAGGGGATGAGCTCCTGCTTCAGGCTCGTGAGGGCCACCCCGCCGAACACGGCGACGACGATGGTGATGAGGGCGATGAGCGCGCGGTTCCTCATGCTCAGCACGGCCAGGAAGCTCATCCAGGATCCTCTCTCGGTGTCCTCGTGGCCCGCGCACAGCGGTCCCCGAGGTCAAGCATCCCATCCGCCTGCGACGCCAACCCGTACGTCTCCCGAACGACCGCGGTCCGATGGCCCGACAGCGGGCATCCGGGCGGTCGCCGTAGGTGGTTCTGCTCCTCTTCGCCCCGGGTGTCGCCGGCGTCCGAGAGGATTCCGACGTCGTCGGGCGAGTGCCCTGCGCCGAAGGAGAAGCCGTGCCCTCGATCCGCCACCGTCCGCTCGCCGTGAGCCTCGGCCTCGCGGCCCTCGCCGTCGTCCTCGTCGGTGGTGCCGCCCACGCGGATCCGGCTGCGGGCGACGACGCGCCCATCGTCAACCCGGCGCTGACCGAGCTCGCCGAGTCGGGGGCGGCACCCGACTCCGCCGAGGCGGAGTCCGCGTCCGGCCTCTCGACCGAGGGTGACTCCGCCCTGGTCGTCGACGACGCCGACCGCGTGCTGGTCGGCGTCGAGTTCGCCGACGACGCGGCGCTGCAGGCGGGTCTCTCCGCGGTGTCGGGTGCCGGCCAGGTGGTCAGGACGGCGCGGAGTGCGCCGGAGGTGTTCGTCTCGGTCGCGCCGAGCCGCTTCGACGACCTTGCCGGCATCCCGGGCGTGGTCGAGGTGTCGCCCGCGTTGAGCCCGATCGTCTCGGATGCGCCGGCGGTGGGCTCGCCGACGCCGGGCTCGACGGCGCTCGGCGGCGCGGCAGCGGAAGCCGTGCCCGCCGACTCCTGCCGCAGCATCCCCTCCGACGTCGACAGCGCGCTCGGCACCGACGGCGTCCGTGAGCGGTTCGGCGTCGACGGCACGGGAGTCGTCGTCGGCATCCTCTCCGACTCGTTCGGGACCGCCCCGGGCACCCTCACCTCTCCGGAGCAGGACGTCGCCGCCGGCGCGCTCCCGGGTCCGGGGAACCCCTGCGGCTACGAGACGCCCGTGCAGGTGCTCGTCGACAGCACGCCGGGGCAGGGCAGCGACGAGGGCCGTGCGATGGCGCAGATCATCCACTCGGCCGCACCCGGCGCGACCCTGATGTTCGCCGCCGCCGGCCCCGGGCAGAGCACGCTGGCCGATTCGGTCCGGATGCTCCACGAGGCCGGGGCGACCGTGATCGTCGACGACGTGTGGTTCCCCACCGAGACCCTCTGGCAGCGCGGACTCGTCGCCTCGGCGATCGCGGAGGCGAACGACGACGGGGTGACGCTCCTGAGCTCCGCGGGCAACGCGACCTCGATCGGGATGCTCGGCGACCGCCCGGGTCAGTCGATCGGATCCTGGGAGACGACCTCGTTCCATCCGATGGCCTGCCCCGCCGCGGTGCTCGACATCGTGAGCCAGGCGGCCCCGACGGGCACCGTCGACTGCGCCGACATGTCGGGCGGCACCGACCAGCCCCGCGCCACGCTCGCCCTCACCGCGGCGACGGGGCCCACGGGCGGCACGCTGATGGCGCAGTGGTCCGAGCCCATGTACGGGGTCTCGACCAGCATCGTCCCGCTGCTCCTCGACCACGCCACGGGCGCACTGGTCAGCCCGCCGGTGCGGCCCGACCGCGACACCGCGTCGGTCACCGTCAGCGTGCCCACGCGCGGCAGCGCGGACTACGACCTCGTCCTGGTCCGCGAGAGGGACGATCCCGCCACCGCGACCCCGGACGCCGAGCTGCGGGTCAAGTGGAAGACGAGCAGGTTCACGCTCAGCTCCCTGCAGGACACCACGTCACCCGACGTCATCGTGGGCCCGACGGTGTGGGCGCACGCCGGCGATCCCGCGACCATCGCGGTCGCCGCCGCCTCGGTGCTCGACACCTCGCAGCTCGAGGACTTCTCCTCGTCCGGTCCGTCGACCTACCTCTTCGAGCCCGTGCACGCCGACAGGACGCCGTCGCCCCGCTACTCCTCCCCGATCAGCCTCTTCAAGCCGCAGATCACGGGCGTCGACGGCGAGCAGACGACGTTCTTCGGCCAGAACAGCACCGATCAGCCCGACGTGTGGCGCTTCTACGGGACCTCGGCGGCGGCACCCTCGGTCGCGGCCGTCGCCGCTCTCGCCCAGGCGGCGGCGCCCCAGGCGACTGCCGACGACATCCGGAGGCAGATGATCCTCACCGCCGACGACGTGTCGGCGAACGAGGCCTACGCCGGACCGACCACCCCGGCGTGGATCGGAGCCGGTATCGTCGATCCGCACGAGCTGCTCGCCGCGCTGGTCGCTCCGACCCCCGCGCCTCCCGGGCCGGCGCCCGCTCCGGCGCCCGCGGCGGCCGGCAGCGCGCGTCTGGCCGATACCGGAGCCGCGCCGGAGCTGCCCTGGGCGCTCGTGGCGGCGCTCGCCGTCGGCGCCGGGGCGGCGCTCACGGTGCGCCGGCGCGTCTCCGTGCGGAGGCGCTGACCTTCGCTGGGCTCAGCGGACGGTGGCGGGAGTCGTGGTCAGGCCGTTGCCGGTGCCGTGGGTCGCGGGCGTCACCGGGCCTCGCGGCTCCTCGCTGAACTGAAGCCCCCCGCTGCCGTTGCTCGACGCCGTGAGCACCTCGAGCCAGTCGCGGTTGATCGCCGGCACCCGCCCGCCCGCGTACTTGAAGTACAGGGGGATGGACGCGTCGAGCCAGATGCTCGAGCGCCCGTCACCGACGGCCGGGTCGTCCTTCCAGGAGAAGAAGAAGCTCTCCCGGCGCCGCAGCTTGGCGGCGATGACGATCTGGAGGTGCGTGAGGGTGCGATCGTCGAACTCGATCTCGATCCCCGAGCTCCCGTAGATCAGCTTTCCCATACGCCGATCATAGGGCTGAGCGGCCATCGCAGTAGGGTGACCGCAGAGGAAGCGGAGGTGCCGGATGTTCGGCAGACGAACCAGGGGCACGGACCCGTCACCGACACAGGGTGCCCTGTCGACCATCGAAGGCTCCGACATCAAGGTCGCCGGCGAGCCGACCTTCCCGCCACTGCGGGTCAATGCGTTCCGCATCGGCCTCGTCGGGGGTCTCGGCGTCCTCCTGTCGCTGCTCATCGGCGCCGCCGTCACCCAGCTGAGCACGGTCCTCGTCTACGTCGGGCTCGCGCTGTTCATCGCGCTCGGTCTCGATCCCCTGGTGTCGTGGCTCGAGCGCAAGATGCCGCGAGGCCTCGCGATCGCCATCGTCTTCGCTGCGGTCATCGGCGTGTTCGCGGGCCTGCTGTTCACTGTGATCCCGCTGATCGTCCAGCAGACGGGGAACTTCATCACACACTTCCCCGACATCGTCACCGACTTCGGCAACAGCGACTTCGTCAAGGGCATCGAGTCCCAGCTGGGCGGCGCCGTCGACGTCGACCAGGCCGTGCAGGGGGCGACCAGCTTCATCCAGGACCCGAACAACCTGCTGGCGCTCGGCGGCGGTCTGCTCGCGGTGGGATCGGGCATCGCCAGCGGGCTGACCGGGTCGGTCATCGTGCTGATCCTCACCCTCTACTTCCTCGCGTCGCTGCGGAGCATGAAGCGTGTGGCCTACCGCTTCGTGCCGGCCAACAAGCGCAAGCGGTTCGCGTCGCTCACCGAGGACGTCACGGGTGCCGTCGGACGGTACGTCGTCGGCCAGGTGACGCTCGCGGCGATCAACGGCATCCTCAGCTTCATCTTCCTGTCGATCATCCAGGCGCCGCTGCCCGTGCTGTTCGCGTTCATCGCCTTCCTCGGGTCGCTCATCCCGCTCGTCGGCACGCTCTCCGGCGCGGTCATCATCACCCTGGTGTGTCTCCTGGCCTCGCCCACGACCGCCCTGGCCGCCGCCATCTACTACGTCATCTACATGCAGGTCGAGGCGTACCTGCTCAGCCCCCGCATCATGAACCGGGCGGTGAAGGTGCCGGGGTCGATCGTCGTGATCGCCGCAGTGGCCGGCGGCGCCCTCGGATCGGTGCTGGGAGCGCTCGTCGCCATCCCCGTCGCGGCGTCGGCGATCATCATCATCCAGAAGGTGGTCTGGCCGCACCAGGATGCGAAGACCTGGCCCGCCGACTCGACCCGCTCGCTGCCGTAGCGCGGACCGAGATCGGCGTCAAGCCATGCCGCTGAGATGAGAGCCGAAACACATCGGTCGGGCTACCATGGAGGCCACGGTTCACGCCGTCGTCCCAGCGCGTTGCTGTCCACCTCGACGATCGACCCGAACCCGATCAGCGACCGATGCCAGGAGCACTCCGTGCCCAACGTCTCGCAGCACGCCCACGGGCACACCGTGTCCGAGCGCTATCTGCTGCACACGACCCTCGGCACCGGAGGCATGGCCTCCGTCTACCAGGCCAGCGACGCCGTGCTCGGGCGAGAGGTCGCGGTCAAGGTGTTCAGCTCCGAGGGCAGCACCGCCGCCGAGCGGATCGACCAGGAGCGCGAGATCCACCTGCTGGCCCAGCTCGCGCATCCGAGCCTCGTCAGCGTGTACGACGCCGGCGCGCACTCCTTCGACGGCGGCGAGGCCCGGCGCTTCGTCGTCATGGAGCTCGCCAGCGACCACACGCTGCGCGACCTGCTGAAGAGCGGGCCGCTGTCGGGGTTCGAGACCGCGGTCATCGGCGCGCAGATCGCCGACGGCCTCGCCTACGTGCACTCGCGCTCGATCGTCCACCGCGACGTGAAGCCCGCGAACATCCTGCTCACCGACAACGCCGGACGCGATCTGCCCTTCGTCGCGAAGCTCACCGACTTCGGCATCGCCCAGTTCGTCGACGGCAGCCGCTTCACGGTCGAGGGTGCGGTGATCGGCACGGCGAGCTACCTCAGCCCCGAGCAGGCCAAGGGCGAGGCGCTCACGACGGCGAGCGACGTCTACTCCCTCGGCCTCGTGCTGCTCGAGGCGATGACCGGGGAGCGGGCGTTCCCGGGCACGCTCATCGAGTCGGCGACGGCGCGCATCTTCAAGGATGCGGACGTGCCGGTCGACCTGCCGCCCGAGTGGCAGGAGATCCTCACCGCGATGACCTCGCGCGACCCGTCGACTCGACCCTCGGCCGAGGCCGTGACCAGGGTGCTGCGGACCCTCCAGGCCGAGACGACCACGATCGGCGACAGCGAGCTCACCACCGCCGAGCTGCTCGAGCTCTCCGAGCCGCCGGCGTCGCGCCGGGAGGCGCGGGCCCGACAGAGGCGATTCCGCGCTAAAGCCACCCGACAGCGTCAGACCCGCGCTCTGGTGGTGGGCTCCGTCGCGGTCGGCGTGGCCGCCCTGTGCGCCCTGTCGTGGTTGATCGGCGTGCTGTCGGCCGGCTCGGTGATAGGCGGCTGACAAACCGCTGCGGGTGTCGGCGGCCCGGCGTACGTTCGGGGTCATGAGCGATCAGGACGACATCGAGACCATCGCGGCGATCGTCAAGGCGGCACGGGTCGCATTCGTGACCAGCCGTACCGCCGACGGCGATCTGCACGCTCGCCCTCTCGCGGTTCAGGACGACACCTTCACGGGCGACCTCTGGTTCTTCACTCAAGACCCGAGCGAGAAGACCGAGGAGGTCCGTGCCGACCCGTCGGTCAACGTGGCCATCGAGTCCGGCAAGGGGTTCCTGTCGATCGCGGGCACCGCATCCGTCTCGCGCGACGCCGCGAAGATCGACGAGCTCTGGTCGACCGCCGCCGAGGCATGGTTCCCCGGTGGCCGCGACGACCCGTCGGTGGCGCTGCTCAAGGTCCACGCCGAGTCGGCCGAGTTCTGGGCCGTCGACTCCCCCGCCCCCGTCCGCATGCTGAAGTACGCGCGTGCCGCGGTGAGCGGCGGGCAGCCCGACGTCGGCCGCAACGACCAGGTCGACCTCTGAGCCCCCCGCTCACCACCGCTCCCTGTTCCCACTCCCCCTACGGAAAGGACATCCGATGACCGACACCATCGAACGACACGTCGAGGTCCCCGCCGACGGCGGCGCCCGCAACACCCGCCGCCAGAACGCCGAGCACGGCTTCGTGGCCCCCAAGTCCCTCACCGACGACCTCCAGGCCGTGCTGGTCGACCTGATCGAGCTGCACATCCAGGGCAAGCAGGCCCACTGGAACGTCGTCGGCAAGAACTTCCGCGACCTCCACCTGCAGCTCGACGAGATCGTCGACGCCGCCCGCGAGTTCAGCGATACCGTCGCCGAGCGCCTGCGCGCGCTGCACGCCGTGCCCGACGGGCGCAGCGACACGGTCGCGGCCACCACGACCCTGCCCGAGTACCCGAACGGTGAGATCCTCACCACCGACACGGTCGACCTGATCACTCAACGGATCGAGGCCACCGTGGGCCGCATCCGCGAGGTGCACGACGACGTCGACGACGCCGACCCGACGAGCGCCGACATCCTGCACGCCATCATCGAGCGCCTCGAGCAGCTGGCCTGGATGGTCAGCGCCGAGAACCGCACGCCCTCCGGCTCGCGCGGCGGCAAGCGCTGAGCGCAGACGCCCTCCTCGATCGGCTCCGCGACGCCCTGCGCGACCCGGAGCCGATCGTCGAGTCCGACCCCCGCGTCGCGAGCGGCGGGGCGTCGAACGACGCCGCGCTCGCCGCGCTGCTCGAGCTCGAGCCCGAGGCGCGCGAGCGGCAGCTCGGCCTCGGCATCCCACCTACGGTGGTCGATGCGACGCTGAACGACCTCCGCCGGCCGCACCGGCCCGATGACGCCGCGTCCGTGCTGCCCTGGATGATCGAGATCCTTCGCGGCGACGTCGTGCAGATCGGTCGACTGCAGGTCGAGCGCCGGGCCGGCGAGTGGGGGGCACGCCCTGCACATCCCGCAGGAGGGGCCGCTCGACCCCGGCGCCGTCGACGAGTCGCTGGCGCGCATCCGCACCTTCACGGGCGCCGATCGGTTCAGCTGCACGAGCTGGCTGCTCGACCCGGTGCTGCAGATCGAGCTGCCCGCGAGCAACATCGCGGCGTTCGCCCGCCGGTTCGACCTCGTGCTGCCCGACCACCCCTCGGGCGAGGACGGCGCCGAGGCCGCCGCCCGCTTCGTGTTCCGCCGCCCTCTCGCCGAGGTGCTCGACCCGGCGTCGGTGGTGCCGCGCACGTCGCTCGAGCGCTTGGTCGCCGGGCGCCTCCGCGCCGGCTCGGGGTGGACGCAGCCCGTGGGCGTCCTCCGCCCGGCGTAGCCCGCCCGGGCCATGCCGGCGCCCGCCCGGCGCGCCGCACCCGCGTTCCGACACTCTCCTGGCGTTTCGCCACACGCACGCGCATGGCGAAACGCCAAACACATGGCAGAACCGCCCACAGGAGCGGTTTCGCGGGCGCATTGGCGTTTCGCGGGGTCAATGACCACGCGAGACGTCAGACAGGGCGCGAGAACCTGGGGCGTCGGGGCGCGTCCGCCACCCGGCCGTCAGACCACGTCGGCGAAGACGTCGACCGGGGGGAGGGACGAGCGCGACAGGCCCGACCAGGCGGCCGCGAGGGCCTCGATGCCGCGCTCCAGCTCAGCGGTGGGCTGCCCGATCGGGACGCGGATGAAGCGCTCCAGCGCCCCGTCGAGCCCGAAGCGCGGGCCGGCGGTGATGAGGAGGCCCTGCGCCCGGGCCGCGAGGGCGAGCTGCGAGCTGACCGGCGCGCCCAGGCCCGCCCACACCGCGAGGCCGCCGTGCAGGCGGGGCAGGCGCCACTCGGGGAAGTGGGAGCCGAGCATCCGGAGCACCGCATCGCGGCCCTCGCGCAGCTGCTCGCGCCGCACGTCGAGCACCGGCTCGAAGTCGCGCAGCAGGTCGGCGACGATCAGCTGCTCCAGCACCGGGGTGCCGAGGTCGCCCGCATAGCGCGCCGCCGCGAGCTTGCGGATGAGGCCGGGCTGCGCGCGGATCCAGCCCACACGCATCCCCGCCCAGACGGTCTTGCCCACCGACCCGAGGAGCACCGCCGACTCGCTCGACACGTCGTCGCCGTAGGCGGGGAAGGGCACGAACGACTGCGGCCGGTCGATGTCGAGCTCCGCCGTCGTCTCGTCGATCACGACGAGAGCGCCGTTGCGGGTGGCCTCGCGCAGCACGAGCGGCCGCAGCGCCTCGGGCATCGACTCGCCCGTCGGATTGTGGAAGTCGGGCATGAGGTACGCCAGCGTGGGCCCGGTGCGACCGAAGGCCTGCTCGATCTCCTGGGCATCCCAGCCGTGTCGCCGATCGTCTCCCGAGGCGCTGCCGTTCGCGGTGACCGTGACGGGCACGAGCCGCGCGCCCGCCGCCCGGAGCGCCTCATAGGCGTGCGGATAGCTCGGCAGCTCGACCACGGCCCGGTCGCCGCGCGCGAGCAGCACGCGGGCGAGGAGGAAGATCGCGTGCTGGGCGCCGATCGTGATCATCACCTGATCGACCGAGGTCGGCAGCCCACGCTGCGTGTAGCGCGCGGCGACCGCCTCGCGCAGCTCGGGCAGGCCGAACGGGTCGAGACCCGATCCGCCGAGCTGACGCGCGTAGTCGTCCATCACGCGCTGGGTGGCGGGGTAGAGCTCCGGATGCGCGGGCAGCGTCGCCTTGGTGAAGTCGATGTAGTCACCGGTCGTGTCGTGCCCGCCGATCGGCGCTCGCCCGGGGAGACGGGTGACGCTGCCCGACCCGCGGAGGCTCTCGGTGTACCCCGCCTCGCGCAGCTCGCGGTAGGCGGCCGACACCATCGTGCGGCTGACGCCCAGCGTGGCGGCGAGGTCTCGCTCGGCGGGCAGGCGCGTGTCGGCGGCGATCCTGCCGTCGAGGATGAGCAACCGGATGCGGTCGAAGAGCGCCAGGTACGACGGCCCGGGGGCGGCGCCACGCCAGTCGCCGAGCAGGCCGAGTAGGGAGCGGGTGCCGATCCGGGTGGGAGACATGCAGCCACGATACCCGGATTGGATTCTTGATCGGTAGCCAATGTACCGATTGGATTGCTCCCATGCTCGGCTTCTCCCTCCGCTTCCTCCGGCTGCTCGCCGGCCTCACCCTGTACGGGTTCGCGGATGCGCTGATGATCCGAGCGGGCCTCGGCGTCGACCCCTGGACGGTCTTCGCGCAGGGATGGGTGCACGTCACCGGCTGGAGCATCGGTCTCCTCACCGTCGTCATCGGGTTCCTCGTGCTGCTGCTGTGGATCCCGCTGCGTCAGCGGCCGGGACTCGGCACCCTCGTCAACGTGATCTGGGTGGGCCCGGCGATCGAGCTCGGGCTGTGGATCGTGCCCGAGCAGACGTCGCTGCCGATGCAGATCCTGGTCTTCGCCTCCGGGCTGCTGCTGCTCGCGGTGGCGAGCGGCATCTACATCGGCGCGCGCATGGGGCCGGGGCCGCGAGACGGGCTGATGACCGGCATCCACTCGCGTCTCGGGTGGCCGATCTGGGTCGGACGCACCGGCGTCGAGGGCTCGGTGCTGCTCGTCGGATGGCTGCTCGGCGGTGATGTGGGCGTGGGCACGGTGGTGTTCGCGGCACTCATCGGGCCACTGTGCTCGGTGACGCTGCCGCTCCTCGCGCCGAGCGTCGCCGCGGCGCGCACCGGGCGCGGCGCGCGGGCCGGACGGGTCGGCCGCGGCGGGCGGCGTGTGCCTCGGGGTGCGGCCGTCGCGGGGACAGCTGCCGCGGGGAGCGCGCCGGGGTAGCGTGGATGGCGTGAGCGACGACCAGCACGGCATCCCCTACGACGAGCGCATCACCGGGGAGCACGACCCGAAGGATCCGGACGGGCTCCTCACCGACGACCCGGCCCCGCTCGACGCGGACGACCGCGACCCCGACGCTCCGCACGAGGACGTGGCCTCCGACCACTACCCCGCCGTCCCCTCGCACCGCGGCGTGACCCAGTCGGGCCCCGAGGCGTAGAGCCCGCTCAGGCGCTCCATTCGCTGTCGTCGCGCCAGGCGGCGAGATCGACCTCATTGCCCTCCGGATCGGCGAGAGTCCACCACTCGGGGGCATCCGCGTCGCTGACGATCCGCCCACCCGCGGCGAGGGCCGCCGCGATCCGCTCCTCGACGTGATCCCGCCCGACGTAGACGTCGATGTGGATCGTGTTGCGCTCAGGCCGCAGCACCTCGATCTGCTGTATCCACAGGTTCGGGCCGACGCCGCGTGCGTCCTCGAGATCCGCCTCCCCGCGGGGCTCGTAGCCGAGCACCGCCTGCCAGAAGGCGCGCACCGCGACGACGTCGACCGCGTCGATGGCGATCTGGATGCTCTGCACCCGGGACGGATCCGCCAGGACACCGAGCCCGCGCGCCGCCTCCGAGATGCGGCGGGCCAGCGCGAGGTCGCGGTGGCTGATGTCGCCGAGGTCGTGGCTGACGAGCCGCACCGCGAGGCCCGAGTACCGCAGGTCGAGGTCCGGGTGGTGCCCGAGCTCCTCCGCCGCGCGACCGATCGCCGCCACGAGGGCGGCGCCGGTCGCGAAGTCACCCGTGTCGAACCAGGCGCGGGCACCGTCGCCGACCACGCGCCAGTCGGCGGTGCCGTCCGCCGCGCGGAACTCCCGCGGAGAGATCGAGTCGCTCATGCGCACCGTCCTACCCCCGTCCCGCCCCCTTCGCCAGGACAGGTCCACGTGTGCCGACTCCGGACATCCGACGCGACACGCCGACAGGAGTCCGGAGTCAGCTCGGATCGGCCCGAATCCCCGGAGTCGGCCCCGGGATCGGGCGGGTGCTGCTCAGGCTCAGGCTCCGGCGGGGCCCGAACCGTCGGCGGAGGGCACCAGCTCGGCGGCGTAGCGGTCGAGGGAGCGACGGTAGAGCGGGAGCGTGCGCGCCAGGGCGGTGAGCGCGACGGCGAGCGCCTCGTCGGGGCGGCCCGCGTCGCGGAGCGCGAGCGCGAGGAAGGCCTGGGCCGAGTCGCCCGTCACCGGGGTGGGGCGCTCGCCGCGCAGCAGCGCGACCGCGGCCTCGGGATCGCCGACGTTCCGCAGCGAGCTCGCGAGCTGGATCACCGCCTGCGGCCGCCGCTCCCCCGCCAGTCCCGCGTCGAGCGCGGCGCGGTAGAGGTCGACGGCCTCCCGTTCGTCTCCGAGCGCGTCGTGCACGGACGCCCACTCGTACAGCGCCTCCGCGTCACCGTCGGGTCGCTCGGCCATGAGCATCCGCATCGTCTCGCGCATGCCGTCGCGATCGCCCTCATCGAAGTCGTGCCAGAAGGCGTCGATCCGCGCATCCCACTGCTCATCGCTCATCGCACCATCCTCTCGCGCGCACGAAGGAACGGTAGGGTGCGGGCATGAGCGAGACCGCGATCACCGTCGAGGGCCACTTCGATCACCACCACCCCGCGGAGCGCGGCACGGTGCTCGTGAGCGCGGGCTTCCAGGGGCCGGATCGCGAGCCGGTCGTCGCCCGCACCGCCCAGCTGCACGCGCGACTCGCCTCCGAGGCCGAGCGGATGCGCACCGAAGGCGCCGTCACGTGGTGGTCGGCCGACCGCCTGCGAGTGTGGAGCGATCGTCCGTGGAACAAGGACGGCAAGCAGCTCCCGCTCGTGCACCACGCGTCGGTCGCGTCGGAGGTGAAGTTCGCCGACCTCTCCCGGCTCGCGGCCTGGGTGGAATCGACGGCGACGCTCGAAGGCGTCACGATCACGGGCATCCGTTGGGCGCTCACCGAGGTGACGAGGGCGCGGCTCACCGCCGACGCCCAGCACCGGGCGGTGCAGGATGCGGTGTCCCGCGCCTCCGCCTACGCCCAGAGCCTCGGGCTCGCCGCCGTGCGGCCGGTCGCGATCGCCGACCCCGGGATGCTCGGGGACGAGTCGCGGCCGCAATCGGCCGCGTCCGCCGCGCCCATGGCTCGCGCCGGCGCCGCCGCGAAGGAGTCGAGCGGGCTCGACCTGAAGCCGGAGGACATCACGATCTCGGCCCGCGTCCACGCCCGCTTCGCCGCCTCCTGACCCGCCCCGCGCCGCGTACCACCGCCCACGGCGCGTGCGGACTCACTCAGTCGCTGAGCTGCCAGCGCGTACCGTAGGGGTCGGTGAAGTCGGAGATCGTCTTGCCCGTGACGGGGATGAACGTGTCGGTCCGGCCGAACAGGGCTCCGGTGAGCGCGGTGATGCGCTCCGCATCCGCCGCCTGCGACCGCGACCGGAAGGCGATGTGGTCGACCACCATGCGGTCGAGCGTCGCATCCTCGCGCAGCTCGAACACCACCTGCCCCTCGCCGGGCAGGGCGAGCTCGACCGAGCCGCGCTCCGCGATCCGCCGCACCTCGGCGAGCCCGAGGCCCGCGAACCAGGCGATCGCCTCCTCGAGGTCGGGGACCTTGAGATCGATGTGGTCGACTGCCTCGAGCATCCGGGCCTCCTTCGGCGACGTGCGCTCCAGGCTAGCGCGGACCGTAGACGGAGACGACGTTGCCCTTCGCGGTGGTGCGGTTCTCGAGCAGCGTCACGCGGGTGAGCGGGCCGTCGCCGCCGAAGAGGCGCGTCCCCGCCCCGGCGAACACCGGATGCACGGTGAGGGTGAGCCGGTCGAGCACCCCCGCGACGAGCAGCTGCCGGACGACGCTGATGCTGCCCTGCACGGCGATGTCACCGCCGTCGCGTCGCTTGAGCTGCTCGACGAATCCCACCAGATCGCCCTCGATGAGGGAGGAGTTCTCCCACTCGAGCTCGGGCCCGAGCGTCGTGGACGCCACGTGCTTCGGCGTGCCGTTGACGTACTCCGCGAACTCGCCGTCGCGGGGAGCGGTGGGCCAGTACTGCGACCACTCCTGGTAGGTCACCCGGCCGAGGACGATCGTGTCCTGTCGCGCGATGGACTCGCCCATCATCGCGCCGAGGTCGTCGTCGAAGGCGTCGCCCTGGAACTCGTTCGGGGCCGACACCACACCGTCGATCGAGGAGAACAGGTGGGCAGTGACGAGGCGCATGATGGCAGTCCTTCCGGTGCGGTCCGGCTCCATCGTGGAGGATCATGGGCCGGAGGGGAAGAGCCCCGAACGCAGTCGCCGCCACTTCAGGAAGGCCGGACGCCGTGGACCCGCACACCCACCTCGATGCCCTCACCGAGGGCGTCCCCCGCCTGCGCGAGGTGCTCGCCGACGGCGACCTCGCCGCGCCCGTCTCGGGCTGCCCCGGATGGACGCTCGCCGACCTCGGCGCGCACGTCGGCTCGATCTACCGCTTCGCGCGCACCGGGCTCGTCGAGCGACGCGGCCTCGACGTGAAGGAACCCGGCCCGACGGAGCGCGAGCCCATGCTCGCCTGGTTCGACGAGGGGGCGGATGCCCTGCTCGCCGCCCTGCGCTCCATCGACGCCCGCGACGGCTGGGACGCACCCGCCTGGACGATGGCGCCGCCCGCCACCGCCGCCTTCTGGGCGCGGCGCCAGCACCACGAGACCGCGCTTCACCTCTGGGATGCGCTCGAGTCGCAGGGCGCAGATCCGGCCGCTGCGGCGGCGCTCGCCCTCGCCGACGACTCGGCGGCCGATGGGATCGACGAGATCGTGCGGATGTTCTTCCCGCGCCAGGTGCGCCTGGGCCGGCTCGCGCCGCTCCAGGACTCGCTCGGGGTGATCGCAGGGCCCGTGTCGCTGGTGATCGGCGGGGACGGGACGGGCGACCCCCACCTCGACTCTCGCTCCCACGCGGTGGCATCGGAAGCGCCGGATGCGGTGCTCGCGGGGCCGCCCGCGGCGGTGCTGCTCGCGCTGTGGAAGCGCATCCCCCTCGATTCCCCCGGGCTGACGATCACGGGCGACCTCGCCGCCGCCTCCCGCGTGGTCTCGGCCGCGCTCACGCCCTGAGCCCCTCCCGTCGCCCCTCGCCGACGTCGACCGCTCACTCTCAGCTGCATCGCGGGTGGATGGCGCGCATCCTGAGCACTCGATCGCGCATCCGCCCGTCACGGGCGGCGCGCAGCGGGCGGTAGCGTGGAGCGGATGTTCGCCGTGCTGCGCACCCGCGGGGTGCCCTACCTCCTCACGACGTCCGTGATCGGGAGGCTGGCCTCGGCGATGGCGGCGCTCGCGCTGGTGCGGCTCGTGGCGGGTCAGGGCGGCGAGTACGGATACGCGGCCGTCGTCGGCGCGACGTACGTGATCGCGGGGATGGTCGGCCAGCCGCTGCTCAGCCGCGCGATCGACCGGAGCGGACGGCGCCGAGCGGTGCTCGTCGGCTCCACGCTGCTCGCGACCGTCGGGTACGCGGGCACGGCGTGGGCGGCGGTGCAGGTTCCCGCGGTGGGGCTCGTCGCCGTCGCCGCGGCGGGCTTCTTCACACCGCCCATCGAGCCCGCGCTGCGCGCGCTGTGGCCCTCGCTGGTGGAGGAGCGACGGCTCACGTCCGCGTTCGCGCTCGACGCCGCCGCCCAGGAGGTGGGGTTCATCGTGGGCCCGCTCGCCACCGTCGCGGGGATCGCGCTCGCCGGGGTGCAGGGCAACGTGCTCCTCATGGGCGGGATCGGCCTCGTGGGCGGACTCGCGTTCGCCGCGCACCCGCGCCTGCGGCGCGTGGAGCGCGCCGTTCCGGTGCCGACCGCTCCTTCTGCGGGGGCGGATGCGGCGGCTGCCGCGGGCGACGCAGCAGGCGCGCCCGCGGCGGCAGCGCCCACGGCGGCAGCCGCGCCCACGGCCGATGCGGCGGCTACCTCGGGCGACGCAGCAGGCGCGCCCGCGGCGGCAGCGCCCAGGGCGGCGGCGGCGCCCACGGCGGATGCGGCGGCTCCGCGGAGCCACGGCTCCCCGCTGACGTCGGCGCCGTTCCGCCGCATCGTGATCACGATGGCCGCCGTCGCGGTCCCGGTCGGCGCGCTCACCATCGTGGCGACCGAGTACGCCGCCCTCGCCGGGCCCGCCGACCTCAGCTCCTGGGCGATCGCGGTCAACGCCGGAGGAGCGCTGACCGGCGCGCTCCTCTTCGGACGGTTCCCGCCTCGCGCAGCCGCGGCAGCCCTCATCCGCCCCCTCGCGCTCGGACTCGCGGTGCTCTACCTGCCACTCGCGGCCTGGATGCTGCCCGCCGGCGCGTGGCTGGCCCTCGCCTTCGCGGCGGGACTGCTGCTGCCGCCGCTGCTGACGCAGGTCTTCATGCAGACGCCGCTCACGGTGAGCGAGCGCCACCGCACGGAGGCGAACGCGTGGGTGGTGAGCGCCTTCGCGGTGGGGATCGCGGCGGGGACGCTCGCGTCCGGGTTCCTCGTCCAGCTGCTGCCCGCGGGGCTCGGCGTGACAGTCGCAGTCGTGGTCAGCGCGGCGGTCGGGATCCTGGGCGCGGCCCAGGCGGGCCGCCGCGCCCTCACCCCGCCCGGACGCTGATCCGTCACTTTCGGCTAGTGCGGGCCCCTCCGACTAGCCGAAAGTGACGGATCAGGTGGCGCGGAGGCACGGTGCCGCGTCAGAACCCGCGGGACTCGTTCGAGGGCGGGATGCCTCCGGGCACCGTCCAGGGCAGGCCTGCAGCGACGAAGGTGTTCGCCACATCCTGTCGCTGGCAGTGCAGGTGGGGCTCAGTCGAGTTGCCCGTGTTGCCGCACTCCGCCACCGCCTGGCCCGCGCGCACGTGATCGCCGACCGCGACACGCGCACTGCCCTGCCGGAGGTGCGCCAGCACGAAGTGCGTGCCGTCGGGCAGCCGCAGCACGACGTGGTTGCCCAGCACGCCCTTGAGCCCACGCAGCTCGCGCGGGACCGACTCGACGAAGAACCACGCGAACCCCAGCCACGACGACCGGCTCCGGTGATCCCGGATGCGGTCGGTCACCCGCACGACCTCCGCGTCGGCCGGCGCGAGCACGGGCTGCCCGAACGCGGGGAACCGCTCCGGCGGCAGGAACGCGCCACCCGCCTTGCCGAACTCGGGGCGCTCGACGCCCTCGGGCGCGTAGACGAGGTCGACGGCGTACGACTGACCGTATCCGTGGGTCCCGTGGCTCGGCACCTTGGTCGTCGGGGAGTTCACGGCCAGCCAGGTACCCGCCACGGGCGCGGCGACCTCGAGGGGCTCCGCCTTCACCGCCGGCGCCGCCACGACGAGCGCGAACGCGATCGCCCAGAACGCCACGCCCGCGCCGACCAGAAGCGCTCCCACCGGCACGTCCAGGCCGCGCTCGAGCAGCAGCACGTCGATCAGCGTGATCACCGCACCCGCCACCCCGAGCACCAGGCCCGCGTACTGGAGCGGCATCCGCACCCTCGCTGCCCAGGTCCCCATGCCTCCACCCTGCCCGCGGGTGCGCGGCGCGGCACCACTGCGCCGGGGATCCACAGGAGGCGCATATGCACGCCGCCACCCACTCCGCCTCTGTCCCGGCGCGGCCGCTACAGTGAGGACATGACGCAGGCGGGGGCGAGCACCGACAGGCCCGCGGAGCGCGGCGAGGACGCCATCGCCGTGGCCGGATCCGCCCAGACGCTCGGATCCGCGCTGACGCCCGCCGACGGGCGGCGGCATCGGCCCGTCGAGGTCACGGTCGTGGTGGTGCTCACCTATGCCGTCGGGGTGCTCACGCTGCTGTTCGGGATCGTGTTCATCCTGCTCCGCTACGACGCCGACATCCAGTCCGAGGGCCTCGCCTTCGGCGTCACGCTCGGCGGCGCGATCACGATCCTGTTCGGGTTCTTCACCCTCGCGCTCGCGTCGCTGATCTCGCGCGCCGACCGGGTGGCGCGGATCATCCTCACCGTCATCCTCGCCCTGAACATCGTGTGGGACGTGCTCATCGTCGTCGGCTCCGACGCGATCGACCTGGGTGCGATCATCGACGCCGTCCTCGTGGCCGTCGTGATCGCCGTGCTCTGGTTCGGCCGCGCCGCCCGGTTCTTCCGCCGTCCGGGCGCCTGAGCGGCGGCCTCTTCCGCTCGGGCGCGGACGGTGGCCGTCGAAAGGTACCGTCAGAGCTCGCACGACGCCCATACGGGCTCATCTCGCCTCTGACGGTACCTTTCGACGGTCGTCCGCGCCCGTCCGGGACGCGAGGGTCAGAGCGCCGCGAGGTCCGTGAAGATGAGGTCCGCGTTCACCGCCGTGGCGGCGGCGACCCCCTCCCCGATCGCGATGGGCACCAGCGCAGCGGGGTTCGCGGCGTTGCCGATCGCCCACAGGCCCGGCACGCTCGTGCGCCCGGTCGCATCCCGCACGGGGACGGGCACGCCCTGCATCTCGACCATCTCGGCCCCCAGATCGGCGACGAAGGTCGACCCCGCGGCGAGCGACCCCTTCACGAACAGGCGGTCGACCTCCACGAGCGTCCCGTCGTCGAGCTCGACACCCTGCAGCGCGCCCCGCTCTCCCACCACGCGGCCGATGCCCCGCGGCTCGATCCGCACGCCCCGCGCGGTGAGCAGCCTCAGGTCCTCCCCCGCGGGCGCCGCGTCACCGAGCATCCCGGTGAACAGCGTGATGTCGGCCGACCAGTGACGGATCATCTGCGCATAGTGCGCACTCATCTCCCCCGTCGGGATGACACCCAGGCGCCGGTCCCGCGACTCCCACCCGTCGCAGTACGGGCACGCGACCGCACCCTCGCCCCAGTGCTCCTGCAGCCCCGGCACCCCGGGCAGCTCGTCGCGCAGCCCGGTCGCGACCACGAGACGACGAGCGGATGCGCGCCCGCCGGCCACCGCATCCGTCACCACCTCGAAGCCGTCGCCCGCCGCCGACACCGCGGTGACCCGCCCCTCCACGATCTCGGCGCCGTACCCGGCGACCTCCTCGCGCCCCACGCGCACGAGCTCGAGCGGCGACCACCCGTCGCGGCCGAGCACCCCGTGCATGTGGCCGGCGAAGCGGTTGCGCGGCTCTGCGGCGTCGATCACGAGCACGCGGCGCCGGGCCCTGCTCAACACGAGCGCGGCGCTGAGGCCGGCCGATCCGCCGCCGATGACGATGACATCCCACTGGTCCTGTTCCATGGACCCAGCCTGAGAGCAGGTGTACGCTCGGGCAAATGAGCTTGCCGGGACAGCAATCCACTGCGGACGAGAAGTGGCGCCGCGACCACCCCGCACACGCCACGCAGACCTCCTCGGTCGACCCGGCCGGGGCCGGGGAGCGGATCCGCCTCGCCCGCCAGCAGCAATCGCTCACGCTCGCCGACCTCTCGGAGCGGAGCGGCATCTCGGTCAGCACCCTGTCGCGCCTCGAGGGCGGCAAGCGCAAGCTCACGCTCGAGATGGTGGTCGCCATCGCGGAGGCGCTCGGCGTCCCCCTCGATGATCTCATCACCCGGTCGCGCGCCACCGATCCCCGCGTACGCGGGCGATCGTTCGCGGTGGGCGACAAGACGTTCATGCCACTCTCGCGGCGCTCCGGCCCGCTGCAGGCCTACAAGGAGGTGCTGCCCCCGGTGCACCCCGACTACGTGCCGACGCAGTCGACCCACGAGGGGTGGGACTGGATCTACGTGCTCTCGGGCCGCATCCGGGTTCTGCTCGGCGACCAGGACGTGACGCTCGAGCCCGGCGAGGCCGCCGAGTTCGACACCAGGGTGCCCCACGCGGTGCTCAACCCCGGGCCGGGCACGGCGGAGATCATCAACCTCTTCAGCACCGCCGGCGAGCGCTTCCACCTCCGCGCGAGCACCTCCCCACGCTGATCGCCCCTCGACGTTCGTCACGGAGTACGCGAAAGCCCCCGCGTATTCGGCGAGGTCGGCCCTCTCTCGCGACGTGTGATGAGCGATCGCCGTCACCTCGACACCGAATCGGCCCGAGTCCCCCGTTATCTCGCGCGGTTGAGCCCATTCGGTGTTGAAGCGACGAGCACCGGCCCCCCCACGACCCCGGCGGCGCGGCTCAGCGGGCGCGAGAGCGCGCGGCGCGCGCGTCGCGCTGCCGCGCCACCTCGAGCGAGCGCAGGAAGCGACGGTGGATCGCGCGGACGACCTCGATCGCGCCGATCGACGCGGCCGTCGTGACGATGACGAGCACGGCGGTGTCGGGCCCGGGGTCGGTCAGCTGCAGGAAGTCGCTCACGATCGGGATCGAGTACACCAGGATCAGGCCGATCATCATCGCCCCGACGATGAACGTCTTGAACAGGGTGATGGGGCGGGATAGCACTACGAGGATCCAGAGCCCGATGATGGTGAGCACCAGCGTGGTGCCCGTGCGGAGCTCCTCCTGGGGGATGCCGAGGCTCGTCGCCATCCGCGAGTAGAACGCGAGCGCGATCGTGACGACCACGCCGGCGGGGATCGCGAACGACAGCGACCGCCGGAGGAACCCGGGCGAGTAGCGCTGCGCGTTCGGCAGGAGCGCGAGGAAGAACGCGGGCAGGCCGATCGTGAGCCCGTCGATGATCGAGAGCTGCCTCGGCAGGAACGGGAACTGCATCAGCATCGCGCCGAACACCACCGCGAGTCCGGTGGCGTAGGCGGTCTTCGTGAGGAACAGCATCGAGACGCGCTCGATGTTCGCGATCACCTGCCGACCCTCGGCGACGACTCCGGGCAGGTGCGAGAAGCGGCCGTCGAGCAGGATGAGCCGCGCCACGGCCTTCGTCGCCGGCGAGCCCGAGTTCATCGCGATGCCGATGTCGGCCTCCTTGATCGCGAGCGCGTCGTTCACGCCGTCGCCCGTCATCGCGACGGTGCGCCCGGCCGCCTTCAGAGCGAGCACGATGCGCTTCTTCTGCTCGGGCGTCACGCGGCCGAAGACCACCTCGTCGCGGAGGAGATCGATGAGCTCGTCCTCGTCGTCGGGCAGCTGCCGGGCGTCGACGCCGTGCGGCGCGTCGAGCCCGACCTCGCGCGCGATCGCCGCCACGGTCTGCGGGTTGTCGCCCGAGATCACCCGGACGTCGACGCCCTGCGAGGCGAAGTACGCGAGGGTCTCGCGCGCATCCGGACGCACGCTCTCGCGGAAGGTGAGCAGCGACACCGGGACGAGGTCGGCGGGCAGCGCCTCGGAGGCATCGAGCTCGCCGCCTGCTCCGTGCGGCGTGTGAGCGAGCACGAGGGTGCGGCGTCCGCTCGCCGCGAGCGCCGCCGCGGTCTCGAGCAGGTCGGCACCGGCGTGCGCGCTGTCGGCAGGACCGGGTGCGGGGACGCCACCGGCCGCGGGGATCGCCGCGCTCTCGGGGAACACCATCTCGGGCCCGCCGAGCACCCACGTCCCCGCCGCCCCGGATCCGCCGCCGAAGCTCACCGCGCTCCACTTGCGCGCTGAGGAGAAGGAGGTCCGCCCCACGGGCTCGGTGCCGGGCGCCGCGGTGAACCGCGCGGCGAGGCACTTCGCGGTCGCGTTCGAGTCGGGCTGCACGCCCCACCAGCCGAGCACCGCATCCCACCCCGGCGCATCCGCGACGGCGATCGGATGCGCGTCGTCGAACACGATGTCGCCCTCGGTGAGCGTGCCGGTCTTGTCGAGGCAGATGATGTCGATGCGGGCGAGGCCCTCGACCGCGGGCAGCTCCTGCACGAGCACCTTCTGCCGTGCCAGCTTCACCGCCCCGACCGCGAACGCGATGCTCGTCATGAGCACGAGTCCGAGCGGGATCATCGCCACCAGCGCCGCGATCGTGCCGACCACGGCCTGGCGCCAGGACTCGTCCTGGAAGGCCCTGTCCCATCCGCCCGCGGCGATCACCTGCGAGTTGAGCACGAGGAGGGCGACGGGCCCGATGATCCACGACACCCAGCGCAGCACGCGGTTGATCGACGTGCGGAGCTCGGACGCGACCAGCGAGAAGCGCTTCGCCTCGTCGGCGAACCGGTTGGCGAAGCTGTCGGCGCCGAGCCTGTCGGCGCGGGCGTACCCCTCGCCGGCGACGACGACGGACCCCGAGAGCACCTCCGTGCCCGGGGTCTTGTCGATCGCATCCGACTCGCCGGTCAGCATCGACTCGTCGAGCTGGAGGCCGTTCGAGAGCACCACGACGCTGTCGGCGGGCACCTGATCGCCGGCGCGGAGGACGAGGAGGTCGCCCTTCACGACGTCCTGCGTGGGCACCTCGACCTCGGCTCCGTCGCGGCGCACGCGCGCGTCGACCGCGTTGAGGAGCGCCAGCCGGTCGAGCGCGAGCTTGGCGCGGTACTCCTGGATCGACCCGATGAGGGCGTTGGCGATCGCGCTGAAGCCGAAGAGCGCATCCTGCCAGCGGCCCACGAACAGCAGCACGAGGAAGCAGCCCGCGATGATCGCGTTGAACAGCGTGAAGACGTTGGCGCGGACGATGCTCCACACGCTCCGGCTCGAGTCGGCCACGAAGGCGTTCGTCTCCCCCGCCGCGATGCGCTCGGCGACGTCGGCCGCGGAGAGGCCCGCGAGGTCGAGCGGCCCGTCGCGCTCCGGTATCTCTGTCCGGGGGTCGGCACTTGTGGGCGCCTCGGTGGGCTCGAGGTACGCGGCCTGCGGTCCGGCGTTCCCTCCCGCCGCGGCGCCGTCGCGCGCGTCGCCCTGCCCGACCGTGCCCATGGCGCCTCCCGTCCGCTGCGACGAGCTTAGCGATCGACCCTGCCGTGCTAGCGCCAGGCGGAGTACCCACGCGGTTCGGCATCGAGTCGGCGCGCTTCGCTGGTGGCCATCAGCACCCACCCATCGCCCGGAGATGGGATGGAATCGACCCATTCCGGACCCGAGGCGGGCGTCACCACGGTGGCCGCACCACCGTCCCGCCTCTCCTCGCGGACCCGGCCCGACGCGACCGCGTCCGCGAACTCGGCGAGCTCGTCGACGTCCTCCAGCGTGAACCGCCCCGAACCGGCCGTCACGGTGATCGTCTCCGAATGGACCTGCCAGAGGAGGTCACATGCGTCGGGCCGAAGGGGCTGGATGGTGACAGCAGCGCCTCCGCACCCCTCGCTGATCTCCACGACATCGCCGTACCGCTCTCGAAGCGAACCGAGCAGGGCCGTCGTCTCCCGCCCTCGCGGACTCCGGATCCACTCCTCGACGTCGCGGGCCTCCGCTTCCGCGGCCGCGGCGACTCTCTGGCCCGTGTCATCCAAGTAGTGCGCCGGAAGGTCCACGGTGTCGTCGACCTCCAGGGCGATCAGGTACTCCTCCACATCGGCATCGCGCGTGACCTCGTCCACTCGGGTGCGCCGGTTCTGCGTCGTGTCCCGCGAGTGCGTGCGTGTCCGCGTGCCGGGGAGGTCCACCACCGCCGCCCGGACCTCCACGATCTCCCTCACCACACCGACGATCTCGCCGCTCGGGCCGGGGAGGTCGAGCCCGTGATGGCTCTCGAGGAAGCGCCGCCGCGAGGCAGCGGGGAGGTCGCGCGCGAACACCGTCCACGTCACTGGTCGCCCCACCCCGAAGGGCTGGCCGCAACAGGCCTGCTCCCACCCGTCCACGACGACATCCACGATCACGCGCTCACGCTACTCGCGAAGGACCCTTGCGTTCGAGCGCGGTCGAAGGTGTGTGATGGGATCGTGAAACTCGGCATCCACTTCATGAACTTCACCCTCGACACCCCGGCGGAGCAGGTCGCGCCCGTGCTCGCCGACACCGCCCGCGTGGCGGAGGGGATCGGCGCGGAGTGGTTCACCATGATGGACCACTACTTCCAGATGGAGCAGTTCCGCACGGCGCACGACCCGATGCTCGAGGGGTACACCTCTCTCGGGTTCCTGGCCGGCGTGACCGAGCGGATGAAGCTCTCGCTCATGGTCACGGGCGTCACCTACCGGTACCCCGGCCTGCTGGCGAAGATCGTGACCACCCTCGACGTGCTGTCGCAGGGGCGGGCGATGCTCGGCATCGGCGCAGCCTGGTACGAGCGCGAGCACCTCGCGCTGGGCGTCCCGTATCCGCCGATCGCGCAGCGCTTCGAGATGCTCGAGGAGACGTTGAAGATCTGCCTGCAGATGTGGAGCGACGACGAGGGTCCCTACACCGGCGCGCACTACTCGCTCGCCGAGACCATCAACGTGCCGCAGTCGGTGCAGCGGCCGCATCCGCCCATCCTCATCGGCGGGGGCGGCGAGAAGAAGACGCTGCGCCTCGTCGCCCAGTACGCGGATGCGTGCAACCTGTTCGCGTCCGCTCCCGAGGAGGTCGCGCGGAAGCTCGACGTTCTACGCCGCCACTGCGACGACCTCGGCACCGACTACGACGCGATCACGAAGTCGGTGATGGGCCCGGGCGACCCCGCCACCGATCCGGACGCGTTCCTGCGGGCGATGGAGGCGTACGCGGCGCTCGGCATCGAGGTCGTGGAGGTGGCGCCGCAAGGCGGCGACCCCGTGTCCTGGGTGGGCGCGCTCGAGCCTCTCGTGCCCCGACTCGCCGCCCTGTAGCGGCCGCGAATCGGTCGGTGGCCGTCAGAAGGTCGCCTGAGAGACGACATGGCGCGATATACGGGGCATGTTCGCTCTGAGGCGACCTTTTCGCGGCCACCTTCCGCGGCGGTCGCCGCGGGACGCGCCCGAGCGGCAGGGGAAGCTCAGGCGGAGGCAGCCTTCGCCGCCGCCTTCGCGGCGCGCTTCGTCTCGCGCACCTTCGCTAGCGACGGCGGGTCGACGATGTCGGCCACCGAGCGGTACGACCCCTCCTCGCCGTAGGCGCCAGCCGCCTCACGCCACCCGGACGGCGTCACCCCGTACTGCTTGCCCAGCAGGGCCACGAAGATGCGGGCCTTCTGGTCCCCGAACCCGGGCAGCGTCTTCAGGCGCTTGAGGAGTGCGGCGCCGTCGGGGTCACCCTCGGTCCAGATCGCGGAGGCGTCGCCACCCCAGTCGTCCACGATCGCCTGGCACAGCGCCTGCACCCGCCCGGCCATCGAGCCGGGGAACCGGTGCACGGCGGGGGTCTGCGCGAAGAGGGCGGCGAACTCCTCCGGCGGGGCGGCGGCGATCGCGGGCGCGTCGAACGCGCCCAGGCCGTCGGCGCGCATCCGCTCGCTGATCTTCAGCGGCCCGGCGAAGGCGGTCTCCATCGCGACCTGCTGGTCGAGAAGCATCCCGATGAGCAGGGCGAGCGGGTCGCTCGAGAGCAGCCTGTCGGCGGCCTCGTCGTCGGTGATGTGGAGCGCGGGCGTCATGCGTCCATGGTCGCATGCAGTCCGGCGGCGGTCGAAGCGCGCGGGGGTGGTCGAGGCGCGCGGGGGTGGTCGAGGCGCGCGGGGCGCGCGCGGCTCGCGTAGGGTCGGCGGCATGGAGCCCGAGATCCTCGCCGAGCACGACGGCTTCGTGGTGCGGCGCACGGTGGAGGACGACTGGCCCGAGGTGCGCGCCCTGCGCCTCGAGATGCTCGACGACACGCCGCTCGCCTACCTCGAGACCGCCGAACACGCCCGTGGCCGCCGCGAGCGCGACTGGCGCGACCGCGCCCGCGAGGGCTCGTCGCCCGAGGCCATCACCGCCGTGGCGATCACGGACGGCGGGCGGTGGGTGGCGTCGATGACGTCGAAGATCCCGCTCGGGATGAGGCGCCCGTACCTGCTCGGCGTGTACGTCGCGCCGGGGTTCCGCGGGTCGGGCGGGGTCACGGATGCGGTGCTCGCCCAGATCGAGCGCTGGGCGGCCGAGCGCGGCGACGTGCTCATGCTCGACGTGCACGAGCGCAACGACCGCGCCCGCGCCGCCTACCGCAAGCGCGGCTGGGTCGAGACGGGGCACACCTTCCCCTACCCGCTCGCCGCGGGCGGGCTCGAGGTGGAGATGCTCAAGCCCCTGCGCTGACCCAGCCCCACGCCCGTCGCCGCCGCGCGGCACACTCGTAGCGAAGAAAATGCAGGGGCTGAGGCTTCTCGTCCATGATTACGGGACGTGGAGCCTCAGCCCCTGCGTTTCTCGCCGCTCGCCGCCCGCCGCCCGCTGCGCCGCACACATGCAGCGCAGCCGCGCCGCCGCCGGCTCACAGCCGATCCGCATACGCCGCGAGCGCGTCGCGGACGAAGGCGCCGCCCGCCGCGCCCCCGTAGTTCGCGCCGAAGCGCTCGTCGGCGACGTACATCTCCCCGAGCCCCCTCAGGTACCCCGCGAGGTCGTCTCCGCGCGGCGTCGCCGGCACGCCGGCGAGCCATTCCGCGTGGCGACGCGCGAGCTGCTGCGCCTCCTCCCCGGCGGGGTCGATCCCGCGGGCAGCGGCCCGCCGCCAGTCGGCGCTCAGACGGGCGAGGGCGGCTTGCCACTCGGCGCGCTCCGCGGGCGACTTCGTGCGCCACCAGCGGTCGCCTGCCGCGTAGGCGTCGGCACCCCAGCGCTCCTCCACCTCCGCCCGGTGCTGCGTGTGGTCGAAGCCGTCGAACATCGTCTCGGCCATGATCTCCTCTCCTCTCTCCACCGCGTCGATCGTGCGCTCGACGCTGCGCTGCTGCCGCCCGATCCGATCCGCCTCGTCCTGCAGACGGGCCAGGTGCCCGCGCAGGGCGGCCACCGCATCCGTCTCGCCGTCGAGCACCTCGCCGATCGCGGGCAGCCCGAGCCCGAGCTGTCGCAGCAGCAGCACCCGCTGCAGACGCACGAGCGCATGTTCGTCGTAGTAGCGGTATCCGTTCGCGGCGATCCGGCTGGGCGCGACGAGTCCGACGCTGTCGTAGTGCCGCAGCGTGCGACTCGTCGTGCCGGTCAGGCGGGCGACGTCCTGGATCGATCTCTCCATGTCCACCACGGTAGGAGTTGACGCCGCGTCAAGGTCAAGCAGGACTTCACGAGTAGCGTCGACAGCATGGTGCAGATCGGATCCAGCGACCTCGACGTCTTCCCTCTCGCCCTCGGCGGCAACGTGTTCGGCTGGACGGCCGACCGGGAGGAGTCGCTCGCCGTGCTCGACGCGTTCGCGGAGGGCGGCGGCGACCACATCGACACCGCCGACAGCTACATGTGGCGGAAGCCCGGCAACTCCGGCGGCGAGTCCGAGACGATCATCGGCGAATGGATGCAGACCCGCGGCAGGCGGGCTACGACCGTCGTGGCGACCAAGGTGTCGAAGCATCCGGCGTTTCCCGGACTGTCTGCGGCGAACATCGCCGCCGCGGCGGATGCGTCGCTCGCCCGCCTGCGCACCGACCGGATCGACCTCTACTACGCGCACGCGGAGGATCCGGCGACGCCTCTCGAGGAGTCGGTGGCGGCGTTCGACCGGCTCGTGCGGGCGGGGAAGGTGCGCTACGTGGGACTGTCGAACTTCTCCGCCGACTCGGTGCGCGAGTGGCTGGCGATCGCGGACGCGAACGGCTATGACCGCCCGGTGGCGCTCCAGGACCACTACAACCTCGTCCACCGGAACGACGTCGAGGACCACCTGGTCCCGCTCGCCCTCGAGGAAGGGCTGTCGATCCTGCCGTACTACGCCCTCGCCAGCGGGTTCCTCACCGGCAAGTACCGCACGAAGGACGATCACCCCGGCACGCGGCAGTCGGCGGCCACGGCGTACGTCTCACCGCAGGGGCTCGAGATCGTGGATGCGCTGGAGGACATCGGCCGCGACCACGGCGTCGCCGCGGCTTCCGTCGCGCTCGCGTGGCTGGCGGCCAAGCCCGCCGTGGCCGCGCCGATCGCGAGCGCGCGAACGCGGGGGCAGCTGCCCGCGCTCCTCGCCGCGGGCTCGCTGACGCTCACCCCCGCCGAGGTCGAGCGACTCGACGCCGTCTCCGCCTGGCCGCGCCCTTAGGTCGATGCCGGGGCCGCGCGGGTTCCGCCCGCTCTCCGCGCCGACGCCGCCGTGAGCGGCTCGACGCACGGGAGAACGGGCGGAACCCGCCGCATCCGCCCCTACGCGCCGAGGAGACGCGTGGCGAGGTACCCCTCGAGCTGATCGAGTGAGACGCGCTCCTGGCTCATCGTGTCGCGCGAGCGTACGGTGGCGGCGCGGTCCTCGAGGGTGTCGAAGTCGATCGTGATGCAGAAGGGCGTGCCGATCTCGTCCTGTCGGCGGTACCGGCGCCCGATCGCACCGGCGTCGTCGAAGTCGACGTTCCAGTTGCGACGCAGGCTCGCGGCCAGCTCGCGGGCGACGGGCGAGAGCGCCTCGTTGCGCGACAGCGGCAGCACCGCGGCCTTCACCGGCGCGAGGCGCGGGTCGAGGCGCAGCACGGTCCGCTTGTCGACGCCGCCCTTGGTGTTGGGCGCCTCGTCCTCGTGGAACGCATCCACGAGGAACGCCATCAGCGAGCGGGTGAGGCCCGCGGCGGGCTCGATCACGTACGGCGTGTAGCGCTCGCCGGTGGCCTGGTCGAAGTACGAGAGGTCGGTTCCGGACGCCTTGGAGTGCGTCGACAGGTCGAAGTCGGTGCGGTTGGCCACACCCTCGAGCTCGCCGAACGCCGAGCCCTGGAATCCGAAGCGGTACTCGATGTCGACCGTCCGCTTCGAGTAGTGCGACAGCTTCTCCTTCGGGTGCTCGAAGAGGCGCAGGTTCTCGGGGTCGATGCCGAGGTCGACGTACCACTGGTAGCGCTGGTCGATCCAGTACTGGTGCCACTCCTCGTCGGTGCCGGGCTTGACGAAGAACTCCATCTCCATCTGCTCGAACTCGCGGGTGCGGAAGATGAAGTTGCCCGGCGTGATCTCGTTGCGGAAGCTCTTGCCGATCTGGCCGATGCCGAAGGGCGGCTTCTGGCGCGAGGAGTTCAACACGGCGTTGAAGTCGACGAAGATGCCCTGGGCGGTCTCGGGGCGGAGGTAGGCCATGCCCGACTCGTCGTCGAGGGCGCCGAGGTACGTCTTCATGAGACCCGAGAAGTTGCGCGGCTCGGTCCAGGCGCCGGGCTGCCCGGTGTCGGGGTCGCGGATGTCGGCGAGCCCGTTCTCCGGCGGGTGGCCGTGCTTCTCCTCGTACGCCTCGAGCAGGTGGTCGGCGCGGTAGCGCTTGTGGGTGTGGAGCGACTCGACGAGCGGGTCGGTGAACACCTCGACGTGACCCGAGGCCTCCCACACCTGGCGGGGCAGGATCACGGCGGAGTCGAGGCCCACGACGTTGTCGCGCTGCTGCACCATGAACTTCCACCACTGGCGCTTGATGTTCTCCTTGAGCTCCACACCCAGGGGGCCGTAGTCCCACGCGCTGCGTGTGCCTCCGTAGATCTCACCGGTCGGGAACACGAAGCCCCGGCGCTTGGCGAGGGCGGTGACGGAATCGAGACGGGATGCGGCGGCCATGAACTCTCCGTGGTTGTCGCGCGGCCGGCTGCACGCGCGAGATCGAGGTCAAGTCTAGTGAAGGGCAGAATGTCCTTCGTGAGCCTCCTACCCGCGACGCCGTCGGACGCGCACCGCTCCGGATCGGTGACGAGGCGGCCCCGGTCTCGAGCCCGCGGATGACGGGCTTCTGGGCGCGGGTCCTCGACATCCGCATCGTCGACGGGCCGGTTCTCATCGCCGTGTACGCGGTGGCGGTGGTGTTCCTCCTCGCGATCGTCGTCCGGCGTCCGGCGGTGCGCTGGGTGCGGCCGGTCGCGATCGCGTTCGGCGCCGGCGCGGTGTGCGGTGTGCTGCTCACCGTGCTGGTGCAGAACGTGCTCGACGTGTTCAACACCCCGATGAGCGTCGAGACGCGCATCTGGATCGCTGCCGTCTTCGCGACGATGTCCGCGGCCGTCGCCTCGGCTGTGGTGTCGCACGGCTGGCGCCGGATCGTGTCGCTCATCGCCGTCCCCGTCTTCGCGCTCACCACGGCCATCGGGATCAACGCCGACTTCGGCATCGACAAGACCCTCGGCGACTTCCTCGACATCGAGACCCTCCCCGCGCTCGACCTCTCCGCCCTCCCGCCGCACTCCACGAATCCCGACGGCCCGCTCGTCGACTCGTGGACGCCGCCCGCCGACATGCCCGACGAGGCGCTCGTCGGCACTGTAGAGATCCCGACACCCGCCTCCGACTTCGACGCACGCGATGCGGTCGTGTACCTCCCTCCGGCGGCGCAGGTGGCGAACGCGCCCGCGCTGCCGGTCGTGGTCTACATGGGCGGGCAGCCCGGATCCCCCGCCGTCGACGACGTGGGCCAGGTGCTCGACGAGTTCACCGAGCAGACCGACGGACTCGCCCCCATCGTGGTCTCGGTCGACCAGCTCGGAGGGGACGGCTCCAACAACCCGCTCTGCATCGACGGGTACCAGGGCAACGCGGCGACGTACGTGAACGACGACGTGGTCTCGTTCATCCGCTCGACCTTCAACGTGATGCCGGGACCGGCGGCATGGTCGATCGCCGGGTTCTCGAACGGCGGCGGATGCGCGATCCGCTTCGGCGCGCTGCATCCGGACGTCTGGGGTTCGGTGATCGACATCTCCGGCGAGCTCGGACCCTCGCTCGGCAGCGAGCAGGACACCATCGACGAGGGCTTCGGCGGCGACGCCGACGCCTACCGGGCGCAGCTGCCGCTGACCATCCTCGACTCGCGGACGTACCCGTCGTCGAAGATCGCGATCTTCACCGTCGGGCAGTTCGACGGACGCTACGTGCGCGCGTCGCAGGAGATCTACGAGGCGGCGGAGGCGGCGGGGATGACCGCGTACCGCTTCGTCTCCCCCGGCACGGGCCACGAGGCGGCGACCATCCAGTTCGGCTTCGCGGAGGCGTTCGACGTGCTCTTCCCCGTCTGGGGCCTCTCCCCCGCCGACCCCGCCCTCCCCGCGCCCGAGTAGCCCGCGCGGGGTGCCCGGGTTTGTCCAGGTTTCCGTCGCGAAATCGCCGAAAGACGACGGAAACCTGGACAAAGGCCCGCGCGAGAGGGCGGACGGGCGCGGGTCAGGAAGGGAGGAGACCTCGGGCGGCGACGGCGGCGCGCTCCTCGAGGAGCTCGTCGACGGAGAGGTCGATGCGGCGGCGGGAGAACGCGTTCACCTCGAGGCCCTCCACGACGACCCAGCGCCCGTCGATCGAGTGCGCCGGGAACGAGCTGACCAGCCCCTCGGGCACGCCGTAGGCGCCCGTGGACGGCAGCGCGACGCTCGTCCATCCGTTCCGCGTGCCGTGCACCCAGTCGCGCACGTGGTCGATCGCGGCGGAGGCCGCGCTCGCCGCCGATGACGAGCCGCGAGCGTCGATGATCTCGGCGCCGCGCTTCGCCACCCTCGGGATGAACTCCTCCGCGAGCCAGGCCTCGTCGACCAGTTCGCGAATGGGACGCTCCTGGGCGAGCGCGTGGAACACATCCGGATACTGGGTGGTCGAGTGGTTGCCCCAGATCGTGACGTCGCGCACGGTCGACACCGGTACCTCGAGCTTCGCGGCCAGCTGCGCGAGCGCGCGGTTGTGGTCGAGGCGGGTCAGCGCTGTGAACCGCTCGGCCGGGATGTCGGGCGCGTTCTGCTGCGCGATGAGCGCGTTGGTGTTGGCGGGGTTGCCCACGACGAGCACCCGGACGTCGTCGGCGGCGTGCGCGTTCAGCGCCGCACCCTGCGGCCCGAAGATGCCGCCGTTGGCCGCGAGGAGGTCGGCCCGCTCCATCCCCGCGGTGCGCGGGCGCGACCCGACAAGGAGCGCGACGTTCGTGCCGTCGAAGGCGCGCTCGGACGAGTCGGTCACCTCGAGGCTCTCGAGCAGCGGGAACGCGCCGTCCTGCAGCTCGAGCGCCGCCCCCTCGGCCGAGGCGAGGCCCTGCGGGATCTCGAGCAGCCTCAGCCGCACCGGCGTGCTCGGGCCCAGCATGTCGCCCGCCGCGATGCGGAACAGCAGCGCGTATCCGATCTGCCCGCCCGCTCCGGTCACCGTCACGGTCACGGGCGGATGCGCCGCCCGGGTGCTCTCGGTGACGGATGCGGACGGGTGCGGGGTCGAGAATGGCGCGCTCATGCCCCCATCCTCCTCCCGGGGAGGAGGCCGGTGGCCGTGGATGCAGCGTTCGGCCGCTGCGGACGCCGTCGAGATCGCGGCTGCGGATTCCGTGACCGTCGAAAGGCACGCTCACGGCTCACAGATGCCCGTATTCGGGCCGCGCGGGCTGTGAGCGTACCTTTCGACGGTGACCTCGCTCAGGGGAGCACGGTGACGCGGCTCAGGAGGCCTTCGAGCTCTTGCGCGCGGCGGGCTTCTTCGCTGGGGATGAACCGGAGGAGGCGGACTTGGCGGCGGCCGGCTTCTTCGCCGTCGTCGCCTTCGCGGGCGCCTTCTTCGCCGTCGCCGACTTCGCCGGAGCCTTCTTCGCAGGCGCGGACTTCTCGCCGCCCTTCGCCCCGCGGCTCTTGTCGACCGAGCGGCGCAGCGCCTCCATCAGGTCGAGCACCTCGCCGCCCTCGTCCTCGTCGCCGACACGCCCGAAGGTCTCGTCGGTGTCGACGGAGTCGCCCTGGTCGAGCTTCGCCTCGATGAGGGTGCGCAGCTGCTCCTGGTACTCGTCGGTGAACTTCTCGGGCTCGAAGTCGCTCGAGAACTGGTCGACGAGAGACATCGCCATGTCGAGCTCACGGCTGGACACGCGGGTGGTCTCGTCGAGTGCGGGGAAGTTCGCCTCGCGGATCTCGTCGGCCCACAGCAGCCCCTGCAGCACGAGCACGTCGTCGACCACGCGCAGTGCGCCGAGACGCGTCTTCTGCCGCAGAGCGAACTGCACGATCGCGGTGCGGTCGGTGGTCTCGAGCGTCTTGCGCAGCAGCGCGTACGCCTTCGGCGACGAGGAGTCGGGCTCGAGGTAGTACGACTTCTCGAACATGATCGGGTCGACCTGGTCGCTCGGCACGAACTCGACGACCTCGATCTCGCGGCTCTTCTCCTCGGGCAACGACGCGATGTCGTCCTTCGTGAGGATGACCGTGCGGTCGCCGTCGTCGTAGGCCTTGACGATGTGCTGGTACTCCACGACCTCGCCGTCGATCTCGCAGACCCGCTGGTACCGGATGCGCCCGCCGTCCTCGTCGTGCACCTGGTGCAGCGAGACGTCGTGGTCCTCGGTGGCGGAGTAGAGCTTCACGGGCACGTTGACCAGCCCGAACGTGATGGCGCCCTTCCAGATGGATCGCATGTCCCATTCAACCGCGCACCGGCCCCGTCCCGCCACGGGGTCCGAGCCCCCTGGTCGTCGCGGGAGGGACGCGCGAATATGGAGCATGGCCCCGAAGAAGGACGAGCAGGTGGTCGGCGTCGGCGGGCACCGGCTCAAGATCACGAATCTCGACAAGGTGCTCTACCCCGAGACCGGGACGACGAAGGGCGACGTGCTGCGGTACTACTCGCAGATCGCCCCTTTCCTCATCCCGCACGCGCGCAACCGGCCGGCCACGCGCAAGCGGTGGGTGAACGGAGTGGGGACGCCCGCGGATCCGGGGTCGGTGTTCTTCCAGAAGGACCTCGACGCCGGCACGCCCGACTGGGTCAAGCGCGTCGAGATCGAGCACTCCGAGGGGCCGAAGACGTACCCCCTCGTCAACGACGAGGCGACCCTGGTCTGGCTCGCCCAGATCGCCGCGCTCGAGGTGCACGTGCCCCAGTGGCGGGTGGATGCGCACGGCCGCCGCAAGAACCCCCGACCGGTTCGTGATCGACCTCGACCCCGGCGAGGGCGCGGGCCTGCCCGAGTGCGTGGAGGTCGCGAAGCGGGCCCGGCGGATCCTCACCGACATGGGGCTCGACCCTGTGCCGGTGACGAGCGGCAGCAAGGGCATCCACCTCTACGCCGCACTCGACGGGACTCAGACCTCCGACCAGGTGTCGGCCGTCGCCCACGAGCTGGCGCGCGCGCTCGAGGCCGACGACCCCGACCTCGTGGTCAGCGACATGAAGAAGTCGCTTCGCACCGGCCGGGTGCTCGTCGACTGGAGCCAGAACAACGCGAACAAGACCACCATCTGCCCCTACTCGCTGCGCGGACGCCTCCGGCCCACGGTCGCCGTGCCGCGCACGTGGCGCGAGCTGGCCTCGAAGGACCTCCGCCACCTCGAGCTCGACGAGGTGCTGACGCGGATGCGGCGACGCGCCGATCCACTCGCCGAGAGCGCCGACGCACCCGGCTCGGTCGAGGCGCCGGGCGGCGTGTGGCACTCGGACCGCGGGGCCGACGAGCAGCCCGAGGCACATCCTGATGAGCCCGACCGGCTGACCGTCTACCGGTCGAAGCGCGACGCCGCGAAGACCCCTGAGCCGGTGCCCGAGGCGTCGCCCGCCGACACGGGCGGGCGGTCGTTCGTGATCCAGGAGCACCACGCCTCGCGGCTGCACTGGGACTTCCGGCTCGAACACGACGGGGTCCTGGTCTCGTGGGCGCTGCCGAAGGGCGTGCCCACGGACGCGGGGGTGAACCACCTCGCTGTGATGACGGAGGACCATCCGCTCGAGTACGGCACCTTCGAGGGCACCATCCCCGAGGGCGAGTACGGCGGCGGCACCGTCACCATCTGGGACTTCGGCACGTACGACCTCGAGAAGTGGCGCGACGACGAGGTGATCGCCACGCTCCACGGCCAGCCGTCGGGGGGTCTGGGCGAGGCGCGCAGGGTGGCGCTCATCCGCACCGGCGGCCGTGGCGGCAAGGACCCGAAGAACTGGCTGATCCACCTCATGAAGGACCAGCACAGCGTGGACTGGGACGACCCCGCGTCGGTCACCGCGTCGAAGGAGCGCACGCGCGGCAAGGACGGCGGCGCGAAGCGCGACGGCGACGGTCCCGCAGCGAAGCGCGCCGCGAGCACGGCGAAGCGCGCGACCGCACCCGCCGCTCACCGCGACCTCTTCGACCGCACGCGCATCCCTTCGCCCATGCTCGCCACCCTCGGCCAGGCCACCGACATCCGCGACGAGGACGAGTGGGCGTTCGAGATGAAGTGGGACGGCATCCGAGCCCTGGTGCTCGCCGACCACGGCAGGGTCGCGCTCGTCACCCGCAACGGCAACGACGTGACCGCCGCGTACCCGGAGCTCGTCGAGGAGCTCGCGGCGGCGACCGCCGACCGCGAACTGCTCCTCGACGCCGAGGTGGTGGCGCTGGATGCGAAGGGCCGCCCCAGCTTCGGCCGCCTCCAGCAGCGGATGGGCCTGAGCAAGCCGCGCGAGGTCGAGGCGGCCGCGAAGCGGGTCCGCGTCGACCTGATGGTGTTCGACCTGCTCGAGGAGGACGGCGAGCCCCTCGTCGACGAGCCCTACGACGAGAGGCGGCGGCGCCTTGAGGACGCGCTGCCGGCCTCCGCGGGCCGACTGCACGTGCCGCCGGCCTTCGACGGCGACCTCGAGCACGCCCTCACCTCGAGCCGCGAGCTGGGCCTCGAGGGCGTGATGGCGAAGCGCCGTGCCAGCACGTACACGGCCCGCCGCACCCGCGACTGGATCAAGCTCAAGCACCATCTCGCTCAGGAGGTCGTGATCGGCGGCTGGCGTCCCGGCAACGGTCGCCGGGCGTCGCAGGTGGGGTCGCTGCTGCTCGGCGTCCCGGATGCGGACGGCGCGCTCCAGTACGTCGGCCGCGTCGGCACCGGGTTCACCGATCGCCAGCTCACCGACATCGCGGCGAAGCTCGCGCCGCTCCAGCGCAAGACCTCGCCCTTCGCCGACGTGCCCCGCCCCGACACGCGCGACGCGCAGTGGGTGACGCCGAAGCTGGTGGGGGAGGTCGAGTTCGCGGAGTGGACCGGAGACGGCCGCCTGCGCCAACCGTCCTGGCGCGGGTGGCGCATCGACAAGGATCCCTCGGACGTCGTCCGTGAGGGGTGACCCGGCGTCCATCCGGTGTGACGCCGGCGCGGACGGCCACCACCCGGCTCTGCGACGACGACTCCTGCACAGGGACGTCTCATCCGCACGGATGTGCACAGTCGTCGCGACCCCTTCTGCCCCACCCCAGGGTGGTGGTAGCTTCGCGAACGAACCGACCGGAGTGGACAACGCCGGCGTGGACATCGAGGAGGATCCCAGGCATGAGCGACGAGAAGCGCCCGCAGGAGCGCGAGGGCGAGTACACCGACACCGAGGCGGCCGACGTCAACGTCCCCGAGCCCGAGCACGGCGAGTACACCGACAGCGAGATCCCCGAGGACGAGTAGAACCGACCGCATCCTTCGCACTCGCTGTGAGGCCGCCGCATTGAGCGTGAGAACACGCTCCGCGGCGGTCTCATATCGTCTCGACATCATGCACTCGCACCGACTTGACACGCCTAACCCCGTGAGTAGTGTTCTCGATCGTGGTTAATGAGACCCGTTCAGCAAAACGCTGGTTGATCGGAGATCCGCTCCCCAGCGACAAGCTGGAAGGGCAGCTCCTCTCCAAGCGCCTGGCCCTCCCGATCTTCGCCAGCGACGCCCTGTCGTCCGTGGCGTACGCGCCGCAGGAGCTCCTGATGATCCTGCTGGTCGGCGGGCTCGCCTTCCTGTCGTTCGCGCCGTGGGTGGCGGCGGCCGTCGTGCTGCTGCTCGTGGTCGTGATGCTGTCGTACCGGCAGCTCGTGAAGGCGTACCCCTCCGGCGGCGGCGACTACGAGGTCGCGCACCGCAACCTCGGCGAGAAGGCCGGGCTCATCGTCGCCTCCGCCCTGCTCGTCGACTACGTGCTCACGGTGGCGGTGTCGGTCGCCTCCGGCGTCGACAACATCATCTCGGCGCTGCCGTTCCTGAACCCCTGGCGGGTCGAGCTGGCGATCGGCTTCGTCGTGCTGCTGATGGCGGTGAACCTGCGCGGAGTGCGCGAGTCGAGCAAGGCATTCGCCATCCCGACCTACGTCTTCATCGCCAGCGTCGCGCTCATGATCGTGGTCGGACTGTCCCGTGTGGCCCTCGGCGACGCTCCCGTGGCCGAGAGCGCGCAGTTCGGCGTGCAGGCCGAGAGCATCGGCCAGGCGGCGGTGATCCTCCTGCTGCTGCGGGCGTTCTCGAGCGGGTGCTCCGCCCTCACGGGCGTCGAGGCCGTCTCGAACGGTGTGCCCGCGTTCCGAACCCCGAAGGTGAAGAACGCGCAGGCCACCCTGGTCGCGATGGGCAGCATCGCCATCTTCCTGTTCGCCGGTCTCACCGCCGTCGCCCTCATCGCGAACGTTCACTACGCCGAGGACGCCTGCCACCTCATCGGCTTCGCCGACTGCGCCACCACCCCGCAGCGCAGCCTCATGGCGCAGGTCGCGGCCGCCGTGTTCGGCAACAACTCCGTGCTGTTCTTCATCATCCAGGCGGCGACGGCGGCCGTGCTGCTCCTCGCGGCCAACACCGCGTTCAACGGCTTCCCGCTGCTCGGCTCGGTGCTCGCGAAGGACTCCTACGCCCCCAAGGCGCTGCTCACCCGCGGCGACCGTCTCGTCTTCTCGAACGGCATGATCATCCTCGCGGCGGCCGCATCGCTGATCCTGCTGGTGTACCAGGCGAACCTCACCCAGCTCATCCAGCTGTACATCATCGGCGTCTTCGTGTCGTTCACCCTCGGCCAGACCGGCATGGTCCGGCACTGGCTGCGGATGCTGCGCGAGGGCTGCACCGATCGGTCCGCCGTCATCCGCGGCCTCGTCATCAACGCCGTCGGCGCCGTGTTCACCGCCACGGTGCTCATCGTCGTGACGATCACGAAGTTCACTCACGGCGCGTGGCTGGTCTTCGCGATCATGCCGGTGCTGTGGTTCCTCATGCTCGGCGTGAACCGCTACTACCGCGACGTGACGAAGGAGGTCGAGGTCGACCCGACCACCACGTTCGGCGCCAGCGGCGACCACGCCATCGTGCTCGTCGGGAAGATGCAGAAGCCCGTGCTCAAGGCCCTCGACTACGCCATCGCGGCGCGGCACGACTCGATCGAGGCGGTGCACATGGCCGTCGACGACGAGCAGACGTCGCAGCTCGAGGCCGACTGGCGGTCGATGAACATCGATGTCCCGCTCAACATCATCGAGTCGCCGTATCGCGACGTGGCCGACCCGCTGTGCTCCTACATCGCGAAGCACCGCGCGGAGCACGGCTCCGAGGTCGTCACGGTCTACACCCCGATCTACATCGTGGGCCACTGGTGGGAGACGGTCCTGCACAACCACAAGGCCCGGCGCATCCGCAAGAAGCTGATGCTCGTGCACGGCGTCACCGTCGCGCTCGTGCCGTGGCTGCTCGACTCGTCCGAGGTGCTGTACGGTCGGCGCTCACGCCCCCTCCCCGGACAGGAGCGTCGCGGCGAGCCCGTCCGCCCCGTCAAGCGGGCTCAGCACCAGGCCGAGCCGGTGCACCGCCGCTCGCGCTGAGCGGCTCGTCGGGGGCGTTCGCACGGCCCCGGTCGCGCTGCGCCTTCACTCGGTTGCTGAGCGCCAGCCGAGAGCGTCGGCGCGCCCAGGCGGGGGGATGCCATCGTGCTAAACTCGTCCGAGTCTTCGTTGATAATTCATCTCCTTCCGGGGCGTCGATCCCCGGCCAGAACCTGAGGGGGTCTCGCATGGGGCGTGGCCGTCAAAAAGCAAAGCACACCAAGGTCGCTCGTGAGCTGAAGTACTACAGCCCCGAGACGAACTACTCCGAACTGGAGCGTGAGCTGACGAGCAAGTCGTCGGATGAGCCCGACTACTCGAAGTGGATCGACGACGAAGACGACGAGCTCGACCCCTTCCAGGCCGGCGAGCAGAAGCGCGCCTGAGCGCGCCCGTCACACGCTGCTCATCACGGCTTGCGCGCGTGCTGAGCAGCGTCCTCGGCTGACTCCCGTCGGCGCTCTCCTGCGCTCGTCGCGTGGCAGCCAACGCTCGTCGCGTAGCATCGCTTCGCGCCCTGCGTCCGCTGGTCGCGTCGCGGCCTCGGCTCGCTAGCCGCGGGCTTCGCCTGATTCGCTCGACGGGGTCGCGTCCGCGGCGACCGCGGGGGCGTCCTCCTGCGTCACCGCCGGGGCGGCAGCGGCATGGGCCTGCGCCGCCGCCACCTCCTCGTGGCCGTCGATGTGCTCGACCTCGACCACCCGTGCACGACGACGGCTCGCGGCGTCGATGAGGAGCGCCACCAGCGCACCCACCGCGGCGCCGACCGGCACCACGAAGAGCGCCAGGAGGCCCGCCACCTGCCAGCGGGGGAAATCGGGCTGCTCCGGGAACATCCACGTCACCCCCAGCGTCACGAGTCCGCCGAGCAGCAGCCCGAGGATGATGAAGCGGTAGTACCGCGGCGCGCGCCGCACCTGCACCGCCTGCCTCGTCTCGAGACCGGATGCGGGGGGCCGTTCGCTGCTCACCCCACCATTCTCGCTCACTCCCCTGGGCATGGGGTCCGTGTCCTGTGTCCACACGGGATGCGCCGGGTGCGCGGGGCAGTATGGGTCCATGGCGGAGCGCAGCGCGGGTCTGATGGTGTGGCGGCGGTCGCCGCTGGCGCGGGTTGCGCCCGCGCAGAGCGCCGGCGAGGCCTCGGAGGCCTCCCCGCAGCTGCCGGCGGGCGGAACCCGCGACACCGGCACGGCCGGCCCGCTCGAGGTCTGGATCGCGCACATGGGCGGTCCGTTCTGGGCGAGGAAGGACGCGCGGGCGTGGACGATCCCGAAGGGCCTGTACTCCCCCGACGAGGAGCCGCTCGCCGCCGCGCTGCGCGAGTTCGGCGAGGAGACGGGCCTGCCCGCACCGCGACCCGCGGGCGGGGAGGCGTACGAGGAGCTCGGCGAGTTCCGGCAGCGCTCGGGCAAGATCGTGACGGCGTTCGCCGTCGAGGCGCCCGACTTCGACCCGCCCGCCGTCACGAGCAACACCTTCCCCCTGGAGTGGCCGCCTCGCTCGGGCCGCACCATCGAGGTGCCGGAGGTCGACCGCGCCGAGTGGACCCCGCTCCCGCTCGCCCGCGAACGCCTCGTCGCGGGCCAGGTCCCCGTCCTCGACGCCCTCCTCGCCCTGCACCCCTGACCCTCATCACGGAACAGGCCAAGGCGATGGCCCTGAGGGCGTCGGTTGCCCGTATTCCGTGATGAGCGACGGCGTCAGCCCCGGCTACGGTCCGATGACGTCACCTCGACACCGAATTCGGCACACCGGTGGCCGAGAGGAGGTCGCTGCGACACATTCGGTGTCGAAGCGACGATGACCGCGACAGCGTCCGCGTCCGCCCCTAGGGGAGGCGGAGGGGGAGGTACGCGGAGAGGTCCGCGCGCTGGCCGGAGGCGGTGGCGCGGGCGGCCGCGACCGCGTCGGCCCAGGCGAGCCGGCCGGTGGCGAGCTCGAGCCAGGTGCGCGCATCCGTCTCGATCACGTTGGGCGGCGTGCCCCGCGTGTGGCCGGGGCCGTCTATGCACTGCACCGCGCCGAAGGGCGGCACCCTCACCTCGACCGACTTGCCGGGCGCGAAGTCGGACAGCACCTGGAGGGTGAAGCGCACGGCGGTGGCGCGGGCGTCGCGAGAGGCGCCGTCGAAGTCGGACGTGGTCGCCGCGAGCGCCGCGGCCCCCGCGGCGTCGTCGATCCGTGCTCGTGCCATATCTCAACGCTAGACCCGCGCGCCGCGGCGGGCTCCGCCGGAGGAGCAGCGGCGGCGGGCTCGCTAGGCTGGTCGCCGTGAAGATCCTCGTCCTCGGCTCGGGCGCGCGCGAGCACGCCATCATCACCGCCCTGCTGCGCGAGAACGAGGCGCACCGCGACGATCCCGCGGTCGGCCGCATCCCCCACGAGATCATCGCCGCGCCGGGCAACGCGGGCACGCAGGCGGATGTGGAGACGCTGCGCGACCTCGACGAGAACGACCCGCAGGCGGTGACGAACCTGGCGATCGCGCGCGGCATCCAGCTGGTCGTCGTGGGTCCGGAGGCGCCGCTCGTCGCGGGTGTCGCCGATGAGCTGCGCACGCGCGGCATCCCCGTCTTCGGGCCGGGCAAGCAGGCCGCCGCCCTCGAGGGCAGCAAGTCCTTCGCGAAGACGATCATGGACGCCGCGGGTGTGCCCACGGGCCGCGCGCGCACCGTGGCCACCAAGGCCGACTCCGAGCGCACGCTCGACGAGTTCGGCGCCCCCTACGTGGTGAAGGCCGACGGGCTCGCCGCAGGCAAGGGCGTCCTCGTCACCACCGACCGCGCCGCGGCGCAGGCCCACGCCGACCACTGGCTGCAGCACGGCGAGGTGGTGGTCGAGGAGTTCCTCGACGGACCGGAGGTGTCGCTGTTCGTGCTGAGCGACGGGCACCACGTCGCTCCGCTCGCCCCGGCGCAGGACTACAAGCGCCTCGGCGACGGCGACGAGGGGCCGAACACCGGCGGAATGGGCGCCTACTCGCCGCTGCCCTGGCTCGCCGAGCGCTTCGGCAGCGAGAAGGCGTTCGTCGACGAGGTGGTCGAGACCATCGCGCGCCCCACCGTGCTGGAGCTCGAGCGGGCCGGCACCCCGTTCATCGGACTGCTCTACTGCGGCCTCATCGTGACGGAGGCGGGCATCCGCGTCATCGAGTTCAACGCCCGCTTCGGCGACCCGGAGACGCAGGTCGTGCTCCCCCGCCTCACCACTCCGCTCAGCGAGCTGCTCCACGCCGCCGCTACCGGCACGCTCGGCCAGGTGCCGGATCCTGAGTTCTCGGACGACGTGGCCGTCACGGTCGTCGTCGCGAGCGAGGCGTATCCCGCGTCGCCGGTGACGGGGCGTGTGGTGTCGGGTCTCGATCAGGCGGCGGATGTGGAGGGCGTGTCGATCATGCACGCCGCCACCCGACGCGAGACGGAGGGCGCGACCGCGGGTCAGGTCATCGCGACGGGCGGACGGGTGCTCTCCGTGGTCGCGACGGGCGCCGACTTCGGCACCGCGCGTGATCGTGTGTACGCCGCCGTCGACCAGATCGGGCTCGAGGGATCGCAGCACCGCACCGACATCGCGGCGCGGGTGGCCGAGCCGGACGGCGCCTCCGCCCAGAACGAGGGGAGCCGGGCATGACCTCGACCCCCGCGACCGCGGTCGACCTGCCCGGATGGCGCCACGTCTACAGCGGCAAGGTCCGGGACCTCTACGTGCCGTCAACGGACCAGGCGCCCAAGACGCCCGAGGCGTCCGAGGCGCCCGAGGCATCCGAGGCGGACGGCGGCGCCCCCGCTGACGGCGCCATGCTCATCGTCGCGAGCGACCGGGTGAGCGCGTTCGACCACGTGCTCGAGCCGGGAATCCACGGCAAGGGCGCCGTGCTCACGCAGCTGAGCCGCTGGTGGTTCGACCAGCTCGCCGTGCCCGACCACCGCGTGGCCGAGACGGGCGCGCTCCCGCCGGTGCCTGCGGACGTCTCCGAGCGGGCCATGATCGTGCGCTCGCTCGACATGTTCCCCGTCGAGTGCGTGGTGCGGGGCTACCTCTCGGGCAGCGGCTGGAAGGAGTACCAGACCACGCAGAGCGTCTGCGGCGTGGCGCTCCCCGCCGGTCTCGCCGACGGCGACCGTCTGCCGACCCCGATCTACACGCCCGCCTACAAGGCGCCTCTAGGGGAGCACGACGAGAACATCACCTTCGAGCGCACCGTCGAGCTCGTCGGCGCCGACGCCGCGGAGGCTCTCCGCGACCTCTCGCTCTCGGTGTACGCCCGTGCCGCCGCGGTGGCCGAGTCGCACGGGGTGATCCTCGCCGACACGAAGTTCGAGTTCGGGCGCGACACGTCCGGCGAGATCGTGCTCGCCGACGAGGTGCTCACGAGCGACTCGAGCCGCTACTGGGATGCCGCCGAGTACGCCGCGGGCCGGCGCGGGGTGAGCTTCGACAAGCAGATCGTGCGCGACTGGCTGGCGGCGAACTGGGACGGATCGGGCGTGCCGCCCCGCCTCCCGCACGAGATCGTGGAGCGCACGGCGGCCCGCTACCGCGAGCTCTTCGAGCTGCTCACGTCGACACCGGCGCCCCGCGACTGAGCCCGGCGCCCGCGGCCACGTCGGGTCGGGGCGGATGTCGGAGGGCGGCGCTATCGTCTCGCCCATGAACGTGATCCTGGTTCCCGGCTTCTGGCTCAGCGGCGCCTCATGGGGCGAGGTGGTGCCCGCACTCCTCGACGCGGGCCACACGGTGCACACGCCCACCCTGCGGGGGCTCGAGTCGATCGACGCCGATCGACGTGAGATCGGCCTCGCCGAGCACGTGCAGCAGATCGTCGACCTCGTCGACGATCTCGACGAAGCCGACGAGGTCGACGATCCGGTGGTGCTCGTCGGCCACTCCGGTGGGGGCGCCGTCGTGCACTCGGTGGCCGATCTGCGGCCCAAGCGCATCCGCCGTGTGATCTACGTCGACAGCGGACCGCAGCCCGACGGCGTGCCCGTGAACCCGTCGCTGGCGGGCGACGAGACGGGTGTGCCCCTGCCGCCGTGGACCGAGTTCGACGAGAGCGACCTGGGCGACCTCACCGCCGGGCAGCTCGAGCGCTTCCGCGAGACCGCGGTACCCACACCCTGGGGCGCGGCGAACGACGGTCCGCGACTCACCGACGAGCGGCGGTTCGACGTGCCGATCACGATCGTCGGCACCACCTTCACCCGCGACGAGATCGAGCAGGCCATCGCGGCAGGGGTGCCGTACTTCGCCGAGGTGCCGCGCATCCGCGACGTCACCGTCGTCGAGCTGCCCACCGGGCACTGGCCCCAGTTCACCCGTCCCGCCGAGCTGGGGCGGATCCTCGCCGATGAGGCGGCTCGCTGACGCCCCACCTCAGAGCAGCAGACGGGCGACCAACAGGCGTCGGAGCCGGTGCATCGAGCGGATGCTCGGCCGCGGGCCCGGGTGCCGCTAACGTCGACCCATGTGGTTCTACGACCTGCCCGTGTGGCTGTCGCTGCCGGGCTTCGTCCTCGGGTTCCTGCTGCTCTCGTGGGCGATCCTGCTGGTGCTGCGGCGCTGGGTGCTGCGGGTGTCGAAGGGCAACGCGGAGTGGGACCGCATCCTCGGCTACGCGATGGCCACGTACGGCGTGTTCTACGGCGTGACCGTCGCGCTCATCGCGGCGGGCGCGTACGCGAACTTCACGTCGGTCGACACGCTCGTGCTGCACGAGTCGTCGTCGCTGGCCGTGCTGTACCGGGATGCGTCGGGCTTCCCCGCGCCGACGGCCGAAGACCTCCATGTCGCGATCCGCGACTACACGCGCTTCGTGATCGACACCGACTGGCCGCAGCAGGCGCAGGGCATCGTGCCGGAGGACTCCGCCGACGAGGTGACCCGCATCCAGACCGTGCTGTTCGGGTTCGAGCCGACCACCCAGGCTCAGGCCTCGTTGCAGCAGGAGGCGATCGCGCAGTTCAACGACTTCGTCGAGGCGCGGCGGTCCCGCATCTCCGCCACGACGCTCGCGCTGCCCGCCATGATGTGGATCGTCGTCGGTGTGGGCGCCATCCTCAACGCCGTGCTCGTGGGCTTGATCGAGGTGCGGAACCTCCGTGTGCACGTCATCATGGCCGGCCTGATCGCGGTGTTCGTCGCGCTCCTCATCTTCACGATCGCCGGCTTCGACCATCCGTACGCGGGAGCGATCAGCATCACGCCCGAGTACTTCGAGGACCTGCTGCAGGGCGTGCTCGCGAAGCAGCGCTGACCGCGGAGGAGCGGCGCGCGGGCGAGCGTCAGCGCATGCTGCGGCTCATCTCCGGCGGGAACGTCGAGAACCAGTGGCGAGCGATGTCGATCCGCCGGGCCACCCACACCCGCTCGTGGGCGAGCACGTGGTCGAGGAAGCGGGCGACGGCTCCGGATCGTGCCGGATGCCCCGACAGCCGCGGATGCAGGTGCACGGTGAGCATCCCCGGCGCCCGCTCCCCCTCGGCGTACATCGTGTCGAAGGCGTCGCGGAGGTGCGTGAACGCGTGCTCGCCGGTGGCCCAGCGCCCCGTCGCGTAGGCGGCGTCGTCGTTCGCGAGCGTGTGGGGGATGACGAGGTGACGCCGTCCGGCGGCTTCCGTCCAGTACGGCAGCTCGTCGTCGTACGCGTCGGAGTCGTAGAGGAACCCGTTCTCCGCCAGGATCTCGCGGGTCCGCTCGCTCGGCGCGTACCGCGAGAGCCACCCCTGCGGCGTCTCGCCCCACGTCGAGCGGAAGCTCGCGAGCGCGAGCCCCAGCTGCTCCCTCTCGCTCTCCTCGTCGAGGAGGTACTGCCGGGTGTGGCGCCAGCCGTGGCCGAGGAGGTCGTACCCGGCGAAGCGCGAGTGCACAGCGATCTGCGGGTTCCGCTCCAGCGCCATCGCGCACGCGGCGATGGTCGCGGGCACGCCGCGCTCCTCGAGCAGCCGCTGCAGGCGCCAGAACCCCACACGGCTGCCGTACGCCATCGCCGACTCCGCTGTCAGGTCGCGCCCGGGCACCTCGTCCCCGGCCCCGCCCACATCCGTGAGCGGCGCCTCGCTCTGCTCGAACCCGTCGAGCAGCGACTCCTCCGCCCCCTCCTCGACGGCGATGGTGATGTTCACCGCCACCCGCGCGTCGCCGGGCCAGAGCGGATTCGGGCGGTTGCGTCCGTAGCCGACGAGGTCGCGCATCCTGTGGTCTCCTTCGGGGTCTCAGGTTCACCACACGGGTGATCTCTGCGGCATGGGTCGTGCCGCACCCGAGACGGTCATGAGGGCGACATGACAGGTCCCGGGGGCTCGCTCCATGCTGCCAGAACGGGCTAGGCGTCCTCCACCAGCGCCCGCGGCGCTCCGACCAGCGCCTCTGCGAGCTCGCCCCGACGACGGATCCCGAGCTTCTGGTACACCCGCAGCAGATGCGTCTCCACGGTGCGAATGGAGAGCACGAGCCTCTCGGAGATCTCGCGGTTGCTCAACCCCACCGCAGCGAGGTCTGCGATCTCCCCTTCACGGACCGAGAGCGGCCTGACACGTCGTTCCGGTACCAGGAGGATCCTGTCGATCCCGCAGATGCGCATCTGCTCGTCGCGGCGTCGGGCCGCCGCCGCGGCCTCTCGTTCACGTCCGGACGCCGTGTATGCCTGCACCGAGTGCGCGAACGCCTCGGCGGCGAGGGGGTGAAGACCCATCGACAGTGCGTCGCGCGCGACGGCCTCGAACTCGATGCCGGAGTCCGGGACAGCGTCTCTGTCGGCCTGCGCGAGCGCCTCGACGAACCTCAGGGCGAACACGGCGAAGGGGCCCTCGATCCTCGCCGACAGTGCCCGCATGCGTTCGAGCACGGCTCTCGCGGCGCCGCACCGTGCCGCCTCGAAGAGGGTGACGAAGACGCCGATCGTCATGTCGCTCTTCTCGCAGATGCCGGCTGCCGCGATGAAGAGCCGCGCCGCCTCGACACGATCGCCCGCGGATGCTGCCAGCCATCCTCGTGCCTGCTCCAGCGTGGAGGCGGCCAGCGGCGGGCCGCCGGGTGTCTTGGCGAGCTCGATCTCGTTGGGGAGGATGACCGCGGTGCCGTCGTCGTGCCGACCGGCCACCGCGAGAGCGGAGGCGAGCTCGGATCGGGCCATCAACGCGAGGGTGGTCACGCCCGCGACCTCGAGGTGGTCGACAGAACGCCGGAACTCGACGACGGCGCTCGAGGTGCTCCCCGTCATGAGGAGCAGCCACCCGAGCATGTGACCGCACGTTCCCAGCGCGGCCGGGTGGTGGAACGACCGATCCGACGCCATGAAGCCGCGGAGCATGGCGATCGACTCCTGGGCGCGGCCCTGGAAGAACAGCATGTCGGCCCGAAGCATCTGCACCATCGAGGCATCCTCCCCGGCGGCTCGGAGCATGGCCTCTGCGTGTTCGAGATGACCGTCGGCACTGGAGAAGCGACCGTTCAGCACCCGCGCCGTCCCGATGACGTAGTGCGCGTGAGCGAGCCCCGCGCCCTCCAGCCGGTCGATGCCCCTCTCCACCAGTGAAGCCCCGCCGACCACATCGCCGAGCGCGTGGAGCAGGAAGCCCCGAAGCACTCCGCGTTCCACCTCGTCCGGCTGCGCCTCGGGATAGCCACGGAGCCCTGGCGCCTCGATCCGGGTGTCGAAGGTGAGACGCAGCAGGGCGACCACTGCACCCATGCGCTCGGCGTCGTCCTTGGCGCGGGGGATCAGACCCTCCAGGAGGAGCCGCGCCTGCTCGACCTCGCCCACCTCGATCTTCGCGGCGGCGAGCAGCATCTCGGCGTCGAAGCCCCCGCCCGAGTCGACGGCCGCCTGAGCGACGCGAAGCGAGCGCGCCCTGTCCGCCGCCCGCAGCGAGGCACGGGCGGCGGCGACCAGGATCTCCGGCGCGCCGCTCCGCTCGACGCTCGACTCCTGCGCCGCGAGATGCAGCAGCTCGCCCCTGGACAGCTCGGCGACCGGGGACATCCGGAGGCGCGGCCCGATCAGTCCTTCGAGACGTCGCCTGCGCAGGCTGCCCAGCGACCAGTAGAGCACCTGCTGCACGGCGCCGTCACACACGTGCAGGTGCACGTCCTCCGCGCTCGTCACGGCGGTGATGACGCCGGCGGTCTCCAGCCTCTCGAGCACGCCAGCCGGATCGGCCACACCGAGGTCGCGCAGCGTGTGCTCGACCCGTCCGACTTCCAGCTCCGGCACGAGGGAGAGCAGATCCAGGGTCCAGGCGATCTCCCCGGGATCTCCCGCGACGCCGTCCGCGACAGCCCACGCGCGTTCCCGGAGTTGCCCGTCGGCCAGGGCGCCTGCCACCGGCTCGGGATCGACGCGGAGCCCCGCCTGCCCCTCCTCGCCACGCAGGCGACTCACGGCGTCGACCAGGAGATCGAGATCGCTCACCCTGTGCATCGGGACGAGCCTCGCCCACTCCGGGTCGCCGAGCGTCCCGCCGAACCGCGACCGGATCGCCTCCAGGACCTGGGAGGGGGCCATCGCGGGAAGCGTGATCGAGACGAGTCGCCCTGCCATCTCGGCCTGGCGGAGATCGGGCGCCACCAGACGCCCCGTGGTCGACACGAGGATCGGGAGCCCCGCGGCGACGTCGTCACCGGTACCCTCTCCTCTCATCGCGACCACGACATCCGGCCCCAGACCGCGCAGTGCGGCGGCGATGAGCGGCGAGGACCCCGCCCGTGAACGACCGACCAGGAGGACCCCCTTGCCCGCGGTCAGCGCGCTCTGGATGGCGGCGACGGCTCGCGACTCCTCGGGAGTCGAGGGATCGACGCCACCGGGGACCTGGCCACCGCCCGGCGCGTCCGCTGTGCCCCCCACTGATCTCCCGTCTGTCGTGCGATCCACCCCCGATCGGATCACCTCGTGCTGTGAGTGCGTCTTTCTTACTACGGACGAATCCTCAGGGGAAGAGCGGAGCCTGCGACCGTGGACGAACCGGGGGATGCGGGCCGACATGCGGTTCGGTCATCGCGCTGGGGCCGCCGACAGGGTTGGATGTGGTCATGGCCGACGACATGGTCACCACTCGAGACTCCTCCCTCACCGACTGGCTCGACCGGCTCGCCGGATCGAACGGCGATCCCGGTGGCGGGGCTGCGGCGGGCCTCATGCTCGCCGTGTCGGCCGCGCTGACCTCGATGGTGGCGGGGTACGAGGGGCGGACCGCCGAGCGGCGCGCCTCCTCGGGTTCCGGCGAAAGGGATCAGCGCATCCCCCTCGGGGTGCGTCGCGCGGAACGGCTCCGCGAGCGTGCGGTTGAGCGTCGGCACGCGGCGCTCGAGGCCGCGGATGCGGACGCGGTCGCCTCACGGCAGCTCGGCACCGCCCTGCGGATGCGATCGGGCGCGGACCGCGACGCGGCGGTGCGTGACGCCTCGGTGGCGGCGACGGAGTCGTCGGTCGCCCTGGGCGACCTCGTCCTCGCTTCGCTCGACGACGTGGCGGCCATCGCCGGCGCCTCCGACGACGTGCTCATCGCCGACGTCGCCGTGGCGGTCGCGGCGGCGCGCGCCGCGCTGGCGGGGGCCCGGGCGAACGCCGGCTCCGACCTCGCCGACCTGGAGCGGCACGGCGCCTCGCCAGACGACGTCGAGGCGCGGCACGCCGACCTCGTCGCCGCGCTCGCGCGGTTCGACGAGGGGCTCGAGCGGCTCTCCGAGCTCGAGGACTCCCTCGCGCCACGTCTGTCCCCGCCGGCCGCCTGACGTCACCGTGGAGGATGCAGGGGCTCAGGCCCTTCGTCCATAGATGGGGCTCGAGGGCTCTCAGCCCCTGCGTTTTCCACGCCACCGGCCCGCAGCCCGCGGGGCAGGGGCGGGGCGAGGGTCAGCTGCCGGCGGCGAGCACCCGCGCCGTCTCGCGGCCGGCGGCGTTGCGCACGCCCGCGCGCGAGCCCGCCAGCTTCGCGGCGATGTGCTCGCCGACCGTGACGGGGTCGTAGAGGTTCGGATGCGCCTCGTCGACGCAGGAGGGCAGAGTCGCGATCACGGCCTCGACATCGCCGTCGTGGAAGAAGGCCGCGGAGCGACGGCGCTGGATGGTGCCGTCGACGATCGGCGGCTTCACGCGGTGGAGCGTCGACATCCAGCGGTCGTTGGTCCAGCGGCCGGTGAGGTCACCGAGGTTGACGAGGAGGGCGTCGTCGGCGGGCTGCACGTCGTGCCATCTGCCGTCGGAGCCGAGCACCTGGAGGCCGGCCACCTGATCCGCCCACAGCACTGTGACGATGCCGTAGTCGGTGTGCTCCCCCATCCCGGTGAGGTCGCCGTCGAGGTCGACGGTGCCGGGCGGGAGGGCGTAGTTGTTCATGCGCAGCACGTCGAGGGAGTGCGTGGTGAAGGCGTCGAAGAAGCCCTCCGGCAGGCCCAGTGCATCCGCGAAGATCGTCGTGAGGGTCTCGGCGACGCGTCTCGCCTCGACGAAGTACGCCTGCACACGCGGCTCGAACGTGGGCACGCGGTCGGGCCACGTGTTGGGCGAGTAGTCCGCCTCGTCGATGACGCCGGCCGCGGCGGCCTCGGGGTAGTCGGCGGTGGAGGCGCCGACGTTGAAGGCCTCGAAGAAGTCGTTCATCCGGCTGGCCGACTCGACGCCGAGGCTCAGGCTCAGACTCTCCGACTTCGGCGGCGCGTAGCCGCGGTTGACGCCGGGCGGCGTGCGGTACTCCTTCTTCTGCTCGAGCGGCAGGGCGAAGAAGTCGTCCATCGCGGAGGCCAGCCCGGCCTGCGTCTCGCGCGGGATGCCGTGACCGAGGATCTGGATGAAGCCCACCGTCCGGCACGCGGCATCGATGGCTCGGGCCACCGCGGCCCTCTCATCGGCCGATCCGCCCTGCACGTACGCGGTGATGTCGACCGCGGGAACCTCGAACGTCATGCGCCGAGGCTACGCGCGGCGCGTTTCCGTGGTGTTACCGGCCCTCGACGTCGTCGGTGTCGACACCCGACTGGATGCGGTCGCCGGCCTGGTTGTACTGGTCCTCCACGAGGATCTGGGTGGCCTCGTTGAAGGAGTAGTGGGCGGTGGCGGGGCCGTCGTCGTCGGACACCGACTGCAGGTGGTACACGACCTGGCCCTCGCTGTAGGGCAGCACGAGCTCCTCGGGGGCACCCTCCTCGAGGGGGATGGTCTGCGCGTCGAGGGGGCCGCCGGTGAGGTGGGCAAGCTTGGGAGTGCTCATCCCCTCAGCCTACTGAGGATGCGCGACACCCGCCGGGGTCAGCGTCGGGCGATGTGGGCGATCGCCGCCGCGGCGGTCTCGGGCCAGCGGTCTGAGCGGTCGAGCGGGATGGCGACCCAGTCCTTGAAGGCGCGTCCGCTCAGGCCGGGGTCGAACAGGTCGGCGCCCTCGATCGCGAGCGCGGCGGCATGCTCGGGCGTCGAAGCTCCGAGCGTGAAGCCGACCGCGTCGTGGCTGAGGGCGGCGAACATCCGGCCGCCGAGCTTCAGGATCGGCCGGCCCATCATCATGCCGCGCTCGACCGGCGCGCCGCCGTCGATGAGCTCGTCGGCGAGGCGCGCGAACTCGCTCACCGCCTCGTCGGAGTTGAACCGCCCCACGGCCCGATCATCCCACGGCCGAGCCGCAGAGGGTGAGGCGGATGCGGACGGGTCACGCGGAGGGGTCGAAGGCCGGACGGCTCGCGTCAGGCGGGGTATGCCCCGGTGAGCCGCACGGCCCCGCCGTCGACGCCCTTGGCGCCCTGCTCGAAGTCGGCGTCGGGCAACGGCGCGGTCGACACCTCGCCGACGGCCCAGCTGCGGATGCCCTCCGCCGCGAGCGCCGCCGTCACGGCCTGCGCCTCCGCGGCGTCGACCACGGCGAAGAACCCGATGCCGAGGTTCCAGGTGGGCTCGGCGTCGGCGAGCGACGTGCCGGCCCACTCCGACAGCACCCGGAACACGGGGGCGGGCGACCAGGTGGAGCGGTCGAGCTCGGCCCACGATCCGCGCGGGAGCACGCGCGCCAGGTTCGCCGCGATGCCACCTCCGGTCACGTGGGAGAGTGCGTGGATGCCGGCGCCAGCGGGCGACGCGAGCACCCGCACGAGGGGGCCGGTGTAGAGCCGCGTGGGCTCGAGGAGCGCGTCGCCGAGGGTGTCGTAGGAGGGCAGCTCGGGCACCGCATCCGTGTAGGAGACCCCGCGGTCGGACACGATCTTCCGCACGAGCGAGTAGCCGTTGGAGTGCAGGCCCGACGACTCGAGCGCCAGCACCAGGTCGCCGTGCCGCACGCGGTCGGCGCCGAGCAGCGCATCCGCCTCGACCGCGCCGACGGCCGCGCCCGCGACGTCGTAGTCGTCGGGCGCCATGAGGCCCGGGTGCTCGGCGGTCTCGCCGCCGACGAGCGCCGTTCCGGTCTCGGCGCAGGCGCGGGCGATGCCGCCCACGATCGCCGCGATGCGCTCAGGGACCACGTGGCCGCAGGCGATGTAGTCGGTCATGAACAGCGGCCGTGCTCCCACCACCACGATGTCGTCGACCACCATGCCGACGAGGTCCTGTCCGATCGTGTCGTGGCGGTCGAGCGCCTGGGCGATGGCGATCTTGGTGCCGACCCCGTCGGTCGAGGTGGCGAGCAGCGGGCGCGTGAAGTCGCGCAGCGCGGAGACGTCGAAGAGGCCCGCGAAGCCGCCCACGCCGCCCAGCACCTCGGAGCCGTGCGTGCGCTGCACCGCCGCCTTCATCAGCTCCACGGCGCGGTCACCCGCGTGCGTGTCGACCCCGGCCTCGGCGTAGCTGCTGCTCATGCCACCCATTCTCGCGGATGAGCGGCGCCCGCCGCGATCACACCTCCGGGCCGAGGTCGGGCAGCGCCTCGTCGTCGGGCAGCACCCGGGCGGGCCCGTAGCGGACCGATCGCCGCTGCAGATCGCCGAGGAAGTCGGCCACGTCGGGCTCGGCCACGTCGGTGTCGATCGGCTCGGCGATGATCTGGCTCGCCGGCCCGATCACCGCGCGCCGCCTCCCCGCGGCGCCGTTCATCTCGACCACGGGGAGGACCAGCTGCTGCGCCTCGCCGTGCTGCGCGACCAGCGCCGCGAAGTCGAGGAGGGCGATGGCCGCCTCATCGGCCATCCGGAAGGACTCGTTGGCGAAGCTGACCCGGTGCATGCTCCCACCCAACGCCGTCGCGCCGAGTATGCAACCCCCCTTTGCGCTACCGCGCGGCGAGCACGCAGAACTCATTGCCCTCGGGGTCTGCCAGCACCACCCACGGCACGTCGTGCTGCCCGATGTCGACACGGCTCGCGCCGAGCGCGAGGAACCGGTCGACCTCCGCCGTCTGATCGTCGGGCACGAAGTCGAGGTGCAGACGGTTCTTGCCGACCTTCTCCTCGTCGACTCGGCCGAAGAACAGGGTCGGGTGCGCGCCCTCCGCGGGCGCGATCTCGAAGTCCTCGTCACCCCGCCCCACCTCGACCCACCCCAGAGCCTCGAGCCACCATTCCCCCAAGGCGATCGGATCGCGCGAGTCGACGACGACTTCCTCCCAATGCAGCGCCATGCGCACATCGTAGGACGACGTGCTCCTTGCGGCTCGGGGAGACCGGCATAGGGTTGCGAGCATCGACGACCCGGAGGGCCGATCCCGCCATGGGCAAGTTCACATACGACTCCACGCTCACCGTCGACTTCGACGACCGCACCCTCGCGCACCTCCAGCTCGTCATCGGCGCGAAGCTCCGGCGCGGGGAGTCGTTCTTCTTCTCGTGGAAGGACCCGGTCGAGATCGGAGACGGCCGCAGCATCCTGTGGCTCTACCCGACCGTGCCCGTGTACTTCAAGTTCTCCGGCGGACGCGCGCCGTCGATCAACCGCACGTGGATCGACGCGCTCATGACCACGGCCAACTCGCCCCAGGGACTGCAGGTGATCGCGGAGCCGCCGGAGCAGCCCGCGGAGGAGGGAGCGGATCTGTGAAGCGCATCCACATCGGCTACGACGGCGTGCTGTACACGGCCGGCGCCCGGGACTACGAGGCCCTGAAGCGCACGGTCGAGGAGGCGCACCGCACGGGGAGCGTCACATGGATCACCGTGAACCACGGGGAGGGACGCCCGCAGCCGGTCGAGCTGCTGATCGCCCCGGGCATCCCCGTCGCCCTGCACCCGGTCGCCGACGACGGAACCGACGACGACTCGGAGGGCGACCACCCCACGAGCCCTCAGCCCGACGACGCCGACTAGGTCGGCCGCCTCACCACTCGCTGGGGGCCGGTGACCTCGTCGACGGCAGCGCGGTGTCGTCGCCCCACCGACCGAGCCACTCCGGCATGCGCCCGTCGTCGGGTGCCGGGCCGGTGACGGCGACGAGGTCCTCCATCGGCACCACACCGCCGCTCTTGCGGAGGAACCGACCGCGGATCTGCGCCCGGGCCCACACGTCGCCGCCCACCACCACGCGCTGCTCGATGTACACCGACCGCTGCCCGTATCCGAGGAGGCGCGTCTCGACCTCGAAGCGCTGCCACAGGGTGAGCGAGCGGCGGAACGTGATCGTCTCGGCCGCCACCACGGGGTACCAGCCGCGGCGCTGGAGATCGCGCCACAGCCCGCTCCGCTGCAGGAAGTCGATGCGTGCGAGGTCGAGAACGGAGAAGTAGACGCCGTTGTTCATGTGCCTGTTGACGTCGAGGTCGGTGGGCAGCACGTGGAACGGCGTGCGGGTCACGTCCCAGACGCCCACGCGACGGCGGCGGGGCCCGAGGAGCAGCTGCAGCAGGGTGCGGAACAGGAAGTGCACGACCGCGATCGTAGAGAACCCACAGCATCCTGGCCCATGTTGTTGCGGATCTGCACAGCTCGGACCACCGCAGAGCCGCGACGGGGCGAGCCGATCCCACAATCCGCAGCACTCGCGGCAGCGGGTGACCGTCGAAAGGTCGCCTGAGAGCGACCATGCGGCGCAGACGGGCTCGTAGAGGCTCTCAGGCGACCTTTCGACGGCCACCCCGCCGGTAGACTGGGCGGAATGTGCGGCATCGTGGGCATCGTTTCGGCCGAGCCCGTCAATCAGTCGATCTACGACAGCCTCCTGCTGCTCCAGCACCGCGGTCAGGACTCGACGGGCATCGCCACCGCCGAGGGCAACATGTTCCACATGCACAAGGCCCGCGGGCAGGTGCGCGAGGCGTTCCGCACCCGCGACATGCGCAGCCTCCTGGGCACCATGGGCCTCGGGCACGTCCGCTACGCCACGCAGGGCAAGGCCTCCGCCGAGCAGGAGGCTCAGCCGTTCTACGTGAACGCGCCCTACGGCATCATCCTCGTGCACAACGGCAACCTGACGAACACCCGCGAGCTCACGCGCGAGCTGTTCGACATCGACCGCCGCCACCTCAACACGACCTCCGACACCGAGCTGCTGCTCAACATCCTCGCGAACGAGCTGCAGCAGCAGGTCACGGGTGTCGCCCTCGATCCCGACCAGATCTTCACCGCCGTCGAGCGGGTGCACGAGCGTGTCGAGGGCTCGTACGCCACCATCGCGATGATCGCCGGCCACGGGCTGCTCGCGTTCCGCGACCCGTACGGCATCCGCCCCCTGACCCTCGGCCGGCGGATGCTCGACAGCGGCTCCACCGAGTGGGTCGTCGCCTCCGAGTCCCTGGTGATGGAGAGCCTCGGCTACGAGATCGTGCGCGACGTCGAGCCCGGCGAGGCGATCTTCGTGGCGATGGACGGCGAGATGGTGTCGCGCCAGTGCGCGCCGCGGCACTCGCTCATCCCCTGCTCGTTCGAGTACGTCTACCTCGCCCGTCCCGACTCGGTGATGTCGGGCATCTCGGTGTACGAGGCCCGGCTCCGCCTCGGCAACCGCCTCGCCGACACGGTCGCCCGTTACACGCCGATGGGCGACATCGACGTCGTCATGCCCATCCCCGACTCGTCGCGCCCGGCCGCCATGCAGGTGGCCCAGAAGCTCGGGGTCGAGTACCGCGAGGGCTTCTACAAGAACCGCTACGTGGGCCGGACGTTCATCATGCCCGGGCAGGCGGCGCGCAAGAAGTCGGTGCGGCAGAAGCTCAACGCGATGTCGACCGAGTTCAAGGGCAAGAACATCCTCATCGTCGACGACTCGATCGTGCGCGGCACGACCTCGAAGGAGATCGTCGAGATGGCCCGTCAGGCCGGAGCGAACAAGGTGACGTTCGCCTCCGCCGCTCCCCCCGTGCGCTTCCCGCACGTGTACGGCATCAACATGCCGTCGCGCCACGAGCTGGTCGCTCACGACCGCAAGATCCCCGAGATCGCCGCGGCGCTGGGCGCCGACAACCTGATCTACCAGGAGGTCGCCGACATGGAGGCCGCCATCATCGAGGGGTCCTCGGTCGAGAGCCTCGAGATGAGCTGCTTCACCGGGGAGTACGTCACGGGCTCGGTGACCCCCGAGTACCTCGCCTGGGTCGAGGCGAACCAGCTCTCGTGACCGCGGACGCGGGCCTCTCCGACGCCGACCTCGCGCTGCTGCGCGAGAGCATCCGCGTCGCCGAGCGGTCGCGGGCGGCGGGCACGCATCCGTTCGGGGCTCTGGTGACGGATGCGTCGGGCGCGATCGTCGCGGAGGCCGGCAACGACTCCCTGCCGCCGGACGGCGACCCCACCCGGCACGCCGAGCTCGTCGCCGTGGCCGCCGCGTTCCGCGCGCTCGGCCCCGACGGCATGCACGGCACCACGCTGTACACGAGCGCCGAGCCCTGCGCGATGTGCTCCGGCGCGGTCTACTGGACGGGAGTGGACCGGGTGGTCTACGCACTCAGCGAGCGGCGGCTGCTCGAGCTGACGGGCGACCACCCCGAGAACCCCACGTTCTCGCTGCCCTGCCGCGAGGTGTTCGCTCGGGGGCAGCGCCCCATCGTGGTCTCCGGGCCGCATCTGGAGGACGAGGCCGCCGGGCCGCACGTCGGCTTCTGGACCTGACCCCGCCGAGGCGTCCCCCGGCGACCGTGGGGCAGTGTCCCTCAGACGGGGACACACGCACAAGCCCCTAGGGCTCCTTCACGCGCAGACGTGTGTGGGGAGCGTGACCCCACTCAGCGCACACACCTCGTCCCGGCTCTCGATGCGCCCGCGAGGCGGCGCGCGGTCGAGCGATGAGCTCGCCCTGAGGAACCTGTCGCTCGCGGAGTCGGTCGCCCGCCGCTACTACCGTCGCGACGCCGCCCGCGACGAGGATCTGCTGCAGGTCGCCTACATCGGACTGGTGAAGGCCGCGCGGCGGTACGACCCCGCGAAGGGCGACGCGTTCGCGGCGTTCGCGGTGCCGACGATCGCGGGCGAGATCAAGCGTCACCTCCGCGACAACGGCTGGTTCATCCGCCCGCCGCGCGCGATGCAGGAGCTGCGGGCCCGGGTGCGCGACGCCACGCCGGCCCTCGTCCAGCGCCTCGGACGGGCTCCGAGCGCCACGGAGATGGCGAGGGAGCTCGGGGTCACGACCGCGGAGGTCGAGGAGGCCATCGCCTGCCAGCAGAACCTCAGCGCCGCCTCGCTCGACGTGCGGGTGGGCGCCGACCAGACCGACACCCTCGGCGACCTGATCGCCGACGAGCACGACGAGACGGAGCGCAGCGAGGCCGCGGCGATGCTCTGGTCGAGCAGCCGGACGTTGACCCCGCGGGAACGTCGGGTGGTGCACCTGCGGTGGTTCGAGGACCGGACGCAGCAGGAGATCGCCCGCGAGATCGGGGTCACGCAGATGCAGGTGTCGCGCATCCTGGCCAAGACCCTGCAGCGGCTCCGCGTCGCGATGGGGGTCGCGGAGGGCGGCGAGAGCGCGCGGACGGCGTGAGCCCGGACGCGCGAGTGGCATGAACCGGGGCATCCGGACGACGTGAGCCAGGACGCGCGGACGGCGTGAGCGCGCGCGCTCAGGCGAGCAGGCCCTCGGCCGCGGCGAGGACGTCGTCGGTCGTCACCGCGAGGATCGCGGGATCCGGGTCGGTCGCGAACGCGTCGCCGCGCCGCTTCGACTCATCGGTGAGCACCACGTGCGGGCCGGGCGGCGGCCCCCAGTTCTGCGGCGACGCCGGTCCGAACAGCACGACCGACGGCCGGCGGTAGGCGGAGGCCAGGTGCGCCGCGCCGGTGTCGGCCGAGACGACGAGGCGCGCATCCTCGACCACCCCCGCGAACTCCGCCAGCCCGAGCTCTCCCGCCAGCACGCGCGAGGTCGGCAGTCCGGCCGCGGAGGCCACCGCGAGCGCCCTCTCCCGCTCACCGGCGCTGCCCGTGAGGACGACGTGCTCGCCGCGCGCCTCGAGCTCGCGGGCGACGACCCCGAAGCGCTCCACGGGCCACTGCCGCGAGGGGTAGAACGCGCCCACGTGCACGACGGCCGCTCCCACCACGTCGACGCGGTCGCCCGAGGAGAGCAGCCCGACGTCGGCGGCGTCGGCGGGGATGTCGTAGGCGGCGAGCAGCCGCACCCAGCGGTCCCGCTCGCCCAGCTCGGGCTGCCAGTCGGGCATGGGCGGGTCGCCGGGGGCGAGGTCGTCGATCTCGGGCACGCGGTGCACGATCGACAGCCGGGCCTGCAGCAGGTCCACGAGCCTGCGCGACTCCGGGCCGCTCCCGTGGAGGTTCACCGCGACGTCGATCTCGCCGGGGTCGAGGGGAAGCGGCTCGTCGAGCCCGGGGGTGGGGAGCAGCTCGTCGACACCCTCGACGAGGCGCACGATCGGCTCGAGCCACCCGGGGACGGCGAGCACCACGCGATGCGAGGGGAACGCCCTGGCGAGTCCCTTCACGGCGGGCACGGCGACGAGGAGGTCGCCGAGCTTCAGCGTCCGAAGAGCGAGGAGGACGGGCCGATCGTCGGGCCACCGCGGGGAGGTCACGCTTCCAGCATGGCCACATCGGGCGTGACGGCCACCCCGTCGCGCCCGGCGGCCTGCGAGGAGAAGGAGTTCGCCGGTCGGGTTTGAGAAGCAGGAGAAGTGGGGACGAGCAGGAGTATGACCTCTCCACTCCGCGCCGTGCTCTTCGATCGCGACGGCACCCTCGTGGTCGACGTGCCCTACAACGGCGACCCGGATGCCGTCGTCGTCGTGGCCGGGGCTGCTGAGGCGATCGCGCGGCTGCGAGCGGCCGGCATCGCCGTGGGCGTGGTCTCGAACCAGTCGGGTGTGGCCCATGGCCTCGTGACGGTCGAGGAGGTCGACGCCGTCAACGGCAGGGTCGACGAGCTCATCGGCCCCTTCGACACCTGGCAGTACTGCCCGCACGCCTCGGAGGCCCGGTGCGCCTGCCGCAAGCCGCAGCCCGGGCTCGTGCTTCGCGCGGCGCGCGCCCTCGGCGTCGACCCGACGGAGACGGCGGTCATCGGCGACATCGGCGCCGACGTCCGTGCCGCGACCGCGGCGGGAGCCCGCGCGGTGCTCGTCCCCACGCCCGTCACCCGGCGGGAGGAGATCGACGCCGCTCCGCTCGTGGCCCGCGACCTCGCCGGAGCCCTCGACCTCCTGCTCGGGGCGTCGACCGGCCACGACGAGCCACGAGCCCGGGAGGCCGCCGCATGACCCGGCGTGCCCTCATCGCCCGGCTCGACAGCGTGGGCGACGTCCTCCTCTGCGGACCGGCGGTCCGCGCCGTGGCCGCGTCCGACGGGATCGACGAGGTGTGGATGCTGTGCAGCACCATCGGCGCGCCGGCGGCCCGGCTGCTGCCCGGGGTCGACCGCGTGCTCGAGTGGGACTGCCCGTGGATCACCGCGAACGCCCCGGCAGTGACTCCCGAGGTGATGGCCGACCTGCGGGGCCTCCTGGCGGAGGCCCGGCCCGACGTGGCGATCATCCTCACCTCGTTCCACCAATCGCCGCTCCCTCTGGCGCTGGAGCTGCGGCTCGCGGGCGTCCCGCGGATCGTCGGAGCGTCGGTCGACTTCGCCGGCTCCCTCCTCGACGTGCGGCTGAAGCCCGGCGAGGACTTCCCCGAGGATCAGCCCGAGCCGGTGCGGGCGCTCACGATCGCCAGGTCCGCCGGCTTCGACCTCCCGCACGGAGACACGGGCGGGCTGCGGATGGGGACAGACCCCCGCGGCGAGGACCTGTACGCCTCCGCCGGCCCCTACGTCGTCGTCCATCCCGGCGCCTCCGCCTCGGCGCGCCGGTGGCCCACCGGCCACCACGAGGAGCTCGTGCGGCTGCTGGCCGAGGACGGCGTGCGCTGCGTCGTGACCGGTGGACCGGGCGAGCGGGATCTGACGGCACGCGTCGCCGGGCACGACGGCGTCGACCTGGGCGGCGACACGGAGCTCGGTGTGCTCGCCGATGTGATCCGCCGAGCCTCGGTCGTCGTCTGCGGCAACACCGGCCCCGCACACCTCGCGAGCGCGGTGGGCACCCCCGTGGTCAGCCTGTTCTCCCCGGTCGTCCCGCCCGAGCGCTGGGCGCCGTACGGCGTACCGCATCTGCTCCTCGGCGACCAGCGGGCCGACTGCCGGGGCACCCGCGCGACGGAGTGCCCGGTGCCCGGGCATCCCTGCCTCACCTCGGTCACGCCGTCCACCGTGCGCGAGGCGGTGCTCGGGTTGGCGCCGGAGCTGGTGGGGCTCGGATCACGTGAGCGGAGCATCGCATGAGGATCCTGCTCTGGCACGTGCACGGCGGATGGACGGACGCGTTCGTCCGCGGCACCCACCGGTACCTGCTGCCGACGAGCCCGGCTCGCGACGCCGCCGGCCTCGGGCGCGGCGGGCGGGACTGGCCCTCGACCGCCGTCGAGGTGCCACTCGACGAGCTCCACGACGCCGACATCGACGCCGTCGTGCTGCAGCGCACCGACGAGATCGAGACCGTGGAGCGGCTCACCGGCCGTCGCCCCGGCGTCGACCTGCCCGCGGTCTTCGTCGAGCACAACACCCCGAAGGGCGATGTGCCGAACACCGTGCATCCGCTCGCCGACCAGGGCGACATCCCGATCGTGCACGTCACCCACGTCAATCGGATGCTGTGGGACAGCGGCCGGGCGCGGACGGCGGTCGTGGAGCACGGCGTCGCCGACCCCGGGCACCTCTACACCGGCGAGCTCGAGCGGATCGGCGCGGTCGTGAACGAACCGGTGCGTCGCTGGCGGGTCACCGGCACCGACCTCCTCCCCGGGTTCGCGAGCATCGCCCCGCTCGACGTGTACGGCATGGGCGCCGAGACCCTGCCCGAGGTGCTCGAGCTCGACGCGGACCGCGTCCGGGTCGAGGGCGACACACCCACGTCGACCCTGCATCGCGAGCTGGCGCGGCGCCGCCTCTACCTGCATCCGATGCGCTGGACGAGTCTCGGTCTCTCCCTCCTCGAGGCCATGCACGCGGGGATGCCGGTGGTGGCGCTCGACGCCACGGAGGCCTCGCGCGCGGTGCCGCCCGAGGCGGGCCTGGTCTCGGCCGACCTCGACGCCCTCCACGCCGAGACGCGGGCGCTGCTCCGCGATCCCGACCTCGCCCGACGCAAGGGCGACGCGGCACGCGAGCACGCGCTCGCCCACTACGGCCTCGCCGCGTTCCACGCCCGGTGGGACGAGGTCCTCGCCGACCTGCTCGACGAGCACGCGCACCGCCGGAGTCTCCGGACGGCCGGTTCACCTGGAAGGGAGTCCCGATGAGGATCTCGATGGTCTCCGAGCACGCCAGCCCGCTGGCCACGCTCGGCGGAGTCGACGCGGGCGGCCAGAACGTCCATGTCGCCGCCCTGTCGCGCGAGCTCGCCGGCCGCGGCCACACCGTCACCGTGTTCACGCGGCGCGACGACCCCGCCCGGCCCGAGCGGGTGGCGCTGTGCCCCGGGGTCGAGGTGGTGCACGTCGACGCCGGGCCGCCGCAGCGCATCTCGAAGGACGAGCTGCTGCCCTTCATGGACGTGTTCGCCGACCGTCTCGTCGAGCACTGGCGCGACGAGACCCCGGATGTGGTGCACAGCCACTTCTGGATGTCGGGCCTCGCGGCGGAGGGCGCCGCGCGGCGGCTGCCGCATCCGGTGCCGGTCGCGCACACGTTCCACGCGCTCGGGACCGTGAAGCGCCGCCACCAGGGCACCGAGGACACCTCGCCCGCCGAGCGCGCGGCGCTCGAGCCGATGGTCGGCACCGCCGCGGATGCGGTCATCGCCACCTGCTCCGACGAGGCGTTCGAGCTGAAGGCGATGGGCGTCGACACCTCGCACATCTCGGTGGTGCCCTGCGGGGTCGACCTCGAGCTCTTCAGCCCGGAGGGGCCGGCCGAGCCCCGCGGGCCGAGGCACCGGATCATGACCGTGGGCCGTCTCGTGCAGCGCAAGGGCGTGGGCCTGACCATCTCCGCGCTCCGACAGCTCGTCGACGAGGGCCGCGACGACGTCGAGCTCGTCGTCCTCGGCGGATCGAGGCCACCGGGTCACGCCGACGAGGACGTGGACGTCCAGCGCCTCCGCGCCCACGCCCGGAGGCTGGGCGTGGAGCACCTCGTGACCTTCCGCGGGCAGATCCGGCAGGCCGACCTGCCCGCGGCGCTCCGCTCCGCCGACGTGGTGGTCTGCGCCCCGTGGTACGAGCCGTTCGGCATCGTGCCGCTCGAGGCCATGGCGACCGGCACGCCCGTCGTGGCGGCCGCGGTCGGCGGGCTCATCGACAGCGTCGTCGACGGGATCACCGGGGTCCACGTGCCGCCGCGCGACTCGGAGGCCATCGCCTCCGCGGTCGGCGCGCTCCTCGACGACCCCGAGCGGCTGCGTCGGCTGGGCCGAGCGGGACACCGGCGGACCGTCTCGCGGTACTCCTGGCAGCGGGTCGCCCGCGACACCGAGTCCGTGTACACCCAGCTCACCGCCGCCCGGGCGGCGCGCAGCCGCCCCCGGAAGGAGGTTCGCTCGTGACCATCGTCGACACCCGTGAGCAGCAGACCCTCGAGCCCGTGCTCGATCAGCACCTCCGACACCACCTCGAGACGATCGAGGCGCTCCGCGACCGCCTGCCCGACATCACCCGCTGGGGCGAGCGCCTCGCCGACCGCCTCCTCCATGGGCAGCGGCTGCTCGCCGCCGGCAACGGCGGATCGGCCGCCGAGGCACAGCACCTCACCGCCGAGCTCGTCGGGCGCTTCGACGGCGAGCGGCGGCCCTTCTCGGCCCTGTCGCTCCACGCCGAGTCGTCGAGCCTCACCGCGATCGGCAACGACTACGGCTACGACCAGGTCTTCGCCCGCCAGGTGCTCGCTCACGCGCGCGCCGGCGACATCCTGATGCTGTTCTCGACGAGCGGGAAGAGCCCGAACCTCCTCGCCGCAGCCGAGGCCGCGCGGAGGGTCGGGGCCACCACCTGGGCGCTGACCGGCGCAGGGCCGAACGCCCTCTGCCTCGAGTGCGACGAGCACATCGCGCTGCCCGGCACGGGGGCGGCCGTGCAGGAGGCCCAGCTCGTGATGCTCCACCTGCTCTGCCGAGTCTTCGACGCCCGGGTGCACTCACACGACGCCGCGGCGCACGCGCCGTCGAGCGCCGGTCGGCGCGGATCCACGTCCGAGGGCGGCCGCTCGTGAGGATCGTGGTGGTGGGGGACACGCTGCTCGACGTCGACGTCGAGGGCTCGTCGGATCGCCTGGCTCCGGATGCGCCGGCTCCCGTGGTCGTCGTCGCCCAGCGCGTCGTGCGGGCAGGCGGCGCCGGCCTCGTGGCGACGCTGCTCGCGCGCGACGGGCACGACGTCGACCTCGTCACCGTGCTCAGCCGCGACGGTCGCGCGGCGGACATCGAAGAGGACCTCGCCCGCATCGGCCGCGTGCACGTCGTCGCCGCCAGGACGGAGGCGCCGACGCCGTCGAAGTCGCGCATCCGCAGCTCGGGCCACGTCGTCACCCGTCTCGACGAGGACTGCGGGATCACCCCGGTTCCGCCCGTCACGGTCGACATGCTCGCCGCGCTCGAGGGCGCAGACGCGATCGTCGTGGCCGACTACGGTCGCGGCCTCACCGCCGACGAGCGGCTCAGAGCGGCTCTGCACGAGGTCGGCCACCGCATCCCCCTGGTGTGGGATCCGCATCCGCGCGGAACCCGACCGGTCGGGTCGGCGACGGTGGTGACACCGAACCTGGCGGAGGCCCGCGGCTTCGCGGGAGTCAGCGGGGACGACAGCCACGCCGCCGCCGAGGCCGCCGTGCGCCTGTCGGAGGAGTGGGGAGTGGACGCCGTGCTCGTCACGCTCGGCCACGACGGCGCCCTCCTGCACCGTCCGGATGCTCCTCCGCACCTCGTCCCCACCACGGAGGTCCGCGGCGCCGACACCTGCGGCGCGGGCGACCGGCTCGCGGCCTCGATCGCCGGAGCACTGGCGAGCGGTGCCGGCCTCCCCTCGGCCGTGCAGTCCGCCGTCGCCTCGGTCGGACGCTTCCTCGCCGACGGCGGCGTGGCCGCGCTCGCGCTGCCCGACAACTCCCGTCCTCTCGGCGGGGACGCGGATGCGGCCCTCGCCGTGGTCCGCGCGACCCGGGCCCGGGGCGGGACCGTCGTGGCGACCGGTGGCTGCTTCGACCTGCTGCACGCCGGTCACGCCAGGACGCTCGCCGCCGCGCGCGCTCTCGGCGACTGCCTGGTCGTCTGCCTCAACAGCGACGACTCGGTGCGCAGGCTCAAGGGATCCGAACGTCCGATCATGGGCCAGGAGGACCGCAGCGATCTGCTCACCGCCCTCGAGTGCGTCGACGCCGTGCTGGTGTTCGACGAGGACACCCCCGTCGAGGCGCTGCGCCGTCTCGAGCCCGACCTCTGGGTGAAGGGCGGCGACTACTCCGCCGACCAGCTGCCCGAGACCGCCGTCATCGGCGAGTGGGGCGGCCGCACCGTGACGGTCCCCTACTTCCCCGGTCGATCCACCACCCGTCTGGCCGGAGCGCTCTCCCGCGTCGGCTGACGTGGAGGGTCACCCCTGCTCTCATCACCCTGCTCGAAAGGACAGCCATGCCCGACATCCGCCCCCTCGGAACCGTCCTCGTCACCGGAGGAGCCTCCGGACTCGGCGCCGCCGTCGTCACCGCCGTGCGCGCGGCGGGCGGCACCGCCCTCGTACTCGACCTCGACGTCAGCGCCCTGAGCGACCAGCACGCCTTCCCCTGCGACGTCTCCGACACCCGCGCCACCGAGGCGCTGGTCGACGACCTCGCCGCCCGCTTCGGCGGTCTGGATGCGGTGGTCACCGCCGCGGGCGTCGACCGGCCCGCTCCGCTCGACGGCATCTCCGGTGCCGACTGGGAGCGGATCGTCGGCGTCAACCTGCTCGGCACGGTCGCCGCCGTGCGCGGTGCGCTCCCCCACCTGAAGTCGAGCCACGGACGTGTCGTCACGATCGCGTCCTCGCTCGCCCTGCGGGCGCTCGGCGACGCCACCGCCTACTGCGCGTCGAAGTTCGGCGTCCTCGGCTTCTCGCGCTCCCTCGCCGCGGAGACGAAGGGGCAGCTGGGTGTCACCACGATCATCCCGGCCGGCATGAACACCCGCTTCTTCGAGGGCCGCGACGAGCAGTACAAGCCGGGGGCGGATGCACAGCTCATCGACGCCTCCGAGGTGGCGGACGCCGTCGTCTTCGCGCTGACCCGCCCGGTCGGGGTCGAGGTCCGCGAGCTGGTGATCGCACCGGAGCAGGAGCCCTCCTGGCCCTGAGGGCTCGACTATCGGCGTCCGGCGTCGATACTGGAAGCTGTGCGCCCACTTCAGAAGACCATCATCGACGAGCTCGAGGTCAAGTCCGAGATCGATCCCGCCCAGGAGGTCGAGGCCCGCGTCTCGTTCCTCTGCGACTACCTCCGCGCGACCGGCGCCCGGGGGTTCGTCCTCGCCGTCAGCGGCGGCCAGGACTCCAGCCTCGCCGGTCGTCTCTGCCAGCTCGCGGTCGAGCGGCTGCGTGAGCAGGGGCGCGAGGTCGACTTCGTCACGGTCCGCATGCCCTACCGGGTGCAGGCCGACGAGGACGACGCGCAGCTCGCCCTCGGCTTCATCCAGGCCGGGCCGGGTGTGGTGATCAACATCCAGAACGGGGTCGACGGAGTGGCCCGCGACTACGCCGAGGCCGTCGGCAGCGAGATGTCGGACTTCACCAAGGGCAACGTGAAGGCGCGCACCCGGATGGTGGCGCAGTACGCGCTGGCCGGCGAGCGCGGGCTGCTCGTGGTGGGCACCGATCACGCCGCGGAGGCGGTGACGGGCTTCTTCACGAAGTACGGCGACGGCGGCGTCGACATCACGCCGCTCACCGGCCTGAGCAAGCGCCAGGGCAAGGCGATCCTCGCGTACCTCGGCGCCCCGGCCCGACTCTACGAGAAGGCCCCGACCGCCGACCTGCTCGATCACGACCCGGGTCAGACCGACGAGGCGAACCTCGGCCTCACCTACACCGACATCGACGACTTCCTCGAGGGCCGCGAGGTCGGGACGCCGGTGGCCGAGGCGATCGAGCAGCGCTTCCTCGCCACACGGCACAAGCGCGCCGTGCCGGCCACGCCGTTCGACACCTGGTGGCGCGTCTGACGCGACGCTGAGTCAGACCCTCCGGGCGGTCGCCGCGACCGCCCGGAGGGGTCGCGCGTCGAGCAGCGAGGACACGTCGGACCAGACGGCGTCGACCGGCACGTCGGCGACGAACGAGTCGTCGTGCTCGCAGCGCGGCGCGGACCAGCCGACCTGCGTGGCGTCGATGCCGCAGACGGGGCAGCGCGTCGTCCATGCCAGGCGCACCCGGTGGTGGGTGCGGGTGAGCGGCCCGCCGTTGATGAGGTTGCCCACCCAGAACACCGACGCGGTGGGGCATCCGACCGCCTGAGCCAGGTGGCGCGGGCCGCTGTCGTTGCCGACGAAGAGGTCCGCGCGCGCCAGGAGACCGGCCAGCTCGCCCAGGCTCAGACGACCGCCGATCGAGGTCACGAGCGACGACGAGGCGAGGCCCGCGATCGCGTCCGCGAGGTGGGCGTCGGATCCCTCCCCCACCACCACGACCTGCATGCCCTCCTCGGCGAGACGGACCGCGATCTCCGCGAAGCGCTCCGCCGGCCAGCGTCTCCGCGGGTCGCTCGCGCCGGGGTGGATCACGACGTACCCTGCAGTTCCGCGCTCGAGGTGCGCCTCCGCCGCCGCGCGCTCGTCGTCGGCGACGATGATGCGCGGCTCGAGGGTGACCGGCTCGGCCCCGGCCAGCGCCACCGTCTCGAGCCAGCGCACGACCTCGTGCTGGTAGTACTCGTAGGGCATCACGCGCTCGAGCGGGAGGGCGTCGTCGGTAGCGGTGCCGACGGTGTGCCGGGCGTGCAGCTCGGCGACGAACGGGTTCGAGTAGCGCCCTCCGCCGTGCAGCTGGCAGGCGAGGTCGAAGCGGCGGGCCCGCATCCGGGTGAGGAACTCCGCGATCCCGCGAGGGTCGTCGCCGCCGTCGGGGCTGTGCACCCCACGGGCCCGCGGCAGCACCTCCACGCTCGACACACTGCCGGGCCGCCCGTCGAGCAGCTCCCGGTGCATCGGCGTGCCCAGGAGCACGATCTCGGCCTCCGGGTAGGCGGCCGCCAGCGCGTCGACGGCGGGCAGCGCGAACAGGAGGTCGCCGAGCCCGCCTCCCCTCAGCACGGCGATGCGGAGCACGTCGTCGAACGGATCCCGGCGGTCCCGCGCGGATCTGGGACGCATGGCATCACTCCTCTCGGTCGCCTCATCTGTTCCCCTGCCTCCCCCGATCGAAACCCGGTCGACCGGATCCGGTGCCTCGGGTGTGAGGGGCACACGGAGTGGGTACGGGGCAGGCATGCTGCCCTCGACGCCCTCTCGCGACGACACCCACCGGCTCGCCCCCGCCGACGGGGACATCGTCATCACCGACCCGCGGACCGGTGACCCCGTGGGCACGGTCTCGCCGGCCGACCAGCGTCAGGTGGCCGCCGCGGTGGAGCGGGCGAAGGCCGCCGCCCCGAGCTGGGCCCGCACCGCTCCGGCGCAGCGCGGCGCGCTGCTGCACAGGATCGCCGCGGTGCTGCGCGACCACGAGACCGAGCTCGCCAGGCTCAACGAGAGGGAGACGGGGAAGCCGCTCGACCAGGCGCTCGGGGGGATCGCCGCGGGTGTGGCCACGTTCGTGCAGTACGCGGAGCTCGGCCCGCTGCACACCGGCCGCGCCCTGCGGGGCCCGGCGACCGCAGCCGACTACACGGTCGCCGAACCGCGTGGGGTGGTGGCGGTGATCACCCCGTGGAACGACCCGGTCGCCGTCGCCGCGGGCCTGATCGGCGCCGCCGTCGTCACCGGCAACACCGTCGTCTTCAAGCCGAGCGAGCGCTGCCCGCATCTCGGCCGCAGGCTGGGCGAGCTCATCGCCCAGGCCCTGCCGCAGGATGTGGTGGTCACCGTCGACGGCGACGCCGACACCGGCGCCACGCTGGTCGCGCATCCGGACGTCGCCATGGTGGCGCACGTCGGCTCGACCGCGGCGGGCGAGAGGATCGCCCGGGCGGCGGCCCTCACCGGCGCCCACGTCGTGCGCGAGAACGGGGGCAACGACGCGCTCCTCGTCGACGCGGGAGTGGACCCCGAGTGGGCGGCAGGGCAGGCGGCCCTCGGCGCCTTCGCGAACACCGGCCAGATCTGCACGTCGGTCGAGCGCATCTTCGTGCACCAGGACCTGGCTGACGCCTTCCTCGTCGCGCTCGTGCGGGAGGCGGAGGCGCGCACCGGCTCGCTGTCGTTCGGCCCGCTGGTCGACGACGCCCTGCGCGACCTCGTCCACGAGCAGGTGCGGGAGGCGCTCGACGACGGCGCCGAGGCGCTGATCGGCGGCGTCGTCCCGGACGGGCCGGGGAGCTGGTACCCCGCCACCGTGCTCGTCGGATGCCGCCCCTCGATGACGATCATGCGCGAGGAGACGTTCGGCCCCATCGCCCCGGTGCAGATCGTCCGCGACTTCGACGAGGCCCTCGAGCTCGCCGCCCACGACCGCTACGGGCTGGCGGCGACCGTGCTCTCGAAGGACCTCGACCACATCCAGCGCGCCGTGGCCACCCTCGAGGTCGGCACCGTGAAGGTCAACGCGGTCTTCGGCGGCGCGCCCGGCGGCTCAGCGGAACCGCGTCGCGCGAGCGGCTCGGGGTTCGGATACGGGCCGGGCCTGCTCGACGAGATGACGCTGACGAAGGTCGTGCACATCGAGGCGGCCCCATGATCGGCCGGACCGACCTCATCGAGCTGATCGCGCGCCTCCGCACGGAGGCGCCGCGGATCGTCGTGCTCGGCGACGTCATCCTCGACCGGTGGTGGAGCGGTCCGGCCCAGCGGATGTCGCGTGAGGCGCCCGTCCCCGTGGTCGAGGCCGACACGGTCGTCGACTGCCCCGGCGGCGCGGCCAACACGGCGGCGAACCTCGCCGCGCTCGGCGCTCGGGTGCGGCTGGTGTCGGCGGTGGGCGACGACGAGGAGGGGCGCACGTTGCTCGCGTCGCTCGATTCGGCAGGCGTCGACATCGGCGGGGTCGAACAGCGACCGGGTGCGTGCACCACCTCGAAGACCCGCGTGGTCGGAGCCGAGCAGATCCTGGTGCGGGTCGACCGCCTCGGCGACGCGAGGCTCCCCCTCGACGCCCTGCTCGGCCACCTCGACGGCGCCGACGCCGTGGTGGTGTGCGACTACGGCAACGGTCTGCTCGGGGACGCCGCGCTGGCCGCGCTGGCGGCCGGGCGCGAGCGTCTGCCGCTGCTCGTCGTCGACGCGCACGACCCGGCGCGCTGGCGTCCGACGCGCCCCGACGTGATCACGCCGAACGCCGGAGAGACGGCGCTGCTGCTCGGCGAGCGCCTCGATGGCGACCGGCCCGCCGCCGCGGAGGAGCGCTGGGGTGCCGTGCTCACGATCTCCGGAGCGCGCGCCGCCGTCGTGACGCTCGACCGGGACGGGACCGTGGTCATCGGCCCCGACGGGCCGGAGAGCCGGACGTCCGCGCATCCGGTGCGCGAGAACCAGGCCTCGGGCGCCGGCGACACGTTCACCGCCGCCCTCGCCGCCGCCCTCGCGACCGGCGCCGCGCTCACCGTCGCCGCCGATCTCGCGCAGGCCGCGGCTGACGTCGTGGTGCGCCGCCCCGGCACGTCCGTCTGCACCGCGGACGACCTGCTCGCCGCGGTCGGCGACGACGAGCGGCGGATGCTCACCGGCGACGACCTCGCCGCGAGCCTCCGCCGCGACCGGGACCACGGCAGGCGGATCGTCTTCACCAACGGATGCTTCGATGTCATCCACCGCGGCCACACCACCCATCTCCGGCAGGCGAAGGCGCTCGGCGACGTGCTCGTGGTCGCCCTCAACGACGACGAGTCGGTGCGCCGACTCAAGGGCCCGGACCGGCCGCTCAATCCGCTCGCCGACCGGGCCGCCGTGCTGGGCGCCCTCGACTGCGTCGACTACGTGACCGTGTTCTCGGCCGACACCCCCCGCGACCTCCTCGACACGCTGCGACCCGACGTGTACGCCAAGGGCGGCGACTACACCCCCGAGATGCTCACCGAGACCGAGACGGTCCGTTCCTACGGCGGCGAGGTGCGCATCCTCGACTACCTGCCTGATCGGTCCACGTCCGGGATGGTGAAGCGGATCGTCGCCCGCGTCGGCCACGAGGTCGAGGGGAAGCCGTGATCGGCGCGCGCCGCCAGGCCGCCGAGTGGGCGAGGACGGGGCAGGCCGTCCCCCCGCGCATCGACGTGCTCATCCCCACGACCGGCCGCATCGCCGAGCTCGCCGTGACCCTGGCCGGGCTCGCCGCCCAGGACTCGCCGTCCTTCCGCGTGGTGCTCAGCGATCAGTCCGACGATGCGGCATCGCGCACCTCCCCGAGCGTGCAGGCGATGGTGCGGGTGCTGGAGGCCCAGGGACGCGAGGTCATGCAGCTGGCCCATCTCCCCCGCCGTGGGATCGCCGAGCATCGGCAGTTCCTGTTCGAGCAGTCGAGCGCTCCGCACGTCCTCTTCCTCGACGACGACATCTGGCTCGAGCCCGGCTCGCTTCAGCGGATGCACGACGCCATCGAGACGCTCGGCTGCGGATTCGTGGGCCTGGCGCCTCAGGGCCTGTCCTACCTCGACGACGAGCGACCCGAGCAACGCCGCGGCTACGAGCCCTGGCACGGCGCGGTCGAGCCGGAGAGGATGCGGCCCGGCGGACCGCAGATGAGCCGGCTCCCGCTCCACAACGCCGCCAACCTCGTGCATCTGGCTCGTGACATGGAGATGCCGCCGAACGGATGGCAGGCCTACCACGTCGCCTGGGTCGGCGGATGCGTGCTCTACGGACGGGCCGCGCTGGCCGAGGCGGGAGCGTTCGAGTTCTGGCGCACCGCGCCGCTTCTGCACTCGGGAGAGGACGTCGCCGCGGAGTGGCGCGTCATGGACCGGCACGGTGGAGCCGGACTGCTTCCGAGCGGAGCGGTGCATCTCGAAGCGCCGACCACCCTCCCCGAGCGTCCGGTCGACCTCTTCGAGCTGGTCTTCGCGAGCGACCCCTGACCACCCCACCACCCCGAGGAAAGGAGGCCGTCATGGCCGACACCCCCAACCCCATCCAGATCCAGAAGTTCCTGGGCGGGATCGACTACCCCGCGTCGAAGGACGACATCGTCCAGCGAGCCAAGGACTCGGGCGCCGACGACGCCGTGCTCGACGCCCTGAACGCCATTCCTGGCAAAGAGTATGACGCCCCGACCGCTGTGAGCGAAGCAGTGTCAGGCTGAGGAGACATCATGAGCACCGACCAGTACACCTTCGACGACCCGGTCAGCCGGTACCCGTCGATCACGCCGCCCGACCAGGAGCAGGCCGAGCCCGGTCTCGAGTCGAAGCTCCAGCCCGTGCCCGATCTCGGGGAGAACACCTACCGCGGAAGCGGACGGCTCGAAGGACGCAAGGCGCTCGTGACCGGCGGCGACTCGGGGATCGGCGCCGCCACCGCGATCGCCTTCGCCCGTGAGGGCGCCGACGTCGCGATCTCCTACCTCCCCTCCGAGGAGCAGGACGCCGCCCGGATCGCCGGTCTCATCCAGGATGCCGGCCGTACCGCTCTGCCCCTCCCCGGCGACATCAGCGACCCGGTGTTCGCACGCGAGCTCGTCGCGCGAGCGGCGGACGGCCTTGGCGGTCTCGACCTCCTCGTCAACAACGCCGGTCGGCAGATCTACGTCGAGAACCTCGAGGACCTCAGCGACGAGCAGTTCGACGACACGCTGAAGACCAACGTCTACGCGATGTTCTGGATCACGAAGGCCGCCCTCCCCCACCTGGGTCCGGGATCGACCATCATCAACACCACCTCGGTGCAGGCCTACAACCCGTCGCCCATCCTGCTCGACTACGCCACCACGAAGGCGGCGATCAACGCCTTCACGAAGGGTCTGGCACAGCAGCTGGCGCCGAAGGGCATCCGCGTCAACGCGGTCGCGCCGGGGCCGGTGTGGACGGTCCTCCAGGTCTCGCACGGTCAGCCCCCCGAGAAGATCGAGCAGTTCGGGAAGTCGACGCCGCTCGGACGCGCCGGGCAGCCCGCCGAGCTGGCGCCCGCCTACGTCTTCCTCGCGTCGGCGGAGTCGAGCTTCGTCAGCGGCGAGACGCTGCAGGTCAACGGCGGCATGCCCACCCCCTGAACCCTTTCCCCTCCCCCGTCCGAACAGAAGGAGAACACCCCATGGCACAGATCATCGAGACCGTCGACGTGGACGTCCCCGTCACCACCGCGTACGACCAGTGGACGCAGTTCGAGTCGTTCCCCCAGTTCCTCGAGGAGGTCGAGTCGATCACGCAGAGCGACGACACCCACACGCACTGGAAGGTGAAGGTCGGCGGCGCCGAGCGCGAGTTCGACGCGGTCATCACCGAGCAGCACCCCGACGAGCGCGTCGCCTGGACGAGCACCGGCGGTGACACCGAGCACGCCGGCGTCGTCACCTTCCACAAGCTGAGCGACACCCAGACGCGCGTCACCGTGCAGATCGACTGGGAGCCCGAGGGACTGCTCGAGAAGGCCGGCGCCCTCGTCGGTGCGGGCAAGCACGCCGTGAAGAAGGACCTCGACAACTTCAAGGAGTTCATCGAGAAGCGCGGCACCGAGACGGGCGCCTGGCGCGGAGACGTCCAGGCGTAGACTCCAGCGCGTCACCGACGCCTCGATCGGCGCCGTCCCCTCGCGGGGCGGCGCCGATCGGCGTTCTGCGCCATGCTCGGTCGGCGCCGTGCTCGGTCGGCGCCGTGCTCGGTAGGCGCGGTGCTCGGTAGGCGCGGTGCTCGGTAGGCTCGGGGCATGCCGACCCCCGACTTCGTCCTCGAGCTGCGCGAGAAGATCGGCCACGCTCCGCTCTGGCTGTCGGGCGTGACCGCGGTGGTCGTGCGCGACGGCGACGTCCTGCTCGTGAAGCGCGCCGACACCGGCGCCTGGACCCCCGTCACGGGAATCATCGACCCGGGCGAGGAGCCCGCCGTCGCCGCCGAGCGCGAGACGCTCGAGGAGGCGGGGATCGTGGCCGAGGCCGAGTCGCTCACCTGGGTCCACAGCATCCCCATGATCACCTACCCCAACGGCGATCAGTCGCAGTACCTCGACATCGCCTTCCGGATGCGCTACGTCAGCGGACACCCCCATCCGGCCGACGGCGAGAACACAGAGGCGGCCTGGTTCGCGCTCGACGCGCTGCCGGAGATGAGCGACGAGATGCATGCGCGCATCCGCCATTCGCTGACCGACGGGCCCGCCCGCTTCGAACGCTGACGGCCCCGCGCCGCCCGACCCTCTCAGTCGCCGGACGGCTCGAGACCAGCGCCCTATCAGGGAATCCGGCTCGAGTGCAAGTACTCTGGGCCATATGCCCGAACGATCCTCCCGCTTCACCCGTGCCGCCGAACGCTCGGCGGAGCTCGTCGAGGAGACGATCGACCGGGCCGCGGGAGAGGGCCGCCGCCCCGCCCGCACCATCGCCACCATGCTGGGCCTCGGCGTGGTCGCCGCGGTCCTCGTCACGGCCTTCGCCACGCCCGCCATCGCCCTGACGAACATGACCGCGACGGGCGCGAACGACACGTTCAACTCCATCCCCGAGTACATCAAGCCGTCGAACCTGGCCCAGAAGAGCGAGATCTACTCCACGAACGCCGACGGCTCCAACACACTGCTCGCGACCGTCTTCGATCAGAACCGCGTCGAGGTCGGCTGGGACGACATCTCCCCGTTCGTGAAGGACGCGATCGTCTCCACCGAGGATCCGCGGTTCTACGAGCACGACGGCGTCGACATCGCCTCCACCATGCGCGCCCTCATCGGCAACCTGTCCTCCGGCGGCGTCGAGAGCGGCGCCTCCACCATCACCATGCAGTACGTGCGCAACATCCTCGTGCAGCAGGCCGAGTCGCTCGACGACGAATCGGCGCGCGAGGCGGCGTACCAGCAGGCCACCACCGAGTCGGTCGAGCGCAAGCTCAAGGAGATGCGCCTCGCGATCGGGCTCGAGAAGGAGTACTCGAAGGACGACATCCTGCTCGGGTACCTCAACATCGCCAACTTCGGCGGCACCGTCTACGGCATCGAGGCCGCGGCCGAGTACTACTTCGGGGTCAGTGCGAAGGACCTCACGCTCGCCCAGGCCGCCAGCCTCGCCGCGACCGTCAACGAGCCCAACGGCCTGCGCATCGACAACCCCGACAACATCGCCGACAACCAGGCACGCCGCGACAAGGACGTGCTCGCGTCGATGCTCAAGCAGCACGCGATCACGCAGCAGCAGCACGATGAGGCCGTCGCCACCCCGGTGACCCCGAACATCACCGAGCCGACCACCGGATGCCAGGCGGCCGTGAACGGCGCCGCCTACTTCTGCGACTACATCACCTGGATCATCAAGAACGACCCGTCGTTCGGCGACTCGAGCGAGCAGCGCTGGCAGAACTTCAAGACCGGCGGGTACCAGATCTACACCACGCTCAACGAGCAGCTGCAGGCGAACGCCAACGAGACGATGAAGGAGTTCGTCCCGGCGAGCTACGAGGACATCGACCTCGGCTCCACCATCGTGACGGTCGAGCCCGGCACCGGACGCATCCTCGCCATGGCGCAGAACACGAACTTCGACGAGGATCCCGAAGCCGCCGGCCCCGGTACCACCGCCGTGAACTACAACACCGACCAGGGCTTCGGCGGATCGAGCGGCTTCCAGGTCGGCTCGACCTACAAGGTGTTCGCGCTCGGCGAGTGGCTCGAGCAGGGCCACACCCTGAGCGACCGCGTGAGCGGCAACGAGAAGACCTGGGACATGTCGACGTTCAAGGACTCGTGCGGCTCGAACGGCGGACCGTGGCGGCCCGCCAACGACGGCAGCTCGAGCCCAGGCACGATGTCGGTGCAGAACGCCCTCACCAACTCGGTGAACAACGCGTTCGTCGCGATGGCGCAGGAGATGGACCTCTGCGAGATCCGCGGATTCGCCGAGTCGCTCGGCGTGCACCGCGCCGACGGCGACGACCTCAACACGCTCCCGTCGTCCGTGCTCGGCACCAACGAGGTGGCCCCGCTCACCATGGCCGCCGCCTACGCCGGCATCGCCGCCAACGGCATGTACTGCAGCCCCGTCGCCATCGACCGCATCGTCGACGGCACCGGCGCCGAGCTCACGCCGCCCGGGGCCGACTGCCACCAGGCCATCCCGCAGAACATCGCCTCGACGCTGGCGTACGCCATGCTCGGCCCGATCCAGAGCGGCACGGCCACGCAGTCGAACCCCCGCGACGGCATCACCCACATCGGCAAGACCGGCACGACCGACAACGAGAAGGACACCTGGATGGTCGGCGCCTCGACCAAGGCCGCCACGGCCGTCTGGGTCGGCAACGTGAACGGCGACACGTCGATGGAGGACATCGACCCCAACGGGTACTACGGCTACACCGTCAGGCACCGGATGTGGAACGCCGTCATGACCGCCAACGACGAGGTGCTCGGCGGCGGGGAGTTCCCCGACCCCGACGACTCGCTCGTGTACGGGTCCTCGTCGCGCGGGGGCGACGACGACGAGAAGTCGACGTCCACTCCCACCCCGGCCCCGTCGCCCACCCCCAGCACGGTCACGCCGGGTACGGGCAACGGCGGCGTGCAGGCTCCCGGCGGGGGAACGGAGCCCGGCCCCGGCGACACGGGCACGGGCGTCGGCGGCACCATCGGCGGCCCCGGCACGGGCGCGCAGTAGTCCGCCCGGCCCTCCCCGCGCTCTCGCAGCCTCTTTGGCGTCTCGCTGCCCCATTGGGCGCGCGAGAGGTCAGATCGGGCGCGAGAAGCGCATGGAACGGGTGCGGCTCAGGCTCGGCGGGAGAGCAGGCCGCGCACGAAGCTCGCCTGACCGGCGTGCTGCGTGTCGTCGTTGACGACGCTCACGAGCCGCACGGCGAGGGTGACCGGCGGATCCCAGTCCTCGTCGACCACGCGATCGAGGCGGCGTCGTCGAGGGTGGCGAGGTACTGGGCCGTCCGCGCGGCGACGGCGTCGTGATAGCCGGCGAGCTGGTCGGCCGACACCCCGCGAACCTGCGCCACCTCGTCGCCACTGTGCCCGTATCCGGTGTCGAGGTCGTCGAAGGGCAGCCCGAAGCGGTCGGCCCAGCCGTCGGCGAGCCACACCTGGTCGCCGCCCGACGCGTCGGCGATGTGGTCGTCCTGCACGCGGGTGAGGTGCCAGACGAGCCAGGCGATCGAGTTGCCGCCGTCGTCGGGCTTCGTCGCGAGCGTCTCCTCGTCGAGCTCGCGCACCGCCGAGTGGACGGTGTCGCGGATGCGGGAGAACGCGTCGAGCAGGATGTCGCGGGAGGAGGCCATGAGCCCACCCTCCCCCAACCCACCGCCCGTGGCCACGCTCCGCGTCCGCCCGGCCCCGGGCATCCGCCGCCGCGGGCCCACCCGGTGGTTGCGGGTTGCGCCCGCTCCGCGTCCCGGCGGGGCCGTGAGGGACTCCAGCCCGCGCTCAGGCGGCGCAACCCGCACCACCCGTGTGACGGGCGGCTGCCGGCGCCGCCGTCCGCCCCTGCCGCGCGGACGTACCACCACAGCCTCGGGGCGCGAGTGATGCGGGTTGCGCCCGCTCCGCATCGCGGCGGGGCCGTGGGCGGCTCCATCACGCGCTCCGGGGGCGCAACCCGCACCGACCCGCCCGTCCGGGCCGCTGCCGCAGCCGGTCCCCGACACCGTCTGCCACCGCGCCGCGCGGTCGCCCCGCCACAGCCTCGGGACGCGAGTGACGCGGGTTGCGCCCGCATCGCGTCGCGGCGGGGCCGTGAGCGGCCCCATCACGCGGTCAGGGGACGCAACCCGCACCAACCCGCCCGTCCGGGCCGCCGCCCGGTCGCCGCGGTAGCCTCGTGCGATGAGCAGCGAGCGGATCGAGCACAGGCGGGGGACGGACGGGGAGATCCTCGGATGGATCGAGCCGCGCGACGACGGCTTCGTCGTCATCGACCTCCTCGGTCGCGAGCGCACCGGCGTCGTCGACTGGCTGATTGCCGAGGAGACGCTCGAGGCGCTCGGCCTCTCCTACCTCGCTGACCCGTACGAGCTGCTCCTCGAGAGCGGCGAGTGGCTGCGGGTTCGGATCGCGGAGGTGCGTCCGACCGAGATCCGCGTTAAGAGGACGACTGGGGCGCCGTCGGGGCGCCCCAGATCTACTACACGCTGCCGCTCCCCGTCGCCGAAGAGCGGTTGCGCCCGCTCAGGCGCTGAGCTCGGCGAGCTTCTGCTCGATGACCGTGGCGGCGTCGTCGATGAGCTCCTCGGAGATGACGACGCTCGGCAGGAAGCGGAGCACGCTGTCCCAGCTGCCCGCATCGAGCACGATCACGCCGTTCGCCGCGGCGTGGTCGATGATCGCCTTCAGCCCCTCGGGGTTCGGCTTGGTGGTGCCGGGCAGGACGACCTCGGCGCCGAACATGGCCCCGCGTCCGCGGACCTCGCCGATGACGGAGTACTTCGACGCCCAGTCGCCGATCCGCGCCTGGAACGCGCGCTCGACGCGCTTCGCCTCGGCGATGAGGTCGTCGCGCTCGATGATCTCGAACACCTTCAGCGCCGCCGCCGTGGAGACCGGGTTGCCGCCGAAGGTGCCGCCGATGCCGCCGGGCTGGACCGCATCCATGATCTCGGCACGGCCCGTGACCGCCGCGAGGGGGAAGCCGCCGGCGATGCCCTTCGCCGTGGTGACGAGGTCGGGGATGGCGCCGGTGTGCTCGATCGAGTACCAGGCGCCCGAGCGGGCGATGCCGGCCTGGATCTCGTCGGCGACGAAGACGATGCCGTTCTCGCGGCAGAAGTCGGCGAGCGTCTCGAAGTACCCCTCGGCCGGGATGACGATGCCGCCGTCGCCCTGGATGGGCTCGACGAACAGCGCGGCCAGCTCGGTCGCGCCGATGTGGGTGCGGATGTAGTCGATGGTGCGCTCCGCCGCCTCGACACCGGTCATGCCCTCGGGGTCGCGGAACGGGTACGAGGTGGGGACGCTGAAGATGTCGCCGGGGAACGGACCCATCCCGGCGCGCTCGGGCCAGGGGCGGTACGTCATCGCCATGGTGAGGTTGGTGCGGCCGTGGAACGCGTGGTCGAGCGCCGCGATCGCGCGACGGCCGGTGTAGCGGCGGGCGATCTTCACCGCGTTCTCGACGGCCTCGGCACCCGAGTTCACGAGGATGGAGTGCTTCTCGAAGTCGCCGGGAGTGATCTCGGCGAGCTTCTCGGCGACCTTCACGTAGTTCTCGTACGGCGTGACCGTGAACAGCGTGTGCGTGAGCTTGTTGGCCTGCTCGGCGGCGGCCGCCGCCACCTCCGCGTTGGCGTGCCCGATGGTGGTGACGCCGATGCCACAGCCGAGGTCGATGATCTGATTGCCGTCGACGTCGACGAGGATCGCGCCCGAGCCGTGGTCCATGTAGATGTCGGCGAGCGTGCCCGCCCCTCGGCTCACGGCCGCCCGACGGCGGGCGTGCAGCTCCCGCGACTTGGGGCCGGGGAGTTCGGTGACGAGCTTGCGCTCCTGGGCGACGGAGAACGACGTGGGCATGCGTCCGAGCCTACCTTCCGCACCTCCGCCCGCCCCGAGGGCGCGGGACTCAGCCGCCGGTGGAGCCGGACTTGCCGGAGGCGAAGCCTCCCTTGCCCGAGGAGCCGAAGCCGCCCTTCAGCGGGGCGCGGTCGCCGACCTTCGACCCGGCGGGCGCGGGCGACACGACATCCGACTGCAGGTTCGAGCCGCTCGCGGCGAAGTTGCCGTTCTGCACGGGCGACCAGCCCGCCACGGAGGGCGAGTTCCAGCGGGTGCCCGCGAAGAGGATGGGCCCGAGCCACGGATGCGAGTAGTGCGAGTTGGGGTAGTTCGAGCTCTGCTCGCACAGGCTCTCGGGGGTGTCGGTGATCGTCTGGCCCTGCGACTGGAGCTGCTGGATCTGCGCCGACACGTCGGCGATGCAGTCCTCCTTGGAGTCGTACATCGGCCGCTCGGCGTTGTCGGGGACGACGTACTTCTGCCCGTCGGCGCCCTCGAGCACGGTGCCCTCGTCTTGAGGGGCGCAGCCCGAGAGGGCGAACACCGCTCCGGCGATCGAGAAGACGGCGGCGCCCTTCGCCACGCTCGGCCGGGTGAGCCGTGCGATGCCGGACAGCTGCGGACCTGACTGGGGGCGGGGCCTCATCGGGTCGTCTCCTCGATGTAGTGGGGCACGAACTCGGCGAGGTCGCCGGTGATCGGCCCGCTGGTCTCGCGGATGTCGATGCCCGCCGGCTCCTCGCCGACGATCCAGCTGCCGACCACCGCGGTCTTGCCGGGGATGGGAGCGAACACCGCGCGCTGTTGGTACACGAACCCCTCCTCACCGTAGTCGCCCGGCTGCTCGGCGATGACGTGGCCGCTGCCGTCGAACAGCGTCACGTTGGCGCCCTCGCGACCCAGACGCGGCTTGCGGACGTGGGGGATGCCGCGGAGCGCATCCGGCGTCTCATAGGCGGGCAGCAGGTTCGGGTGCCCGGGGAAGAGCTCCCAGAGCACGACGAGCAGTTGCTTGTTGCTGAGGAGCAGCTTCCACAGCGGCTCGATCCACTGCGTGGAGCCGCGGGTGTCGCGGAGGAAGGCGGCGAACTGCTCGCGCACCATCCACTCCCACGGGTAGAGCTTGAAGATGTGGGAGATCGGCTCGTCGTCGGCGTCGACGAAGCGGGCGGTGTCCATCGAGAAGAGGACGTCCTCCATGAACACGAGCTTCGGGTCGAACCCCGCCAGCCTCGCCGTCTCGGCCATGTAGGCGACGGTGTCGAAGTCCTCGACGATGAGCTCGCCGTCGCCGGAGTCATGCAGCGAGGCGAGATGCAGCCGCGCCCCGGGCGCGAGGCCCCAGCGCGCGCTGCGCACGTGCTCCCACTGCTCGACGAGCTGCTCGTGCAGGCTGTTGAACTGGTCGCCGCCGGGGCGCACCTCCTCGAGCCACTGCCACTGCGCCGCCGCGGTCTCGACCAGCGATGTGGGGGTGTCGGCGTTGAACTCGAGCAGCTTCGGCGGATGCGAGGCGTCGCCGTCGTAGGCGAGATCGAAGCGACCGTAGACGGTCGGGTCGTCCTCGTCCCAGCTCCGCCCGACGAGCTCGTGGAGATCGGTCGGGATGCCGAACTCGGCGTACCGGCCCTGCCGTACGACGTGCTCGACCGCCTCCATGCAGCGGTCGAAGATCTCCTTCGTGCTCGACTCGAGCTGCTCGACCTCGCGCATGGTGAACGTGTAGGCCGCCGACTCGTTCCAGTACGGGCGACCGCCCTCCGACTCCATGTCGTAGAAGCTGAAGCCCACGGCGTCGCATCGCGCCCGCCAGTCGGGTCGGGGGGTGCTGTCGACGCGTCTCATCGCGACAAGGCTACGCGGATGCGGCGGTGGTCGCGGGCATCAGTGGAGGTCGATTCCCAGCGCGGTCGACACCTGCCCCATGCAGCTGTCGTACCAGGCGGCATGGTCGAGGTCGCCGTTCAACAGCGTGCGGATCGCGGGCTGCTCGGCGGGCGGGAAGGACATCAACCAGTCGGTGACACGGGAGGCTCGATCCTCCGGCACGAGCCACCGCGGATCGTCGCCGTAGGTGGGGTATCCGGCAGCGGCCATGCAGTCGCGCACCCCGAGCTCCACCGTCCACTCGTCGCGCGCCGACTGCTGGCGTTCGGCGTCCCAGTCGGCGGGCATGTCCAGCGTCGCAGGATCGGCGAAGTCGCTCGCCTCGAACCTGGGTGCCGGAGGCGGGACCTCCGTGGACCCGACCGGAGCCTGCCCTACGACGACGAGAGCCTGGTTCCAGCAGGCCAGCGAGGTCTGCGAGCGGAGCGCGAACGGCTGGGTCATGTGCGTCGACCAGTCCGGCGGTGGCACGGGATCACCCGCCTCGTTCAGCCGCGGTTGTCCGTCGTCGTCGAAGACCTCTTGACGCGATGACGGACCCGGGAAGAGCCAGAACGCGCGATAGAAGTAGCTGCCGCCGTGAGCGACAAGGCAGTCGTTGGTGAACCGCTGCGCGGTCAGCCACTCCTGCGCGTGCCGCTGGTCTTCCGCCGACCAGGATGCGGGGATGACGATCGAGTCGTCGCTCGGATCGTCGGCTCGCGGATACGAGTGCAGCGGCGGCCACGCCGCATCGCGGGAACCGTGGTCGACCGACCGCGGCATCTGTGCAGGCGCGGCTCCTGCCGCTGCCTCGGTCGACGCGGCCGACACAGATGCGGGCGTGCTCAACCACCACGCCGCACCCCCGGCGATGGCCACCACTGCCAGCGCAGCGATGGCGGACAGGGCGATCGTTCGTGCTCTCGCCACGACGAGACTCCTCACTCCGACCTGAAACGAGGATACCTCGCCTTATGTCGGAGCGCACTTCGCTCAGAGGATTCCCGGCCGGCGTCAGAGGATCCCGGCGCCGAGGTTGATCGGGCTGTCGACCGTGTTGCCGACGATGCCGCGGATGATCGCGGAGCCGTCCTCGGTTCGCAGGCCGTCGTACCAGGCCTGGGTCAGGTCCGGGTCGAACGCGTGCGTCTCGTGCGCGCGGGCCCGCGCTCGGAGCACCAGGTCGGCCGCCCGCTCGGTACGGATGCGCTCGTAGCGGCGGAGCGCATCCTCGACGCCCTGGGTGTGGGTCGCGATCGAGATCGCGAGCGCGAAGGAGTCCTCGAGTGCGGAGCAGGCGCCCTGCCCGATGTCGGGTGCGGTGTTGTGGGCGGCGTCGCCGAGCAGGGCGACGCGTCCGCGCACCCAGGTGTCGAACGGATCGATGTCCCAGATCTCGACGCGGTTGAAGGAGGTGGCGGGGTCGATCGCGTCGAGCAGCGCCCGCACGCCGGGCGCCCATCCGCCGAACGCCTCCTCGAGGGGCGCGATCCCGTCGGCCGGGTCGTACGGGGTGCCCGACGGCTGGGGCACGTCGACGAAGAAGTAGAAGCGGTCGTCGGCCACCGGCATCACCGCGCAGCGCTTGCCGTCGGCGACGTAGGTGGTCCACTGGTCGGCGGGTCCGATCGCCGGATCGGCGGGCACCAGGCCGTTGAAGTTCGTGTAGCCCGAGTAGCGGCGCTCGATCCGCGGGCCGCCGCCGGCCGCATCGGTGACGTGCTCGCGGACGATCGACCGCGCGCCGTCCGCTCCGATCACGAGGTCGCCGGTGTCGCTCGAGCCGTCGTCGAAGACCACCGTCGCCGAGGCGGCGTCCTGCCGCACGTCGACCACGCGCCTGCCGAGGTGGATGCGATCGAGGCCGACGGTCTCCATCAGGAGCGCCTGGAGGTCGGCGCGCACCACCGGATACGCGCGCTGGCCCGTCTGCGCGGTGACCGGCTCGAGGCTGAAGCGGCACATCGTGTCGCCGGTGATCCCGTCGAGGTAGGCCATGTCGTCCATCCGGCCCCCGAGCGCGGCGACCTCATCGGCCAGCCCCAGCCAGTTGAGCACCTTCACCCCGTTGGCCCACAACGACAGCGCCGCGCCCACCGGGCGGTTCTCCCGCATCCGGTCGTAGACGACGACCTCGTGCCCCTGCTGCTGCAACGCGATGGCGGCGCTCGTGCCGCCGATGCCCGCTCCGACGATGATGACCTTCATCCGTCCTCCCTCGCCCGCCACCGTATCCGCGCCGCGTTTCGGGAATGTGGCGTCGCGTTTCGGGCATGTGACAGCCGTAGGCTTTCGGCTGTGAGCGGCGAGGACGGGATGGTCGGGACACCGGACGACGGGGACGATCTCCCGGCGGGTGGGCGGGGGCGAGGACGCGGCCGAGGACGCCGGCGCGGAGGCGGCCCCCTCGCCAGCGTGCGGCGCAGCGCCGACGGAGAGCCGGGCGACGGCCTCACCGGAGAGCAGCGCGCCGACCGGCTCAAGGAGCGCATCTACATCACGTTCACCGCTCTCGCGGTGGTGCTGGCGCTCGCGTCGCACGCCTCGGAGCTCGAGGCCGGCGAAGCCGCGCTGACCCTGATCGTCACCGTCGGCGGCGCCGTGCTGGCCGTCTTCGCGGCCGACGTGATCGCGCACATCGCGGTGCATCAGGTGCTGCCCACCCGCTCGGAGGCGCAGCAGATGTTCGCCGTCTCGTTCGGGGCACTCGCCACCCTCGTCCTGCCCATGGTGTTCCTGCTGTTCGCGCAGACCGAGCGCTGGACCGTCGAGGCCTCGCTCCGCGCATCGACGATCGCGCTGATCGTCTCTCTCGCGGCGATCGGATGGCTGGCCGTGCGACGCGTGAAGCTGGCCTGGTGGCAGCGCCTCATCGTGCTCCTGCTCGAGGTGGTGCTCGGAGTCGCCGTGGTGGGACTGGAGCTGCTGGCGCACTCCCTCTGAGGCGCGACGCCCACGGCCTCCCCCACCTCTACCTCCGTGTCGGTCGCCGCACCTAGGATCGAGCCGAGCGGCCGCGCATCCGCACCGGCCCGACCAGAGGGAGCACCATGCTGACCGTCCACGAGCTCCTCGACGCCAACCTCATGGAGGTGTTCGGCAACCGCGACGCGGCCTCCCGTCGCGCCGCGATCGACCGCATCTACACAGAGGACGTCGTGTTCATCGACCCGGAGGAGACCGTGACCGGGCGCGATGCCGTGGAGGCGAAGGCCGCCAACCTCCTCGACGGGGCGCCGACCGACTTCATGTTCGCGGCCGACGGCATCCCCTACGCCGACCTCGACACCGGCGCCCTGCCGTGGGCGTTCGGGCCCGAGGGCGCGCCGGTGGCGCGCGGCCTCGACGTCATCACCGTCCGCGACGGGCTCATCTCCGAGCTGCGCACCCTCCTCGCGCCGGCCGAGTGAGCTGAACAGTCGCTCTCGCGTGCCGGATGCACTCGGCGTGAGCACAGCATCCGCATAGGGTGCGGCAAGGCACGGTCCCTAGCGTGCGGTCGTCGCGCACGCTCGTGGGCGCAACGCGTGAGGCGGAAGGCGGGACCGATGGCGTCGGCGAAGACGAGAGCGGCCGAGAGGGAGGCGCTCGAGGGCCTGCCCAAGAAGGAGCGCCAGGCGCTGCAGCGCGAGTTCGCTCGCCTGCACCGCGAGGAGGAGGCCCGCCGCCGCCGCCGCACGCGTGTGATCGTGCGCTCGAGCCTCGTCGTCGTCGGCGTCGCCGTTCTCGCCGTGACCGGGCTCGTCATCTACAACTCGATCCGGGCGAGCTTCACCGGGCCGCTCAACATGCTCAGCGACGGGCTGCTGTTCTCGGGCGACGGCACGTCGACCACCGCGGCGCGGACCGCGGCGATCCAGCCCGGAGGCCAGCCCACCGCGAGCTCGGCCGACACGTCGAAGGTGCTCGCCGTGCGCGAGTACGTCGACTACGCCAGCGCCGACACGGCCACCTTCGAGACCACCGACGGCGCTTCACTGCAGAGCTACGTGACGCCCGGATACGCGACCCTCGAGATCCATCCCGTCGCCCTCGACGGCGATGGCAGCGACTCCACGTACTCGACCCGCGCCGCGAACGCGATGGCCTGCACGGCGAACTACGCGCCCGACTCCGGGCTCGCCGTGCACAACGCGCTGATCAAGGCGCAGCCGACCCTCCCGGAAGGCGGACTCACCAACGACGACCTCGTCACCCTCGCGCAGGGCGCCGGGGTGAAGGACGACAAGGTCGCCTCGTGCATCCGCGGCAACGAGTTCGACGACTGGGTGAAGGATGCGACCGACCGCGCCCGTGCGTCGATCCCCGGCTCCGACGTGACGGCGCTCTCGACCGCGCCGCTCGTGGTCGTCGACAGCACCGCGTACACCGGGCCGCTCGACGATGCGAACGCCTTCACGGAGTTCATCGCGAAGGTGTTCGGCGAGGCCACGGGCGCGGGGAGCGGGGACGGCAGCGGTGATGGCACCGGGACGGACGGCGGGACCGGCACGGACGGCGGGACGGGCACCGACGGCACCGGCACCGGCACGGACGGCGGGGCGGGCGACTCCGGCACGACGCCGGCCGGCTGATCCCCCCTTCTGGGGTGCCTGACACGGAGCCCCCGCGTCGCTACAGTCGGACGCGGGGGCCTGCGTCGGATCATGTCCTCGAGCTTCGGCACGACGAGCCGATCGACGGAAGGACCCGACCGTGACCTCCCCCCAGACCTCTGCGATCCCCCTCGACGCCCCGTACTACGGCGCGCCGATCGGCGAGGCGGTCTCCCGCTTCTGGAAGAAGTACGCCACCTTCTCCGGCCGCGCGAGCCGCAGCGAGTACTGGTGGTGGTACCTCGTGAGCGTGATCGTCAACAACGTCTTCAACGTGCTCGCCTTCGCCCTGGGCGGATACGGCCTGCAGATGGACGGCCGCTACGCCACGCCCGGCGCTGGCGCCTCCGTCGTCTTCGTCCTCTGGGGCATCTGGGCACTGGCGACGATCATCCCGGGCCTCGCCCTCCTCATCCGCCGCCTCCACGACACCGATCGCAGCGGATTCTGGGTGCTCATCTCGCTGGTGCCGATCGTGGGCAGCATCATCGTCCTCGTCTTCACCGTGCTCGGCCCGAACCCGGCGGGCGCCCGCTTCGACCGCCGCTGACGGCGCCGCGGACGGCACCCCGCGACTCCCACTCGGGATTGGACCGTCGAAAGGTCGCCTGAGAGCGCCGATGGCCCCTCTATGCGGCCGTGTTCGCTCTCACGCGACCTTTCTGCGTTCCTCCGCCTGGACGTGTCTCGCCGCGCGGGAGACGATGGGCGGATGAATGCCGACGAGCTCGCCCGGGGACGGCGGGGCGCCCGGATGCGGTCGCCCGCATGACCGCGACCGCCGCCACCGCCGACGAGCCGTTCCCCTACGCCACACGGATCGTGCGCATCTACCCGGACTATGCGGACACCGTGATCTGGTTCAGCGACCCCTTCCCTTACGAGGAGACCGGGCTGACCGCGGAGCTGATCGAGCGGCTCTCGGCCTGGGAGTCGACGTACTACGCCGCGATGACCGAGCGTTTCGAGTGGGACGCCCGGTTCTCGCTGCACGAGTTCGACCACACCGGGCTCGACCTCGCGCATGCGGTCGCCGACGAGATCGGCCCCGACTTCGAGGTCGAGTACCGCTCCTTCGAGAACCACGGCGCCGTCGCCACCCTGCGCGCGGAGGCCCCGGCTGCGAACCCCTCGGCGCGCGACGCGTTCGCCCTCCGTGCGCTCAAGGCCCGCGAGTACTGGGCGTCCGCTCGCCACCCCGGGTCACCGGGAAGTGTCACGCTCCTGCTGCCCTCCCGAGAGGAGCCCGGCGCCGAGCCCCGCGCGGAATTCCGGCCGCCGCCGGCCGAGGATCGCCCGCCGACCTGACGGAGCAGGGCGCGATGGCCGTCGAAAGGTACCGTCAGAGCGATCACGAGCCGTATATCGGGGCATCGCCGCTCTGACGGTACCTTTCGACGGTCACCCACCGACGGCACCCCGGCCGCGGGCCCCACCGGCGTGCTTGGATGGGAGCAGTCGGGACGGAACGGGACGGGTGCACGCGGGGAGTCGGGTCGGAGAGTGGCGCGTGCGCGCGACCGCGCTCGGCATCGCCGTGCCCGCGGAGCTCGGTCGGTTGTACTTCGCTGCGCAGGCCGTCGCCGGCGCGGCCTGGTGGGTCGCCGTGTTCACGGTGCCGTTCGTGCGCGACGCGACGCTCGGGTCGATCGACCCGGTGCTGATGGCGCTCGCCGACGTGCCCCTGTTCGTCGTCGGCTCGGCTCTCGCCGCCGCGGGCGTCCGCGCCGCGGCCCCCATCGCCACCGGATGGACGCTGCTCGTCGCCGTGTCCCTCGCGGTCTACGCGACGGTCACCACGCAGGCCGGATGGGGTGTGGTCGCGATGATCGCCGCCTCGGCCGGATCCGCGGTCGCCCTGTGCTCGGTCCGCTGGGGCCGCATCCCGACCGCGTGGGTGGTGAAGGGTCCGTTCGGCTTCCGGCCCGCCGCCCCCGGGCGCGGCAGGGCCGCGCCCGTGCTCGCGACGCTCGGGCAGATCGTGGTGTTCTGGGGCTTCTTCCTCGTCGTGCTCCCGCTCGTCATCAGCGCGCTGGAGCAGCGCTGGGGGCTCGCGGTACCGCTTCCCTCCCCCATCGCGGCGGCGGTGAGCATCGTGGGCGCGGTCGTGCTCGCGCTCGCGAGCACGCTGGGGCTCTGGTCGGGCGTCACCATGTCGGCGCTCGGCGACGGCACCCCGCTGCCGGCCGCGATGACGACGAGGCTCGTCGTCGCCGGCCCCTACCGCTGGGTCCGCAACCCGATGGCGCTCGCCGGGATCACCCAGGGCGCCGCAGTGGGCCTCCTCCTGGGATCGTGGCTCGTCGTGCTCTACGCGGTGGCGGGGTCCGCGGTATGGAACCTCGTCGTGCGTCCGCACGAGGAGGACGACCTCGAGGCGCGCTTCGGCCCGGACTTCGTGGCGTACCGCACCCATGTCCGCTGCTGGCTGCCCCGCCTCACCCCCTACGCCCCGGTTTCGCCACGCTGAAGTGGTTTCGCCACACCGATCGGCATGGCGAAACCACGTGGGCATGGCGAAACGCGCCAGCGCGAGCGCGCGAGGGCGAGCGGACGCGGCTACTCGAGGAGGGCGGCGAGCTCGGTGAGCTGCGCCTCCAGGGCGCGCTCGTGGCGGTCGGTCGCGTCGAAGCGGCCGTCGGCGATGTGCTCGGCCACCCACGCGATCTCCACGTTCGCGTGCACGCCCCGGATGCCGAGGTTCGCCAGCACGGGCTGCAGCGCCGTCACCGCGCGTGTGCCCCCGGAGAGCCCGCCATAGCTGACGAGCCCGGCCGGCTTCCCGTCCCACTCCTGCACCAGGTAGTCGAGGGCGTTCTTGAGCGGCGCGGTGAAGCTGTGGTTGTACTCGGGCATCACGATGACGAAGCCGTCGGCGGCGTCAACCTCCGCGCTCCAGCGGTGTGTGTGGTCGTGGCGGTAGTCGCGCAGCCGCGGATGCGCGGGCTCGTCGAGAAGGGGCAGCGCCAGCTCGGCGAGGTCGGCGACCCGCACCTCGAAGCGCCCGTCGGCACGGGCACGCTCGATCACCCACCGCCCCACGTGCTCGCCGACCCGACCGGGCCGGGTGCTCGCGATGATGACGAGCAGCCGCGGTGCGCTCACGAGACCACCGCCAGCGGACGCGACTCCCAGCGGACCCAGTCGGCGCTGATCTCGCTCGCCGTGGTCAGCAGCCGGGGCAGGTGCGACTCGACGAGCGTCTCGAGGTCGGTCTCGGCCGCGTGCACGTTGACGTTGACCGCCGCGACCGCCCGACCCGATCCGTCGCGCACCGGCGCGGCGATCGAGCGGATGGCGGGCCCGAGCTGCTGGTCGGTGAGCGCCCAGCCCGCCGCGCGGACCTCGCGCAGAGCCGCGTCGATCTCCTGGCGCGAGGGCTGCCAGGTCGGCACGACACCGGACTGGGACGGGATGGCGAGCACCCGGTCGAGCTCGGCCGGGTCGAGCGAGGCGAGCAGCACCTTGCCGAGCGACGTGGCGACGGCCGGGAACCTGGTGCCGATCGTGACGGAGAGGGTGACGAGCTTCGGCACGGCGGCCCGCGCGACGTACACGATGTCGGAGCCGACCAGCTGCGCCAGCGAGCACGACTCGCCGGTCTGCTCGCTGAGGGTCACCAGGCGGGGCCGCACGAGCTCCCAGATGTCACTCGCCGAGACGTACGCCATGCCGAGGTCGAGCACCTGGGGGGTGAGCGAGAAGAGACCGTCGTCGGCCCGGACGTAGCCCAGCTCGGCGAGGGTGAGCAGGATGCGCCGCACGGTGGGCCGCGCCAGGCCGGTCTCGGCCGAGAGGTCGGCGAGCGACAGGCTCTGTCCGCGCGTGCCGAAGGCGGTGATCACCTCGAGCCCGCGGGCGATCGCCTCCACGAAGTCGGGGCCGCGAGCGTCTGCCATGATCCTCCTCGGTCACTCGTCCGCCCGCGTGCGACGCGGACGCTCTCCCATTCATACCGCAGAGAGCTTGCACCTGAGAAGCCGACACGTCTCTCTTGACACCTCGCGAATCCATGCGTTTGGATGAGGTCATCCGCACAGCGGACACTTGACCGGAATGACCGAAGGAGGTCGGGATGGCTGTCTCAGAAGACATCGGAGAGCTGGACGGTCCGCTGTCCGGCATCCTCGTCGCCGACTTCTCGCGGGTGCTGGCCGGCCCGTTCGCCACCCAGCAGATGGGTGACCTCGGCGCCACCGTGGTGAAGGTGGAGAGCCCGGGCGGGGACGAGACCCGCGGCTGGGCGCCCCCCGAGCGCGACGGCGTGTCGACGTACTACCTCGGCATCAACCGCAACAAGTACGACGTGGTGCTCGACTTCCGCGACGAGGGCGACCGCGCCGCGGCGCTCGAGCTCGCGGCGCGGGCCGACGTCGTGATCGAGAACTTCAAGCCCGGGGGCCTGGCGAAGTTCGGTCTCGACTACGACTCGGTCGCCGCCGTCAACCCGGACGTCGTCTACGCCTCGATCAGCGGCTTCGGCTCGAAGGAGGGCGCGAGCCTGCCGGGCTACGACCTCATCGTGCAGGCGATGTCGGGCCTGATGAGCCTCACGGGCGATCCCGACGGCCCGGCCTACCGCAGCGGCGTCTCGGTCTTCGACATCATGACGGGGATGCAGGCCACCGTCGGCATCCTCTCGGCGCTCCGCCACCGCGACCGCACGGGCGAGGGGCAGCACGTCGAGGTGAACCTCCTCTCGACCGCGCTCGGCGCGATGGCCAACCACAGCTCGACGTACGTCGCCGGCGGGACGGTGCCGTTCCGGATGGGCAACGCGCATCCGAGCCTGTTCCCCTACGAGCCGCTGCCGGCGAGCGACGGGGAGATCATCGTGGTGGCCGCGAACGACGCGCAGTTCCGGCGGCTGGCCGAGGCGCTCGAGCGCCCGGAGCTGGCCGACGACGAGCGCTTCGCCCGCACCGAGGACCGCAACCGCCACCGCGAGCAGCTGCGCCCGCTCCTCCTCGAAGCGATGTCGACGCGCACGGCCCAGGAGTGGTTCGACGTGCTCACCGCCGCCGGCATCGCCTGCGGCCCCATCAACACCATCGACGGCGGGGTCGCCCTGGCCGAGCGTCTGGGGCTCGACCCCGTGGTCCACGTGGGCCGGGGCGACGCGGCCGTGCCGATGATCCGCAACCCGATCTCGTTCTCGCGCACGCCCGCCCGCTACCGCTCGGCGCCGCCCGCGCTGGGGCAGGACGACACCCTCATCCGCGCCTGGCTCACCGAGCCGGATGCGGATCCGCTACCCCCTCTCGACGCGATACCGGAGGCCGAGACCCATGCCTGAGTACCCCACGTCGATCGGCACCTCGACCCCGGACTCGATCTCCCTCCTCGGGCACGACCTCGCGGCCGACCTGCTCGGGCAGATCTCGTTCGGCGAGCTCGCCTACTGGCTGGCGACGAAGCGCCGGCCCACCCCCGGGCAGCTGCGCATGTTCGAGGCCGTGCTGGTCTCGCTCGCCGACCACGGGTTCACCCCCACCGCGATCGCCGCGCGCCTGACGTACTACAGCGCGCCCGACTCGCTGCAGGGCGCGATCGCCGCGGGGCTGCTCGGCGGCGGCTCCCGTTTCCTCGGCGTCACCGAGGACACGGGTCGCTACCTGCACGACTCGGTGACCACGTTCGGTGACACCGAGGCCTGGACCGACGCCGATTGGGACGACGCCGCGCTCGTCGTGCTCCGACGGGGGAAGGCGGCCGGGACGAAGGTCCCGGGTCTCGGACATCCGGTGCACAAGCAGGGTGATCCGCGCACGCCGGTGATGTTCGCCCTCGCCGAGGAGACCGGGATGAAGGGGCCGCACCTCCGCCTCTTCGAGGCGATCGGGCGCGTGCACCCCGAGGTGCTCGGCCGCACGCTCCCGCTCAACGGCGCCGGCGTGGCGGGGGCGGCGCTGGCGGATGCGGGCCTCCCCATCGATCTGCTCCGCGGCTTCGCCCTGCTGGCCAGGACGGCCGGCCTCATCGGCCACCTCGCCGAGGAGCGCGAGAACCCGATCGGCCCGACCGTCTACACGGAGGTCGACCGGAACGCCGTCTACACCCCGCCCACCGGCTCGGACGACTGAGCGCCGAGACCCAGCCGGCGCACGAGACGCACCACACGCATCCGACGCATCCGCACAGACTCGAAGGAGAGACATGGCGACACTGAGTGCGGTCCTCGCGACCACGCACCACCCGTTCTTCCTCAAGGCGACCGAGCTGACACCGCCCGAGGAGCAGATGCCGCAGGCCCCGGAGTGGAAGCGCAAGGTCGAGGCCTACCGCGAGACGCTCACCGCGGCCGAGCCCGACATCCTCGTCATGGTCGGCGCCGACCACTTCCACCAGTTCTTTCACGACAACTACCCGACGTTCCTCATCGGGAAGCAGCCGACGTACGACGCCACCTACTACAACGAGGAGCGCGAGTTCAGCATCCCGCGTTACGTGCTCGACGGGCACGAGGAGCTGTCGGGGTTCATGCTGCAGGGGCTGCTCGACCGCGGCTTCGACTTCTCGGTGAGCCACGAGCTGAAGCTCGACCACTCGATCATCTGCCCCATCATCACGACGCGGCCCGACGGCGACCTGCCGGTCGTGCCGATCTACACGAACATCTTCGCGCCGCCGCTGCCCAGCCCGAAGCGGTTCTGGGACCTCGGCCGGGCCATCCGCGAGATCATCGACGAGTACCCCTCCGACAAGCGGATCGCCGCCGTCGGCAGCGGGCACCTCTCGCTCGAGCTCGGCGGACCCCGTCAGTTCGGCGAGACCGGCCCCGACCCGGTCTTCGACCGCCAGGCCATCGAGTGGCTCTCGAACGGCGACATCGACTCGATCCTCGCGAACGTCACCCACGAGTCGATGAGCGGATCGGGCAACGCGACCCACGGCTTCATGGACCTCATCCTCATGATGGGGATCGCAGGGCCGGAGAAGGCCGCGTACGTCGACAACCTCGACCTCTTCCACACCATGGAGGCCTACTTCACCTGGTACCCGTCCGGCGATCCGCGCGGAAGGACGGCGTCGCGATGAGCGTCTACTACGTCAACAAGTTCCTGTTCCAGGTCGACCGCGATCCGGAGCTGCTCGCCGCCTACAAGGCGTCGCCCGCCGACCTGGTCGATGCGTGGGACGCGGATCTCGGCCGGCGCCTCGGGAACGGGGACCCTGTCGAGCGCACCACGTGGCTCCGCCTCGAGCCCGAGGAGCGCACCGCGCTCATCGAGCACGACTACGTCGCCCTGTTCGAGATGGGCGCCCACTTCTTCCTCTGCCTCACCATCTTCATCGCCATCTACGACGAGGACTACTCGGTGCAGCAGGGTCCGCTGTCGTTCCAGCGCGAGTACGCGACCAAGCTCTCGCACTGGCTCGGCAAGGACTACCCGCCCGTCGCCCTCTGACCCCTCCCCACCTCCGGCAAAGGAGCCGCGCATGTCCGCAGACCAGTTCACCGACGGGCGCCCGATCGTCTTCCGCGACGCGCTCGTCCTCACCATGGATGACTCCCACGACGTCATCCCCCACGGCGACGTCCTCATCATCGGCGACCGCATCGCCGAGGTGGGCAGCGCCTTGACCGTGCCCGACGGCGCCGTCGAGATCGACGCCTCCGGCGGCATCCTCATGCCCGGCATGATCGACACGCACCGCCACATGTGGCAGACCGCGATGCGCGGGTACGGCGCCGACTGGACGCTGACGCAGTACTTCGTCTGGTACTACCTCGAGTACGGCAACCACTTCCGTCCGCAGGACATCTACGCCGGCAACGCGCTCTCGGCGATCGACGCGATCGACTCGGGTGTCACCACCACGGTGGACTGGTCGCACGGGCTGCGCACCATCGAGCACGCCGAGGCGGCGCTGCAGTCGCTGCGCGACTCGTCGGGCCGCTTCGTGTTCGCGCCGGGCAACATCTTCGGGGCGCCCTGGGAGTGGTCCGCGAGCGCCGACTTCCAGGCCTTCATGCGGGCGAACGACACCGGATCCGACATGCTGCGCTTCCAGCTCGCCTTCGACGTCACCGGCGACCCCGCGTTCCCGGAGCGCACCGCGTTCGAGGTGGCACGCGAGCTCGGCCTGCCCGTGACCACGCACGCCGGGGTGTGGGGCGCCACCAACGACGACGGCATCCGCCTCATGCACGAGAACGGCTTCATGACCCCGGAGACCGTCTACGTGCACGCGGCGACGCTCAGCACCGACTCGTACCAGCGGATCGCGGCGACCGGCGGATCGGTGTCGCTGTCGACCGAGAGCGAGCAGAGCTGCGGACAGGGCTACCCGCCCTCGTGGGTGCTGCGCGAGCACGGCATCCCGATGTCGCTGTCGGTCGACACGAGCGTGTGGTTCTCCAGCGACCTTTTCACCGCGATGCGCTCGACCCTCGGAGCCGACCGCTCGTGGGAGCACACCAAGGCTCACGAGAAGGGCGAGACCGTGACGCACTCGCACCTGCGCGCAGAGCAGGTCGTCGACTGGGCGACGCGCGGTGGCGCGAAGGCCCTCGGCCTCGACGACGTCGTCGGCAGCATCGAGAAGGGCAAGAAGGCCGACCTCGTGCTGCTGAAGAACGACGGGTCGCCCTCGATGTTCCCCATCCTCAACCCCTACGGGCACGTCGCCCTGCAGGCGGGGCGGGCGGATGTGCACACCGTCGTCGTCGACGGGAAGGTCGCCAAGCACGACGGGAAGCTCGTCGGCGACGACCTGGCGCGCATCCGCTCGCAGGCCGAGGAGACGGTGGACTACCTGCGGTCGACGCTCGGCGAGGACGTGTGGCAGGCGGGCATGAACCCGGAGATCCCGGAGACGAAGGTGCTCGACAACCCGTACATGTACACGGAGTTCCGCACCGACGCGACGCACTCCGCGATCTGACGCCTCCCGCAGACGGGCCCGCCCTCGCGACACGCGCGCGCGGGTGGGCCCGTTCTCGCGAGAGGATGGGGGGATGACGCGACGCGGGGTCCTGCTGTTCGCCGGGCTGGGCCTGGCCTGGGGAATCCCGTACCTGTTCATCAAGATCGCCGTGGGTGAGCTCGAGCCCGCGATGGTGGTGCTGTCGCGGGCCGGTCTCGCAGCGCTGCTCCTCATGCCGCTGGCGCTGTTCCGGCGCGAGGTGGGCCCGGTGCTTCGGCGCTGGCGGCCCATGCTCGCCTACACCGTGGTGGAGATCATCCTGCCCTGGTACTTCCTCAGCACCGCGGAGGAGCGGCTGCCCTCCTCGACGGCGGGTCTGCTGCTCGCCGCCGTGCCGCTGGCGGGTGTCGCGGTGGCGTTCGCGATGGGCCGCCCCGCGCGGCTGAGCGGCCTGAACTGGGCCGGGATCGCGATCGGGATGCTCGGGGTCGCGGCCCTCGTCGGGCTCGACATCGGCGGATCGGATCTCATCGCGGTGGCGCAGATGGCCGTGGTCGTCGTGGGCTACGCGCTCGGCCCCGCGATCCTCGCGCGGTGGATGTCGGACCTGCCGGGCATCGGCGTGGTCGCAGTCTCGCTCGCGGGCACGGCGGTCGCGTACGTGCCGTTCGTGCTGCTCACCGGCGCGTGGCCGACGGCGTGGCCTTCGGGACAGGTGATCCTCGCGATCGTGGTGCTCGCCGTGGTGTGCAGCGCGCTCGCGTTCGTCCTCATGGTCTCGCTGGTCTCGGAGATCGGGCCGGTGAAGGCGACCGCGATCACGTACGTCAACCCGGCGGTCGCGATCATCGCAGGAGTGCTCATCCTGGGCGAGCAGGTGACGGTGTGGACCATCGTGGGCTTCGTGCTGGTGCTCGGCGGTTCGTACTTCGTGACGCACCGCCCTCGGCGGCGTCCCGCGTCCCCCGGGGAGGCCGGGACGGCATCCGACGGGTTCGACGGGACATCCCCCGTGGCGGCCTCCCCCGAGGGCCCCGACGAGGCCCCCGCGGTGGAGACCCGCCGGCCGTAGCCCCCTCCTCGCGGGGTTTGTCCACCAGACGCACGTTCCTGCGCTCAGGAGGGTGCTTCTGGTGGACAAACCCCGGGGAGTGCCGCGCTAGGCGCGGACCCTGCGGCGGCGGACGGCGACCGCGCCGGCGCCCAGCACGAGCAGGGCGAGGGCGGCGACGAGGCCGCCCATCGCGTCCGACCCGTTCACGCCGGTCGAGGCGAGCTTGCCGTCGGTCGTGGTATCGCAGGGCACGTCAGCGCCCAGCGGCCACGTGAACGACACCGGGTCGAGCGCGGCGCCGCCGGAGTAGAACCCGCCGAAGGCGCTCGCCCCGTACTCGGTGAGCGTCGCGGGCACGCCGCTGTACGACACCCGGGTCGAGGTCGACGACGACGAGCCGCCCGAGAGCGACAGCGTCGCGATCGTCCCGCTCACCGCCACCGTGCCGCCCGACAGCTGCTTCGAGCTGATGTCGGCGATGAGCACCGCCGACGAGGACCCCGTGATCTGGATGCGCGGGTTCGCGATCGTCAGGTCGAGCTGGCCCCCGTGACCGGTGAAGTGGACCGAGCCGGAGTAGGCCACCCGGCCGAGGGAGTCGCTCGGGTTGTAGGCGCCCGACCCACCGCTCCAGCCGTAGCTGCCGCCGTTGTCGCTGACGCCCGAGGTCGAGATCGCCCCCTTCGCGATCGGCCCGGTGATGTAGGTGCGGAACGAGTCCTTCACACCCCACGACATCGTCGCGCCGCCCACCTGCTGCGCCACGCACTGCTGCGCAGCCGGCGAGTCGACCGCGGGGACGGCGGGCGCGACGGCGGGCGCCGTCACGGTGAACTGCGCGCTGGCGGTTCCCGCCGCGCTGGTCACCTCGACGGTGTGGGCGCCGGTCGCGAAGTCCGCGGGGACGGTCCAGCGGAACGCGACGTTCCCCTGCGCATCCGCGGTCTGCGGCTCGAGCGCCACCGGGTCGGAGAACACCGTCGCAGCGACGCGCTCTCCGGGGCCGAAGCCGGTTCCCGTCACGACGAGCTCCTCGCCCTGCCTCACCTCGGTCGACGAGAGGCTGACGGCCGGCACGATCACAGGCGGCACCACGGCGCCGTAGGTGAGGGTGACCGGATCGGCGGCCTGCCCGGCGTACTGCTCGAAGCTGCCGGGCAGCTGCGCGGCGAACACGGCCGGCAGGTCGATCCAGGTCAGCGGATCACCCGACGGCTGGCCCGCGGGGATAGTCAGCGTGGCGACGTCGGATCGCGTCATGTCGCTCGTCCCGGCGGTGTCGCTCGACGAGACGAGGAGCGACAGGGTGGCGGTCCCGGTCCCGTCGAAGCGCACGATCGGATCGGCGATCGCGATGTCGAACCCGTGAGCCCGGCTCTGGAACGAGACCGTGCCCTGGTACGCGACCGAGCCCACGCGGGTGGACGGGTCGAAGTCGCCCTCGTCCGTCTGCACGAACTCGAAGAGGCCGCCTGCCGTGGTGCTCGCACCGTTCGACGGGGTGATGGAGCCCTGCGCGATCCCGGCCACGTACGACCGCCACGACTGCTTGAAGCCCCAGACCAGGCTGCCCGCGTCGGACGGGGTCGGCGCGACGGTCCAGGCCAGGTGCAGCGGGGAGGGCGCCTTGTCGGCGTCCTTCGCCGTGCCGGACGCGTAGTAGAACGGGCGGATGGAGGAGGGCACGTTCACGACGAAGTCGTTCGCCCACGCGCTGTCGTGGCCGGCCTTCCAGGTCCCGGATGCCGTGGTGCCGTCGTAGTCGAGGGCCGCGGTGGCCTCACCGCTCGCCGTGAAGTCGGGCCGGGCGCCGAGCGTGACCGTGTCGACGACCAGACGCTTCGGCGTCGCCGACTCGAAGGTCGTCACGTCAGCGGTCCAGAGGCCCGCGCCGTCGGCGCCCACGACGAGCGTCGGATCGGCGAGGTCGATCCAGAAGCCGCCGAACTGCGGGTAGGCCGTGACGCGGATCGATCCGTCGAACTGGACGATCGTGCAGTCCTGGTCGTGGGTCGCGACGCCGTCGCTGAAGGTGAACGTGTCACCGTCGACGCGGACACCCTCGCCCGTGGCGCTCTTGCTCCACTCCGCGCTGTAGGCGCTCCAGTCCCAGCTCGCGGCGACACCGGTGACGTCGGGCGATCCCGCATCGACCGTGCAGGCGGCGGGAGCGGTCGTGTCGACCACGCCGTAGTTCGCGGTGGGGGTCCCCTCCGACCCGGCGAATCCGCCGGTCGGGCGGTAGACGGCGGCGACGGTGTGACCGCCTGCGCCGAGCTTCCCGGTCCAGGTGGCGACACCCGCGTCGACGGCGGCCGTTCCGAGCGACACGCGGTCGGCGGTGCCGTCGGTCACGTCGAAGAACTCGACGGAGCCGGTCGCGGTGCCCGACGCGGCGGCCACCGTCGCGGTGGCGGTCGTGGCGGTGCCGAGCACGACGGGAGCCGCCGGCGACAGCGCGACGGACGTGGTCGTGGTCACCGCCGGGGTCGTCGACCCGGTGACGGTGAGCGCGACCGCGGAGGCCGACGAGCCGGCGAACAACGCGGGGTCGGCCGGGGTGAACTCGGCGCCGAGCGAGTGCTCGCCGACGGTGAGGTCGCCGACTGAGGTGATGGCCTCACCCGCGGTCACGGCGACGGGCGCGCCGAGCCGCGATCCGCCGTCGGTGAACTGCACCGTGCCGTCGGCAGCCGGGGACACGGTCGCCGAGAGCTCGACGTCGGTGCCCTGCTCGACGCTGCCGGAGGGCGACACCCCGAGCGTGGTCGTGGTGCTCTGCTGCACGGGCGCCTGCTCGTACGGGAGCGCGAACGACACCGGATCGAGCGCCGACCCCTCGGGGTAGGAGCCGGTGAAGACGGCCGCGGTCGCGGGACCCGCCGTCGCGGCGACGCCCGTGAACGTGGCGACGCCATCCGCCAGCACGGGGACCGCGCCGCTGAGCGTGGCGAAGACACCGGTTCCCGAGGCTCCCGTCGAGTCGACGTAGTCGAAGATCAGCTCGCCCGTCCCGTCGCCGTCGAGCACGATCTCGGGGTCGGACAGAGAGATGGAGATGCCGTGGGCCGGGACGCTCCAGGCGACGGTGCCGGCCAGATCGACGTCGGCGGTGCCGGTCGTGGCGTCGAAGGTGCCCGTGCCGGACGACCAGCGGTACGCCGGCGACGTGCTCGCACCGCCCGAGGCGGTCGCGGTGCCTCCGAAGCGGGCGACGTAGCCGCGCCACGAGTCCTTGAACCCCCAGTCCACGGTGGCCCCCGTCACGTCGCCTGTGGCCGCGGTTGCGGGCGCAGCGACGCCGACGACGGCGAGTCCCGAGACGACGGCGCCCACGACGAGGCCCGCGAGGGGCCTCAAGCGCCTTCTCCCTGTCGTTCGCACGAGATCAACTCCAGTTCCTAGCTCTGTCCGACCACTCGTTCAGCGGTTCGTCAGGCCCTAGTATGGGTAGCCTAAGCTAATTAAGCAAAGCCTTACCTCATTCGATGCCGTCAGGATCCGCCGTGCCCCGCTCCCTCCGCCGCTTCGCGCTCGTCGCCGTCGCCTCGGCCGCGCTCTTCGGCCTCGGCGCCTGCAGCGTCCCCACCGCCGACGGATCGCTCCCCGTCGTGGATGCCACGTCCACCGCCACCCCGTGCAGCGACGCGACGCCGGTCGATCTCGCCGGCATCCCTCCGGTGACGGATCCGCGGTCGATAACCGGACCCGCCACCGCGTGCCTGGCCGACGACGCCGTACCTGTCCTCGCCGACGACCCGCAGCCCACGCTCCCGGCCACCGTCGTCGACCACCAGGGCACCGCCGTGACGGTGACCGACACCAGCCGCATCCTCGCCCTCGACATGGCGGGCACGCTCGCGGCGACCGTCTACTCGCTCGGGCTCGGCGACCGGGTGGTCGGACGCGACACCTCGACCGGGTTCGCCCAGGCCGCCGACCTCCCCGAGGTGACGCGGGGCGGGCACCAGCTCAGCGCCGAGGCGATCCTCGACCTCGCGCCGACCGTCATCCTCACCGACACCTCCATCGGGCCGTGGGACGTGGTGCTTCAGATGCGCGACGCCGGCATCCCTGTCGTGGTCGTCACCCCCGACCGCTCCCTCGACACCGTCGGGTCGCTCGTCCAGTCGGTGGCTGACGCCCTCGGCGTGTCCGCCGCCGGCGAGAGCGTGTCCGCCGAGCTGGAGGAGCGCATCGCGGCGACCGAGGCGCAGATCGCGGCGATCGCCCCGCCCGCCGACGCCGACCGCCTGCGGATGCTCTTCCTCTACGTCAGGGGCAACGCGGGCGTGTACTACATCTTCGGCGGCGAGTCCGGGGCGGATGCGCTCATCACCTCGCTCGGCGCCGTGGACGTGGCGGGCGAGGCCGGCATCCAGGGCATGCGACCGATGACCGCCGAGGCGCTCGTCGCGGCGGCGCCCGACGTGATCCTGGTCATGACGAAGGGGCTGGAGTCGGTGGGCGGGGTCGACGGACTGCTCGAGCGGCTGCCCGCCGTCGCGCAGACTCCCGCCGGGCAGAACCGCCGGATCGTGGACATGAGCGACTACGAGATCCTGAGCTTCGGCCCCCGCACGCCCGACGTGCTGGCCGCGCTGGCGGAGGCGCTGTACGCGCCGAGAGACTCGGCTGCCTCGCGATGACCGCTGCCGCCGACCTCGAGGACGTCGTCGCCGCCCGCACCCCGCGGCGCGACCGCGTCGCCGTCCGGTCGCTGCTGTTCGGCGGCCTCGGTCTCGCGCTGGTCGTGGTGGCCGTCGTCTCGGCAGGCACGGGCCAGCTCGCCGTCCCGCCCGCGGAGGTGCTCGGCTCGGTGCTGCACCACCTCGGCATCGACGGCGTTCTCCCCCTGCCCTCGCACCAGAACGCCGATGCGGCGCTCTGGACGATCCGCTTCCCCCGCATCGCCCTGGCGATCCTCGTGGGGGCGGCCCTCGCCGTGGCCGGGATGCTCATGCAGGCGATCTTCGGGAACCCTCTGGCCGAGCCGGGGGTGGTCGGCGTCTCGTCGGGCGCGGCCCTCGGCGGCGCCGCGACGATCGTCTTCGGATGGGCCTTCCTCGGCTCGTGGACGATCGCCGTCGTCGCGTTCGCGACCGGGCTCGCGGCGACCGTGCTGGTCTACGCGATGTCGCGCTCCGGCGGCCGGACCGAGGTGGTCACCCTCGTGCTCACCGGCATCGCCGTCAACGCGGTGGCGGGGGCGGGCCTGGCGTTCCTGGTGTTCTTCGGCGACCAGCAGGCGCGAGAGGAGATCGTGTTCTGGCAGCTGGGCTCGCTCAACGGCGCCCTGTGGCCGGACGTGCTCGTCATCCTCCCCGTCGTGCTGGTCGGGATCGCGGTGGCCCTCGTCCTGGCCCGGCGCCTCGACCTCCTCACCCTCGGCGAGCGCGCGGCGCGCCACCTCGGCCTGAACGTCGAGGGGCTCCGGATCGGGGTCATCGTGCTCGTCGCGCTTCTGGTGGCGGTCGCTGTCGCCTTCACCGGGATCATCGCGTTCGTCGGGCTGGTGATCCCGCACCTCATGCGCATGATCCTCGGCCCGGCCCACCTGCCCCTGCTCATCGCCTCCACGCTCGGCGGGGCGCTCCTCCTCCTCACCGCCGACCTCGTGGCCCGCACCGCCGTACCCTACGCCGACCTGCCGATCGGCATGCTCACGAGCCTCGTCGGCGGTCCGTTCTTCTTCTGGCTGCTGCGGCGCACCCGCGCCCGCTCGGGAGGGTGGGGATGAGCGCCGTCGTCGCGAGGGAGGTCTCCGTGTCGCTCGGCGGGGCGCGCATCCTCGACGGCGTCGACCTCGATGCCCGTCCGGGCGAGCTCCTCGCCCTCGTCGGGCCGAACGGCGCCGGCAAGTCGACGCTGCTCGGGGTGATCTCGGGAGACGTCGCACCGGATTCGGGGACCGTCGAGATCGCGGGACGGCCCCTCGCGTCGTGGTCGCTGAAGCACCTGGCCCGCGAGCGGTCGGTGCTGCTGCAGCAGACGTCCGTGTCGTTCCCCTTCACCGTGCAGCAGGTGGTCGAGATGGGCCGGGCGCCCTGGGCCGGCACCGCGCTCGAGGTCGAGGACGACGAGGCGATCGCGGATGCGGTGCTCCGCACCGACCTCGGGCGTCACCTCCCCCGGACAGTGCCGTCGCTCTCGGGCGGAGAGCGGGCCCGCGCGGCGCTGGCGCGCATCCTCGCGCAGCGCACCCGCATCCTGCTGCTCGACGAACCGACGGCGGCGCTCGACATCCGCCATCAGGAGGACGTGCTGCGGCTCGCCCGCGAGCGGGCGGATGCGGGCGACGCGGTCGTCGTCGTGCTGCACGACCTCTCGCTCGCGGCCGCGTTCGCCGACCGCGTGTGCCTGCTCACCGACGGACGTGTGGTGGCCGACGGGCCGCCCGCCGACGTGTTCACCGAGGAGCTGCTGTCGCGGGTGTACGAGCATCCGCTCGAGGTGCTCACGCACCCCGCCGACGGGACACTCATCGTGCTCCCGCGTCGGGCCGGCCGCCTGGCCGTCGCCTCCGTCTCCGCTCCCCCGTCATCCCCCTCCCTGGAAGGACCGTCATGATCTCTCGCCACCGCCCCTCGCGCGTCCTGCTCGGGCTCGCGGGAGCCGCCGCCGTGCTCGCCGGCGTGCTGGGCTCCTCCGCTGCCGCGAGCGCCGCTCCGCTCGTCGACATCTCCGTCGTCGGCGGTGCGGACGCCGCAGCGGGGGCGCCGTCGACGGGCATGCCCGTCATGAACCCCGACGGACCCACGCAGCTGCAGGTGACAGGGAGCGGATTCCAGTCGGTCGCGGGCGGATTCGGCGGGATCTACGTGCTGTTCGGCTGGGTCGACCCCACCGGATCGTGGCAGCCCAGCGCCGGCGGCGCCACGGGCACGACGTACCGGTACGCGATGGACGACGAGGCCGCTCCGCAGGGGTATCAGCAGTTCCTCTCGTTCCCGGGCGGGGCGACGGAGGCGTCCGCATCCGGCGGCGTGCTCGGCGCCGACGGCGCCTGGGCGACGACGATCACCGTACCCGGACCGGTGTTCCAGACCTTCGACCGCGAGAACAACGAGATCACGGTCGACTGCGTCGCCACGCAGTGCGGTGTGATCACGATCGGCGCCCACGGCGTCGCGAACGCGAACAACGAGTCGTTCACGCCGGTGACGTTCGCGCAGCCGGCTCCCGCTGTCTCGCCCACCCCCTCTTCGACGCCGACGCCGGCGGGCGGGGCCGCGTCCGCGTCACCGTCCGCGGAGGCCACGACGGTGGCGCTCGAGACGACGAGCGGACAGGACGACTCGACGCTCCCGCTCGTCCTCGCCGCGGGTGTGCTCGCGGTGGTGGTCATCGCCGCGGTGGTCGTGGTGCTCGTCCTGCGCCGCCGGCGCAGCGCTCCGTAGCGGTCTTCAGGACCTGGCGTCCTCCCATCCGACCCCGCGTTCGGGCCGGGTCGGTATCATCCGACCTGTCGGCCGCCGCGGGCGACCGCGCCGGAGGGAGGGGTCGGATGGAGGACCAGGGGCGGCTCGTCGTGCTCGACGGGCTGACGGAGTCGAACGAGGCCGTCTACCTGTTCGTCGTGTCGCGGGGGAAGACCCTGGTCGACGACGTGGCCTCGCGCTTCGACGTGCCGGTCGACGCGGCGGCGACCGAGCTGGAGTCGCTGCGCGCGATCGGGCTGGTGTCGCGGGAGCTCAGCGAGGCGGGCTACTACTCGCCCGTCGATCCGCGGTTCGCGGTGACCTCGCTGCTCGACCGCCTCAACTCCGAGCTCGGCCGGGTGCGCGAGCTGATCCCCGTGCTCGGCGAGCGCTTCGACCGCACCCTCGCCGCCTCCGCGTCCACCGACGAGACCCTCGTGCTGAGCGACCGCGACACGGTGGCCGCCTGGTACGTGCGGCTGCAGCATCAGGCCGTGCGCGACTTCATGGTGTTCGACCGGCCGCCCTACGTCTCGTCGCCGCTGGAGCCGCTCGAGACGACCGTCATCGGGCGGGGCGTGCTCTGGCGGGCGGTCTACGCCGCCCAGAGCTTCGAGCGCGACGGCGCCTGGGACCAGGCCATCCGCCTCACCGAACGGGGTGAGCAAGCGCGCATCGTGTCGGAGCTGCCGGTCAAGCTGGCGATCGCCGACCGCACCACCGCGCTCGTCTCCCTCAGCGTGGAGCCCGGGCGGAGCGACGCGATCGTCACCGCCTCCGCGCCCCTGGTCGCCGCGCTGTGCGAGCTGTTCGAGGCGACGTGGAGCCGCGCTGTGCCCGTGCAGCAGGCTCGCGACTCCCTCGCCGACCTCTCCAGCGCCCATCGCGGGCCCACCGGCGAGGAGCAGTCCCTCCTCGCGCTGATGAGCGCGGGTGTGAAGGACGAGGCCGCAGCCCGCCATCTCGGCATCTCGGTGCGCTCGCTGCGGCGGCGCAGCCACGACCTCCTCGTCGAGCTGGGGGCCGACAACCGCTTCCAGGCGGGCGTCGAGGCGGCGCGGCGCGGCTGGGTCTGAGGGCCGAGCAAGACGGCCGCCGAGCACGTGGCAGCCTCCGGCCACTGACACTGCGCTGCCACATCCGGACGCCCCTCGGCGGCGAGACTGGACGCGCGTCCCGTCACCCGCGGGGCGGAGCCGAGCGTGGAGATCGACAGTGTCCACTACCCCAGAGCAGCGCCACCGCCAGAGCCGGTCGTCGAGCGGCAGGCCCGTCGATCCACGGACCCTCCCCACCGACCTCCCGCGGGGCTGGCTCCTCACCCTGCAGCGCCACCGCCGCTACGGCCTCTCGTCCGGCACCGCCGAGACCGAGCGCACCACCGCGAAGATGCTCCGCGACATCGCCGCCCTCCGCGAGCTCCGCCACCTCGGCACGCCCCCTCCGCCGCGCGCCTGAGCCCCACGGGCTCGTGCCCCACGGGCTCGTGCCCCACGGGCTCGCGCCCGTGCGACCCGTCCGATCCGTGCGCAGGATCCACTGCTCACTTCTGCACCCACTCCCCGGCAGAAGGCGCCCTCCCCGTCAGAAGGCGCCAGAAGTGAGCACCCGACGCCCGCGCACGAGGTGCGCATTCACCAGGCGGGTATCGTCGTCGGGTGAGCACCATCCTGCGGCTCGAGCGCCGCCGCTATGACGATGCGGATGCGCGCCCGCTGATCGAGGCCGTGCAGGCCGAGTACACGCGCATGTACGGGCAGCCCGACGGCGCGCCGCTCGATCCGGAGCAGCTGGCGCCGCCGGCCGGGGACTTCGTCGTCGCCTACCTCGACGGCGAGCCCGTCGGGATGGGCGGCTGGCGTCTCCTCCCCGACGGGCGCGCCGAGCTGAAGCGGATGTTCGTGCTCGAGTCGGCGCGCGGGCGCGGCATCTCGGCGCGGGTGCTCACCCACCTCGAGCACACGGCGCGCGCCGCCGGTGTCACCGAGATGGTGCTCGAGACGACCACGCTGCACGTCCCGGCGCTCGGTCTCTATCGTTCCCGCGGGTATGACACCGTGCCCGCGTTCGGGTACTACTCCGACGGCGAGCGCACCGTCTCGCTCGGCCGGTCACTCGCATCCGCGAACTAGTTGTACCTACAAGGAATGCCTCGGCGGCGGGCGACGTTGAGAGGAGCATGACGAGCACCGCATCCGACCTCCTCGCGCCCGCTACGGTGATGGGCGCCGTCACCCTCCGTGTCGGCGACCTCGACCGCATGATCGCCTACTACCGCGACGCCGTCGTGCTCGACGTGATCGCACAGGACGGCGACTCCGCCGTGCTCGGCCGCGGAGGGGTGCCCGCCGTCGTGCTGCAGTACGCGCCCGAGCTGCGACGGCCCGAGCCGCGCAGCGCGGGGCTCTTCCACACGGCGATCCTCTACGAGACGGAGGCGGCGCTGGCCGCGGCCGTCTACTCGGTCGCGACGCGCTTCCCCGGCTCGTTCACCGGCAGCTCCGACCACCTGGTGTCGAAGGCGTTCTACTTCGACGACCCGGAGGGCAACGGCGTCGAGCTCTACTGGGACCGCGACCGCACCGAGTGGAGCTGGGTGCACGGGTCGATCGAGATGTCGACGCTGTTCCTCGACCCGAACCGTTTCCTGCAGGAGCACCTCACCGACGCCACCCTCGCCGACCCCCGCGTCGGCGGCGCGAGCGTGGGGCACGTGCACCTCAGCGTCGGCGACATCGCGCAGGCGCGCGACTTCTACGTCGACACGCTCGGCTTCGAGGTGACGACGATGTACGGCACGCAGGCGCTCTTCGTCTCCGCGGGCGGCTACCACCACCACATGGCGATGAACGTGTGGGGATCGGCGGGCGCCGGGCGCCGGAGTCTCGCGCTGGGCCTGGGCCAGGTCGAGATCGTGGTGCCGGAGGCGGACGACGTCGCCGCCACCGACGAGCGGATGCGCCACCACGGCCTGCAGACCGCCCACGACGGCCGCGCCCTCACCGTCTCGGACCCCTGGGACAACACCGTCCTCATCCGCCCCGCCGCCTGACCCCGCACGGTCCTCCCCCTCGGTTTCGCCATGCTGGTGGCGTTTCGCCATACGCATGAGCATGGCGAAACGCCACCAGCATGGCGAAACCGTGAGGACAACGTGCGCGCGGGCGCGGACGGCGCGGACGGACGCTACGCGCGGCGGGAGCCGGGGGCGGCGAGCACCTCCGCGGCGGCGGCGCAGCCGGCCGCGACCGCCGCCTCCACGGGCTCGCCGCGGAGCGACGCGGCGAGGTAGCCGGCCGCGAAGCTGTCGCCCGCGCCCGTCGTGTCGCTCACCGCTTCGACCCGCGGCACCGGGAAGGACTGCTCGCCGGAGCGCGACACGATCAGCACCGGGCCGGCGCCGTTCTTGGCGACCAGCTCGCACCCGAGGTCCTGCACCCAGGCGCGGGCGTCGACGACGGCCGCCTCCTCGGCGTTCGCGAAGACCACCTCAGGCCGGATGGCCGCCACCAGACCGTCGAGCTCGTCGCCCAGGTCGCGCAGCAGCGACACGGAGGACAGGTCGATCGACACCGTCACCCCGCGATCCCGCGCCTCCGACGCGAGCGCGAGAAGGGCCTCGCGCGCGATCGGCGTCTGAAAGCCGTAGAGCGGCAGGTGCAGCCAGGCGACCCCGTCGAGCGCCTCCGACGGGAAGCGCTCGATCTCGGCCGACGCGGCGCGGTCGGGGATCATCGTGCGCTCGCCGACCGCATCCACGAGCACGATGACCGTCCCCGTGGTGCCGCCCCGCTGCAGCACCGTCTCGATGCCGCGGCCCTGCAGCTCCGCCTCGAGTGCGCCGCCGATCGCGTCGTCACCCACCCGGCCGAGGAAGCGCACACGCACGCCGTCCATGCCGGCGGCACGCACGGCGACGTTGGCCGCGCTGCCGCCCTGCGAGCGGAACACGCGCCCGGGGTTGTCGGTGCCCCGCTCGAGGGCGCCGACACCCCAGACCACGACGTCCTCGAGCAGGTCGCCCGCGACGGCGAGCAAGGGGCGATGCACCGGATCCACGACTCGGCTCAGCGGAGCGCGGCGGCGATCTGCGCGCCGAGAGCGACGTTGCCGCGGTAGACCTCGACGTTGACGTCGAGCGACGCCCCCTTGGTCTCGCGCTGGATGTAGTCGAGCAGGAACGGCGTGGTGTCGTTGCCGGCGACGTGGCCAGCCTCCGCCGCGGCGAGCGCCTGGGCGAGGACGGCGTCGTGCACGTCGATGGGGAGCTGCTTGTCGGCGGCGACCGGGTTCGCGACCAGCAGGGTCGACGAGATGCCGAGGCCGTCGCGCGTACCCACGATGTCGACGATCTCGTCGACGCCGTCGACCGAGTACTCGATGTCGTAGCCGGAGTCGCTGACGTAGAAGCCCGGGTAGTCGGTGGTGCGGTAGCCCACGACGGCGAGGTTGAGGGTCTCGAGGCGCTCGAGCGTGAGCGGGATGTCGAGGATCGACTTCACACCGGCGCTGATGACGACGAGCGGCAGGCCCGCGAGGGTGCCGAGGTCGGCCGACTCGTCGAAGGTCTGCTGGGCGCCGCGGTGCACTCCGCCGAGGCCGCCGGTGGAGAACACGCGCACCCCGGCGCGCGCGGCGAGGAACGCGGTCGCGGCGACGGTGGTGCCGCCGTTGAGCTTCTTCGCGGCGGCCACGGGCACGTCGCGCAGCGACACCTTGACGACGGAGTCGTCGTTCGACAAGCTCACGATCTCGTCGGTCGAGAGGCCCACGGTCGGCACGCCGCCGACCAGTCCGATCGTGGCGGGCACGACACCGGCCGCCCGCACGATCTCCTCGGCTTCGAGCGCCACCTCGACGTTGCGGGGGCGGGGCAGGCCGTGCGTGAAGATCGTCGACTCGAGGGCGAGAACGGGAGCGCCCGAGGCCACTGCGTCGCGGACCTCGTCGGACAGGACGAGAGAGGTGGGCATGGGTGGTTCCTTTCGAGCGGGGGATCCCCTCCACGGTAGTTGAGGCGAGCCCGCACCACGAAAACGACGGCGGCGCGAATGACGCCAACGACGCCGGCCCCGCACCCGGTGATCGGATGCGGGGCCGGCGTCGTGTGACTGCTACTCGCCGCCGTGCACCGGCCGGCGGCGGCGGATGATCGCCAGCCCGGCCCCTCCGACGAGGAGCAGGATCGCGACCACGATGCCCGGGTACACGGTCGCGCCGGTGGAGGCGAGGTCGCCCGATCCGGAACCCGATCCCGAGCCCGCCGGGGCGGAGCCCGATCCGGACCCGGACCCGGGCGCGCTGCCGTCGGCCGCGGCGATCGTGATGCTCGCCCACCCGATGACGTTGCCCTCCGCATCCTGCACCGCGATGCGGTGGGCGCCCAGCGGAGCGTCGGCGGGGATGACGACCGAGATGCTCCCGTCGGTCCCCCACCCGCTGCCACACGTCGCCCGCCGCGTTCGTCAGCAGGATCGGCGTGGAGTACAGCCAGGCGCTGACCCACTGCCCCGCGTACTGCGGGCCGACGAAGATCGTCAGCGAGCCGCCCGGCGCGACGGTGGAGGCGGAGAGGCCGATCGCGCCCTCGAGGTCGGGCGTGAGCGAGTCCTCACCCGCGGGCACCGGCGTCGTGGCCGGCGGCTGCTCGCCACCGCCCGGGTTCGTGCCCGCGTTCACCAGCACCGGGATGCGCACCACGGTACCGGAGGGCGCCGCGTCGAGCACGATCTCGGTCGCACCGGAGGCGTCGGCCGGGACGGTGAGCGACACGGTCGCCGCGCCGTTCGCCACGGCGATCGGCGCGATCACCGCGCTCGTGCCGTTCCAGGTGCCCGACAGCTCGGTGTTCTGCGGGCTGCCGAGGCTCGTGAGGTCGAGGCCCGAGACGTCGAACGAGAGCGTCGACCCCGCGTCGACCGCCGCGGTCGGCGCTCCGGTCACCTTCACCGCGTTGCGCTCGAAGCTCGGCGCGAGACCCGGGTTCGCCTGGAGGTAGGCGATCCACGCGTCGCGGTCGACGAGGCCCGAGTCGCGGGTGTCGGCGCCGTCCGCGAAGACGCGGAAGTTGTCGCCACCCTCGAGCAGGAAGTTGAACGAGCCCACGCGGTACGACGCCGCCGGGTCGATCGGCAGCCCGTCGATCCAGATGCCCGTGATGCGGTCGCCCGCCGCTCGGGTGTCGTCGTAGGTGTAGCGCACGTTGTCGGACAGGCCGAGCTTCAGGAACGGACGCGACGGGATGGTGCCGTCGGCGTTCGTCTGCCACTGCTGCTCGAGCGCGGTCTTGAACTGGGCTCCCGTGAGCGACGTGGTCCACAGGTTGTTCACGAAGGGCAGCACCGCGTTGGCCTCGGCATAGGTGATCACGCCGTCGGTGTTGAGCGGGTTGCCCGACGTGTCGCCGGCGTAGAGCAGCTCGGAGCGGAGCCCGCCCGGGTTGACCACGCCGATCTGCGCACCACCGCGGTCGGCCGACGACAGCGAGTCGACGAGCGAGTTGGCGACGAGGTTGCCGAGCGCCGACTCCGATGCTCGGTCGTCGCGGGTGCCGCCCGTGTAGACGCCGTTCGTGAACGAGCCGCCGGCGAAGGCCGTGGTGATGTCGGCCGTGACCGATCCCACCGGCTGGTTGCCGATCGTCGCCGCCTGGGCGAGCGCCGCATCCGTGATCGACTTCACCTGGGCCACCCGCGGGGAGGCCGCGACGAGCGAGGCGTCGGATGCGGTGGTGCGGGCCACATTGCGGGCCGAGTACGACTGCACGTCGCCCGACTGCGCGTCGACCGTGAGCACGATCTGGCCGATGTTCTCGCCGTAGCTGCCGGTCTGGAGGATCGGACGCGTCTTGCCGTCCTCTCCGGGGACGGGAGCGTCCCAGGCGTACTGCTTGTGGGTGTGACCGGTGAAGATCGCGTCGACGTCGGACGAGGTCTTCGTCACGATGTCGGCGAACGCTCCGCCCGCGGCGATCTCCTGCTCGAGGGACGCTCCGTCGGGCGTGCCCGCGCCGGCTCCCTCGTGGTACTCGGCGATGATGACGTCGGCTTCGCCGTTGGCACGGTTGCCGTCGGTGAGCTGGTCGGCGACGCGGTTGACCGCCTCGACCGGGTCGCCGAAGGTGAGCCCCTCGACACCGCCCGGGGAGACGAGGGTCGGCGTCTCCTGCGTGACCGCGCCGATGATGGCGATCGTCAGGCCCGCCTTCTCGACGATCCGGTACTCGGGGAGTGCCGGCTTCCCGTCGGGGCCGTAGACGTTGGCGCCGAGGTACTCCCAGTCGGCGGCGTCGGTGACACGTCCGGTGAGGTCGTCGAAGCCCTTGTCGAACTCGTGGTTGCCCACGGCGCTCGCCTCGAGGCCCAGGGCGTTGAGCACGTCGATCGTCGGCTGGTCCTGCTGCACGCTCGAGGCGAACAGCGAGGCGCCGATGTTGTCGCCCGCCGAGAGGAACAGCGAGTTGTCGTCGCCGTAGCCCGCCCTGAGCTGCTCGAGCGTGCCCGCGAACTTCACGGTGTTGGCGTCGATCCGACCGTGGAAGTCGTTGATGTTGAGGAGGTCGAGGTTCACCGTGTCGCCGGCCTCGACGCTGACCGGGATGCGCACCACGGTGCCCGAGGGCTTCGCCGTGAGCACGAGCTCGGTCGAGGTCGGGACGTTCTCCGGCACGATCACATCGACGGCCGCGGTCCCGTTCGTCACCGGGATCGGGTCGGAGGTCGCGGGCGACCCCGTCCACGACACCGACAGCTCCGTGTTCTGCGGGCTGCCGAGGCTGGTGAGGTCGAGACCCGACACCGTGGCGGTGAGGTGGTCACCGGCCTTCAGCGTGGCGTCGGTGACGCCGTCGACCGACACCGCCTGGCGGGCGAAGTCGGGCTTCAGTCCCTTGTTCGCCTTCAGGTAGGAGATCCACGCGTCGCGGTCGACGAGACCGGAGTCGCGGGTGTCGGTGCCGTTGGCGAACTCGCGGAAGTTGTCACCGCCGGTGAGCAGGAAGTTGAACGACCCGATCCGGTACGCCCGATCGGGGTCGATCGGCGCTCCGTTCACCCAGATGCCGGTGATGTGCTCGCCCCGGGGCGCATCCGGATCGACGGTGTACGTGACGTTCGACGACAGGCCGAGCTGCAGGTACGAGCGCGACGGGACGGAGCCGTCCTTGTTCGTCTGCCACTGCTGCTCGAGCACGGTCTTGAACTGCGCGCCGGTGAGCGACGTCGTCCAGAGGTTGTTCACGAACGGGAGCACCGCGTTCGCCTCGGCGTAGGTGATGACACCGTCGGTGTTGGCGGGGTTGGTCGAGGTGTCGCCCTTGAACAGCAGCTCCGCACGGAGGCCGCCGGGGTTGACCACGCCGATCTCGGCGCCACCGCGGTCGGCGGACGAGAGCGACGACACCAGGGAGTCGGCGACGAGGTCGCCGAGGGTCGACTCGGACGCCCGATCGTCGCGGGTGCCGCCGGTGTAGACGCCGTTCGTGTACGCCCCGCCCGCGAAGGCGGTCGTGATGTCGGCCGTCACGGAGCCGACCGGCTGGTTGCCGATCTCGGCGGCCTTGGCGAGCGCCGCATCCGTGATGGTCTTCACCTCGGCGACCCGCGGGTACTGCGCCGCGAGCTGAGCGTCGGTCTGGTCGGCGGGCTTCACGTAGCGCGGCACGTTGCCGGCGGTGTAGTCGACCACATCGCCGGTCTCGGCGTCGAGCGTCAGGCCCACCTGGCCGATGAACTCGCCGTAGTTGCCGGTCTGCACGATCGGACGGGTCTTGCCCGCCTCGCCGGGGACAGGGCCGTCCCACACGTACTGCTTGTGGGTGTGGCCTGTGAAGAGCACGTCCACGTCGGACGAGGTCTCGGTCACCATCTTCGCGAAGGCGCCGCCCGCGGCGATCTCCTGGTCGAGGGTCGCCCCCTCGACGGCGCCGTCACCGGCACCCTCGTGATAGAGCGCGATGATCGTGTCGGCCTCGCCGTTCGACTCGTCTCCGTCGGAGAGCTGCGCCGCGACGCGGTTCACCGCGTCGACCGGGTCGCCGAAGTCGAGGTCGGCGATGCCGGCCGGGGTCACCAGAGACGGCGTCTCCTGGGTGATCGCGCCGATGACGCCGATCCGCAGCCCGTCCTTCTCGATGACCGTGTACTCCGGCAGCGCCGGGTCGGTGGTGCCCTTCTTGTAGACGTTGGCGCCGAGGTAGTCGAAGTCGGCCGCCTCCGTCACACGTCCGGTGAGGTCGGCGAAGCCCTGGTCGAACTCGTGGTTGCCCACGGCGCTCGCCTCGAGGCCCAGGGCGTTGAGCACGTCGAGCGTCGGCTGGTCCTGCTGCACGCTCGAGGCGAACAGCGAGGCGCCGATGTTGTCGCCCGCGGAGAGGAAGAGGGTGTTGTCGTCCCCGGACGCCGCACGGAGCTGCTCGATCGTGTACGCCCAGGAGACCGTCTTGTCGTCGATCCGACCGTGGAAGTCGTTGATGTCGAGCAGGTTCAGGTCGACCGTGTCGGCCGCCGCCCCGTCGAACGAGTAGCCCACGACCACCGGGTCGTGGTCGCTCGAACGGTAGACGCTGGTGTCGTAGAAGTCGGTCGCGTTGTAGTTGTAGCGGCTGTACTCGAGAGCGATCGACAGGCCGGAGTTGATGTTCCAGATGTCGGTGCCGGTGACGTGCGCGACCGCGCCGGGCGAGGCGAACACGTGGTCGAGCGAGCCGACCGATCCGTCGAACGAGTAGCTGTGCTTGCCCGTCGCGACACCGAGGTCGGTGTACCCGGCGTTCGTGATCTCGACGACCGGATCCTCCTGCGAGTAGGCGTTGAAGTCGCCGAGGAGGAAGACGCGGTCAGTGCCGAGCTCGGTCTGCAGGTCGCCGGAGAAGGACACCAGCGCCTTCGCCTGAGCGACGCGGGACGCGTTGGACGCACCCTGTCCGTCGCCCTGATCGGCGTCCGCTCCGGTGCCGGAGCTCTTCGACTTGAAGTGGTTGACGATCGCGATGAACGCCTCGTCGTCGGACCCGCCGACAGGCTCGAACTCCTGCGCGAGCGGCTGGCGGGCGTTCGAGAAGGCGTCGGAGACGAGCACGTGAGAGGCGCCGACGGGCTCGACGGCGTCCTTCTTGTAGATGAACGCGGTGCGGATGACGTCCTGCGCGTCGAGCGGGGGCAGCTGGTCGGCGGCCGGCGACGGCACGAACTCCCAGTCGCCGCCGTCGTGCGGCGCGGCGTTCAGTGCGGCGACGAGCGTCTTCAGCGCGTCGTCGCGGTCCTTCCCGAACTTGGCGGAGTTCTCGATCTCCTCGAGCGAGACCACCTCGGCGCCGAGGCCGTTGATCGCGGCGACGATCTTCGCCTGCTGGCGCGCGAGGTCGTCGGCGTCGGCGGCGCCGCGGGCGTCGCATCCCTTGTTCACCGTGACGGGCTCGCCGTCGCGGTCGGTGTAGAAGACGCAGCCCGACAGCTGGTCGCCGGTGGTGGTGAAGTAGTTCAGCACGTTGAAGCCGGCGAGCTGGATGTCACCGCCGACGTTCGCGGGCGCCGTCGTGAGGCTCGACGAGAACTCGACCGGGTTCACGGTGGCGTCGTTCTCGACGGTGAGCTGCTGGGTGGGCTGGAAGTTCCAGAGCCCGTTGCGGAAGTCGAAGATCACCGGCGAGGTGAAGCTGACCCGGTCGTTGACGCTGATGTCGTGGTCGGCCGTGAGGTACGGCAGCGGGATGCCCGAGTTGGCGCTGGTGCTGAAGTTGATGCTGGCACCGTCGTCGAGGGTGACCGCGCGCGCCGCGTTGTCGGCGACCGCCGTGGCGTAGGCGTCGGTGCCCGGACGGGCGATCTCGGTGGGGTTGAGGAGCGGCGTCGTGCCCGAGGCGAGACCGAACGACGCGAAGTAGTTGGCGTCGTAGGTCTCGCTCACGGTGAAGTCGCCCTGCGGGGCGAGCAGCATGCTCTCGAGCGACTCGCGCTGGGCGGCGTCGCGCGGCAGCTCGACGGTGGCGGGCGTGACCGGGGCCGAGGCCGCGGTCTTCGCCAGGAGGCCGCCCGCGGCGACGTTCAGCTCGGTGTAGTTCTTGAACTCGTTCACCGTGCCCGTGACCGTGACCTCGTCGCCGATGGCGACGTCGCCGACGGTGGCGTCGGAGAAGACGAAGAGGGCGTCGGAGGCGGTGTGCGTGGCGAGGTCGATCGCCCCGCCGGTGCCCGCGGTTTGGATGACGTAACCGCGGAAGCCGCCCGTGGGGTACGTCGCGGTGACGACTCCCTGGGTGGTGACGGTCTGCCCGTTGAGCGGGGAGACGTCGGTGGTGCCCTGGATGTCGGCGATCGAGGTGATCGTGGGGTCGGCCGGATCGGTCGGGTCGGTGGGATCCGTCGGGTCGGTGGGGTCCGTCGGGTCCGTCGGGTCGGTGGGGTCCGTCGGGTCGGCGTCGGATGCGGCGTTCTGCGGCGTGACGTCGGCGCTCGAGACGAAGTCGGACACGCTGCTGTCGGTGTCGGCGAAGTCGGTGCGCTGGAGCGAGTTCGGCGTGGTGTTCGGGCCGTCGACGGTCGCCGGGCTGGTGCCCTCGAACGTGTTGGAGGTGCCGAAGCCGACCGCGTCGACGACGTCCGGTGCGCCCGCGACGTTCCCCGTCGGCAGCGTCAGCGGCGTGGCCGTGGAGGCGAGGTAGAGGGTCCCCGTGGTGCCGCTGGGGTTGAGGCCGAGGGTGGCGTCGGGGGTCGGGAGCGGCTGTCCGGTCGAGCCGTTGCTGCCCAGCTGCACCAGGTAGTGGCCCTCGGGGGCGATCGATCCGCTGAGCGCGCCCGCCTGGCCGGCGCCGGTGCCGGTCGCGGAGCGGTACTGCAGCGACCATCCGTCGAGGGGGACGGCCGCGTCCCCCGGGTTGTAGAGCTCGACGAACTTGTTCACGTAGGGAGCGCCTGCGCTGCCCCCCTTCGTGTACGCCTCGTTGATGACGACGCCGGTGCCGGCGGGTGAGGCGGAGGCGGGCGATGAGAACGCGACGAGAGGTGCGACGACGAGCGCACCTCCGGCCAGTGCCGCGAGCGCCTTCGTGTGGGCTCGACGGATGGAGTCGGACATGGGGCTCCTCGGGGTGGCGATCACAGGGGTTTCTCAGGTGGAGAGTCCGACCCAGGCTAGGAGAGCACCCTACCCGAAAGAAAGACTGAACATTTCGGGGAAGTAAATTTAACGAAACTGAATGATCGTCACCCCTTTGGGGGGTACGAGCATAACCTGAGACGAGAAGATGGGGCAACCGGGGCAACCGACCCGCCGCTGTCAAGGCTCCCCGGTCTCGAGTGTCCGGACGTAATGTGAGGAGACGGCGTCACAGCCGTCTGCTTCTCGGCAGTTCGAAGGGGTGATCGAACGGATGAGCACACATGGGAGATGACGACGCAACGGACGACACCGGTCATCCCTCGACAGTGGGGACCGACCGCGACGCGGAGCGCACGGCGAAGACGGCTCTGACCGGCCGCTCGGTCATCGTGGCCGGCCCGCTGGGCAGCGGCAAGTCGCACTACCTGCGCGCGGTGGGCGATCTCCTCACGGAGTGGGGTGCCGAGCACCTGGTCGTCCCGGGCTCCACCGCACTGGCCGGCACCGTCTACGGCGCGATCGAGGCCGCGGGTGCCGGCTGGCTGGTCGAGGACATCGGGGGCCCGGCGAACAGCACGGACCCGACGATCGTGGTGGTCGACGATGCCCACGACCTCGACGAGGCCGGCGCCCTGCTGCTCGCCCGACTCGTGTACCGCAGGCGGGTCACCCTCGTCGCCGGGCTCACCATGCCCCGCTCCTCCTCCGCCTCCGTGGGGGCCTCCGGGCGAGCGCTCCTCGACCTCTGGCTGCGCGGCGAGGCCGACCGCCTCGACCTCCACCTGCTCGACGAGGACACCGCCCTCGACCTGGTCGACACCTTCGACGACGACCACCTCCTCGGGCTGGTCACCCGGCGCGCGCTGCTCTTCCATGCCTCCGGCTCGCGGGCGCTGCTCAGGGAGCTGACGACCGAGTGCGTCGCCGCCAAACGCTCGGGGATCGATCCGCTCCGCCGCATCCGGGAGCTTCCCCCGTGGTCGCGGGTCGAGGCCACGCTCGACGCCGAGATCGCGCAGTACTCCCCCGAGGAGTGCCTCGTGCTGGCCGTGCTCGAGGCGCTGAGCGGCATCGGCTACGCGGATGCGCAGAGCGTCGTCCGGCCCGGCACCCTCGCGGCGCTGCTCGACGAGGGGCTCGTACACGCCGACGGGACGACCGGGCGCCGCCTGTACGTGAGCCCGCTGGTCGCCCGGGCGGCGGCCCGGCGCCTCCCGGCCGGCACGCTCGACGAGGCACTGAGCGCGGCGGCGCGCGGAGCGCTCCGGGACTGGCATCCGCATCGGTCGGCGCGGGAGAGCATCAACGTCGTGTCGCACTGGGAGTTCGTGTCGGAGAGGAGCTCGGGTGCGGGGGCACGGTCCGTCGACGGCGGCGAGTCCGGCGCGTCCGGCGCGGCGGACGGTGCCCTGGTGCGGCGGCTGATCATCGCGGCGGCGCGGGATGCGGATCGACGGGGACGCTACGACCTCGCGCTGGCGTTCGTGCGGCTCGGCGACCGGTGGCTGTCCCCGGCGGCGGCGGCGGTCCTGCGATCGCGCGCGCTCGTGGGCGCGCGCGATGAGAGCTCGGCCGTGGATGCGCTCGTGGCACTCGACACTGATGGGGTAGACGCAGTGGCCGGCGCGGATCAGGCGGGGCTCGGGTCTGCGGCGCGGCGGCGGGTGCTCCGCTGGGCCGTGGCGCTGCGCAACCGCAGCGGGTCAGGTGACCCGCGCCTGCGCCGCTTCATCGACGACCTGGTGGCGTCGGCGCCCGACGACGACGCGCTCGCGGCCGAGGTCGCCGTCGCCGACGCGGAGCTGAGCGCGCTCAGAATGGACTGGCCGGACGCCGTGGAGCGCACACGCGGCGTGCTCGAGAACCCGGCCGTCGCGACCGTCACGCGCATCCGCGCCGCGCTGGTCCACGCACTCGGCAGCGCATACATCGGCGACTGGGGTCGCGCGGAGGCGCTCTTCCGCGAGATCGAGCTGGGCACCCGCGACCCCATCACGGGGCGCACCAACGACGTCACCACCGCATCCTGGTCGCTCTGCTTCGAAGCGCTGGGCAGGATGGCAGCCGGTGCCGACATGCGTCCGGTCGCCGACCGCCTCCCCGCCGTGGTCGACGCCGCCGTGCTCGAGGACCACCGCGCCGCGCTCTGCGTGCTCAGCATGGCGACCGGCTCGGTCAACTGGCAGACCGGCGCGTTCACCGACGCGGTCGCGGACTATGCGGCGACCGCCCTCCGCTGCGACCTCCTCGAGCTGGCGATCTGGCGGCCCGTGGCCCTCTACTCGCACGCCATCGCCCTTCACAGTGCCCGCCGGCACGACGAGGCGATGGCGGTCTTCGCGAAGGCCGAGCTCGAGGACCGCCCCCATCCGATGCATGACTACGCCCGGCACCTGACGGAGAGCATCCTGCTGCCCGCCGAGGGCGACCTCGCCGCGGCCGCCACCGCCGCGTCGGCGCTCCTCGACGTCAGCTCGCACGGGACGCCGACGCTCGAGAGCCGCGACCGCTTCATGCTCGCCACCCTCACCCGGTCGGATGCGGAGTCCGCCGAGCGGATGCTCGCCCTCCTCGACGAGGCAGATCTTCCGCTCCCGCGCGCGCTCGCCGAGGACGTCGCCGCTCGGGCGCTCGACGACGAGGAGCTCGTGGAGCAGTCGCGGCGGCACCTGCTCGACATCGGCGCGGGATGGGGTGAGTTCGCGGGAGCGCTCGGCGTCGCGCCCCCGCCGCGAGCGGTGGGCACCGCGCCTCCGGGGCAGCGCCGGGCGGCGCGTCGGCCGCGGCTCCGCGTCGTGGGGGCGACGCAGGGCGACGGGGCGGAGCGGTTCTCCGAGCCCGCACCGACACGCGGGTCAGTGACAGCACCCGCGACGGGGCCGGTCCCCGTCCGCGCGACCGCGCTCGGCGAGGGGACCCTCGCCGACCTCACCGAGCGCGAGGTCGAGATCGCCGAGCTGGTGGCGCACGGGCTGTCGAACAGGCAGATAGCGGCCGAGCTCTACCTCTCGGTGCGCACCGTCGAGTCGCACATCTACCAGGCACGAGTCAAGCTCGGGGCCCCCAGCCGCCGCGAGCTGGGACGCCTCGTCTCGGGCGAGCCGGCGTAGGCCACCGTCTGGCGCCTCGGACGCGGGTGCGGGCCGGTAGGATCGGAGGGTCCGCGCGGGCGCACGCCCCGCGATCCGTTCGTCGGATCCCCACAACGCACCCGATCCCATCGATCCCCTTTGATCCCAGGAGAGTCCATGCCGAAGATCGTCGTCGAGGTCATGCCGAAGGCCGAGCTGCTCGACCCCCAGGGCAAGGCCGTCGCGGGTGCGCTCGCCCGGCTCGGGCACGAGGCGTTCGCGTCCGTGCGCGTGGGCAAGCGGTTCGAGCTCGAGGTGGAGGGCGAGGTCACCGACGACGTGCTCGCCACCGTGCGCGAGGTCGCCGACGAGCTGCTGTCGAACTCCGTCATCGAGGACGTCGTGGCCGTCCGCGTCGAGTCGGAGCCCGCCGGGGTAGCCTCATGAGCCGCGTCGGGGTCGTCACCTTCCCCGGATCGCTCGACGACCGCGACGCCCAGCGTGCCGTCCGCCTCGCGGGCGGCGAGCCCGTCGCGCTCTGGCACGGCGACCACGACCTGCAGGGCGTCGACGCGATCGTGCTCCCGGGCGGGTTCAGCTACGGCGACTACCTGCGCTGCGGCGCGATCGCGTCGCACTCCCCCATCATGCGCGAGGTCGTGTCCGCCGCCGAGCGAGGCGTGCCCGTGCTCGGCATCTGCAACGGCTTCCAGATGCTCACCGAGGCCCACCTCCTGCCCGGCGGCCTCATCCGCAACGACCACGGCAGCTTCATCTGCCGCGACCAGGTGCTGCGCGTCGAGAACGCGACCACCGCGTGGACGCACGAGTTCGAGCAGGGCGACGAGATCGTCGTGCCGCTGAAGAACGGTGAGGGCGGTTACATCGCCGACGCCGAGACGCTGGCGAGGCTCGAGGGCGAGGGTCTCGTGGCCTTCCGCTACGTGGGTGTCAACCCGAACGGCTCGCTCCACGACATCGCCGGCGTCACCAACGAGCGGGGCAACGTCGTCGGGCTCATGCCCCACCCGGAGCACGCCGTCGAGCCCGGCTTCGGCCCCGACACCGCCGCCGCCATGCGCTCGGGCGTCGACGGCCTCCGCCTCTTCACCTCCGCGCTCCGTTCCCTGCTCGCTGCGTAGTTCCCGTCGCGCCCGCGCTCTTCTCGAGTGCCCCCAGGAACAGCGCTTGCCCAGTGGCTCGCATCCGCGGTTCTCGGGTGTGCTGGACGGGGATGGGTCGGCGTAGCGTCGAGGGCATGCGCGACATCACGCTCCTGCAGGGCGACATCACGACCATGGCCGTGGATGCGGTGGTGAACGCCGCGAACTCGTCGCTGCTGGGCGGCGGCGGGGTCGACGGTGCGATCCACCGAGCCGGCGGGCCGGCGATCCTCGAGGCCTGCCGCGCGCTGCGCGCCACCACCCTGCCCGACGGCCTCCCCGCGGGCGACGCCGTCGCCACGACGGCGGGGCGGATGCCCGCACGGTGGGTGATCCACACGGTCGGGCCGGTGTGGTCGCCGCGGGACGACCGGTCGGCCGTGCTGGCGTCGGCCTACCGGCGGTCGCTCGAGGTGGCCGCCGAGCTCGGCGCCGCCTCGGTGGCCTTCCCGGCGGTGAGCGCGGGCGTGTACGGCTGGCCGCATGAGAGCGCCGCCGAGATCGCGCTCGAGTCGGTCGATGCGAGCCCCTACGAGGGCGCGGTGTCGTTCGTGCTGTTCAGCGACGCGATGCTGAGGGTGTTCGAGGCGACGCTCGACCGCCTACGCTGACGGCATGAGTCTCGCCGTCCTCGCCCGGTCGTTCGGTTCGCCAGAGGTGCTGGAGGTCGTCGAGGTCGATCCGCCGGTCGCCGGCCCCGGGCAGGTCGTCATCGAGGTGCGCGCGGCCGGGGTCAACCCCGCCGATGCGAAGCTCGTCGCCGGCACGTTCGGCGACGACCCGTCGATGCTGCCGATCCGCCCCGGGTCCGAGGTCGCCGGTGTGGTGACGGCTCTCGGTCCGGATGCGGTCGACGGCGTCCTCCAGGGCGGCGACGGCCCGGTGTCGGTCGGCGACGAGGTCATCGCGTACCGCGTCTCGGGCGGCTACGCCACCGAGGTCGCCGTGCGCGCCACCTCGGTGTTCGCGAAGCCCGCGGCTGTCGGCTGGGCGGCGGCCTCCGGCCTGCTGCTCGCGGGCGTCACCGCGTGGCACCTCGTCGAGGCCACGGGCGTCGGGCCCGACGACGTCGTGATCGTACTGGGCGCCTCCGGCGGGGTCGGCGCGATGGCGGTGCAGCTCGCCGCCCTCCGCGGCGCCCGCGTGGTCGGCGTCGCGAGCGCCGCCCACGCCGACTACGTCACCGCCCTCGGCGCCACGCCGGTCCCCCGCGGCCCCCACCTCGAGTCCCGCCTCCGCGAGGCCCTCTCCGCGCTCGGCGTAGGCGGCGCTGGCGGGGAGGGCGGCGCCGGCGGAGACGGCGGAGCCGGCGACGCGAGTGGCGCTGGCGGGGCGGGCGGCGCCGGTGGAGACGGCGGAGCCGGCGACGCGGGTGGCGCTGGCGGGGCGGGCGGAGCTCTCGCGACGGTCGCACTCGATACGGCGGGCGGGGCCGAGGGCCTGGACGCCGCGGTCGCGCTCGTCCCCGACCGAGCCCGCATCGCCACCATCGCCGCCTTCGAGCGCGGAGCCGAGCTCGGCATCCGCCTGCTGGGCAGCGGCCCCGGCGCCGACCCGGGCACCTCCCTCCGCAACGCCGCCCGCGCCCCTCTGGTCGCCCTCGCCGCGGACGGCTCCCTCACGGTCACCGTCGCCGCCACCCACCCGTTGTCCTCCGCCGCCGAGGCCCTCACCCTCCCCCACGCCCCCGGCAAGGTAGCCCTCCTCCCCTGACTCGTCCCCTCCCGTCCTCGTTTCCTCGAGTACCCCCGGAAAGAGCGGTTGCACGAGCCGCGCATCCGCGTTTCTTGGGTGCACTCGGTGGTCGGCCCTGTGGATAACGCCCACGCAGGCCGCCCACCCTCCACCATGGTGCGATGCCCCTCGCCACACCGCTCCCTCTCGATCTCCGGCGCATCCCCTTCTCCACCCGCATGGCGATCGACCGCGGCGTGCGCGAGGGGCGCCTGCGGGCGTCCGACGTCGCGCATCCGTTCCACGGGGTCCAGCGAGTCGCGCAGGTCCCCGACGACGTACAGAGCCGGTGCCTTGACTACCTGCCGCGGATGCGTGAGGGCCAGTTCTTCAGCCATCTCACCGCCGCCGAGCTCTGGGGCCTACCCGTCCCGCGCCTCGTGCGCCCGGGCGGCGAGCTCGATGTCGCTGCGGTCCGACCCACCCGAGCGCCACGCACCCGCGGAGTGATCGGGCACGACCTCACGGCCGGCGGCGTCCGCGTGCAGATGCTCGGGCCCCTGCCTGTGGCCGATGTGCTGAGCACCTGGGTGCAGTTGCGATCGCTCGTCGGCCCGCGCTTCGACTTCGCCGATCTCGTCGCCGCCGGAGATGCCGCGGTCCTCCGGCGTCCCCGCGCCGACAGGACGCTCGCCCCGGCGCTGACGACTCTCGACGAGCTGAGAGCGCGCGTCTCGACGGCAGACCGCCGGGGCCGCGTCCTGCTCGGCCAGGCGGCTGAGGCGGTCCGCGAGGGTGCCGAGTCGGCACCCGAGACTCGGCTCCGACTCGTCCTCATCGACGGCGGGTTACCGGAGCCACTCGTCAACGCGGATGTGTATGACGAGTTCGGCCTGTTCCTCGGGCGCGGCGACCTCGTGTATCCCGATTCGTGCCTCGTCGTCGAGTACGACGGCGACGACCACCGCACCTCCGTCGCACGCTACGAACGCGACCAGACCAGGATCGACGCCTTCCGCGAGGCTCGGTGGCACGTCATCCGGATCCGCGCGCAGGCTCTGTACAAGCGGCCGGCTTGGGTGGTGCAGCGCGTGCGTCGGGCCCTGCGATGAAGCGCACCGTGAACCCCGGGCGCCGCCGAGCACACCCGAGAAGCGCGGTGCAACGACTGCTGCAACCGCGCTTCTCGGGTGTACTCAGGGCCTGGCGGGGATCAGCCCGTGTTCTGGAGGCCCGCGGCGACGCCCGAGACCGACAGGAGGAGGAGGCGGCGCACATCCGGAGCGGCGGGGGCAGCGGGCGACTGCGTCGCCGCCTGCGTCGCGGCGGAGGCAGCCTCCTCCGGGGCGCGGAGGGAGCGAAGTGCGCGCAGCTGCAGCAGCGAGAGGGCGTCGACGTACGGGGAGCGCAGCTGCACCGCGGTGCGGAGCACCGGGCGCGACTCGAGCACCGAGGAGGAGCCTGTGGCGACGAGCACCCAGCGACGCGTGAGCGCCATCTCGTCGAGCACGAGGCCGGCGAGGTCGTCGCGGTCGCCGAGGGCGAGGTACCTGCGGGCGATCCGGTCGTCGGTCTTCGCGAGAGACATCTCGACGTTGTCGATCATCGCCCGGAAGAGCGGCCACCGCTCGTATGCCGAGCGCACCAGCGACTCGTCGCCGACCGCGGCGAGCGCGGTACCGAGCCCGAACCAGCCGGTGAGGTTGATGCGCGCCTGCGTCCACGCGAACACCCACGGGATGGCGCGGAGATCCTCGAGCGACGAGACCGAGAGGCCGCGTCGTGCTGGGCGCGACCCGAGCGCGAGCCAGCCGATCTCCTCCATCGGGGTGACCTGCGCGAACCACGACGCGAATCCGTCGGCCTTCACGAGCTCGAAGAACCGGGCGCGCGACGCCTCGTCCATCGTGGCCGCCATCGGCGCGAACTCGGCCGCGGCCGACGACGTGCGGGCGACGTTCGAGGGCGACGAGGCGAGCAGCGTCGCCGACGCGACCTGGTCGATGTGACGCTGCGCGATGACCGGGTTCCCGTAGCGCGCGAAGATGACCTCGCCCTGCTCGGTGAGCTTGAAGCGGCCGTCGACGGATCCCGGCGGCTGGGCGAGCACGGCCTGGTTCGCCGGGCCGCCGCCTCGCCCGAGGGCACCGCCGCGGCCGTGGAACAGTGTCAGCACGATGTCGTTGCGCTCGGCCCACTCGGCGATCCGCGCCTGCGCGTCGTACAGCGCGAGGGTCGCAGCGACAGGGCCGACGTCCTTCGACGAGTCGGAGTACCCGAGCATCACCTCGACGCGGCGGCCCGTGGCGGCGAGGCGCGCCTGCACCTCGGGCAGCTCGAGCATCTCGTCGAGGATCCGCGTCGACGCCTGCAGGTCGTCGAACGTCTCGAAGAGCGGGATGACGTCGAGCGTCGGGACCTCGCCGCCCGGCCCGGCGGCGTAGCGCGCCAGGCGGTAGACGTTCGCCAGATCGTCCGACGACTGCGTGAACGACACGATGTACCGGCGCGCGGCGATCACGCCGAAGCGGCGCTGGATGTGCTGGATCGTCCGGAAGACGTCGAGCACCTCTCCCGTCATGTCGTCGAGCGGGGCCGATGGATCTGCGTCGCGCGCCCGCAGCTCGGCGAGCGCGGTGCGATGCACCTTCGAGTGCTGCCGCACCTCGAGCTCGGCGAGGTGGAAGCCGAACGTCTCCACCTGCCACAGCAGCCGCTGCAGTTCGCCGTAGGCGGAGCGGCGGTCGCCCGCCGCGACCAGCGACTCCTGCACGACGAGCAGGTCGGCGCGCAGCTCGTCCGCGCTGGCGTACGCGAGGTCGGCGTCGCGCCGCCGCGTGGCGACGATCCGCTCGGCGGCGAACAGCATCACCTGGCGGTGCGGCTCGTTGGGCGAGCGCTCCGCGATGTCGGCCGCGAGATCCTGCGCCAGTTGGCGCTGCTCCTCGCGCAGCCTGGTGAGGGCCGGGCTCGGCGGGGTGGTCGAGGCGTCGAGCGTCAGCGTGCGCGCGATGCGTGTGGTGGCACGCTCGAGGCCGAGGAGCACGTGCTCCGACGCGATCTCGGCGGCCGTGCGCGTGATCCGGGCGGTGACGTTGGGGTTGCCGTCGCGGTCGGCGCCGATCCAGCTGCCGAGCCGCACGAAGGCCGGGGCGATCGGGCGAACGACGCCCGCATCGTCACCGGCGATGGCGTCGTCGAGGGCGCGGTACACATCCGGGACCGCGCCGAACAGGGTCTCGTCGAAGACGGCCATGGCCGTGCGCACCTCGTCGAGCGGCGACGGCTTCTCGCTGCGAAGCGGCGCGGTGCGCCACAGGATGTCGACCTCGGCGAGCAGGGCCCGCTCGTTCTCGGCGAGCACGCCGCCGCGGGTGTGCGGGTCGTCGCGCTCGGCGAGCAGGGCGCCGATGCGGCGGATCGCGTTCGCGACCGCGCGCCGCCGCGCCTCGGTGGGGTGCGCGGTGAACACGGGTCGGAACTCGAGCGCCGCGAGCCGCCGGGCCGCCTCCTCGTCGCCGACCTCGGCCGCGAGCGCGGTGAGCGCGCCGGGCAGCGTCTCGATCGACGGATGCTCGGGGTCGGCCTCGGCGGCCCGGGCGCGCAGCACGCGGACACGGTGGTTCTCCTCCGCGAGGTTCACGAGGTGGAAGTAGCTCGTGAACGCGCGAGCGAGTTCTTCAGCGCGAGTCGCGTCGAGCGAGTCGACGAACGCCTCGGCCTTCTCGATCGCCTCGGTCGACTCCGGATGCGTGAATGCGCCGATGGTGAGGCCGCGCAGCGTCTCGACGTCGGCGAGGAGGCCGTCGCCGCCGCTCTCGCGGAGCACGGTGCCGAGGAGCGCACCGAGCAGCTTGACGTCGGCGCGGAGCACATCGGGCATGTCGAGCGCGGAGACCGCGCGTTCCACGTGCTCACCGACGGCATCGTGCGTGTCGGCGGCGGAGGTGGGACGCTGCAGTTCGTGCGCGGGGTTCTCGCCGGGCGTGGCAGCGCCGGACGGGGACGTTTCGGGCATGCTCCGAGCCTACCCAGGCCGTGTGACGCGCGTGTGACGCGGCGTCATCCCCCGTCGCGGGCCGCGCAGGCCGAGCACACCCGGAAAGAGCGGTTGCACGCGCCGGCCAGCCGCGGAAACCGGGTGCACTCGCCCGCGTACCGGCGCCGCGCATCCGAGCACACCCCGAAAGAGCGGTTGCACGGGCCGCCCAGCCACGGAAGTCGGGTGCACTCGCCCGCGCCCGCGCCCCGGCAACGCGCCGCGCGGGGCGGGCGGGCGGGCTCAGGACAGCGCGCGGAGGAGGGCGGCGACGTCGTCGTGCACCTCGAGGGCGCCCGCGTCGCGGAGCTCGCCCTCCGAGATGCCGCCCGAGCGCACCCCCACCATGCGGATGCCGGCGCGCCCGGCGGCGACCGCGTCCCACCGGGCGTCGCCCACCATGAGCGCCTCGTCGGCGGTGACGCCGGCACGCTCGAGGGCGACGCCGAGGATGTCGGGCTCGGGCTTCGCGGTCTCGACGTCGTCGCCGTTCGTGGTGGCGTGGATGACGTCGTCGCAGTCGAGCACGCGGAGCAGCTCCTCCAGTTCGTCCTCAGGGGCGGATGTCGCGAGTACCACGCGGATCCCCCGCTCGTGCAGGGTCTCGAGCAGCTCGCGCGCTCCGTCGAAGCGGCGCAGGCGCGGCCACAGCTCGCGGTAGAGACGCGAGTGCCCCTCCTTCACCTGGTCGCCGATCTCCTGCGCGCGCTCGCCGAGAAGCTCCTCGAGCAGCCGCGACGAGTCGAGACCGATCGCGCGATGCACCCGCCACGCCGACATCTCGACGCCCACCTCCTCGAACGCCTGCATGAAGCTCTCGACGTGGAGGTAGTTCGAGTCGATGAGGGTGCCGTCGATGTCGAAGAGCACGGCGCGGGTCGAGGTGAGGTCCATCGGTCCAGACCACCACCATCCGGGACAGAATGCACACCCCTGGCGGATCCGGCTCAAAGGCGCAGGCTCGGAGCCATGCGCATCGTCATCGTCGGAGCAAGCGGCAACCTCGGCACGGCAATCCAGCGTCGACTCCTCGACGGCGGCCACGATGTCGTCGGCGTCAGCCGACGTCAACCGACAGCCGACGAACCCTACTCATCGACCCAGTGGCGCGAGGTCGACGTGACGCGAGCGGATGCGCGCCGCCTCCTCGCGGACGCCTTCCAGGGGGCGGATGCGGTGATCCACCTCGCCTGGGCGCTGCAGCCCAACCACGACGAGCGGGCCATGTGGCGCACCAACGTCCACGGGCTCGAGGCGGTGCTCGGCGCGGTCGCCGATGCGGGGGGTGCCTCAGATCGCCGTGGCCTCGTCGGTGGGCGCGTACAGCCCGGGCCCGAAGTCGCGCCGGGTCGATGAGCACTGGCCGACCGGGGGCATCGCCACCTCGCACTACGCGAAGCACAAGGCGATGAACGAGCGGCAGCTCGACCGCTTCGAGGAGGCGCATCCGGAGACGACCGTGACGCGGATCCGCCCCGGACTGGTCTTCCAACGCGACGCCTCGGCGGAGATCGCGGGGCTGTTCCTCGGCACGCTGGTGCCGATGCGGCTCGTGGGGTCGCTGCGGCTGCCGGTGCTCCCGCTGCCGACGTCGCTCGTGTCGCAGGCGATCCACGCCTCCGACGTCGCATCCGCATTCGCGCTGGTCGTCGAACAGGGCGCGGGCGGGGCGTTCAACCTCGCGGGCGAACCGGTGCTCGGCCCCCGGGAGGTGGCCCGTGGCGTCGCGGGCGCGCGCCCGGTGCCGTTCCGCCGCGAGGTGCTGCGGGCGATCGTGTGGGCGACGTGGAAGCTGCGTCTGCACGCCACCGACCCAGGCTGGATCGATCTCGCCACCGCCGTGCCGCTCATGTCGACCGAGCGCGCCCGCCGCGAGCTCGGCTGGGCCCCGCGGGTGACGTCGACCGATGCGCTGGCCGAGATCATGGACGGCCTCCGCACCCGCGCCGCGAAGCCCTCCTCCGCCTCGCTGAGAGGCTCAGGCGCGCTCCGGGTGTGACGCGTGGGCAGCGTGGCGCGAGCACACCCGAAGAAGGCGCTTGCCGCGCCCGCGCACCCGCGCTTCCCGGGTGCACTCGCGATCACGCCGCATGGGCCGGTGCGAGTGCACCCGGAAAGAGCGCTTTCCCGACCCGCACGCCCGCGTTTCCTGGGTGTACTCCCGATCGCACGGACGAACGGGCGCGGAGGCCGCGCGCCGTACGGGCGGCGCTGGTGGGCGCGAGTGCACCCGGAAGGAGCGCTTTCCGGGCGTGCTCGGACGCGGAAGCTGGGGGTGCTCGGACGAGCGCGGGAGCAGGGGGCTCGTCAGGCCTGCGAGCCCGTGGCGGCGTCGTCGCTGCCCACGGGGTGGGCGGGGGCGAGCGGGGCGACGGCGCGCTCCGCCTCGGCGGCGCGACGGCCGGCGGCGATCGCCGCGGCCGACGCGGCGACACCCGCGACCAGGGAGAAGACCGCCCATCCGGCGCCCCACCTGCGGCGGCCGAAGAGCGCGTCGAGGGAAAGGCGTCCGGGGCCGTCGGCGGTCACGGCGAGCGCCGCGGCCACGAGGACCGCGTTGAACTCGTAGCCGCCCTTGGCGTTCCACGGGCCGTTCTTCACGTGCACCTTGTGCACCGCGGTCGCCATCGCCGCGGTCACCGCGGTGGCGGCGAACGGGGTCGCGGCGCCGAGGGCGATGCCTGCGCCGCCGAGCGTCTCGCTCAGCGCGGCCGCGTAGGCGTTCCCGCGGGCGGGCTTCATGTCGAGGGAGTCCATCATCCCCGTGGTGCCCTCGATGCCCGGGCCGTCGAAGGCCCCGGTGAGCTTCTGCAGGCCATGCCCGACGAAGATGCCCCCGACCACGAGGCGGAGGAGGAGAGTGCCGACTGCCATGAGCATCCCTTCACGAGAGAGGTGAGGTGCGGATGCTCGTGGAGCCTACGCCGGTCGCCCGCAGGACGCACTCACGCAGGGCGAGACGCACTCACGCGAGACGGGACGCACTCACGCGAGACGGGAGGCACTCAGTGCGTGCCGTAGCCGCCCTTCGACATGGCGACCAGCCCGGCGATCCCCAGCACGCCGCCGACGAGGGTGATGGCGCCGATGACGCTCCAGAGAATGGTCGCGATCATGCTGCCTCCCGGTGTCGCGGTGATGCCACCAGCGTACCGTGCGGACGCGGCCGGCCCCACCCCGCAAGCCCTCGCCGGTGTCGGTCGCCCGGCGTAGGGTCCGCGGCATGACCGACGACACTTCAGATCAGAGCCTCTCCCCCACCCAGCAGGTCCCCGGCGTCTCGAACGCGATGCCGGGCGAACGCGACCAGGACGCCTCGGTCGCCGGCGCCGCACCCGACGGGTCGGCGCTCGACGACCTCGACAGCGCGGAGGAGCCCGCCGCAGAGCGTGCCGCGGGCGGCAGCGGCGGCGACAGCGTCTCGGGCGACGACGTGCTCGGCGCCACGGGTCCCGACTCCGACTCGTCGGCGAGCAAGGATCCGAGCGACTGGGTGACCGGCGACGAGCCGATGACCGGCGCTCAGCGCAGCTACCTCGACACCCTCGCACGCGAGGCCGGCGAGGAGATCTCCGCCGACCTCACGAAGGCGGAGGCGTCGGAGCACATCGACCGGCTGCAGAAGGCCACCGGCCGCGGCCAGTGAGGGGCATCCGATGACGGATCAGTACACGTTCGACGACCCGGTGAAGCGCTACGGCCGAGTCGAGCCGCCGGTGCAGCACCAGCCCGAGCCGGGGGTGCAGGGGCAGATGACGCCTGTCCCCGACCTCGGCGAGGAGACGTACCGCGGCTCCGGCCGGCTCGAGGGTCGGCGGGCGCTCATCACGGGCGGCGACTCCGGGATCGGCGGGGCCGTCGCGATCGCCTTCGCCCGCGAGGGTGCCGACGTCGCGATCTCGTACCTCCCCGATGAGGAGGACGACGCCGCGCACATCGCCGAGCTGATCGAGGCGGCGGGCCGGAAGGCCGTCCGCCTCCCGGGCGACATCAGCGACGCGGCACACTGCCGCGAGCTTGTCACGGCCGCGCTGGAGGCGCTGGGCGGGCTCGACATCGTCGTCAACAACGCGGGCAAGCAGGTCGCCGTCGACACCCTGGAGGACCTGAGCGACGAGCAGTTCGAGCAGACGTTCCGCACCAACGTGTTCGCCAGCTTCTGGATCACCAAGGCGGCAGTGCCCCATCTCGGGCCCGGTTCGACGATCATCAACACCGCGTCGCTCGAGGCCTACAAGCCCGCGCCCGATCGTCTCGACTACGCGGCCACCAAGGCGGCGATCAACAACCTGTCGAAGGGTCTGGCTCAGCAGCTCGCACCCCGCGGCATCCGCGTGAACGTGGTCGCGCCCGGCCCGACCTGGACCGCGCTGCAGGTCTCGGGCGGGGTGTCCGACGAGCAGATGGAGGCGTTCGACGACGAGAGCACCTACCAGCGCGCCGGACAGCCGGCCGAGCTGGCGCCCGCGTACGTCTTCCTGGCCTCGCCCGAGTCGAGCTACGTGTCGGGCGAGACGCTCAACGTGAACGGCGGCATGCCCACCCCGTAGTCGAACGGGCTGCGACCCCGCGGAGGGGGAGGGCGAGCATCCGCCCGCTCTCCCCTCCCGGCACTACTTGTTGCCCTCGTTGTCCGAACCGTCGTCCTGGGTCGAAGCGGGCGCCTGCGTCGAGCAGTCGTCGCCCGACGCCGACGTGGAGTCGTCAGCGGCGGAGGTGGACTCGGCGGCGGAGGTGGAACTGGATCCGCCCGCATCCGGCGTCGACGTCGAGTCGCCGGGCCGCTCGGTGGGGCAGGCGTCGGGCGGCAGCGTGAAGCTCGTCTCGCTGTTCGACGGGCGCGGCGTCTCGTACGGCGTCTGCGCGTCGCCGGCGCACGCGGCGAGCGAGGCGACGAGGACGACGGCCGAGACCGCTCCCAGCGCCGTGCCGATCGTCCTGCGGGTGATGTCCATGGGGGCCTCCTCGTGGTCAGCTCCCCACGCAACGACGATCACGCGCCCGCGGCAACCCCCTGGCGCACCCGATGCGACCGAGCGGTGCGAAGCCGCCGGGCGTCGCCAGCGCGTCAGCGCGTCGCCGCGTCACCGCGTCGCGCAGCCTCCCGACGCGACCGGCGTCGTCGACCCGACCTGCTGCAGCATGGGCGCGATCTGGTCGAGCGTCAGCGCGTACCCTGTCTCCGCATCCGTCGTCGACCGCGCGAACACCACGCCCACCACCTGGCCGGCGCTGTCGAGCAGCGGCCCGCCCGAGTTGCCCGGGCGCACGATCCCGCGGAGGGCGTAGATCTCGCGGCTCACCTCGTTCTGCGAGTAGATGTCGAGCCCGGTGGCCTGCAGCACCTGGCGGATGCGGGCCGCGCCGATGTCGTACGGCCCGTTCTCGGGGTACCCGGCGACGTAGGCCGCGTCGGAGGCGGCGAGCTCGGTGCCGAGCGTCAGCGGGGCGACCCCGAGGCCGGGCACGTCGAGCACGGCGAGGTCGGTCTCGGGGTCGAAGGCGACGAGGGTGGCGGGCTTGTGCTCCCCCACACCGCCGATCTGGACGACGAGCTGGTCCGATCCGGCGACGACGTGCGCATTCGTGATCACGCGGTCCTCGGCGACGACCCAGCCCGTGCCCTCCGCCCCGCCCGAGCACTGCGCCGCCGAGCTGAGCACGCGCACGATCGACGGCGACGCGGCGTTCACCGCATCGGGGACCGACGGATCGGGAGCCTGGGTGCCCTGGATGACCTCCACCCCGTCGGCGAACACCTGTGGGAAGCCGACGGTGTCGAGCGCGTCGCCGAGGGCGCCGAGCACGGTCGAGGGCGGGACCGGGCTGATCCGGTTGAGCGTCGACACCACCTGCGAGGAGGCGGTGAGCTGCTGCGCCGGCGGGAACGCGGTGGTCTGGAGGAAGCCCGCCACGAGCCAGACCGCGACGGCCCAGGTCGCGAACCCGAGCACGGCCCCGCCGATCGAGTCGAGCCCCCGGGCGATCCGCAGCACACCCACCGCACGACGGATGAGCGACGCGATGAGCGTGAGCACCGTCACGCCGATCGCAAGGCAGAGCAGCAGCGCGACGGCCGCCACGATCATGCGTTGGACGGTGCCGTTCAGGCCCGCGTTCGCGGCGGCCCACTCGACCACCGGGGGCACGGCGGACGTCGCCAGCCACGCGCCCGCGGCCAGCCCGACGAGCGAGGCCGCGGTCACGAGCAGGCCCCGCCGCCATCCCCCGATCACCGCGGCGACCGCGATGAGGAGCAGCACGACGTCGACGATCCATTCCATCGGGCCCATCGTACGGACGGCTCCTGTCCGCCCGCCGACACCCCGCTGAACACGTCGACGACGGGATGGGGGTGAGACAGTACTCATGTCGTGCACCGCGGGAGCGCATCCGACCGATACTTTGCGACCTGTGACGACACCCTCGCGCATGACCCCGCCGTTCGCCCAGCCCCCGGCCGGCTCCTACCCGACCGGGTACGCCGGCTTCGAGCGCGCATGGGACGGAGCCGCCTGGGAGGGCGTGCCGGCCCGATCGGCCGACGCCCCTGAGCTGCACCTCAGGCACCCGATCGGCCACGCGTTCACGCGCCCCTCGCTCTACATCGCGGTGGTGGGTGTCGTGCTCGGGTTCTTCGTGGCGGTCATCGGCGCGGGGATCGGATCGTCGTGGATCGCCGGCATCGGCGGTGGGATCGGTGTGGCCGGCCCTCTCGTCGCGGCGTGCCTGGCGGTGCGCTCGCGACTGAGGATTGGCTCGCTGCACGTGCGCTCGGCGCTTCTCTGGGGAGCGGTGTCCGGGGCGTTCGCCATCGCCGTCTCGTTCTACGCCGAGCGGGCGCTCATGCCATTCCTGCCGCCCGGATCGATGGCGTCGGGCGGGCCGATCGAGGAGATCACGAAGCTACTCATCCCCTTCGTGCTCCTGCTCGTGGGGCCCGCGGCGTTCGAGGATCCGCGGATCGGTGTGTGGACCGTGGTCGTCGCGGGTGCGGTCTTCGGCATCGCCGAAGGTGCTCTGTACGTCGGCGGCGCGCTCGACGACCTGCACTCGACGACGCTCACGGCGCAGCAGATCCTCCAGGGCGACGCCGCCCACACCGGATACATCTACCTCACTCGCATCTGGGAGGAGCTGGGCCACGTCTTCTGGACGGGCGGCGCCGCCGTCCTCATCTGGCTCGGCGCCCACCGGCGCGGTCGGGCGTTCACCGGTCTCGGCGCCCTCGGGCTCCTCATCGCCATCGCACTCCACACGATCAACGACACCGTGATCGCCGTCGGCGACCTCTACCTCTTCGGCATCTACCCGCTGCTCGGCATCCTCTGGATCGTGCTCAGCTACGTGCTGTGGATGCGCCCCCGCGTCCGGATGCTCGTCCCGCCGGACGCGATCGCCACGGTCGCGAAGCGCTGGCGTCCGCGGCTGTCGAAGCGGATGCGCGCCGAAGCCACCCCGGGAGCCTGACCCCGCAAGGGGTGAGCGGGGGTCGTTGGAGCGTGGGAGGCTCGATCCCATGAGCGACTCCGAGCGACCGGCCCCCGAGGCCGCTGCCGTCCCGCCGTCGAGGGACGGCGCCCCCGCACCCCACGAGGGCACTCCCGTGCTGGGCGAGCACCGTACGGGCGCCGCGCCGAGCGCCGCGCCGACGGGCGCCGAGTCGTCGAGCGCCGACCTCGCGCCCGAGGCGACGCTGCGGCCGCACGCGACCTACGCGCATCCGTCGCTGCGCAGCCTGTGGACCGGGCGCCTCGGCGTGGTCGCCACCCGGAGCCTGCAGGTGCTCCTCGTGCTCGCCGTGGTCTCGGTGCTCGTCATCGGGCTGGTGCAGGTGAAGCTCGTGGTGCTGCCGGTGCTCATCGCCATCGTCGTCGCGGCAGCGTTCGCCCCCGTGATCGGCTGGCTGCGCCGGCACGGCTTCAGCGCGATGCTCGCGACGTGGACCACGCTCATCGCGGGCATCGCGATCTTCGGCGGGGTGATCACGCTCATCGTCTTCGCGGTGCGCAACGAGTGGGACGACCTGTCGAGCTCCGCCGTCCAGGGCATCGACCAGGTGCAGGGCTGGCTCCAGAGCGGATCGCTGCCGATCGACCAGCAGCAGCTCGACAGCATCCGCGACACCGCCGTCGGCTTCCTCACCAGCAGTTCCTTCTCGAGCGGTGCCCTCACCGGGATCTCGGTCGCCGCCGACATCGCCACCGGCGCCGTGCTCGCGATCGTGGTGCTCTTCTACCTGCTGAAGGACGGCGACCGCATCTGGCGCTTCGCCCTCCGCCCCTTCCACGGGCGCAATCTCGATCGCGGCCACCGCATCGGCGACGTCGCGCTCAAGTCGCTCGGCGGCTACGTCCGGGGCACCGCGCTCATCGCGTTCGTCGACGCAGCGGGCATCTTCATCGGGCTGCTGGTGATCCAGGTGCCGCTGGCGCTGCCCCTCGCGGTCATCGTCTTCATCGGCGCGTTCATCCCGATCGTGGGTGCGACCGTGGCGGGCATCCTCGCGGCCCTGGTCGCGCTCGTCGCCAACGGGCCGGTCGCCGCGCTGCTCGTCGTGGGCGTCGTCATCGTGGTCAACCAGCTCGAGGGGAACTTCCTGCAGCCGGTCGTGCAGGGGCGGTCGCTCAAGCTGCACCCGCTCGTCATCCTGCTCGCCCTGACGGCGGGCACCATCCTCGGCGGCATCCTCGGCGCGGTGCTCTCCGTCCCGATCGCCGCCGTGACGTGGTCGATCATCAAGGCGTGGAACCCGCCGGACGAGGCGGCCCCGGCGTTCGCCGAGCCCTCCATCCCCGAGAAGGCTGAGCTGCAGGAGGCCGCGGCCGCGAAGGCGCTGAAGAAGGCGCGCAAGCGCGGCCGCTCGGCTCCCGCTCGCCCGTGACGTGCTCCTGATCCGTCACTTTCGGCCAGTCGCGAGGCCGCGCACTAGCCGAAAGTGACGGATCAGGTCAGACCTTCGGAGCGTCGGGCGTGCCCGCGCCGGAGTCCGTCGCGGGCGCGGGCGCCCCGCGGCGCGCACTCGCACCCGCGCCTGCGCCTGCGAGGGCCTTGCCGATCGCGTCGCCCGTGGCGGCGCCGGTCGCGCGGCCCGTGATGATCTCGGCCACATCCACTCCGACGAGGTCGCGGATGAGCTGCATCGAGGTGGCGAGCTGCGTCGCGACGGAGGAGCCCACCGCGCCGGTCGCGCCCGATCCTGCGCCACCCTCTCCGGCGATGACGGTCATGTTCGAGATCGCCGACAGCGGCTCGGAGGCGGCACGCACGATCGCGGGCAGCTGGCCGATGATCTCCTGACGCAGCAGGTCGTCGGCACGCTCCTCGAGCGCCTCGGCCTTGGCGCGGGTCGCCTCCGCCTCGGCCGTGCCCTTCACCTGGATGGCCGCGGCCTCGGCCTCACCCTCGGCGCGGAGCGCCTCGGCGGCCGCGATACGGCGGTTCTTCTCGGCGACACCCTCGGCCTCGAGGGCCTCGGCGGCGCTGCGACGGCGGTTGCGCTCGGAGACACCCTCGGCCTCGAACGCCTCGGCGGCGGCCTTGCGGCGGTCGCGTTCGGCGTTGGCCGCCGCGATGTTCGCCGCGGCCGTGGCCTGCGCCTTCTTCTCGACCGAGTACGCCTCGGCGTCGGCGACGGCGCGGATCTCGGCGTCGAGCTCCTGCTTGCGGAGGCCGACGCGCTTCCCGGCGGTGATCTCCTGCTGCGAGATGACCTCCTGCTGCGAGATCGCCTCGGCCAGCGGCTTCGCGGCCGACGCCTCGGCGCGCGCCTTGTCGGTCTCCTTCTGGATCTCGGCGTTGCGCAGGTCGAGCTTGCGCTGCTGCTCGGCGACGGCCTGTTCGGCGGCGATGCGCGCCTCCTCGGAGGCCTGACGCGCGACCGACTCGGCGATCTCGGCGACCTGCTTCACGCGCGCCGCCTCGGCACGACCGAGGTCGCGGATGTAGCCGTTGTCGTCGTCGATCTCCTTGATCTGGAGCGTGTCGATCTGCAGACCCTGCACGTCGAGCGATTCGCGGACAGCCTCCAGCACCTGCCCCTGCAGCGCCTGGCGGTTGGTGATGATCTCGGTCACCGTGAGCTGACCGACGATCGATCGCACGGATCCGGACAGCACCTCCTCGGTGGAGGTCTCGATCTGGTCCTGCTGGTTGAGGAAGCGCTGCGCGGCAGCACGCACCATCGACTCGGACCCACCCACCTTGACGACCGCGACGGCGTTCACGCGGATCGTGATCGCATCCCGCGTCTGGGCCGTGGCCTGCACGTTCAGCTGACGGCTGCGGAGGCTGAGCTTGAAGTGCGCCTCGACGATCGGCTTGACGAAGACCCGCGAGCCGAAGACCACACGCTGGCCGGCGTTCTCGGTCTCCTCGAGCGCGGTCTCGCCCTGCCGCACCGCCTTCTGGCGGGAGGTGACGATGATCGCCTCGTCGGGCTTCGCGACCTTGATGCCTCGCAGCAGCGTGATCACGACGATGAGGACGATGACCACCCCGATGGCGATGGCGGCGATCGTGAGGACGGTTCCTAGTGCGGCTGCGGCGATCATGGGACCCTTCGTGTCGGCGTTGGACGCACCGCGGTCGCGGCGCGCGCGTCGGGCCCTTCGGGTCGGCCCCCCGCCTCCACTATCTCATGTGCCCCCGAGCGAGGCACAGGAGCAGTGCCTGCTCAGGCGACGTCCGCGCCGCGGCGCTACCTGCTCGAGTCCTTACGCTCCTTCTCCTCCTTCTGCTTCAGCGCCGCGAAGGAGGCCCGGAAGGCGGCATGCGGATGCTGGATCGCCCGCAGCGGCGTCGCATCCGTGCCCGTGAGCAGCTCGGTGATCCACCCCATGACCACACGCACCTTGCGCCGCAGCGTCGGGAGCACGAGGGCGTGGTACCCGCGGTGGGCGAGCCAGGCGGGCAGCCCCTTGAGCTGCACGCCCTTGATGTTCGCCGCCCCGGTCGCGATGCCGTAGCTCGCGACCGTGCCGAGCGACGGATGGCGGTACTCCTCCGGTGCCTCGCCGCGCAGGGCGGCGAGGATGTTCCGCGCCGCGACCGGACCCTGACGCATCGCGTTCTGGGCGTTCGGCGGGTAGAACGCGGGCTGCTTCTCGGCGGTGAGGTCAGGCACCTGCGCGATGTCGCCCACCGCCCACAGCCCGTCGACCCAGGTGCCGTCCTCGCGGACCACGTGCAGGGTGGCCTCGGCCATCACGTGCCCCTTCGGGCCCCGTGGCACGTCGAGGCGGTCGAGCACCGGGTTGGGCTGCACGCCCGCCGTCCAGATCAGCGTGTTCGTCGCGATGGTCTCGCCCGTCGAGAGCACGACCTCGCCTCCCTCGCACGACTTCACGGTGGTCTCGAGCCGCACGTCGATCCCGCGGTCGCGGAGATGCTGCAGCGTCCATCCGGAGAGCTCGGGACCCACCTCGGGTGCGACGCGATCGAGCGCCTCCACCAGGATCCAGCGGATCGTCGCCGGATCGAGCTGCGGGTACTCCTTCACCGCGAGCCTGGTGAGGTTCGACAGCTCCGAGAGCGCCTCCACGCCGGTGTACCCGCCGCCGACGAAGAAGAAGGTGAGGGCGCGGAGCCGCTCCTCCTCGTCCTGCGTGTTCGCCGCGATCGACAGCTGCTCGAGCACATGGTTGTGCGCATACACGGCCTCCTCGACGGTCTTGAACCCGATGCCCAGCTCCTCGAGCCCCGGCGTCGGGAACACCCTCGTCACGGCGCCCATCGCGAGGATCGCGTGGTCGTAGGCGAGCTCGAGCCGTCCGCCGTCGACCGTCTCGACCGTGGCCCGCTGGGCGGTGGAGTCGAGCCCGGTGACCGCCCCGCGGATGACGCGACAGCGCCGGAGCGACGGACGCAGGGTCACGGCCACGTTCGCCGGATCGACGTGCCCGCCCGCGACCTCCGGCAGCAGGGGCTGATACGTCATATACGGATTGGGGTCGACGACCGTGATCGACAGCGGCAGCTCCCGCTCGCGCTGAAGCGTGCGAGCGGCGTACAGCCCGGCGTATCCGCCGCCGAGGATGAGGACCTTCTGCGCAGTTCGAGACATAGGGCAGACCGTACGCCGCAGATCCCGCCCGCCCCACCCCCTCGTCGATGGGATGCGGGCGGCGGTGGTGACCGTGTTGAATCGGAGCATGGCGAACCATCTGTTCACGCTCGCGTCCGGAAGGTCGCTGGGGGTGTCGGCCGCGGGCGACCCCGCCTCGGGCCGGCTCGTGGTGGTCTGCCATCCGACGCCGGGCGCGGGAGGCTTCGACCCCGATCCGATCGCCACCCAGCGATCGAACACGCACATCATCTCGCTCGACCGGCCCGGATACGGCGCCTCCGACCCGCTTCGCCCGAGTGACCCGACACGCATCGAGGCGCGCGCCGACGACATCGCCGAGTTCCTCTCGCGATCGGAGCAGGTGGCGCGTTCGTCCGGCGGAAGCCGGTACGGCCGGGTCGGGGTGGTCGGCTGGGGCACCGGCGGCATGGTCGCGCTCTCGCTCGCCGCGCGGCGGCCCGAGCTCGTCGACCGCGTCGCCGCCGTCTCCGTGCCGACGCCCACCACACAGACCTTCGACCCCGTGCTGCAGGGGCTCGTTCCGTACTCGCTCGCCTCGCTCGACATCACCGACGACGACCCGGCCCTGCGCAAGCCCGGCCTCCGCAACCGCCTCGACCGCATGCTCGAGGAGGCCGGACTGCAGGGCTCGGTGGGCGGCGAGACCGATCGGCTCGCGCTGCGCGACCATCGCTGGACCCACCAGCTCGGCTCCATCGAGGCGTCGACGCTCCTGGTCTACGGCGAGGGAGCGGGCGACCGCGACGAGCTCACCACCGTCGACGACGGCGCGTGGCTCCGGCGGCGGATGCCGCGCGGCCTGGCCCGGGTCGTGCGCGTGAGGGGCGCCGGTGCGCTCGTCATCGCGAGCGTGTGGGGCCGCATCCTGCGGCACGTCTCGGGCTGAGGCCTGCGGACGGCGTGACCGTGGCCGGCCCGCGCGTTCAGCGTCACTTCGACACCTAATACGCGAAAGCCCCGCCATATGTGCGGGGCTTTCACGTATTCGGTGCTGAGCGTCGGAGCGGAAGCGCTAGACCCCCCTGCTGGGCGAGCGCGAAGCGCACCCCGCCCTGCTCGTCGATCTGCGCATCGAGCACCTTGTCGTCGAGCGCGGCGGTCGCCGACTCGTCGACGAACACCTTCGCGCCCTGCGACTGCACGATCTGGTCGCCTCCGGCGGGCGCCGGGGCGAGGGAGACGTCGAAGCTGTCGCTCGACGATCCGTTCGCGATACGAAGACCACCGTCCGGGGCGCTGTCGCCGAGGGAGCGCTCCGCGAGGGTCTTCACGACGGTGCTGGCATTGTCGGTGAGGGTGAGCATGAGCTCTCCTTCCGTTCGTTGCTGATCCGGTCAGGTCTCCACGTTTCCGCGGTCGACGGCCCGTGCCAACCCGTCTCCGCCGTCTCGGAGGGGATGTCCAGGAGACGCCAGGGTCGAGCCCTCAGGATGCGCACCCGACCCACGCGCGGCGGCGGTGCGGCCCCGTCAGGAGGCCCAGCGCGCGCCGGGATCGCTGTCGAGCATCCGCCACACCGTGCGGGTGAGCGGCGGGTAGTCGAGCGCGATCTGGCGCAGCACGCGGTAGTCGCGCGACGGCGTGGGCCGCCGCCCGCCGTCGCGGATGATGTTGTCGGCTCGCAGCAGCGAGACCACGAGCTCGTCGACGCTCGGCAGCTCCTCCATGAAGTCCCACGGATCCTCGCCGATGAGCAGCCGCTCCTGCACCACCGTGGCGAGCTCGTCGGCGGCCTCGGCTCGGAGCACCTCGAGGGAGGCTCGCCGGGGCAGGTAGTCGTCGCTCACCCTTCGAGCCTAAGCGCACCCGCGGAGCAGTGCTGTGCATCCGCCCTCGCTCTGGCGGGGTGACGGCGGTCGGCGGTTGGATGGGGACATGGCAGTGCACAGGACGGCGACCGCGTGGGTCGCGGAGGACTTCGGCGGGCTCGACGTGTTCCGGGAGGTGGAGCTGGAGGTGCCGGCGCCCGGCCCGGGCGAGGTGACGATCGACGTGCAGGCGGCGGGCATGAACCCCGCCGATGCGAAGCACGTCGCGCACGGCACCGACCGCTCGCTGCTCCCCGTCCGGGTGGGGTACGAGGTGGCCGGGATCATCTCGGCCATCGGCCCCGACACCACGATCGCCTCGGGCGGCGGCGCCGTCGGCGATGCGGTGCTGGCGTTCCGGATCCGCGGCGGGTACGCCTCCGCCGTGACCGTGCCGGCGAAGGACGTCTACGCCAAGCCCGACACCCTCGACTTCGCCGAGGCGGCCAACCTGCTGCTCGCCGGCACCACCGCCGCCGAGATGCTCGCCGTCACCGGGGTCGGCGCGGGCGACACCGTGCTGCTCCACGGGGCATCCGGCGCCGTCGGTGTGAGCGTGCTGCAGCAGGCGTCGCTGCTCGGCGCCTCGGTGATCGGCACCGCGAGCCCCGCCCGGTTCGGCGCGGTGCGTGAGTTCGGCGGAGAGCCCGTGGAGTACGGCGAGGGGCTCCTCGAGCGTGTGCGGGCCCTGGCGCCCGACGGTGTCGCTGCGTCGCTCGATGCGGTGGGCACCGACGAGGCCGCCGACGTCTCTCTGGCGGTCACCGCCGACCGGCAGCGGATCGTGACCATCGCGAACGCCGGGCGCGCCAAGGCGGACGGGTTCCGGTTCATCCAGGGCGCGATCCCGTCAAGCCAGGAGTATCGCGACGCCAACCGGCAGCGGATCATCGACCTCGCCGCCGCGCGCTCCCTCGTCGTGCCGCTGGCCCGCACGTTCCCGCTCACCGAAGCGCGCGAGGCCCTGCGCCGGCTGATGGAGCAGCACCCGGGCGGCAAGTTCGCGCTCATCCCCGGCCCCGAGCCCACCGACATCCGCGGCTGACCCGCCCGGGGGGCGTCCCCCGCGACGCACGTCCTTCCGCCGACTCGCGAGTTCCGGCCCTCCCCCGCACGGTGTTGGGGCCGAATCTCGCCGCTCGAGGTCTCAGGCGCAGGTCCTTCCATGAGTGGCGAGTTTTCGCCCTCATTCCCGCGATTTCAGGGCCGGAAGTCGCGACTCGACACCGCGGAGGTGTGCAGGCGCGGATGGGGCTCGCGCGTCCATGCCTCGAGTGGCGAGAATTCGCCCTCTCGCGCGCGCTTGAGCGGGGGGGGCGTGCGCAGGCAACTCTCGGGGTGGCGGCGTAGCGTCGGGCGCAGCAACGCACGAGTGAGGTGACGCATGGCACGCACGTGGCAGCGCTGGGTTCCGGCGGTGGCCGTCCCCGCGGTGATCGCCGCAGCGGTGGTGGGCGGAGCGGTCTCGACCGCCTCCGCGGATCTGCCCGAGAAGACCCCGCAGGAGGTGCTCGCCCTGGCCGCGGGCGCCGACGTGAGCGCGTACTCCGGCGACGTCGAGCAGACCTCCGACCTCGGCCTCCCCGATGTGTCAGGCCTCAGCTCGGGCGGCTCCGGCTCCTCCGGCTCCCGCAGCGGGTCCGACGGCGACCAGACCGCGGCCGACGCCCTCGAGCTGCTCACCGCCGACCACTCGGCGCGCGTGTACGTCGACGGCGACGCCGTGCGCATCCAGGTGCTCGACAAGCTCGCCGAGCGCGACGTCGTCGCCTCGCCCGAGGGCCTCTGGCTCTACGACTCGAAGGACGCCTCGGCCGTGCACGTGACGCGCGGCGACGGCGCCGCCCCCGACGGCAGCACCACGCCCGAGACGCAGACCCTCTCCCCCGCCGAGGTGGCGCAGCGCTTCCTCGACTCGGTCGGCCCCTCGACCGAGGTCTCGCTCGGCCCCGACGCCTCCGTCGCCGGTCGCGACGCGTACGACCTCGTCCTGACCCCGCGGGGCGACGACACCCTCGTCGGCAGCGTCTCGATCGCGGTCGACGCCCAGACCGGGCTCCCGCTGCGTGTCCAGGTGCTCGCCACCGGCGCCTCCGATCCGGCGTTCGAGGTGGGCTTCACCTCGATCTCGTACGACACCCCCTCCGCCGACCTCTTCACGTTCGCCCCTCCCGCGGGCACCGACGTGACCGAGAAGGACGCCTCCGACTGGGCCGGCGACCACGGCGACGGCGCGGGTCCGGCCGACGCATCGCATCCGAAGCCCACGGTGACCGGCGAGGGCTGGTCGTCGGTGGTGTCGATCCCGACCGGACAGGCTGGTGTCGGCGACCTCACCTCGTCGCCGCTGTTCTCGCAGCTCGCGACGAAGGTCGACGGCGGATACGCGCTGCAGACCACGCTGATGACGGCGCTCATCACCGACGACGGGCGGGTGCTCGTGGGCGCGGTCCCGCTCGCCTCGCTGCAGTCGGCCGCCGCTCAGTAGTGCGTCGCTCAGCAGTCCGCCGCTCGGCAGTGCGCCGTCCATGACCGAGGTCGCGCAGTCTCCGGCGCGCCTCGGCGACGCGGCGTTGGCCATCGAGACGCACGGGCTGACCAAGCGGTTCGGATCGCAGCACGCCGTCGCGGGCATCGATCTCGCGGTGCCGCGCGGATCCGTGTTCGGCTTCCTCGGACCGAACGGATCGGGCAAGACCACCACGATCCGGATGCTCCTCGGCCTCGCCCGGCCCACGTCGGGTGAGATGCGGATGCTCGGCCGGCCCATGCCGACCGACCTCGCCCGGGTGCTCCCCTCGGTGGGCGCGCTCATCGAGGGTCCCGGGTTCACGCCGTTCCTCTCGGGCCGCGCGAACCTGCTGCGTCTCGACGCGGCCGACGGGTGGGCGCCCCGGCGCACCCGACGCGCTCGGGTCGACCGCGCGCTCGAGCGCGTCGGACTCACGCAGGCGGCGGGCAAGCGCGCCCGCGCATACTCCCTCGGCATGAAGCAGCGCCTCGGCATCGCCAACGCGCTGCTGATGCCGCGCGACCTGATCGTGCTCGACGAGCCCACCAACGGGCTCGATCCGCAGGGCACCCGCGAGGTGAGGTCGCTCATCCGCACGCTCGCCGCCGAGGGCACCACCGTCTTCGTGTCGAGCCACCTGCTCGCCGAGATCGAGCAGATGTGCACGCACGCGGCGGTGATGAGCGCGGGCGCGATCGTGGCGCAGGGCTCGCTCGACGAGCTGCGAGCGGGCGGCGAGAGCCGCGTCGTGCTCACGACGCGGGCGGCGGATGCCGACACCGCGGTCGCCGTGCTGCGTCGCCTGCTGCGGGTGCCCGGCGCGGCTGACCGCGCCGGCGGCTCAGCCCTCGCGGCGGGCGAGGCCCTCGCGGAGGGCGAGGCCGTCGAGGTCGAGGTGCGGGCGGGTGACGAGCGGCTCGTGAGCGCAGCCCTCGTCCCCGGAGTGCCGCCCGAGCTGATCGTGCGCGAGCTCGTCGAAGCCGGCGTCGCCGTGCTCGCCTTCGCCGTGCAGAAGACCTCGCTCGAGGACCGCTTCGTCGCGCTCACCGGAGAGGGGTTCGATGTCATCCGCTGACACCCCCACCCCGCACCCCGACGCCCCGGAGGCCTCGAGCGCCGCCGCGGGCGCCGCCGCTCGTCGCCCACGCCGAGCGGTCGGCTTCGGGTTCCTCCTCTCCGAGCTGGCGACCCTGTTCCGCCGCCCGCGCACGTGGGCGATGCTCGCCGCGCTCGCCGCCGTGCCCGTGCTCATCGCTGTGGCCGTCCGGCTCACCGACGGCGGCGACGGCCGCGGCCCCGCCTTCCTCGGCAGCATCACGCAGAACGGGCTCTTCGTCGGGTTCACCGCGTTGGTGGTGTCGATCCCGCTGTTCCTCCCCCTCACGGTGGGGGTGGTCGCGGGCGACTCGATCGCGGGCGAGGCGAACTCCGCCACGCTCCGCTATCTCCTCGTGTCGCCGGTGGGGCGCATCCGTCTGCTCGTCGTGAAGTTCGCCGCGGCGGTGGTGTTCTGCCTCGTCGCGACCCTCGTGGTGGTGATCGTCGGCACCCTGATCGGCTGGGCGCTGTTCCCCGTCGGCCCCGTCACGTTGCTCTCGGGAGCGACGGTCGGCGTGGGCGAGGCCCTCGGCCGCAGCCTGCTCATCGCCCTGTTCGTGGCCCTGTCGCTCACCGGCCTCGCGGCGATCGGGCTGTTCATCTCGACACTGACGGATGCGCCGGTCGGCGCCATGGCCGCGACCGTCGTCCTGTCGATCGCCGCGCAGGTGGTGGGCCAGCTCTCGCAGCTGGAGTGGCTGCATCCGTGGCTCTTCACCTATCACTGGCTCGACTTCGCCGACCTGCTGCGGCAGCCGATCGACTGGAGCTCGTTCGGCGCCAACGCCCTGCTGCAGCTGGCGTACGTCGCGGTGTTCGGAGCGCTGGCGTACGGCAGGTTCACCACGAAGGACGTGCTGTCGTAGGCATGCTCGGGCATCAGCGCCCGGCCTCGCCGCCTCAGCGGTCGGTCTCGCCGGCCCCGCCGGGCGGGTCGACAAGCAGGCCGACGCGGTCGGCGAGGTAGCGCTCGAGGGGCGCGGAGGCTCCGCTCGAGGGGCTCCAGCGCACGAGCACCTCGCCGTCGACGACGAGCAGCGGACCGGAGGGCTCTCCGCGGTCGAGCGCCCCCAGGTCGAGAGGCACCGCGTCGTAGTTCACCGTGTCGCCCGGCGCGAAGGGGCCGTTGAAGGCGGCGAGCTGATGCTCGCGCCTGAGCTCCTGCGAGACGGCTTGATTGTTCGGATGCCGCGGCGCGACGGCGCGGGTCACCTCACCCGTGCCGAAGATCTCCCCGCCCGGCCCCACGAGCAGCACGCCGAGCCGCCAGACCCGCCCGACCGGCACCATCCGCGGTGCGCGCTGGAGGCCGAGCACACGCTTCGGCACGACGTAGTCCGCGAGCGCCTCGTCGCGCGCTCCGGCGGCCTCGAGCCGTGCGACGGCCGCCGCCACAGCGGCCTTCACGGCGCGGCCGGGGGTCACGTCATCCACCCTCCGAGCCTATGCTGCGAGCATGGATGAGAAGGCGACCCTCCAGAGCTACCTCGCCGTGCGGCGGGCCGACCTGCTCGCGACCCTCGACGGTCTCGGCGAGTACGACATCCGCCGCCCGCTCACCCCGACCGGCACGAACCTGCTCGGGCTGGTGAAGCACGTCGCGAGCGTGCAGCTGGAGTACTTCGGCCTCGTCTTCGACCGCCCGGGACGCACCCTCGCCTGGATGGACTACGGTGCCCCCGACAACGCCGACATGTGGGCGACGGAGGACGAGTCGCGGGCCGACATCATCGACCTGCACCACTACTCGGCGGCCCACGCCGACGCCACCATCGAGGCGCTCCCCCTCGACGCGCCCGGGTCGGTGCCGTGGTGGGACGAGGCGCGTCGCGCGGTCACGCTCCACCAGATCCTGGTGCACGTCTGCGTCGAGACCGCCCGTCACGCGGGTCATGCCGACATCGTGCGCGAGCTGATCGACGGACGCATCGGCAACGGGCCCGCCGACCCGAACATCCCGCCGCTCGACGCCGACGCGTGGTCGGCCTACACCGCCCGTGTGGAGTCGGCGGCCCGCGCCGCCGCCGCACGGGACGGCGCGGCGGGCGCGCCGGAGGCACCCGGAAGGAACGGGGCGTAGGGTGCGGGGTGTGAGAGCGCGGACGTTCGAGGAGCTGGGGCGCGAGCGGTACCTCGCGCTGACGACGTACCGGCGCAGCGGGGTGGCGGTGACGACGCCGGTGTGGGTCGCGGCCGACGGCGACGACCTCGTCGTGGTCACCGGCGCTCAGACCGGGAAGGCGAAGCGCATCCGGCACACCCCGCGCGTGACGCTGCGCGGGTCGACCGTGCGCGGTCGGGTGAACGAGCGGATGGAGGCGACCGAGGGGCGCGCCGAGATCGTCTTCGACGAGGCCGGCATGGCATCGGCCGAGCACGCCCTGCGCGAGAAGTACGGGTGGCAGTTCGCGGCGTCGACTCTCGTCGAGAACGCGCTCGTGCGCGATGAGGCCGCCGGGCGCGTCATCCTGCGGATCCGCCCCGCCGCCTGAGCGCACCGCGTCGCCTGAGCGCACCGCGCCGCGCCGCACAGCGCCGCACCGCGAGCGCGGAGTCGCGGGCTCGGCCGCGACGTCAGCTCGCCCAGAGCTCGCGCGCCGGGACCTCCTCCCACGGCCACCGCTCCTCGGCGCCGTCCTCGACGGGCTTGTGGACGGGACGGCCACGGATGCACAGCCCGTGGAACCAGGTCGTGCCGCATGTCTCGCACCGGGCGAAGAGGACGATGGTGTACTTCAGGTCCGCCTCGGCCAGCGGCATCATGTCGGCGAGCGGCACGTCGGCGCGCAGCACGCGCATCCGCCCGTCGTCGAGGCGCTCGCCGAGGCGCCGCTGGGTCGCCTCGATGTCGACGACGCGCTCCCCGTGATCCGGTCGGCGCACCGCCACGAAGTCGCACACCTCGCACCACTCGCGCTCCCGCTCGCTCACGCCCGGCGCGGTCATGAGGTGCGCGCGCCGTTCTCCTCGGCCGACTCCGGGTCGAGCTGCTGCGTGCCGATCACCGAGAGGAGCGCGAGCTCGTCGTGATCCTCGGTGCCGGGGCGGGCGGTGAAGACGAGGAGCGTCTGCGCCTGCTCCTCGTCGAGCAGCAGCTGGCAGTGGAGGGTCATGATGCCGAGCTCGGGATGCTGCATCCGCTTCTCGCCGTGGCGTCGCGCGACCTCGTGGCGCGCCCAGCGCTCCGCGAACTCGCGGCTCTCGTCGAGCAGGGCGTGCACGATCCGGTCGGCCTGCGACCCCGGGCCCTCACGCGCCAGCGCGCGCCGGAGGTCGGCGGCGTAGTTCCGCGAGTGGATGTCGTGGTCCTCGCCGGGGTAGATGCGCCGTGACGTCGGGTCGGTGAACCAGCGGTAGGGCGTGCTGCGACGCATCCCGGTGAAGGACGTCTGGTCGCCGAGCAGAGCCACCGCGGGCGGGGTCTGGATGAGCGTCTCGCCGACTCCGCCGATCACCTGCGCCGGGGTGTCGGCGAGGCGGTCGAGCACACGCATGAGCCCGGGGCTGATGTGGTCGGTGCGGAGCGCCCGGGCGGGCGCGTTGTGCCCGGCGAGCCGGAAGAGGTGGTCGCGCTCGTCGAGGTCGAGGCGGAGGCCACGCGCGATCGCGGCGATCATCTGCTCCGACGGCTGCGGACCGCGCTCCTGCTCGAGCCGCGCGTAGTAGTCGGTCGACATGCCGCTCAGCGCCGCGACCTCCTCACGGCGCAGCCCGTGCGTGCGTCGCCGCGGGCCGCGGGAGAGACCCACGTCCTCCGGCTGCAGCGCCTCGCGACGCGTGCGGAGGAAGTCGGCGAGCTGCTGTCTGTCCACCCCACGAGTCTGCGCCACCGCCGTCACGGCATCAAGGGACCGGGGATCCACCTCTCCCGGGCACCGAAGCGGAGCACCACGATCCGCTCGGCCGCGATGCCGACCGCGAGAAGCACGGCGGCGACCGCGGACAGCGCCAGAGGCTGCCCCCACTGCGCCGCCGCGGCCTCCGCCGGCGGTGCCTGGTAGGTGATCGGTACGGCACCCGATACGAGGAGCATCACGCCCAGCACCCCCAGAGTCGCGATCGCCCACACTCCGACACCCCAGGCCACTACGGCGGCCTGCCTGGGCCGACGGGAGCGGACACCCGGGACGAGCTCTCCGAAGAAGAGGAGTGCCGTGCACAGGCCCCCGATGAGGCACCCGAGTACGCCACCCGGCACTGCGCCGAGCGCCGCAGCGAACAGCACGTAGCCCGGGGAGGAGCCGGCGCTGAGGGAGGGATCGGGCAACGCAGCGTCAGCGCCGGTGGCGGCGCCGACGAGCGCGCCGCTCAGAGCCCCGACGGGGATGAGCAGCGCGCGCGTCAGCAGGATCGGCCAGGTCACACGCCGCCCGCTCCTCCGGAGGGGCTGACCCGATCGACGACCCTCTGCCAGAAGGTGAGCCAGTTCGTTCCGGCGATCAGCGCGTTGTGGGCGTTGACGACCGTCCCGAGATCGCGGAGCACCATGGCGTGCACGTAGAGGTGCAGGTATCCGGACGCGTCGTTGTACCAGGAGAACGTGATCATCGACCCGGCGCCGTCGAAGTGACCTCGCGCCGCGACGAACTGCAGCGCGCCGCCCATCGCCGTCTGCACCTTGACCGGAGCCGGCAGCACGATGAACGAGAACGGACTGGCGTTGAGGTTGATGATGTCGCCGTCGTTCGGGTAGGCCCGCGGCGCGTTCCCGATCGGAAAGTAGCAGTTGAAGCAGTTGTGCAGCATCGCGACGGCCGTGGACTCGTCGGTCTTGGGCACCTTCGCGTGGTAGCCCGGCAGCCCGGCCCAGAAGTCGTACGAGTAGTACCAGGTCGGATCGGCGAGCACCGGGAACACCGCATCCGAGAGGTCGACGTGCTGCGTGAGGACGTCGCCCTCCCACGAGTACGACGTGGGGAGGTCGCGGCCGGTCGCATCCTTGGCCCAGGGCTGCAGGACCGATCCGATGTAGCGGCCCTCCGCATCCGCGACGACGGTGTCGCCGGTGGGCAGCGCGGTGGCGGTCGCGCCGTCGGGCAGGTCGAGCTCGAAGGCGCGATCTCCGCCGGTGGAGGCGTCGGCGTACGCGGTGAGGAGGCGCACCCCGCTCGCCAGGGGCTGCACGTAGGTGGCGGAGGCACCCTGGTCGAACACGGTGATGCCGCCCTGGACGCGGCCCTCGACGACGGTGTCGTCCTGGTCGGCGAGGCGGATGCTCGTGGCCTGGCCGGATCCCTCGGTCACGGTCGGCCGCAGGCCGATCTCACCGCGGGAGTCGCCGGGGAGGGTGACGGAGAAGGTCGCGGGATCCTGGACGCCGAGCCCGGAGGAGCTCGTCTGGGCGGCGAGGTCGGGTGCGAGCGCGGCGAGCAGGGCGATCGGGTCGGAGATGTCGGGCGCGCGGCCCGGCCCGGTGGCGGCGTTCGCGCCGGGGGCGCCGGCGAGGAGCAGCGCGGCCGCGGTGGCCGCGGCGGCGAGGACGGATGTCGCCGCCCTCAGAGACGATGAGCGTTGTCGATGGGCGTGTGGACCGGTCATGGCGGACCCCTTCGTGGATGCGACCCGCTCCCCAGCCCTGCCGACGCATGCAGTGTATGCGCCGCATGTGTTTGTGCCGCATCATCGCCCGGCGAGTCGACGCGTTCGTGCCCCATCGGCAACCGAGCAGCGGACTCGGGCGCGGGGTGCCGCTCAGACCGTGACGGGTGGGATGTCCTGCCCGAGGACGTCCCGTAGCGCCGAGGTCACCGCCTCCGTGTCGTCGTCGAGGTACGCGTTCACCGCGTCTCGCACGCGGCGAGCGGCGGCCTCGACGACGTACTGCAGCTCGATCCGCCGAGCCAGCGTGGGCGCCGGGCGCACCGGCTGCCGGCCGCTCGGGCTGGTCGGATCGGGGATCGCCGACAGGTCGTCGTCGACGGCCTGCTCGAAGATCCAGCAGAGATCCCAGAGCGGATCGAAGCTGCGCTGCTGGAGCGCCTGCCGCAGCACCGCGGTCTCGAGCCAGTACGACGAGAGGGGCACCGCGAACCGGTGCTTCCAGGCGAGCACGAGGCGGACGAGGCGCCGGAGCGAGCCGTCGGCGTCGATCCGGTCGAACAGCGCGTCGCGGGCGGCGGGCCGGGCGGCGACCCAGCGCCGCGCCGCGTCGGGGAGCAGCACGGTGTCGGATGCGGCACGCGTGCCCGATTCGATCGCCGGGATGAGGCGCACCCCGGTCGCGTCGGACGAGCTCCGGCGGACGAGGAGGGAGTCGGCGCCGGCCACGACGGTCGCTCCGGCGGCGGTCGCGGCGCCGTTCACCGGGACGACGTCGGGCACGGCCACGGCGATCGCGTCGCGGAGGGCGTCGAGTGCTTGCGCGAGCGAGACGCGGCGGGCCGGGGCGAGGACGGCGACCACGTCCCAATGGCTCGAGCCGCCCACCTCCGTGCCGCGGCGGTACGAGCCGGCATCGACGGCCGACACGATCGCACCCGAGTCGAGCAGCGTCGCGACCACCCCGTCGCGCAAGCCCTCGAGCTCGTCGCGCTCCTCCGCCGTGGCGCGCGTGACCTCGTCGAATGCGCGGAAGACCGCCTCCAGCTGAGCGACCACTGCTGCTCCTCGTCCGAGCCGGCCGCCGTCCGCTCCCCGCGCGGCGCCCGTGGCCACACTCTACGCCCGCGCGCCCGCCCCGCCGCCCCGCCTGGAGGCGGCCGAGTGTCCGGAGTCACCCGGGCCGGCCGCACCCCGCCCCGGGGGCGACTCCGGACTTCCGGTCAGACACGCCGCCGAAGCTCCGGAGTCGGCTCCACGACAGCCGAACCTCCGGAGTCGGCTCAGCCGCCCACCCGCCGCCGACGTCGGGCCGCCCCATCGACGCTCATGCTCTCGCGACCGCGCGAACACCGCATCATCGCCCCTCCGACGGCCGATGCCCGCGAAAAGGTACGGCGAGAGCAGACACGGCGCGCTATTCGGCTCATGTTCGCTCTCGCCGTACCTTTCGACGGCCACCGCCACCGAAAGGCCGCACGAGCGGCTCAGAGGAGGGTGCCACCCGAGGCCTCGATGCGCTGCGCCGTGACCCAGTGCATCGAGTCGGACAGCACGGCGGCGATCACGGGGCCGATGTCCTCCGGCTCGCCGACCCGGCCGAGCGCTGTCGCGCCGCCGAGCTGCTGCTGCGCCTCCGCGCTCGCGCGGATGTAGCCACCCGCGAAATCGGTCATCACCGGCCCGGGCGCGACCACGTTCACGCGGATGCCGCGAGCCCCGAGCTCCTTCGCGAGGTACCGGGTGAGCACCTCGACCGCGCCCTTCATCGACGCGTAGACCGCGTAGGTCGGCGCGCCCACGAAGCGAGCGAGCCCGGTCGAGAGGTTGACGATCGAGCCGCCGTCGGCGATCACGGGGAGCAGCGCCTGAGTGAGGAAGAAGACGCCCTTGAAGTGCACGTCGAACAGCAGCTGCGCATCCGCGACGGTGGCGTCGGCGATCGAGCCCTCGGCGGTGAGACCGGCGTTGTTCACGAGATGGTCGAGGGTCTCGCCCCCCCATGAGGTGACCGTCGAGCGGACGGCCTCGACGAACGCGGGGAAGGTGTCGACCTCGGTGGTGTCGAGCCGCAGTGCGGCAGCCCTCCGACCGAGAGCCTCGATCTCGGCGACGACGGCGTGGGCCTCGTCCTCGTTCGAGCGATAGGTGAGGATCACGTCGGTGCCACGCTCGGTGAGAGCGAGCGCCGCGGAACGACCGAGGCCGCGGTTGCCGCCCGTGATGAGGGCGATGCGGGCGGGAGCGGGAGCGGTGATGGCGTCTGTCATGTCTCCACCCTCGCGCGGGTCCGGAGGTGCGTGAAGGCACCGCTCATCCACGGATCCGCGATCCCTGGCTGGGCGTCACCTCCGAATTAGGTTGTGCGCAATTGAATGGCGTACAGTCGAATCGTGACCGAGACCACGGCATCCCCCCTCGACAGCATGCTCTGCTTCGCCGTCTACTCGGCGGCGAACGCGACCGTGCAGGCGCACCGTGCCGTGCTCGCGCCCTGGGACCTCACGTACACGCAGTACCTCGTGCTCGTGCTGCTCGCCGACGCCGGCGAGGGGCTGCCGATGCGCGATCTCGGCGACCGTCTGAGCCTCGACTCGGGCACGCTCTCGCCGCTGGTCCGTCGCCTCGAGCGCCGCGGACTCCTCACGCGTCAGCGCTCCGCCGGCGACGAGCGCCTCGTCGACGTCGCCCTCACCGACGCGGGCCGCACCGCGCACGCCGAGCTCACCGAGGCGATCGGCTGCCTCGCGCCCGCCTACGGGGTCGCGTCGGCCGACGAGCTCGAGGCGCTGATCGCGTCGCTCCAGGGCTTGGCCACCGGCATGCGCGCGGCCGCTGCCGACGCTCGCCGCCCGTCCTGACACCCGACTTCACCGACCCGACCACCCCACCCACGAAAGGGATACACATGGACGTCCTCTACACCGCAGAAGCGCTCTCGACCGGAGCCGGCCGCAACGGACACGTCGCCACCTCCGACGGCACGCTCGACCTCGACATGGCCGTGCCGAAGGAGATGGGCGGATCGGGCGCCGGCTCGAACCCCGAGCAGCTCTTCGCCGCGGGCTACGCCGCCTGCTTCCACTCGGCGCTGCAGTCCGTCGCGCGTGCGCAGAAGATCAAGGTCGACGACTCCAGCGTCGGCGGCCGCGTGCAGATCGGCCCCAACGGCGAAGGCGGCTTCCAGCTCGCCGTGCTGCTCGAGGTCGTCCTCCCTGGGCTCGACCACGACGCCGCGCAGCAGCTCGCCGACGCGGCGCACCAGGTGTGCCCCTACTCCAACGCCACCCGCGGCAACATCGACGTCACCATCACGGTCGCCGACGACTGAGCTCCGCTCTTCATCACGGAATACGGCGAAGCCCCGCGAATACCGCGGGGCTTCTCCGTATTCCGTGATGAGCGTCGCCCATCCGGTGCGCGCGAAGCGTTAGGCCTGCGAGCTGCGGACGTCGAACAGGGGCTTCAGCACGTCGTTGACGAACCCGCCCTTCGACTCGGCGGCCTTGAACTCGCGCCAGACCCGCGCCGGCACCTCGAGGTAGTAGTACGTGCCCGATTCGAAGCGCACCATCAACTCGCGGGTCGCCTTCGAGTAGGCGATCGCCCGCACCGAGGAGCTCTCCGGAGTGAGGATGATCTCGTCCATCTGTCCGTCACGCTACGCGCTTCCGAGCCCGAGCGGGAGGGTCGGACGGAAGGGCGCAGCGGCTGCACCGACGGCGGGCCTCAGCGCGCCGTCGGCCCGCTCCGGGCGAGCTTCGACGGCCACCAGATCGCGCGCCCGATGTCGTACGAGAGCGCGGGCACGAGCAGCGAGCGCACGATCACGGTGTCGAGCAGCACGCCGAACGCCACGATGAACGCGATCTGCACCAGGAACAGGATGGGGATCACCGCGAGCGCCGCGAACGTCGCCGCGAGCACGATCCCGGCCGACGTGATCACCCCGCCCGTCATCGACAGCCCGCGGAGGATCCCCGGCCGGGTGCCGATCGCGAGCGACTCCTCCCGCACGCGCGTCATGAGGAAGATGTTGTAGTCGACCCCCAACGCCACGAGGAAGACGAACCCGAACAGCGGCACCGACGCATCCGCCCCCGGGAACCCGAGGATGTGGTTGAAGACCAGCGCGGAGACGCCGAGAGTCACGGCGTACGACAGGATCACGCTGCCGATGAGGATGAGCGGAGCCACGACCGCCCTGAGCAGCAGGATCAGGATGACGAGGATCACGGCGAGCACGATCGGGATGATCTTCACGAGGTCGGCCTGGGCTGTGGTGTTCGTGTCGAGGTCGACCGCGGTCGGACCGCCGACGAGCACGCCCGGATCGACGGAGGGCAGGTCGGATCGGAGCGAACGGACCACGTCCTCCGCCTCGAGCGAGTCGGCCTCCACGGAGAGGACGGCCTCGATCATGACGCGGCCGTCGACGACCACGGGCTGCGCCTCTGTGCCGGGCCGGACGTTCCCGGCGTAGAGGGAGGCGCTGTCGACGCCGTCCGTGGCAGTGACGGCGGCGAGCACGGCGTCGGCGTCGGACTGGTCGGCGATCACGATGACGGGGCTGCCCGAGCCCGCCGGGAAGTGCTCCGCTGCGACCTGCTGACCGTCGCGGGCGTTCGAGGCGCCGAGCACCACGTCGGTCTGGGCGATCCCGTTCGCGCGGAGCTGCAGGAGCCCGAGGCACGCGGCGGCGAGCAGCAGCGCGGAGACGAGCCAGGTCCAGCGGGGTCGGCGCGCGACGAGTCCGCCCACGCGGCGCCAGAGCGCGCTTGCGCCCTCGAGCCCGGTCGCCCCGGCCGGCGTGGCGGCGTGGGCCGCGTGCACATGGCGGCCGGGATGCGCGGAGGCGCCGACGAACTCGGGTGACCCGGCGACCGCGGGTGCGGCGGGAGCCGAGCCAGCGGCCGCGGCATCCCGAGCGGGGGCGGGGGCGGCGCCGACCGCGGCCGCCCCCGCTCCGGATGCCGCGGCATGCTCGTGCGGTGCGGCGAGCTTCGGCGCGAACGGCCAGAAGCCCACGCGACCGAACAGCACGAGGAGCGCCGGCAGCAGCGTGACCGCGGCGAGGAACGAGAAGACGATGCCGATGGCGGCGATCGGACCGAGGCTCCGGTTGGAGTTGAGGTCGCTGAACAGCAGGCACAGGAGCGCGAGCACGACGGTCGCGGCGGACGCGGCGATGGGTTCGATCGCCGCGCGCCAGGCGCGCTTCATCGCGGCGACTGGGCTGCGTTCGGACTGCAGCGCCTCCCGATAGCGCGCGACGAGCAGCAGCGAGTAGTCGGTGGCGGCGCCGATGACGAGGATCGACAGGATGCCCTGGCTCTGCCCGTTCAGCGTGATCCACCCCCAGCTCGCGAAGGCGTAGACCAGCAGGATGGCGGCGGTGAGCGCGAAGACCGATGTGAAGAGCACGAGGAACGGCAGGATGATCGCGCGGTAGACGATGAGCAGGATGACGAACACGGCTCCCACGGCGACGAGCAGCAGGATCCCGTCGATGCCGCCGAAGGCGCCGACCAGGTCGGCAGTGAGGCCGGCCGGCCCGGTGACGTAGACGTCGATGCCGGAGGGGACCGCATCCGTGAGTGCCGTTCGCATCGAGGCGACGACGACGTCGACGTGCTCGCTGTCGGCGATCGGCACGATGAACTCCACGGCGACCCCGTCCTCGGAGGGGATGGGCCCGGCGACGGTCGCCTCCTCCCCCGCGGGGGCGACGCCCTCGACGCCGCCGATGGTGGTGGTCAGCGTCGCGAGCTCACCCAGCGTCTGCTGGTCGAGCACGCTGCCGTCGGCGCTCGAGAGCACGACGACGGCGGGGATCGCGTCGGAGTCGCTGAACCGCTGCTGCCATTCGCCGGCCTCGGTCGACTCGGCGCTCGCCGGGAGGAACGACGCCTGGTCGTTGGTCGAGACCTCCGACAGCTTGCCGAACGTCGGGCCGCCGAAGCTCGCGGCGACGAGCCACACCACGATCACGACCGCGGGCAGGAAGACCCGCAGCACCCATCCGACCCGCTTCGCCACGGCTGCTCCAATCGTTCGGTCGACGTATCACTAAGCAGCTTAGCGATATTCGGAACGAAACGGAGTGGCGCGCGGGCTACATGAGGCCGAGTGAGGCGAAGTCGTAGCGGAGGATCGCGCTCAGCGACTCGGAGAACGCGACGGTGAGGTGCGTCTCGTCGTACTTCATGGGGAGCGTGCCGGCGAAGGCGGGGCACATCTCGTTCCAGCAGCTGAACGGCAGCGAGCTGATCGCGTGGTCGCCGGAGGCGGCGGCCGTCGACTCCGCGGCGTTCTCGAAGTCGTGCCACGCGCCATCGACGGCGACCGCGCACGCCGACGGGCCTGTCACGGGCGAGTAGCAGGTGCCGAGGTCGGCCCCGAGCGGAGGCGGCGCGAGGTAGACGATGCGGCCGGGCACGTTGTACTTCGACATCTCCTTGGCCGTCGACGCGATGAGGGCGGAGGCGGACAGCGGCGACCCGGACGCGGCGTTGCCGAGAGCATAGGCGTTCGAGACGACGACGAGCTGCGGCGCGTCGGCGCTGATCCGCGCCGCGACATCGGCCTTGCGCTGGGGGCAGGAGTCCATCACCCCGGCGCCGTCGTTCTTCACGAGCACGTCGGTGAAACGGCACCCGTACATCCCGATGGTGGTGATGCGCCACTGTCCGCCGCTCTGCTCGGCGAGCTTCTTGAACGCGGGCGCGTACGCCATCGCGGTGGAGTCACCGACGAGGTACATGTGGTTCGGCGCCGATCCGCTGCCCCAGGTGCAGCGGCCGAAGTCGGGTGTGGATCCCGGATCGAAGCAGGCGCGCGCGGGGTTGTCGCTCGACGTGCGCGACATCACCTGGTCGAGTGAGGGCGTGAGGTTCGGCCACTCGGTGGCGCCGAGGGCCTCCTGCAGGGCGCCCTGGAGGATCGGGGTGGGGTCGGCGACCTGGCTCGAGTCGCTCGGGGTGTCCGCTCCCCCGCCGCCGAAGTCGAACTGCGCGAGCGGGGCGCCGCCGCGCACGGTGAACTGCAGCACGAGGGCGAGCAGCACCACGACCACCACGAGCCCGCTGCCCGAGAGGAGGAACTGCGTGCCGAAGCGCTCGCGCCACGCGCCCCACGCCGCGCGCCGCGCCGCGCGCGCCTCCGCCGGCGTGCGCACCCGCGCCGGCGGAGTGGGAGGGGTGGTGGCGGCGGCGCTGGCGGATGCGGTGGTCACGTCGGTCGTGGATGCAGCGGTCGCGCCGGAGGTGGCCGATGCGGTCGCTGACTCGCGCGCGAGGGCGGTGGTCGCGTCGGATGCGGACGACGGGGGTCGGCCCGCATCACCCGCGCGCGGCGCGGCCTCCGAGGCGCGAGCAGCGGGGTCCGTGTGGGGGCGCGGCGGGGCACCTGCGGGACTGGCACCCGCGGCAGCCGCAGCCGCACCCGCGGCGGCGGAACCCGCAGAGGGAGCGGCACCCGCGGAGGTCGCACCCGCCGCGGCAGCACTGCCCGCGGGACCCTCACCGGCGGGGCGGGCGGCGGTGGGGCGCGCGGCAGCGCGGGGGTTGCCCGGGCGGAGGCGCTGCGCAGAGGCGGGGCTGTAGAGCGAGCCCGGGGTCCAGCCCGCCGGCCGGGTGGTGGCGGCGCCGCCGCCGTAGCGGGTGCCCGTGTTCGGAGCAGCACCCTCGTCGCTGCCGGCGCTCGTCGAGGGGACGGCCGGCGCGGAGGCGCCGGTGGACCCGCGACCGGCCGGCCTCGCGGACACCGCGGGCGAGGCGGCCGAGCCGTACCTGGTGCCCGTCCGAGCCGCTGCGCTTCCCGAGCCGTAGCGGGTGCCCGTGCGACCCGCGCCGCCGCCCGCACCCGAGGACGCGCCATCCCGCGCATCCGGCGGTGGCGACTGCTCCGGGTCGCCGGGCGCCGCCACGCGGAACGAGCGGAGGAGCGGCGAGCGGTGGAGCGGCTGCTCGACGAGGAAGTACGACACCAGGGCGAGCGCGCCGATGGTGGCGAGCACGATGCCGGTCGTGGTCGGGCCGGGGGTGGGCAGCAGTACGGCGAAGAAGACGATCACCGGGAAGTGCCACAGGTACAGCGAGTACGACATGTCGCCGACGAACACCGAGACGGGGTTCGTGAGCGGGAAGAGGTGCCGCTGCCGTCCGCCTCCGACGCCTCCCGCGATGAGCACCGCGGTCGCCACCACCGGCAGCGCCGCGCCCGGGCCGGGGAACGGGGTGGATCCGCCGTCGATCACGAAGAACGACGCGACGATCCCCGCGAGCCCCACCCAGCCGAGCACCGCGCGCAGCACCGACGGCAGACGCAGCAAGAGCGGCAGAGCGGCGGCGAGCACGGCCCCGAGGGCGAGCTCCCACGCGCGGGTGAGCGTCGAGAAGTACGCGACCGTGGGGTCGGAGCCCGTCTGCACCACAGCCCATCCGAACGACGCGGCGACCACGATCGCCGCCGCGACGCCGACCACGATCCGCACCGCCCGCATCCGCGAAGCCGACACCGACGCACGTGCCGACGCCGACCCAGCCCCGGACGCAGAAGCAGACGCAGGCGCCCCGCGTCGCAGCGCCGCCGGCAGCAGGAGGAGCAGCAGCATCACGAGCCCAGGCCACACGAGGTAGAACTGCTCCTCGACCGACAGCGACCAGAAGTGCTGCAGCGGCGACACCGCGTCGGACGCGTGGAAGTAGTCGGTCCCCTGCGCCGCGAAGCGCCAGTTCGCCACGAAGACGAGGGAGTACACCGCATCCCACACCGTCTGCCAGGCCCGGGTGACGTTGAACACCACGAACCCGACCCCGGCGGTGACCGCGAGCACGACGAGGGCCGCCGGCAGGATGCGCCGCATCCGCTTCGCATAGAAGTCGCGGAACGACACCCGCCCGGTCCGCTCCAAGTCGCGCAGCAGCAGCCCCGTGATGAGGAAGCCGCTGATGACGAAGAACACGTCGACTCCGACGAAGCCGCCGAGCGGCCACCCGATCGCGTGATCGAGGATCACAGCGACGACCGCGAGCGCGCGGAGCCCCTGGATGTCGGGCCGCAGCGCACGCGCGGTGCTGCTCGTCGGGGCGTGGTCGGTCACGGTCGCTTCCGTCGTGGGGTGGTCGGCCCGATCGAGGGGCCGGATGCGACTATAGCGCGGCCATCCATCCTCTCGCCGCGTACGGTGAGAGCGCTCTCACGCTCACCTCCGCAGCGACGTGCGCCGGAGACGGAGGAGCACGACGCCCGTGCCGACGAGCAGCGCGAGCGCGGCCAGCGCCGCGATGCGCGCGGCGTCGGACCCGGTCGCGCCGAGGAGGCCCGCGCCCGCGCCGAGCGGAGCGCCGCCGGCACCACCCGCCGAGCCCGCACCGCCGGGCGCACCGCCCACGCCCGCACCGGGCTCGCCGCCCTCACCGGGCGCGACCGAGTCGGCGAACGGAACCGAGGTGAGGAACACATCGGCCCCACCCGCCGAGGCCGCGCCGTCGACGGCTCCGTACGTGACGCCCTGCAGCCACGCTCGGCCCGACGGCCCGGCGGAGGCGACGAGGTTCGTCTCGTCGTACTCATCGGCGGCGTCGCGCTGCGGGCTGCCGAGCTGCGCGACGGCGCCGACCGCGCCCGAGGCGTCGACCGGCACGGCGAACGCGTCCATGCCGCCGGCCGGTGCGCCGAGGGCACCCGACGTGGCTCCGGCGACGAGCACCGACCCCGACCCGACGACCACCGCAGAGGCCCGGTCGTCGCCGGCACTGCCCCAGAGCGTGCGCCAGCGCTCGGCGCCCGAGGCGTCGAATCCGGCGAGCAGCACGTCGACTCCCCCGGCCGACGGCGCCGCCGATCCGGCGACCTCGCCACCGGCCCAGCCCGCCGCGAGGAAGCCGCCGTCGGGCAGCGCGCCGATGGCCGACACCTGGTCGGTGGAGGTGCTGCCGAGCTGGGTCAGCGTCGACACCTCTCCTTCCGGGGTGAGCACCGCCACCCAGCCGTCGTAGCCGCCCGAGCTCGCCGCGGCGCCGGGCAGGGTGCCGCCCGCGGTGCCGCAGACGGCGACGTCGCCCGAGGCGAGCACGGCGACCCCGAAGCCCTTGTCCTCGCCGGAGGAGCCGAACTGCGTCGCCCACGTCACGGCCCCGGAGGCGTCGACGTGCGCGACGAGGGCGTCCTTGTCTCCCGCGGACGCGATGCCGGCGACCGAGCCCGAGGTGTACCCGGCGAGGTACGCACCGCCCCGGCCGTCGGAGGCGACGCCGTAGGCGCGGTCGGCGGCCCCCGAGTCGCCGACCGTGGCGGTCCAGAGCACGTCGCCGTCGGCCGAGAGCTTCACCGCGAGCATGTCGTCGTTCTGCGCGCCCGAGTGGTCGATGCGCTGGTAGCCGCCCACGATGACCGCTCCGTCGCCGCCGTCGACGACGCCGTAGCTCCGCTCGTTGAGCGGCGAGGCGATCGGGGTGGTCCACTGCGTCTGTCCGTCGGCGCCGAGGCGCTGCACGAGGATGTCGGTGCCGCCGGCCGAGGTGACGCCGAGCGCGTCGCCGCCCGCCGCGACGGCCTGCACGACCGAGCCGTCGGGGTATCCGAGCACACCGCCCGCGAAGTCGTCGCGCGCCGACCCGACCTGGATCCCCTCGAACGGTGCGGGCGGCTCGGTGGCGAGGTGCGTGGCGATGTCGGCCATCCCCTCGCGGAACCCGCGCTCCCACACACCCCAGTCGTGGCCGCCGTCGTAGGTGCGCATCTCGGCGGTGATGCCGGGCACCCGCTTGGCCTTGTTGTAGAGGGTGGCGGCCTCGTAGTCGAGGTCGTGGATCGCATCCGCCGGATCGGGGTTGACGTACTCGTCGTCACCGACCGCGATGAAGAGGTGCACGGGCAGCGCCGGGTCGAAGGCCTCGAGCGCCGCCGGGTAGTTGAGCTCCTGGTAGCGCGCCTCGTCGTAGAGCTGGTCGCCCACGCCGTACGCCCCGAACTCGCGGGTCGACGAGTCGACCGGGGTCGAGGGCACGTAGACGGCCGGGCTCAGCACGAGCGCCTGGCCGAAGAGGTCCTGATGCACGAGCGCGTAGCGCAGGGCGCCCGCTCCACCCATCGAGTAGCCGCCGACCACCCGCGCGGAGCGGTCGTCGATGGTGGGCAGGGTGGCATCGACGTGCTGCACGAGGTCGGTCGTGAACGCCGTCTCGACGGCGGCGCCCGGCGTCGTCGACGGGTCGGACCCGGTGTACTGCGAGTCGACGTAGTAGCCGCCGCGGTTGCTCCACGGCGCGTCGGGCATCACCACGATCATGGGCGGCACGGTGCCGTCGGCGATCATCTCGTCGAGCACGGGCGCCATCTGCTGCCATGCCGCCTGGGTGTCGCCGCGACCGTGCAGCAGGTAGGCGCTCGGGTACCGCGTCCGCCCCGAGCCGTCGTATCCCGGCGGGAGGTACACGGTGTAGTCGATCGGCCCGCCGATCGCCGAGCTCTCGACCTCGCCGGGCACGAGCTGCCCCGCGGGAGCGGCGGCGGGAGCGGCGGCCGCAGGAACGGCGGCGGATGCGGTGGCCGCAGGAACGGCGGCGGATGCGGCGGCCGCAGGAACGGCGGCGGATGCGGCGGCCGCAGGAACGGCGGCGGATGCGGCGGCCGCGCCGAACGGGACGGCGAGCGCCGTGAGCAGGCCGGCCGCCGCGCCGAGGGCGGCGGTCCGGAGGGTCGTGGTCCACATCGTCGTGAACTCCTCTCGAGGTGGTGCGGTGGTGCGGGTGGTCAGGGGATGTCGGTGGCGCGCTCGGCTCGGGCGAGGATGCCCTCGGCCCGGCCGCGCATGGCGGGGTCGACCATCTCGCCGTCGGCGAGGGTGGCGACGCCACCGCCCGTCTCGTCGAGGGCCGTGAGCACGGCGTGGGCCCACGCCACCTCGCCGTCCGCAGGCGCGAACACCTGGCGGATGACGGGCAGCTGCGACGGATGCACCGCCACCCGTCCCTCGGCGCCGAGCGCCCGCCCTCGCTCGGTGTCGCGGCGGAGGCCGTCGAGATCGCGGAGGGCGGGGTAGGCCGAGAGCATCGGCGCGGGCAGCCCGTGGGCCTTGGCGGCGATGAGCAGGCGGATGCGGGCGTGATCGAGCACGGCGTCGGCGCGGCTGCCGAGCTCACTGGCGAGGTCGGACTCGCCGAGGGCGAGCCGGGCGACGGACGGATGCGCGGCCAGCGTCGCGGCGGCCTCGAGGCCGCGGGCGCTCTCCACGAGCGCGGTGACCGGCACGCCGGGGAGCGCCGCCGCGACGCGGTCGAGGTCGTCGACGGTCTCGACCTTGGGCAGCCGGACCTCGAACGCCGGGCGAACCGGATCGGAGCCGACGGCCGCGGAGCCGGCGGCCGCGGGCCGCGAGACCGCGGCACGCGCCGCGAGGGATGCGAGAGCCGCAAGGTCGTCGGAAGAGCCCTCGTTCACCCGCACCTGCAGCACCGCGCGCTCGCTCGCCTCCCGGCCCTCCGCCGAGCCGAGCCAGGCCACGACCGCATCGCGGGCGGTGGCCTTGGCCTCGGGTCGCACCGCATCCTCGAGGTCGAGGATGACGAGGTCCGCCGCCGAGGCGACCGCCTTCGCGAAGCGGTCGGGCCGGTCGCCGGGGACGTACAGTCCGGTGACGAGCGGCGCTGCGGCGCTCATACGACGCCCCGCTCTCGGAGTTCCGCGATCCGCTCGGGCGAGACGCCGATCGATCCGAGCACCGACTCGGTGTCGGCGCCGTGGCGTCGCCCGGTCCAGCGGATCGCCCCCGGGGTCTCGGAGAGCCGGAAGAGCACGTTCTGCATCTTGAGGGCGCCGAGCTCGTCGTCCTCCACCGTCTGCACGGTGCCGATCGCCTGGTACTGCGGATCGGAGAGCACCCCGCGCACGTCGTAGACGCGCGAGATCGCGGCCTGTGCCCGCTCGAACTCGTCGACGACCTCGTCGGTGGAGCGGGCCGCGATCCACGCGGCGACGGCCGAGTCGAGCTCGTCGGCGTGCTCGGCGCGGCTGTGCCCCGTCGCGAACCAGGGCTCGTCGACGACGTCGGGGCGTCCGACCAGGCGCATCACGCGCTCGGCGATCGACTGCGAGCTCGTCGACACCGCGACCCACTCGCCCGACCCCGTGCGGTAGACGTTCCGGGGCGCGTTGTTCACCGACCGGTTGCCGGTGCGGGGCTGCACGAGGCCGAGCTGGTCGTAGGCGGTGATCTGCCCGCCCAGCAGCATGAGGATGGGCTCGATGATCGCCATGTCGACGACCTGGCCGTGCCCGGTCGACTCGACGCCCCGCAGCGCGACCATCACCGCGTACGCCGTGGCGAGCGCGGCGATGCCATCAGCCAGCCCGAACGGCGGCAGCGTCGGCGGGCCGTCCGGCTCGCCGGTGAGGGCCGCGAATCCGCTCATCGCCTCGGCGAGGCTGCCGAAGCCCGGCCGCGACGAGTACGGACCGACCTGGCCGAACGCGGTGACGCGGGCGATGACGAGCCGCGGATTGGCGGCGTGCAGCGCCTCCGGACCGAGTCCCCAGCGCTCGAGCGTGCCCGGGCGGAAGTTCTCGACGAGCACGTCGGCCTCCGCCACCAGCGCGAGCAGCAGCTCGGCGCCCGCGGGCGTCCCGAGGTCGATCGTCACGGTGCGCTTGTTGCGCCCGAGCGTCTTCCACCACAGGTTGACGCCGTCCTTCGCGGGGCCGTGCCCGCGGGCCGCGTCGGGCTTCCGCGGATGCTCGACCTTGATGACGTCGGCGCCGAAGTCGCCGAGGAACGTCGCCGCCAGTGGTCCGGCGAACAGCGTCGACACGTCGAGCACGCGGATGCCGTCGAGCGGTGCCGCGCTCGGCCCCGCGCCCTGCGCCGGACCCTCGGCCGCGCTCACGACGCGTCCCACGCCACGCGGAAGCCGATGCTCGGCGAGCGGTCGACGCCGAGCCCGGCGAGCAGCAGCTTCAGGCTGAACGACGGCTCGCGGGGTCCGCCGTCGGTGTACCAGTCCGACCCGGTCGAGACGTGGTCGCTGCCGCCCTTGAGCATCACGAATCGTGTGACGCCGTCGCTGTGCTCGCTCTCGGTCCAGTTCCACACCAGGGGTGTCCTCCGCTCGAAGCCGGGCAGTCCCGCGGCCACCTGCCACTCGTGCTCGGTGGGCAGCCGTCCACCGACCCAGGCCGCGTAGGCCCGCGCATCCTCGAGGTCGATCGACACGACCGGCTGATCCTCGGTGCCCGCGACGGGTCGACCGCCGATCCAGCCCGGCAGCCAGCGGGATGCGTCCCGCGGCTGGTAGCCGGTCGCGGCGAGGAACGCGGCGTACTCCGCGTTCGACACCTCGAGCACCGCCACGTCGACCTCGGCCACCGTCGCAACGACGGTCTCGGCGCGGTCGTCGTGCAGGCGCGGCGGCAGCGGCTTCCACTCCTCCACGTAGGGCGCGCCCTGGTACATGCCGGTCTCGCGGCGGCGGTGCGTCAGCGGCAGCTCCACCTCCGCGGCGGCGACCCGCACGACCGAGGCGTCGGCGGGCGCAGGAAGGCCCGAGTGGGCGGCACGGATGCGCTCCGCGCGACGCTCGGGGAAGGTCGCGTCGCTCTCGGCGGCGTCGGCGGCGGCTGCGGCGACGAGCGGCTCGAGCCACTCGGGCTCGTCCGTCCCGGCGGCGACGCCGACCACGGCGGTGAGGCCGCGGGCGGGCACGTGCAGGACCAGCGCGTCGCGAACGCCGTCGGCGTCGCCGACCCGGTCCGCGTCGCCGAGGCGACGCCCGGATCCCACGTCGGCGAACACCCGAGACGCCGGCTCGGCCGCTCCGGCGTCGTCCGCGAACGGCACGAGCACGGGAAGGGCCACGTCATCGTCGCCCCGGTTCACCACGGTCCACAGGGTGACGCCCTCGAGCGCTCCCCGGCCGTCGAACCGCGAGACGTGCACGCCCGCCGCGAGAGCCTCCGGGGTGGCGTCGGCCAGCGGCGTCCAGTCGCCCTCGATCAGCAGCGCCGATGCGGCTCGCTGGATGCGCAGCATCCGCCGCAGGGCCGCCCTGTCGCGTTCGTTCCAGCCCACCCAGACCCCGAAGACGGTGTCCCAGACGAGCATGCCGGTGCCGTTCATGAAGGCGGACTGCAGCTCATCGGAGTGGTCGCGGTTCCAGCGGCGGGTGGAGTGCATCATGTGACGGCGCTCCAGCCAGTGCGCGCGCATGACGCCGGGGGCGTCGGAGTCGGCGAACCACTGCGCCCAGCTGAGCTGGTGGTCGACCACACGCTGGTTGGGCACCCTCGACTCACCCTCGAGCACCAGGGGCGGATGCGCGCCCAGCAGCGTGGAGACCAGCCGCGAGTCGCCCTCCTTCATCGTGTCGAGGAAGACCCCGTCGACCCCGAGCTCACCGGCCACCAGGGCCAGCTCCTCGGCGTCGTCGTGGGGCGCGCGACGCGTGCCGGTGTCCCACGGGTTGTAGTCGATGAAGACGCGCACGCCGTGCTCGTGGAACTCGGCGACGACGTCGGCGAGCCCAGGCACGTCGCGGTAGAAGTCGAACTGGTTGCGGTCATCGATGCCGATCACCGGGTAGGCGTGCCAGAGGACGACGCCGTCGAATCCGCCGTGGTCGGCGGTGCGGGCTAAGAAGCCCGCCACGTCGAAGCGTCCGGCGGCGCGATCGAAGAGCCGCTCATCCCAGAGCCACACCAGCGCGACGCTGAAGCAGGTCTGCGTCCATCGCGTCTCGGGCCGGTCGTAGACCGCGCCGTCGTCCGCCAGTCGCACCACGGCGTCGTCGCGCCAGCGGTGGAGCGCGGCGCGCCAGGCCGGCCAGAGGGCCGGGTCGCCGGGGGCGGCGAACACCTTGGCGATGTCGCCCGTCTCCGACGGGAGGTCGCCCTCGAGAGGCAGTTCGGTCGGGAGGTCGATGGGCCGCGGCACCAGCGGGTTGAGCAGGTTGGTGGCGGCCTCGTCGACGTCGATCGGGGTCGAGTCGCTCATGCGCGCACCTCCGTCGCGGCGCTCGCGCCTTCATCCGCATCCGCATCCGCGAGAGATCGCTGCGCGATCGTCACCGTGCGGCGGGCGAGCTCGTCGAAGCCGATGCCGTCGAAGCCCGGCACGCTCGACGCGAGGCGGTTGTGCAGCGGTCCGATCCAGGTCTCGGGCAGGGCGGAGGCGCCGAGGAGCGCGCCCGCGATCGATCCCGCGGTCGCGCCCACCGAGTCGGTATCCCAGCCGCCCGAGACGGCGGTGGTGATGGTGCGCTCGTAGTCGCCGTCTCCGCGCACGAGCGCGAAGGCGAGCACAGCCGCGTTGTTCAGCACGTGCACCCAGTGGAGGTGCCCGTACTCCGCGTGCACCCGGTCGAGCGCCTCCTCGGCGTCGAGCGGGCCGGCGCCGAGCTCGGCGCCCAGGCGCACGGCCGCGGCGAAGCGCGAGTCCGCCGGCACCACCGAGAGCCCCGTGGCGACGACGTCACCGATCCCGGTCGCGGTCACGGCGGCGGCGCAGGCGGCCGCCGCGAAGAGGGCTCCGTAGAGTCCGTTGCGCCCGTGGCTCAGCCGCGCGTCGACCGCGGCGAGGCGCGCCGCGCCGACCGGGTCGCCCGGATGGGCCCAGCCGTAGACGTCGGTGCGGATCTGCGCGCCGATCCAGTCTCGGAACGGGTTGCGCACCGCCCCCGCGATCTCCGGCTCGTAGCCGTCGAGCAGGTTGCGGTACGCGATGCGCTCTGCGGTGAACACGCGCCCGCCGGGGAGGTTCGCCAGCCACGAGAGCGCGACGTCGTCGGTGGTGAAGCCGACGCCCAGACGCTCGAGGAGGTCGAGCGCGATGAGCGGGAAGTTGAGGTCGTCGTCCTCGGGCATGCCGTCGATGTTCTCGACGAGGCTCGTCGGGCGGCTGCGCCGGTTCCACGGGTAGCGAGCGGCGATGTCGGGGTCGAGCCCCTGCTCGGTGAAGTACGACGAGATCGGCCAGTTGCCGGTCGACTGCGCGATCGCGCGGATGCCCTCACGCGGGATCTTCTCGACGGGCTTTCCGAGCAGGCAGCCGGCGGCGCGGCCGAGCCAGGCGCCGTGGATGCGGTCCGTCAGCGCCCCCGCCTCGACGGCGGGCAGCGACGGGGCCGGAGAGGCGAGGTCGAGGATCGTGTCGAGGTCGTCGGGCTCGGCGAGACGCAGCGCATCCGGCACGGCCCGCTGGTCGATGCTGTCGAGCAGCGCTCGCCCGCGGGCACGGAGCTCCTCGGAGGCGGGCTCGGGCGTCGCCCCGCTCACGGGGGCGATGAGCGATCCGCCCGCCGCGTCCCAGTCGCGGGCGAGGTCGTCGACCTCGACGCCGTCGAGCCGTGCCGCGGCGAGCGCGTGCGGCACGAGGTCCTCGGGCTGGGTCCAGCTCAGGCGCAGCATCCTAGGCGGCTCCGGCGAGGGCGCCGAAGAGCCCCGCGCGCTGGTCGAGGCGGGCGCGGTCCTTCTCCCACACGTCGCGCGCGACCGAGGCCATGACGGCGCCGGAGGCGGTGACGTCGAGCCGGCTGGCCGCGCTGATCTCGTCGGACCACTCGGTGGGGACGACGGCCGCGCCGCCGAGCGCACCCGCGATCGAGCCGGCCATGACGGCGATCGAGTCGGAGTCGCGGCCGTAGTTCACCGAGCCGAGCACCGCCTCGCGGTAGTCGCCGCCCGAGACGACGAGCATGCCCAGGGCGATCGGGAGCTCCTCGATCGACTTCGTGCGCGACGGGATGCGGGCGTCGCGCGCCGGGGCCCGGTAGTCGGGGCCGACGGTGTCGAACGGGATGACCGACTCGCGCAGCGGCGCGAGGGCCGACCGCCAGTCGCCGCCGAGTCCCGAGGCGGCCGAGGTGACGGCCTCGATCGCGTCGCGGGTGCCGTCCTTCGCGAACGAGAGCGCCACGTCGATCACCGACGAGACCGACGCTCCGGGGCGCATCGCCTCGGCGACGCACGCCGCGTACACTCCGGCGGCCTCGCGGCCGTAGCTCGACTGGTGGGCGCCGGCGATGTCGATCGCCTCGGCGTACGCGCCCGACGGGGATCCGGCGTTGGCGATGCCGACGGGCGCCATGTACATGGTCGCGCCGCAGTTGACGATGTTGCCCACGCCCGCCTCGCGCGGGTCGATGTGGCCGTAGTGCAGCCTCGCCACCAGCCACTTCTCGGCCAGGAACAGGCGCTGCAGCAGGATGGTCTCGGTCTCGAGCTCCGGGATCCACCGGGTCTCGCCGATGAGGAGGGGCACCAGGTGGTCGGCGATCGCGTAGGCGTCGAGGTGGTCGCGGAGCGTGTCGTAGACCTCGACGAGCGCCGTCGTCATGAGGGTGTCGTCGGTGATGTGCCCGTCGCCCTTGTGGTACGGCGCGATCGGTCGGGCGTGACGCCAGTCGGCGTTGAACGGGGGCACGATGCCCTCGATGAATCCGCCGTAGCGCTGCTGGATCACCTCGGGGGTGTTCCCCTCCGCCGCCCCGCCGAGAGCATCGCCCACGGCGGCGCCGGCGAGGGCGCCGGTCGCCTTGTCGTCGAGCAGGTCCATCTGAAGCCGTTCTCCTTGAATGAGATGAGTGGATGCGCGGCGGGGCGCTGGGTCGCTTGGCCCCGCCGCGCGGTTCGACGCTGACGCGCGGGGCGTCAGCCGATCGAGGACCAGCCGTCGGTCAGCTGCTGCTTCAACTGGTCGAGGCCGATCGAGTTCGAGAAGTACTGCTGCAGACCCGGGGTGGCGTACTGGTCCTTCCACTGCGGGTAGTTCGTCGCCTTCTGGAACGGTGCACCCTTGAGCTGCTCACCGGTCTTGAGGATCGGGACCCACACCGAGTCGGCGCCGGTCTGCTGCGCGACCAGGTCGCGGGCGGGAGCCGACGTGGGGATCAGCCAGTCGCCCTGCGCGAGCTTGGCCTGGTTGTCGGCGTTCATGAAGTAGTCGATGAACTCCGTGGCCTGCTCCGGGTACTTGCTCTGCGCCGAGACGGACACGGTCTGCGGGTTCGCCGCCTGCACCGGTCCGGCCGAGCCGGCGAGGGGAGGCAGCACGGTCCAGTTGAAGCCCGCAGGAGCCGACTCGCCGATCTGCTGAGCGAGGAAGTTGCCGCCCACGTACATGGCGTACTTGCCGCCGAGGAAGCCGGGGAGCACATCCGACCCCGACTGGGTCAGCGTCACCGGGTCGAGCGAGCTGTCGTCGTACGCCATCGCGTGGATGGCCTCCGGCACCGCGAGCTCGTCGTCGCCGACGTCGATGGTGGCCGAGCCGTCGTCCTTCACGTCGAAGAACGTGCCGTCGAAGCCGAGCGAGGTGTTCATCACGGCCGCGGTGGGCTGCTTGAGGCCCCAACCCACGCCGTAGTTGCCGTTCGCGGTGAGCTTCTTCGCGTCGGCGGCGAGCTCGTCCCAGGTGAGCTGGTCACCCGACGGGAGGTCGACGCCGGCGGCGGCGAACGCATCCTTGTTGGCGAACACCACGTAGGTCTGCAGCAGCGTGGGCGCCGCCACGATCTTGCCGTCGGAGGTGGTCACGGTGTCCCACACGTCGTCGCTGACGGCGCTCTTGACGTCGTCGGAGAGGTACGGGCTGAGGTCGGCCAGGTAGCCCTGGTTCGCGAAGCCCATGATGTCGCTCGACTCGTCGTGGATGATGTCGGGCGCGGTGCCGCCCTGGAACTGCGTGACCAGCTGGTCGTGCACGTTGTCCCAGCTGCCCTGCGTGAGGTTCACCTGGATGTCGGGGTGGTCGGCGTTCCACGAGTCGACGATCTCCTTCGTCGCCGCCACGGTGGAGTCCTGGTACGCGAGGCTCTGGAAGGTGAGCGTGACGGGGCCGTCGGGCGTCGAACCGCCGCTCGAGGTCCCGCTGCCGCCGAAGGCGCAGCCTCCGAGCAGCCCGGCGATGGCTACGGCGCCGATGCCGAGCACTGCCTTTCTCTTCATGATGTCTCCTTGACTGTGTGGTGCTTGGGTGTGGGGTTGATCGGGCGGTCAGCCCTTGACTGCGCCGCTCATCAGGCCGGACGTGAGCCGGCGCTGGATCAGGGCGAAGAACGCGAGGCTGGGGATGGTGGCCAGCAGCGAGGCGGCGGCGAGCTGTCCGAGCTGCACCTGCCCCTCCGCGCCCACGAAGCGGGCGAGAGTGAGGGGAAGCGTCTGCAGGTTCGGGTCCTGGATGAGGACGAGCGCGAAGAAGAACTCGTTCCACGACGAGATGAACGTGAACAGGCTCGTCGCCACGAGACCAGGGCCGAGGAGCGGCAGCACGATCGAGCGCAGGATGCGGATGCGGGACGCCCCGTCCATCGCACCGGCCTCCTCGAGCTCGGCCGGGATCCCCGCGACGTAGCCCTGCAGCATCCACAGGGCGAACGGCAGCGACCAGACGGTGTAGACCAGCACGAGCCCGAAGAGGTTGTTGATCAGGCCGATCTGCTTCAGCACGAGGAACAGCGGGATGATGATGAGGATGAACGGGAAGACCTGGCTGAGCAGGATCCAGCCGGTCGCCACCCCGCGCAGCTTCGTCTTGAACCGCGCCAGCGCGTAGGCCGCCGGCAGCGAGATCAGCGTCACGATGACGGTGGTGAAGACCGCCACGAAGAGGCTGTTGCCTGCCGCGTGGATGAGGTTCGCCTTCTCGATCGCCGCCGCGAAGTTGTCGAAGTTGAACGTCGTCGGCAGGAACGTCGGGTTCGGCGACTGCAGCTCCTGCGGCGTCTTGAACGCCGTGGTGAGCAGGAACAGCAGGGGGAAGCCGAGGAAGACGATGTATCCCGCGAGCGCGAGGTACTGGAACGGGCGCGCGACGCGGAACGGACGCCGCTGGCGCGGGACGGATGCGACTGCCTGGGTCATGAGAGTCGGCTCCTCGCCTGACTGCGGAGGTAGAAGAACAGGAACGCGGCGATGACCACGACCATGACGTTGCCCATCGCGGCGGCGTAGCCGAAGTTGCCGTACCGGAACGCCTCGTTGTAGGCGAAGAGCGTGGGCAGCATCGTCTGGCCGCCCGGCCCGCCGGCGGTGAGCACGTAGACCAGCGCGAAGGAGTTGAAGTTCCAGATCAGGTCGAGCGTGGTGATCGCGACGATCACCGGGCGCAGCGCCGGCAGGGTGATGTGCCAGAACCGCTGCAACGTGTTGGCCCCGTCGATGGAGGCGGCCTCGTGGAGGTCGGCCGAGACGTTCTGCAGGCCCGCCAGCAGCGTGATGGTGGTCTGCGGCATGCCCGCCCAGACGCCCACGACGATGACGGCGGGGAGAGCGGTGGAGAAGTCGCCGAGCCAGTTGATGTCGCCCGGCAGCCCCACCGCCTCCATGGCGCCGTTGATCGGGCCGTACGTCGGGTTGAGCATGAGCCGCCACATGATCGCGATGATCACCGGGGGCATCGCCCACGGCACGAGCGCGAGCGTGCGGGCGAGCCAGCGCAGCTTCAGGTCGAGGTTCAGCAGCAGCGCCAGTCCGAGTGAGGCCAGGAACTGCAGGATGGTGACGCCGAACGCCCACACCAGGCCGATCCGGAACGAGTTCCAGAACAGCTCGTTGCCGAGCAGCTCCGTGTAGTTGTCGATCCCGTTGAAGGTGACGACCTGGTTGAGGCCGGCCTTCGCATCCGTGAAGCCGAGCAGGATGCCCTGCACCAGCGGGTAGACGCTGAACGCGGCGACGGGGATGAGCGCGGGGAGCACGAGCAGCCAGGCGTCGCGCCCGCTGCCGGCGTAGCCGCGGTTGCGGCGGCGCTTCGGGGGCTTGGTGTCCTTCCCCGTCGATGTCGTCGCCGGGGAGGATGTCTCGCGGATGGTGGTGGTCACAGTCCTGACTCCCTCGCTCCGGAGACGCTCGACGCGCGCACGGTGAGGCTCGGCTCGATGACGACCTGCTCGATGGGCGCCTGCGGGTCGTCGAGGCGGCGCAGCAGCAGGCGTGCCGCGGTCTTGGCACGCGTCACGGAGCCGAGGTCGACGCTGGTGATGGCCGGCTGCGCCAGCTCGGCGAGCTCGGTGTCGTCCATGCCGACGATGGCGATGTCGTCGGGGATGCGCAGCCCACGGCTCGTCACGACCTTCTGCACCGCGATGGCGAGGAGGTCGTTGGCGCAGATCACGGCATCCGGCGTGCACTGGTCGAGCAGCCGGACCGCCGCCTTGAGACCGGCGCGGTAGGTGAAGTCCTTCGCGGCGACCTGCGCCTCGGGGTTCGCGGGCAGGCCGTGCGCCTCGAGGGCGCGGAGGTATCCGCCGAGACGCGCGGCGCCGGGGACGGTGTCGAGCGGACCGTTGACCAGCGCGATGCGCTCGCGCCCCTGGTCGACGAGGTGCTGCACGGCGAGTCCCATGCCCATGGCGGAGTCGGCGCGGACGTTGTCGAGCTCGACGCCGGGCGGCACCGATCCGATGATCACGATGGGAAGGCGGCTGTCGGCCAGCTTCTCGCCCAGCTGCTCGGTGACGCGGAGTGGGCTGAGGATGAGGCCGTCGGCGAAGCCGCGGTTGAGCGCGGTGAGGAGGTCGATCTGATCCTGCGGGTCGGAGCCCGTCGACGACAGCACCAGCCGGTAGCCCGCCTTCGTGACCACGCGGGAGATCTCGTGCATCATCCCCACGTAGACCGGGTTGCCGACGTCGGCGACGGCGAGCGCGATCTGCTCGGTCTTGCCCGCCTTGAGCGAGCGGGCGGTGGCGTTGGGGGCGTAGCCGAGCTCGTCGGCCGCCTTGCGCACGCGCTCGACGACCTGCTCGGAGGCGGGCAGCCCGTTCATCACCCGGCTCACCGAGGCGATGGAGACCCCCGCGCGCTCGGCGACGAGCACGAGCGTCGACTTCTTCGTCTGAGGCATTCCTCTTGCGTCCTTGCGTGGGGTGGTGCGTGGGTCTGTAAACGTTTACGGAAACGTTTACACTGATCATAGCGGTCGGCGCGGGAGATGCAAGCCCGCCCCCATCCGTGACCCGATGGTGACCTCTCCCCATCGCGCTCCCCGCGTGCCCGGGCCACACTGCGAGCATGAGCAGCGAGAGCGTACCCGGCGGAGGACAGCGCACGCGCGGGCGCGTGGTGATGTGGATCGCGCTGGCCGTGGTCGTCGCGCTCGTCGCCGCCGCCGTGGTCGTGTGGGCGGCGCTCCGCACGCGCGGCGGACCCGTCGAGGTGGTGCGCGAGTACGTCGACCTCATCGCCGCCGGCGACGCGGTCGGGGCCTCGCAGCTCGTCGACCCCGCGCAGTACACCGGCTACGACGGCGGGTCGGGCCCCGACTCGGCCCTCGACTCCTCCGCTTTCGTGTCGGCGGGCGCCGAGGTCACCGCATCCGACGCCCTCGTGCTCGACCCCGACATGATGGCGGTGGTCGCAGGCCAGGCGTCGCAGCGGATCGAGGTGAGCGACGTCGCGCTCGACTACGGCGACAGCGCCGACATCCCCGTCGGGGAGACGGTCGACGTCGAGGTCGACTACAGCCTGCGCGGGGTCTCGAGCACCGCGCTGCTGCGGGCGGAGCGCCTCGACGACACCTGGTTCGGGTTCACGCGGTGGCGGGTCGTCGACCCGCTGCTGGTGCCGCTCGTGGTGCAGTCGAACGCGCCCGAGCTCGGGCCGGCCGTGGTGCGCGCCGACGAGGATCAGGAGGAGCGCCCCCGCACCGCGAGCGAGCCCGAGCCCGCGCATTCGGCCGTCGAGGTGCCCGCCGAGATCGACCTCAGCGGACCCGATGCCGAGGGAGCCTCCCAGCGCGCGACCCTGCTCTACCCGGGGGTCTACCGGATCGGCGGCACCACCTCGACGTACCTCACCGCCCCGGCGAAGTCGGTCGTGCTGGCCGGCGCAGCTGCCACGTCGACCGCCTCCGAGGTGTTCGGCGACGTGGTCTCGACCAGCCTGTGGTTCGCGCCCACCCCGGCGCTCAGCGACCGGATCTCCGACGAGGCGACCGCATTCGTCGCCTCCTGCCTCGCAGCGATGCCCAGCCCGCCCGCCGCCTGCCCCGACGAGCTGCGGGCGCGCGCCGGCTCCGCCACCGACGTGGTGCTCGACGACGCCCCCGTGCTCGACGACATCACGAGCTACCAGACAGAGCACGTCGACGGCGTCGCCACGGCGCCCGCCCTCCGCGCGACCTTCACGACGGGCCGCGTCGACTTCACGTCGGACGACGGCCGCCGCGACGACGCGATCTTCTTCCTCTACGCCTGGGTGCACCCCGAGGGCGACGACGTCAGGATCGAGTTCCGCCCGTCGCTGTAGCCTCGCGCCTCGCGGCGCGAAGGCTCGAGCACACCCGGAAAGAGCGGTTGCACGGGCGCGCGAGCCGCGCTTTCCGGGTGCACTCGGCCCAGCGCGGAGCCCTGGGCGCCCATCGGGCGGGATACTGGAGGCGGCGGAAGGAGCCGACGATGAGTGACGACCACGCAGGCCGGCCGCGCCGCTTCCCCGCCTCGGTGTTCGGCCGCGGCAGCGAGCCGGATGCGCGCTTCAGCCTCGCCAACGAGCGCACCTTCCTGGCCTGGATCCGCACCGGCCTGGCACTCCTGGCAGGCGGCGTCGCGCTCGAGGCCCTCGGACTCGGCATCCACCCCGGGTTCCGGCTCGCCGCCTCGCTCATGCTCATCGTCGCCGGGCTGCTCACCCCGCTGCAGGGCTGGTTCGGCTGGGCACGCACCGAGCGTGCTCTCCGCCTCGGCGCCCCGCTGCCCAGCGCTCCCCTCGCACTGCCGCTCGCGGTCGTCGTCGTCGTGGTCGGGGTGCTCGTCCTCGTCGGAGTGCTCGTGTGACCATCTTCGACCCCGGACTCCAGCCCGAGCGCACCGCGCTCGCCTGGCGACGCACTGCACTGGCCTTGCTCGTGGGCTCGATGGTCGCCATGCGCATCCTGCCCGAGGTGCTCGGCGCGTGGGCGGTGGTGCTCGGTCTCGCCGGGGTGATCGCGGCGGGGGGACTGCTCTGGGCCGTGCACCGCCGCTACCGCACGCACCATCGGATGCTGGTCGAGGAGGGCGAACGCACCACGCTCGCCGGCGGGCGGCTCATCGCCGCGATGACCCTGTTCTGCGTGCTCGCCGCGGCGCTCACCCTCGTGCTCGTCATTGTGATGGCCGCCACGGGCCAGTCCCTCATCCCGCTCGCGCGCTGAGCCGCACTCCGTCTGCTACGCGGAGGGGGCGGGCGGCCTCCACGCGCTCTCGTCGCGGAGAGACCGCTGGATGCGGCGCGTGATCTCGCGCAGCTGGCGCTTCTGCGCGGCGGTGAGCGCGTCGAGCACGAGACGGTGCACGTTCTCCTCGTGCGTCGGCGTGGCCCGCGCGAACACGTCGCGCCCTTCCGCGGTGAGCGTGACGACGATCGAGCGCCCGTCGAGAGGATCGCGCGACCGCGTCGCCCACCCGCGCGACTCGAGCCGGGTCACCGCGCGCGAGAGACGCGAGATCGAACTGCGCGCATAGCCCGCCAGCACGCCGATCCGGAGGCTCTGGCCCTCGGCGCCCGCCAGGGCGTAGAGGATGCCGTACTCGAAGTGCGTGAGCTCGAACGCCTTCTCGAGCGGCTCGTCGAGCGCCGGCGGGAGCCACTCCAGGACGGTCGCGAGCGAGGCCCAGGTCTCGAGGTCGTCGCCCTCCAGCGCGCGAGGGGTCGGCGGCGTCTGCATCCCCTCAGGATAGCGCCGGGCGCTGGATTCATTTGCTCAGTCAAGCATCCATGGATCTAGAATGCTTGACCGAGCAAACAATTGAAGGAGCTTCGCACCATGGATACAGGCCTCGCCGGACAGCGCGCGTTCGTCAGCGGATCGACCCAGGGCATCGGCAACGCCATCGCCCGGGGACTGCTGCGGGAGGGAGCCGAGGTGATCGTCAACGGCCGCAGCGAGGCACGGGTGGCGGGGGCGGTGAGCGCGCTCCGTGCCGAGCACCCCGGTTCGGTGGTCACGGGCCTCGCCGCGGATCTCGCCGACGCCGACGAGACGGCTCGGATCGGCGAACGGATCCGCGACGTCGACATCCTCGTCAACAACGTCGGCCTCTTCGGAGTGGCCGGCTTCCTCGACGTCTCGGATGAGGAGTGGGCGACGTACCTCGACGTCAATCTCATGAGCGGGGTGCGCCTGTCGCGAGCCGTGCTCCCGGTGATGCTCGACCGCGGGACCGGGCGCATCCTCTTCATCAGCAGCGAGTCGGGCGTGAACGTCCCGGCCGACATGATCCACTACGGCGTGAGCAAGGCGGGCATGATCGCCCTCGCCAACGGGCTCGCGAAGCTCACCCGCGGCACGGACGTGACGGTCAACACCATCCTCGGCGGTCCGACGTACTCGGAGGGCGTCGCCGGCGCCGTCGAGCACGTCGCCTCCCTGCAGGGGTTGGACACCGAGACGGTGAAGGCGGCGATCGCGGCGGGCAACACGACGTCGCTGCTGGGCCGCTTCCTCGAGCCCGACGAGATCGCGCACCTCGCCGTCTACCTCGCCAGCCCGCTCGCCTCGGCCACGAACGGCGCCGCCCTCCGGGCCGACGGCGGGGTGCTCACCGCGATGCTCTGAGACCTCGGCGCGGAGCGGCGCGGAGCGGCACCGCGGAGCGCGGTGCCCTCCTCGCTCAGCGCAGGAAGGGCTCCAGGCGGCAGCCCGTCCGGTCGACCACGACGACCGTCGACTCGGGCACCTCGATGAACGCGCCGGGCAGATCGCTGAGCGGCTCCGACACCACCACCCGCGCGCCCTTCGTGAACACCTTGAGGCGGTCGAGGTCGGGATAGGTCTGCTGCAGGGTGCTCACGTCCTCCGAGTAGAAGAGCGTGCGCGAGTCGTGGATCGACGAGTAGCGGAACGCCCAGATGGTCGTCCCGTCCGACACCGCGAAGGTCCCCTGCACCGGATGCGGGATGCTCAGCTCGTCGCCGATCCGCTCCACCTCGCGGAGCGTGCGGCTCATCGCCGCGAGGGGGTCCTCCCGGAGCCCGTGCGTGAGGGCGAGGTAGAAGAGGACCTCCGAGTCGGTGGTCCCCCGCACCTCGGGGAACAGCGCGGGATCGAGGAGGAGGAGCAGCTCCCGGCGCATCCGCGTGAAGCCCTGCAGCGCCCCGTTGTGCATGAACAGCCAGTTCTCGTGCCGGAACGGGTGGCAGTTCGTGCGCTGGATGGGCGGGCCGCTCGCCGCGCGCACGTGAGCGAAGAACAGTGGCGTCTCGATCGCCCTCGCGACCTCGCGCAGGTTCTCGTCGAACCACGCGGGCTCGACGCTGCGGAAGAGCGCCGGTGCCCCACCCGGCACCCCACCCGCCGGATACCACCCGATCCCGAACCCGTCGCCGTTCACCGTCTCCTTGCCGAGCGGCGAGTTCAGCGACTGGGCGACGAGCGAGTGCGGGGTGTCGAGGATGAGCGTCGACGGATGCAGCGCCTCGCCCGCGTAGGCGACCCATCGGCACATCCGCCCCACCTCCTCGTGGGCCCGACCCTAGCGCGGCCGGGCCCACGAGCGGAGGATCAGAACCCGATCGAGGTGTCGATGAACTCGTTGGTGGCGATCGAGTCGGGGGTGAGCCCGGCGGCGGGCGCGGTGCCCTGCTCCTCGAACAGCGGGGTGGTGATGTCGATGATCTTCTGGATGCGGTCCATGTCAAAGTCGCCGACGGTGCTGTTCGATCCGTTGCCGACCAGGCCCAGGTCGACCTGGGTCTTCGCCGAGTACGCGGCGACACCGGGCGTGTAGACCCAGCCGTTGTCGAACTGGTCGACCGCATCCACGATGAGGTCGTTCGTCGCGCTGGGGTCGGCGTAGTAGTCGACCGTGGCCTGCTGGACGATCGGCACGAGCTTCTGCAGGCAAGGGCTCAGCGTCTCGAGGTCGCCGGTCCGCACCGAGAGGGCGGAGGCGTAGATGGGGTAGCCGGCGTCGTGGATGAGCTGGAACGCGACGGGCTTGTCCCATGCCGACAGCTCGTTCTCGTACACGTAGGGCTCCACGGTCGCGAAACCCTGCTGCGCGTCCTTGCCTCCGGCCGCGATGAAGTTCGCCGGCGTTCCGTCGTAGCTTCCGTCGACATGCGACGCGGGCAGGATGCCGGAGCCCATCAGGTACTCCATGTACGCCGAGCCGCCGAAGTAGCGCACGACGGCGTCGGTCTTCCCCAGGTCGGCGATGGTCTTCACGTCGGGGTAGGTCGTCGGATCCCACATGATGATCTGCGGGCCCACCTCGAACGGCGCGAAGACGGCGGTGGTCGGCATGTCGGCCGAGAGCTGCACGGCCTCGTCGGTGTTGGCGTAGCCGAGCGTGATCGACGGGTCGGTGTACTGCTGGCTCGTCACCGTCTGGAAGCCGATCGCGGGGCCGCCGGAGCGCACCTCCACGTTCACGCCGGTATACTCGCCGCCGGCCATGAGGGGCCCGGACACCGCCTTCTTGTCGGCGTCGATCACCGGGTCGGGGCCGATGAGCTGGTAGAGGTTGCCCTGCTCCGCCTCCGGGTTCCAGTCGGTCTGGATCACCACCGTCGCCGGACACACGCCCGACAGGTCGACGGAGCCGATCGCGAGGTCGGATGCCGCGGTGGCGCCGGTCGAGCCGGCTCCGCCCGAGCAGGCGGTGAGGGCGGCGGCGAGGCCGAGCAGCGCGGTGCCTGCGGCGAGGCGGGTGACGCGGCGGGCGGATGGGCGGGAGAGCGTGGGCATGGGGGCCTCCGGTGCGGACGGTGGTGCGGGATGGGTGGTGGGGACGTGCTGGCGTGGTGCGGGACGCGGCGTGTTCAGGTGAGCGAGTCGATCGGGGTGGACAGGGCGCCGACCGCGAAGCGGTCGCGGGTGGTGGTGTAGAAGCTCGCGCCGAAGCGGGCCACGGGGTGGTAGTCGCCGAGCCGCACCCGCCAGGCGTCGGTGTCGATGAGGTCGAGGCGGGTGTGGAGCGACAGGATGCGCCCGAAGAAGACCTCTCGACTCTCGGTCTTGAGCTTCTCGTGCAGCACGCACTCGAACGCGACCGGCGCATCCGGGATCGTCGGCGGACCGACGACCGTCGAGGCGATCGTGCCGAGCCCCACCGCGTCGAGCTCGCTCGATCCGGCCGGGAGCCGCTCACCGCATCCGTCGGCGGCCTCGACGAGCGGCTCGTCGACCATGTGCACGACGAACTCGCGGTCGCGGTCGATGTTGCGGGCGGTGTCCTTTTGAGCGCCGCCGGCCAGCCGGTTCAGGCTGATCATCACGAGCGGCGGCTCCTCGCCCACCATGCAGAACATGCTGAACGGGGCCGCGTTGACGACGCCACCCTCGTCGAGGGTGGTGACGAGCGCGATCGGACGCGGCACGATGAGGCTCGCCATCAGCTTGTAGCGCTCGTACTCGCCGAGCTCGGTGAAGTCAATGTCCATGGGTCGCGGCCCACCACGAGAACAGCACGTCGCGCAGCCCCGCCCCACGTGCGCCGTAGCGGGCGGAGAGGCCGTCGTCCCACATCCGTTCAAACAGGGCCGCCGTCTCGGGGTCGAGCTCGACGGTCTCGACGCTGGTCACGACCGCGTCGGTGAGGAACGCGGGCACGTAGGAGGGGTCGCGGTGCAGCGCCCGCTCGGTGCGGATGCGCGGCTGCGTGAAGTCGGCAGGCGCGCGCTGCGAGTCGTACTCCCAGAGGTCGGGCACCGCCGCGAGATCCGCTTCGGAGGCACGGAAGCGCTGCACCAGCACGGGCTTGAGGGAGTAGTTGCTGGTGGGCTGCACGTCCGATCCGCAGATGTTCGGCACGGCGAGCACGTCCATCACCGCGAGCAGCTCGACGTGGTCGCCGGGGGCGGTGTCCTGTCGGCGGATGCGCGGCATGCCGTCGACCACCTCCGTCGACATGAAGAGGTTGAAGGAGTCGTGCACGTCGTCGGGCGTGAGGCCGTACTCGCGCTGCGCCTCGGCCTGGATGTCGGCGCAGTTCGTGTGCCGCGTGAACCCATACACCGACTCGTACATGTTCGCGCTGCAGCGCGGGAAGAGCACATCGTTGCAGCCCACGCTGTCGGCGAGGATGAACATCATCGCCCGCTCGCGCGGCGGCGCCGACCAGAGGAAGTCGCCCGTCGTGGGGTTGATGCCGTGCAGCGTGCGGGTGCGGCCCGTGTGGAAGGCCTCGCGGTAGTCGGCCAGGCTGAAGCAGTTGAAGTCGAGGCACTGCGAACCCTCGATCTGCTCGAGGCGGAGCACCTCTCCGGCGGCCATCTCGATCGCCCGGCCCGTGCTCGGCTCGAGCACGAACTCCTCGAGGAGCTCCCGCTCGATGCCCGGTGAGGTCGTGAGGTCGTCGCGCCAGGCGCTCTTGCGCCGGGTGGTGGCGGGCATCGGGAGGCGGGAGAACTCGCCCGTCGTGGTCTCGCGGATCGCTCGCGCGGCCAGCTCGGCGAGGTCGGATGCCTCGCCTGCGATCGTCGAGCGGGCGACGGTCTCCTGCTGCTGGGCGGTGAGGGCGAGCTCGATGGTCCGGCTCGGGGCGTTGTCGACCGCGGTCGTGGTCGCGGTGCTGCTGCCGGTCGTGGTCGCGGTGCTGCTGGCGGTCGTGTTCATCGATCCGTTCCTCGTGGTGTCGGAACAGTATGCCGTCATGGATGTTTCGGTATACTGTTCTCTTGTGTTTCGAGTACGTTAATTCCTGCGTGCTGTATCCTGCTCGCATGACCGACGCGCTCGATCCGACCGCCTCGAAGAGCGGCACGGCGTACACCGCCCTGCGCGACGCGATCATGGAGAACGCGCTCAAGCCGGGAACGAAGCTGCCCGAGGATGCGCTGGGCAGGAGCTTCGGCGTGAGCCGGACCCTCATCAGGTCGGCGCTGCAGCGCCTCGCCTCGGAGGGGCTCGTCGAGGTGGGCCGCACCAAGTCGGCGCGCGTCGCCGAGCCGAGTCGCGAAGAGGCCCACGAGGCGTTCGCGGTGCGCCGCGCGCTCGAGCGCGCCACCGTCGCCACCCTCGCCCACGACTGGCGGACGGAGTTCGAGGCGCCCCTCCGTGAGCACATCGAGGCGGAGCGCGAGGCGTCCGCGGCGGGAGACCACCGGCGGTCCGTGCGGCTCGGCGCCGAGTTCCATCTGCTGCTCGCGCAGCTCACCGACAACGCGCTGCTGCTGCGCTACCTCTCAGAGGTGGTGTCGCGGTGCACGCTCATCCTCGCGGTGTTCGGGCACTCGCACCCGCAGACGGAGGGGTTGCTCGAGCACGAGGAGCTCGTGGAGGCGATGGCCGCGGGCGACGCGGAACGCGCCGCCGCGATCGTGGACGGGCACATCGAGGCGGTCGAGGAGCGAGCGCTCGGCGCCGAGGAGCCGGGCGGCTCGCTCGACGAGGTGCTCGCGCGCTACCGGCGCTGAGGCCTGCGCCCCGCGCGGGCGCGGGCGCTCCACCCCGCAGGGCGGCTGGCCCACCGCACGGCCCCCCGGAGTGGATGTGACGGCCCTGGCGGCTTCGGGGCGCGGAACGTCGCCACGAGTGGCAGATCCGCTCCCCGCCGGGAGCGTGTAAGCGGCGGCGGCGGCGCAGCAGGGCGCTAGACGAACGTGGGGACGCGCGGGCCGACTTCGACGGCGGGAAGGCCCGCCGCGGCTCGGGCGATCTCCCGCGGCATCCAGGGAGCCCGGCCGTCGGAAACGGACACCGACGAGGGAACGGCGCTCCGCGCATCCCGCACCTGCTCGGCCGGGAACGGCGGCCAGGGCGACGCGGCGGCGCGGTCGAGGCGCGCATCCCACCAGGCGCGGTCGCCCGAGCTGGCGATGTAGCACTCGAGGAGGGTCGCCGTGGCCCGGGCGTCGGCCGAGGCGCGGTGGGCATCGCGGAGGTCGATCCCGAACACCTCGCAGCACGCCCGCAGCGAGCGGCGGGAGTCGGGCAGGAAGTGCCGCGCGAGCTGCATCGTGCAGAGCGACACGACCGGGCCTGGCGTGTACCCCGCGGCGAGGAGCTCGGTGCGGAGGAACCCGAGGTCGAACCCCGCGTTGTGCGCCACGATCACGCGCCCGGCCAGCAGCTCGACGAGCCGGGGCGCGATCTGCCGGAACGTCGGCGCGTGCGCGACCTCGCGCGACGAGATGCGATGGATGCGCGTGGGCCCCACGACCGGCCCCGCATGGATGAGCGTGTCGTGCTCCTCGGTGACCGCCCCGTCGCGGTCGCTCAGCACGACCCCGATCTCGATCGCCCGCGACCCCCGCGCGGGCGACAGCCCCGTCGTCTCGAAGTCGATGACCGCGAACCCGCGGCGTGCCCTGCTGTCGTCCATCCTGCGCCCGACGCTAGGCCCACCCTCCGACACCGCCCTCCGCGCTCCGCCCGGCCCTCCGGCCCGGCCGCCCGCGCGAACACACCCAGAGAACACGGCTGCCGCGCGCAGCCACCCGCGTGTCCTTGGGGGCATTCGGCCCCCACCGGCCCCGGCGGGCACGCTCGGCGCGCGCTACGCGTCGAACCAGTGGCCGTCCGTGAGGTCCTCGGCGAGGGTGGGGCCCGTGGGGGTCCAGTGGAGCCACTCGCGGGTGAGGGTGTTGCTCGCCGGGAGGTCACTGCCGATGAAGGCGCCGAGCCAGCCGAAGTGGGCCCCCGCATCCGCAGGGTCGATCGACGCGGTGGGCACACCCAGCCGCCGTCCGACGAGCTCGGCGATGTCGCGGATCACCACCGCCTCCTCGCCCACGCCATGGAGCGCCGACCCGGGCCCCGCCGACTCGAGGGCGAGGCGCACGAGGCGCGCCGCATCCGACACGTGGACCGCCGACCAGCGGTTCGCGCCGTCGCCGACGTAGCCCGCCACGCCGGTTCGCCGCGCGACGTCGACGTACTCCCCCACGAAGCCGCGCTTGATCTCGTCGTGCACGGTGGGCGAGAAGCGGACGACGGAGCTGCGCACTCCGCGGTCGGCGAGCCCGAGCACGTACCGCCCGTTCGCGGCGCGGTCGCCGTTCGCGGCGGAGGCGGCCGGATCCGGATCGTCGGTCTCGAGCGCCAGTCGGCCGGGCGCGACCCCGGCGGTGCCTCCGGCGATCGACAGCGGCTTGCCCGTCCCCTCGAGCACGGCCGCCATGGCCTCGAGCACGGCGCGATCGAGGGCGACGTTCTTCGGGAACTCGGTGAAGACGTGGCGGAAGGCCATGTGGGCCACGCCGTCGGCGTCGGACGCGCTGGCCGCGAACGTCTCGGGCTCCTCGAGCGAACCGCGGAGGGCCGAAGCACCCAGGGCCCGGATGGCGTCGGCCGACTCCTCGGAGCGCGCCAACCCGACGACCTCGTGGCCGTGCGAGAGCAGTTCGGTGGTGACGGCCGACCCGATGAATCCGGATGCGCCGGTGACGAAGATCTTCATGATGACTCCATTCATGTCAGTGTCTGACATCAGCACCGTACACCTGTTGTCAGCGTCTGTCATCACTGATCGGAACGACGTAGGATCGGGGCATGGGACGTTGGGAGCCGAACGCGCCCGGCCGCCTCACCGTGGCCGCGCTCGATCTCTACGTCGAGCGCGGGTACGAGCAGACCACCGTCGCCGAGATCGCCGCCCGCGCCGGTGTGACCGAGCGCACGTTCTTCCGGCACTTCGCCGACAAGCGCGAGGTGCTGTTCGACAGCTCGAGCGGGCTCGTCGAGCTCCTCATCGAGGAGACCGCCGCGGCGCCGGTGGACGCGTCGCCGCTCGAGGCCATCCAGTTCGCGCTCGAGGCCGCGGCGGAGCGCTTCTTCGAGAAGCGCGGGGAGTTCGCGCGCAAGCGCCAGCGGGTCCTCGCCGCGAACCCGCCGCTCGCCGAACGCGAGCTGATGAAGCTGACCGCGTTCGCCACCGCGATGGCGGGCGCCCTCCGCGATCGCGGTGTGCCGGCGATGGCCGCGCAGATGGCGGCCGAGGCCGGGATGGTGGCCCTGCGCGTCGCCTTCACCCGCTGGGCCGAGGGCGATGACGAGCGCCTCACCCCCCTCCTCCGCGAGGCGTTCGCCGACCTCCGCGCCGCCCTCTCCCCCTGAGCCGAGCCCGCGCCGCGCCCGCCCGAGCGTGCCAACTCCGGAATTCCGGCGCGACACGCCCGCGGATCTCCGGAGTCGGCTCAAAGAGGGCCGAATCTCCGGAGTTAGCCCCCGGATCCGCGCCGGGCCCCGCCCGCCGCGCCGCCCGCCCCCTGGGGCGGGCTACGCCTCCAGCAGCACGGCGCCGGCGGCGCGGAGCGCGGCGAGCGCACCGGGCGGAGCCTCCGCCCCCGTGATCACGCGCTCGAACTCGTCGAGCCGCCCGACCACGCCCACGTGGGCGCGCCCGAGCTTCGTCGAGTCGGCGACCACGACCGCGGACCCGGCCGACTCCAGCATCGCCCGCTTGAGCTCCGCCTCCGGGAGGTTCACGTTCGTGACGCCCGCCGCCGCTTCCACCCCCGTGCATCCGATGACGGCGAGGTCGGCACGGATGCGCCCCAGCACCGCCGACGCGTACGGTGCGACGAGCGAGTGCTGCAGCGGGCGCAGCGTCCCGCCCGTCACCACGACCGTGAACCGCGGGATGGCGCGTTCGAGCGCGAGGGCGATCGACAGCCCGTTGGTGATGACGACGACGTCGTCGAGGTCGTCCCGCTCGAGCAGCGCGTCGGCGACGGCGGCGGTCGTGGTGCCGACGTCGAGCAGCACGCTCATCCCGCTCCGCACGAGGGAGGCCGCGGCGACGCCGATGCGTCGCTTCTCGTCGGACGAGGTGTCCTGCGCGGTCTCGAACGACCGCTCGAGCCGACGCGGCCCGCCGCGCAGCACTGCCCCACCGTGCACGCGTTCGAGCGCTCCCTCGGCCTCGAGCGCGCCGAGGTCGGTGCGCACCGTCACCTCGGAGACCCCGAGTGCGCGGCTCAGGTCCGCCACCCGGGCGAACCCGGTCTCCGCGACCAGCGCGAGCATCTCGGCGCGACGCAGCGACGCTGATCCCTCCTGAGACGACTCGACCACACCACCGATCTTACGAAACAGAAAGCGGATGCGCGACTTGACTTGCGCATCCGAAAGTGACGTAATCATGGTGTGACCGCAGACCTACTCACCGGGGGCATCACGAAGCGGGCGACGCGTCTCTCCGACGGGCGCGAGCTGATCTACTTCGACGACGCCGACACCACCCTCGACCCCGAGCGCGCACCCGACCAGCGCGACCCCGCGCCGCGACCGCCCGTGGCCGAGATGCGGCAGGATCCGCTGACCGGCGAGTGGGTGTCGATCGCGGCGGCGCGCCAGAACCGCGTGATGCTGCCACCCGCGCACCTCGATCCGCTCGCGCCGAGCACGCCGGGGAACCTCACGGAAGTGCCGAGCCGGTACGACGTCGCCGTGTTCGAGAACAAGTCGCCGTCGTTCGGACCGGACCTGGCCGAGGCGAACGACCCCGGCCGCGAGCGCGAGCTCGCGTCCCTCGCAGACATCGGCCTCGGCCGCACGAAGACCTCCGTCGGTCGCTGCGAGGTGGTCTGCTTCAGCCCCGAGACCGACGGCTCGTTCGCGACGCTCTCCCCCAGCCGCGCCCGCACCGTGGTGGAGGCGTGGGCTGACCGCACGGCCGCGCTCTCCGCGCTGCCGGGTGTGCAGCAGGTGTTCCCGTTCGAGAACCGCGGTGAGGCGATCGGGGTGACCCTGCACCATCCGCACGGCCAGATCTACGCGTACCCGTACGTCACCCCGAAGACGGCGGCGCTCATCCGCTCGATCGACCGCTACGGGCCGACGCTCTTCGACGACGTGCTCGCCTTCGAGCAGGCCTCCGACCGGATGCTCGTGCACGGTGAGCACGTGAGCGTCTACGTGCCGTTCGCCGCGCGGTGGCCGATCGAGATCCACCTCCTCCCCCACCGGCAGGTGCCCGACCTCGCGGCGACCACCCCCCAGGAGCGCGACGAGATCGCCCGCCTGTACCGCCGGGTGCTACGCGCACTCGACCGCGTGTACGACACCCCCACGCCGTACATCGCCGCGTGGCATCAGGCTCCGGTGGCTGCGCACCGCGACGACATCCGCCTCATGCTGCAGATCACCTCTCCGCGACGGGCGGCCGACAAGATGAAGTTCCTGGCGGGATCCGAGTCGGCGATGGGCGCCTTCATCGGCGATGTGCCGCCCGAGACCACGGCGCGGATGCTGCGCACCGCCCTCGACGAGATGGACGACGACGAATGAGCACCGACGACGAGCCCACGACCGCAGCACACGCGGCGAGCGCGACCCCGACCGCGGCCCGCGCGGCGACACATCCCGCCCCGAGCCCCCAGCTCGTCGCTGACGCTTCGCGCGGCTTCGAGGGGCGCTTCGCCGCCTCCCCCACGTCGCTGTGGGCGGCCCCCGGGCGTGTGAACCTGATCGGCGAGCACACCGACTACAACGACGGGTTCGTGCTCCCGTTCGCCATCGACCGGCACACGGTGCTCGCCGTGCGACAACGTGACGACCGTGTGCTCCGTGTGGCGAGCGCGATCTCCGACGAGACCGTCGAGGTCTCCCTCGACGACCTCACGGCGGATGCGGTGGAAGGCTGGTCCGCGTATCCGCTCGGCGTGATCTGGGCGGCCGGCCGAGCGGGTGTCGACCTCGAGGCGGTGACGGGGCTCGACCTGTACTTCGCGTCCGACGTGCCCGTCGGCGCGGGACTGTCGTCGTCGGCGGCGATCGAATGCGCCACCGCCGTCGCCATCGACTCGCTGTGGGACCTCCGCCTCGACCGCTCGAGCCTGGCCCGGATCGGGCAGCTCGCCGAGAACGAGGCCGTCGGAGCCCCCACCGGCATCATGGACCAGTCCGCGTCGCTCCTCGGTCGCGCCGACTCGGCCGTGCTGCTCGACTGCCGCTCGCTCGACGCGACCGTCGTCCCGCTCGGCCTCGGCGACGAGGACCTCGTGATCGTCGTCATCGACACTCGTGTCTCGCATGCGCACGCGACGGGCGGATACGCCGACCGGCGGGCGGCCTGCGAGCGCGGAGCGGCCGTGATGGGTGTGACGAAGCTGCGTGACCTCGCATCCGACGACCTCCCGCGCGCGGAGCGCCTCCTCGACGACGAGACGTTCCGCCGCGTGCGGCACATCGTCACGGAGGACGAGCGCGTGCTCGCCCTCGTGCGGCGCCTCGCCGAGTCGGGTGCCGCCTCCGTCGGCGACCTGCTCGACGCCTCCCACGCCTCCATGCGCGACGACTTCGAGATCTCGGTGCCCGAGCTCGACCTCGCGGTGGAGACCGCGCGGTCGGCGGGAGCCGTCGGGGCGCGGATGACGGGGGGCGGCTTCGGCGGATCGGCGATCGCGCTGGTGCCGCGCACCTCCGCCGCGGCGGTCGGCGACGCGGTGCGAGCGGCGTTCGACGCCGCCGGGTATCGCGAGCCCGGTATCTTCGAGGTCGTGCCGTCGGCGGGTGCCGGGGCCGTGGCAGACGGGGGATCACGATGAGCTGGCTGGTCACGGGCGGCGCGGGCTACATCGGCTCGCACGTCGTCGTCGCCCTGCAGGATGCGGGGCTCGCGCCGGTGGTGATCGACGACCTCTCGTCGGGCCACCGCGGCTTCGTGCCTGCGGACGTGCCGTTCGTCGAGGGCAGCATCCTCGACCGCGCCCTCGTCGCCGAGGTGCTGCGTTCGCATGAGGTGGCGGGCGTGATCCACGTCGCGGGCTACAAGTACGCCGGGGTCTCGGTGCAACGACCTCTGCACACGTACGAGCAGAACGTCACCGGTACGGCGGTGCTGCTGGGCGCGATGGAGGAGGTCGGCGTCTCGCGGATCGTGTTCTCGTCGAGCGCCGCCGTCTACGGCACACCCGACACCGACCTCGTCACCGAGGACACCCCGAAGTCGCCGCAGTCGCCGTACGGCGAGTCGAAGCTCATCGGCGAGTGGCTTCTGCGCGACCAGGGCGTCGCCACCGGCCTCGCCCACACGTCGCTCCGCTACTTCAACGTCGTCGGATCCGGTCGCCCCGACCTCTACGACACCAGCCCGCACAACCTCTTCCCCCTCATCTTCGACGCCCTCCTCGACGGACGCGCGCCCCGCATCAACGGCCAGGACTACGACACTCCCGACGGCACCTGCGTACGCGACTACATCCACGTCGCCGACCTCGCGCTCGCGCACGTGGCGGCGGCGCGCGCGCTGGCCGCCGGTTCGTCGCTGCTGCCCGCGTACAACCTGGGCTCGGGCGACGGCGTGTCGGTGCGGCAGATCATGGATGCGGTCGCCGAGGTCACCGGGATCGCGTTCTCACCCGAGATCGGCCCCCGTCGGCCGGGTGACCCCGCGCGCATCGTCGCGTCGGGCGAGCTCGCCGCCCGCGACCTCGACTGGCGGATGCGCCACACCCTCCGCGAGATGGTCGCCTCCGCCTGGTCGGCCCGCCGCGCCCACTCCTGACCCGCGCCCGAGGGGTGCGTGCCCGCGCTCGCTCCCGCGCGTGCGCGCCGCACCCGGAGCATCGAGTGCTCAGGTCTGGCGCCATCCCGCGCACCTTCGCGCCCTTTCTGGGCACTCGATGCTCCGCGGCCCACAGCTTCACCCCGCGTTCACCGGGGCGGCCTACGCTCCGAGCGTGAGTGAGACGAACTGGAGCAAGGAGGCGCTCGAGGCGCGCATCGACGCCGCGATGCTCCTCGATCCGCGCCGTCACCGGGTCACCCCGGAGCGGGCGCAGCTGAAGCTCGAGTTCGCCCGCATCGTCGCCGCCGTCGACTCGGGGCGGATGACCAGCGTCGAGGCGCGCCTCCGTTTCGACGGCCTCATCGCTGACGTCAGCGCCTGAGCCCCGCCGTCGAGCCCTTAGCTCCCGCACAACCCGGGCCCTGTGCGGAGTTTTCCACAGGAGCTGAGCGATGGTCATGACCTGCACCGAGCCCATGGCAGAATGGACCGACTCGGCAGCAGGGAGGTGCTCATGGCCGACCAGATCTCACCGGTCTCCGCCTGGGAGTCGCTCTTCCGGGCACAGGTCACGGTGATGCGGCAGCTCGCGTCGGAGTTCCCGACCGGCATCGTCTCGCTCAACGAGTACGACGTGCTCTTCAACCTCTTCATCCAGCCCGAGCGGCGGCTGCGCATCCGCGACCTCGGCGAGAAGGTGCTGCTCACGCAGCCCAGCATCTCCAGGCTCGTCGACCGTCTCGTCGTCCGTGGCTTCCTCGCGAAGAGCGACGACCCCAGCGACGGTCGCGGCACCCTGGTGCAGCTCACCGACGAGGGCGCACGCATGTACCGCGAGGCCGCGGTGCTGCACGCGCGCTCGATCTCGCAGCACATGACCCACCTCGATGCAGACGAGCAGCGCGAGCTGGCTCGTCTGTGCGACAAGCTCCGCACGGGCGTAGCGTCGGAGAGGTGAGCGACCCCACGAGCATCGTCTGGTTCCGAGACGATCTCCGGGTGCACGACAACCCCGCTCTGCACGAGGCGGTCGAGCGCGGTGGGCCGATCGTGTGCCTCTACATCCTCGACGAGGAGTCGCCGCGCATCCGCCCCCTCGGCGGCGCCTCGCGCTGGTGGCTGCACCACAGCCTCGAGGCGCTCGCCGACTCGCTCGGCGAGGTCGGCCTGTCGCTCACCCTGCGGCGCGGGCCGGCGCAGGCGGTGGTCGACGAGACCGTCGACGAGACCGCAGCGTCCGCCGTCTTCTGGAACCGCCGCTACGGCGAACCCGAGCGCGACGTGGATGCGGCGCTCAAGGCATCACTCCGCGAGCGTGGCCTCGAGGTCACGAGCTTCCAGGGCACGCTGCTGCACGAACCGTGGGCGGTGCTCACCGGCCAGGGCACGCCCTACCGCGTGTTCACCCCGTTCTACCGCGCCTGTCTCGCGCAGCAGGCGCCGAGGTTGCCGCTGCCCGCGCCGCACGACGGGCTCCATCATCGGCGCATCCCGTCCGACGAGCTGTCGAGCTGGCGGCTGCTGCCGACGCATCCCGACTGGGCCGGCGGCCTCCGCGAGCGGTGGACACCGGGCGAGGAGTCGGCGCGGGCCACCCTCTCCGAGTGGCTCGAGTCGGGTGGTGCGGGCGACTACGCCGACGAGCACGACCTCCCCGCCGAGGACTCGACGTCGCACCTCTCCCCCCACCTCCGCTTCGGCGAGGTCAGCCCGTTCGAGGTGTGGCGCGCGGTGTCGCAGCGGCGGTCGGGCCACCGCTCCGAGGCTGAGGGAGCCACGTCGTACCTGCGGCAGATCATCTGGCGCGAGTTCGGGTACCACCTGCTCTTCCACTACCCGCAGATCACCACCGAGAACCTCCGCACCGAGTTCGACCGCTTCCCGTGGCAGCCCGCCGACGACGCCCCTCTGCGAGCCTGGCGCACGGGCCGCACCGGCATCCCTCTCGTGGATGCGGGCATGCGCGAACTCTGGACCACCGGCTACATGCACAACCGGGTGCGCCTCGTGACCGGATCGTTCCTCGTCAAGAACCTCCGCATCCACTGGAAGACGGGCGAGGAGTGGTTCTGGGACACCCTCGTCGACGCCGACCCCGCCAGCAACGCCCTCAACTGGCAGTGGGTGGCCGGATCCGGGCCCGACGCGGCCCCCTACTTCCGCGTCTTCAATCCGGAGCTGCAAGCCACGAAGTTCGACCCGCACGGCGAGTACGTCGGCCGCTGGGTACCCGAGCGCGGCACCGACGCGTACCCGGCTCCGCTCGTCGACCTCGCGGAGTCGCGCCGCGCCGCCCTCGACGCGTACGCCTCCATCCGCTGAACCCCGCCCCGCTGAGCTGACGCCTCGCCGCCTCGAGTGCTCACTCCCCCTGTGACTCAGTAGGTGGCCGTCCTGCCCACTGTGATGGTGAGGGTGCGGTCGATCGCGGGTGCGCCCGTGCCCGGGTCGAGGCGGATGGTGGCCGTGGTCGTGCCTGCCACCGTCGGGGTGCCGGTGACGTCGCCGTGGACGGGATCGAGGGTCATGCCCGCGGGGATCGAACCCGAGACCACCGTGAAGCGCGCGGACGCGGGCCCGCTCCACGTCGGGTAGAGCGTGAGGGCGGCAGAGCGCGCCCGGACGGTCGGGGCAGGACTGTAGCCGTCGAAGACGGCCCTCTCGAGGTCGGCGAGCGCGTAGCGGTCGACCCCGCCGCGCCGGTTGATCGAGTAGAGCACGCCGTCGTCGCTCACCGCGATCGAGTTGGAGTCGAGCTCGGCGCTGCCGACGGACGCCGAGGTCCTCCACCCGCCCCGGCGGGCCTCGTAGACGGCGCCGTCGGCGGCGATCCGGTAGAAGCTCTGCTGCGCGTCGCGATACACGATGTCGCCGCTGGCGAGCACGTGGAAGTCCCAGCTCACGGGGCGGTCACCGGCCGCACGGGCGATCACGGTCGCCGCGCCCGCGCGGTCGTACTGCACGAACTCGCCGTTGCTCCAGGCGACCACGAGATCACCGTTGGGCGCGTGGGTCATCCCCTGGCAGAGAGACCGGCCGCCGTCGACCCTGACGATGCCGCGGATCGTCAGCTCGTAGAGCGAGGACTGACAGACGTAGTCGTCGAAGGCGGGCGTGATGTAGCTCAGCGATCCCGCACCCAGGTCGGGCAGGGAGGCCTGCAGCAGGAACGAGCCGTCGGGCTGCTGCACCCAGATCCCGCCGACGTCGTCGGTGACCTGGAGGTCGCCGGTCGGCGCGACCGCCACCCACCTCGCGAAATCAGGCAGGTCGACCACGGAGACGGCTCCGGATGTGTCGACTCGGGCGAGATCGCCGCCCATGGTCCAGGCGAGGACGGATCCCGCGGGCCCGGCGATCAGATGCTCGGGCCGCAGCGGGAGCGGGATGGGAGCCTCCACCGAACCGCCCGATCCGACTCGGAGAAGAGTGTCGTCGACCGGATCGGCGATGACGAGGCGGCCTGCGGAGTCGACCACGGAGCGACCCTGACCGGACTGCAGTGGATGTGCGAGAGTGCCCGCCGACACGTAGTCGGGAGTCGGGTCGGCGTGGGCCGCACCCCCGGCGAGGGCGGTGAACGCGACAGCCAGGAAGGCGGCCAGTACAGCTGTCGTCGACGTCTTCCGCATCTCTGTGTCCTCTCGCTCTTCCGTCGACCGTAGGAGCGAGAGGGCATCGGGCGTGAGGAGTAGTTTCTGCTCAATCGCGGGGGCACCGAACCCCCGCACCGCATCCGCGCGCGGGCTCAGTAGCCCGCGAACGCGTCCGTGCGGATGCGGCGCGCGCCGGCGCGGCGGAGCTCGCCCGTCACGTGGTCGACGAACCCGGGCGAGCCCGACACGTACCCGTGGCGTGAGGCGAGGTCGGGGATCGCGGCGGCGAGGCGCTCCGACGAGACGCGGCCCGCGCCGAGGTGCTCCCACGTCGGGGGCAGCCCGTCCGCGGATGCAGGCCCGGTCACCAGCACGCGGATGCCCGCGGCGACGAGCTCGTCGGCGTACGCCAGCTCCTCGGCGCTCGACGCAGCGTAGACGAGCACCATGTCCGAGGGCGCGGATCCGCCCGCCGAGCGGTCGGCGAGCTGGCTGATGAACGGGGTGATCCCGATGCCGCCGGCGACGAGCACGACCGGCGTCGACGCATCCGACGGCAGCACGAAGTCGCCGCCCACCCAGGTCGCCCGCAGCTTCGAACCGGGAGAGACCGACGCCAGCGCCGACTTGTACGACGACGAGCGAACGCCCCCGCCGGTGTGGCGGACGCCGATGGAGACGCGCCGCGGATCGGACGGCGACGACGTGAGGCTGAACGCGCGACGCGAGCCCCGGGAGTCGACCCCGCGGTGCGGAAGGGCGAGCTCGAGGTACTGGCCGGCGCGGAAGCGCACGGGCCGGCGCGCCTCGAACGTGTACTCCGTCGAGGTAGGGGTGAGCTGCCGTGATCCGACGAGCGCCAGCCGCAGCGCCCCGCGCTGACCGAACGCGAACGCGACCACGTTGCCCACCGCGAGCGCGATCTCGGGCGAGGAGAAGACCGGACCGAGCTGGTACGGCACCGAGAACAGCACCGCCACGATCGCGGCCACGAGGAGTTGCTGCCAGCGCCGCGGCGGGAGGGTGAGGGGCTCGCTGAGCATGAAGCCCGCGAGGAACACCATGGGGAACGAGGTATAGGCGAGGGCGACGGCCTCGCCTGCACCCATCCCGACCGTGACGAACCGCACGGTGAGGATCACCGTGGCGAGCACGAGGAACGTGAGCCCGACGCTGAGGCGGCGGTTGCGCCAGAGGATGAGGAACGCGCCGATCGCGACGAACGGCAGCATGACCGGGTTCGCGATCCACCATCCCGCCACGCCGAGCGCCGTCGCCGCGATCACGATGGCGGCCACGGCGACCGGGTTCAGGATGTGACGCTCGCGCCAGGCGACCACGTACTTGCTCGCCGAGGCGATCGTGCCCGCGAGGACGAGCACGAGCAGACCGCTGACGTCGCCGACCGGGATGAAGACGAAGAACGCGATGAGCGCCGTGATGACGCTCGACTCCACGTGCGCCTTCGTGCGGACGATGCGGGCGATGATCCAGCCCGTGACGACCGTGGAGACGAGCAGCGCCACGAGGCTGAGCGCCAGCTCGAGCGGCGTGTAGAACAGCTGCCCGACCGCCGACGCGACGAACGCCACCACGACGAGGGCCGCCAGGACGATCGTCATCTGGCGGTACATCGTCACCCTGCCGACGATCCTGTCGAGGCGGGCCTTGAGGTCTCTCATGTGAACAGCTCTCCGGGGAAGTCGCGTGAGATCTCCGCGCGGCCGTCGGCGAACATCCGCACGGAGGAGAAGTAGAACCCGGTCGCGAGCGTGTGCGCGCCGGTGAAGAAGAGGGCCGTCGCGAGCGCGTCGGCCTGGAGTGCGGTCGAGGCGATCACCCAGGTGGCGATCACCTCGCGGGCGGGCCGCGCGGTGCGGGCGTCGAGGATGTGGTGCACCCCGTCGCCCCAGGCCCGGCGGTTGCCCGCCGAGGCGCACAGGGCGCCCTCGCCGAGCTCGGCGACGCCGATCGCCTGCGCGGCGTCGAGCGGATGCTCGAGGCCCACGCGGATCGGTGCGCCCGACCCGCCCGATCCATCCGGTGAAGAGCTGCTCGCAGCGGCACCCAACCGGTGCCGCATGTCGCCGCTCGCGTCGACGAGCGAGTGCTCGTACCCGTGCTCGGCGAGCAGGTCGGACACGATGTCGACGAGGTGCCCCTTGCCCGCCGCGCCCACGTCGAGGAGCGCCGGCGCCGGCAGGTCGACCACCGCGCCCTCGCGGGGCACATCCGTCCATCGCCGCGACTCGGCCGGGCGCTCAGGGTGCGGTGCGAACGAGTAGTCCGCGTCGTACCCGAGCCGCTCGAGCTCGCGTCCGACGAGCGGATCGACGGCACCCTCGGTGAGCGCCGACAGTCGGTCGTACACGTCGAACAGCGGCACCGCATCCGCCGGGAACTCGACCCGACCACCCTCGCGCGCCAGCCGCGACACGAGCGAGTCGGGCCGGAACCGCGAGTAGGTGCGGTCGAACCGCTCGATCCGCTCGGCGACGGCCGCCCGGGTGGTCTCGTCGAGCGGGGAGTCGATCTCGATCTGCCAGCGCGTGCCGATCGCGTCGAAGTCGAGCGTATGCCGCGCGCCGACCGCGAGGTCAGCCGGCGGCATCGCTCTTGATGGTCTCGATGGCCTCGTTGAAACCGCCGCTGGTGAGACTCGACCCGGCCACACGGGAGACGTTGATCTCGTCGATCTTCTTGCCCACGACCTCCGCGGCGATGCCGTCGGCGAACTTCGTCTGGTAGCTCACCGAGTTGGGGTTGGTGGCCTCCGGCGTGACGGTGACCGCGGTGATCACGTCGCCCTGGAGGGTGACGGAGACGTCGACCTCCTCGGTGCCGTTGGGCGACTGGTAGTTGCCCTTCGCCTCGTAGGTGCCGTCGGTGTAGGTGCCACCGGATGCGCTGCTGCCGTCGGCGCTGCCTGTGCTGCCGTCCGAGGTGGCGGGGGCGCTGCTCGTCGCGGGAGTGTCGTTCGTGGTCTGGCCCGCATCCGCCGCCGACTGCGTGCCGGTGGAGCAGCCCGCGAGCGCCACGGAGACAGACACCCCTGCCACGGTCGCAAGGGTCAGCTTCTTGGTCAGAGTCTTCATCTCGGCTCCTGCCTCGTTTGGTTGCTTCAACAACTATTCGACCGTACCGAGGGCGTCTGGCAGGTTCCGGTGGCGGTTCTCTGCGTTCTCTATGCGCCTCACGTGCGTATCGAGGTCGCCGCCAGGTGGCCTCTGCCCTCACCCACGACCAACGAGGGCAGGACGCGTGACGTTCACACGCGACCTGCCCTCTCAGGAGCTGCTCAGGTTCAGTACCGCGACTTGCGCGACTCCACATCGATGGTGACGGTCGTGGTGACCGGGGGGCCGTCGGGATTCGTCATCGCGATGACCGCGGTGAACATTCCACGCGCGTGCGGCGCACCCTCGATCCGCCCGGTGTCCGGGTCGACGGTCATGGAGGGCGGCAGGCTGCCCGACACCACGCTGAACTGGCCATCCATCACCTCGCCGGTCCACTCGGGATAGACCGGCCCGACGGAGTTCCAGATGGTCGCGCCGACGATCGTCGGGTAGCCGCCCAAGGTGGACTTCAGGGTGTCGTCCATGTTCAACCGGTCGACGACGCCGGCCAGGCCGTCGTTCGTCTCCTCGGACACGTAGACGGAGTCGTCGCCTCCGACGGCGAACACCGGGCGATAGCCGCTGATCTCCCTCGAGGTCCAGATCACGGGCACGTTCCGTGACGCGGCACCGACACCGTATGTCCGTCCCGTCGAGAGGTCGAACCGGTAGAGGACCTTCCCGAAGTTCGGAGCCAGGACCAGGTCACCGTCGGAGAGCACGTCGAACCGGGTGCTCGTGCTCCACCAGTCGTCGAGGTGGACGCCGTAGCGGACCGAGCTGCCGTCGCCACGGTAGGAGACGTAGCGTCCACTGGTCCAGAGGACCACGGCACCGTTGTGAGCGTCGTCATCGGCGATTCCTCTGCAGTAGCCGCCTTCTCCCGGGAGCGCCGTCGCGGTGCCACCGGCCACGCGGTGAACGTAGGTGCCGCAGGTGTACACGGTGCCGTCGTCTCGCAGGACGACATCGGTGACGTCGCCCGTCACCGTGCCGATCGCGCGGAACGTGCCGTCGCCGACGGTTCCGACTCGAACCGACCCGTCTGCTCCCACCGCCGCGATCGAGCCCGTGGAATCGGTGGCGATGCGGACGGTATCGGCCGGGACGGGAATCGTCGATGCTCCTGAGCCGGACGTGTCGAGCAGGTACACCTCAGAGGCCCATACCCCGTCGATCTTCTTGGCGTCGAGAAGGAGAACCCCGTCACCGGGTGCGGGAACGATGCTCCACGGATCGAACGCGAGAGGCGTCTGCCTGATCTTCACTCCCGCGGGTGAGGTGAGCGCGAGCGTCAAGTTCGTCGATCCCGGTCCGGCGGAGACCGTGCTGTAGGTCACGAGGTTGCCTGCGGCATCGACGAGCGCATCGTTCCACCAGGGCGAGTGGCCCGCGGGGAGGAAGTCCTGCTGCGTCGCTGGCGTGGGCGCGGCGGAGGCGGGCAGTGCCGGGAGAGCCACGAGAGCGGTGGCGGCGATGAGAACAGAGATCGTGCTCGTGATCGAGCGACTTCTTCGTGGATGGAGCAGCACAGGGATCCGATCATCAGTCCCCAGACCACCGAGCGTGCCGCCGAGGGTATCGAAGGATCGCCCGTGAGCGGTATGAGCAGTCGTTGCTCAGAGTCCGTCGCTCAGGCTCCGCTGCTCAGACTCCGTCGCTCAGCCTCCGCTGCTCAGGCTCCACTGCTCAGTCGAGCGCGCCGCCGCGCTGGCGGCGGAGGCGGCGCAGGGTGCTGAGCGTGCGCTGCTCGGGCAGGCTCCAGCCGAAGCGGACGGCGAGGAGACGGATGACCGTGGTGACGATCACGCATCCGATGCCCGCGACGGTGATGTCGGCGCCGCCCGCCGTGGCGCCGACGAGGAAGAGCGCCCCCACGCCCGCCGCGACGGCGTAGAGCGAGCCCACGTGCATCACGCCGATCGGCAGCCCGAGCAGCACGTCGCGCAGCATGCCGCCACCGACCGCGGCGACGACGCCGATGAAGAGCGCCGGCACCACCGGCAGACCGACCGAGAGCGCCTTGCTCGCGCCGATGGCGCAGAACAGGCCGAGACTCAGGGCGTCGAGGATGACGATGGCCACGTTGATCCGCGAGAACAGGCGCTGCAGCAGCATGCCGAGGAGGGCGGCGCCGGTCGCGACGAGGATGTACCAGTTCGACTGCAGGGCGGCCGGCACCTGGTTGAGCAGCAGGTCACGGAGCATACCGCCGCCGAACCCGGTGACGACGCCGATGATCCCGACCCCGAGCAGGTCGAGGCGGCGATCCTTGAACTGAGCGGCGAACATCGCGCCCTGCACCGCACCGGCGGCCGTGGCCGCGAGGTCGATCCACAGCGGGATCTCGAACTGCTGCGCCACGACCACGCCCCATCCTCGCACGGTCCCACCGTGCGAGGTCGCCCGGCAGGGCCGCCCAGCACTTCGCCTGATCCGTCACTTTCGGCTAGTCCCAGCCGCCCGCACTAGCCGAAAGTGACGGATCAGTGGGCGGATGGGCGCGCACGCACCCCACGGCATCGCCGTCAGAGGAACGCGAGCACCTCGGGGCCCCAGGCGCGGCGCTGGGCGGAGTCGGGATCGTCGACGAGGGTGTCCTGCGTGTCGATGACCAGCGTCGAGCGCGAGCGGTCGTCGTAGGTGGGCCACGCCGACGCATCCCCGTGGAGGGTGGGCACGCCGTCGCGGGCGAACGACGTCCAGCGGTCGCGCATCCGGGACGACACCTCGAGTGCCTCGCGGCGACCGCCGAGCGCGAACACGAGGTCGCGGCCCCATGGCCCGAAGGACCCGAAGACGTAGGCGATCTCGGAGGCGTGGGTCGCCCCCATCCCGGATCGCTTGAGCAGCGGGGTGGCGTGGTCGAAGCGGTACATGAACGTGGGCGCGCGGCGGGCGTGGGCCTCGGCGAGCCAGATCGACGGCATCCGGAAGGCGGCGTCGCGCGAGACCTCGGCGGGCGTGCGTCGGCGCGGGTACTCCGGGTACGCGCTCGTGATCCGCGATCCGACCCCTTCGAGCTCGGGCCGGTCGGCGGCGATCTCGACGAACATCTGGTCGACCGCCTCGGGGGTGATCGGCATGAGCGGCGACCGCATCAGCTTGAAGAAGCTCGACTCGTCGTGGTTGGTGCCGATGATGAGGGGCACCGGATGCGCCCGCCCGGCTCGCACGAGCTCGAGCGGGTAGTCGGGCAGCACGTCGCCGTCGACGACGGGGGCGAGCGCGAGCGTGCCGGGGACGTCGCTCGACACCTGCGCGACCAGCTCGCCGCCGAGCGCCACGATCTCGCGGGCACTGCGGTCGCGGAGCATCTCCGGATGCGCGGCGTCGATCCCCGCCATCTCGAGGAAGCGCCGGGCCACGGTCTCAGACCGCGCGGGGCCGTACACGCTCGAGACCGGCGCGCTCTGGGCGATCGCCCGGTGGAACAGGCCCTCGGCGCGCGGCGAGGCGAGCAGCGACACGACGCATCCGCCGCCGGCCGACTCGCCGAACAGCGTGACGTTGTCGGGGTCGCCGCCGAACGCGGCGATGTCGTCGCGGACCCACTCGAGCGCGGCGATCTGGTCGCGGAGGCCCGCGTTCGCGACGAAGCCGTGCTCCCCCGTCGGGTCGAGCGCGGTGAAGTCGACGAACCCGAGCACGCCGAGGCGGTAGGCGACCGTCACGACGATCACGTCGCCCTCGCGCACCAGCACGGTCGGGTCGTAGTACCGCTGGGCGGGCGTGCCGTTGAAGTAGCCGCCGCCGTGGATCCACACCATCACGGGCTTGGAGGCGACGCCCGGGCGCCCCGCGTCCGCGGGCGCGAAGACGTTGAGGGTGAGGCAGTTCTCGCTGATCCGGACGTCGGTCGCGACCTCCATCGACCGCAGCGGCGTCTGCGGGGCCATCGGCCCGAAGCGCGTCGCGTCGCGGATGCCCTCCCACGGATGCGGTGCCTCCGGCGCCCGGAACCGCCGCTCCCGCCACGGCGGCGCCGCGTAGGGGATGCCCTTCCAGCTCAGCACGCCCCCGGCGTGCGCCCCGCCGACCGCCCCGCCGCGCGTGCGGCGGACCGTCGACCCGATGCTGTCCGCCGCCATCCTCCGATGCTATCGCCGCCGTTGCGGGGTTGCTGGGCAGGGCCGGTGCGCCGGGTGTGCGCCCACCGAGTGCGCGTGGTGCGGGTGCCGGGCGGGGCCGGTGCGGGGACGGTGCGGGCGGGCGGCGGTCCCGTCGGGTGGGAGGGCGGGCCGGAGCCAACTCCGGAGATCTCGCGCTCTACGAGCTAACTCCGGACCTCTACCGGCGTGTCCCGCCGAGACTCCGGAGTCAGCCCCGGTGCGCACCGCACACCGCACACCCACGCAGCACCGCAGCACCGCACACTCACGCAGCACCGCAGCACCGGAGCCCGCGCGGGGACTCAGCGGAGGCGGCGGAGGGGGCGCGTGGCGGGGCCCTCGAGCACGGTGCCGTCGGCGGCGAAGCGCGACGCGTGGAGGGGGCAGTCCCAGGTGCGCTCGGCGTCGTTCCACTCGACGACGCCGCCGAGGTGGGTGCAGACGGCGCTGACGCCGCAGGTTCGTCCGTCGACCGTCGACACGCCGACAGGCTCGAGCCCGGACCGCGCCACCACGCCGACACCCTCCGCGGGCCGGGGCACCGGGACGGCGTCGCGCTCGGCATCCGCCCACCCGCGCACCGCGGCGGCGCCGACCGACACGCCCTCGACGAGCCCGCGGCCGAGGTCGGCGGGCACGGTGAGCCGCGCGCCGAGCACCCGATGCCACGACCCGGGCGGCGCGGAGGTGACGCCGTCTCCGCGGATCTCCATCGCGATCCGCATGGCCGCCCAGATGGCGTTGGTGAAGCCCCACTTGGCGTATCCGGTGGCCATGTAGACGCGGCCGCGGCCGCGCGGCAGGCGTCCGACGAAGGGGATGAGGTTGTGCGACTCGTAGTCCTGCGCCGACCACGTGTGGGTGAGCCGGGCACCGGGGAACGCGTCGAGCGTCCAGCGGACGAGGTCGTCGACGAGCGCCTGTTCGGACTCGACGCGTCCGGTCGGGTGGTCGTTGCCGCCGGTGACGAGCTGCATCCCGTCGGCGCGCGGAGCGGTCCGCACGGTGCGCGTGGGCGAGTCGACCGAGAGGAACATGCCCGACGGCAGGTCGGGCTCGGCGTCGAACGCGAACGAGAGCCCGTACGATCGCGAGCCGCGCACCTTCGAGAAGTAGAGGCCGCGGTCGAGGATGGGCGTGCCGGTCGCGAGCGTGACGGTCGACCCGTAGACGGGACCGTGGGAGGTGCGCACCTCGACCCGGGGCGACGCCGACACCCCCGTCACCCGCGACTCCGTGTGGAGCACGCCGCCCTCGCGCTCGAAGGCCGCCGCGAGCGCGGCGAGGAGGTCCATCGCGTCGACCTGCGCCTGATCGGGCAGCGCCGCCGCGGCGACGGCGGGAAACGGCAGGTCGAGTGAGCGCACGAGCCGCACGTCGAGCCCCGCCTCCACGCCGGCCTTCACCTCCGCCTCGGCGGCGGGCACGCCGTCGAGGGTCTGCGCGTAGCTGAACGCCTCATGCCGCTGCACGGGCACCCCGACCCGCTCGCAGAAGTCGAGCAACCAGGTCTGCCCGTCGCGGTTCGCCTCGATGTACGCCCGCGTGACCGACTCCGAGTGATGACGGCGGATGCTCGACAGCCGCGTGCCCTGCAGCAGGCTGATCTTCCCGGTCGTGTTGCCGGTGGCGACAGCTCCGACGTCGCGCGCCTCGAGCACGACCACCCGCCGGCCCGACTCGGCCAGCATCAGCGCGGTCACGAGCCCGGTGAGCCCGGCCCCCACGACGACGTCGTCGTACTCCTCCCCCGGCGTGAACGGTTGCGACGGGATCGGCGCGCGGCCTGCCCTCCAGAGCGACTCCATCCGTTCAGTGAACACCGGCTGCCTGGATGCGCACACCGGATGCGGGCGCAACCGCGGCACCCTACGCTGGGACTCGGTCGCGGCATCCGCGCACCCACCCGACCACGAGGAGTGACCAGTGAACGCACGCATCGACGACGAGCTCGAGCCCTTCGAGGACGCCGAGTCGGTCGACCCCGAGGAGGCCGACTCGATCGAGGAGGCGAGCGACGAGCGCGACGACGAGGGCGACGCCGTCTTCGGCGAGGACGAGGACTACCTCAACGACAACCTCGGCTACGAGCAGTAGCCCGCGCCGAGGCGGTTTCGCCACATCCCTGGCGCTTCGCCATGCGCATGCGTGTGGCGAAACTCCACGAGTGTGGCGGAATCGGGCGGGCAGTGGCCGTGGGTCAGATGTACATCGCGGGGTCGATGTACGACGGGGAGGCCGGGTCCGTGAAGGGGCCGCGCGGGGCGCTGACGTCGCGCGCGGGGATGCCCACCAGCACCGAACGCGCGGGGGCGTCCCTCACGACGACGGCGCCGGCGCCGACGCTCGAGTCGGATCCGATGGTCACCGGGCCGAGGATGGTCGCGTTCGCGCCCACCGTGACCCGCGATCCCAGCGTGGGATGACGCTTCTCGCGGCGTGAGCTCTTCCCGCCCAGCGTGACGCCGTGGTACAGCATCACGTCGTCGCCGATCACCGCGGTCTCGCCGATCACGACGCCCATCCCGTGGTCGATGAACAGCCGCCGCCCGATGCGCGCGCCGGGGTGGATCTCGACGCCCGTGAGGAAGCGCGCGAACTGCGACAGCAGCCGTGCGGGCAGCCGCAGGCCGGGCGCACCCCACCAGCGGTGGGCGATCCGGTACACCCACACGGCGTGGAGCCCCGGATAGGCCAGCACCACCTCGAGCCCCGACCGCGCGGCGGGGTCGTGACGGCGCGCGGCGGCGACGTCCTCCCGCATCCGCCGCAGCACGCTCACGACGCCACCCCGCGGTCGCCGGATGCGGACGACACGCTCAGTCGGCGAGGTCGGAGTACAGCGGTGTCGAGATGTAGCGCTCGCCGAAGTCGCAGACGATCGCGACGATGGTCTTGCCGGCGTTCTCGGGGCGCTTCGCCACCTCGAGCGCGGCCCACATGATGGCGCCTGACGAGATGCCGGCGAAGATGCCCTCCGAGCTCGCGAGCTCGCGCGCGAGGCGGAGCGAGTCGTCGAGGGTGACGTCGATGATCTCGTCGTAGACCTCGCGGTCGAGGATCTCGGGCACGAAGTTCGCGCCGATGCCCTGGATCTTGTGCGGCCCCGCCTTGCCCTCGGTGAGCAGCGGGGAGTCCTTCGGCTCGACGCCGATGACCTGCACGCCGGGCTTGCGCTCCTTGAGCACCTGTCCGACACCGGTGATGGTGCCGCCGGTGCCGATGCCGGCCACGAAGATGTCGACCTCGCCGTCGGTGTCGGCCCAGACCTCCTCGGCGGTGGTCGCGCGGTGGATCGCCGGGTTCGCGGCGTTCTCGAACTGGCGGGCGAGGATGGCGTTCTCGGTCGAGGCGACGATCTCGTTCGCCTTCTCGACGGCGCCGCGCATGCCCTCGCTGCCGGGCGTGAGCACGATCTCGGCGCCGTAGGCGCGGATCGTGGCGCGCCGCTCGCGCGACATCGTCTCGGGCATCGTGAGGATGACCTTGTACCCGCGGGCCGCGCCGACCAGCGCAAGCGCGATGCCGGTGTTGCCGCTCGTGCCCTCGACGATCGTGCCGCCGGGCTTCAGCGCGCCGGCCTTCTCGGCGGCGTCGACGATCGCCACGCCGATGCGGTCCTTCACGCTGTTGGCGGGGCTGTAGAACTCGAGCTTCGCGAGCACGGTGGCCTGGTCGGCGCCCTCGAGGCGGTTGATGCGCACGAGCGGGGTGTGCCCCACGAGCTCGGTGACGTCGTTGTAGATGCGTGCGGGCATGTGTCTGCTCCTGCGGGTCGAAAGGACGTGCGTCTTCGTGACCACTCTATTGCGGGGCCCGCGCCGTGTGACGCTCGATGACGGATGCGGAGGAGCCGTGGAGGCTGGCGCGGTACCGCACCCGGCTGCACGAGACGCCCGGCGGCGGCACGGCCCGGCGGTGGAGGCTGGCGCGGTACTGCGCCCGGCTGCACGAGGTGCGCGGCGGTGGCATGGTACGGCCCCGCGGGCGCGCTCTGCCGCTCAGGGCTCGATCGGGCGGGCGAGCCCCTCGACCAGCTCGGCGGCGGGCAGTGCGGCGAGCACGCGCCCCGGCACGAGCAGCTTCGACCGTCGGATGCCGCTGCCCACCACGACGACGGCACGCTCGGCCACCCGTGAGTCGACGAGCACGGGCCAGCCCTCCGGCAGCCCGAACGGCGTGATGCCGCCGTACTCCATGCCCGACTCCTCGACCGCGCGGTCCATCGGCAGGAACGACGTCTTGCGCACGTCGAGCCGCTTGCGCACCACGGTGTTGATGTCGGCGCGGGTGGTGGCGAGCACGACGCAGGCCGCCACACGTTCCTCCCCCTCGCGCTTGCCCGCGACGACGACGCAGTTCGCGAGGTCGTCGCCGACGAGGTCGTACGCCTCCTGGGTGGCCGCCGTGTCGGAGAGCGCCGCGTCGATCTCGACCACACCCACCGCATCCGCCAACCCGAGCCGTTCGAGTGCCGCGAGCACGGGCGCCGCGACCAGGTCCGGCCGCGCCGAGACGGGCACCGTGGAGAGGGTTCCGAGCGTGAAGCGTCCCATGCCCTCATCCTGCCAGCCCTCACACACGACGACGCCGCCCGAGCCGAAGCGGCGGGCGGCGTCGTGACGTGCGGAGCGGGTCAGCTGCAGGTGATGGTGACCCCGTTGACGTAGTGCACGCCGGGGCCGAGGTCGCCGCACTGCGCGACGACGCCCGCGATGGCGATCGCGGCGACGATCCAGATGATGATGTAGATCGCCATGATCACCGCACCGACGATGATGCCGGCCGTGGCGAGCGTGTTCTTGTAGCCGGCCTTCTTCGATTGGACCCTCGCCACGATGCTGAGGATGAGGCCTACCAACGGGATGACGATCGCCAGGATGAGGCCGACGATGCCGAGCGTCTTGCCCGGGAAGTCGGTTCCGGGCGGCGCCTTCACCGGTGCGCTCGGGGTGCCGCCGGCGGCGGTGCTGCTGCCGTAGGAGGGCGCAGCGCCGTAGTTCGGCTGCTGGGACGGCGGAGGCGTGGGCTGATCGGTCATCGTCGATTCCCCTCTCGAAGGTTCACAGGTTCCTTCGAGGTTACCGCGGTGGCCGCCAGTCGGCGAGAGCGGGGCCCCTCAGTCGGCGACCGCGGTGCGCGACTCCGCCACGAGCGACACCGACCCGGTGCGGGCCATGGCACGCTCGAGGTCATCGGCGTCGGGCAGGCTGGCGTCCCCGTAGGCGCGATGATGGCGCGGGATGAACGCGGTGAGCAGCACACCCACCACGGCCGCCGCGATCGAGACGCCGAAGGCGATCCGGAAGGCGTCGAAGCTCGGCGTGGTGACCGCGCCGACCGTCACGACGTTGGTCGTGAGCACCACGCCCAACACGGCGCTGGCGATGGTCGAGCCGAGGGTGCGCATCACGGAGTTGAGGCCGTTCGATGCGGCGGTCTCGGTGGCCGGGACGGCGCCCATGATGAGGTTCGGCATCGAGGAGTACGCGAATCCGACACCGAAGCCCACCGCGGTGGAGACGAGGATGGCGTGCCACACCTCGGTCATGAGGAAGAGCCCGATCACGTAGCTCACGACGATGATCGAGAGCCCGAGCAGGAGGCTGATGCGTGCGCCGCGGGCGGCGGTGAGCCGCGCGGCGACGGGCGACATGGCCCACATGACGAGTCCGCTGGGCATGAGGCAGAGGCTCGCGATGAGCATGTCCTGGCCGAGTCCGACCCCGGTGCCGGTGGGCGACTCGAGCAGCTGCGGCAGCACCACGGTGCTGGCGAAGAAGGCGAAGCCGACGGTGACCGAGGCGAGGTTGGTGAGCAGCACGGTGCGGCGAGCGGCCACGCGGAGGTCGATGAGCGGGCTCGGGTGGCGCAGCTCGAAGAGCCCCCACAGCACCAGCACGACGACGCCGCCGATGATCGCGCCGAGGGTGGCGGGGCTGGTCCAGCCCCACGACGAGCCCTTCGAGACGCCGAGCAGCACGCCCACGAGCCCCAGTCCGAACCCGATCGCCCCGACCACGTCGAAGCCGCCCTCGCTGCGCAGCGTCGACGGCGGAACGAAGGCGAGCACCAGCACGAAGCCCGCCACGGCGAGCACACCGCTCAGCACGAAGAGGTAGTGCCAGTCGAGGTACTGCGAGATGAGCGCGGCGACGGGGAGGCCGACCGCGCCGCCGACGCCGAGCGTGGCGCTCACGAGCGCCACCGCCGAGCCCAGCCGGTCGGGGTGCAGCACGTCGCGGAGGATGCTCACGCCCAGCGGGATGACGCCGATGCCCAGCCCCTGGAGTCCGCGGCCGACGATGAGCGGCACGAGGTCGTTCGCGAACATCGCGACGACCGATCCGACGAGCACCAGCGCGAGGAGGATGAGGACCATCCGCTGCTTGCCGTACAGGTCGCCGAGGCGCCCCGCGATCGGCGTGGCCGCCGCCGCGGCGAGGAGCGTGACCGTGATGGCCCACTGCGCATCCTCGGCGTCGGCCGCCACGAGGCTCGGCAGCTCCGGCACGAGCGGCGTCATCAGCGTCATCATGAACGCGGCGACGAGGCCGGTGGCGGCGAGGGTGACGACGACGGCACGCTGGTTGATGGGGCGGGAGAGCCTGGCGCGTTCCCGCGGGCTCAACCAGGTCTGATCGTCGGGGTCCTTCGCGGCGTCGGTCACATGCATCCTCTCGAGGCCCGCGAGGGCGCGGACCAAGCCCGTCATGGGCACGAGCCATGAAACAGTTTATCGACTGCAACTATTCCGAGGAGGTCCGACGAGATGGACGGAACCGCACGCTGCCCCTGCTCGAGCGGTCTGCAGTACGGAGAGTGCTGCGGGCCGATCCACACCGGATCCGCGCCCGCGCCCACCGCCCAGGCGCTGATGCGTTCCCGTTTCTCCGCCTTCGCGGTGGGCGACGCGGACTACCTGCTCGAGTCGTGGCATCCGTCGACCCGGCCTGCCGACCTCGACCTGGACGCGGACACCCGCTGGCTGCGCCTCGACGTCGTCTCGACGAGCGCGGGCGGCCCCTTCGACGACCGCGGCGAGGTCGCGTTCGAAGCTCGGTACCGCACCGCCGACGGCGAGCGGGGCGTGCTCCGCGAGCGGAGCCGCTTCGTCCGCGAGCACGGCCGCTGGTACTACCTCGACGGCGACGTCGACTGAGCCCCGGCCCGCCCGGGCGGATCTGACACTCGCGGCGGGTTCCCGGCGCGCCGGGCCACCGCGAGTGTCAGACCCGTGGCGCCCACCGGCGAGCGCGGGCGAGACGCGAGCGGGCCGGGCGCGCTAGCGTGAGGGCGTGCGGGATCGTCCCTGGCGCCGCAGCGGCGCGCTGAGGTACGCGCTCGGGCGCGTGCGCAACGTGGTGCGACCGCCCGTGCGCGTCGTCCCTGCGCCGCACGATCTGCGGAAGCGGCTCGACGTCGAGGTGCGGATGCGCGACGGCGTGATCCTGCGCGTCAACGTCTACCTCCCGCCCGGCGACGGGCCGTTCCCCGTGCTGATGTCGGCGCATCCGTACGGCAAGGACAACATCCCCCGTCGCACGCGCCGCGGGTGGCATCTGGGCGCGCAGATGCGCATCACGAACCAGTCGCTGCCCTACGAGATCTCGAGCGAGACGGGGTGGGAGGCGCCCGACCCCGTCACCTGGACCCGCGCCGGTTACGCCGTCGTGAATGCCGACCTCCGCGGTGCCGGCACATCCGACGGCGTGGGCACCCTGCTCGACGACGCCGAGGCACAAGACGTCTACGACCTCGTCGAGTGGGCCGGCTCACAGCCGTGGTCGACCGGGTCGGTCGGGATGCTCGGGGTGTCGTACCTCGCCCTGTCGCAGTACAAGGTGGCGGGGCTGCATCCGCCCGCTCTCAAGGCGATCTGCCCCTGGGAGGGGTTCACGGACGCCTACCGCGACTTCATGAGGCAGGGCGGCCTCGAGGAGGACGGCTTCGCCACCATCTGGACGACCATGACTAAGCGCGGCGCGCGCCTCTCGGTCGACCTCGGCCGGGACCGCCACCGGCACCCGCTGCGCGACGGGTGGTGGGAGGCGATCACACCCGACCTCGGCGCCATCACCGTCCCGATCCTGGTCTGCGGCAGCTTCTCCGACGGCGAGCTGCACAGCACGGGCTCGTTCCGCGCGTTCGAGCGTGCGGCGTCCGAGCATCGGCACCTCTACACGCACCGCGCGCCGAAGTGGTGGGCGTTCTACAGCGACGACGCCGTCGCCGCTCAGCGCGCGTTCTTCGACCGGCACCTGAGAGGCGCGGATGCGCCCGCGCTGCCTCCGGTGCGGCTCGAGGTGCGGGAGCGCGGCGACCGGGTGGCCGAGGTGCGCGCCGAGCAGGAGTGGCCGCCCGCGCGGACGGAGTGGCGTCCGCTGCACCTCGGGCCTCGCGGCGCGCTCCTCGCGGACGGGCCGGCTCGCGGGACGGGTTCCGCCGCGGTCGCCGCGCGCGGCGCAGGGCTGGCCTTCGACCTTCCGATCGCAGACGACCTGGAGCTGACGGGCCCGATGTCGGCGCACCTCTGGGTCTCGGTCGAGGGGGTCGACGACGCGGCGGTCTTCGTCACGGTCGAGAAGCGGACCGCCGGGCGCTGGGTGCCGTTCGAGGGCTCGTACGGATACGGGCGCGACCGGGTGGCGCTCGGGATGCACCGGGTCGCCGTCCGCGAGCGGGACGACGCCGCGTCGCTCCCGGGCCGCCCGGCGCACACGTTCGCCCGCCTGCAGCCCGTCGCACCCGGCGAGATCGTGCCCGTCGACGTCGCGCTCACCGCCTCCTCGACCCTCTTCCGCCGCGGCGACGCGCTGCGGCTCATCGTCACCGCGCGCGAGCCGTACCCGCGCAACCCGCTCTGGGGCCACCTCCCCGCCCACCACGCCGCCCCGCGCCGCGGCCGCCTGCGCGTGCACTGGTCCGCCGCGCACGCGTCGCACCTCGTCGTCCCGGTCCTCCCCCGCCTCCCCGCCTGACCCGCGCTCGACCGTCCCCACTCGCGCGCCCACCCCAAGCCGCGGATCGGGCGGTCGTGCAGCCTTCGCTCGCCGGAAGGCCACCACGAGTGCCATATCCACCGCGTCCCGCAGCGCACGTCCCCCGCGTCCTCTGTGGACGTGCGGCCGGCGCCGCGCCCTCCGGGCCGGCGGGTGGGCGTCGAAAGGTACCGCCAGAGCGCACACGGGCCGTATATCGCGTCATGTCCGCTCCGGCGGTACCTTTCGACGGCCATCTGGCGCGGCCGAGGCGGAGGAGGGGCTCACGACGCGCCTGACCCTCCCGGCCCGGCACCGCGCACCGCGGTGTTCATCGCGCCACCCCTGTTCAGGACACCGCCGCGTTCCTAGGCTGAGACCATGGGACGGGTCACGAAGCAGCAGAAGAAGCAGCAGCAGGATCACGACGGCGAGACGGCTCCCGTCCCGCTCGAGGCGGTCGACGCCTGGTGGCGCGCCGCCAACTACCTGAGCGTGGGCCAGATCTACCTCCTCGACGATCCGCTGCTCGAGCATCCGCTCACCGTCGACGACACCAAGCCCCGGCTGCTCGGCCACTGGGGCACCACGCCCGGCCTCAACTTCATCTGGGCGCACCTCAACAAGCAGATCGTCGAGCGCGACGCCGACGTCATCTACCTCGCGGGCCCCGGGCACGGCGGCCCCGGCGTGGTGGCCAACGCCTGGCTCGATGGGACGTACTCGGAGCTGTTCCACCACATCCCGATGGATGCGAAGGGCATCGGACGACTGTTCCGCCAGTTCTCGTTCCCGGGTGGCATCCCCTCGCACGCGGCGCCCGAGACGCCGGGCTCGATCAACGAGGGAGGTGAGCTCGGCTACTCGCTGGTGCACGCGTACGGCGCGGTGCTCGACAACCCCGGGCTCATCGCCGCCTGCGTCGTCGGCGACGGCGAGGCCGAGACCGCCACCCTCGCCACGAGCTGGCATCTCAACAAGTTCATCAACCCGGTGACGGATGGCACGGTGCTGCCGATCCTGCACCTCAACGGCTACAAGATCGCGAACCCCACCATCCTCGCGCGCATCCCGCAGGAGGAGCTCGCCGCGCTCTTCACCGGCTACGGCTACTCCCCGCGGTTCGTGGAGGGCGGCTTCGACGGCGAGGACCCGATGGCCGTGCACGAGCGCTTCGCCGCCGTGCTCGCGACGGCGCTCGACGACATCGAGCGGATCCGCGACGAGGCGGCCGCCGCCTCGGCCGACGGCAGCGAGTTCACGCGCCCGGCCTGGCCGATGATCGTGATGCGCACGCCCAAGGGATGGACGGGCCCGAAGGTGGTCGACGGGCTCCCGGTGGAGAACACCTGGCGAGCGCACCAGGTGCCGCTCGCGGGGCTGCGCGACAACCCGGAGCACCTGCGCCAGCTGCAGGAGTGGATGGAGAGCTACCGTCCGCACGAGCTGTTCGACGAGGAGGGCCGCCCCACGGCCGCGCTCGAGCCGAACCGGCCGAAGGGCGACCGGCGGATGAGCGCGAACCCGCACGCCAACGGCGGGCTGCTGCTCAAGGCGCTCGACCTTCCCCCGCTCGACGACCTCGCGGTCGACGTGTCGGAGGGGCGTGGCACCATCGCCGAGCCCACACGTGTGCTCGGGAAGTGGCTGCGCGACGTGATGTTCGCGAACCCCGACGACTTCCGCCTCTTCGGCCCGGATGAGGTGGCCTCCAACCGCCTCGACGCCGTCTACGAGGTGACCGACAAGGAGTGGGCGGCCGAGGTCCTCCCCGTCGACGAGCACCTCGCGCCGCGGGGCCGGGTGATCGAGATGCTGAGCGAGAACCTCGCCCAGGGCCTCCTCGAGGGCTACCTGCTCACCGGACGCCACGGCCTCTTCACGTCCTACGAGGCGTTCATCCACGTGGTCGACTCGATGTTCAACCAGTACGCGAAGTGGCTCGAGTCGAGTGCCGAGGTGGAGTGGCGGCGACCGGTCGCGTCGTTCACCTACCTGCTGTCGTCGCACGTCTGGCGCCAGGATCACAACGGCTTCTCGCACCAGGACCCGGGATTCCTCGACCACGTCGTCAACAAGCGGGCCAGCGTCGTGCGGGTGTACCTGCCGCCGGACGCGAACACGCTGCTCGTCACGGCGGAGCACTGCTTCGCCACCCGCGACTACGTGAACGTGATCGTCGCGGGCAAGCAGCCCGGCCCCACCCTGCTCTCGCTCGAGGAGGCCCGCGCCCACGGCGCCCGCGGCCTGTCGGTGTGGGAGTGGGCGGGCACCGAGGTGGAGGGGCTCGAGCCCGACGTGGTCATCGCGGCCGCCGGCGACATCCCGACGCTCGAGGCGATGGCCGCCGCGCAGATCCTGGCGAGGGAGATCCCGACCCTGCGCATCCGCTTCGTGAACGTCGTCGACCTGATGCGCCTGCAGGACGAGCGGGAGCACCCGCACGGCCTCTCCAGCGACGCGTTCGACGAGGTGTTCACGAAGGACAAGCCGGTCATCTTCGCGTTCCACGGATATCCGTCGCTCATCCACCGGCTGACGTACCGACGCACGAACCACGCGAACATCCACGTGCGCGGGTTCAAGGAGATGGGCACGACGACGACCCCGTTCGACATGCTCATGCTCAACGACCTCGACCGGTTCCGCCTGGTGATGGACGTCGTGCAGCGCGTGCCGTCGCTGCGGGTCGCCTACGCGGGCTTCAGCCAGCGGATGGAGGACGAGCGGATCGCGCACCGCGCGTACACTCGGGCGCACGGGGAGGATCCGGCCGACGTCGCCGGCGTGGCGGGCCTGCCGTTCGCGCTCGAGCTGCCCGACCAGCCCACCGAGTCGGACACGGGCGCCGACAACGCCCCGCACTGACCTCCGCGCGTGCGGTCTTGTGAAGAATGCAGGGGATGAGGGCCTTCGAACCGCAATCGTGGACGAAGCCCCTGATCCCCTGCATTTTCTCCGCCACCCCGTTGCGGGTCGCGCCGTGAGCGCCACGATGGAGGGAGGCGCACCGCGCGGGTGCGTCGCAGAGACGGAAGGTGCACCGTGAACAAGATCCTCATCGCCCTGGCATTCGGCGCCGGCTACGTGCTCGGAGCGCGCGCGGGACGGCGGCGGTACGAGCAGATCCGCGACAAGGCGCAGCAGGTCTGGAACGACGACCGGGTGCAGGATGCCGTGCACAAGGCCACCGACGGCGTCGAGAAGGCCGCGTCCTCGGTCGCGTCGAAGGCCACCGACGCGATCAAGAACGCCCGCTCCTGAGGTCGGACCCATGAGCACGACGATCCCCGGACCGGACGACGGCGACGACGTCCTCGACGCCGACGACGCCGCACACGAGGTGTCGTCGGCGTCGACGGTCGACGCGCCCGACGAGGAGCGGACGGTCGACTTCGTCGACCCGGACGAGCCGGGCGAGCCGGTCGACGCCGAGTCCGACCCCGAGCTGGAGGGCCGCGGTCCCGCCGAGGAGGTCGGCTGATGGCCATCCGCCTCAACAAGCCGGCGCTCGAGCAGGCGCGCAGGATGGTGCGGTCGGGCGACGTCGTCCGCGACGAGCGCGACGACTGGAGCGAGGCCGCACCGTCCGCCGCCGAGGAGAACCGCTTCATCGAGCAGCACGGCTGGACCGAGTACTCGCACTGGCATCTGGGCATCGACGACGACGAGTCGCCGGAGACCAAGGGCCGATTCAGCTTCCCCTACGGCGACTTCTCGAAGGTGCGTCGAGGCGGCGTGATCTCGCTCGAGAGCCGGGCGGGCCAGTACGACCACGCCGAGATCGAGGAGGCGGCGAAGAAGCTGCTCGAGCTGATCGACGAGGGCTGAGGGTTCCCTGCGCTCGGGCGCGTCATGAGCCGGATGTCGGTGGGTGTTCGCACAATGGACGCATGCGAACCTACGAGATGTGCGAGCGGTGCTTCGGCACCGGAGCCGACCCGGTGCAGCCGTTCGCGGAGGCACCCGACGACATCACCTTCTGCATCGAGTGCTACGGCGAGGGTTGCATCGAAGCAGTGGCTGAGGCCGCCGCCGAGCGCGAGCTGGCTCGCGCGAGCTGACCGCCCGGCGGGCCACCCCTGACGAGTCCGTTCGAGACCGCCCGCAGAACGTGCTAGTCTTGATTGTCCGCCGCGAGAGCGACCGGAAACTGCGCCCTTAGCTCAGCTGGATAGAGCGTCTGACTACGGATCAGAAGGCCAGGGGTTCGAATCCCTTAGGGCGCACACTGTGTTGAGACAGTGCACGAAGGCCCCGAGCGTCAGCTCGGGGCCTTCGTCTCTTCCCCGCTGATCTCCCTCTCACTCTTCTCCCGGCAGGGTCATAGGCTCGTCTTGGCGGGACCACGGAGGATCGGTGCCGCAGCGCACCCGCGCATCCGCATCAGCACACAGGGGAGCCGAGAATGTTCGTCGTCACCACCAATGACGTCCCGGGGTATCGCATCACGCAGGTGTTCGGAGAGGTCATGGGCCTGACGGTCCGGTCGGCCAACTTCGGCCAGAACTTCACGGCCGGCTTCCGCTCGCTCGCCGGTGGCGAGATGCCCGAGTACACGAAGGTCATCTACGAGTCGCGCTGGGAGGTCATGCAGCGGATGTGGGCCGAGGCTCAGCAGCGCGGCGCGAATGCCGTCGTCGCCTTCCGCTTCGACTCCGGCTCGATCGGCAACTTCACCGAGTTCTGTGCCTACGGCACGGCCGTCGTGCTCGAGCCGATCGACGCCACCGCCCCCGCCGCGCCGTCTCAGGCGGGCACGTCGCAGCCGGGGACCTGAGCTCCGCTCCCTGGTTCATGATGAAGGCCCCGAGCATCCGCCCGGGGCCTTCATCATGCAGGTCGCGTCACCGGCTCGCGCCGCCCGCGCCGACGCGTCAGGCGCGGCGTCGGCGCACCGCGGCCGTGGCGAGGAGCGCGCCGAGCCCGAGCGCGAGCACACCCGCACCGAGGCCGAGCGCCGGCACCGGGTCGGCGCCCGTCGCGGCGAGCTTGCTCGTGCCAGAGCCGGTCGCCGATGCGGGATCGGCCGGCTTCACGGGAACGACCGGCGCCACGTACGTGTACTGCAGGGACGCGCTGACCGCGGCCGAGGAGGTGGCGGTGACGGTGACGTCTCCGGCGACGTGCGCGGGCGTCGTGACCGTGAGCGACGTCCCGGTCGGGTCGATCGCGACGATCGTCGCGGGCACCCCGTCGAACGTCACCGTGGTGCCGGTGGTGAATCCAGCGCCGGTCAGGGTCACGGTCTCGCCGCCCGCGGTCGATCCGGTGGCGGGGCTGATCGCCGAGAGCGACAGCGGCACGGGCGTCAGGCACGAGGCACCCGCGAGCACCAGGTTCGCGACGACCTTGGCCGGCACCGCCTCCTCGTTCGCGGTGCCCTCGAAGAGCGTGCCCTCGATCGAGAGCTGCGCGGCGAGGGCGATCGAGGCGGCTCCATCCTCGCTCGTCTCGCGGAGTTGCCCGATCTGGATCTCGAGGTCGATGCCGCTGAGGTCCTGCACATCGGTCGGGTCGGCTCCGACCTGCACCGCTGATCCGAGCGGCTGGGATGCGGCGTAGCCCTGCGGGAGCGCATCGAGGTCGACGGGAATGTCGAAGACCGTGAGACCGGACGTGTCCAGGGTCGCCTGACCGTCCTGCCCGACGAAGCACCGGGTTGCGGCCGATGCGTTCGCCAGCCCGACCACGCTCAGGCCGAGGAAGTCGAGTGACGTGCCGGACACGGAGCTCGCCGCCTCCGAGACATCTGGGCTGGCCAGCACGGCGCTCGAGACGGAGGCCGCGGTCAGGCTTGCGAGACCGGGGACGCCTGCGTCGAGGAGCGTGACGTTCGTGTTCTGGGAAGCGTCCTTCTGGCCCACCTCGACATCGAGCACCCCGAAGGCGCTCTGCTGCTTGTAGACGAGGAAATCACCGAGGGTGACGTCGACCTGGGCAGCCGCACCGACCGTCGAGGCGTCGCCGAGGCCGACGACCGGCAACGGGTCAGCGGAGGCGGAGCCGGCGATGAGGAGGGTCGAACCCCCGACGAGCACGGCGGCGGTCGCGGCGGCGACCACCCTCGAAGACAGACGTGACAGCACGGTGGATCCCCCCAGAAGAGCGTGCCCGCCCTCGTCGGCATGGCAACGCTCTCAGGTTATCCGAAGGTTCGCATCCCGTCGACTGGTATCCGCTCCCAGGGTCGACGGATCGGCGCGCCTGCTTGGTACTGTCGCAGCGTGACGAGAGCGGCCATCCGACCCGGGGCGACCCTCACCCAGTTCTCCGTGATCGAGGCGCTGATGGTGGGCGACTACGACGGCGTCTTCCCCGTGCGCGATGCGTTGCGGTACGGCGACGTCGGCATCGGGTGCACCGACCGCATCGAGGCCGAGGTGGTCGTGCTCGACGGGCGGCCGTGGCAGTGCCGCAGCGACGGCAGCTGCCGACCGCTCGATCCGAATGCGCTGCTCCCCTTCGTCGAGATGTGCCACCTCGATCCGGAGGCGGTGCCGCATCCGCTCGAGGAGATGGCACACGACGGACTGGCCGCCGCCGTCGACGGCGCGCTGGCGAGCCGCAACCACTTCCACGCGATCCGGGTGGATGGGGAGTTCTCGCGGGTGAGGATCCGCGCGACGCCCGCGCAGACGCCGCCGTACCGTCCGCTCGCCGAGGTGGCGAAGGAGCAGGTGGAGCACGAGCTCGTCGGCATGACGGGCACTCTGATCGGCTTCTGGTCGCCGAGCATCTACCAGGGCATCACGGTCGCGGGCCTCCACCTGCACTTCCTCGCCGCCGACCGCAGCACCGGCGGGCACGTGCTCGACGTCGTGACGACCCGCGGCACGATGCGCGTCTCCGCGTACGCGGACTTCGATCTGCGACTGCCCGAGTCGGGTGCGTTCCTCGGCTCGTCCCTCTCGGGGGACCTCGACGAGGAGATCGTCGCCGTCGAGGGCCGCACCGCCCACTGACCCCGGCGTCCGCACGTGGCCCGTGCAGGGCAGGGCTTTGTCCACCTTTCCGTCGCCAATCGCGCGAAAGGCGACGGAAACCTGGACAAACCCCGCCACTACGGGCGCGCGGCCGGCGCCCTACAGGAGCGCGCCGAGGGGGGTGAGCTCGAAGCGGGGGAACGCGGCGGCGGTGGGGCCGTGGGTGAGGCGGCCGTCGACGGTGGAGACGGCGGACGCGAGCGCGGGGTCGCGATCGACGGCGCCGCGCCAGCCGAGGTCGGCGAGCCGCACGACGTAGGGCATCGTCGCGTTGGTGAGCGCGGCGGTCGAGGTGGCCGAGACCGCGCCGGGCATGTTCGCCACGCAGTAGAAGATCACGTCGCCGACGCGGTAGGTCGGGTCATCGTGGGTGGTCGGATGCGAGTCCTCGAAGCAGCCGCCCTGGTCGATCGCGATGTCGACGAGCACCGAGCCCGGGCGCATCCGCAGAGCGAGGTCGTGCGAGACGAGCTTCGGCGCAGCGGCGCCCGGCACGAGCACGGCGCCGATCACCAGGTCGGCGTCGAGCACGCTCCGCTCGATCTCGTACGCGTTCGAGACGACGGTCTTCACGCGGCCGGCGTAGACCTCATCGAGATGGTGGAGCCGCGGGATCGACAGGTCGAGCACGGTCACGTCGGCGCCGGCGGCCACCGCCTGCTGCACCGCGTTCGCTCCCGCCTGCCCGCCGCCGATCACGACGACCTTCGCCGGGCGCACGCCCGGCACCCCGCCGAGCAGCACACCCCGCCCGCCGCGGCTGCCCATCAGGTGGTATCCGCCGACGAGCACGGAGAGGCGGCCGGCGACCTCGCTCATCGGGGCCAGCAGCGGCAGCGACCCGTCGGCGAGCTGCACCGTCTCGTAGGCGAGCGCGGTGGTGCGCGAGGCGAGCAGCGCCTCGACCAGCGACTCGGCCGCCGCGAGGTGGAGGTAGGTGAACAGCAGCTGCCCGTCGCGCATCCGCCCGTACTCGGGCTCGATCGGTTCCTTCACCTTCACGACCATCTCCGCTGACCAGGCGCTGTCGACGTCGACCAGGCGGGCGCCCGCCGCCTCGTACTCCGCGTCGGGGATCGACGACCCCAGACCCGCACCGTGCTCCACCAGCACCTGGTGGCCGTGGCGGACCAGCTCGAAGACCCCGGCGGGCATCATCGACACCCGGTTCTCGTTGTTCTTGATCTCCTTCGGGACACCGATGAACATCCGCAACTCCTGCTCTGGATTCGGTCAGACGCTCGAAGTATGCCGCTCTGGACGTTCCGTGTCAGCGGATCCGCATAAGATTCGGTGGAGCGGCACTCGGCCGCTCATGATCCGAACAGGATGCGGGGCGCACGATGGCAGCTGAACCGCCCCACCTCGACGAGACCGACGAGCGCATCGTCTGGGAGCTCACCCGCGACGGACGCCTCAGCAACAAGGACCTCGCCGAGCGCATCGGCGTCGCCCCCTCGACCTGCCTGGCGCGGGTGCGCGCGCTGCGCGAGGCCGGGGTCCTGCGGTCGTTCCACGCCGCACCCGATTGGGATGCGCTGGGCCTGCCCGTGCAGGCCATCGTCGCCGTGCGTCTCAAGGCGCAGGCGCGGGCGCAGATCCGCTCGTACGCGCAGCGGGTGGTGACGCTGCCGAACGTGCTCAACGTGTTCTTCCTCGGTGGGGCGGACGACTTCTTCATCCACGTCGCGTGCGCGTCGACGTCGCAGCTGCGCGACTTCGTCGCCGCCGAGCTGAGCATGGACGACTCGGTCGCCTCGACGCAGACCAACATCGTCTTCGACCACCTCTCGGGCATGGAGCACATGGCCGAGTCGGGCAGCTGGCGCGACGTCCGCGCCGCCATCCCCTCCGTCGGCCCCGCCCGCGTGCGCTGAGCGCGGCCCGGTCGCGCGGGCGGGTGCGCGCCTCAGACTCTGGTTTGCGCTGACACTTTGGCGTCTCGCGGGGTCGATGGGGGCGCGAGACGCCAAGCAGGGCGCGAAACCGTGGGTGATCTGCGGACGGGCGGGCAGCGGGAGCGGGGCGCGAGTGGGGCGTCAGCGCCAGAAGTGGGCGTGGACCGCGGTGGCGGCGGGGAGGGGGACGGGGCCGACGACCTCGACGGGGTGCGACGCACGCGCGTAGAGCTCGCGCGCGGGGAGCGCGAGGGAGGGGGCGGCGGAGTCGGCGGGGAGGAGTTCGATGAGGGCGGCGCCCGAGAGTGCGAAGACGATGCGCGGGATGCCCGCCCAGAAGATCGCGGCGGCGCACATCGCGCACGGCTCGGTGCTCGTATAGAGCGTGGCGGTGCCGCGCTGGGCCTCCGTGAGCAGCCGACCGGATGCACGCACCGCGTTGGTCTCCGCGTGTCCGGTGGGGTCGTGGTCGGTGACCACGGAGTTCATCGCCTCGACGACCGTGCCGTCGGCCGCGACGACGACCGCGCCGAACGGGTGGTCGCCGCGGTCGCGGGCCGCCTGCGCGAGCTCGACCGCTCGCTCGAGGTGGGCGATCTCCTGCGCGGAAGGCTCGGTCACGACTCGACTCCATCCTCCGACAGGACGGGAGATACGCCCGCCGGCCGCTGCGCCACCTCGAGGATCGCGAGCACCACCACGGCGAGCACCAGCGTCCACACGATGAGCCCGGCGGAGAGCGGCCGCACGAACAGCACCACCGCGGCGGCGATCACCGCGACCGCGACCCGCAGCAGAAGCCTCTGCCGGTGCATCCACGTCCCGACCGCACCCGTCGTGAGGCCCGCCCGCTCACCCGCGCGGCGGACCGCATCCGCCCCGCTCGCCGCGAAGCGCCGCAGCCGGCGCGGCACGGGGAACGGCCCGCCGAGCCAGCCCACGACGGCGACTGCGATCCCGAGCACCAGCACGGCGACGGCGGTGCCCTCCATGCTCTGGGTGAGCGTACTGAAGACCGTCGATGCCACGGCCGCCGGCATGATCGACGGCGACACCGAGGCCGTGAACACCGACGCCCCGACGGCGAACCCGACGATCACCACGAGCATGGCCACCGCGAGCGCCACCGCCGCCGCGAGCAGCGCGACGCTGCGCCGGCGCGCGACGACGACCCCTGCCGCGAGGAACAGCAGCGCGATCCACGGCAGCCACGCCCCGGCACTCACCGCGAGACCGTAGAAGGCCTGGACGGTGGGGAGCGAGGTGTCCTGCGCGATCGTGACCGTGTAGTCGACGGCGGGGATCGCCGAGGCGAAGGTGAGTCCCTGGTCGATGAGCAGCTGTCGCACCTGCGCGATGATGGGCGCCAGCTGGATCCCGATCGAGCCGTCGGACGCGACCGCGAGCACGGCATCCCGATCGCCCTGCATCGTCGCGATGAGCTGCTGATGACTGGCGCGCAGGGCCTGCTCGAAGACCTGCGCGAACGCGTCCGACGACACGAACCCCTGCACGCTCGACCGCACCAACGAGGTGATGCCCTGCGCCGCAGGGCCCGCCAGAGCCTCGAGAGCCCGGGTCGCGGCGGGGCCGGTGCCGAGGGAGGTGATGCCGTCGACGACGTCGGAGGTGATCGCGGGGATGTCGAGGTTCTGCTGGATGACCACCATCGTCTGGTCGGTGATGAACGTCTGCACGCCCGCATCCCGGGCGAGCGGTGCGTAGGTGGCGACGAAGCCGTCGGTGTCGGTGAGCTGAGTCTTCGCCCACCCGGCGACGAGGCCCGCGGGGGCGAGCAGGGCGCCGATCAGCACGAGCACCACCGAGAGGAGCACCCACCCCCACCCGCGACGCGTCCGCGTCGACAGCGGCTCGGCCCGGGCAGGAGCGGCGAGCGCGACCTCGGCGGCGGCGACCGAGTCGCGCAGCCGCGCGTTCTCCGCCTCGAGCGCCAGGATCCGCCGCTGCAGATCCGCGTTGGTCAGCCGAGCCATGGCTCCCCCTCCGTCAGGCCGAATCTAGCGGATGGGACGGGCCGGGGCTCAGACCGGAGCGGGCGCCGTGCTCCCCCGGAGGACGAGCTCGACGGGCAGCGACACCGACCCGGCCGACGTGAGCTCGGTCCGCCCCTCGAGACCCTCGATGAGCAGCCGCCCCGACCGGCGTCCGATCTCGAGCATGTCCTGCCGCACCGTGGTCAGCCCCGGCGTCACCACCGCAGCCATGTCGACATCGTCGAACCCCACGACCGACACGTCCTCGGGCACGCGGATGCCGGCCTCGCGCAACCGCTGCATGGCGCCGATCGCCATGAGGTCGTTGCATCCGAAGAGCGCCGTGAACCGCACGTCCTGGGCGAGGAGGTCCGAGACCAGGTCGTAGCCCGAGCGCAGCTCGAAGTCGCCGTAGAGCACGAGCGCGTTCGGGAACGACTCGCGGATGCCCTTCACGCGTTCGATCTGCGACTTCAACCCGGCGTATCCGCTGAGGATGACGGCACGGGTGTGCCCGAGCGAGGCCAGGTGGCGCCCGATGTCCTGGGCCCCGACGTAGTTGTCGCTCGTCACCGAGGGGAGCCCGTCGAGCGAGGGGATCGCCTCGTCGGCGAGCACGACGGGCGACTTCGAGGCGAGCTTCACGAGCTCCTCGGTGGGCGTCATCTCGCGGGAGGCGGTGTAGACGAGCCCGTCGATGAGGCGCGTGCGCAGCATGTTGAAGTACCGCTTCTCGCGACGGGGGTCGGAGTTCGAGGTGCTCGCGACGATGACGCCGTAGTCGAGCTCGTCGGCCGCCTCCTCGACGCCCCGGGCGATCCGTCCGAAGTACCAGTGCGAGACGTCGGGCACGGCGAGCCCGATGATGCGGCTGCGGCCGGTCTTGAGCCGCTGGGCGCCGGAGTCGGGTACGTAGCCGAACTCGTCGATCAGGCGGCGCACCCGCTCGGCCGTATCGGGGCGCACAGGGCGCTTGCCGGAGATCGTGTGCGACACGGTGGTGACGCTGACGCCCGCGGCCGCAGCGATCTGCTGCATGGTCCAGGGGCGCTGCCTCGAGTCGGTCACACCGCACACTGTAGCCGAGCCGCGGCGGCGCGGAGGCGCCTCCGCAAATCGAGTTGCGCCACGCTCTCACGGCTCCTCCCCCGCGCACGCGAGGGGCGATGCGACGCGTTACACAGCGTTTACATCGCGAAACGGTTCAGAAACAGAGGCCCCGTAACGTCGACGGCAAGCATCGTGCAAAACGGTTTGCAGCACCGGACCCGATCCGGCGCGATGCGGCACCTCCCCTTGCAGCACGTCCTCACCTCACGTCAAGGAGAACCATGACCATCCGCATCCCCCGCCGCAGAGCCGCCCGAGCCACCGTGCTCGCCGCCGGCGTCGCCGCGATGCTCGCCGCCGTCGCCGGCTGCTCCTCGTCGAGCGCGAGCGACGCCACCTCGACCGACGGCGGCTCGCTGACCCCGCTCACCCTGCAGACCTCGTGGATCCCGCTGGTGCAGTTCGGCGGAAGCTACGTCGCCGACAAGGAGGGCTACTACAACGCGAACGGCGTCGACGTGGACATCCTCCCCGGCGGACCGGACGTCGACTCGATGGCCGCCGTCGCGTCGGGCCAGGCCGACATCGGCATGGGCAACGCCGACACCGTCGCCCGGGCCAACGAGCAGGGCGCCGACCTCGTCATCATCGCCGCGGGCTTCCAGAAGAACCCGCTCGCGATCCTGTCGAGCCCCGACAACCCGATCAAGACCCCGAAGGACATGGAGGGCAAGAAGATCGGCGTGCCGTCGGGCGATGAGGCCGCCCAGTCGGCCCTCGTCGACTACAACAAGCTCGACGCGTCGGCGATCACCAGCGTCCCGGTGGGCTTCGACGTCGCTCCCCTCGTCTCGGGCGAGGTCGACGGACTCTGGGTGTTCTACACCGAGCAGCCCATCGCCTACGAGGAGAACACGGGCAAGGCCGGTGTGACGATGCTCACCGCCGACTACGGCCTCGACATCTACGCGCAGGTCTACGCCGTGCAGCGGGCCTCGCTGCAGGACGACACCAAGCGCGCCGCGATCGAGGGCTTCCTCAAGGGCGAGATCGAGGGCTGGCAGGCCTACGTCAAGGACCCGACCGAGGCGGTCGACCTCACGGTCAACGACTACGCCAAGGACGGCGGCCTCACCATCGAGGAGCAGACGAAGCAGGCCCAGCTCCAGATGGACCTGCTCGTCACCCCCGACACCGAGGAGCACGGCCTGCTCTGGCTCTCGGATGACGGCATCTCGAAGAACCTCGCCACCCTGAAGGCGCTCGGCATCGCCGGAGCGGACGAGTCGCTCTTCGACACCTCGGTGCTGCAGGACGTGTACCAGGGCAAGAACACCGTCGGCTGACACAGACCGAGCGGCGCGGGGCTCCCTCCAAGGCCCCGCGCCGCTCCTCCTCTTCACTCCCCGCACCCCGCTCCCCATCGCGACACCCCGGAGGCACACCGTGGACGGATCCGGCTTCACCCTCACCAACCTGACCAAGGTGTACTCGTCGAAGCGCAGCGACGTGCTCGCGCTCGACGACGTCTCGCTCGCCGTGCCGCAGGGCTCCTTCACCGTGCTGCTCGGCCCCTCCGGATGCGGCAAGTCCACGATCCTGCGCATCCTCGCCGACCTCGAGTCGTACTCGGCCGGCGAGGTCTCGATCCACGGTGAGACCCCGGCCGCGGTGCGCAAGGCGCACCGGCTCGGGCTCGCGCTGCAGGACCCGTCGCTCCTGCCCTGGCGGAGCGTCCGCGACAACATCCGCCTCCCCGGCCAGGTGATGCGCACGCCGATCCCGAAGGACCGGGTCGACGACCTCATCCGCCTGGTGGGCCTCGAGGGGTTCGCCGACTCGCGCCCGTCTCAGCTCTCAGGCGGGATGCGCCAGCGTGTGGCGATCGCCCGTGCCATCGCCACCGAGCCCGAGATCCTCCTGCTCGACGAGCCGTTCGGCGCGCTCGACGAGATCACCCGGCAGCGGATGAACGAGGAGCTGCAGAAGCTCTGGTCGGCCTCGAGCGCCACCGCCCTGCTCGTGACGCACTCCATCTCGGAGGCGGCGTTCCTCGCCGACCGGGTCGTCGTCATGTCGCCCCGCCCCGGCCGGATCGTCGGCGAGATCACCATCGACTTCCCCCGGCCGCGCCGACGCGAGCTGCTCTCGACGGGCGAGTTCCACGCCGTCTGCGACCAGCTGTCCGCGATGCTGCACGCCGGCACCGAGGACGACGCCGACGACCTCGTGTCGGATGGCGAGCTCGCGGGTGCCACCGCGGGCGCGGCCGGATCGGCGGCCTGACGTGAGCACCGCATCCGTCACGGGCTCGTCGCCCGGCGCGAGCACCGTGTCCGGCACCGCCGCGGGGCTCGGCTCGGCGCCGGACACGGGCGATCGCGCCGCGCTGCGCGCCGCCGCCATCGCCACCGAGCGCGCACGTTCGCGCCGCGGCGCCAGCCGAGGCGCCGTCAACGGCTGGGTCACCACGGTCGTCGTCTCGATCGCGCTGCTCGTACTGTGGGAGGTGGCGGCCGACCTCTGGCTCACCCGGCTCGGCGTCATCGCCTCGCCGAGCGCGATCGTGCAGAGCCTCATCGCGGATGCGGGCACCTACGCGAACAACTTCACCGCCACCGCGTGGGTCGCGATCCGCGGCTGGTTCTGGGGGAACCTGCTCGCGATCCTCGTCGCCGTCGTCTTCGTGCAGGTGCCCGCCTTCGAGTCGCTGTTCCTGCGCCTCGCGCTCACCCTGTTCTGCCTGCCGCTCGTGGCCGTCAACCCGCTGCTGCAGCTCACCTTCGACCCCGACACGGCGAAGGTCGTGCTCACCTCGCTCGCCGTGTTCTTCACCACCCTGGTCGGCACGATGCTCGGCCTGCGGTCGGCGGATGGCGGACCGCTCACGATGGTCACCGCCTGGGGCGGGGGCGGTCTGTCGAAGCTGCGGTTCGTGCGGTTCCCGTCCGGGATCCCCGCCATCCTCACCGGCCTGCAGATCGGCGCCGCGGCGGCCGCGCTGGGCGCGATCTTCGGGGAGTTCATCGGCGCCAAGTCAGGGCTCGGCGTGCTGCTCATCAACGGGCTCATGGGGCTCAACCTGCCGCGCGTGTGGTCGGTGGCCGTGCTCGTGACCCTCATGGCCGCGGTGCCGTACGGGCTGTTCGGACTGCTGCGCCGCTGGCTCACCCCCTGGTCGGCCTCGATCTCGAACGCGCAGGCCGCGACGCCCTCGACCCGAGGCTCGGCCTTCAGCCGCTTCGCGACCGCGGTGGCCTGGACGATCGGCTCGATCGTCGTCATCCTCCTCGCCTGGTGGGCCTACCTCCTCGTCTTCCACATGTCGCCGTTCGTGGGCAAGTCGCCCGTCGACGTGTTCCAGTACCTGTTCGTCAGCGAGGAGGCTGCGGCGAACCGAGCCGAGCTCGGCGAGGCGCTGGGCGTGACGCTGGTGCACGCCGGCACGGGATACGTCGCGGGGCTCGTCATCGGCATCGCGATGGCGGTGGCGTTCGTCACCGTCCCCGTCGTGGAACGTGTGCTCACCCCGCTCGCCGTGGCGCTGCGATCGGTGCCGATCATCGTGCTCATCCCGGTGCTCATCCTCGCCCTCGGGCGCGGGCTGGGCGGCGTGGTCGCGATCACCGCGATCGTCACGTTCTTCCCCACGCTCGCCAACGTGCAGGGCGGCCTGAAGCGGGTGCCGTCGGATGCGTTCACCCTCATGCGCTCGTACGACTCGTCGGTCTGGAGCAACCTGTGGCGGGTGCAGCTGCCCTACACGCTGCCCGCGATCTTCGCGTCGGCGCGGATCGCGGCGCCCACGGCCGTGCTCGCGGCCACGCTCGCCGAGTGGCTCGCCACCGGCGACGGGCTCGGGCACACCATCGTCACGTCGCGCTCGCACTCCGATTACACGCAGCTGTGGGCGGCGGCCGCGCTCCTCACCGCGGTGTCGCTCGTGTTCTACAGCCTGGTGAGCTGGGCGGAGCGCGTCGTGCTGCGCCGCTTCGCACCCTCACAGGTGGGCTGAGCGAGCCGGCGCCGCGCCCGCGCGTGCCGGCACGCGCCTCCGTCACCACCCGCATCCGCACCCGGTCACCTCGGAAAGGACCCCATGGCCACCCCTCACATCTCCGCCGAGCCCGGCGACTTCGCCCCCGACGTGCTCATGCCCGGCGACCCCCGCCGCGCGAAGCTCATCGCCGAGACCTTCTTCGACTCGCCCCGCCTCGTCACCGAGGTGCGCGGTATCCTCGGCTACACCGGCACCGTCGAGGGCCGACCGGTCTCGGTGCTGGCCTCCGGGATGGGCATCCCCTCGCTGTCGATCTACGCCACCGAGCTGGCCCGGCACTACGGGGTGAAGCGGATCATCCGCGTCGGCACGATCGGCGCGCTGCAGCCGTGGCTCGAGCTCGGCGACGTGATCGCCGCCTCCAGCGCGCACACCAACTCGTCGCTCACCTCGGGCTGGGTGCCCAGCGTCACGTTCAGCCACGCGCCGAGCTTCTCACTGCTGCGGAAGGCGGTCGAGTACGGGGAGGAGTCGGGGAAGACCATCCACGTCGGTCCGCTGTTCACCACCGACCAGTTCTACAACCCCGACACCACGGTCGTGCCGAAGCTCATCGAGTACGGCACGCTCGGCGTCGACATGGAGGCGGCCGGGCTCTACGCCGTCGGCCTCAAGGAGGGCTTCGAGACGCTCATGGTGGGCACGATCAGCGACAAGCCGGGCCAGGACATGACCGCCGCCGAACGCGAGACCACGTTCGCCGACATGGTGTCGTTCGGGCTGGCGGCGTTCCGGTGAGCGGCTTCGCGTCTCCCGGGTTCCGGCCGGAGGGGTACCCGCGCTGGGCCGAGGCGGAGGAGCCGTGGATCGACTTCCCGAAGGTGACGCTGCACGACCACCTCGATGGATCGCTGCGGCCCGAGACCCTGCTCGAGCTCGCCGCCGCCTCCGGTGTCACGCTGCCCTACGACGACCCGGACACGCTCGCCGCCTGGTTCATCGGCGACGTCACCGAGCCGCAGGTCGCGCACTGGGACGAGAAGTTCGGCCTCACCACGGCGGTCATGCAGACCGAGGAGAGCATCGTCCGCGTGGCACGGGAGTGGGTCGTCGAGGCGGCCGCCGACGGGGTGGTCTACGGAGAGGCGCGCTGGGCGCCCGAGAAGCACATCCTCGGCGGGCTCCCACTCCGTGTCGCGGTCGAGGCGGTGGCCGCCGGGCTCGCCGAGGGCGAGGCGATCGTCGCCGCGGCGGGCGGACACATCCGCGCGCGCCAGCTGCTGTGCGGGATGCGCTCGTCGACGCTCAGCTTCGAGATCGCGCGGCTCACGGTCGACACGTACGGCGAGTGGGGCGGCAGCGTTGCGGGGTACGACATCGCGGGGCCGGAGGACGGGTTCCCCGTGCGACAGCACCTCGACGCGTTCACCCTGCTCGACCGCGAGGGTGTGCCCTACACGATCCACACCGGGGAGGCGGACGGCGAGCACAGCGTCTGGGAGACCGTGCACCTGGCACACGCCCTGCGCCTCGGCCACGGCGTGCGGATCATCGAGGACGTCCGCCTGAACGGCCGCCCGCTCTCGGTGCTCACCGCCGTGCGCGACGTCGCCGCCGCCCGCGCCGGGTCCGGCCCCGCGTCGCTGACGCTCGGCCGCACGGCGCAGTGGGTGGTCGACCGGCGCATCCCGCTCGAGGTGTGTGTCTCGTCGAACTCGAAGGGCGTGGTCGACGGCATCGAGAACCACCCCGTCGAGCTCCTCCGCGAGCTCGGGTTCACGGTCACGATCAACCCCGACAACCGCCTCATCTCGATGATCTCGATCAGCGCCGACTTCCGCCGCATCGAGCAGCAGTTCGGCTGGGGCGTGCCCGAGTTCGAGGCCGCCGAGCTCGCCGCCGTCGAGGCCGCCTTCCTCTCGGGCCCCGAGAAGCGCGCCCTCGCCGCGGAGGTGAAGGCGGCGATCGCCGCCTTCACGCGCTGAGCCGGCGCCCGCCCCGGCGAGCGCCGGCGCCCGCCCCGCGCCGGTTCTCCGTCGCCGATGCCGTCACTTCGACACCGATTCCGCCGAACCCCCGCCCTAGGCGGCGGACTTGCGGCGAATCGGTGTCGAGGTGACGGAGAGGTCGTCGCTGCACCCGCGCCCGGCGTCAGCCGAGGCGGGCGACGAAGTCCGCCAGCACCTCCAGGGAGCCCGCCACCGTGGCGTCGAGGAGGCGCCGGCCGGTCTCGGGGGTGGCGGCGGTGGGGTCGCCGAAGACGCCCGAGGGCGAGAACGGGTGCAGCTGCATCGGGGTGGTGCCGAAGTCGCCCGGGAACGACGGGTAGACCGCGACCGAGCGCTCGGGGTGCACGAGGGTGCCGTCGATGGCGAGCATCATCGAGGTCTCGAGCTCGTCGGCGTGGTTGAGGCCGGGGGCGGCCGACTCCGTCGTGCGCACCTCGGTGGCCGCGGCGTCGAGCCCGGGGTAGTCGAGCGCGACCGCGGGGAAGCCCTCCTGCAGCAGCGTGCGCACCGCGCCGTAGAGCGGCGTCCGGTTGCCCCAGTCGCCGTTCACGATGACGAGCCCCGACGCGGGTGCGGGCGACGCGGCCAGAGCACGACCGATGTCGAGCGCGATCGCGGCCACGGTCGACGCCGAGAGCGACACCGTGCCGGGGTAGCCCGCGTTGTTCCACGTGTCTCCGTACGGCACCGCGGGCAGGAGCACCGCGTCGAGCGCGAGGGCGATGCCGCGCGCCACGTGCACCGCCTGGAACGTGTCGGTGCCGAGCGGCAGCTGCGGCCCGTGCTGCTCGAGCGCCCCGAAGGGCAGCACCGCGAGCCGCGACGGCGGCGCGGCTCCCGGCCGCCCGAGGTGCTCGGCCACGTCGGTCCAGGGTGTGCGCTCCGCTTCGATCACGAGTCCATCCTCCCCGAGCGAGCGCTCACGGCGCGTAGTCCTGGATGCTGCCGCGCGAGCGGTCGGTCAGCTCCGGGATGCGGGCGTTGAGCTCCGCGATCGCCTCGCTCAGGTCGAGGCGGGTGAGCCGGCCGTCGCGCACGACGACCTCACCGTCGACGAGCACGGTGCGCACGTCGCTCGCCCGCACGCTGAGCACCAGCGCCGACGCGAGGTCGTGCATGGGCTGCATGTGCGGCCCGGACGGGTCGATGAGCACGATGTCGGCGGTGTATCCGGGGAGAAGCGCGCCGAGCGACGACTCCTGTCCGAAGACCGCGGCGCTCTGCCGCGTGGCGATGTCGAGCGCGTGCGGCGAGGTGAGCCAGGTCGCGTCGAGGTGCGCGTCCTTCTGCTTGAGCGACAGGATGCGGAGGCTCTCGAGCACGTCGAGCGTGTTGTTCGACGCGGGCCCGTCGGTGCCGAGGCCGACGGTGACGCCGGCGTCGTGCAGCATCCGCACCGGTGTCGTGGTGTGCGCGTGCTTCATGTACACCTTGCTGCACGACGCCACCCCCACCCGGTCGGCGTAGGGCACGAGCCACTCGAGGTCGCTCTCGACGATGCCGGTGCCGTGCGCGATGATCGCGCCGGCCTCGAGCACGCCCGTGTCGTGCAGCACCTGGATGGGCGTGACCCCGCGCTTGGCGAGGCTCGACTCGGTCTGCTGCATGTTCTCGGCGGCGTGGATGTGCGTGCGGATGCCGAGCCGTCGGGCGTGCGCGGCGGTGAGCTCGAGGTCTCCGTCGTCGACCGTGTACGTGGCGTGCGGTCCCATGGCGGTGCGGATGCGCCCTCCCGCGGCGCCGTTCCAGCGCTCGGCGAAGGCGGCCGACGACTCCACGCCGGCCGGTCCCTGCGACGAGAAGAAGGTGGAGGCGAGCAGCGCCCGTGCCCCGCTCTCGTCCACGGCCCGCGCGATCTGGTCGGTGGCGAAGTAGTGGTCGGCGAACGAGGTGACCCCGCCGAGCAGCATCTCGCCGATGGCGAGCTGCGCCCCGAGGTAGACGTCGCGGTCGGTGAGGTTCACCTCCATCGGCCAGATGTGCTTGTTGAACCACTCGTTCGTCGGCACATCCTCGGCCGAGCCTCGGAACATCGTCATCGGCGAGTGGGTGTGCCCGTTCATGAGCCCGGGGATCGCGACGAGGCCGCGCGCGTCGATGTGAGCGGCGGCGTCGAGCACCGACTGCGGCACGGATGCGGTGGGCACGACCCACACGATGATCCCGTCGCGGATGCCGAGGGCGTGGTCGGCGAGGAAGGTCGCGGTCCCGCGCGCCTCGACGTCGTCGCGCGGCAGCTCGGGGTACCCGGGCTCCGGGCGGACGGTGTGGGTGAGCACCGTGGCGCCGGTGATGACGGTGTCGACCGGCGGGACAGCAGCGTCGGCCGGGGTGACGGCGGTGTCGGTCGGCGTGGAGTCGGTCATGCCCCGACCTCCTCGGTCACGCCTGCCGCGGCGAGCGGCGTGAGCTCCTCGCCGGCGAGCCAGCGCACGGTCCGGTCGAACAGCGGCCCGTACCCCTCCCACGCCAGGAACTCCGGCGGCGCCCAGTGGGGGGCGAGGTCGGACGTGAACGCGCCGGTCCGACCGGCCCCGTAGGTGCCGAACACGAGCAGCGGGTGCCCTCCGCACTCGGCGACGAGGTCGGCGGCGGGCTTCGCGACCACCTCGTTGAGGCCGAGCAGCGCCGGCCAGGTCTCGCCGAGCCCGTCGACGACCGGATGCGCCGCCACCACCGACGGCGCCGATCCGGCCGACATCTCCACGCGGTCGTCGCGGTCCAGCACCTCGACGGGCAGCGCCGCGGCGAGCGGGGTGCGCCCCCAGCGCGCCTTCGCGTCGATCCCCGCGAACGTGAGGTACCCGCCGACCATGAGGAGGCCGCCACCGGTCTCGGCGAAGCGGCGCAGCACCTCCGTGCGGTCGGGCTCGGGCACCGAGCGGGTGAAGGTGGCCGGAGGAACCTGGAACGTGTTGGCGCCCACATCCGACACCACGACGACGTCGGCGATCTCGTGGATGCCCTCGGCGGTCAGCGGCAGCGCGGTCGTGATCTCGTGGGCAGGTATGTGGGTGACCTCGTGGCCGGCGGCGCGCAGCGCGGCGACGAACTCCTGGCCTCCCGCGGTGTACTCCGACGTGTAGAACGCGTCGAAGCCCTTCTGGTGCACGGAGTAGACGAACCAGGATTCGCCGAGGAGGAGGATGCGGGCCACGGGGGCTCCTTTCGAGGGGCCGGCGGATGCGCCGGGATCGGGATGGATGCGCGGAGAGCCGCGTCAGCGCGGCGGGCGGGTGGTGCCGCGGACGACGAGCACCACGGGATGGCGGGGCGGGGAGCCGGGCGACTCGCCCGCGATGGCGGCGAGGAGGGTCTCGACGGAGACCCTGCCGATCTCGCCCACGGGCTGCCGCACGGTGGTGAGCGCCGGCGAGATCCGCCCGCTGAGGGGCACGTCGTCGAAGCCCACCACGGAGAGGTCGTCGGGCACGCCGAGCCCGCGGTCGCGGGCGGCGTCGATCACGCCGAATGCCGACACGTCGTTGGAGGCGAACACGGCCGTGGGCGGCGACACCCCGGCGAGCAGCTTCGCCGTGCGGTGGTAGGCGACCTCCTCGGTGAAGTCGCCGTCGACCACGGCAGCGCCGGGCAGCACCGAGAGGAAGCCCGACACGCGCTCCTCCGCCGACCGCAGGCCGCGCGGACCGGTGAGTACGGCGACGCGCTCGTGGCCCAGCTCGCGGAGGTGCTCGGCGACGAGCCGCCCACCCTGCACATGGTCGGCTGCCACCAGCGGGATCGACTCGAGCGAGGAGACCGACTCGTCGGCCAGCACGATCGGATGCCGGGCGGCGAGGTCGACGAGCCGCTCGTCGACCCGGGCATCGCCGGCGACGTAGATGAGCCCGTCGATCGAGCGCGACCGGAGCAGGTTGAGGTAGCGTCCGTCCCGCTCGGCGCGACCGGTCGAGCTCGACAGCACGACGCCGAAGTCGAGGTCGTCGGCCGAGCGCTCGACGCTCACGGCCAGCTCGCCGAAGAACGGGTTCGAGACGTCGGGCACGACGAGCCCGATCATCATGGCGCGCCCGCTCTGCAGGCTCCGCGCCCCGGAGTGCGGCACGTAGCCGAGGTGCTCGATCGCGGCCCGGATCCGCTCCGCGGTCTCGGGACTGACCGGTCGTTTCGACGAGAGGGCATGCGAGACGGTCGTCATGCTGACCTGGGCCACCCGCGCGACGTCGCGGATCGTGACCGGGCGGCTGGCCCCCGACTCGTCCATGCGACGAATGCTAGCCGACGCGAAACGTTTTGCACGCGGATTCGTAACGATTGGGTGACGACTCGCTCAGGCACGGCCGATACCCCCGCGGATCCGCGCCGATCCGCGGACCGTGTCACGCAGATTAAACATTCTCGTAACAAAGCAAAGCGTTTTGCACGATACCGTCGCACAGATCACAGTCCCCCTCCGAAGGAGTCCCATGCTTCGCACCCGAACCCGCCGCCTCGCGGCCCTGGGGCGGCGCCGTCGTCGCCGCGTCGCTCATGCTCACCGCCTGCTCGGGCAAGACCGCCACCACCCAGCCGAGCGCCGACCCGAACGCCGCCAAGATCGCCATGCTCTACGGCACCACCGGCGACTTCTCCTTCATGGACAGCGCCTACAAGGGCTTCACCGACGCCCAGTCGGAGTACGACTTCACCCCGCTCGACTTCTCGAGCCCCAACACCGACGACTACCAGGACCGTCTCGACCTCGCGATCTCGCAGGGCGCGGGCCTCGCGATCGGCATCGGCTTCCAGTACGCCACCCCCATGGCGCAGACGACCGACCACCCGAACACGCAGTTCGTCGCGGTCGACATCGACAAGGGCACCGAGATCCCCGACGTCACGACCATCTCCTTCGCGGCCGAGCAGTCGTCGTACCTCGTGGGCGTCGCGGCGGCCCTCGCCTCCACGACCGGCCACGTCGGGTTCATCGGCGGCGTCGACCAGCCCAGCATCCAGAACTTCTTCGTCGGCTACGAGGCTGGCGCCAAGAGCGTGAACCCGAACATCGTCGTCGACAAGACGTACCTCGCCCCGCTCGGCGACTTCACCGGCTTCTCCGACCCCACCAAGGGCAAGGAGGCCGCCGCCTCGATGTACGCCGGCGGCGCCGACGTCATCTACGCCGCGGCCGGCGGATCCGGTGTGGGCGTCTACGAGCAGGCTCCGCTCTCGAGCGCGGGCGGCACGAAGTCGTGGGCGATCGGCGTGGACGGCGACGTCTACAACCAGGTCGACGACTCGCTGAAGCCCTACATCCTCACCTCGGCGATCAAGAACGTGAACGTCGCGGTGGAGGACAGCATCAAGTCCTTCCTCGACGGCTCGCTCAAGCCCGGTGAGCAGGACTTCGACCTGTCGAACGACGGTGTCGGCTACTCCACCAGCGGCGGGTTCCTCGACGCCTACTCGAGCCAGCTCGACAAGGCCAAGCAGGACATCATCGACGGCACCGTGAAGGTCCCGACGGCGGTCTGACCCGACTCCGACCCCGAGAAGCTCCACCGAAGCACGCAGGAAGCACCACCATGGCAGAGCAGGACGAGCTGGTCCGGCTGACCGGCATCGTGAAGAGGTTCGGCACGTTCGTCGCGAACGACCGGATCGACCTGACGGTGAGAGCCGGGACCGTCCACGCGATCGTGGGCGAGAACGGCGCCGGCAAGTCGACGCTGATGAAGATCCTCGCCGGCGAGGAGAGCCCCGACGAGGGCTCGATCGCCATCGCGGGTCGCCCGATGGCGTTCCGGTCGCCGCGCGACGCGCAGCGGGCCGGGATCGGCATCGTGCACCAGCACTTCCTGCTCGCCGACGCTCTGCGGGTGTGGGAGAACATCGTCCTCGCCGACGAGCCGGGCTCCCCGTTCCGCCTCGACGGCTCGGCCGCCCGCACCCGGGTGGCCGAGCTGGCCGAGGCGAACGGCTTCCCCGTCGAGGTCGACGCCGTGGTGCGCGACCTCGGGGTGGGGGCGCGGCAGCGGGTCGAGATCCTCAAGGTGCTCTACCGCGACGCCCGGGTCATCATCCTCGACGAACCGACGGCCGTGCTCGTGCCGAGCGAGGCGCAGTCGCTGTTCGCGGCCATGCGGGCGTTCACGGATGCGGGTGCCGCGGTCCTCTTCATCTCCCACAAGCTCGACGAGGTGCTCGACTTCGCCGACGAGATCACGGTCATCCGCGCCGGGCAGGTGGTGGGCCGCACCACCCCGGCCGAGACCACCGCGCGCGAGCTCGCCTCGCTCATGGTGAAGGTCGAGATGCCCACCGTCGAGCCGCGGGCCGTGCCCATCGGCGACGACGTGGTGCTCGCCGGATCGCACCTCACGGTCGCCGTGCCCGGTGAGGTCGCCGCGCTCGACGACGTCTCGTTCGAGGTGCGCAGCGGCGAGATCCTCGGTGTGGCCGGGGTCGAGGGCAACGGGCAGTCCGAGCTGATGCTGTCGCTCCTCGGCCGCGTCGCCTCCGAGGGCACCGTGTCGCTCGGTGGCCAGGACGTCACCGCCCTGTCCACCACCGACCGCCGCGCGGCGGGCATGGCCTACATCCCCGAGGACCGCCACCGCGACGGCGTCGTGCTCGGGATGCCGCTGCGCGAGAACGCCGCTCTCGGCTACCACACCCGTCCGCCGATCAAGCGCGGCCCCTGGTACAGCCGCGCCGCCGCCGCCGACGCGGCCCGCCGCATCATCACCGCCTTCGACGTGCGCGGCGGCGACGCCTCGACTCCCGCGTCGGCGCTGTCGGGCGGCAACCAGCAGAAGTTCATCGTCGGCCGCGAACTCGGCTCCGAGCCCCGGGTGCTCATCGCCGCGCATCCGACCCGCGGCGTCGACATCGGCGCCCAGGCCGCCGTCTGGTCCGAGCTCACCGCCGCCCGCGATCGCGGCCTCGGCACGCTCCTCGTCTCCGCCGACCTCGACGAGCTGCTCGCGCTGAGCGACAGGCTCCTGGTGCTCTACCGGGGCGCGGTGGTCGGCGAGCTCGACCCGCGCGCGGTCGACGCCGAGACGCTCGGCGAGTACATGACGGGTGTCCGCACCGACCGCTCGTCGACCCCGTCGTCGGTCGCGTCCTCGGCGGATCCGTCCGCTCCCGACCTGGCAGGAGGTGCGGCATGACCCGCAGGATCGTCACCGCGTTCGCCGGGCCCGTCGTCTCGGTCGTGCTCGCGCTGCTCGTCACCACGATCTTCCTCGAGCTGAGCGGCTACTCCTCCGCATCCGCGTACGAGGTGATGTGGAATTACGGTGTCGAGCCGGCGTCGCTCGTGTCGGCGGTGAACAACGCCATCCCGCTCTACATCGCGGGTGTCGCCGCGGCCTTCGCGCTGCGGATGGGGCTGTTCAACATCGGCGTCGACGGGCAGTACCGGGTCGCCGCCCTCATCGGCGCGGTGGTCGCGGCGCAGCTGCCGCTGCCGCTCTACCTGAGGCTGCCGATCACCCTGCTGGTGTGCTGCGTGGTGGGAGCGCTCTGGGCGCTCGTGCCCGCGCTGCTCAAGGTGTACCGCGGCGTCAGCGAGGTGATCACGTCCATCCTCATGAACGCGATCGCCACCACCGTCGTCGCGATGCTGCTCGCCAACGTGTTCCGCTCCGGCGGCGGGCAGAACACCGGCACCGCGATCATCGACGACCAGGGCGCCATGCCCGTGCTCGTCGACCTCGGCATCGGCAACCGCACCTCGATCTCCGGGTTCATCGTGGTCGCCGTCATCGTCGGCATCATCTTCTACCTGCTGCAGTACCGCACCGTCTTCGGGTTCACGCTGCAGGTGGCGGCACAGTCGCCCGAGGCGGCGGAGTCCGCCGGCATCCGGGTCAACCGCCGCATCATCTACGCGATGCTCGGATCAGGCGCCATCGCCGGCCTCATCGGCATGTACCACGTGCTCGGCGTCGCCTACCGCTACGACGGCACGATGCCCACCGACCTCATGTTCACCGGCCTCGCGGCCGCGCTGCTCGGCCGATCGCATCCGATCGGGATGGCGGTGGGCGCGTTCATCCTCGCCTTCGTGGAGCGCAGCTCGCAGGTGCTCGGGCTCGTGCAGCTGCCGACCGAGGTGGGCACGCTGTTCATGGCGGTGGTCCTGCTCTCGTCGGCGGTGGGCTACTGGCTCACCGAGCGGGCCGACCAGCGCATCGCGCTGTGGAACGCCCTTCGCTCGCGCCGCCGCGGCGGCTCCTCGGGCCCGGCCGACGGCGACTCGTCCGACGCCCCCACCCCCGCACCCGCCGATGGACTGGAGGCCGCCCGATGAGCACGGTCATCGACCCCGCCGCGCCCGCGGCCGCCGCAGCCACGCCGGCGAAGCTCCGCCCCTCGCGGTCGTCGTTGCGCTCCGCCGTGCGCTGGGGCCTCCTCGGCCTCGCGCTCGTCATCATCGCCCAGTACGTCGCCGACGCCCCCGGCATCGCCGCCTCCTCGACGTGGGGCTCCGCGCTGCGACTCACCGTGCCCATCGCCGTGGTGGCGATCGGCGGCCTCTACTCGGAGCGCGCCGGCGTCATCAACGTCGGCCTCGAGGGCATGATGATCGGCGGCACCTGGGCGGCCGGACTGTTCGGCTGGTTCTGGGGGCCGTGGGCCGCGCTCGGCGGCGGCATCGTCGGCGGGCTCGTGTTCGGGCTGCTGATGGCACTGCTCTGCATCGAGATGGGCATCAATCAGCTCGTCGTCGGTGTGGCGATCAACGTGATCGCGGCCGCGCTCGCCCGGTTCCTCGCCGACATCGTGTTCAACGGCGTCGACGGCGGCACCATCGCCCGGTCCCCCCGCATCGACGGCTCGCTGCCCTCGATCAGCATCCCGTTCCTCTCGGGCGGTCTCGGCACACCCGATTGGATGGCGGGTCTCGAAGGGTCCGGGATCCCGGTGCTGTCGCAGATCGGCGGCATCGTCGGCGGACTCACCCGCGACGTCTCGCTCGCCGCGATCATCGGGCTGCTGCTCATCCCGCTCACCGCGTACATCCTGTGGCGCACGCCGTTCGGGCTGCGCTGGCGCGCAGCGGGCGAGCAGCCCGCCGCCCTGCAGGCGCTCGGCGGACGGGTGCACCGCACCCGGTGGATCGCCGTCCTCACGGGCAGCGCGATGGCCGGCTTCGCGGGCGGGTACCTCGCGCTCATCTCGTCGGGGTACGTCGAGAACCAGACCGCAGGGCGAGGGTTCATCGGACTCGCGACCCTCATCTTCGGCAACTGGATGCCGTCGGGCGTCTTCCTCGGATCGGCCCTGTTCGGCTTCTCCGACGCGGTCGGCCTCGGCCGGCCGGAGACGTTCCGGGCGCTGGTGTTCATCCTCGCGATCGTGTTCGTCGTCATCGGCCTGGTGCGGATGTGGCGCGGACGGCAGCTGTCGCGCACGGGGCTCGCCTCGGGCGTCGAGGACGGGCTCCCGTCGAGCGACGTGGGCGTGGTCGCGGGGGCGGCACTCGCCGCGCGGAAGGCGTTCCGCTCCGGCGTCGCGCCCCTCGCGCTCGGGGTGGCGCTGGTGCTCGTGTTCCTGTTCGTGCCGCTGCCCGCCGAGCTGCCGACCGCGGCGCCATACCTGGTGACGCTCGCGGTGCTCGTGGTCGCCGGCACCACGATGCGCCCGCCCGCCGCCCTCGGCGCACTCTTCCCCCGCAAGAACAAGCGCTGACCTGAGCCCCCTCCTCCGTTTCGCCACACTCCTGGCGTTTCGCCATGCGCATGAGCGTGGCGAAAGGCCAGGAGTGTGGCGGAACGTGAGAGATGAGCACGAGAGGATGACACCGTGAGGATCGAGAACGTCGAGGTGTGGGACGGGGAGCGGGCGCTCGGCGCCGGCTCCGTCGAGTGGAGCGTCGCCGATGGCGACGGGACCATCACGAGTGTGAGCACGGGCGACACGAAGGACGCGAGCGCCTCCGGCGCCGCGGGCGCGGGCGCAGGGCTCTCCGTGATCCCGGGCCTCATCGACACGCATGTGCACCTGATCGGATACGCGGGGCGGGGTCACGCCGACTTCCTGAGCTGGCCGCTCACCACCCGGCCCGAGGAGCAGGTGCTGCACGGCCTCGCGCACGCGCAGGCGGCGCTGCGGGGCGGGGTCACGACCCTCCGCGACCTGTCGGCCGACGAGATCCAGTTCTCCCTCGCCCGCGGGGTGAACTCAGGGCTGGTCGACGGCCCGCGGCTCCTCGCGCACGGCATGGTGAGCATGACCGCCGGGCACGGCGACCTGTTCACGCCAGCCGCGTTCCCGATCCGCAAGCCGACCGCCGACGGGCCCGACGAGTGCCGCAAGCTGGTGCGCCACTGGGCGCGCGCCGGGGCCGACGGCATCAAGATCGCGACCAGCGGGGGCGTGCTCTCGGTGGGCGACAAGGCGTCGTGGCGCAATCACACGCGGGCCGAGATCGAGGCGATCGTCGACGAGGCGCACGCCCTCTCGATGCCCGTCGCCGCCCACGCGCACACCGCCGAGGGCATCGACATCGCGCTGGATGCGGGCGTCGACTCCATCGAGCACGGCACCCTGATCGGTGACGAGCAGGCGGCGCGGATCGCCGCATCCGGGATCACCGTCGCGCCGACCCTGCTCATCAACGACCGGATCGCCTCGGGCGAGCGGGCGGTGTCGCCGGAGCAGTCGGAGAAGGCGGCCGAGCTCGTCTCGCGTCGCGACGGGCTGATGCGGGCGGCCGCCGAGGCGGGCGTCGACTTCGTGCTGGGCACGGATGCGAACGGGCACCACGTCGACTTCGGCGACCAGATGGCGGAGGTGCGGGCGATGGCGCGCGTCTTCGGCTGGACCGCCGAGCGCGCGCTGCAGTCTGCGACCTCGCGCGCCGCCGCCGCGCTGGGTCGCGGCTCGTCGCTGGGGCGCCTCGCCCCGGGCCACGCCGCGGACCTGGTGGTGCTCCGCGGTCGCCCGTGGGACGACATCGGAGCGCTCGACGTGTCGCGCATCGTCGCGGTCGTCTCCCGCGGGCGCGTGGTGGCGGGCGCCCTCCCCGAGTAGCTCACGTGTCGCCACGCCCACGTGGCGGAACGCGCGGCGCGGGTCAGCGGTGGCGCAGGACGTCGAGCACGGCGGCGACGAAGAGGACCGGCCACGCGCCCATGAACATGTAGATCGCGGTCACCGCGAGTGCGTCGGCGCCGAGGAAGTACGACACGAACACCAGCACGAAGGCGGCCAGGAAGTCGGCCGCGCCGATCGTGTAGAACACGGTGGCGGAGCGCCACAGCGCGGTGCCGCGGCGGTCGACGGGGGCGGATGCGGAGGCGTGCGTCATTCGAGCAGCGTCGCCTTCAGCGCCACGGCGAGGAAGCCGGCCGCGCCCGCCGCGAGCCCGCCTGCGAGGCTGAGCGGCCACGACACCCGCCGTTCCCGGCACGACAGGACGCCGAGCGCCACCAGCACGGTGACCCCCGAGCCGATCGCGAGCCAGTAGGCGAGCTCGTCGTCGAGGAGGTCGAACGCCCCGAGTGCGAGGAAGAGGAGCGGGATGGCCGGGCCGATGAGCACACCCGTCGAGTGGTGCGGCCCCTCCGTGACGGCGGCGCGCACGCCGGTCTCGCGGCCGTCGCGCGATCCGTGCCTGGCCACCGTCATCGCCACCACGTGCGCGAACCAGAGCACGAGGCTGGCGAGGAGGCCGTTGATCATCATCTGAAAGTCGTCGACCTCGTCTTCCGCAGCGGCGAGCACAGCGCAGAACAGGATCGTGCCGTAGATCGCCTCGGGGGTGACGAACTGATGGTGAAGTCTCGCCCGCTGGGCGGCCACCGGGGCGGAGGCCGGGGCGGGCGCGGGAGGCGCACTCGAGGGATCGGCGACGGCAGCCCCCTCGTTCACCCCATCACTCACCACACCATTCTGCCCGCAGCGTGCTCATCCGCGTGCCCGACCGTCACGCGCGGCGCGAGGCCAGCACGTAGGCGGGCACGGCGACGGCGACGACGACGAGGTGCATCACCATGAGCGCGATCGCCGCGGCGGGAGTCGTGCCCGGGATGAAGCCGAGCACGAGCAGCAGCACGTCGGGCACGAGCGAGACGACCGTGACGACCGGCACGAGCACCGCCAGCACGCGGCCGGCGTCGCGGGCCCGATGGCGCACGATCACCCAGCCCGCCCATCCGGCCGCGATGCCGAGCACGGTGAAGAGGGCGTAGGCGGGCAGCGTCAGCGGGCCGTAGCCCGCCGGGGCGCCGAGCGCGTTCGCGACAGCGGCGACGACGGCGTTCAGCCCGACGGCGACCACGGCCGCAACGGCCAGGATGCCGAGGGTGCGAAGGCGCGACCGGGAGCGGGAGCGGGACTGCGACGGTGCGCGGGAGGCGGCGACGGATGCGGTCATGACGTTCTCCTTCGGATGCGGACCGGATGGAGGCCATCCGGACACTTACGGTTCCGATTGGTACCGTTACTGGATACGGTACCGCTCGGAACCGGAATGTACAATGCTGTCGTGAGCATCGACGAGCCCCCGGCTGCCTCGGGGCGTCCGCGCGACCCGGAGGTGGAGCGGAGCATCCTCACCGCCGCGCAGGACCTGCTCATCGAGTCCGGCTATCCCGGCACCACCATCGCGGCGGTGGCCGCCCGCGCCCACTGCGGCAAGTCGGCGATCTACCGGCGATGGAGCACGAAGGCGGAGCTCGTCGTGGCCGCCGTCAGCGACCTCCAGGTCCCGGTCGAGGTACCCGACACGGGAGATCTCCGCGACGACCTCCTCGGCGCGGCCCTGCACTTCGCCTCGACCGACGAGCGCTCGGGCCCGGTGCTGGCGAGCCTCCTCGGCGAGATCGGCCGCGACCGGGAGCTCTACGAGGTGGCGTACCGGCTCGTCGGCGGCCCGCCCGTGGCGGCGATCGAGACCGTGATCCGGCGCGCGATCGAGCGTGGGGGACATCTCCGCCGACGCGCCCGTGGAGCTCGTCGCCGGCATCGTGCCCACGGCGGCCTTCGGGAGCATCTCGCTGCGGAAGCGCTCGCTCGATCGCGAGACCGTGGTCGACCTCGTCGACCGGGTCATGCTGCCGGCACTCCGGGCGGCATGACCCGAGCGGCGCGATCCGCTACGGCATGCCCCGCTACGGCCTCCACTGTGTGAGCTTCGCCGGGTTGAGCATCAGCCGCACCTGGGTGATGAGGCCTCCCGCCGTCTCGAAGGTCGCGATGCTCGACAGCGCGTCGCCGGCGAGGATCCGGAACCCGAGGCCATCCCCGGTCTGCACCTCCTCGTAGCGCAGTCCGGGCTGCTTCGAGGCGATGCCGAGCAGGAAGCGGGCCACGTTGTCGGTGCCCACGACCACGTTGCGTGCGGCGCTGACGACACCGCCGCCGTCGGAGCGCAGCTCCACCCCGGGCGCGAGCACGCGCATCAGCGTGAGCACGTCTCCGCTCCGGCTCGCCTCGAGGAAGGCGCGCACCGTCTCGTCATGCTCCTCCTTCGGCACCACGCTGGTGCGCCCCTCGCGCACGTGCCTGCGAGCGGATGCGGCGAGCTGCCTCGTCGCGGCCGACGACCGCCCGACGATGGTGGCGATGTCGTCGAACGGCACGTCGAACACGTCGTGCAGCACGAACGCCACCCGCTCCGCCGGGGTCATCGACTCGAGCACCACGAGCAGGGCGGTGCGGATGGAGTCGTCGAGCGTCACCCGGTCCAGCGGGTCGTCGGCGGCCGGAGCCGCAGTGACGGAGTGCGTCGCCGCGCCGCCCCCGGCCAGGGCCCCGGTCCAGGCTCCAGCTCCAGCTCCGGCTCGGGCTCCGGCTCCGGCGAACAGGTCGGCCGGGACGGGCTCGGGCAGCCACTGCCCGACGTACCGCTCGCGCCGCATCCGCGCCGACCCGAGGTGGTCGAGCGCCACCCGGCCCGCCACCCGGGTGAGCCAGGCCGCGGGGTTCTCGATGGCCCCGCGCTCCTCGTCGGGGAGGCGGTACCAGCGCAGATACGTCTCCTGCACGATGTCCTCGGCGTCGGCGATCGTGCCCGTCATCCGATACGCCACCGCCAGCAGCCGCCGCCGCTCCCCCTCGAGCTCTTCGATCATCGCGCCTCGTCCCTCGTCCCTCGTCGTCCTCGCTCCGCGCGGGCCCGGCGGCCCACCCTCTCAGCCTCGCGCATCCGCATCCCCTCCCCGCGCACCCGCGGGTCCTGGGGCGGCGCGGATGCGGGTCGAGGGAGTGCAGATCTGACGGTCGTGGTGGGCTCCACGGCCGAGAGGCCACCACGAGTGTCACATCCGCGCCCATCGGCCGAATCCTCGCCGGGGGCCATCCCGGCTTCTCTCGCTCCCGCGCGCCGCAGGCCTGCTGGATCTGACACTCGTAGTGGGCTCCGGGGGCGGGAGGTCGCCACGAGTGCCACATCCACGCCCGGTCCACCGGCTCGCCCCGGCCCACGGCCCGGACCACGGGCCGCGGGCCGGCCGGATATGACACTCGTGGTGGGCTTCGCGGGCGGGAGGTCACCACGAGTGTCAGATCCGCGGCCAACGGCGGGCGGATGGGGACTTCTCCCCATCGCGGGCGGGCGGGCGGGTCCGTACCGTCGAGAGGGATGGACGACACGGACGAGGTCAGCGGCAGCGGTGCCGCACCCGGGGAGGTGCCGTGGGAGTACGACTTCACGCTGGCGCGCGTCCGTCGTCCGCGCCTGCTGCGGCCGCCCCTCGTGGGCCACGCGACCCGCGGCGCCGGTGATCGGGGGGATGTGAGCACCGGCGCCGTGGCGCAGGCGTCACCCTCCCGCGACGGCGCTGACGCGGCACTTCCGCCCATCCCCGCGCTGCCGCCGAACCTCGCCTCGGTCGAGGACACGGTCCGGCTCTCGGAGGGCGTCCCCGCCGCGCTCACCCGCTCCGCCGCTCAACGGGCAGACGCTCCCGCCAACCCACCCGCACCGGCTCCCGCTCCCGCCAACCCACCCGCACCGGCTCCCGCTCCCGCCAACCCACCCGCTCCGGCTCCGGCTCCGGCCAACGCTCCGGCTCCGGCTCACGTCCCGGCACCCGCCCCAGCGCATCCGCACACCGACGTGCACCGGTCCCCCGTCATGGCACCCGCTCCAGCGCATCCGCAGACCGGCACGCACTCCCCACCTCAGGGCAGCTCCCGGACCACGCGGCGACGCCGCTGGTCGGCCGCGCGTACCGAGCTCGTCGTGAAGGTGACGTGCGGGATCGCACTCGTCGGAGGCACCGCCGCCCTCGTGGTGCTCGCCTTCAACGTGTGAGCGTCACAGCGCACGCCCTGCCCGCATACCCGAGCGGGCGCACCACCCGGGCCCGGCTGAGCCCGCACGCCTCCCGCGCACGCCGCGCCTCCCGCACGCCGCCCCCGGCCGCACACGCCGCGGAGGGCTCAGTTCACGTCGCGGCGCCAGCTCGTGAAGTAGCCCGCGGCGGTGGTGATCGCGGCGATCGCGAGCAGCACCAGCGCCCCGCCCCACCACGGCAGCTGCTCTCCGCCGCCCGGCTGGGTGATGGAGAAGAAGCTCGTGCCGACCAGCGCATCCGACGCCGCACCCGGGAGGAAGCGGCCGACCGCGGAGGCCCAGTCGGCCAGCGACGTGGCTGCGCGCAGGATGGGCTCGACGAACTGCGTGAACGCCAGCACGATGACGATCGCCGCCACCTGGCTGGGCACGAGCACGCCGAGGCCGGCGCCGATCGCCGCCCACAGCGCCATCGCGAGCAGGATGCGGGCGAACATCAGCCACGTCTCGGGCTGGTCGAGCCCGGTGCCGGTGTCGCCGAACGAGAGCGCCAGCGCTCCGGGGCCGACCGCGGCGATCAGCGAGAGCACGCCGAAGACCGCGCCCATCACGAACAACACGGTGAGCTTGGCCCACAGCACGGTCGCGCGGCGGGGCGTGACGAGGAACGCCGGGGTGAGCGTCTTGTGCCGGAACTCGGCCGTCACCGCGAGCGCCCCGAAGAGCACGGGGAACACGTATCCGATCGACGAGGAGAAGCTGTAGACCAGGCGCGGGACGGAGACGTCGCCGAGCGGCGTCTCGCGTGCGACCGCGTTGATGAGGAAGCCGCCGCCCGCCGCGACCAGGGCGATGTAGGCGATCATGATGATGGCGAGGATCCACCAGATGCGGGTCGAGGTGATCTTCGTGACCTCGGCACGGACGGCGTGGACGTAGTTCACAGCGAGCCCTCCTCTCCGACGAGGGCCAGGAAGCTCTCCTCGAGCCCCACCCGCTTCTGCGTGAGGTTGGTGAGCGGGATGCCGGCGTCGAACGCGATCCGGCCGATGGTGGCGGCGTCGGCGCTGTCGACCACGAGGCCCGCCCGCATCTCGGAGAACGTGTAGCCCGCCGCCGCGACCGCCGCCGCAAGCGCCTGCCGGTCCGCCGCGTTGACCTGCACCGACATCGTGTCGGACGCGTCGAGGCTGGCGAGATCGCCGGTGTGCACGAGCTTGCCGTGCGCGATGATGACCACCTCGTCGACGGTCTGCTGCACCTCGCTCAGCAGGTGCGACGAGATGAGGATCGTGCGGCCCTCGGAGGCCATGGCGCGCAGCAGCTGGCGGATCCACTTGATGCCCTCGGGATCGAGCCCGTTGATCGGCTCGTCGAGCACGAGCACACCCGGATCGCCGAGCAGCGCGAATGCGAGGCCGAGGCGCTGGCGCATGCCGAGCGAGTATCCGCCGACCCGTCGCCGTCCGTAGTCCTGGAGGCCGACGCGGGCGAGGGCCTGGTCGGCGGATGTCGCGGGCAGGCCCGCGGCCTGCGCGGCGATGAGCAGGTGGTTGCGCGCGGTGCGGCCCGGGTGAAAGCTCGTCGCCTCGAGCGACGCGCCCACCGTCGTGATGGGCGACGCGAGGTCGTGGTACGGCGTGCCGCCGATGGTGGCGACGCCGCTGGTGGGGCGCACGAGCCCGAGGAGCATGCGGAGCGTCGTCGTCTTACCCGCGCCGTTCGGGCCGAGGAAGCCCGTCACGCGGCCGGGCTCGATCGTCACGGAGAGGTCGTCGACGGCACGGACGGCGCCGAACGCCTTCGTCACGTGCTCGAAGTGGATGGGGAGGCCCGTGGGCATCGAGGATCCTCTCGGTGTCGGGGGTCCCGTCCACCCTATCGACGACACCCGTTGAGAATCGACCCCTGTGGAGGGATCCGCGGGCAACCCCTCCCAGGGGATCTGCGAGGCGCGCGCTCCTCAGCGCTCGGAGCGCGCCTCCGCCATCGACTCCGCGTGCTCGGTCTTGCCCATGGCGATGAGGCGGTCGTCGTCGCGGACGACGCCCAGCAGCTCCAGCACGCGTCCGCGCACCCCCTTCAGCGCGGTGCGGAGGGTCATCCGGGTGGGCTCGGGCGCGGCGGCAGCCGTGTCCGACATCCGGTGCAGGAACCCGTCGGTGTCGCGCGGGCTGCGCGCCCACTCGACACAGAGCCGCGCCACACCCTCGGCGTGCCCGTGCATCACCGAGTGCCCGGCGCCGCCGATCTCCCAGGTCGTCGCGAACGGGATCGTGCGCGCGATCCATCGCACCCACACCCGCGGCACCACGGCGTCGTGCTCGCCGCGGATCACGAGCGTGTGGGCGCGGATGTGCACGAACCGCTCCTCGATCGGGAACCGCATCATCTCGGGGAGGATCCGGAAGAACCAGCGGAACCCGCACGTCAGGTACGACCCGATCGCCAGCACCTTGACCTTGAACGGCTCGTGCCACGACGCGCGGAGGAACCGGCCCGCGAGCGGCACGAGGCGGCGGATGCCGGGGAACACCACAGGGCCGATGAGCACGACGGTGGAGAGGTCCGGACGCCGGGCGGCGACCTCCGCGACCATCTGCGTGCCCATCGAGTGGCCGACGAGGATGGGGTCGACGAGCTCGAGGTCGTCGATCACGGCCTCGACGAGGTCGGCGTACTGCTCGATCGTCATGGCGCTCGGCGGATGCGGGACCCCGCCGAATCCGGGCAGGTCGAGCGCGTGCACGGGGCCGAACTCGTTCAGGTTCGGGGCGAGCCGCTCGAAGTAGGTCGCCGCCACGCCGATGCCCGCGACGAGGACGAAGGCCCGCTCCCGCCCGTGGCCGATGGTCGAGACGCGGGCGTAGACGTCGCCGCGCTCGACGCGCGTCACCTCGACGGTGGTGTCGTCGTGCTCGGTCATGCACCCATTCTCCCGGAGACGCCTCGAAGGCGCTGAGAGCGCGGGCGGTCGCTCTCCGGGCGGTCGCTCTACGGGCGGTCGCTCTCCGGGCGGTCGTCGGGGCGCATGAACGGCGTGAGGTCGTCGCCGCGGCGCCAGGGGCGCGTGGGCGGGGGCTGCGGCGCGAGGAGCTCGGCGAGCGGGTCGGCGTCCTCCGTCTGTCGGCCCGCGTGCGCCTCGGCCTCGGCCTCCTCCGCGTCTGCACGCAGCACCCGGGCGCGCAGCAGTGTCGCGACGAGCGCCATCCCCACCAGGACGAGCCCGGCGAAGATCAGGAACGGCATCACCGAGTAGGCGGCCTGGATGAGCAGCTGCGACGCCCGATCCGACGAGACCGAGTACCCCACCACCCCGGGACTGCTCGACCAGACGACGAGCGCGACCGATCCGACGATCGACACGACGCCGATCACCCACAGCGCGATGATGGCGCGCACGTCCGACCTCCTCTGTCCGTTCCCCCGCACGACCGCCGCCGCCATCACGAGCGCGGCGCCGACGGCGAGCACGCCCGCGCCCACCACCGGTCCGGCGAGGCGGATCGACGTGGTGACGAGCGTGTAGAGCACCGGGTCGCCGGCGACGCATCCGTCGTTGTCGCAGACCAGTCCGGAGGACTCCTCGACCGTCATCGTCCAGAACACCAGTGCCACGACCCCGACGCCGAGCAGCACACCTCCCAGCACCGCCGCCGCGCGCGTGGCGCTGCGGATCGCCCGCTCGCTCGACCGCCCCCTCATGATCCTGCGAGGGTATCCCGGATGCGATGGGACTCCCACTCCCGGGTAGCGTCGAGAGCTCCCGGGTAGCGTCGAGAGGGTCCCCACCCGCATCCGCCTGGAAAGGCCCCCGATGACTGCTCTGCCCACCGACCTCGTCTCGCTCCTGCAGCGTCGAGCGCTCTGCAACATCGCCACCGTCATGCCGTCGGGCTCGCCGCAGGTGACGCTCACCTGGGTCGACACCGACGGCGAGAACGTCCTCGTCAACAGCGTGATGACACACCAGAAGGTGCGCAACATCCAGCGCGATCCGCGGGTGGCGGTCACGATCTCCGACCCGGAGGATCCGTGGTTCTACTACCAGGTGCGCGGCACGGTCCGCGAGCTCGTCACCGACGGCGCCGCCGACCACATCGAGCAGCTGTCGCAGAAGTACACCGGCGGCCCGTACCCCTGGTACGGCGGACGCGATCAGCAGCGCGTCATCCTCGTCATCGAGCCGGAGCGGGTCAGCTCGCCCCGCTGAACGGGATGCGCCCGGGCTCAGCGGGCGGCCTCAGAGCGTGGGCTCAGCGCGCGGCGAGGCGCTCGGCCGTGGCCCGGTTGGCCGCGTCGACGGCGTCGACGAGGGTGTCGGCGTCCAGAGTCCGTCCGCGGGGCGCGCCGAGCAGTGACACCACGAGCGCCGCACTGAACAGGTCGCCGGCGCCGACCAGGTTCGCGGCGCTGAGCACGCCGACGGGATGGGCGGGGACGTCGCGCCGCTCCCCTCGGAGGTACGCGCTGGCGCCCGCCTCGCCGCGTGTGACCACGATGGCGGTCGACGGATGCGCGGCGGACCACATCCCGGCCGCGTGGTGCGCCGCGGCCGGATCGCCGAGGTCCTCCTCGCTCAGCACGGCGACGTCCATGAGGGGCAGCACGGCGTCCGCCTCGGTGAACTCGCGCGGTTCGACGGGCTGCGCCCCGTCGACGGCCGTCCCGAGCCGGCGGAGGTAGCCCTGCACCAGGGCGACCCGAAGCGCGCCAGCGGGTAGCAGTGAGACGAGCTCGGCGACGAGCTCATCGCGCAGGGGCAGCAGCGGCGTGAGCACGAGCGCGGCGGCCCCTGCGAGCGCCGCGCGGGTGGCGGGCGAGGGGGCGGCGGTGTCACGGGCGAGGACGTCGGCGTGCCCCACGCTCTGCCGCCGCCGCTCGGTGCGGACGTCGTTCACGTAGAGCAGCGTCTGCGCCCCGGCGGGCGGCTCGAGGAACCGGAGCCCCGTGCCGAGCGCGTCGAAGTCGGCGCCGTGCGGAGCGGAGATCAACGGCTCGATCCCCGCCTCGACGAGCACGGGCGCCATGAACACCGCGGGCGACCCCGCCGCGCGCGTCACCCCCGCGGAAGCGACGATCTCGTCGAGGCACACGTGCCCCACCACCACCACCCGCCGCCCCGCCTCGCTCATCCGAAGAAGCGTAGCCCCGCCCGCCCGCCCGCGCCGGGCGCCGACGGGCGCCCCCTCAGCGCGGGATGCGGCCCACCACCACGTAGAAGGCGTTGCGCAGCTCGTAGCCGCCGTCGGGCGCGGCGAAGGGACGCGCGGCCGCCACCACGACGGGCGCGCGGGCGGCGATGGTGTCGTCGTCCTCGCCGAGGAGCACGCCGCGGGCGAGGTCATCGTCGGTCGCGGCGCGCCACGGCACGTCCACGGTCGACGACCACTCCACCGGGATGCCCACCTCGGCGAAGAGCGCGTCGAGTCCGCCGGGGAGGCGGTAGCCGAGGTCGACGAGGTCGTCCGGATCGTCGCCGTCATCGATCGCGACAGCCGTCTCGAGGGTGTCGAGGTCGTTGCGCGCCCGCTCGGCCCAGTTCGCCACGACGACCGCGCCGCCCGGTGCCGTGACGCGGGCGAGCTCGGCGAGCGCGGCCGCCATGTCATCGGCGAACTGCAGGGCGTTCACGGCGACGACCACGTCGAAGACGCCGTCGCCGAACGGCAGCCGGTCGATCGGCGCGAGGCGCACCTCCGCCGCGGGAGCGGCCCATCGAGCGAGCGCGACCATCCCCGGCGCGGCATCGACCGCGGCCACCACTGCTCCCGCCGCGACGAGCTGCGCGGCGAACTCACCGGATCCGCATCCCACGTCGAGCACCCGCGATCCCGGGCCGATGCCCGCCCGCCGCACGATCTCGTCGCGCGCCGGGTCGGCCACACGGCCCCACCGTGCTGCCCACTCCTCCGCGATCGGCGACCACGCCTCCCCCGAGGCGGCGGCCGCGGCGTCATCGCCTGAGGCGGCGGAGGCGGAGCCGGCGGCCTCGGACATGCCGATCAGCCTAATCGCGCCCGATCGCCGACGCTCGTCACGGAATACGCGCAAGCCACGCGCTATTCCGGGGGCTTGAGCGTATTCCGTGACGAACGACGCCGTTCTCTCGGCGAGAGGACGTGCGACGCCCCTACGCTGGCCGCATGCAGCTCGACATCCTCCGTCTCCGCCGAGTCGTTGCGGCCGCATCCCTCGTCACCGCCACGGGCCTCGCGCTCGCCGGGTGCGCGACCGGCACCGCGCCCGCCTCGCTCTCCACCCCCACCGCGAGCGCCGCGCTCTCCACCCCCGCCGCGACGGGTTCCGCGGTCAGCACCCCCGCATCCGACGTCCCCTCGGGCGCGTTCGACGCCGCGGTCGGCCTGATCGTCGAGCGCCTCGACACCGCCCCGCAGGTGGCGGCGTCGAAGCTCTTCAGCGGACAGCCCGTCACCGACCCCGCCCGCGAGCAGGTCGTGCTCGACACCGCCGCCGCGGCCGCCCAGCAGGCGGGCGCCGATCCGGAGTACGTGCGGTCCGTCTTCACCGACCAGATCGCCGCGAGCAAGCAGGTGCAGCAGTCGCTGCTCGATCAGTGGGCGGCCGCATCCGCCGCCGCGCCCACCTCCGCGCCCGACCTGGCGACCGAGGTGCGCCCGATCCTCGACCGCATCTCCACCGAGCTCGTCCCGGCGCTGGCCGCGGTGCAGCAGTACCGCTCCGACCCCGGATGCGCGGGTGCGCTGGCCGCCTCCCTCGCCGCCGTCACCCCCTCCACCCCGGAGGTCGCGGCCGCCCTCCCCGCCGCCACCGCCCACCTCTGCTCCTGACGCCGCGCACCGTGCCCGTCGGCGCCCGGAGTGCACCCGATGGATGCGACTCCCGTGCTCGTGCAACCGCTCTTCCTGGGTGCACTCGGCCCGGGGATCACGCGCCGGCGTTTGCCGTTTCGGCATGCCGACGTGCGTGGGCGGCGCGCATCCGCTGTGATGGGGGGATGCCGCACGAACCGCACGAACACTCCCGCCCCGTGGACTTCTGGGAAGAGCGCTACGGCAGTTCCGGGCAGGTGTGGTCGGGGCGGGTGAACGCGACGACCGCGGCCGTCGTCGCCGAGCTCGAGGCGACCGGGGTCGCGGCGGGCACCGCCCTCGACCTCGGATGCGGCGAGGGCGGCGACGCCCTCTGGCTCGCCCAGCGCGGATGGCGGGTCACCGGCCTCGACATCTCGCCGACGGCCATCTCGCGGGCGCGCGACGCCGCGGCGGCCGCAGGGCTGGATGAGGGCCACGCGCGCTTCGTCGCCACCGACCTCTCGAGCTGGCTGGCGGGCGAAGACGGCGCGGGGCCTACGACCGACACGGTCGACCTCGTCACGGCGAGCTTCTTCCACTCCCCGGTGCTGTTGCCGCGCAGCGAGATCCTCGCGGCGGCGGCGGGCCTGGTCGCTCCTGGCGGGCATCTGCTGCTCGTCACCCACGCGGTGATGCCCCCGTGGGCCAAGGGCGAGGACGCCGCCCACCACGCCGACCTCCTCAGCCCCGACGAGGAGGTCGAGGCGCTCGCCCTCGACCCCACCGAGTGGGAGGTGCTGCTCGTCGAGACGCGCCGCCGCCAGGCCACCGGACCCGACGGTCAGCCCGCTCTGCTCGACGACGGCGTCGTCCTCGCCCGCCGCATCGCCTGAGCCCGCCGCATGGCTGAGCCCGCCGCATGGCTGAGCCCCCAGCATCGTCCCATGCCTCACGCCCGACCACCGCGCCGGGACACGAGCCACCCGCCCGCGGCGCCGCTCAGCTCAGCAGAGCTCCAGCTCACGTCACCCCAGCGGCTGTGCCTTCGCGACCACGATGTGGCGCGCCGCATCGGCCACCCGAGCCGCGAACGTCGGATCGGCCTGCGCCTTCGCGAGCACCGCCGCGTACATCTCCGGATACACCGACGAGTCCGCCGACACGAGCAGCAGATCGACTCCCGCCGAGAGCGCGAGCGTGGCCCGATCGCCCGGCGACCACGCCTGCACCTCTGCGGCGGCGGAGAGGTCGTCCGTCGTGATCACACCGGTGAAGCCGAGCTGGTCGCGCAGCAGCGTCGTCGCGATCGTGCTCGAGAACGCCGCCGGCCCTGACGGGTCGATGTTCGCGTAGGTGGCGGTCGACAGCATGACGACCGCGGGGCCCTGGGCCAGCAGGGTGCGGTAGACCCCGACGTCCGGCCCGTCGGTGGTGACGACGGTGTCGGTGACACCGGTGTCGGTGTCGGTGTTCTCCCCCACATGCCCGAGCCCGGGGAAGTGCTTGAGCGTCGGCATCACACCGGCGTCGCGCATCCCGGCGGCGAAGGCGCCCGCTCCGGCGACCACCGCATCCTCGGAGTAGCCGTACTCGCGGTCGAGCTCGCCGATCGGCGGGTTGCTCTGCGCCGTCTCGGGGCTCGTGACGATGTCGGCGACAGGCGCGAGGTTCATGGTGACCCCCGACTGCGACAGCTCGGCGCCCCACTGAGCGGCGGATGCGCGCAGTTGGTCGGGAGAGGACTGCCCCTGCGTGAGAGCGGACGGCATGTCGTCAAAGCCCGGCCCGGACAGCACCTGCACGTCGCCGCCCTCCTGGTCGGTCGAGACCCACAGCTTCGGGGCGCCCGGGGAGAGTGAGGAGGTGAAGGTCTCGACGACCTGCAGGGTCGCGTCGGTGCCCGCCGACGAGCGGCCGTGCAGGAAGATGCCGCCGATCTGCTGCTGGATCACCGCGTTCAGCGTGGTCTGATCGACCGAGTCGGCGCCGGTGCCGACCATGAAGAGCTGTCCGACCTGCTGCTCGAGGCTCATGCCCGCGATCGGATCGACGGGGGTCGGCGTGGGTGTGGGCGTCGGCGTGCGTGTGGGCGACGGGGTCGGGGATGCGGTGGGCGTGCCGGGCGCGGGAGCCGGGCTGACGCACCCGGCGAGTACGAGAAGGGCCGCGCCGGCCGCAGCCAGGAGCCCCATCGGGCGGGCGACGCGTCGGCGGGTCGGGGTGGAGCGGGCTGCGGTGGTTCGGGTCTGCATCGCTCCTGAACCTACCCGGCTGCGCCGACAGGCGCCTCCGACCGGCCCCACGCGGGTGGTCGCCGTCAGAAGGTACCGTCAGAGCGGCGATACCGCGCAGACGGGGTCGTGTGCGCTCTCACGGTACCTCTCGGCGCCCACCCGCCCCCCGACCGGGCAGGGCGACGCCACCGGGCAGGCCACACCCTTCAGCGCGCCGAGTCGGCCAGGATGTCCTGCACCACGCGGCACGCGTCGTGCTCTCCGTCGCCCGTGTGCATCCCCGCGGCCGCGCGCTCGACGAGCGAGCGCAGCGACGCGCCCTCCTCCGTCGACAGCCCGGGGAACAGCCCCTTCTCGACGGCGGCCACCCGCGCTCGCAGCTCCGCGAGCCGCGTGCGCCCGGATGCGGTGAGCACGAGCCGGCGCACCCTGCGGTCGCGCGCATCCGCCGTCCGCTCCACGAGACCCGCGGCGGCGAGGTCGTCGAGCACGTAGGTGAGCACGGTGCGGTCGATGCCGAGGTGCATCGCGATCGCGGCCTGGGTCGGCGGGTCGCCCACGGCGAGCGAGCTGAGGATCTGGAACCCCCGGGGCCCGTGGGGCAGGTCGCCCACCGCCTCCTCCGTCTCGCGCTGCCAGGCGCGGAACACGACGCCGAGCGCCCAGCCGAGCTCCGAGTCGTGTGCCATGCCCCGATCCTACCGGAATACGTTGTGAATCATATAGGTTGTGTCACAGACGATCTTGAGAGCAGAGGACCAGCCATGGACTACGGCCACCCGATCCGCTTCGGCACCTTCATCACCCCCGCGGCCGCGAGCCCGCAGGCCCCGGTGGCGCTCGCCCAGCTCAGCGAGCAGCTGGGGTACGACCTCGTCACGTTCCAGGACCACCCGTACCAGCCCGCGTTCCTCGACACGTGGACCCTGCTCACCTGGGCGGCCGCGTCGACGAGCACCATCCACCTGTCCGCGAACGTCCTCAACCTCCCGTTGCGACCGGCCGCCGTGACGGCCCGCGCCGCCGCGTCGCTCGACCTGCTCTCGGGCGGCCGCGTCGACCTCGGCCTCGGTGCCGGCGCCTTCTGGGACGCCATCGAGGCCATGGGCGGCACCCGCCTCACGCCGGGGCAGGCGGTCGACGCGCTCTCGGAGGCGATCGACGTCATCCGGGGCATCTGGAACCCCGCCGACCGCACCCCGCTCCGCGGCGGCGAGCACTACCCCATCCGCGGGGCCAAGCGCGGCCCCGCGCCGGCACACGAGATCCCGATCTGGCTCGGCGCCTACAAGCCCCGGATGCTGCGCCTCACCGGCCGCAAGGCCGACGGCTGGCTGCCCTCCCTCGGGTACCTGCAGGACGGACAGCTCGCCGAGGGCAACGCGCGCATCGACGACGCGGCGCACGAGGCCGGCCGCGACCCGTCGGAGGTGACGCGGCTGCTCAACATCGGCGGCGGCGAGAGCATCGACCAGCTCGTGTCGCTGGCACTCGCCGACGGCGTGAGCACGTTCATCCTGGCCTCCGACGATCCCGCGCAGCTGCAGCGCTTCGCGGAGGAGACCATCCCCGCCGTGCGCTCGGCGGTGACCGACGAGCGGGAGCGCCGCGGCACCGCCGTGCTCAGCGGACGGAGCGCCCGCGCACTCGCCCAGCGACGCGAGGGCATCGCGTACGACGACCTGCCCGAGTCGCTCCGCGACTCCGCGGTGGAGCCCGGCGACCTCGGCTTCGCCGGCGTCCGCTCGACGTACATGCGCGCGGGCTCCCCGGGTCTCGTGCTGCGCCCGCGCACCGTCGACGAGGTGGTGGACGCCGTGGGCTTCGCCCGCCGTCATCCCGACCTGCCGCTGGGCGTGCGCAGCCGCGGGCACGGCATCAGCGGACGGAGCACGAACGACGGCGGGCTGGTCATCGACCTCGCCGCACTCGACTCGATCGTGGTGCTCGACGAGTCGCGCCGCCTCGTGCGCGTCGGCCCGGGCGCGCGATGGATGGACGTGGCCGCCGCCCTGCAGCCCCACGGCTGGGCCCTGTCGAGCGGCGACTACGGCGGCGTGGGCGTCGGCGGCCTCGCCACGGCGGGCGGGGTCGGCTTCCTGTCCCGTGAGCACGGCCTCACGATCGACCACCTCGTCGCGGCGGAGGTGGTGCTCGCCGACGGGTCCGTCGTCCGCACCTCGGCGACGGACGAGCCCGACCTGTTCTGGGCGATCCGCGGCGCCGGCGCGAACGTCGGCATCGTCACCGCGTTCGAGTTCGAGGTCGACGAGGTGACCGAGGTCGGATGGGTGCAGCTCGCCTTCGACGCCTCCGACACGGAGGGCTTCCTCGAGCGCTTCGGCGCGGCGATGGAGGCGGCGCCGCGCGACGTGACGCTGTTCCTCATCCTCGGGGCCGCCCGCCCGGGCGAGCCGACGGTCGCGCAGGTGTACGGGGTGGTCGACTCGCCGGATCCCGACACGATCATCGCTCGCCTGCAGCCGTTCGCCGAGATCGCGCCGATCGTGGGGCAGCAGGTGCAGCTCGCGCCCTATGCGGCGGTGATGGCGAACGCGTCGGATGCGACCCACGACGGTCAGGGCGAGCCCGGCTTCCGCTCCACCCTGCTCGCGCACCTCGATCCGGAGTCGGCTGCCGCGGCCGCCGCCCTGGTGCGGTCGGGGTCGGCGCCGTGGTTCCAGATCCGCTCGGTGGGCGGTGCCGTGGCTGACGTGGCACCGGAGGCGACGGCGTACGCGCACCGCTCCGCGAACTTCTCGGTGACGGCGATCGGCCGTTCCGCGAGGTTCGACGCGCTCTGGGACGAGCTCGCCGCCCACGGCGAGGGCCTCTACCTGAGCTTCGAGACCCGCACGGGCGCCGCGATCGTGGAGCAGGCGTTCCCGCCCGCGCACCTCGCCCGCCTGCGCGCGCTGAAGCGCCGCGTCGACCCCGCCCGCCTCTTCCAGGACAACTTCCCCATCCCCGTGTAACCGCCGTGCCCCGACGCCGGGCCGCCCGTCCGCCCGGCTGCGAGCGAGAGCACATGGACCCGGGTCTCGACCAGGCGGATGCGGGACAATGGGGCCATGGCGGGGATCAGAGCGCTCATCCGGGAGCAGCGGGAGCCGCTGCTGCACGTGTCGGTCGACTCCGACCCGACGCCCTCCGGCGAGGGTGGCCCCCGCCTCCACGGAGAGCAGCCGCCGACGGTGGTGCTCGTGCACGGCATCGCGTCCAGTACGACGACGTTCGACTTCGTGGTGCCCCTCATCCGCGACTCGTACCGCGTGGTCGCGATCGACCTCCTCGGCTTCGGGCAGTCGCCCCAGCCCCCGGATGCGGAGTACACGCTCGAGGAGCATGTCGACGCCCTCGCCCACACCCTCCGCCACCTCGGCCTCGGGCGGTTCACGCTGGTGGGTCACTCGCTGGGCTGCCTCATCGCCTCGCGCTACGCGGCCACGCATCGGCACGCGCTCGACAAGCTCGTGCTCGTCAGCCCGCCGGTGTACCAGTCACCGGCCGAGATCGGCGATCCGCGCACCCGAGCCCGTGTGTCGGGATACCTGGCGGCGTACCGCTTCTTCCGCGAGAACAAGGACTTCACGCTCGCGAACGCCGCCTGGGTGACGAAGCTGCTGCCCATCGAGCACGTGATGGAGATCACCGAGCAGAACTGGACGCCGTTCGTGAAGTCGCTCGAGAACTGCATCGAGACGCAGACGATCATCAGCGATCTGGCCACCGTCGAGGTGCCGATCGAGGTCGTCTACGGCACGCTCGACGAGTTCCTCGTGCCCGGCAGCGTCGCGATCCTGTCGCGGATGAGGGGCGTCACCACGCATCCGGTGCACGTGAACGACCACGTCATCCGCCGCTCGATGGCGCGCGTGGTCGCCGCCGCGATCGGAGCCCCACCCGCGCACTGACCGCACCGAGCCCGCCCAGCGCCCAGACAGCGATCGGCGCCGCACCCGCGCACTGAGTGCGGGGTGCGGCGCCGATCGGATGCGCGGGGCGCGGAAGGTCAGCGCTTGCTGCCCTCGAGGGTTCCCGTGACCTTGCCGGCCGGGTCGTAGATGACACAGGAGACCAGACGGTCGTCTGCGTTCTCCCACGACTGGGTGGTGGGCGTGTAGTAGTTGTAGTTCAGCGTCGAGTCGGCGTAGGGGATGCCCACGAACGCCTCGTAGGCGGCGGAGCAGCCGTCCTCGGCGTCCTGCGAGACGACGTCGTCGCCCGGGTAGGTGCTGCCGCCCGTGATGTCGAAGTCGTAGTAGACCTCGTAATCGTGCGGGTCGGAGCAGTTGACCAGCGGCACGTCGCTGACCTCGGTACCGGAGGTGGTGTCGTTCAGGCAGTCGCCCACCTGGATCGAGAACACGTCGACCTGGGTCTCATCGGTGTCTCCGCCGTCGCTCGGCGAGGTGGTGGCGCTGGGCGTGTAGTCGCTCAGGCCGCCCACGACGGCCGCGGTGGTGGTGCCCGCGATGACGACGGCGATGATCGAGAAGATCGCGACGATGACGCCGATGCCGGTGAGCACGGCGCCGACCACGATGCCCGCGGTCGCCGGTCCGTTCTTGTATCCGGCGCGCTTCGACTGGTTGCGGGCGATGATCGAGATGATCAGACCCACGACGTTGGCGAAGATCGCGACGATCAGACCGACGATGCCGAGCGTCTTGCCGGGGAAGTCACCCGGATTCTGCGGGGGCTGGCCGGGGCCGCCGGGGTAGCCCGGTCCGCCGTTGCCGGGGTAGCCGGGTCCACCGTTGCCGGGGTATCCGGGGCCGGACGGAGGCGGTGTCTGTCCGCCGCCGACACCACCGGGCTGATAGGCCGGCGGGGGCGGGGTGGAGCCGGACGGACCCGAGGGCTGTCCGTACGGGTTGCTGCTCCCGGGGCCCGAGGGCGGGTTCGAGCCGGATGCGGAGGGCACGGGCGGCGGACCGTACGGGTTGCTGCTACCCGGGTTGCTGCTGCCCGGGCCGGACGGCGGCGGGGGCGTCGAGCTCGAGGGGGACGGCACCGGCGGCGGACCGTAGGGGTTGCTGCTTCCCGGGCCCGACGGGGGCGGAGGCGTGGAGGACTGACCGTACGGGCTGCTGCTCCCCGGACCGGGCGGCGACGGCTGCTGGCCGTAGGGCGCGGGCGGCGCAGGCGGACCTGCCGGCGGCTGCTGACCCTGGGTCTGCGGGGGCTGGTATGTAGGGGGCAGCGGCGGCGTCTTCTGCTCGTCGGGCCGGCTGTCTCCCCCAGTCGGGTCGGTCATGTCTCGCTCTCCTCGTGACAGAGATCGAAGGCGCTCACCCCCGATCCTTTTTCGACCGTACTCGCCCCCGTCGTCGTCGGCTATGGGGAGAACTCACCATCCCACCACTCCCCGACGACGAGACATCCGCCCGCTTCTCCGGCCGCACCGCGACGATCCCGGCCACCCCGGCGACCACCGCGACGACCGCGCTGATCGCGAGCGGCGGGAACTCAGTCCAGTCGGACGGCATGTCGATGCTCGCCCAGACGAACAGGATCACGGCGGAGAGAGCCGACGCCGTCCCGAGCCGCCAGACCAGGTCGCGGAAGGTGCCGGGGCGCGTCTCGCGCGACCTCAGGATCGCATGCCCGACCGCGAGCGCCGCGATGAGGAACGCGAGCAGCGCGAGCCCCGCCACCAGCAGGATGGGGAGCACACGGTCGAGCTGACCGCGCTCCACGGCGCCCGCATCCGGACCGGTGAACGTGCCCGCCGGGAACTCGAGCATCGCGCCGAGGTCCGAGAAGGTGGTGTCGGTCGGATACCCGTACTCGCCGTTCGTCTCGGTGAGCACGTGCCGCGTGCCCCCGTCGGCCGGCTCCGCGGCCTCGGTGATCGTGCCGTAGTCGGACGGTGACGGGCTCTCGAGGTAGTCGGGCGGACCCAGTTCGGCGACCGCGGTGCCGAACGGGAAGACGGAGTCCTTCCAGTCGCGCGCGCTCTCGGCGGTGTCGGGATCCTCGCGGAGCCAGCCGGCCGACTCCGCGAGCGAGGAGAGGTCGTCGGGCACGGTGAGCGACACCTCGACGGGGCTCGGTCCGTCGGTCTGGTAGCCCCAGCTGTCCCAGCCGTCGAGGAGGGCGACCCACTGCATCCGATCGACTGTCGCACCGGGGGTGCCGGCCATCGGCGAGCCGGGGGCTGCGGTCACGGGCGAGGAGAGCGAGTACACGACCTCGACCTCGTGCGTGTCGGTGAGCACCTGGGGCATGCGCGTGGCGAGCACGGCGAGATCGCCCGCGCGGGTCACGTCGAAGGGCACGTCGTCTCCATCGACGCGGATGCTCGTCACCGAGAGCCCGAGGTCCTGCCCGTCCATCTCGGCGGGCAGCTTCTGCGCGAACTGCGGCGGGCGGGTGGCGTCGTCGTCGATCGACATCGAGAAGGTCTCGGTGACGTCGAGCCTGGCGCGGCCCCCGTCGTCGCGCGAGAGCACGGCGTCGACGGAGGCGGAGTCGATGTTCGTGTAGAGCGCGCCGGGCACGTCGAAGTCGTAGGAGTCGAACGTCGAGGTCTGCGGGTAGGGGGTCGGGACGGTGGAGACCAGGGCGATCGACCCGCCGAGGAGTAGCACCGCGAGCGCGTTGACGAGGATGCGCGGCCAGGTCACGAAGTCGCGTGTGCGCCACTCGCGGGCGGAGGGCGCGTCGTCGCCGAGCTCCCGGTCGACGAGCTCCGTCGCGCGTCTGCCTGCCTCGCGCGGATCCTCGAGCAGCAACGCGTACGGCAGCAGCGCGTCCGTCACGGTCGCCCGCTCGAGCAGGCGCGTGCGCTCGGCGTAGACCCCGATGCCGCGCAGGTGCTGCTTCACCAGGGCGCCCTTGCGGGTGAGCGGGCGAGCGCTGAGGGCGATGGCGAGCACGACGAGCGAGATCGCGGTCGAGACGAGCACGAAGGCGGCGGGCCACCACACGATGGTGAGCTTCGCCTGGTGCGACAGCTGCCGGACGATGCCCCACTGCACGAGCGTCAGGGCGATCGGCGCGAGGATGAACCAGTCGCGCACGAAGCCGCGCGGGATGCGGCGGAACCCGTCGGAGATCTGCCGTCGGCGCTCCGGGGAGACGTCGTACGCCGTCCTCGCGCGCAGCCGGTCGCCGACGCGCCCGGTGCGGCGGGCGGCGCGGCCCGCGGCGATGAGGGCGGCCCGACGGCTGCCGCGGTTCTTTCTCCGAACCTCGTCGAGCGCGCCCGCGAGCTCGCGGGTGCGCGGTCGCTCGAGGATCTGCGCCGCCACGAGCGGCGACACCCCCTGGGGCGGATCGTACTGCGCGACGAACCACGGCCGGCCCCGGGCGTCGCTCCACGCCACCGCGCGGGCGGCCAGCGTGAACAGCAGCGTGACCACGAGCACGGCGAGTGGCACCAGCGGGCCGAACGTCTGCACGAGGAACACCGGCGACGGTCCGGGCATCGTGATCGTGCCCGGCTGGAAGCGCATGTCGAACCACGCCTGCCCGTTCGGCGGGATGTTCTGGTCGAGAGTGAACCGGTACGTGGTCTGCCCGGGCGGGCTGTCCGCCTCGGGCTCCAGCCAGTCGCCGCCGCTCACGAGCAGCCACGCGATGTCGGCCCGGGGCTGACGCACGAGCCGGTCGGCGAGCCCGTCGGGCATCGTGATGGTCACCTCGAGCGCCGAGAACGCCTGCGGCCAACTGGGGCCGAACACGCTCCACTCGAGCAGGTCGACGTCGCCGCCGGAGGCATCGTCGGTCGACTCGTAGGCGAGGTCCTGCAGCGTGTAGCGGAGGGTGAACTCGTGGTCGCCGCTCAAGCGCTGCCCGGTGTCGAGCGTGTACGTGAGGCGGTCGGAGGTGGTCTGACTCGGGGGATCGACCGGCTGACCGTCGATCGTGGCCTCGAGGAGTGTCGGGTCGAGCGCGTGGCCCTGGTACTCCACCGGGAGCACACGCTGGATGCCGCTCTCATCGACGTCGTCGGGGAAGAACGCGGTGATGGTCTCGACCACCTCGGCCTGCAGCCGCCCGTCCTCGGTCTGGGTGAGCGTGTAGTCCGCGGTGAAGTCGCGGGCGATCCACGTGTCGGTGGCGGTGCTCGCGGATCCCGTGATGTCGTCGAACGTCAAAGGCGGGTTGATGACGGGACCGAACAGCAGCACGAGCCCGGCGACGCCGATCAGACCCCAGAACGCGCGCAGCCCGCTGCGGAGCCTCTTCCCGCCGTGCGAGCGCAGCCACGCCTCGAGCGCCAGCAGCCACCGCGAGAGGAGCGCCCACAACGGGGTCGGCTTCGGCCGCCCGTCCGGGATCCGCCCGCCCTCGCGCCCCTCGTCGTCCTCCCCCGTCACGTCTCCACCCTATGCGGGCTCGCGCGAGCGCTCAGCGGGATCGCGCGAGCGCTCAGCGGATCAGGGAGGGGAGGCGCTTGTCGAGGAGGGTGAGGATGGCGGCGATCACCATCGCGATGAGGAGGATGCCGAGGCAGTTGCGCACCGACTCTCCGAACCCGGTCACGGTGACGTCGAGGAACGGATACGGGTACCAGGACGTGATCGCGCCGTGCACGAAGGTGTACACGAGCCAGGCGATCGGCCAGATGAACGCCGCCGCGGCGGCGCGCCAGCCCATCCGCGGCCGGGGTCCGAAGATCAGCCAGCCGATGAGGGTCGCCCACGGCGAGATGTAGTGGAAGCCGATCGTCGCGGCCAGCGCCCAGCCCTGCGGGTGCACCAGCGGCGCGAGGATGGTCTCGTACACCAGGCCGGTGATGATGATGCCGAGCATCGCGTCCAGTCGCAGCACCCGCCAGACGGGGCCGTCGCGCCGGATGCTCACGAGCAGCGCGATCGAGGTCCCGAGCACGAAGAGGTTGCTCTGGATGGTGAAGTAGCTGAACAGCCGCACGAACTTCGTGGCGAGGGTCTCGCTGGACGCGCTGGTCGCGCTCGTCGTGGAGTTGACGTCCTGCCCGCCGGTGAGGATGAGCGTGATCTGGATCACGAGCGCCGCCGCGACGATCACGGCGATGGCGCCGAACCAGATCCGGGCCGCGAGCGCTCGCGGGTCCCGCCCGCTCGTGGAGCCGGCGGCCGGTCCCGCCGTCGTCACCGTGTCGCCCATGCGCCGCCCCCTCGTCGCGAGCGTCGGCGCCCGCATCCGCCCCTCATGCTAGGGGCCGGATGCCCCGTGGCGACAGAGGGCCTTTCTGGCGGGGACGCGGTCAGGTGGCTGAGCCGCCCATCCCGCAGGTGGCGCTGACCGCCTCGCCGCACATCACGCCGAGCGCGACGTACTGCACGAGGAGCACCACCCACACCACCGCGCTGAGAATCGGGTTGCCGATGATGAGGATCCACGAGAACGTGAGCAGCGTCGTGCGCGCCCGCAGTGCGCTCGATCGCGGGCTGACGAGCTTCACCGTCGCCCAGCCGCGGCGGGCCGTGCTGAGGTGCACGATGAGGAGCACGAGGCCGATCAGCCACAGCGGCACCGTCACCAGCAGGTAGTTGCCGAAGGCGGGCCCGATCCCCTCGAGCAGCGCGTACGTCGCGCGCGGACCCCCGGGGTACGCCCACACCGACACCAGCAGCTGCACCGTCACGACCAGGATGGCGACACCCATCACGAGCGTCACCACGAGCATCCACTGCCCGCGTCCCTTCACGGGCGGCCACACCCCGGCGACGAGCGCCGTCGCGGCGGGCTGCGCCCATCCCGAGTAGGTCAACTCCCGGATCACGGCCTCCGGCTCGGCGCCCACCGACGCCCGCCATCGCACGTACTGCTGCGCCTCTTCCACGCCCTCACCCTAGCGAGGTCGGGCGGACGGCGGCGGGCGGATGGCGGCGGGCGGGCTGCCGCTCTGTCGTGCTTCGCCTCAGCCTCCGCCTCGGCGTCACGTATGCCAGTGGCCGTGGGCACCCCCGCCCACGGCCACCGGTCGCGCCCGAGCCCCCGCTCGAGCGCCCGGCGGTCGCCGCTCCCCCCACGGGTCAGCGTCCGCCGGAGTCACCTGCTCAACCGAGCCCGAACATCGTCCCGCCCGAGAGTCCGACGAGATACCCGCCGGCGAAGGTCCAGTACTCATCCGAGGCGATCGGTCTGGTCCAGAGCACCTGGCCGGTGATCGCATCCCTCACGGTGCCCGTCGGGACGGTGCCCTCGGGGCTGCGGTACTTGTAGGTGGCGAGACCGCCGGTGCCCCAGCCGCCCTCGAGGTCGTACGCGGCGGCCGATCCGCTGGGCGAGGTGTAGTCGGGCCGGAGGTCAGCATGGGAACCCGCGTCCGTGAGCTCTCCTTCGGGCGTGAACGCGCACGCTGCGACGCGCGGCTCCTGGACGTAGAGCTCATTCGGACTGCTCACCCACTGGATGAGGAACCCGTCCGGGGTGAGCTGGAAGTCCGCGAGCCCCCTGTCGCACCCAGACCCGTCGGCGATCCATCCAGTTTCGCCGGTGAGCCCGTCGACGAGCTCGAGGCGCCCGTCAGCGTGCATGATCGGCACCACGGAGGAGGACTGGAACTTCGCGAGCGGGTTCGCTCTGGTCTCCGACACATGCCCGACCATGATGCCCGCGGGGTCGTCCCGGCTCCAGAACTCGTTGCCCGCCGCATCGATGCCGGCCACGGAGACCTGCTTGTTGTCACCGCTGCGCAGTCGGAGGGTGACCCCGTCGCGAAAGTCGTACTGACGGTCCGTGGGGCCCTGATGCATGACGGCGCCCGTCTCGACGTCGACCACCTCGATCATCGACTTGCCCCCGTCCACGTAGGTGATCGGCAGCACCGAACTGTCGGAGGGCGCCGCCGCGAACCCGGCGTGAGCGGACGGCAGTTGGATCGACCAGACCGGCGCCGAGAGGTCGAGAGGATGTGCCCGCAGCACCTCCGACGTGCCGGCGTCGGTCTGTCGGCTCACCAGCACGTCGCCCGAGTCGTCCGCCACCGGCTCCACCCGGGGACGGGCGTCGTACTGGTTCGCGAAGGCGACCTCGCCCAGCGTCGACCCTGTCGCGAGATCGAGCACCTCGTTGGGCACCTCGAAGGGATACGGCTCGGTCGGGGGAACACCCAGCAGGATCGTGCGGACCAGCACCGTGCCCGAGGTGCCGAGCAACGAGACGTCGCTCTGCGGCATCGTCTCCTGCGCGAAGGGCCAGGTCCAGTCGCGGGTCCACACGATGGTGCCGTCGCGGGTGTCGACCAGCGAGAGCCACAGCCGAGTCTCCGCCGGTGCGCATCCGTTCGTGCCGAGGTCTTCAGGCAGGCGCGTCGGGCCGCTCTTCACGAGCGCGAAGCCATCCGACACGTCGAGCACACTCACCGGCTGGCACGGGTCCCCGGCTCCGGGCACCTCGATCGTCCACGCCGGAGTCGCGGGCGGAGCGGCCAGGACGTCGCGGGGCGAGATCGGGTCGCCGGTCACGACGAGCGGATGCGGTTCCCGCGTCGGCGTGGCGGACGGGGTGGGTGTGGCGGTCGGCGTCGCGGACGCGGCCGGGTCCACCGCCGCCTGGGTCGCGGCGGGCGGCCCGAAGAGGTCGATGCCGCCCACCGCGACGGCGACGGCGCTCGATCCGAGACCGATGCCGAGCGCGGCGAGGACGGCGAGCAGGATCAGGCGAGCCCGACGGCGGTGCTCGCGGGCGGGCGACGTGTCGACGGTGTCGACCAGCATGGCGCGGATGGCGTCGCTGCGGTCCTGGTCGAAGCTGGGTCCGGTCATCGCTCTGCACCTCCTGACGTGGTCGTGGATCCGGTGGGCGGGGTCGTGGAATCGGCCGGCGGGTTCGTGGAACCGCCCTCCCGAGTGGCGGGTCCGGCCGGGTCGAGGACGGTCGCGCCCTCGACACGACCACCCTCGAGCAGGTCGGTGATGTGGGCTCCGAGCCGCTGGCGGGCGCGGGAGAGTCGGGACTTGACGGTCCCGACGGGGACCTTCAGCACCGCGGCGGCCTGCTCCATCGGCAGCTCCTCGAGCAGGCAGAGCGTGATGACGTCCTGGTCGTTCGGGGTGAGCTTCGCGAAGGCGGCCCGCACCTGCGCGTCGCGTGTCGAGTTGTCGAGCCGGTCGTCCACCTCCGCCGTCTCATCGGGCTGATCGGAGTCGGCCGGTGCGGGGATGCGCTGCAGCGCCTCGCGGTAGCGGCGGGCGCTGCGCGTCTGGTTGCGGACGACGTAGTTCGTGGTGACGAGCAGCCACGCGATGATCGAACCGTCCACCACACGCACCGACGCGCGTCGGCGCCACGCCTCCAGGAACACCATCGCCGTCACGTCCTCCGCATCGTGCGGCGTCCGGATGAGCCGCAGCGCCTGCCCGAACACCCGGTCGCGATGCCGGTCGAACAGCGCCGCGAAGGCGGAGGAGTCACCGTCGCGGGCGCGCGCCCACGTGGCCTCCTCGTCGAAGTGTCCCGTCCCCATATCCCCTACTGTCCGCGCCCCCTGCGCGGGTTCCATCCTTCCGGTTCGGATGCGCGCCTGGTCGCCACGCGTACCCTGGGGCCATGACCGACACCGGAGTGGAGGCCGCGGCCGGGACGCCCCGCTACCCGAGGCGTCCTGGGCGGGTGGCGCTCTGGGTGCTCGGCGCGATCGCCCCGGTGCTGTGTCTCGTCGTCGCCGTGCCGGGGATCGCCGTGACCTACTTGCTGGCGTATCCGCTCCTCTATGCGGGCCCGGTGGTGGGTGTCGTGGTGATCGCGGGTGGCGCGCTGCGCCGGCACCGGATCCGGCGCGAGCTCGTCGCCACGGGCGCAGGTCTCGGCATGGCCGCGCGAGGGTCGCTCACCGCGGATGCGGTCGGGCCGGTCGCGGCGGATCGCATCCCTCGGTCGGACGACGGATCCACGCTGCGCTCGGCGACCGGTCGCGCAGCCGACGCGACCCTCGTCGCCCGCGAGGCGGCGGAGTTCAGGCTGGTGCGTCAGACCACGCTCTTCGTGGGCTACTCCGCGGTAGCGGCGGTGGGGATCCTCACCGGCGTGACGGCGATCCTCGGCGGGGACGACCTCGCCTTCTTCTCGCTGAGCGCCTTCGCCTTCCTCGGCGTCACGATCGTGGGCGTCGCGCCGGGATGGGCTCTGAGGCGGGGCGTCGTGGTCGGCGAGGAGCACGCGCTCCTCACCCGGACGGGCTCGTGGCGGCTCATCCGGGCCCACCGCATCCTCGCCCTCGTCGTCGGCGGCGCAGCCACGGCGCTCGCGGCCCTCGCCGCGATCACCCTCCCCGTCGGCGGCCCGGGCGCGCTCTGGCCGTTCTGACGCGCCCCCTCGACGCTGCAGCCCGCCACCTGCGCATCACCTCTCCGCTAAACTGATCAAAACTCAGCCAAGATCGGCGCGGTGACCAGGAAGCGGTTCGTCGCCGTCGGAGTGCCCGGCGGCTACAAGATCATCAACTCGAAGACCAAACGACAGTGGGGCAATCACTACGAACTGATGCCCGACGATCTTCTGCGTGAGCTGAACGGAGAGAAGCGCCCCGAGCTCCTCGATCGACTCGAACTCGAGGCTCGGTTGAAGCGGCGCTGACTCCACCCGCCGTAGCACTCCCCGCGTCGGTCGGGCGCGCCGTCAGGCTCAGGCTCAGGCTCAGGACACGGACGCGGCGCGCTCCACGGACTCCACCGCGGACTCCACGCCACCCGCCCACGGGCGGCCGTGACCGGGGAGCACCCACGTCGCGTGCGTGGGGAGCAGCGCGCGAAGCGACGCGAGCGCCTCCCCGGGCGCGTCGGTGAACGGTGCCGGCGCGGGCCCCTCGGCGCCGGTGAGCACGTGACGCGTGGTGAGCGCGTCGCCCACGAACACGGCGTCGACGAACGGCACGTGCACAGCGATGCTGCCGGGAGAGTGCCCCGGCATCCCGATGATCTCCGGCGCCCCCGGGAGCGGGAGGACGTCGCCCGACCGCGCCTCGACCACCTCGGTGAGCCACACCGGTCGGGCGCCGCCCTTCCGCACCGAGTACGCGGCGAAGCCGAGCAGGGGGCCCACGCGCAGCGGCCCGGTGGGGTTCTTCGGCTTGGGGCACCCTTCGCCCGCTCCGCGTCGCCCGGATGCACGTACACCGGCACCCCGTGCTCCCGCCGCAGCCGCTCGGCGAAGCCGACGTGGTCCGAGTCGCCGTGCGTGAGGATGACGCCGCGGATCTCATCGACGCTCCTCCCCATCGCCTTCAGCTCGGCGAGCAGGTCGCGCCAGTGGCCGGGGAGGCCGGCGTCGATGACGGTGATGCCCTCATCCGTGTCGATGAGGTAGGCCGCGACGATGTCGTTGCCGATGCGGTGCAGGTGCGGAGCGAGTTCCATGATGGCTACGATACATAGCTATCATGGCTACTGTCAATAGCTATACTCGGATCATGCCCACCCCCGATCGCACCTCCCTCGACGCCATCGTGGCCGCCGCCCGCGACCTGCTCGAGGAGGACGGGCTCGCCGGCGTGACCATGCAGGCGGTGGCGACGCGGGTGGGCGTCCGCGCGCCGTCGCTCTACAAGCGGGTGCAGAGCCGCGAGGAGCTCATCCGCCTTGTCGCCGAGGCCACGCTCCGCGATCTCACCGAACGTGTCGACGACGCCGAGACGGCGGCGGATGTGCTGGGCCGCTTCCGCGCCTTCGGCAAGGAGCGCCCGGCCGCGTTCCAGCTCGTGATGACGCCCGGCCCCGGCATCCCCGTCGCCGATCGGGAGCTGAGTGCCGCGTCGAGCGCCGCACTCCTCCGCGCGGCCGAGGGCCTGGCGGGCGACGCGGATGCGCTCGAGGCCGCACGAACCCTGACCGCCTGGGCGACCGGGTTCATCAGCATGGAGCTCAACGGCAGCTTCCGCCTCGGCGGCGACGTCGACCGTGCCTGGGCCTACGGCGTCGACCGTCTCGTCGCCGCCCTCAGCGCCCCCCGCGCGTAGCCGCGCCCCAACTCCAGCCCCGCGCGGGGCCGCGCCCGCGCGGGCGGCCCGCAGCGGGAGCGTCAGCTCTCAGGAGTCGCGGCGGCCTTCGGCACGCCGCCCCACTGCCGCGCGGTGCGGTGCTCGCGCAGCTGCCGCTCGAGGTGCAGCGCGGGGTAGATCCCGAGGAACACCGCCATCGGCGCGAGCAGCCTGATGTCGCGGATGCCGTGCGCCTCGTACGTGCGCCGGAAGCGCTCCACGTAGTAGAAGTAGTCCTTCGGCGCGGAGTCGAGCCGCCGCGCCGACATCCCGACCACCATCGCGGAGACGTACCCGATCTTGAGGCCCCGCAGCGCGAGGTGGACGGCGAGGTCGAGGTCTTCGTGCATGAGGTCCTCGCGGTCGGCGCAGGTGTCGTCGCGTACCGCGATCCACGCGGACCGGGTGATCGCCATGTTCGTCCCGAACAGGAAGACGTAGTCGCCGGCGAGCTTCACCTGGATCTTGCGGAACCCGTCGTCCGCCTTGTGCCCGAGCCTCCGCAGCGGCATGTCGTAGTACTCGACCGGCCCGCTCGCCGCGACGAAGTCACCCGACGCGAAGGCCCGCTGCACCTGCTCCACCCAGTTCGGGAACAGCGCGGTGTCGGCGTCGATCCGCCCGATCACGTCGCCTGTCGCCGCGTTGAAGCCCGCGTTGCGGGTCGGGGTGATGCCCTGCTCGGCGTCCTGCGTGACCAGGCGGATGCCCGCATCCGGGAAGGCCGTGGCCATCGCCTCGACGGCGGCGCGGGTGTTGTCGGTCGACTTGTTGTCGACCACGATGATCTCGTGGAACGGCACCGTCTGCTCGATGGCGGCGACGAGGCACTTCCCGATGCTCTCCTCCTCGTTGTAGGCGGGGATCACGAGAGAGACGGTGGGCAGGGTGGTGGGACCAGCGGTGGCGGGAACAACGGTGTCGGTCACGGCGACGCCCTTCGGTCGAGGTGCGGCTCAGTCTGCCAGACGCACCTACGATGGTGACCGGGAGTCCACATGACCGATTCGCGCATCCGAGACCTGCTCGCGGCGATGACGGATGCGGAGAAGGTCGCCCTGACCGCCGGCGCCGACACGTGGACCACTGCCGCGGTGTCGCGGCTGGGCATCCCGTCGGTGAGGCTCGGCGACGGGCCGCACGGCGTCCGCCGTCCGCGTGAGGATGCGCAGATGTCGATGTTCGACGCGCATCCGGCGACGTGCTTCCCGACGGCGGTGACGCTCGGCTCGACCTGGGATGCCGCGCTCGTCCGCGAGGTCGGGGAGGCGCTGGGCAGCGAGGCGCTCGACCACGGGATCGCGGTGCTGCTCGGCCCGGGTGTGAACCTCAAGCGCAGCCCGGCCGGTGGGCGCAACTTCGAGTACTTCTCGGAGGATCCGCTCGTGACGAGCACGCTCGGCGCGGCCTGGACGGCCGGTGTGCAGAGCACCGGGGTGGGCGTCTCGCTGAAGCACTTCGCCGCCAACGAGACGGAGCGGCGACGCTACGGCGTCGACTCGATCGTCGACGAGCGCGCCCTGCGTGAGCTGTACCTCGCGTGCTTCGAGCCCATCGTGACGGGCGAGCGTCCGGAGACCGTGATGGCGGCGTACAACCTGCTGAACGGCGAGCACTGCGCCGAGAACCGCGAGCTGCTCACGACGATCCTGCGCGACGAATGGGGCTATGACGGTGTCGTCGTCTCCGACTGGGGCGCCGTCTGGGATCGGATCGTCTCGATCCCCGCCGGGTTGGACCTCACCATGCCCGGCCTCGGGCGCAGCGACGACGACCTCGTGCTCGACGCCCTCGCCTCGGGCCGTCTGTCCCGCGCGGATCTCGACGCCGCGGTCTCGCGCATCCTCGCCCTGGTGCTCAGCCACGCGGATGCGTCCTCCGGCGATCCGCATGCTGTGCCGTCGGGGGCGGATGCGCACCACACGCTCGCGCGCCGGGTCGCCGCGGCGGGGACCGTGCTTCTGCAGAACGACGGGATCCTGCCCCTGAAGCCGGGCTCGACGGTCGCGCTCATCGGCGCGATGGCCGACGACCCCCGCTACCAGGGTGCGGGCAGCTCGCACGTCACGCCGACCCGGCTCGACACCCTGCGGAGTTCGCTCACGGAGGCGCTGGGCGAGGCCGCCGTCACCTACTCGCCCGGGTACGCCCGGCTGCTCGGCACCTCTCCGCCGTCGCGCCATCGGATCGAGGAGGCCGTCTCCCGCGCCCGCGAGGCGGATGTGGCGGTCGTCGTCGCGGGGCTTCCGGAGACGTTCGAGACCGAGGGCGTCGATCGCCGCCACCTGCGTCTGCCTCACGCCCACGAGGTGCTCATCCGCGCCGTGGCGCGGGTGAACCCGGCCACGATCGTCGTGCTGCAGAACGGCTCCCCCGTCGAGATGCCGTGGCGCGGCGAGGTCGCGGCCGTCGTCGAGGCGTACCTCGGCGGCCAGGCGGGCGGCAGCGCGCTGGCCGATGTGCTCACCGGCGCCGCCGAGCCCGGGGGGCGTCTGGCCGAGACGTTCCCCGAGCGGTACGACGACCATCCGGTCGCACGCCTGCCCAACGGGCCGGCCACGATCGAGTACCGCGAGAGCCTCTACGTCGGCTACCGCTGGTTCGACAGCGTCGACGCTGCGGTCGCGTTCCCGTTCGGGCACGGGCTGTCGTACACCACGTTCACGTGGTCGGATGCGCGGGTCACCCCGCTCCCGGACCGGCCCGCGGGGTCGTTCGCGGTGGAGGTGACCGTGACGAACACGGGCTCGCGCCTCGGGTCGGATGTGGTGCAGGTCTACGTGCACGCCGACCCCGGCGCGGTGTTCCGCCCGGAGCAGGAGCTGCGCGGGTTCGCGAAGGTGGAGCTGGAGCCGGGCGCCTCCGAGCGGGTGCGGATCGAGCTCGGCCCGCGTTCGTTCGAGTTCTGGGACGCAGCCGCACACGGCTGGCGTATGGACACGGGCCGGTATGAGGTACGCGTCGCACGCTCGTCGCGCGACATCATGTGGCGCGACGACGTCGAGGTCGAGGAGCCGCTCTTCGCGGCCGCGGTCGGGGCCGTCGATGATCTTCCTGTCGCCGAAGCCGGCGGCGATGCCCGGGCCGCGGGCGTCGCGCGGGCAGAGGGCGTCGTGCGAACGGAGGGAGTCGCGCGGGCAGAGGCTGGCACCGTCTCCGCGGCCCGGGACGCCCCCGAGGCGTACCGTGCACCCTCGGCGGAGCGGCGCTTCCCCGCGGCCGACTTCGCCGCCCTGCTCGGACGCCCGCTCCCCCGCAACCAGTCCCCTCGCCCCGGCGCCTACACGCTCGACACCGCCGTGCTCGACATGCAGGACACCGTCATCGGACGGCTCCTGCTCGGCACGCTCGTCTCGCAGGCCACGCGAGTGTTCGGCATCCCCGCCCAGGGCAGGGAGGCGCGCGCGATCGCCCGGGCGGTCGCGTCGCAGCTCACCCTGCGACTCCTCCGCGCGGGAAGCGGCGGCCGGATCAGCCGCCGCTTCGCCCTCCGCGCCCTCACGGTCCTCAACATCCTCAGCCGCCCTCGCCGTCGCCGACGCTCGCACCGCGCTCACTAGCCCGCGGGCGAGCCCGCGAGCGCCGGGTCGGTGACCCGGCCACCGCTTCGTCACTCGCCTCTCTTGATGACCTCCTCGCGCAGCCGCGCGAACTCCGCCTCGGAGAGCGCGCCGGAGGCGCGAAGAGCGGCGAGTCGCTCGAGCTGGTCGATGATGTCGCCGGGTTCGCCGTCGTGGGCCGTGTCGCCCCTCGCACTCTGCGTGGATGCAGCGGGCATCGGCGTGGCTGACGCCGCGTTCATCTGCTGCGCGATGAGCTCGCCGAGCCCGGCCGAGAGGGAGGCGTTGGTCGCCACCTCGTCCCAGAGGATCTCAAAGCGCCGCGGATCGCTGTGATCGGCGAGCACGGGGAGGACTGCGCCGGGCATCGGCCACTTGGCCGCCGAGATGAGCCCACGATAGGAAGCAGAGACGGCCGGCTTGCCGGGCACACTGATGACCAGTGTCATCGTCCCCAGCTGGAACGAATTGCCCCCATGGTTCATCGAGGCCGACACCACCTGGGCCGTGCCCCGCACGCCGTCGGCGATGGGCTTGCCGCCGGAACCGCCGTGTCGTAGTCGACGGATCACGAAGAACAGCGCGATCGGGATGATCAGGCTGGTCAACCCACCCAAGACGACGGTGAGCACCGTTCCCCACAGCACCGACGAGGTGTCGAAGGGGATCACGTGTCCGTTCCCAGCACTCTGCGCTTCTGGTCCTCGAACTCGTCCGACGTCAGCACCCCCGAGTCGCGCAGCGCGGCGAGCCGTTCGATGTCGTCGAGCACACTCCTCGACGCGACGACCTCTGTCTGGTCCGGCGGTGGCAGTTCGATGCCGAGCGCTCTCAGCTTCGCACGCTGAACCTCGGTCATCGTGGAGGCGTCCCCGACCACCTGAACCCCGACACCGCTGAGCGGGTACCCCGCGGGAGGCGCCGCAGGGGGAGCGGACGTTCCGGATGACTGACCGAGGTCCGACAGACGACCGATGGTGCGATGCGTCATCGCGACTCGGGCGACCGTGCCGCCGACCATCAGCACGATCACCCCGGCCACGACCGCGACGAGCACCCAGGCGTTGCCGAGAACGTCCACGCGGTGCTCCTCTCTTCGGTGGGCCGTGAGATCAAGCGAGCATACCTCATTTTTCGTTCGCCAGCGAGCTCCGGTGGAGCCCCCTCACGGGCCAGTTCCGCCCATGCTCCGATGCGATCACCACGGAGAAGCGGACCGAGACGCGATCCGGGGGAGCGCCGATCTCGGGCGGCGCTCCCCCTTGCGCTCATCGACCGGGGCGTGGACTCCCCGTGTGGCCGATGAACCCTTCCCGCCTCAGGCCATTCCTGGCCCAGGGTCCGCTCGCACCGCATGCGATAGCGTTCCCCCATGACCACCAAGGCCGACCAGAGGCGGCTCGAGGCCACCCGGGAGGCGCTCTCGCACTTCGCGAAGGGCGGCTACGACGGCACTCCGGTCAGCGTGGTCGCCGACGCCCTCGGTGTGTCGCAGCCGTACCTCTTCAAGCTCTTCACGAGCAAGATGGGCCTCTTCGTCGCCTGCGTGGAGCTCTGCTACGACCTCATCGAGGCGAACGCGAAGGCCCTTCTCGATCACGCGGCAGCGGAGGGGCGACCCGGGTCGCTCGACGACATCGGCGCTGCCTTCCAGACCACGATCGCCGAGGCCGATCTGCTGCGCTTCCAGCTGCAGGCGTGGGCGGCATCCGCCACTCATCCGCGCATACGCGAGGTGGTCGCGCGCCGCCTCCACCGCTCCCTCGAGCTCAGTCGCGAGCTCACGGGGGCGAGCGCCGACGAGGTGAACGAGATGTTCGCCCGCGGCACCCGCCTGGTGGTGCGCACCGCGGTCGGTCTCGAGCTGCTGCACTGACCGACCGCGGCGCACGGCCCGGGCGAGGCGCACGAGCCGACCGCGGCGCACGAGCATCAGCTCACGACGGTGAGCGTGTTCGTCACCGACACCAGGCTCACGGTCGCCGCCATGATGAACCCGCCCAGGTAGGGGTTGTTCGTCACGCGGTACAGCTTCCGCGACACCACGGCCGCCACCGCGAGGATGACGATCACGGGGAACAGCCAGATGCTGAAGATGCCGCCGAATCCGGGCACGAGCTCGCCGCTGGCGAAGAACGTCCAGTACTGCACGACCACGAGCACGATCGGCGCGAGGGCGTTGAACAGGGCGAGGACGGCCGTGTTGATCCACTCGCGTCCGCCGAGGGTGAAGCGGTTGAAGACGTTCACCGCGATCGAGTTGGCGAAGAAGTAGAGCAGGAAGAACGGCAGCACGAGCAGTGCCAGCGGGACCTTGTCGGGCGTGAACCACTTGATGGCGAGCACCCAGATGCGGAAGTCGCTGGTGAAGAAGTAGTTCACGACGGCGACGATCCCGAAGGCCGCGACCACGACGACGAGGCCGAGGAGGACGGCCTGGAAGAACTTCTTCCATCCGGGCAGCATGCCGCCGGCGCGGAGGTCGACGCCCGCCTTGCGTCCGATCGCGAAGTACGAGATCAGCATGATCAGCAGGGCCGCACCGCCGTTGATGGCCGCCCAGAGGGCGATGAAGAACACCGCGCCCTGGGGGAACATCGACGGCACGGAGTTGAACGCGAGCGCGCCGATGTCGTCGTTCTGCGAGAGCGCGACGTACGTGACGCCCGATACGACGGCGGAGACCACCATGGTCGCCCAGAACCAGACGAGCCCCTTGCGAGCGAGGGGCCGGGCCGGCTCCTCCTCGGTGCGGCGCAGGCCTGCGAACGCACGGGTGAAGAGCAGTGCGCGGGCGAACGCGACGAGGAAGATGCCGAAGCCCACGAGCCCGACGGCGTTGAAGGCCTCCTTCCACTGCCACACCTGCGAACCGGATGCGATCGGGTTCGGGGCGCTGAGTGTGTGATCGAAGTAGTCGATCACGTCGGTCGTGGTCTGCTTCGAGAACGGGCCCCACGGATGCGTCTGGGCCGGCGTGTAGAGGATGCGGTCGGCCTCGGTGCCGTCGACGTCGTCGGTGTAGAACTGCCCGGCCGCGCGCTCCTGCGTGCCGCCCTTCGACGGGTCGGCGCCGAAGTTCAGGAAGGACTGCGCGTTCGGAGTGGTGACGAAGTCACGGGGCTTCGTGATGGCGTCGCCCTCGGCGTCGTAGCTGCGGAAGAAGAACTCGTCGTACTGGTCGGCGACGAGGCCCACGTCGCGGCTGCCGTAGATGTTCGTGTAGGCGCCGTCCGCATCCTTGTAGAAGGCCTCGTTGTCGACGAGGAGCACGGAGGAGATGAGCTGCGTGTCGGCGGCGTTGTCGGCGAGGACGCTGTAGTTCGCGGCGCGGGCGCCGTTCGAGTGCCCCTCGATGCCGATGCGGCCGGTGTCGACGTACGGCAGGTCGGCGACGAGCTTCACCGCGTCGTACATGCCCGTGCCGTTGACGGGGATGTCCGCGTTGGCGAGCGGGTCGGAGTTGCCGTGGCCGTACATGTCGATCGAGACGACGACGTAGCCGCGGCGGGCGAGCTCGACGTAGTTCGCGTCCTGCATCTCGCGGTTGTTCCACCAACCGTGGCTGACGACGATCGCGGGCGCCTTGTTCTCGTCGGTCGCGCTGTCGGGCTTGAACAGAAGAGCGCTGAGCGACTCTCCGGACGACGTCTCCCACAGCATGTCCTTGACGGTGACGTGACCGCCCGCCGTCTGGATGAGCGACGACCCGATGGCCGACAGCAGGCAGAGCGCGAGTGCGACGGCGAGCCAGATCGCGTTGCGGCGCTGTGTCATGTGCTTCATTGCATTCCTTATACGTAGTGACTGGTCGCTAACCTAGCGAACGCATCACGTGTCGATGACCCGATCAGGCGGATCTGCACATATGTTCAGCGCGGATGCGGGTGGGCTGTCATCCGCCGGCACCGCGCATCCGGGGCCGAGAGCGCCACGGCCAGGGCAGCGCGCGCTGTTCAGGGAAGCGCCAGTCGAACCGCACGGCCGCGAGCCGAAGGAGGGCTGTGACGGCCACGCCGATCACGCCCGCGACGGGCACGCTGACGCCGAGCGTCACGAGCAGGATGAGGACGGCGGCCCCGGCGCCGGCGGCCGCCGCGAACAGCGAGCCGACCTGGAGGAACGACACCGGCAGTCCGAGCAGCAGGTCTCGGACGAGCGAGCCGCCCACCGCCCCGATGATCCCGACGAGGAGTGCGCCGATCGCGCCGACACCGAGCGAGAGGGCCTTCGTGGTGGCGATCACTCCGAAGATGCCGATCACGAGGGCGTCGAGCATGATCACCACCCACCCCGCGCGCTTCACGAGCGGACCGGCGGTCATCCCGACGAGGGCAGCGAGTCCGGCGACGAGCAGGTACCAGCTGCTCCAGACCACGACGGGCGGCTGGTTGAGAATGAGGTCGCGCAGCAGGCTTCCGCCGAGGGCGACAGCGATCCCGATCGCGACGACCCCGAGCACGTCGATGCGGCGCTCACGGAAGCCCGCCGCGAAGAGCGCGCCCTGGAGGCCGCCGAGTCCGGCGGCCACCAGTTCGGCCCAGAGCGGGATCCCGAACACCGCGGGTCCCATCAGCGGCGCCCCTCGATCCGGAAGCCGAACTCTCGCATCCGTACCGCCGACATATTCGGGGTGCGCCTCCGCTGGGCGTGCATCGTCAGTGGTTCGTCTCTCGCACGGCCTCGAGGATGAGGTCGGCGACTGCACCGGGCTGCGACACGGTCACCGCGTGCGAGGCGTCGATCTCGACAGAGCGCGAACCGGCCCGCTCCGCCATGAAGCGCATCGAGTCCGCCGGGATCGCGAGGTCGCGGAGGGTGATCATCGCCCAGGAGGGGATGGTCTTCCAGCCGGCCTTGGTGGCGGTGTCGGCGAGGGCGGACGCAGCGATCGGGCGCTGGGTCGCGGCGAGAAGGGCGGCGGTGGAAGCCGGGACGTCGGAGGCGAAGATCTCGTTGAACCTGTCCTGCTCGATGTAGAGATCGTCGCCACTGAATCCGCCGAATGTGAAGGCCGCGGGGCTGAGGGCCGTGCCGAGCACTCCGCCCGGGAACTTGGCGGCGAGCTCGCCTGTGCTCTCGCCGGGCTCGAGCTGGAAGCTCGCGATGTACACCAGCGCGCGGACGTTCTCCGCCCCTTCGGTCGCCTCGCTGAGCACGGATCCGCCGTACGAGTGCCCGGCGACGACGACCGGCCCGTCGATGTGGTCGATCACGGTGCGGAGGTACTCAGCATCGGCGGCGAGCCCGCGCAGCGGGTTGGCGACGGCGAGGACAGGGAGCCCTTCGGCCTGCAGGCGCTCGACGACGCCGTTCCAGCTCGCCGATTCGGCGAAGGCGCCGTGGACGAGGACGACGGTGGGCTGGTCTGCTGCGGGCTGGAACACGGTGGTGGTCATGGGGAGTCCCTTCTCGATTTGATACGCAATATATTGCGTACTGATAGCAATACGCAACAGCGAGTATTCATTCCCGTCGGCGATGGATTTGCCGTCGCCTGCAGAATGTGCGCAATATATTGCATGCCCATCCCCACTGGTTCATCTCCCCTCGGACGCTCGCTGCTCCGTAACGACGTGTACACGCGCCTCCGAGATGCCCTGGTTGATGGCACGTTCGCGCCGGGTGAGCAGCTCAAGGACGTCGACCTCGCCGCGTGGCTGGGCGTCAGCCGAACCCCGGTGCGGGAGGCACTTCTCCGCTTGGCGACGAGCGGCCTGGTCGAGACGCAGCCGGGCCGTTCGACGACGGTGAGCACGATCGACGAGCGCAAGGTCCGCGACGCCCGTGACGTCCTCGCGGCGATGCATCAGCTCGCGGTGCGGGAGACCGTGTCCACGTTGACCGACGATGACCTCGAGCGGATGCGCGCGGCCAACCGCGACTTCGCCGCCGCCCTCAAGACGGGTGACGTCGCGGCCGCCCTGGATGCAGACGAGAGGCTGCACGCCGTCCCGGTCACCGCGCTCGGCAACGAGGCGGTGGAGTCGGTGCTGGAGCACTTCGGCCCGGTCGTCCGCAGGGTCGAGCGGATGCGCTTCGCGTCACACGACGCCCAGCGCTCGGTCGACGCCCACGACCGACTCATCGAACTCTGCGCGGCACGCGACGCAGAGGCCGCCGCCGCCGTCGCCTTCGACACCTGGCACAGCCTCCCCGTCACCCCGGACGCATCCTGAGACCTTCTACGTAGCTATATAGGCGCCCCTTCGCCTCTCCGCAAAGCGACCATACCTGGCCATCCGTGCGACTGAAACCGGTCGAGACGTCCTTGCCCGACGGTGACCACTCGCCCGAGGTGGCCACGATTCCTGCACAACGGGAGAACCGCCCCGCGGTTCTCCCCACCTCGCGCCACGGACCACCGGATGTCAGTGGCACGTGGTTGAGTATCTCTCATGACAGAGGAGATGCGCCCCGAGAACCGGACACCCCGGTTCACCCCCGCACGTGCCTCCGACCCCGCCATCACCGCCCTGGAAGCGACACAACGCTCCCTGCTGGAACGGCTGGAGGAGGGCCGCCGCGCGGAGGCCGCGCTGCACGCCGAGCGGATGCGTCTGCTGGCAGAGTTCGCCTCCACCGCGGACCAGCTCGCCGAACTCCTCCACCCCGACCGTGTCGCCGAAGCACGGGACATGCAACGCCGCTCCATGACCGCCGAAGTCGCGGTCGCGCTCCACGTGTCGGAACGGTTCGTGCAGATCGAGACCTGCGACGCCGAGACCATCACCTGCCTCCCCGCGACCCTCGACGCCCTCGCTAGCGGGGACATTTCCCGGCAGCACGTGCACAAGCTCGTCACCCACCTCAACACGCTGCCCGCCGAGACATGGGAAGCGTTCGAGGCGGCGGCGCTGCCGGCTGCGACCCGGTTGAACCCGGCCCGGTTCGACAACCTCGCCCGACGGATCCGGGAACGACTCCACCCCGACTCCATCACCACCCGCGCACGACAGGCACGCGAGGAACGCTCGGCGTGGATCACGGAGGAACGCGACGGGATGGCCCACTTTCACCTCCTCGCCGCCGCGGAGAACATCCTCGCCATCGACGCGCGCCTGCACCACCACGCCCGCGCGCTGGCCGCGGAATCGGATGAGACCCGCACGATCCCGCAACTGCGCGCCGACGCCGCCGTCGACCTCCTCCTCGGAACAGCGGCGGCCACGGGCGGCGCCGCCGTCGAGCTGATGGTCACCGTCCCCGCGGTCACCCTCGCCGGGGTGAGCGAGGAGGCGGGCGAGTTGAGCGGATACGGGCCCATCGACCCCGACACCGCCCGCCGGCTCGCTGCCGCAGCGCCCGCGTTCACCCGGATCCTCATCCGACCCGATACCGGAGAGACCATCTCCATCGGGCGGGCGTCCTACCGGCTCCCCACCGCGCTGCGCCGACAGCTCAGGGTCGAGGATGAACGATGCCGGTTCCCGGGCTGCAACCGGCTCGCGATCACCGCCGATGCGGACCACACCACGGCGTGGGAAGACGGAGGAGACACCGACACCGACAACCTCGCCCATCTCTGTCGGCGACATCACCGACTCAAACACGCCACCGACTGGGACGCCGCCCAAGACCCCGACCGGACACTCACCTGGACCAGCCCCCTCGGCCAGGTCGCCCAGACACGACCACCCGGCCAAGACCTCACCGACGCCACCGAACGCGCCCACGCCATACTCGACCGCGCCCGCGACTCAGACCCCCACGAGCCCAAATCCGACTCGGGGACGCCCGAACCCCAACCTGAACCGGACCCCGGGCCGGCCATGACCGCACGCGGCCGAGCCCTCCTCGCACGCATCCGCATCCCACAACCACTCCCCGAACATGCACCCTTCTAGCCCGTCCGCCTCCCCAGGCAGCCGAGGTAGGTCGATCGCTCGCGCCCGACCTGCAAGGCCCTGTGCCGACTCGAAGTTCGAGATCCTCCACCCGCGCCCCTCCGGCGAAGCCCCTCACCGCCCGAGGTACTTGAGGACCTCCACACACGCCCCCGACCAGCGGAGCCGCTCCACGGCCCGAGGTACTCGAGAACCTCCACGCGCGCCCGACCAGCGGAGCCGCCCCACGGCCCGAGGTACTCGAGAACCTCCACGCGCGCCCGACCAGCGGAGCCGCCCCACAGACCGAGGTACTCGAGAGCCCTCCACATACCCGCCCGACCAGTGGAACCGCTTCACGACTCGAGGTTCTCGAGATCCTCCAGCAGCCCCGGGTGCGTCGGCGTCCACCCCAGCTCTTCCCGCGTGCGAGCGCTCGACGCGGGCTGATCCATCGCGAAGATGGGCCCGAACGGCCCGAACTCCTCCTCGGGCACCTGCTCCGTCTCCATCCCGAGCCGCCGCGCGATCACCGCAGCGATGTCGCGCACCGCGATCCCCTCATCCGTCACCGCGTGCCACGCGGTCCCCGCGGGCGCCGACTCGAGGGCGACGCGGAACAGCGACGCCGCATCGCGCGCGTGTACCGACGGCCAGCGCTGAGCGCCGTCGCCCGGGTACCCGACCGCACCGCGGGCGCGAGCCGCCTCGGTGAGCAGCCCCGCGAATCCACCTCGACCGTTCTCGTGGACGGTGCGCGGCATCCGCACGGCCGAGGCCCGGACGCCCTGCGAAGCGAGGGCGAGCAGCGCGTTCACCGAGCGCGAGCGTCCGGCGACCGGACCGACCTCGGGCAGCGGATCCTGCTCGGTCGAGGGTCGACCCTCCACCCAGGGGGTGCCCGAGACGGTCACGATCGGCCGTCCGCTTCCCAGGAGTGCGGTGCCGAGTGCCTCCATGGCGGCGGCCTCCTCGGCGATGCTGCGCTCGAGGGCGCCGGGCGCGTCGAGGTCGTGGCCGAAGGCGAGGCTGATGACACCCTCGGTCTGGGCGACACCTTCGCGCAGCACGTCGAGGTCGGTGATCGATCCGCGCAGCGGTGTCGCTCCGGCGGCGGTGAGAGCGGCGGCGGACGCGTCCGAACGGGCGAGGGCGAGCACGGTGTGGCCGTGCGAGAGCAGCTCGGCGACCACGGCGGTGCCGATCGTGCCGGTTCCGCCGGTGACGAAGACGAACATGGAGACTCCGATCAAGTGATGGGATTTTTGTCCCATCACCGTACACCCGTGATGGGACATTTGTCCCATCACGTAAGATCGCCTCATGGGTCGATGGGAGCCGGGTGCGCGAGAGCGCCTCGTCGTCGCCGCGGTCGAGCTGTTCACCGAGCAGGGCTACGACGACACGACGGTGGCGCAGATCGCCGAGCGCGCCGGCGTGACGAAGAGCACGTTCTTCCGCCACTTCCCCGACAAGCGGGAGCTGCTCGTCGCCGGGCAGGAAGCGCTCAGCACACTCCTCGCCGAGGGCATCGCCGTCGCGCCCACCGACGCCTCGGCGATCGACGCGGTGGCCTCCGGCCTCGAGCGGGCGTCCGCGATGATGGGGCCCGCCAACCGTGATCTCGGCCCTCGCATCCGCGCCGCCGTCGCCGCGAGCGGCGAGCTGCAGGAGCGCGACGCGCTCAAGAGCGTGGGGATGGCCGCCGCGATGAGCGAGGCGCTCCTCCAGCGCGGCGTGGCGAAGCCGGTCGCACACCTGGCCGCCGAGATGGGTGTGCTCGCCTTCAAGCAGGGCTACGCCCACTGGTCGGAAGCCGACCGGGGCGACGACGACACGCTCGCCCCCTACGCGCTCGCCGCACTGGCGGACCTCCGCGCGGCCGCGTCAGCGCTGGGGTAGCGAGCCCTCGAACGCCGCCCGCACTCGAACCCACCCGCGCGAGGTGGCGACGCCAGCACGCGCCGCAGGCCCACCACCCGGAGCCCCTACCCCCGCCCGCTCTCCAGGATCCCGTTCACGATCGCCGTGGTCGCCCACCGCGTCCGTTCCTCCGGCGTCCCCGAGGTGAACACCGCCGCCCCCGCGGCGTGCAGCGTCGGATGCCGCTCCGCGGTCGCGGACTCCAGCGTCTCCGTGAGGTCGGCGAGCTCCTGGCCCGCCGGTGTCGCGTGAGCCGCCCACTCGGCGGCGGATGCGGTGGCGTGCTGGAGCAGGAGGTCCACCCCGCGGGCCGCCGCCTCCGTGTCGACGCCCGCCGCGGCGAGCAGCCGCATCAGCAGCTCGAGCAGGTCGAGGTAGTGGTGCCCATCCGGCCAGGTCGTGAGCGCCGCCGTGGCCAGTCCGGGCTGACTGGCGAGCAGAGCGGCGTAGTCATCCACCACCCGCTGCAGCCGATCCCGCCAGGCCTCACGCCCATCCCATGAGAGGTCGAGCTCCGACAGGTACCGGTCGATGAGCAGCGCATTCAGCTCCGTCGTATTGCGGACGTAGACGTAGAGCGACGCCGGCCCGGTGTCGAGCTCAGTCGCGAGACGGCGCATGGTGAGCGCACCGGCCCCGTCGCGCTGCACGATCGCGACCGCCGCATCGAGGATCGCGGCACGCGAGAGAGGGGGCTTCGCGGGCCGATCTCGTCGGCTGATCGGTTCTGGTCGGGCCATGTCTCCACCGTAGCGGTTGATCGTGACGAACATGTTCGTTACGATGCTGTTCGTGGCATCCGATCGGATGCACGGAGGGACGACCGTGACCAGCACACAGATGACGACGCCGACACCGACGTTGACCACCAAGGGCGTCTGGCTGACGCTGATCGTGGTGCTCCTCGCCGACGCGATGGACCTCATCGACTCGACGATCACCAACATCGCGGCGCCCTCGATCGTCGCCGACCTCGGCGCGGACGAGAGCGTCATCAAGTGGCTCGGCGCCGCCTACGCCCTCGCGCTGGGCTCGCTCCTCGTGCTGGGTGGCCGCATCGGTGACAAGTTCGGGCAGCGCGGCACCTTCCTCATCGGGATGGCGGGCTTCGTCGCCGCCTCGGCCGCGGCCGGCCTGGCACTGTCGCCCGAGATGCTGATCGGCGCCCGCGTCGCGCAGGGCGTCTTCGGCGCCTTCCTCATCCCGCAGGGCATGGCGATCATGACGGCCACCTTCCCGAAGCCCGCGTTGCAGAAGGCGTTCGGCGTGTTCGCCCCGATGCTCGGCGTGTTCGCGGTCGCGGGCCCCATCCTCGGCGGCCTGCTGATCGATGCGAACCTGTTCGGTCTCGAGTGGCGTCCGGTCTTCCTCATCAACCTCGTCCTCGGCGGGGTCGCGTTGGGCATGGCGGTGAAGTTCCTGCCGCGTGTCGCGCCGCGGCCGGCCACACGCATCGACGTCCTCGGCAGCGTGCTGCTCGTCGCCGCCCTCTTCGGCGTGCTGTTCGGTCTCATCGAGGGTTCGAGCGATGGATGGGGGCCCCTCGCGATCACCGCCCTGGCCGTCGGCGCGGTGGTCTTCGCCGGCTTCGTCTGGCGACAGGCACGCACATCGGATCCGCTGCTGCCCCGCACCCTGCTCGCGAACCGCGGATTCACCGCAGGGCTCGTCGTCGGATTGCTCGTCTTCGCCGGCTTCAGCGGCCTGATGTATGTGATCTCGCTCTTCCTTCAGCTCAGCCTGGGCTACTCCCCCACTCAGACGTCGCTGAGCCTCATCCCCCTCACCCTCGGCATCATGGGCGGATCGGGCATTGCCGCCGCGCTGATCGTCAAGCTCGCCCGTCGCCTGGTCGTGCTCGGACTCGGCGCGATCCTCGTCGGCGTCGGCCTGATGCTGGCGTTCGTCACGGCCACCGGAGCCGACCTGACCTGGTGGCAGCTCGCCATCGCCACTCTCTTCATGGGCCTGGGCGCCGGAATCTGCTTCAGCTCCATCTTCAACACCGCGCTCGGCGACGTGGATGCGCACGAGGCGGGCTCCGCCAGCGGGTCGCTCAGCGCCGTGCAGCAGGTCGCCAACGGCATCGGCTCGGCACTCGTCACGAGCATCTTCCTCACGCTGCTGCCCGGCGGCGAGGTGGGCGCCGTGTCGGCGACCCTGATCGTCCTGCTCGCGATCCTCGCCGTCTGCCTCCTCGTCGTGCCGCTGCTGCCCCGCACCGCGGTCGCCGACGTCGAGTGACCGCATCCTGCTGCACCGATTCCGACGCTAGAGGAGACTCCGATGACGAACCACACTCTGACCATCGCCGAGGCGAACGACGCCGTGGATCGCATCCTCACCGCCTACCTCGAGGCATGGGATGCGGGTGACGCCGACGCCTTCGGCGCCCTGTTCACCGACGACGCGACCTACGTGATCTTCCTCGGCGACGCACTCCTCGGCCGCGAGGCCATCACCGAGAACCACCGCGACGTGTTCACGAAGTGGCAGGCCGGCACCCGGCTGCGCGTCGAGCCCCTCGCCGTGCAGGTGCTCGGGGCGGATGCGGTGAGCGTGCTGACCGCGGGCGGCATCGACACCGATCCGGAGGCGATCGAGCTCGACAAGCTCCAGACGTTCACCCTCGTCCGCACGGCGGAGGGGTGGCGGATCGCCGCCTTCCACAACACGTCGATGAGCCGGTGGACACGGCCGAAGTACAACCCGGGATCCGCAGCGCTGACCGCCGCCTGAGACGCCACACCGCCCCGCACCGGTCTGCACCGCACCGACCGGCCGGGTGCGGGTTTCGGCGGAATCGCGTTGCATCCACACATCGAGATGCGTTCAGGCCCTCCCCTTCAGCGCTCGCATCCACGATGATGGGCGCGTGCTGCTCGTGGACGGTAGCGAACCCGCGTGGGCGTGCGTCGACGCCGCACTGCTCGACGTCTTCAACGGCGACGCGGCCGAGCACCTCGCCCGGATCGAGTCCGCCCTCGCCGACAGCGCGCATCCGGCGGATCGGGCGCTCTACGGCATCGCGGCCACCATCGCGGCGGTGATCGCGTGCGAGTTCGACCGCGCAGCGCGGTTCGCGGCGCAGGCCGCACGTGACGGTGCCGGATGCGCGCCCACGGTGCAGCGGCTGTCGCGCGCAGCGGCGACCATGGCGCAGGCGATGGCGGGACGCGATGGGGCGGCCCACACCGGCGCGGGCGGGGATGGAGGTGCGGCGGGCACCGATCCGGATGCCGTGAGCCTCTCGACTCCAGACCTCCCTGTCGAGGATGACGCCCACGCCCTCCTGCACCGCTACTTCCTCGCCGAGGCGGCCCTGAGCTCGGGCGCGTTCGAGCAGGCGGATGCGCTGATCGCCGCCGCGGGCCTGGCCCCCGGGCAGGTCGCCCTCGACGAGGAGGTCGACGCCCCACCGGAACGGCCCGGGGCCGAGGGCGCCGCCGTCGCCCTGCAACTGCTGGCCGCGCGGAGTGCCGCGTTCCACGGCAGGCGAGACGAGGTGATCGCGATCGCGCAGGGATTCCAGCAGCGCGCATCCGTCGTGCCGCCCCGGGCGATGACCGTCCTCCTGGCGATCGGCTGCTACGGAGCCGCCGTCACGGGCGACCGCGACCGCTCGGCGGCGCTCGCCGAGACCGTCCTCACGCGGACTCGCGGCAACGTGAACTACCTCTCCGTCGGCGCCTGCCTGTATGTGGCGTGGGCGTTCCGCAACATGGGGCAGCTGCAGCGGGCGGCGGCGCTCCTCGTGTCGGCCGCCGGCGCGAACCTCGACCGCTGCAAGGTGTGGGACCGCGCCTTCGCCGCCGAGGTGCTCATCGAGGCCGCGCTCGCCCGCGGCGACCGCTACCGCGCGGGTGTCCTGCTGCGCAGCACGGGGGCCCTCGCGCGCTACGCGGTCGCGGCGTCGTCGGTGTCGCGAGCGCGTGGGGCGGTGGCGCTGTCGGCGGGACGGCTGGCGGAGGCGCAGGCGCTGGCCGCCGCGTCCGTCCGCCTCGACGAGAGCGCGGGGGCCTCGACCGAGGTGCTGCGCGGACTCCTCATCGAGGCGAGCGCCCTCGCCGCGAACGCGCCGGCGGAGGCGGCGGCCCGTTTCCTCCGCATCGCCCGCGAGGCCGACGCCACGGGCAACGAGGCGGTCCGCGCGGTCGCGGCGAGGAACTGGCGCGAGCTCGCGACGGTGCCTGCGTCTGGCTCGTCGAGCCTCCGCGGCGACCGGTCGGTGATGACCCCGCGCCAGCGGGCGGTGGCGACGCTCCTCGTCGAGGGCCACAGCAATGCGGCGATCGGGCAGGTGCTGTTCCTCTCGGCGCGGACCGTGCAGACCCACGTCGAGGACATCCTCCGCATCACGGACTCGCACACACGCGCGCAGGCGGCGGGCGTGCTCGGCGGGCAGCGGGCGGTGGATGCGCGCGTGCTCACCGCGCGCCAGCGCGAGGTGGCCTCGCTCGCAGCTGCCGGCCGCCGCAACGCGGAGATCAGCGCCGCGTTGGGGGTGGGCGAGAAGACGGTGGAGCGGCACCTCGCCGCCGCGCTGAAGCGGCTGGGGCTCCCCTCCCGCACGGCGCTCGCCGCGGTGACGCTCGAGTGGGCGGATGCACCTCCCGCGGCCATGCTTGGCGCGGATGCGGTGGTGAACGAGAGACGCTGACCGCGTCAGGTCCTCGTGGGTCCCCCTCGCGGAGGCACCAGCGCCATCCGCTGCTCACGATCGGCTCGATCCCGTGCCCCATCACGTGCGGAGTGAGCACTCGAACACGCCACCGCGCCAGCGGAGGAGCCGCGCCGACCAAGCGCGATGCGCGCGGGACACCCCCGCAGCACCCCTGCGCCATCCGCTGCTCGAAATGCGCCCGATGTCGCGCTCGATCGTGTCCACGATGAGCACTCGACGCTGCAACGCCGCAGTGGACGAACTGCGCGAGCACGATCGTCGCACGGCGGACGCCTCACCCGCGCCGGGCCACCCGTCGTCGCGCCGCGGATGCCCACACACCCAGCCCACCTGCGAGGAGCAGCCCGCCGATGGCCAGCCCAGGCCCCGCATCCGCACCGGTCGCAGCCAGCGAACCGCGCCCGCCGGATGGCGCTGCTCCGACCCCAGCCCCACCGGTCCCCGGAGTGCTCGGCCCCGGTGACGGCACGGGCACCGCGGCCGCGCTGACCGTGAGCGACCACGTCACCGGCACCGCATCCCCATCGCTGGACGACGCGGTGACCGTGTACTCCGTCGCCGCCGAGGCGACGGACGGCGTCCCCGACACGACCCCGGTCACCGGGTCGAACGAGAGCCCGTCGGGCAGCGCCGGCTGCACGCTCCACGTCACGGGGAGGTCGAAGCGCACAGCGCCGAACGCATCCGAGAACGCCTCCCCCACCGTGCCCACCGCGCTGGGCGGAGCGGCCGCGTCTGAGGCGGACAGCAGCCCGATCCCCCCGCTGCCCTCCGCATCCCCCGTCCACACGCGGTTGCCGCTGGGCGAAGAGACGACGGCGGCCGCGTCGGCCGTGTCGACGAGCACGTCGGATGCGAGCGTGCCCGCCTCCGTGTCGATCGTCGCGACGCCGTTGTCGCCCACGACGTACGCCCGCCCGCCGCTCGGCGCCCAGGCCGCCGCGACGGCGAGGTGCGGGAGGTCGATGGTGGCGGTGATGGTGCCGAATCCGGACGACAGAGGATCGAGGTCGACGAGGAACACCTTCTTCGCGGCGGGCGCGGTGACGAGCGCCTGGTCTCCGGACGGGCTGATCACCACGTCGCCGGCCGAGCTGGTCCCGGGCAGCAGGATCGTGAACGCCTGCCCCGAGAGAGAACGGGCTGTCGAAGACGTAGAGCACACCCGAGCCGTCGGCGGTCCCCGCGGCGAGCACGTCGTTGTCGAACCCGGTGCCCGGCCCGGCTGCGATCCGCGCGAGAGACGATGGCGCGGGCGTCGTGGGCGTGTCGGGGGCGAACGGGATCGGCGACACGGACAACCCGAGGTTGAACCGAAGGAGACGCGTGGGGTCGGCCTCCGCGGGGGACGCGACCACGGTGGCCCCACCTTCCACCGTGGCCAACCCCGCGAGCGCCGTCCCGGGCAGTCCGTTGGTCGCGAGCTGCGTGCCGTCGGGGTTGAGCTGGATGATCCACCCGTTCGAGGTGGCGACGTCGACCTCGTCCCGATCGACGGGCACGGCCACGTCGACCGGAAGCCCGACCCCGATGCCCGCGAAGTCGAACGACTGACCCGTCACGGTGTTAGTGGCGGTGTCGAAGATGCGGATGCGGCTGGACCCGTCGACGACGTACCCGGTACTGCCGTCGGTGGAGATCGCCATCGCCGTCACGGAGCTGCCTGGCCCACCCGACCCCGCGACCCCGTCCACGAAGTGCAGCGGGGGGGATCGGGTCGGCGGCCGACGCGCCCGCCCCGGGCAGGAGGATCGCGCAGGTGGCGAGGGCCGCCGCGGCGGCGGCGGTGGCGGGAGCACGGAGGCGCATGGTCGTCCTGTCGACGGAGGGCACGGGTCGGTCGCGGTGCGCGACCACTCCGCATTCTCGTGGCGCGCTCCTGCGGCGAACTAGGGGGGAAACGGCGGATTCGGGTGGGGTGTTCCCGACGAGCCTGCGCACGCCCGATAGATGCTCGCCATCCTCCGCGGGAGCCACCGCCTCCCCTGCTTCGCCTTGATGACGGGCTCTGACGTCACTCCAACTGGGGAGCGACGCCGACAGCCGGAGTGACCTATCGTCACGCTGGGGATCTGTAGGGGGTTCGATCGATGTCCAAAGAGTCAGATGGAGTTCAGACGCCGTCTCGCGGCCGCTCGCGATGGAACGCTGTGAAAAGCCATCCACGATTCAGAGCTATCGCCGGCGGAGCGCTAGTCGCATGCATCGCTGCGTTGTCCCTCGGCACGTGGGGCATAGTCGAGGCACAGAAGGTCACAGTGCCGACGCTCATCGGTCTGAGCGTCTCGGAGGTCAACGGACTTTCCTCGTCTGGAGCACTCTCGTTCTCCGCGTCGACCACGCCCGCCGACGACCTGGCCGCGTTCACGACCATCACCTCGCAAGTCCCAGCCGCGGGTGAACGAGTGTTCCCGGGGTCCTCGGTCGCGTACGACTTCGAGCTTGACCACATCGAGCTACCTTCGATTGAAGGAAAGCCGCTGCAGAACGCGCTGGGCGATCTCAAGGAGCACGGGCTCGAGGGTCACGCCGCATTTGGAATCCTTCCTGTCCACGAATCGGGTAAGTCCGGAGCGGGCGTGGCCACCGACGTCGACCCGCAGGTGCTGAGCTCTGCCGCCGAAGAGCTCGGCTTGGAGGCCGCTCCTCCGCTGACTGGAACTGCCTTCGATCTGCCCCCGAATCTCGACGTCGGCACGTGGACAGTCGTCACGTCGAGCCCAGGTCCTGACGAGACGGCCGTTGCCGGGTCAGAGGTACTTCTGACCGTGAGGATCCCCCTTGCACAGGTACCCAACCTGACCGGAATGACCTACGCCGCTGCTCAGGCCGCCATTCACGATGCCGGCCTACTGCGCTCCTCGACATTCGAGACGGCGTGGAGCGGTGAGCTGCCTCCTGGCTTCACCCCGTCTCTCGACGAACTCGAGGCGAGCTACTGGGGATACGACGAGAAGGATGCCTTGGCAGCTGGTCTCGGCGATTCGAGCACGTGGTCCGTGCTGTCCCAATCGGTGTCGCCGGCGACGCTTGCCAGTCCTGGCAGCCCGCTAGGTGTCACGCTCGCCTGGCCGTCTGTGACGGTACCGGACCTCATGCGGCTGCCGATCGATCAGGCAAAGCAGGCGCTCAATCAAGCGGGTCTCTCCTCCCGAGGACTCGGAGTCGTAAGTTCGGGGTCGGTTCTCGGGCAGTCGACAGCGCCGGGAACCATGGTGCCCTACGGGTCGAGAGTGGACGTTCAAGCCGGGCACGAGGTGACTTTCACCGTGACGGGCACGTCCGGCACTGGCCTCATCACGTGGTCCGCCCCGGGCTCCTTCTCGATCCAGCAAGCGAACGATGCGGCGCTGCCCTGGTCGACGACCTTCGTCCGATCGTCCGCGCCCGGCGCCTACGAGCGCGGCACCGTGAGCGCGCAAAGCGACGCATGGAGCGGGTCGATCACATGCGAGATCTCGGTCGACGGCAAGGTGGTTCAGACGCGAACATCCTCGGGGGCATTCGCAGTGGTCCTCTGTGGGTAGGCGCGATGCCGTCAGCGTCCTGTAGCTGCACTGCCGATCACTCGGCTCGTCCACAACCGCGTCTGGCAGGAAGGTTATGCACATGACGCCGCCGAGCATCGCCAGCCGGCACGCTCTCGGCTACTCTCTGGCTTGATCGCGAGCCCCCGCGGTGGTGTCCGGGAAGCGCGTTAATCGAGGTGATGGAGGGAGGTACCTCGTGGATCAGTCACTGTTGAACCCTCTGTACACGCAGAGCGAAGCCGCTGGGATGCTCGGCATGCCCGCCTCCACCTTCAACCACTGGGCGACCGGCTACGAGACCGCCGCGGGCAACCGCAAGCAGGGGTTCATCACGATCGACCGACCGGGCCGAGGGTACACAGTTCCCTTCATCGGCCTCGCCGAGGCGTGGATCGTGCGCGCCTTCGCGCGAGCCGGAGTCCCTGTCGCACGCATTCGCCCTGCGCTCGAACAGCTCCGGACTCAGATCGGACTCGACCATGCCCTGGCGAGCGACCGTCTCAAGACAGACGGGGCCGACATCCTCTGGGATCTCCGACAGCGCGACGCCGCATTCGACGACAACAGGCTCGTCGTCGTGCGAAACGGCCAGACGACGTTCGGCGAGATCGTCCGCGAGCATCTGAAGCAGGTCGACTACCGCAATGGCTTCATCGGCCAGATTCGGGTGCCACGCGCGTCTGGCGCGGAGTACACGATCGACCCGCAGATCAACTTCGGACGCCCGACCCTCACCGAGTACGGCATCCGCGTCGAAGACGTACTCGCGCGGATCGCGGCGGGCGAGACGATCGTGGATGTCGCAGCCGACTACGACATCCCGGCTCCCGCCGTCGAGAACCTTGCGCTGGCCGCTGCCTGAACATGCCCACTCCCGAACTGCGGTTCTTAACCGATCGCAGCCTGGGGGATCATCACGTCCCAGGAGCGCTCCGCGCCGCCGGGTGGGCGGTCGTGAGCATGCGCGAGCGCTACGGAGCGGTGTCGGCACAGGCTCTCGCCGACATCGACTGGATTCAGGATGCGACAGCCGGGGGCGAGGTGCTGCTGACAGGCGACAAGGCGATAGCGAAGCGGCCGGCAGAAGCCAGAACGGTCATCGCTGCTGGGGCCCGAGTGTTCGCATTGGGAAGCAACCAGCTCACCGGAGCGCAGAAGGCGGCACGTCTTCTTCTGCACGAGGCTGCGATCTTCCGTCGTGCGGCGCTTGAGGCTCCGTTCATTGTCAGTGTCGGAGACCGCCGACTAGAGACGATCAAGCTCTTCGGCTAGTCGATCGATCGAGGGGTGGCGATGGCCTCGAGCTTCGCCGGCCCCACGTCGGCCGAAATCGGTTCGACGCCCGAGAAATCGCAGTCCAAAGAAGACCCCTGCCACGACGAGGACGACCTGAGTCTCGTTCACCGAGACGTCACCTCCCACCAACGGATCAACCGGCAGGAATGAAGCGAGCAAGGTGCGCGCGTAACGCAGGATCGACAACGTAGACGTAGGTGCCTCGGATCCCTCGCGTGAGCAACACTGCGTAGATGTTCTGCACGTACCGCAGCAGATCCTCGTCGCCGTAGGTCACGCCCAGTGCGCGATTGTCCTCCTTGCCCTTCTTGTCGAAGTACGAGCTCCGGTTCACGGCAATCCGCTGAGCGTCCTCGTCCCAGCGGAGATCAGGCCCGATGATGACGCCGGCATAGTTGAGGTCGTATCCCTGCACGGTATGGATCGACCCGACTTCGCTGAGCGACTCCCGCGACGCTATCCAGTCGACCTGCGTACTGTTCCAGCGCAGCTCGAGGCCGTCGATCTCAATGTCGAACGCGGAGCGATCCCGCTTTGATTTCCATTTCCAGGCGAATCCGGCGACCATTCGTGACAGTCCGACCTCGAAGTCACGCTGCTCAATTTCCGCCCGCATGTGCCGAATGTCGTCGAACAGGCGCAAGTCATAGTCACCGAAGGACTGCGGCGATACCGCTACGCTCGGCCGCTCTGCCGGGCCAGCACGCAGCATGCTCCGGACGTACTCAATGTAGTCATCCCCTGCCCGAACGCGCATTTGCGAGGCGAGCGGATAAAGCCTCTCGCTCGTCTTCGCGCCAGCGACGAGGTCGTTCAGTATCGCGGTCGGCAAATCCGCGGGTCGCACGCTCTGCGCCGCATCGAGCAGGAAGATCTGGTGGCGGCTCTTGGCCCGGATCCAGTCGAGCTGTGTCATCGACGTGTCGTCCACGCCGTAGAGCTGCACGTTGATGTCACCGAACTTCTTGTTCAGCACACCCGACGACTGGTTTGCCCGCTGATTGAGTCTGTGGGCTTCGTCGACGATGAGCAGGTCGAAGTCGACGGGCGACTGCCCCACGTCGAAGGCGGTCATCACCATCTCCGGGTGCAACCCGGGCGTCTTTCGGAAGACTCGCTTGATGGACTCCCGCAGCGACTGCTGAGGAACGACCATTCCGATGTTCAAGCCCTTCAGGGCGTCCCGGTGCGCGTCTGTGAAGAAGTCGGAGAAGAACGAATCACTGTCGAGCTCCTCAAGGAATGTCGAGCTCTGGATGTCGACGATGAGCTTGAGAAGGTAGATCGCTACCACCGTCTTGCCGGTCCCAGGGTCACCCTGCAGCACCGTCGTACTGCTGTTCCCGCTGGCAAGGTCAGCGAAGAGTCCACGGAGCACGCCGTCAACGGCGATCGCTTGCTCGGACGTGAGCGACTTGAACGGTGAGAGCTTGAAGAGGTCGCTGTTCTCGATTTCGTGGATGCCGCGGGTGAAGACGCCGTCGAGCTTCAGCCGTTCGAAGATCTCGCGGAACGACGCTCGATACCGCTCGCGATCGAAGTAGTCGGCATCGACGATCCCGTCGTTGCGATTGAGGACTTCGTAGCTGCCATCGCCGGCGAGCATTCGGATGAGGTATGACTCGAGGTCGAGGCAGACTGACTTGTTGAACGTGTCGTCGACGATCTTGCGGAGGCTCGACAGCCGGCTCTTGTCGATTGACTCGAAGTGCTGGCGCATCCTGGCCGCGACGTTGAGGGACTCGCCGACGTAGACCTCGCGCTTGGCGCCGTCACGTCCACGACGCTTGGGGTCGTTCTTACCGTCGAGGATGTAGACGACGGGCCAGTTCGAATTGCGGTGATCGCTCGGCGCCCACCTGCTGATCGCCGTCCGCGAGAACGGCAGCTTGCGAATGTCAGAGCTGGTCATACTTCGTGGACCGCCCCCGCGATCTGTCCACCGGATACTTCTCCCGCGTCTTCGCGAGCTTGTCGAGCACGATCTGGTCAGGGTCCACCCCGAGGCGCTGGGCCAAGAGGAGACAATAGGTGAGGACGTCCGCGAGTTCGTCGGTCACCCGCTCCGGATCGGCGTCGGGATTCCACTGAAAGCACTCGAGGAGCTCGCCGGCTTCGATGGAGATGCTCTTCACGAGGTTCTCGGGTGTGTGGAATTGCGCCCAGTCCCGCTCCCCAGCGAACGTCTCGAGTTCCGTCATCACGGTGGTCGACGCCATAGCGTCAACCTATCAGTCGCTCAAACGAGCCAAAGGAGGAACGCCCTCCGGCCGAGCGGCACCCCTCCCGAAATGGGGTAGCCGGCGACAGCATCAATGTCGGCGCATTGACCTATCGTCTTGCTAAGGGGAAGTCCGAGGGGGACCGACAATGGAGTTCGAAGAACGACTCGCCGCGCTTGCAACCAAGGTGCAGAACCAGCGAGACGCAATCCAGACCGAAGAGGCAACGAAGAACGCATTCGTCATGCCATTCATCTCGACGATCCTGGGGTATGACGTGTTCAACCCGCTCGAGGTCGTACCCGAATTCACGGCGGACGTCGGCGTCAAGCGCGGCGAGAAGATTGACTACGCGATCATGCGCGACGGTGAGGTTCAAATCCTCATCGAATGCAAAAGCTCGACAGGACAGCTGAGGATCGAGCACGCCAGTCAGCTTTTCCGGTACTTCGGCGTCACGAATGCGCGCATCGCGGTGCTCACGAACGGGGAGGTCTATAACTTCTACACCGACCTCGATGCGCCGAACCGGATGGACGAGAAGCCATTCCTGGTTCTCGACCTCGCGGACATCGACGAGACCCTCGTGTCCGAGCTGAAGAAGCTCACAAAGGACGCGTTCGACCTCGACTCGATCATCAGCGGAGCCGAAGAACTCAAGTACGTGGGCGCCCTCAAGCGGGAGATCGCTGGGCAGTTCAGAGAGCCATCGGACGAATGGGTGAAATTCTTTACGAGCCGCGTCTACGACGGGGCATTCACCCAGAGGGTGCGCGAGCAGTTCTCGACACTAGTCGCGAAGGCGTCGAAGCAGTTCCTCACCGAGCAGGTCAATGATCGGCTGAAGACAGCTCTTGGGGCCACGGCACTCCCCGTCTCCTCCGGACCGGCCGCAGCCGAGGCGATCCAGAGCCAGCCCGTGGTCGAGAGCGATCTCGATCGGGACACCGAGATCGAGACCACGCTCGAGGAGCTCGAGGGGTACCAGATCGTGAAAGCGATCGCGTGCGCCGAAGTGAAGCCACACCGGGTCGTCCACCGCGACGCGAAGTCGTATTTCGCGATCCTCCTCGACGACAACAACCGCAAGCCGATCGCGCGCCTGCACTTCAACGGGAAGAAGCAGAAGTACCTCGGTCTGTTCGACGCGGAGAAGGTGGAGACTCGGCACCCAATCGACGCGTTGGACGACATTTACGAGCACGCCGAGTCAATTCGGAGCGCAGTTCGCCTGTACGCCTGATCGATCGACTGCAGCCCTGTGGCAGCAGTCGGGGGCCGTATTGACCCTCGGGAATAGCAGCCTCCCCCACGCGTTGTACTTGAGCGTAAGGCACTCAAGTTTCAACGCAGGAGGACACGTGCCCGAGAACTTCGGACCCGAAGAGGGCGGCAGCAACTCGTTCGACGAGTTCCTCGCCCGCTACCTCGAGGGCGAGCGCGCCGCGCGATCGCAGCAGCGCTCTATCGACATCAGCCGCTACATGACGCGGCGCACCCAGGAGCTTCTGGCCAAGGCCGGCCGCTTCGCGCTCGAGCACGGACAGAACGAGCTCGACGCGCTCCACATCCTTCGCACGATCGTCACCGAGCAGCCGGCGAGCGACGCCGTGCGCCGACTCGGCATCGACCCCGCGAGCATCGCTCAGGCCGCCGACCAGCGGCTTCCCCAGGCCCAGACGGGCGCCAGCACCACCAACGCGCCCGCGATCACGCCGTCCGCTCAGCGCGCGCTGTTCCACGCCTACCAGGTGGCACGCGCATCCGGATCGACCTACATCGACCCCGAGCACCTCTTCTTCGCGCTCGTGATCAACCAGGACTCGCCCGCCGGGCAGGTGCTCGAGAACGCGGGCGTCACCCCCGAGGCCCTCACGGCCGGGATGCGCGACGGGCAGAACGGCACAAACGGCGCGAACGGCGAGTACGAAGGGCAGAACACGCAGACCAGCACCCCGCAGGGCACGGACCAGGAGTCCGACACCCCGATGCTCGACCAGTTCGGCACCGACCTCACCGAGATGGCCCGCGAGGGCGACCTCGACCCCGTGATCGGGCGGCTCGACGAGATCGAGCAGACCGTCGAGATCCTCTCGCGCCGCACGAAGAACAACCCCGTCCTCGTGGGCGAGGCGGGCGTGGGTAAGACCGCGATCGTCGAGGGGCTCGCTCGCGCCATCGTCGAGGGCAGCGTGCCCGAGCAGCTGCAGGACAAGCGCGTCATCGCACTCGACCTGCCCGCCATGCTCGCCGGCACCCGCTTCCGCGGTGACTTCGAGGAGCGTCTCACCAAGCTCATGGACGAGATCAGCGCGCACAAGAGCGAGCTGATCGTGTTCATCGACGAGATCCACACCGTGGTCGGGGCCGGAGGGTCCGGATCGGGCGAGGGTATGGATGCGGGCAACATCCTGAAGCCCCGCCTCGCGCGCGGTGAGCTGCACCTCGTCGGTGCGACCACGCTCAAGGAGTACCGCCAGATCGAGAAGGACCCGGCCCTCGAGCGCCGGTTCCAGCCCGTGACGGTGCCCGAGCCGTCGATCGAGGACTCCGTCCTCATCCTCACCGGACTGCGCCCCGCGTACGAGGAGCACCACGGCGTCACCTACACCGACGCCGCGATCCGCTCCGCCGTCGAGCTCTCGCACCGGTACGTGACCGACCGCTTCCTGCCCGACAAGGCCATCGACCTCATCGACCAGGCCGGCGCCCGGCTTCGCCTGAAGCTCGGCAAGCGGGCCGAGGAGATCGACACCTCGTCGTTCTTCGCTCAGCTCGCGACCCTCGAGGCGGAGAAGAACTCCGCCGTGGCGGCCGAGCACTACGAGGAGGCCTCGCGCATCCGCGACGAGATCGAGGACGTGCAGCAGCAGCTCAACGACGCCGTCGCGCGCCGCGCCGCTGCGACGGCCCGCGAGAACGGCTCCGCCGGCGACCCGATCGTCGACGACACCGAGATCGCGGCCGTCATCTCGCGGGCGACCGGCATCCCAGCCTCGCGCCTCGGTGACGCCGACCGCGAGCGCCTCGCCGTACTCGAGACCGAGCTGCACGAGCGCGTGATCGGACAGGACGACGCCGTGGCCGCCGTGGCCAAGGCCGTGCGCCGCAACCGCACGGGCATGGGCGATCAGAACCGCCCGGTGGGCTCGTTCCTCTTCCTCGGCCCGACCGGCGTCGGCAAGACGGAGCTGGCGAAGTCGCTCGCGGAGTCACTGTTCGGCGACGCCTCGGCGATGGTCCGCTTCGACATGTCGGAGTTCGGCGAGCGCCACACCGTCTCGCGGCTGATCGGCGCCCCTCCCGGATACGTCGGCTACGACGAGGCCGGACAGCTCACTGAGCGAGTGCGCCGCAACCCGTACACGGTGATCCTGCTCGACGAGATCGAGAAGGCCCACCCGGATGTGTTCAACCTGCTCCTGCAGGTGCTCGACGACGGGCGCCTGACGGATGGGCAGGGCCGCACGGTCGACTTCCGCAACGCCGTGATCATCATGACGTCGAACCTCGGATCCGAGTTCCTGGCCTCCCGGTCGGGTGCGCTCGGCTTCACCGCGGTCACTCCTGGCGACACGACGGGCTTCGGCTCGGAGAAGGCGCTGCGCGACCGCGTGATGGGCAAGCTGCGTGAGGCGATGCGGCCCGAGTTCCTCAACCGGATCGACGAGATCGTGCTGTTCCGCAAGCTCGACCAGGCGCAGCTGCGCCAGATCGTGTCGCTCCTTCTCGGCTTCACGTCGGCTCGGCTCGCGACCCGGTCGATCACGGTGTCGGTCACCCCGGCCGCCGTCGACTGGCTGGCGGATGCGGGCTACGAGCCCGAGTTCGGCGCCCGGCCCCTGCGCCGGGTGATCCAACGCAACGTCGACGACGCGATCGCCGACCTCCTCGTGTCAGGCGAGCTGACGGATGGGGGTCACGTCACGATCGATGCGACCTCCGGCCTCAGCGCGGCGGGTGGGACGCTGTCGGTGCGCTCGGGCGCTTCCGCTGATGCTGCGGACGGCGCCGGCGCGGACGGCGCGGGTGCGGACGCGGAGCTCCCTGCGGCTGCGTAAGCGGGCGGGCTCTGCGTCTCAGGGGCGGGTGGCTTCGGCCATCCGCCCCTTCGTCATGTCCGGGTTGCTCGTGTCAGGGCCTCGGCGCGCCGATCCCTTCACCTCACGAGGGCGAGCGGGATGAAGGCATAGCCGAGGATGCTCAGGCACCAGATGAAGACGATCGAACCGCTGACGATGGCCCAGACCGAGACCCCGAAGCCACCGAGGCGGGCCGCTGCACGGATCCCGCGGATCCCTGCGACGATGGCGACGATGCTGCCCACCGCGGCAATGCCCACGCACGTGAGGGCTCCGGCGACGAGGTTGGGTGCTGCCGCCCTCGTCGCGCTCAGGACCATGAGCGTCACGAAGCCGACGAGCATGAGGAGCCCCGCGGCCGGCAGGGTCAAGCGCGCGATGAACGCGTCGCGGTTGAGGCCGGGACGCATCGAGCGGTAGTAGGAAGGCGGGTACAGCCAGCCCTGCGGAGGCGCCTTGGCATAGGTGTCGCTCCACGCGGACCCGGTCCACCAGCGGTCGCGTCCGCTGCCTTCGGGATCGGGGTGCCAGCCAGGCGGGGGCAGCGGAATGGGTTGGGGCATCGGGACAAACGGTGCGCCCGGCATCGCAGGCTGCGCCGCACCGTCGATCGGCGGCTGCGCCCCGTAGTCCTGCGTCATCGGCTCCTCTTCTCGCCCCCGTCGGCCCGGTGGCTCGGCCGGACCGGACGGATGTGATCGTACTGCCCCGAACGCGCCGCCAGCTGCTTCCGGACCGTGTTTCCGCTGGCCCCGGCGAGGGTCAGGAGGCCAGCCGACGCTTGCCGTGGGCCGGGTTCACCCGTCGAGAGAAGGCGAGGCCGACCATGGGTCGATGAGGTGCAGACCGAGGTCGGAGAAGTCGGCCGTGTTGCGCGTGGCGAGGGACGCGCCCCGGCAGGAGCAGATGGCGGCGATCATCGCATCCTCGACAGAAATGGGCCGGCCGATCGCCTCCCGCTCGCTCCGCAGGAAGCCGTAGGTGCGTGCGGCGCGCTCGTCGAAGTCGAGCACCAGCGCAGGATGCCTCGCCAGCGCCGTCTCAACAGCGTCGATGAGACCGTCCCTCCGGGCGCCGCGCGGCAGGCGGCGGATGCCGTAAGACAGTTCTGCGATCGAGACGGAGGTGACAGCAGTGGTCTCGTCGACCGAGCGCATCCACTCGAGGACCGCAGGTGAGGGCGCGTCGCGCACCACCTCGGAGAGGACGTTCGTGTCGAGGACGATCACAGCTCGATGACTCGCCCCGCAGACCTCGTCGGCAGGGCCACATCCGCCCCTCGGAGCGACTCGGTGGCATCCAGCCACGACTGCGCGAACCCGCGTGAGGCCACCGCATCCGCGAGGATCGCCCGCACCTCGGCTTCGGTCGACCGCCCGTGGGCTGCGGCCCGTTCCTTGAGGGCAGCGAGAAGGGAGTCGTCCAGACCCCGAACCGCGATCGCTCCCATGCCGCCTCCTCATCGTGATATCAGCTATGATAGCAATCGCCGTAGGGCGCTGTCGATCGAATTCAGGACGCGGCGCCGCGGGCGGCGGCGCGGTGGCGAGACTGCTTCGCGCGGTTTCCGCAGACCGCCATCGAGCACCACTGGCCCGTGCGGGAGCGGGAGTGGTCGTAGAACGCCCAGCGGCAGGTGTCGTTCGTGCACGCTTTGAGGCGCGAGAACGAGCCGTCCACCAGGGCGGCTGCGACGGCGGCGAGCACCCGAGCGGTCACCGCATCCAACCCCCCGGAGGCGCCCTCGAGCGACAGGCCCGCGGCGCCGAACCTCGGCACGACCCCGGCACGGCGGGCGGCGGCGTTGAGCGCGTCCGCCGTCGGCTGCGGGAGGGGCGCGCGGTCGTGGTTCGCGAGCAGCGCGTCGCGAAGGCGCTCGCGCAGCTCGCGCGCGGCGGCGAGGTCGTCGGCGGAGGGCGACCCGCCCGCATCCATACCGACGTCGGCCGCCCACGACGTCCACGACGCCTCGTCGCCGAGACGGTCGACATCGTCCTCGATGTCCCAGGTGTTGACGAAGGCGCGGACGAACTCGAGCTCTCCGGGAGCATGCGGGGCGACCACGTCGGATGTCATCACTCCATCCCAGCACATAACCGCCATTGGCGGAACAACGGTGCCGCAGTAACCTTCATCTGCATGACGACAGTTACCAGCGCATGGCGGTCGAAGTCGTTCCGGCGGGTGTGGACCGCAGGGGCGGTCTCGGGGCTCGGCGCGGAGATCGGGGAGCTCGCGGTGCCGGTGCTCGCGCTCGTGACGCTGGGCGCGTCCGCCACCGAGCTTTCCCTCGTGCGCGCAGCACTCCTCGTGCCGTACCTGCTGCTGACGCTGTGGCTCGGGGTCGTCGTCGACCGGCGGCGCCGGCGTCCGCTGCTCGTGATCGCGGATCTCGGCCGCGGCATCCTCCTCGCCGTCGCCTGCGCCCTCGCGCTGCTCGGATGGCTGACCGTGCCGCTGCTCATCGCCGCCGCCGCCGCGCTCGGCTCGCTCACCGTGCTGTACATGCTCGCGGAGTTCTCGTTCGTGCCGCTTGTCGTCGAGGAGCAGCAGCTCATCGACGCGAACGCGCGCATCACGGCCGCGCAGTCCGCGATCGGCGTGGCCGGGGCGGGCGCGGGCGGGGCGCTCGTGCAGGTGCTGACGGCGCCGTTCGCGCTCATCGTGAACGCGGTGGGGTACCTCGCGTCGGGGGTGCTCATCGCGTCAGTGCGGGTGGAGGAGCCCGTGCCGGGGCGCGGGGCGCGGGCGAGCCGGGGCGAGGGCGGGCATCGGGAGGGTGAGGAAGGTCGGCAGCGAACGGCGAGAAGGCGCCCTCCCCGGGGCGAGGGAAGGGCGTTTTCGCGCAACTCGGCGAGGGGCGAGAAACGAGCATCGGCGGTCAGGGAGGGGCGGGCGATGGCAGCGGGCACCGCGGGCGGGGCGGCGGGCGGCGCGGGCGGTGCGGTAGGGCAACGCGCATCCGCCGTGCGCGAGGCGCGGGCGGGCATGGCGGTGATCGCACGGCATCGGGTGCTGCGGGCGCTCGTCGGCGAGGCGACGCTCTGGAACCTCGGCAACGAGGTGTTCATGCTCGCGCTCTCGCTGCTGGTGCTGCGGACGCTGGGGCTCGGGCCGGGCATCCTCGGACTCGTGCTCATGGCGGGCGGGGCGGGCGCCTTCATCGGCGCCGCGCTGAGCCGACGGCTCACCGCGCGGTTCGGATACGGGAGATCGCTGATCGGATCGATGCTCGCCGGAAACGCCGCGCCGCTCGTCGCGATCGCGGGGACGTGCGCGCTCGTCGCGGCCGCGGGTGGCGTGGGGGCGGTGTTCGGGGGCGGATCCGCAGCGGATGCGGTGGCCCGCGCTCTTGCCGGGCCGGGCCTCACCGTGGTCGTGGTGGTGCTGACACTGGGCATGCTCGTGTCGGGCGCCGGATGCGGGGTGGCCAACTCCCAGGCGGTCAGCCTCCGCCAGCTCGCGGTCACGCCCGACCTGCGGGGACGAGCCAACGCCGCCTACCGCCTCGTCTCCTGGGGAGCGCTGTCGATCGGCGCGCTCGCCGGCGGTGGGCTCGTCGTCCTGGCGGGCGAGTGGGTCGCCGCGCTCCTCGGCACGGCGCTCATGGCGGTCGCGACGCTGCCCGTGCTCCTCTCCCCCGTCCGGCGGATGCGCACCATCGAGGAGGTGCGCCCCGCCCGTGCGGTCGTGAGCGCCGCGGGGTGAGGACTCCCCGCCGGCGGTCTCTCAGGCTCAGCGGGCGGGGCGGATGCGGCGGGCGCGGATGTGACAGTCGTGGCGGGCTACGACGGCGGGAGGCCACCACGACTGGCAATTCCGTCGACCCGACGCCGTCCCTCGCGGGCGCCGCACCCGGGCGCCTCACGCTCTTCGGGCGCGGATCTGACAGTCGTGGTGGGCTCTGACTGCGGGAGGGCACCACGACTGTCAGAAACGCGGCCCGACGTCGTCCCCGCGGGCTCCGCGCCGCGAGCACCCCCGGCCCCTCGGGCGCGGATGTGACAGTCGTAGCGGCCTTCGACGGCGGAAGGCCACCACGACTGTCATTTCCGACGGGCCAGCGGACGGGCGGACGGGCGACGGGCCGACGGGCCGACGGGCCGACGGGCGAGGATGAGATCGTCTGCTGGGGGGTCGCCACTGGTTGTGGCAGGCTCGTGGGCATGAGTCAGCAGCCGTGGGGGACGGCCCCTCAGCCGGGTCCGGTGCCCGAGCCCGCATCCGGGCAGGCCGAGAACATTCCGGTGGGCGAGCAGGGCGTCCCGAGTCAGCCCGAGCGCCCCGGACCACCCGCGTACGGGCACCCGGGGCAGCCGACGCCGCCGTACGGGCACCCGAGTCAGCCCGGACAGTACACACCCCCGCCGTACGGGCAGCCAGGACAGCCCGCCCCGCCGCCCGGGTACCCCTGCCCCGGCCCGCCGACGCCACCGCCCGCATCCGGTTTCAACGTCCTCGCCCTGGTGGCGCTGCTGCTCGCAGTCGTGGGCGCGCCGACGGCCTTCCTGCCGGACGTGAACTTCATCGGATGGCTGCTGCTCGGGATCAGTGTCGTGCTGTCGGTCGTCGCCCTGGCGCTCCGCGGGCAGAAGAAGGGCCTCGCCATCGCGAGCCTCTCGCTCTCCATGGCCGGAGCGCTGTCCTCCGGCGTGTTCTGGGGGCTCATGGCGATCAGCGACAACGCCGCTCCCGTCGAATCGCCGATCAGCGAGCAGCAGTCCACCCTCGGGAGCATCAGCGATCCGCTGCCCCTCGGCAGCCCGATCGAGCTGGAGGACTGGACGTACACGATCCTGGACGTCGAGACCGACTCCGGCGTCGTGGCGTCGGAGATGGATGCATCCGGCAACTACTTCGAGACCGCCGAGCCGGGGCAGCGGTGGGTCGTGATGACCTACTCCATCACCAACAAGGGCGAGGCCTCGGCATATCCGGCCGAGATCGTCACCGCCATGGTGTCGCCCGACGACGAGGACCTCGGCATCGACCTCCCGCGGTACGTGCTCGACGACACCAGCCTGCTGCCCGCGGGCGAGTCGCGGGTGCTGTCGGTGGCGTTCCTCATCCCCGAGGGCTCGGATCCGCTGGTCCGCGTGACGCCCTCCGTCTTCCAGGATCCGGTGTACCTGCGGTTCTGACCGCGCCCGCCCGCGCGCCGGGCGCCGGGTATGCGCGGCATGCGCGGCATGCGCGGCATGCGCGGCTCAGGCGAGGCGAGTGCGGAGGAAGGCGAGCATCTCGGCCTCCTCGTCGGCCTGGCCTGACTCGTGGCCGTTGTACGGCCACACGCGGAGGTCCTTCTCGCCGGCGTAGCTGTGGAAGGCCCCGAACACCGTCGACGGCGGCGTGACCACATCCATCAGCGCCACCGAGAATCGCGCCGGCGCGGAGGCGCGCGCCGAGAACGACACCGCGTCGTGGTACGACAGAGTGCGCAGCACCTGGTCGGTCTTCTCACGGTGCACCGCGAGGTACTCCGTGATCTCGTGGTACGGACGCGCGTCGGTGATCACGATCGCCCGCGGGAAGTCGGACAGGAAGGGCACGTTCGCGGCGACCGCCGCGATGTCGTCGCGCAGCCCCGCGACCGCGAGCGCCAGTCCCCCACCCTGGCTCGTTCCGAGCACGGCGATCCGCGACTCGTCCACGATGTCGAGCGTGCGGACGGCGTCGACCGCGCGCACCGCATCCGTCATCAGTCGCCGGTAGTAGTAGTCCTCGGGCGCGTCAACGCCACGCGTCATCACACCCGCGATCTGGGGGCCGGCTGCGGCGGGACCGAGGTCGTCACCGGTCGCGCCTGCCGACCAGGCGGCGCCCTGTCCGCGGGTGTCCATCTGCAGGTGCACGAACCCGGCCGAGGCCCAGAGGAGGTTCTCCCACGCGCGACCCCGCCCGCCGCCGTAGCCGATGTACTGCACGATCGTCGGCAGCGGGCCGCTCGCTCCGGCGGGCACGCGCAGCCAGCCCTTGATCGGCTGGCCCGCGAAACCGGGGAACGTCACGTCGTAGAGCTCGACCGACGCCAGCTCCGGCTCGACACGCACCAGCTCGATCGAGGCCGGCGCCGCGGCGCGAGACTCGGCGAGGGTGTCTGCCCAGAACGTGTCGAAGTCGTCGGGCGTGGTCTGCGCGCTGCGGTACTGCCACAGCTGCTCGAGGGGGAGGTCGGTCAGCACGTCCTCCATCCTGGCAGGCCGCGCATCCGCGTGGCGGCATCCGGTCGGGATCGATCACGCGGCTGCCCGGGGTGCGTGAGAGGATGCGCGGCATGTGGATCGGATGGCTGGAGGCCGACCTCCTGCTCGGCGACGTGCACTCGCTGAAGGAGAAGCGCGGATACGTGCGCCCGCTCGTCGCCGAGCTCGGGCGGCGGTTCAGTGTGGCTGTGGCCGAGACAGGGCACCTCGACCTGCACCGGCGGGCGGGCGTCGGGGTGAGCTGCGTGGCGGCGGATGCGGGGCACGTGCGCGAGGTGCTCGACGGGGTGGAGCGCTTCCTCGCCGAGCGGCCGGAGTTCGAGCTGCTGTCGATCCGCACGCGCCTCGTGTCGAGCGACGACGACTGAGCCGATCCTGCAGAGCAGCCGTGAGCGGTAATGCTCCCGTGGGCGGCACGATGTCCGCCCCGACCGATACGGTGTGGCCATGGATGGGGACAGGATGACACCGCTGAAGAGGTTCGTCGTGGTGGGGGTGCTGGCCGCCGCGTGTGTGCTCGGCACGACCGTGCCGGCGCACGCCGAGAACGTGCCGCCGGAGTGGTCGCAGGCGGAAGTGGCCGTGCCCGGCGACGGCACCGCACGACCCGCAGCCGGTCCGAGCGACGTGAGCACGGGCGCGCCCGTCGCGGACGCCGCGGCCGCGGCCGCATGCAGCCCCTCCGTCGCTAGCGGCGCGCTCGGCGCCGACGAGGCGCGTGCGCTCTTCGGCGTCGACGGCACGGGGGTGAAGGTCGGCGTCATCTCGGGCTCGTTCGACACGGGTGTCCAGCCCACCGCCTCCGACGACGTGGCCAGCGGCGCCCTGCCCGGCCCAGGCAACCCGTGCGGATACGAGACGCCGGTGACGGTGGTGCTCGAGTCGGAGCGCGCACAAGACGACGAGGGCCGAGCCATGGCGCAGGTCGTGCACGGCATCGCGCCCGGCGCGGCGCTCTACTTCGCCTCGGCGGGCGGGAGCGGCAGCGCCGGCATCGCCCGGGCGATCGAGCTGCTCGTGGCACAGGGCGTCGACGTCATCGTCGACGACGTCCAGGGCGAGGACGAGCGCGTCCTGCAGCGCAGCGCCGCCGGCGACGCCATCCAGGCGGCGGTCGACGCCGGGGTCGCCTACGTCACCGCGACCGGCAACTGGACCGTGCTCGGCGCAGAGGGATACCCGAGCGCCGGGTATCCGATCGGCGGATGGTCGACGCCGCGCTACGAGCCCACCGCCTGCAACGACGCGGTCGCGGCGCAGTATCCGGGGCAGGACGTCGACTGCCTCGACTTCGATCCCGGATCGGCGGCCGACCCCACGATGCGCGTCGCCCTGCCCGCGAACGGGGCCATGGCGGGGCAGCTCGGCTGGGCCGAGCCGGACGGCGCGGTCATCACGCACCTCGACTACGTGCTCACGTTCGCCGACGGCACGGTCAGGGTGGTGCCCGCCCCCGACGCGGACTCGGCATTCATCGCCGCGGGTCTCTTCAACCCCGACGAGAACGCGGCCGCCGACGTCGAGGTGAGCATCGTGCGCACGAATCCCGATACCGCCGGCACACCCGCGATCCAGTGGGTGCTGCAGCAGCTGCTCATCCCCGGCGGGCGCGACCGGGTGCTGCTCGACCTCGAGCACTACCAGACGGTCGGCGACGTCTCCGTGGGTGGCTCGATGCTCGGCCACAGCGCCGAGCCGACCGCGATCCGCGTCGCCGCGGTCGACAGCACGACCCTGCAGCTCGAGACCTTCTCCTCCGGCGGGCCGGCGCTCACCGCCCTCGGCGTACCCGAGCCGATCACGGTGACCGGGCCGACCGTCGCCGGAGTCGACGCGATCCCGATCTCGTTCGTGCTCGGCAGCGGGTCGGTCTTCCGCGGCACGTCGGCCGCGGCACCCTCGATCGCGGGTGTGCTCGCGCTCGCGCTGCAGCACGCGCCCGACACCGGGGTAGCCGAGCTCACGGCGGCGCTCACCGCATCCGCCCGGCCCGACGGGTACGCCAGCACGCTGCCCGCCGACGTCGACCGCGCTCGCTTCGTGGGGGCCGGGCTCGCGGATGCGACGGCGCTGCTCACCACGCTCTCCCCGGCGCCCGCTCCTGTGCCGGTGCCTGTGCCTGTACCTTCGCCGGATGCCGCGGGCGTGCGCCCTGCCGCCCTCGCGGCCACGGGCGGCGACTCCGCGCCGTACGTGCTCCTCGCGGTGGTGCTTCTGGGCGCGGGTGCGCTCGCCTTGCGCGCCTTCCGCGGCTCGCGCGCCCGCTGACCCGCGGCGCGGCGCCGACGCGCCCGGCACCGGGTTCGCGGATGTGACACTCGTGGCGACTCCGCCCACCCCGAGCCCGCCACGAGTGTCAGATCCAGCCCCTGTCCACGTCGGGGACACTCGCGGCGCCCCGGACCGGATGCGCTCCGCGCCGATCCTGCTGCGGGTTGCGTCCCCGGAGCGTCGTCGGGAGGCCTCAGGGGCCTCCTCGCCGCGTCCGGCGGGCGCAACCCGCCCCGCCCCTCCGCGTGGCCCCTCTCGGCGCGCCTATCGGCGGCCCCGCGCGGGCACGCACGTCCTCCCACGCTGACCGGGCCCCTGCGCGGGAACGCCAGCCCCAACGGGCCCCACCCCGCCCGCGGTGGGGCCCGGATCTGACACTCGTGGCGGCCTTGCCCTCGCGCAGCCCACCATGACCGTCAGATCACCCTGCGTGGGAACGCCAGCCCCAACGGGCCCTACCCCCGCCCGCGGTGGGGCGCGGATCTGACACTCGTGGCGGCCTGGCCCTCGCGCAGCCCACCATGACCGTCAGATCCACCCTGCGCGGGAACGCCGGCGCCAACGGGCCCCACCCCGCGCGCAATGGAGCGCGGATCCGGCACTCGTTGCGACTTCGCCCGCGCCCAGCCCACCACAACTGGCAAAACCACCCCAGCCCACGGCGTGCGCGCGAGCGGGGGGGGCGGGCTCAGACGCGACGGCGGCGCGCGGCTGCCGAGCGGGGCGGGGCGGCACGGATGTGGTCGCGCACGGGGCCGAGGAGCGCGCCGAGCGTGGCGGCGCCGTCGTGGCCGAGGGGGTCGAGGAGCAGGCGGTCGACGACCTCGATGTGGCCCGGGAAGACGGCGGCGAGGCGCTCGCGCCCCGCGGGGGTGATCGTGACAGTGACGCCGCGCTCGTCCTCGGGCGACGGCGCCCGCGTCACGAGACCCGCCGCCTCGAGCACACCGGCCTGGTGGGTGAGGCCGCTGCGGCTGTAGACGACGCCGTCGGCGAGCTCGGTCATCCGCCGACTGCCGTCGGGTGAGTCGCCGAGCGTGGCGAGCAGCTGGAACTGCACGTAGCTGAGGTCGCCCGCCTCGCGCAGCTGCTGCTCGACCGCGTGCCGGATGAGGGCGGTCACCTCGATGAGCGTGAGGTAGGCACCCAGCTCGACGGCGTCGAGGACGCGGGGGCGGTCGTCGGAGGTCATGCGTCCGATCGTACCTGCTTCGATATCGGACTACTTGCTTCGATATCGAAGCAGTGCTATCGTCATCTCATTGCTTCGAACTCGAAGCACAAGGATTCACAGACCGACACCCCAGACAGACGAGAGAGCGAGTACGACCATGAAGGCAATGCGTTTCCACGAGTTCGGCGCCCCCGAGGTCCTCCAGTACGAGGACGTCGAGCAGCCCACCCCCGGCGAGGGCCAGACCCTGGTCGCGGTGACCGCATCCGCGTTCAATCCCGCCGACAACTCGATCCGCGCGGGCAACCTCAAGGCGATCCCGATCGCCCTCCCCCACATCCCCGGCTACGACGTCGCGGGCACCGTCGGCGGCCGCCCCGTCATCGGCTTCCTCCCGATGGATGCGGATGGCGCTGCCGCTGAGTACGTCGCGGCACCCGCATCCGCCCTGGTCGACGCGCCCAGCAGCATCGACCTCGCCGACGCGGCGGGGCTGCCCTCGGTGGCGCTCACCGCGTACCAGGGTCTCTTCGACCACGCAGGCCTCACGGCGGGGCAGCGCATCCTCATCACGGGCGCCGGCGGGACCGTCGGGCACTACGCGGTGCAGCTCGCCGCCCGGGCGGGGGCGCACGTCATCGCGACGGCGAGCCCGTCCAGCCGCGACGCGGTCGCCGCCGCGGGGGCCGCCGAGGTGATCGACCACACGACGACGGATGTGGTGTCCGCCGTCGGCGAGCAGGTGGACGTGGTCTACAACCTCGCCCCGTCGTCGCCGGAGGAGATGGCGGCGTACCTCGGCCTGGTCCGCGACGGCGGCGCGATCGTCACGACGACCGCGTGGCTGCCCGCCCCGTCCGACGAGGCGCGCGGTGTGCGAGGGATCACCGAGTTCGTCCGCTCGGACGCCGCGCAGCTCACCCAGCTCGTCGAGCTCATCGACGCGGGCGAGCTGACCCTCGCGCCCACCCGCCGCGTCGCGCTCGCCGACCTCGCGTCGGTGCACGCCGAAGCCGCCGCGGGCACCCTACGCGGCAAGGTCGTCGTCCTCCCCTGACGACGAGGCGCGGATCTGACACTCGTGGCGACCTGCTCTTGAGCGAGGTCGCCACGAGTGTCATCTCCGCATCTGGACCTCGCGCGCAGACGCCGCTACTCGCCCGCCTCCTCCAAGAGGATGGGGGCCGCCGTCGTCACCGCGTGGATGCCGATCACCGAGGCGATCTCCATCACCTCGAGGATCTCCTGCGGAGTGGCGCCGTAGCCGATCGCGTTCTCGATGTGGAGCTTGAGGCCCTTGACGTAGAGGTGCGTGGCGGCGGTGTCGAACGCGATGTAGATGAATTCGCGCACCTTCGGCGAGAGGGTGCCCGTGCGCCACGGCACCGACGAGAAGTCGGTGTAGGTGGCGAAGATCTCGGGGTCGAGCTCGAGCATCTCGTCCCAGAACGAGTGCCAGTACCCGCGGCTGCGGGTGAACTCGGCCTTCACCTCCTCCTGGTAGGCGGTGAGCTCGGCGGGCCCCGTGCGCAGACCCTTCTCCTCGAGCACCTCCACGAGGATCGGCACCCCGATGTTCATCGCGTGGATGCCGAGTGTGGCGGTGCACTCGAGCACCTCCATGATCTCCTGCTTCGTCGCCCCGAGGGCGAGCGCCGCCTTGATGTGCTGGCGGATCCCGGGCTCGTAGAGGTGCGTCGCGGCCGCGTCGATCGCGATGTACATGAACTCCTTGGTCTTGTCGTCCAAGTGGTTCTTGCGCCAGGGCACCGCCGAGAACTCGAGGTACGCCTTGAGGAATCCGGGATCGAGCTTGAGGATCGCCTCCCACGAGTCACCCCAGGTGCCGCGCACCGCGATGAACTCGTCCTTCAGTTGCTGCTGTTCGGCAGTGAGTGCCATGTCATCTCCTTCGTTGAATGGTCCTGATGGAGACGACCGGATGACCGGGTGAGGAAAGGAACGGCGGGGCTACTCCCCCTCCGACTCCCGCAGGCTGTGCAGCGCGGTGACCGACGCCTTCCGCACATGCTCGGCACAGAGTCGCGAGGCGAGCTCCGCGTCGCGCTCGGCGATCGCGGCGACGACGGCGCGCAGCTCGCGCACCACCTCGAGCGCACGGCCGGCCTCCGAGAGGGAGGTCGCCCGCAGCACCTGCACGCGCGCCTGGATGCCCTCGAGCAGCTGCTGCAGCGCAGCGCTCCGCGCTCCCGCGATGAGCACCGTGTAGAAGCGGTCCTTCGCCTGCAGGATCTCGCGGATGTCGTGAGAGTTGTCGCTCACGACGGCGAGGTCCTCGACGGTCTGGCGGAGGGCGGCGACCTCGTCGTCGGTGGCACGCTCCACGAATCGCTGGACCACCAGCGACTCGAGCGACGCACGCACCTCGTAGAGGTCGACCGCATCGGCCAGGGACGGTGCGCTCACCATCGCGCCGCGCTGCGGCACCACGGTGACGAGACCCTCGCTCGTCAGCTCGCGGAGCGCCTCGCGGATGGTGGTGCGCGAGACGCCGAGCTGCTCGATGAGCTCCCGCTCGACCAGGCGCTGGCCAGGCTTGAGCTGGAAGTCGAGGATCGCCTGCCTCAGCGCGGCGATCACCTGCTCCCGCAGCGGTGCGGAGACCCGGCCCATGGGGCCGACTGTCCACGACTCTGCGAGCGAGTTCGTCGGTGTCATCTCACCTGCCCGTCTACACGTTTCGTTCTACGGTCATACGATCGTCAATGCTACGTCGCTGCGACACCCCTCTCGACGGTCGCCACGTACTGCGCGACGCGGGTGTGGTCGGCAGCGGGATCGAGCTCGTCGGCGGCCTCCGCCCAGAGTGCGACGGCGTCCTCTCCGAGGACGCTCGGCACACCGACCTGCGACGCCAGCTCGGTAGCGATCCGCATGTCCTTGAGCATGAGCCGCAGCCCGAACCCCGAGTCGTAGCGCTCGGTGAGCACGAAGTTCGGGAACTTGTTCTCGGTCGAGCCGCTGCGTCCGCTGGACGAGTTGAACACCTCGAGCATGACGGCGGGGTCGAGGCCGAAGCGCTCGCCCGCGGTCATCGCCTCGGCGGTGATCCACAGGTGCGTCGCCGAGAGCAGGTTGTTGAGCGCCTTGATCGCGTGACCGGCGCCGATCGGACCGGCGGACACGACGCGGCCCATCGCGGCGAGCACCGGCGTGGCCGAGGCGACGTCGGCGGACGAGCCGCCCACCATGATCGTGAGCTTCCCGGCCACGGCCCCGCCGACCCCACCCGAGACGGGCGCGTCGATCATGCGGATGCGGCGGGTCGCCAGTTGCTCGGCCAGCTCCCGAGTGCGCAGCGGCTCGGACGAGCTCATGTCGACGATGAGCGAGCCGGGCGCGAGCGATCCCACGATCGAGTCGACCACCGACTTCACGATCTGCGAGTTCGGGAGCATGAGGATGACTGTGCTCGCGGCGGCGGCGACCTCGGGGGCCGTGTCGACCGCCGACGCACCCGCGTCGGCCGCCCGGGCCCGAGCTTCGGGCGAGACATCGGAGGCGACCACGTCGAACCCGGCGGCGACGAGATTCGTCACCATCGGGATCCCCATGTTGCCGAGGCCGATGAACCCGACCGTGGCCGGGCTCGACGCCGAACCCGATGCGGCGCCTGCCTCATCCGGCATTGTGGTGCTCCTTCACGACGCGGTCGGCGATGCGGAACGACTCGAGCGCCGCCGGCACACCCACGTAGATCGCGGTCTGCAGCAGCACCTCCTGGATCTCCGCCTCGGTCGCCCCGTTCGTGAGCGCGCCGCGGACGTGCACGGCCAGCTCGTGCGAGCGGTTGAGCGCCGTCAGCATCGCGATGTTGATGAGGCTGCGGGTCTTGCGCTCGAGCCCGTCGCTCGTCCACACGATGCCCCAGCAGTACTCGGTGACGAGCTCCTGGATGGGCCGCGAGAACTCGCTCGTCGCGCCGAGGGAGGCGTCGACGTGCGCCGCTCCGAGCACCTCGCGTCGGACCGCGAGGCCCTCCTCGAAGAGCTGCTCACGGGTCTTGTCCCGGTCGGTCATGATGCGGTCTCCTCTGAACGGACGGGGCCGTGGTAGTCCTCGTCGGCGACCGGGTTCGACCAGTCGGTGACGCCGAGGGAGATGGCGGTGTGGATGAGGAACGAGTCGGGCGCGGCGCCGTGCCAGTGGCGCTCGCCGGCCGGGACCCAGACGGTGTCGCCCTGACGCAGCACCTCGATGGGCCCGCCCTCGCTCTGGATGAGTCCACGCCCGGCGACCACCAGGATGATCTGGCCGCGCTCGTGCGTGTGCCAGTGCGTCCGAGCCCCGGGGGTGAAGTCGACCGAGTTGATCGTGACACCATCGGTGGCGGGCATGGTGAGGTAGGGGAAGGCGTCGCCGGTGAACTGCGAGCCGGGCTTGCCCGCGATGCCCGCCTGCTCGTGGGGTCGGATGTGGATCATCGCGCGTCTCCTTCGCTGGTCGACCCGGCGTCGTGCAGCCGCACCCCGCCTGAGACGTCGCCGATCGCATCGACGACGGTGTTGCTGATCTCGTCGGCATACCCGAGAGCCCGGGCCAGACCGAAGCTCGCGACCGGCCCCGAGGAGTTGAGGCTGGCCACCCCGAGCCGCCCGAGGAGCTCCACATAGAGGGCGACGTCCTTCAGCATGAGGGAGTTCGTGAGCCCACCCTTGAGGTAGTCACCGTGGATGATCTTCGGGAAGCGGTTGAGCGTGGCGAAGTTGACGCCCGACGACTGGTTGAACACGTCGAGCACGGTCTGCAGGTCGAGTCCGGCCTTCTTCGCCGCCACCATCACCTCCGCGGTCGCGGACAGCGCGATCGCGTTGAGGAAGTTGTTGAGCAGCTTCGTGGTGTGGCCGGCGCCGCTGTCACCCACGAGATACACGTTCGTCGCGATGTGGTCGAGGATGGGCTGCACCCGCTCGAGCGCCTGCGGCGACCCGCCCACCATCAGGGTGAGCGCGCCCTTCTCGGCCGCGGCGGCGCCGCCCGAGATGCCGGCGTCGAGGTACTCCACGCCGCGGGCGGCGAGGTCGGCATGGATGCGCCGGGTCGAGTCGGGCGACGAGGTCGAGAGGTCGACGACCACCTGTCCCTCCCGCACGTGGGAGAGGAGCCCGTCGTCGCCGTAGACCACCGCCTCGACGACGCGACTGTCGGGCAGCGACAGCAGCACGGCATCCGACCCGTCGACGACCGCGCCGCCGGAGGGCGCGGGTGTCGCGCCTGCCGCGGTGATGCTCTCGACGCGGGCGTCGAATCCCAGCACGGGCACGCCGGCGTCGACGATGCAGCGCGTCATGCGGCCGCCCATGTTGCCGAGGCCGATGAAGCCGACGCGCGTCTCCGTCTCCGTCCCTGCGGGGTCGGGGCTGTCGTTGCTCACTGGTCGTTCCTTCCGAGCGGGGTCTGCGGGAGCGGGGTCTGCGGGAGTCGGGGGTCGTCGCCGTAGAAGGCGCGGTCGTGGGCGGCAGCGTCCCAGGCGCCGGCCCCGCCGGCCGGGCGCACCGTGTTGACCACGGTGGCGCCGCCGTCGGCCGAGACGAGCTGGCCGGTCACGTAGGCGGAGTCGTCGCTGAGGAGGAACGCCGCGACGGCGGCGATCTCCTCCGCGCGACCCGCTCGACGCAGCGGTGTCGTCGAAGCGCGGGTCTCCATGTCGTTCTTCCCGCCCGTGGTGCTCGCCGCGGCGGCGAACAGGTCGGTGGGCACGATCCCCGGGGCCACGGCGTTGACGCGGATGCCGAGGGGCCCGCCGTACACGGCCGCACCGTGCACCAGCCCCGTGACCGCGTGCTTGGAGGTCTGGTAGGCGAGCAGGTCGGCGCTGCCCGTGAGGCTGCCGATCGACGCGGTGATCACGATCGCCCCGCCGCTCCCCTGCGCGGCGTACTGACGGAACGCCGCCCGCAGTCCGAGGAACTGCCCGCGCACGTTCACCGCCATCACCCGGTCGAACTCGTCGACCGTGAGGTCGGGGATCGGGGTGAAGGTTCCGAAGATGCCGGCGTTGAGGTGGTGGAGGTCGAGGTGGCCGAAGCGTTCGAGGGCGGCGTCGACGTAGGCGTCGACGTCCGACTCGGTCGACACGTCGGCGCGCACCGCGATCGACTCGGTCGGCAGTCCGTCGGCGACGGCCTGGGCCGCGTCGAGGTCGATGTCGACGGCGACGATGTGCGCGCCCTCCGAGGCGAGCCGGTGGGCGGAGGCGCGTCCCAATCCGCCGCCGGCGCCCGTGACGACGGCGACCAGGCCGTCGAAGCGCCCGCTCATGCGCTCACCGCCGAGGCGGTGGAGTCGGCGGTCACGGTGGATGCGGGTACGGCGGATGCGGGTACGGCGTCGCTGAGCGCCCCCAGCGTCACCACGTGCTCCGAGTCGCTGCGGCCGAGCGGCCGGAAGCGGTCGAGCGTGGCGGGGTCGTGCCCCGAGACGAGGTGGTCGACCTCGCCTCCGTCGAGCATGGCGCGGATGCGGTCGAATCCCTCGTACATCTGCACGAGCTCGGCGACGGAGCTGAAGGGCATGTCGCGCTCGTACTCCTCGTAGTAGTGGATGGCGTCGCTCGCGAGCAGCACCACGCCGGCGCTCGTCGGCACGCGCACGACCGACTGTCCCGGTGTGTGCCCGCCGAGACGGATCACGTCGACGCCGGGCGCGACCTCGACCGCGTCCTCGAAGGCGTCGACGCGACCCTCGTCGACCGCGGCGAACAGCGCCGCGAGCTCGACGTCCTCCACCGAGTGGTGGAACTGCACCCGCTGAGCGTGCGTGGAGCCCCAGAAGTCGAGCTCCGCCTGTGCGATGACGATGCGGGACGAGCCGAAGTGATCCAGGTTGCCGATGTGGTCGTAGTGGGCGTGTGTGATGACGACGGTGGGCGCGTCCGCCGGATGCACGCCGAGCGACGCGAACAGCGTCGGCGGCTCGTTCAGCATGGTGCGCGCGCGGCGCTCCCCGCCCGCCGCCGAGTAGCCGGTGTCGACCACGATCGTGCGACCGCCCCCGCGCACCACCCAGACGAAGTAGTCCATCCCGATCGGGGCGTCATCCTCGTGGTACAGCTGATGGTTGAGGTAGACCTCGCTGCGCCGGCCCACCCGGGTGCCGTAGCGAGCGATGGTCACCTCGTAGAGCTGGGTCACGCGAGCACCGTCGCCACGCGACCCGCCTCGCCCGGCGCCGCGGGGAAGCGGTCGCGGACGCGGGCGTCGTGGCCTGGGATGATCGTCGAGCTCGTCTCGCGCGCGAGCCGGTTGATGAACGCCAGTCCGTCCTTCATCTCCTGCAGGTCGGTGAAGGCGAAGAACGGCCACTCGTTCTCGATCTGCTCGTAGAAGTGCGCGGCGTCGACCGTGAGGATCATCGACCCCGACGCGGTGCGGATGCGCGTGAGCAGCTCCCCGGGGCAGTGTCCGCCGATCGGGTAGACGGTGATGCCGGGGAAGACCTCGGTCTCCTCGTCGATGAGCCTCAGCCGGCCCTCCTGCTCCGCCTTCTCGACCACGGCGAGGTCCTCGGCCGTCGTGAACTCGCCGTCCAGCGCATCCGCCGAACGCTTGCCGAACCAGTAGTCGTACTCCTTCTTGCCCGAGACGACCTGCGCCCGGGTGAAGAGGCCGAGGTAGCCGATGTGGTCGTAGTGGAAGTGGCTCGTGATGACCATGTCGACGTCCGCCGGGTCGATCCCGACGAGCTCGAGACCCTCGGGCGTGGGCGTGACGCTGATCTCACCCAGCCAGTCGCGCTTCGGGATGTCGTAGCCGGTGTCGACCAGGATGATGCTGCCGTTCGACCGCACCACCCAGAAGTTGTAGTCCATGTCGAGGTCGGCATCGGGCCGCCCGTACTGCGCGTAGTCGTGGAAGACGTCGCTCATGCGGACGACACGCTCGCCGTACTTGACCTGCCACACGGACGGGCCGGACGATGAGTCGACGGCTTCGCGGGACGAGTCGGCGGCATCGACGGTTGAGGGCATTTCGAACTCCTTCGTTGCGTACCCTGAGAGCTTGCTCGTCCGACTGTAGGATTGTCATACAAATCTTGTCAAGCGGCCTCTTCGGATCGGCCGGTCGGCCGCGAGATTCCCTGATTCTTGCCGTTCTGTTGCCGAATCGGTACTTGACATCCCGTTCCCACGTGGTCAAGACTGCCTCCAGATTGTCATACAGTCCGACATAACACCGGCCTGATGCACCGCAATCACCACACAGTCAACGAACGACGGAAGCGCGAACGCAATGAAGCGATTGGCAATGGCGGCCCTGGTGGCCGTGGCGGCTGTGAGTCTCGCCGCCTGTTCCTCCGGCGGCGACGCCGGCTCCACCTCCGGCGGGGGCTCCGCCGACAAGACCCTCGGCATCGTGGCCTACATCGGCACGAACGCCATCAACCAGCAGGCCATCCGCGGAGCCACGGAGGTGGCCGAGAAGAACGGCTGGACCGTCAACGTGGTCGACACACAGGGCAACGCCGACCAGGCGAACGCCGCCATGTCGAGCTTCGCCACGCAGGGCGTCGGCGGCATCCTCACGCTCGTCTACGCCTCGACCGCGCTCGGCGCGGGGCTGGCCTCGGCGCAGTCGGCCGGGGTTCCCGTGGCGAGCTGGGGCGGCGGGCTCGCCGACGGCGTCATCGCCACCACCAGCAACGAGGCGGTCGGCAAGGCCTCCGCCGAGGCCCTGGTGAAGGACATGGGCGACTCGGGCGACCTGCTCGCACTCACCTTCCACCCCAGCAAGCTCTGCCTCGACCACCAGAACGAGTTCGATGCGGCGGTCGCCGAGGTGCCCGGCCTCAACATCACCTACAACGAGGTCGTCGTCCCCGGACAGCAGCAGTCGGCCGCCAACTTCACCACGTCCTGGCTGGCCAGCCACCCCGCAGGCCAGGGGAACTACGGCATCTGGACGTGCTGGGACGAGCCGATGGAGGGCATCATCTCGGCCCTCGACCAGGCCGGCCGCACCGACGTCAAGACGTTCTCCACCAACGGCAGCGCCCCCGGCATCCTCGACGTGCAGGAGGGGAAGGTCACCTCGGTGGTCTGGCAGCCGAGCGAGGACGAGGGCGCAGCCCTGGCCCAGGCGATCCTCGACTACCGGGCGAACCCCGACGGCGCGGAGCCGCAGACGATCAAGATCGATGGCGTCGTCGTCGACTCGAGCAACGTCGAGCAGTTCATCAAGGACCACCCGGACTCCGTCAAGTAGTCCGATCCGACCTGACCATCACACAGAGAGGTGTGACCATGAAGAAGAGGTATGCCCTGACCGCGCTCGTCGCGGCAGCAGCGCTCGCCCTGTCGGGCTGCAGCGACCCCGGCACGTCCGCCGGATCCACCAGCGGCTCCGGCCAGAAGACGCTCGGCATCGTGGCGCTCGTCGCCACCGACGCGCTCAACGCGGCCGTCATCAACGGCGCGACGGAGGCGGCCGAAGCGGCGGGGTGGACGGTCACCGTGACCGACACCCAGGGCTCGCCCGACAAGGCCAACGCGGCCATGACGGCGTTCTCGACCACCCAGAAGGTGGACGCCATCCTCGTCTCGGCCTTCGCCTCCACCTCGATCGGCGCGGGGCTGCAGTCGGCCATCGCGGCGAACATCCCCGTCGTCAGCTGGGGCGGCGAGCTCGTCGACGGCATCGTCGCGACCACCAGCGCGCAGAAGGTCGGCGAGGACTCGGTGAACGCCATGCTCGAGGACTTCGGGAACAAGGGCGACGTGCTCGCGCTCACCTACCACACCGGCGTGCTGTGCCTGTATCGAGGGATCGCCTTCGACGACGCGATGAAGGACGAGCCCGACATCTCGATCACGGCCAACGAGGTCGCCATCCCCGGCCAGGTCGAGGACGGCACCGCGTTCACCGCGGCGTGGCTCGCGAGCCACCCGAAGGACGGCACCCCGTACGCCGTCTGGGGAGCCTGGGACGAGCCCGGCATGGGCGCCATCGCCGCCCTCAAGCAGGCCGGGCGCGACGACGTGAAGGTCTACTCCATCAACGGCGCCCCCAACGCGCTGCAGGCGGTGAAGGACGGCACGATGACGCAGATCATCTGGCAGGACGGATACACCGAGGGCAAGGAGCTGTTCCAGGCGGTGCTCGACTCGCAGTCGGCGGGCGACTCGTGGCAGCCGAAGACGATCGACGTCCCGGGTGTGCTGGTCGACTCCTCCACCATCGACCAGTTCCTCAAGGACCACCCGGACGCCCTCACCTAGGTAGCCACCTCCGAGCCGCGGGACCCGGGAGAGTCCGCCCGGGTCCCGCACCCCATCCCACCACCGCAGAAAGGCGACGATGTCCGCGAACGACGGAGCATGGCTCCAGGTACGAGGCCTCAGCAAGCAGTTCGGAGGCGCCCACGCCCTCCGGGACGTCGACGTGGACATCCACGCCGGTGAGGTGCACGGCCTGGTCGGGGCGAACGGCGCGGGCAAGTCGACCATGATCCGCTGCCTCGCCGGCATCGTCACCCCTGACTCCGGATCCGTCACGGTCGACGGCGAGGACCTCTCGTTCGGGTCGCCGCGGGCCTCCGAGAAGGCCGGGCTCGCCTTCATCCACCAGGAGCTCAACCTCGTCCCGCACTTCAGCGCGATCGAGAACATCATGCTCGGCGCCAAGAAGGTGACCCGTCTCGGGTTCATCGACTGGAAGCGCACCCGCACCATCGCCGAGGAGGCCGCCGCCCGCATCGGCATCGGCTTCTCGCTCGACCGCCGCGTCGACGAGCTCAGCGTCGCAGAGCAGTGGCTCGTCACCATCAGCAAGGCGCTCGTCCGCAACGCGACGATGATCGCGATGGACGAGCCCACCGCCTCGCTCTCGGATCAGGAGAGTCAGGACCTCTTCCGCGTCGTCAAGGACCTCGCCGCGTCGGGCGTCGCCATCCTCTACGTCTCGCACCGGCTCGACGAGGTGCTCGACCTCAGCGACCGGATCACCGTCTTCCGCGACGGCCGGGTCACCGACACCGCCGTCCGCGGCCAGCTCGACAAGGCCGGTCTCATCCGCGCCATCGTGGGGCGGGAGGTCGAGAAGCCCTCCCGCGAGCGCAGCAGCGTCATCGACCGGAGCGCCCCGCCGATCTTCCAGGCCACCCATGTCGCGGGCGGCCCGCGCGTGCACGACGTGTCGTTCCGCCTCTATCCCGGAGAGGTGCTCGGGATCGGCGGGCTGGTCGGCGCCGGACGCTCGGAGCTCGCGAAGCTCGCGTTCGGGGCCGGCAAGCTCGACGCGGGCGAGTTCCGGCTGCAGCAGGAGGTGCTGCGCCCCGGATCGATCCCCCGCGCGGTCGCGAAGGGAGTCGGGCTCGTGCCCGAGGAGCGCCGCTCCGAGGGGCTCATGCTCGACAAGTCCGTGGCATACAACATGAACATCGCCGTGCTCAAACAGCTGCGGTCGGTGGGCGCGCTGCCGTTCCTCTCGAACGGCAAGTCGAAGGCCAGGGCGCAGCGGCTCATCGACCAGCTGCGCATCAAGACCCCCTCCCCCTCGCAGACCATCGGCGGCCTGTCGGGCGGCAACCAGCAGAAGGCGCTCATCGCCCGCTGGCTGACGCCCGACGTGAAGGTCCTCTTCTTCGACGAGCCGTCCCGCGGCGTCGACGTCGGTGCCCGCCACGAGATCCACGAGGCGATCCGTCAGCTCGCGGCCGACGGCATCGGCACGATCGTGATCTCCTCCGACGTCGAGGAGCTCGACATCCTCTGCGATCGGATCGTCGTCCTGTGCGAGGGCGTCGTCACCGGCGAGCTCGTCGGCGACGAGATCTCCGAGAGCCGGATCATCGAGCTCTCCTACGCCCACCTCCGCGGCTCCGCACCCGCATCCGCGTCGCCCGTCGGCGCCACCACGTCATCCGCACCCACCCCGCAAGGAGAGAACGCATGAGCACGACCGTCGCCCCGGCGGGCCCGGCGCCCACGGCGCCCGCCCCCGAGTCCCCCACCCGGCGCAGCGCCAAGCGCGTGGCGCTCATCGTCCTGTCGCGCTACGGCACGCTCATCGGCCTGGCGATCATGATCATCGCCTTCACCGTGCGAGCACCCACGACGTTCCTCACGCTGCCGAACTTCCTCAACATCCTGAACCAGTCGTCGCTCACCGCGATCATCGCGGCGGGCCTGACGATGACGCTCGTCGTGGGCGAGTTCGACCTCTCGATCGGCTACGTGGCGAGCTTCGCGGGCCTGCTGGTCGTCGGCTTCATCGCCCGCGACGGCGTCCCGGTGCTGCTGGCGCTCCCGCTCATCCTGCTCATCGGGGCGGCGATCGGCTCGACCAACGGCATCCTCGTCACGAAGGTGCGAATCAACGCGGTGATCGCGACATTGGGCGTCGGCACGATCCTCGTCGGCCTGGGATTCGCGTACAGCGCGTTCCCGATCGCCGCGGGCGTGCCGCAGGAGTTCGTCCAGATCGCTCTCGGCCGACCGATCTTCGGCATCCCGAACCCGATCTTCATCATGCTGATCGTGCTGGCGATCCTGTGGGTCATCCTCAACAAGACCGACCTCGGCCAGAAGATGCAGGCCGTCGGCGGCAACATCGAGGCGGCCCGGCTCTCCGGCATCCGCGTCGACCGGGTGAAGATCTTCGCCTTCGCCACCGCCGGCGTCTGCGCGGCCATCACCGGCACGCTGCTCTCGTCGACGCTCGGCAGCGGCACGCTCGCCGCCGCCGACGGCTACCTGCTGGATGCGTTCGCCGCCGTCTTCCTCGGATCGGCGACCCTGCGCGACGGCGAGTTCCACATCGTCGGAACCCTGGTCGGCGTGCTCATCATCGCGGTCGGCTTCAACGGCCTCAGCATCTTCGGCGCACCGACCTGGTTCCAGCCGATCTTCAAGGGCGCGATCCTCGTGCTCGCCGTCGGGCTCTCCACCCTCGCCCGGCGATACGCCAAGGAATGACCGCTCCGTCACTCACGTGACCGCAGCATCACGCCACAACGAAAGGACACACTCATGGACCGTCTGAAGGACAAGGTCGCCCTCATCACCGGCGGCGCGCGCGGCCAGGGCCGCGCGATGGCCGAGCTGTTCACCGCGGAGGGCGCCAAGGTCGTCGCCGCCGACGTGCTCGACCCCGCCGACCCCGAGGGCTCGGGCGCGGGCATCGACTTCGTGAAGCTCGACGTCACGAAGGAGGATCAGTGGAACGCCGTCGTCGCCGACACGGTCGCGAAGCACGGACACCTCGACATCCTCGTCAACAACGCCGCGATCATCACCTACGAGCCCATCCTCGAGACCACGCCGGAGATCTGGGACCGCATCATCGACGTCGACCTCAAGGGCCTCTACCTCGGCATGCGGGCGGCGCTGCCCGCGCTCATCGAGTCGGGCAAGGGCGCGATCGTCAACGTGTCGTCGATCTGGGGCCTCGCGGCCGTCCCGAGCGCACACGCGTACCACGCGGCCAAGGGCGGCATCCTCAACATGACGAAGAACGTGGCGGCGATGCACGGGCCCGACGGGGTGCGCGCGAACTCGCTGCACCCGGGCTACATCCTCTCGCCGATGAACGAGGACCAGGCGGAGGACATCAATGCCGCCCTCATCGCCGGCACCCTGCTGAAGCGGCCCGGCGTGCCCCGCGAGACCGCCTACGCGGCGCTCTTCCTGGCCAGCGACGAGGCCTCGTACATCACGGGCACGTCGCTCGTGGTCGACGGCGGGTACCTCGCGCCCTGATCACGTGCGGCGCGGGCTCGCGCCCTGGCGCGCTGAGTGGGCGTCGCTTCACCACCGAATACGTGGAAGCCCCGCGATATCTGCGGGGCTTCCACGTATTCGGTGTCGAGGCGACGGGCTCGACCGGCCGTGCTGCCTCAGGGGCGCCGAGCGTGACGGTGGGTCGCCCCTTCGGAGAGCACGGCGCGGCGGGCGCGGGCCGAGAGGACGGCGGCCGCCGACAGCCACGAGCCGACCGCGAGCAGCGAGAGCGCCGACGCGATCGAGGCCACCGAGAGGAAGCTCCCCACGCTGCCGATCGATCCGAACGACCCGACGCTCCCGATCGAGAGCACGGACCCGCGCGACCCGATCGACAGCACGGAGTCGGTGGAGGCGATCGACCACAGCGACCTCGTCGCCGTCCTCCGCTTCCGTGCGTGCGGCATCTCCGACGCCCTACTTGACGTCAGACCGCGGACTCGACGGCTCGCTGCGCGAAGAGCTGGAGGACCGGGACGAGGCCGATGACGATCGCGGCCACGCACATCCAGCGGCTCGCAGGGAGGGCGCGGCGGAAGAGCGAGAGGACCCCGGAGAAGATCGCCGCGAGGCCGAGGCCCAGCGAGAGGCTCGCCAGCGACGCGAGGAAGATGCACGCGACCGCGCCGAGCGCGAGGATCAGCGCGATGATGGCCAGGGTGTCGACGGTGCGGCCACCGCTCCGGGAGGGGATCGTCGATTCGCTCATGCACTCAGCCTAGGGCGACGACCGCGGATGCGGGCGGATCGCGCCTCGCCCGCATCCGCGGTGGGACTCACGGCAGGAGAGCGAAGCCGCCGGTCCAGCCGATCTTCTCGGAGACGGCGAGGGTGAGCTGGAGGAAGCCGACCGCCTCGAGCTCGCGAGAGCGCTTCAGGGCGCCGGCGTCGACCGCCTTCACGCCGCCGGCGACGACAGCGTCGATCAGGAGCGCCTTCGCGTCATGGTCGTCGCCCGCGACCAGGACGGTCGTGGGCGCGGATCCGCCGACGGTCTTGGTCGCGAGGGTCGCGGCGAACGTGGTGTTGAACGCCTTCACCACCCGCGACTGCGGCAGAGCGGCGGCCAGCTCCGCGGCGGCAGAGCCGTCGGCGGGGGTGACCAGGGCGTCGAAGGTCTCGAAGTCGAGCGGGTTGGTGATGTCGACGACGACCTTGCCGGCGAACTGGTCGGCGTAGGCGGCGAGGATGCCGTCGAGCGCCGGGTAGGGCACGGCGAGGACGACGACCTCGCCACCGACGGTCGCATCGGTCTCGCGGCCGATGTGCTGCACCGACGATCCACCGGCGGAGACGATGCCCGCGATCGCGGAGCCCATGTTCCCGGTGCCGAAGATGGTGAAGGAGGTCATGATCGTTCTTCTCTCTGTCATTTAGTTGTATCTACAACTATTGACTCACGATACGCCTCTTTAGTTGCCGGTTCAACCATCGGTAGGATGGGGCGATGAGCGAACCGCGATGGCTGTCCGACACGGAGCGCGAGGCCTGGGTGCAGTTCGCCGCCGTGCTCGAGCTGCTGCCCAGCGCGCTCGACAGTCAGCTCGTGCACGACGAGCAGCTCACGCACTTCGAGTACTTCCTGCTCGCCATGCTGTCGGAGGCGGAGGACCGCACGCTCCGCATGTCGGAGCTCGCCTCGCGCACCAACTCCACGCTGCCCCGACTCTCGAAGGTGGTGAACCGCCTCGAGGCGGAGGGGTACGTCGAGCGGATGCCCTGCCCGACCGACCGCCGTGCCACCAACGCCGTGATGACCGACGCGGGCTGGGCGAAGATCGTCGCCGCGGCGCCGGGGCACGTCGAGAACGTGCGCTCGCTCGTCTTCGACCAGCTCACGTCCGAGCAGGTGGAGCAGCTGAGCGCGATCACTCACTCGCTCATGAAGCGCCTTGACCCCGAGGGGCGGATGCGCGTCACGGGCCAGGCTCGCTGAGCGCGGACCCTGTCCCGCAGCTCACGGCGCCCGGCCCGGAGCGCTGCTACTCGACCGCGCTCGACGGCGCCCAGAGGTTGATGTCGCGGTCGCCGGCGTGCTCGTCGATGGCGGCGAGCTCCGCCTCCGTGAAGGAGAGGTTCTGCACGGCGTCGAGGTTGTCGTCGAGCTGCTTCACGGAGGAGGCGCCGATCAGCACGCTCGTTACTCGCTCGTCGCGCAGCGCCCACGACAGCGCGAGCTGGGCGAGCGTCTGCCCGCGGCCCGCCGCGATCTCATTGAGCGCGCGCACGCGCTGGAGGGTCTCATCGGTGATCATGCGCGAACCGAGCGATCCCTCGCGGGCCGCACGCGAATCCGCCGGGACACCGTCGAGGTAGCGGTCGGTGAGCAGCCCCTGCGCCAGCGGCGAGAACGCGATGCAGCCCACGCCGAGGTCGCCGAGGGTGTCGAGCAGGCCGTCCTCGATCCAGCGGTTGAACATCGAGTACGACGGCTGGTGGATGAGGAGCGGCACCCCCATCTCGCCGAGGATGCGTGCCGCCTCGCGCGTGCGCTCGGGCGAGTACGAGGAGATGCCCGCGTAGAGCGCGCGGCCCGACTGCACGGCCGTGGCGAGCGCACCCATCGTCTCCTCGAGAGGGGTGTCGGGGTCGGCGCGGTGGGAGTAGAAGATGTCGACGTAGTCGAGGCCCATCCGCTCGAGCGACTGGTCGAGCGAGGCGAGCAGGTACTTGCGACTGCCGAAGTCGCCGTACGGGCCGGGCCACATGTCGTACCCGGCCTTCGTGGAGATGACGAGCTCGTCGCGGTAGGGCGCGAGGTCCTCCTTGAGGATGCGGCCGAAGTTGATCTCGGCGCTGCCGTAGGGCGGGCCGTAGTTATTCGCGAGGTCGAAGTGGGTCACCCCGCGATCGAACGCGCGACGGAGGATCGCGCGCTGCGTGTCGATCGGCGTGATGTCGCCGAAGTTCTGCCAGAGGCCGAGCGACACCGCAGGCAGCATCAGCCCGCTGCGCCCCGTGCGCCGGTAGGGGAAGGACTCGTATCGGTTCTCGTCTGCGAGGTACGCCATCCCCTCATCCTCCCACCGCCGCGCGCCGCAGCCAGGGGGTGGGGGGTGGCTGCGGGCGCCGGGCGGGGGTGGCGCTGCCGAGGCCGTCGCTTCGACACCGAATGCGGCGATGTGGCCCTAGAAACGGCCGGGGCCTGCCGGATTCGGTGCTGAAGTGGCACCGCCGCGAGCTCATCACGGGCGCGCGCGGGCGCGACGACGGCACCGCGCGCATCAGTCTCTCAGCGGGCGTCGTCCTCGCTGTACCGGGTGACAGCGGGGTCGGAGTCGGGGCCGTCGACCGCATCGGTCGTGGCGTCAGCGCCGAGGGGCGACTCCCACGCGGTGGAGTCGCGGTCGGCGGCGGCCTCGTCGGCGGTGCCGGCGTCGTCGCCGTGCAGCCCGTCGACCAGGCCGTTGGTGTTGTCGAAGGGCGCAGCGTCGTCGGCCGCCGAGCGGGCCTCCGGCTCAGCGCGGCCATCCTGAGCATCGCGGTTCGCGGGATCGGACATCATCGTCTCCTGTTCCTCCGACACCCACGGCGGGTCCGGATGCGCCGGAGCCTACGCCGCGCGATCCACCTCGCCACCTGGTCCCCCAGGCGCGGTCAGCTCAGGTCGCGATCCGCCTCCTGCTCCGCGAGGGCGGGGTCGTCGACGCGGGAGGTGTCGGTGGCGTAGCCGCGGTGGCGCCGGTCGACGTACGTGACCGCCCACAGGGCGACCCCGATCGCGAGCAGCACCCCCGCGATCACGTACTGCCCGGCGGCGCGGCCCGACGTCCATGGCAGCACCAGATACACACACGCGATCGCGCCGATCACCGGCAGGAACGTCGGCGTGTGGAAGTGCTTGTGCTCCACCCTGTCGCGCCGCAGCACGAGCACGGCGACGTTCACCACAGCGAACACGGCGAGGAGGAGCAGCGAGGTGGTCGATCCGAGCAGCAGCGCCACCGGGTTCTTCGAGTCGAGCGAGACGAAGGTGGTGAGTCCGAGGGCGATCACCGTGGTGAAGAGGATCGACGCCCACGGCGTCCGGCGCCCGGGCAGCACCTTCGACAGGAACGGGGGCAGCACGCCCTGCTTGCTCATCCCGTAGAGCAGCCGGCTCGCCATCATCATGTTGATGAGCGCGCTGTTCGCCACCGCGAAGAGCGAGATGAACGGGATGAGCGCGGAGATCGGGAAGCCGGGTGCGGCGGTCTCGACCACGGTGACGAGCGGGGTGTCGTTGCCGGCCAGCTCGCCCACGGGCACGATCGCCACCGCGACGATCGAGACGATCACGTAGATGATCGCCGTGATGGTGAGCCCGGAGAGCATGACCTTCGGGAAGATCCGTGCGGGATCCTTCGTCTCCTCCGCCATGTTCACGCTGTCCTCGAAGCCGACCATCGCGAAGAAGGCCAGCGAGGTCGCGGTCGAGATCGCGAGGAACACCGCCTTGTCGTTCGGGGTGTCGAACGCGACCACCCGCGAGAAGTCGGCCTGCCCGCCGAAGATCGCGAAGAGTCCGATGAAGATCACGAGCAGCAGGCCCGACAGCTCGACGAGCGTGAGCACGACGTTGAGCCCCACGCTCTCGGCCGCCCCGCGCAGGTTCACCGCCGCGATCAGGATCATGAACGCCAGCGCGATCATGAGCAGGAGGCCCGGCGACTTCTCGAGACCGAACCCGACGGCGACGTTGCTGGCGAACGCGCCGCCCGCGGCCGAGGCCGAGGTGATTCCCGACGACATGACGGTGAAGCAGATGAGGAACGTGACGAAGTGGATGCCGAACGCCTTGTGCGCGTAGAGCGCGGCGCCGGCGGCCTGCGGATACTTCGTCACCAGCTCGAGGTAGGAGCATGCCGTGACCATCGCCACCGCGAAGGCCACGAGGAACGGCACCCACGCCGCCCCGCCCACCTCGGCGGCGACCTGACCCGTGAGCGCGTAGACACCGGTGCCGAGGATGTCGCCCACCACGAAGAGCAGCAGCAGCTTCGGCCCCATGACGCGTTTCAGCTCGGGCTGCGACTGCGCTGACGCGGTGGTGCGGTCGGTGACGGCCATGGGACGCTCCCTCTTCTTCGACGGATGCTCACTGTTCCGATCCATGATGCCCCCTTTCGGGGGCCGTGGCCAGAATCGTCACGAGTTCGCAACATCCGCCCGCCCGCCTCACGCATCCGGAGTGGACGTCGGCGGGGCGGTGGCGTCGGCGGTGCCGGGTAGGGTTCTTGGGTGTCGGACGGCGGGCGGTGGAGCAGGATCACGCCGTGGCTCCCGTTCGGCGGCGGGCGGTCAGGCGGTCCGCGCGAGCGACTTCCGCGCGACGTGTACGTGCTCGGGGTGGTCGCGTTCTTCGTGATGGTCGGCTTCGGCGTGGTCGTGCCCGTGCTGCCGGTCTTCGTGCGGAGCTTCGGCGTCGGGTACCTCGAGGTCGGCGCCGTGGTGTCGGCGTTCGCGGTGATGCGCCTGGTCGCGAACCCGTTCGTCGGCAAGATCGTCGACCTGCTGGGCGAGCGGGTGACCCTCGCGGTCGGCATCGGGATCGTCGCCCTGTCGAGCGCGCTCGTCGGGCTCGCACAGGACTACCCGCAGGTGCTCATCCTGCGCGGAGCGGGCGGGATCGGGTCGGCGATGTTCTCCGTCTCGGCTATGACGCTGCTGCTCGCGGCCGCGCCGTCGCACCTGCGCGGGCGCGCAGTGGGGCTCTACCAGGGCGGCTTCCTCATCGGCGGGATGGCGGGGCCCGCGGTCGGGGGCCTCCTCGCCGGCATCTCCCTCACCGCGCCCTTCTTCTTCTACGCGGGCACGCTCGTCATCGCGGGCGGCATCGGACTGGTGCTGCTGAAGCGGCACGACCGGGCCGAGGTCTCCGCATCCGCCCCACCACCCCGCCCGCTGCGGCAGGTGTTCGCGGATGCGCGCTACCAGGCCGCCTGCCTCGCCAACTTCGCGCAGGGCTGGGCCTCGATGGGCGTGCGGAGCGCGCTCGTGCCCGTGCTCGTCGTCGAGGTGCTGCGGCGCGACCCCTCCTGGACGGGCATCGCCTTCGCGATCGCGGCCGTCGTGCAGGCGCTCGCGCTCGTGCCGGCCGGGCGGTTCGTCGACACGGTCGGGCGGCGTCCGGCGATCGTGTCGTCGTTCGCGGTGGGCGCCGTCGTGATGCTCCTGATCCCGCTCGTGCCGAACGTGGGGGTGCTCATCGTGCTGCTGTGCGTCTACGGGGCCGCCGCCGCGTTCGAGGGCACCGCGCCCGCCGCCGCCGTCGGCGACGCCGCGGGCGGGCGGGGTGGGCAGCCGGTCGCGATCTTCCAGGCGTTCGGCGACGCCGGTGCGATCGCCGGCCCACTACTCGCGGGCCTTCTCGCCGACACCTTCTCCTACGAGGCCGCGTTCGCCTCCGCGTTCGTGCTGATGGCGCTCGCCGCCGCGTTCGCGCTGCGCATGCCCCGCACCCGCCCCGCGTCAGCGCCGCCCGCCCCGCCCGCCGCGCCGGCGTAGCCGCGCCGGTTCCAGTGCTCACTTTCCGCGCGCATCCCGGACCGCGCATCCCGGACCACGTACCGCACGGAAGCGAGTGCACCCAGTAAGAGCGCTTTCCCGGCCGGTTGACCCCGCGGAAACTGGGTGCACAGGACGGGCGGGGCAAGCAGGGGCGCGGTGCGTGGGGCGAGTGCACCCGAAAAGAGCGCTCTCCGCGGGCGTTGAGCCGCGGAATCCGGGTGTGCTCGAGCCCTGGGAGAGAGACCGGCGGGTCAGCCCTCGCCGTGGGTGCCGTCGGTGGGGCCCCAGTCGGGGAGGGGCGGGTTCTGGTCGGGGTCGTCCACGCCGTGGGGGCCCGGGACCTCGTCGATGCCCGGGGTGGGGGCGTCCTCCGCGCCAGGGGCGTCCGCGTCCTCGCCCACAGCGGGCGCTGCCGCCGCGGCGCCCGGGTCCACCGGGGCCGGAGCCGACGCGCCGTCCGCATCCGACACATCCGCACCCGACGCACCCGCCGCTGAGGCGGCCGCACCCTCGGGGGCGGCGGGGCCGTAGCCCTCGGCGGCGGCCTCGGGGGCGAGCTCCGCCGCGCTGCGGCCGTTGTGCGGGAGGTGTCCGGGGCCGGGGTTCGTGGTGGCGCCGGTGCCGGCGCCGACGCCCGGCTCGAGGTCGTGGATCCTGTCGTCCGTCATGGGCTGGACGCTACTCCGCACTCGCGACGCGGCAACCCCCTCGCGCATCCGGCAGCCCCTCGCGGACGTTCCCCCGGTGTGGGGGCGCGCTCGGGCGCGGGCCGCTGCCACAATGGCGGCACGAGCCCGCATCGCGCGAATCCGCGCGCCCGGAGGCCCACGAAGGGACAGCAGGATGAGCACCAAGGCGATCAGGGGGACCTTCCTCGACTTCACCGACGACCCGTGGAAGCACGTGGGCGACGAGCACGCCGCCACCCGCTTCCTGGTCGACGGGCTGCTCGTCATCGAGGACGGGATCATCAAGGACTTCGGCCCCTACGACGCGCTGGCCGACCGCTGGGCCGAGGTCGAGGTCACCGAGATCCGCGACCGGATCATCGTGCCGGGTTTCATCGACGGCCACATCCACTTCCCGCAGACCCGCGTGCTGGGCGCCTACGGCGAGCAGCTGCTGCCGTGGCTGCAGAAGTGGGTGTTCCCGGAGGAGCGCAAGTACGCCGACCGCGAGTACGCGCAGGCCGGCGCGGTGCGGTTCTTCGACAACCTGCTCGCGTCGGGCACCACCACGATCCAGGCCTTCACGAGCTCGGCCCCGGTCTGCACCGAGGAGCTGTTCGAGGAGGCGAGCCGCCGCAACATGCGCGTCATCGCCGGCATCACCGCGATCGACAAGAACGCACCCGACTGGTTCACCATCTCGCCCGAGGACTTCTACGAGGCGGCGACCGAGCAGATCGAGCGCTACCACGGCAAGGGTCGCAACCTCTATGCGATCACCCCGCGCTTCGCCTTCGGCGCCACGAAGGAGCTGCTCGAGACCTGCCGCCGCCTCAAGCAGGAGAACCCCGACCTCTGGGTGCACACGCACATCAGCGAGAACCCGGCCGAGATCCGCGGCGTGCTCGCCATCCACGACGACTGCACCGACTACCTCGGCATGTACGAGAAGTACGACCTCGTCGGCCCGAAGTTCACGGGCGGGCACGGCGTGTGGCTGTCGAACGACGAGTTCCGTCGCATCTCGGATGCGGGTGCCGCCGTCACCTTCTGCCCCTGCTCGAACCTGTACCTCGGTTCCGGGCTGTTCCGCCTGGGCCGCGCCACCGATCCGGAGCACCGCGTGAAGCTCACCTTCGGCACCGACATGGGCGGCGGCAACCGCTTCAGCATGCTCAACGTGCTGGAGGATGCGTACAAGGTCGGCATGCTCAACAACACGATCCTCGACGGCAGCATCGTGCCGAGCGAGCAGGACCTCGCCGAGTCGGAGCGCAACAAGCTCTCCCCGTTCCGCGCGTTCTGGTCGATCACGCAGGGCGGCGCCGAGGCGCTCTACATCGACGAGTACGTCGGCAACTTCGACATCGGCAAGGAGGCCGACTTCGTCGCCCTCGACTGGACGGCCGGGCCTCCCGCCAGCGCCTGGCACGCCTCGCTCCTCGTGGAGGAGGGCGGTCCGCAGACCGTCGAGCAGGCCGGCGAGCTGCTGTTCTCGATCATGATGGTCAGCGACGAGCGCGCCGTCGACGAGACCTGGGTCGCGGGCGAGCGCCTCTACAAGAAGGCCTGACGTGAGCACGTCCGGCGCGTCGGCGGGTGCCGCGACGGAGGCGGGGTCCCCCGTCGCCCTCGTGATCCACCGACGCCTGGCCGAGTCGTCGTACGACGCCTACGAGGCGTGGCAGGAGCGCGTCGGCGCGGCCCTGGCGAGCTTCCCCGGGTTCGTCGACCGCCAGGTCATCCGCCCGAACCCGCCCGTGCAGGTCGACTGGGTGATCGTGCAGCGCTTCCGGTCGACGGCGGATGCGCGGGCCTGGCTGCAGAGCCCGGAACGCGCGGCGCTGTCGTCGGAGATCTCGTCGCACTTCCTCGGCAACGACGACATCCACCTCGTGACCGAGGATGCGCAGCAGCGCTCGGAGTCGGCCTCCGTGCTGATCTCGAGCCGGGTGCCGCCCGAGCTCGAGACCGAGTTCCTCGCCTGGCAGCGGCGCATCTCCGCGGTGGAGGCGCGCTACGACGGCTTCGTCGGCCACAAGGTGGAGCGCCCCATCCCGGGCGTGCAGGACACCTGGACCGTCGTGCTCTCGTTCGACACCGACGAGCACCTGCAGAAGTGGATCGACTCCCCCGAGCGGGCCGCGCTCCTCGCGGAGGGCGCCGACTACAACGAGCAGCTCACCCTGCAGAAGGCGTCGTACGGGTTCGGGTTCTGGTCCGGATCGGCGCCCGCGCCCGATCCGATCTTCAAGAGCAACCTGATCGTGCTCATGATGCTGTACCCGATCGTGTTCCTCTGGGGCTACTTCGTCTCCGATCCCCTGTTCGCCGCGCACGACGTGCCGTTCTGGCTGTCGCTGTTCATCGGCAACGTGGTGTCGACGCAGCTGCTCGGCTGGGTGTTCGTGCCGTGGGCGTTCAAGCGGTTGGGATGGTGGCTGAAGCGGAAGCGCCGCTGGCAGGTGCACCTCGCCGGATACCTCATCGTGTGCGCGGTGTACGTGCTCTCGATGGCGCTGTACGCCTGGCTGCTGTCGCTCCGCTGAGCCCCGGCCCGCGTGGGTGCGGGCCCCGGGCCGGGGTCAGCGCGCGGGGAAGTAGGGAAGCGGCTCGACACGGTCCTCGGGGGCGAGGGCGTCGTTCGTGGGTCGAGGGGCGTATCCGTCGCGCACCGCGATCAGGACGGCGACGACAGCCGCCCAGAGGGCGAGGGCTGCGAGGAGGATGAGGAAGAACACGGCGTCCGCCTTTCGTCGAGGCCGGAGGCACTCCCTCCGACACGCACGACACTCCTCGCTAAGACCCCTGCCCCTCATCGGGTGTCCGCCCTATCTCCCGCCGCCGCGGCCCGCGCCCACTGAGCATCCGCGCATCTGCCGCACCCGCGCATCCGCGCATCCACGCATCCGCGAGTGAAGGGGATGTCGCAGGATCGCGACATCCCGGCGACCACGTCGCGACACGGCGTCCGTAGCGTAGAGGCATGCGCTCCTCCTCTCGACGAACCGGCACCCTCGCCGTCGGCGCGGCGCTCGCGGGCGTGATAGCCCTCGGCGGCTGCGCGTCGCTGTCCGCTCCGGCGTCCTCGGCCTCGGCCGACACCGCACCCCCGGCTTCGTCCGCACCGCCCTCACCGACCCCGCGGATGCCCGCGGCGGCGACCGTGCCCGGCTACGACGTCGGGGAGTTCCCGCCCGTGCCGCTCTTCCGCCTGCCCGATCTGGCCGCGCTCGACGGCTCGGCTTCCGCGTTCGTGATCGACGTGCGCTCGCGGCTCGTCGACATCCCGGGCGTCGAGGTGACCCCGGCGCACTGCGACGCGACGGGCGCCGTCACCTCCGGCGCGGGCAGCGCGTACCTCTACGGCGACGGCTCGGGCACCTACGTGGGCCCCGACGGAACGGTGCAGAACTTCGGCGACGGGTCCGGCACCACCGCCACCGACGACGCCACCATCCAGAACTTCGGCGACGGATCGGGCACCTACACCGACGGGTCGGTCACCATCCAGAACTTCGGCGACGGGTCCGGCACCTACGTCGACCCGTCGGTCACGGTCCAGGTGTTCGGCGACGGGTCGGGCACGCGCGCCGATGGCACCGAGACCATCCAGAACTTCGGCGACGGATCCGGCACGTACACCGACGGGGCCGTCACGATCCAGAACTTCGGCGACGGATCCGGCACCTACATCGACCAACGGATCACGATCGAGAACCTCGGCGACGGCACGGCGCTCGTGAACGGCGAGAGCGTCACCGCCGAGCCGCTGCCGCCCGTCCCGCCGCTCGGCAGCTTCCCGCCCCTGGCGGCGCTCGCCCCGATCGAGAGCTGCGGCACCACGATCACCCTGCGCGACGGCGTGCTCTTCGACTTCGACCAGAGCACGATCCGCCCCGACGCCGCCGCGGTGCTGAACTCGCTCGCCGGCGCGCTCGGTGCAGCGGGCATCTCGTCCGCCATCGTCTCGGGTCACACCGACGGGATCGGGCCGGATGCCTACAACCAGACGCTCTCCGAGGCCCGCGCCGGCGCCGTGGTCGCCGCGCTCAGGGCGGATGGGGTGACCGCCGACCTCACCGCGCAGGGCTTCGGCGAGTCGCGGCCGATCGCGACGGAGGTGCTCGACGGCCAGGACAACCCGGCCGGGCGGCAGCTCAACCGCCGCGTCGAGATCTTCATCCCGGCGCAGTGACCCCGGCACCCTCTACAGTGACTCGCGAACAGGAGCAGACCATGACGACACCACGGATGCGCGCCCCGGCGCCCCGGCTCGGGGCCGGCGCCCGCCGCACGGTCGGCGCTGCGGCGCTCGCCACCGCGGGAGCGCTCGCGGCCGTGCTGCTGTCCGGATGCACGCTGACGCTCCGCGACCCCGGCGCGACCGGAGCCGGCGGCACGATGCCGGTCGCCGTTCCGTCGCCGAGCCCGACCGCGATGCCGACGCCCACCCCGACACCCTCGCTCACCGCAGGCGCCTCCGACACCCTGATCGGCCCCTCCGACGCGGCCGGCGGCGCCGCAGACCGCGACCGGTGGATCGCCGCCGCCACGAGCACGCAGGTGTGCTCCCCCGACCTCACCATCGGCGCCTCGGCGACCGCCACCGTCGTCCGAGTCGAGGGATCCTGCGGCACCCTCGTCATCGAGGCCGACGCGGGTGTCGTCGTCGCCGACGACGTCCGTACGCTCCTGGTCGAGGGCACGGGGGCGACGGTCTCCGTGCTGCAGGTCGGCGCGGTCACCGTGACGGGCGACGCCAATGTCGTTCGGTGGTCGGGATCCGCCCCCGTCGTCGACGACACGGGAGCGGCCAACACGACAGGAAGGGCTCAGTGATGTCCGCACCGTTCACGAACGACGGCAGCCGTCCCGCCGGCCAGTGGTCTCCGACCACGGCGCCGCCACCGCCGCCCGGCGCGGCGGCGTGGTCCGCCCAGGCGCCGCCACCGCCACCGGGCGCGGCTGCGCTCCGTCCGCCCCGCACGAACGGGCTCGCGATCGCGTCGCTCGTGCTCGGGATCCTGGGCTTCGGGCTGCTGCCGGTCATCTTCGGGCACATCGCCCTCGGGCAGATCCGCCGCAACGGTGAGCAGGGTCGCGGCATGGCGATCGCCGGGCTCGTGCTGGGCTGGCTCGTGCTCGCGTCGACCGTGGTGGCGATCGTTCTCGTGGTGCTCGCCGTCGGCGGCGGGCTCACGATCGCGGGGCTCTCGGGGGCGTTCTCGTGACATCCGCGCCGCCCTCGGCCGAGCCGGCCGGCGGGCGGCCGCGGCTGCTGCTCGTCGACGACGACACCGCGATCACCGATGCGCTGGGCGCCTTCCTCGGCCGCAGCGGCTACGAGGTGCTGGTGGCGGGCGACGGGGCGGAGGCGCTCGAGATGGTGGCGGCCTCCGCGCCGGATCTCGCGGTGTGCGACGTGATGATGCCGCACGTCGACGGCCGCGAGTTCGTGCGGCGGGTGCGCGCGCAGGGGCTGTGGCTGCCGATCATCCTGCTCACGCAGGTCGGCGAGTCGTACGAGCGCAGCGCCGCTCTCGATGAGGGCGCCGACGACTACCTCAACAAGCCGTTCGATCCGCACGAGCTGCTGTCGCGCATACGGGCGGTGCTGCGCCGGGCGAAGCCCGGGGTGCCGCCGCTCACGACGTCGGCGCGGCTGCGGTCGGGGCCTCTGCTGCTCGACCGGCCCGGCCGTCGCGTGTGGCTCGGCGACGAGGAGCTCGCGCTCACCCCCAAGGCGGTGACGCTGCTCGACTGGCTCATGGCGCATCCGGGCGAGGTGCACTCGCGCGATCGTCTGCTCGCCGCCCTGTGGGGCTTCGAGTTCGCCACCTCCAGCCGCGCCGTCGACCATCGGATCGCGGAGCTGCGCCGGGTGCTGGGCGACGACCCCGCGCATCCGCGGTTCATCGAGACGGTGCAGAGCACGGGCTACCGGTTCGCCGACGACGTGGTGGCGGCGTGAACGGCGGCGATCCGGGGGCGCCGAGCCGCGGAACTGCCGCCGGGAGCGGGGCCGCGGCCGGCGCCGACGACGCCGCACGCGACGCCCGCGCGGGCGACGCCGCCGACTCACGCCGGGGGAACGCGGGCCTCGTCGCGGCGCTCGCCGCCGCCGCGGTCCCGCTCGTGCTCGGGCTGATCGTGGCGGGGGCGATCGCGCTCTCGGGCGACCGCCGCGAGCTCGTCCTCACGACGGGCCTGGCCGCCGCGGCCGCTGTGACGGGGCTCGTGCTGAGCGTGATCGTGGGGGCGGTCGTCGCGGTCCTCGGTGCGCGTCGACACCGGCGCCAGCGCGACGCCGCCAGGCTCTCCGACGCCACGCGCCACGCGTTCGAAGAGGGACGCGAGCTCGAGAGGTCGCACCATCGCCGCTTCCTCGCCCGCCTCGACCACGAGCTCAAGAACCCGATCACGGCCATCCGCGCCTCGATCGTCGCGTACGACCTCAGCGGGCCGGCCGCATCGCCGCAGCTCGCGGTGATCGACGACCAGGCGCGCCGCCTCGCCACCCTCGTCGGCGATCTGCGCAAGCTCTCCGAGCTCGAGACCCGTCCGCTCGAGCTCGAACCCGTCGACCTCGAGTCGCTCGTCAAGGAGGCCATGGGCGCGTTGCAGCAGCAACGGCCCGAGGTCGGCGGGCGGCTCAGCCTCGTCGTCACCCGCGTGCCGTGGAGCGTGCCGCCCGTGAACGCCGACATCGACCTGCTCTCGCTCGCCATCGACAACGTGCTCACCAACGCGGCGAAGTTCTCGCCCGGCGGGCCGATCGAGGTGCGGCTCCGGGAGGAGGGCGGCTGGGCCGTGCTCGACGTGGCCGACTCGGGGCGAGGTGTGCCCGAGCCCGACCTGCCCGTCGTCTTCGACGAGCTCGCGCGGGCGAGCAACGCGCGCGACGTCCCCGGGTCCGGGCTCGGCCTCACGCTCGTCGCCACAGTCCTCCGCCGCCACGGCGGCGACGTCACCCTCCGGTCCCGCGCCGACTCGGGCACCGTCGTCACGATGCGGCTGCCCACCGCCGTCCGCCCGTAGGCCCCGCGGCCCGGCGCCAGGGCCCGGCGGGTACCGTGACCGCGCGCTTGCCGCGAAAAACGCAGGGGCTCAGGCCCTTCGCGCCTCAATGATGGACGACGGGCCTGAGCCCCTGCGTTCTCCACGGCACCGCCTCCCGCTGCCGCACCCCGGCCGCCGCGGAGGGCGCGCATCCGCCGGTAGAATCGACGCGCATCGCCCCTCGAACGTCAGGAGCACGGCCGCGTGAGCACCGCCGAGACCCCGAGCGCCCCCGACAGCGCCGTCGCCGACCGCACGGCGGTGGCCGACACCGTCGCGAACGCCGTCGCCACCCCCGAGAGGGAGCAGCCGTACGGCGCGCTCGGTCTGAAGCCCGACGAGTACGAGCGGATCCGCGAGATCCTCGGCCGTCGCCCCACGAGCGGCGAGCTGGCCATGTACTCGGTCATGTGGAGCGAGCACTGCTCGTACAAGTCGTCGAAGGTGTACCTGCGCCAGTTCGGGCAGAAGGTCTCCCCCGCCATGAAGAAGAACCTCATGGTGGGCATGGGCGAGAACGCCGGCGTCGTCGACGTGGGTGAGGGCTGGGCCGTGACGTTCAAGGTCGAGAGCCACAACCATCCGTCGTACATCGAGCCCTTCCAGGGCGCGGCCACCGGCGTCGGCGGCATCGTGCGCGACATCATCTCGATGGGCGCCCGCCCGGTCGCGGTGATGGACCAGCTGCGCTTCGGCTCGATCGAGGAGGCCGACACGGCGCGGGTCGTGCACGGCGTCACCAGCGGCATCTCCTTCTACGGCAACTGCCTCGGCCTGCCCAACATCGGCGGCGAGACCTACTTCGACCCGGTGTACCAGGGCAACCCGCTGGTCAACGCGCTGAGCGTGGGCGTGCTGCGCCACGAGGACCTCCACCTCGCCAACGCGCGCGGCGTCGGCAACAAGGTCGTGCTGTTCGGCGCCCGCACCGGCGGCGACGGCATCGGCGGGGCCTCCATCCTCGCCTCCGACACGTTCTCCGCGGGCGGCCCCACCAAGCGCCCCGCGGTGCAGGTGGGCGACCCCTTCGCCGAGAAGGTGCTCATCGAGTGCTGCCTCGAGCTGTACCGCGACGAGCTGGTGCAGGGCATCCAAGACCTCGGCGCCGCAGGCATCTCGTGCGCCACCTCCGAGCTCGCGTCCAACGGCGACGGCGGCATGTTCATCGAGCTCGACCGCGTGCTGCTGCGCGACCCCTCTCTCACGGCCGAGGAGATCCTCATGTCCGAGAGCCAGGAGCGGATGATGGCGGTGGTCGAGCCGTCGAAGCTCGACGCCTTCCTCGCTGTCACCGCCAAGTGGGATGTGGAGACCAGCGTCCTCGGCGAGGTCACCGACACCGGTCGGCTCGTCATCCACTGGCACGGCGAGGAGATCGTCGACGTCGACCCGCGCACCGTCGCTGTCGACGGGCCGGTGTACGAGCGCCCGGTCGCGTACCCGTCGTGGCTCGACGAGCTGCAGGCGTCGTCCGCGGCGTCGCTGCCCCGTTCGTCCTCGGGCGACGACCTCCGCGACGAGTTCCTCCGCCTCATCTCCTCGCCGAACATGGCGTCGAAGGAGTGGATCACCAACCAGTACGACCGGTACGTGCTCGGCAACACGGCGCTGTCCTTCCCCGACGACGGCGGCATGATCCGCGTCGACGAGGAGTCGGGCCTCGGCTTCGCCCTGGCGGCGGACGCGAACGGGCGCTACTGCCAGCTCGACCCCTACCAGGGTGCGCAGCTGGCCCTCGCGGAGGCGTACCGCAACGTCGCCGTCACCGGCGCGCAGCCCGTCGCGGTCTCCGACTGCCTGAACTTCGGCAGCCCGGAGAACCCCGAGGTGATGTGGCAGTTCTCGCAGGCCGTCACCGGCCTCGCGGATGCCTGCCTCGAGATGGAGATCCCCGTCACCGGCGGCAACGTCTCGTTCTACAACCAGACCGGGACCGCCCCCATCCACCCCACCCCTGTGGTCGCGGTGCTGGGTGTCATCGACGACGTCGCCCGCCGCATCCCCTCGGGCTGGCAGGACGACGGCGACAACCTCTACCTCCTCGGCGTCACCCGCTCCGAGCTCGACGGGTCGGCCTGGGCCGGCGTCATCCACGACCACCTCGGTGGCCGTCCGCCGGCGGTGTCGCTGGCGGACGAGGTGGCATTGGCCGGGCTGCTGCAGGGGGCGGCGCTCGAGGCGCTCGTCGACTCCGCGCACGACCTGTCGGATGGCGGACTCGCGCAGGCCCTCACCGAGTCGGTGCTGCGCTTCGGCATCGGAGCCCGCGTGTGGCTTGACGAGATCATCGACCGTGACGGCGTGTCCGCATCCGATGCCCTCTTCAGCGAGTCGACCGGGCGCGTGCTCGTGGCGGTGCCGCGGGAGGACGACGTGAAGTTCCGGGGGCTCTGTGAGGGGCGCGGCTACCCCGTGCTCCGCGTGGGCGTGACGGACGCGGAGAGCGGCTCGCTCGAGGTGCAGGGGCTCTTCACCGTGCCGCTCGACGAGCTCGACGCCGCCCACCGCGGCACCCTCCCCGCCCACTTCGGTCCCGTCGTCGGCGGCTAGCCTCCGACCCGGACGGCGTGGTTTCGCCACACCCAGGTGGTTTCGCCACGTCGATCGGGGTGGCGGAACCACCTCCGTACGGCGGAACCGCGTGGGTGGGGCTGAAACGGGGGAGGATGAGAGCATGAGCGACACGAACGTGCCCGACGACACCTCGCCCGACGACCGCGACTTCGCCGACGACCCCGAGACGCAGCAGCGCCTCAAGGAGGAGAACGACCGCGACCTGGGCGTCGACCCCTTCTTCGCCGGAGCGGACATCACGGAGAGCGACGGCCCCGACCTCGAGGCCGGCGACGACCTCGACACCGGCGCGGGCCTCCCCCGCCGCGACTGAGCCCCGCCACCGGCCACGCGCCGGGTGGACCGCGTTTCGCCACACCTTTGGCGTTTCGCCACGCGCATGCATGTGGCGAAACGCCAGGAGCGTGGCGGAACCACGGCACTGCCGTACACCGCCCTCCGACGTTCAGGTTAGGGTAGCCTCACCTCATGGCGTTCAAGGATGCGAAGACGTTCGACACCCGGTGCGTCGTCGAGGTGCTGCGCACCCGGCGCGTGACCCCGAACATGGTTCGCGTCACCGTGGGCGGCGAGCAGCTGAGCGCCCTCGAGCATCGCGGCTTCGACCACTGGTTCCGGCTCTTCCTGCCGCGCGACGGTGTGACGAACTTCGATCTGCCCGCCCGCATGGATCTTCGCGGTTACATCGGCTACCTGCGCATGCCGAAGGACACCCGGCCGCCGATGCGCAACTACACGGTGCGCGAGTTCCGGCCGGATGCGCAGGAGCTCGACATCGACTTCGTCACGCACGGCGACGCCGGCCCCGCCTCGCGCTTCGCGCTGTCCGCCCGCGCCGGCGACCGACTCGCTCTGGTCGACCAGGGCTGCGGGTGGGACCCCGTCCCGGCGGACTGGACGCTGCTCGTCGCCGACGAGACCGGCCTGCCCGCGGTGCTCGGGATCCTGCGCGACATGCCGCGCACGGCGATCGGCCGTGCCTTCATCGAGGTGCCGCATGCCGACGACGCCCAGCCCGTCGACGCTCCCGCCGGGATGGACGTCACCTGGGTCGCTCGGAACACCGGCGACCGACCGGGGGCGCGGGTCGTGGAGGCGGTGCAGTCCGCAGCGCTGCCGCCTGGCGCGCCGTACGCCTACCTCGTGGGAGAGCAGTCGATCCCGACGAGCGTGCGCCGCTGGCTCGTCGGCCGCGGAGTGCCGAAGTCGAACATCACCTTCACCGGATACTGGCGGCTCGGCAAGCACTGAATCCCGACGACCCGTCACCTGCGCACGGGATGGCCGCGTGTGCCGCAGAGGCTACTCGGCCGTACCGGTGACCTCGGCGATGCGCTCGTGGTGGTGGATCACCTCGGCGATGATGAAGTTCAGGAACTTCTCCGCGAAGGCCGGGTCGAGGTGCGACTCCTCGGCGAGAGCGCGCAGGCGGGCGATCTGGCGCGCCTCGCGGTCGGGGTCGGCCGGCGGCAAGCCGTACTGGGCCTTGAGATAGCCCACGTGCTGTGTGAACTTGAACCGCTCCGCGAGCATGTGGATGACGGCGGCGTCGATGTTGTCGATGCTCTGGCGGATGTTCTCGAGCCGGGTGTGGACATCGGCATCCGTATCGAAAACGTTGCGGATCGTCGCGCCCTCGTCAACCATGGGTCGACTCTAGCGGCCCGGCTCAGCCGCGGCTGACAGCATTCCGTGAACCCGCGAACCGCCCCAGGCGGAGGCGTCGCTGCGCCAGCAGGATGCCGAGGAAGACCAGCAGCGCGCCGAGCGGCTCGTGCCAGCTCAGGCTCTCGCCGAGCACGAGGATGCCAAGTGCGACCCCCACCACGGGAGTGACGTACGTGACGGTCGAAGTGGCCGTCGGGCCCCAGTTGTCGAGCACGTTCATGTACCAGACGTAGGCGACGCCGGTGCCGAGGATGCCCAGGGTGAGCAGCGACGACACCACCGGCAGCGTCAGCTCGACCGGACCGATCGCCAGGAACGGGGTGAGCAGCAGGATGACGAGCGCCCCCATGCCGATCTGCAGGAACGCCGCCGCCAGGCCCTTCACGCCGTGAGGGGCGGCGAAGCGCCGGATGTAGCCGAACGAGAACCCGTAGCAGACCGCCGAGCCGATGCAGGCGAGCTGCCCCGCCAGCTCGAGCACGGGCGACCCCTCGGCGGCGGCCGACGGCACGAAGCGCCACGGGCCGATGATCACGATCACGCCGAGGATGCCGACCACCACACCGAGCACCTGCGCCCGATCGAGCTTCTCGACCCGGAAGGCCAGCGTGACGAGCAGAGCCGTCGTGATGGGCGTGACGGCGTTGTAGATGCTGGCGAGACCCGAGGACACATACTGCTCGGCCCAGGAGAACAGCAGATACGGCACGACGCATCCGCTCAGACCGACCACCACGAAGTGGAGGTACACGATCGGGTTGCGCGGCAGCCGCGTGCGCGTCACGAGCACGATCACCGCGAGCGCCAGCGCCCCCAGCACGAGCCGCGACCACGCGACCTGCCCGAACGAGACGCCCTCGAGCGCCACCTTCATGAAGAGGAAGCTGCCGCCCCACAGCAGCCCGAGCAGGACGAACTGGATCGTCACCGACGATCGCGCGGCAGGACGGGGTGGTGCGGGCTGGCTCACCCGGCGACACTACCGCCCGCCGCCGACGCCGAGACCCGCGGATGCGCGCCCCGCGCGACCTTGGCAGTCGCGCACCCGAGATCGGCAGTCCCGGACCGCTCGCGCATCCGAGACCTCACACGAGGCGGGCCTGCGTCGTCATGACTGTGAACGGCACGAGCCGGAGACGGAAGGGACAGTCATGGAGATCCTCATCATGGGCGGCAACGGACACGTCGGGGCGCGGCTCGCGACCCGCCTGCGCGACCTCGGACACGGGGTGCGGGTGGGCTCACGCGAGCACGGCGTCGACGCGCTCACGGGCGCCGGGCTCGAGGAGGCGATGGACGGGGTCGAGGTCGTCGTCGACGTGCTCAACACCGCGGAGCTGGATCCGGCCGCCGCGACCGCGTTCTTCGCGGGCACCACCGAGCGGATCATGGCCGCCGAACGGACCGCGGGCGTGCGGCACCACGTCCTGCTCTCGATCGTGGGCGTCGACCGCGCCCGTGCGAACGGCTACTACGTGGGCAAGGTCGCGCAGGAGGAGGCGGTGCGTGCCGCCGGGGTGCCCTTCTCGATCATCCGGGCCACGCAGTTCCACGACTTCGTGCCCACCATCGCCGACTGGCTGACGGTCGACGGGGCCGTCCAGGCCCCCGGGATGCTGCTGCAGCCGGTCGACGTGATGGACGTCGTCGGCGTCCTCGCGGAGGTCGCGCTCGGTCACCCGCTCGGCGCGACCGTCGAGCTCGCCGGTCCGGAGCGCTACCGCCTCGACGAGCTGATCCGGGCGACGCTGGCCGCGCGCTCCGATCCGCGCGAGGTGGTCACCATCGAGGGGACGGCGCTCGGCGCGGACGCGGCGGACTCGCTCGTGCCGCTCGGCGCGCACCGCAGCGGCGCGCTCCCGTATCCCGTCGCGGCGCCGCCGGTGGACGCCTGAGGTCGCACGGCGTGAGCCGGCGACGGTGCCTGGAGCGGGCGGGCCGGGCGCAGGTGGGCAGGCCGAACGAGGCGGGACGCGGCTAGCGCCGGTCGAGCACCACCGGCCCGGCCGCGGCCTGGGCCGCGACCCGCTCCACCAGGGCCTCGCGCACGGTGGGCCACTCGTCGACGATGATCGAGAACACCGCCGAGTCGCGCCACGATCCGTCGGCGCGTGGGATGTCGCGGCGCACGATGCCCTCGAAGGTGGCCCCGAGCTTGGCGATGGCCGCCCTCGATCGTGTGTTGAGCACATCCGCCTGGATCTTCACGCGCCCGAACCCGTGCCCGAACGCATGGTCGAGCAGCAGCAGCTTCGCCTCGGGGTTCACGACGGTGCCCCAGACGCGCGGGTCGTAGGCCGTCCAGCCGATGTGGGTGTGCTCGAGCCGCTCGTCGAAGTCGCCGAGGGTCGTCGTGCCGACGAGCGCGCCGTCGGAGGGGCCGCCCGAGATCCGGATCGCGAACGGCCGCCCGGCCTCCCACGCGTAGTAGCCCGCCGCCCAGACGCGGAAGCCCTCGAGGGTGTCGCGGTATCCGGCCGACCCGCCGCCGTAGCCGCCGGCGAACACCTCGGGCCGTCCGATCGCGGCGAAGAGCTCGGGCACATCCGCCTCCGTCAGCGGGTCGAGGCGGATGCGCGTGCCCTGCAGCGAGGCGGGCTCAGGTCGGCGGGCGGTCATGCCCTCAGTCTGACATCCGACTGGGCTGGTCTTGCGGCCTCGTCGCCCTATGCCACGATGGACCCCATGGGCACCGTCGCCATGTTCTCCCAGTCCGCCTCGGCGTTCCACGCACTCGTGGAACGCATCGACGACGCGCAGTGGGAGCAGCCGGCGCTCGGCGTGTGGGATCTCCGCGGACTCGTCGGGCACACCACCCGCGCCATCCTCACCGTGGAGGGCTATCTCGCCCTCGACGACCCCGGCTTCGAGAGCGTGCCCGACGCGGAGTCCTACTACGGCCGCGTCTACCGCGACCTCGGTGCGCCGGAGGATGTGGCGGCGCGCGGCGTCGAGGCCGGTGTGTGGCTCGGTGACGACCCCGCGCAGGCCGTCCACGATGCGATCGGACGTGCGATGGCCGCCATCGACGCCGCTCCCGCCGAGCGGATCGTGTCGATCGGCGGGCTCGGCATCCGGCTGCCCGAGTACCTGCGCACCCGCGTGTTCGAGCTCGTCGTGCACTCGATCGACATCGCGAATGCGATCGGCGTGCCGCACGGGCAGCCGCAGCCCGCGATCATGGCCACGCTCGAGCTGGCCGCGGGCATCGCCGCCAGCCGTGGCCAGGGCGAGGAGCTGCTCATGGCCCTCACGGGCCGCCGCACCCTCCCCGAGGGCTACTCCGTGGTCTGAGCTCGGCCGGGTGTTCGGTCTTCGCGGCCTCTTCGGCGTATCGCTGCGCCAATGACCCCGCGAAACGCCAATCAGGACGCGAAACCCGGGGTGGGGGCGGGGACGCGGACGCGGGCTACTCGCCGCGGTCGGCGGCGAGCAGGCGGCGCCAGTCCTCCGGGAGGCGCTCGGCGGGGCCCGGCGCGGTCTGCGACTCCGGGTGGCTCGTGGCGGGGGCGAGCTCGGGGCCGTCGTAGTACGCGTCGCTCGAGTAGTCCCAGAACCAGTCCTCGCCGGGCTCGAACGACTGGATGATCGGATGCCCGGTCTCGCGCCAGTGCGCGGTCGCGTGCTTCGAGAGGGAGTCGTCGCAGCATCCGACGTGCCCGCACTCGGCGCAGCGCCGGAGGTGCACCCACCATCCGCCCGCCGCATCGCATTCCACGCATCCGTCACCGCTCGGCGGGACGTCGGTCCGCACTGCCGCATCCGTCATGCCGACGAGCCTAGCTTCCGGGCGGACCCTCATGGGAGGGTGAGGACGACCAACGAGGAGGACCATGGGCGCCGAGCTGCTCGTCCCGGACGGAACCGACCCCGCCGTCGTGCGCGACGCCTTCCCGCGTGTGCCCGACGCGCTGCAGGAGCGGCTCGAGCACTACGGCACGCTGCGCGATGTCGAGGCGGGCGAGGTGCTGTACCAGGCCGGACACCCGCTGCCCGGGCTGTACGTCGTCGAGAGCGGGAGCGTCGAGATCCTCGGCTACAACTCGGATGCGTCGGAGGAGACGGTGGTGCTCCGCTACGGCGCGCACCACTTCGTGGGCGAGCTCGCGCTGCTCACCGGGCAGAAGTCGTTCACGACGGCTCGGGTGGCCGAGGCGGGGCGGCTGCGGCTGCTCGACATGGACGAGTTCCGGCGCCTGATGGGCGAGGAGGCGAAGCTCTCCGACTTCCTGCTGCGCACGCTGGTCGCGCGGCGCGAGGTGCTGCGCACAGGCGTGGTGGCGCGCACGATCGAGATCGTCGGCGACCCGCGCTCGCGCTCGTCGCTCGCCCTGCGCACCTACGCGGCGCGCCAGCGCATCCCCCACATCTGGATCGACTCCGACAGCGATGAGGGATGCGCGCGGCTGGCCGAGGCGGGCATCGGCGTCGATGAGCTGCCGGTCGTGTTCAGCCCGAAGGGCGTCTTCCGCCGCACGAACCCGGGTGAGCTCGCTCACAAGCTCGGCCTGACCTACCGGGGCGGATCGGGCCGGGTCGTCGACCTCGCCGTCGTCGGGGCCGGTCCGGCGGGCATGGCCGCCGCCGTCTACGGCGCGTCGGAGGGGCTGTCGACGATCGTGCTCGACTCGGTGAACGTGGGCGGGCAGGCCGCGGCCAGCTCGCGGATCGAGAACTACCTCGGCTTCCCCTCGGGCATCAGCGGAGAGAAGCTGCTCGAGAAGTCGGCGCTGCAGGCCGAGAAGTTCGGGGCGGAGATCTTCACGCCCTGCACGGTGGCCCGCCTCGACACCGAGTCCGGGTCGCTGCACCTCGAGCTCGACGACGGCACGTCGATCGAGCCGCGCGCCGTGATCGTCGCCACCGGCGCCCGCTACCGCGCGCTGCCCCTCGACCGCTGGGACGAGTTCGAGGACTCGAGCATCTACTACGCCGCGACCGAGATGGAGGCGCGCAGCTGCGCATCCAAGCCGCTCGTCGTGGTGGGCGGGGCGAACTCGGCCGGCCAGGCGGCCCTGTTCCTCGCCGGGCGCGGCTCGCGCGTGACGATCGTGGTGCGGCACGACCTCGGGAAGGACATGTCGGCCTACCTCGCCGATCGCCTGCACGCCGAACCCGGGATCACCGTGCTCACCCACAGCGAGGTCACCGCGCTGCACGGGCCCGACACGCTCACGAGGGTGACCGTCACGGAGGCGTCGGGCGACGCCTCCGAGGTCGACTGCGGCGGACTGTTCTGCTTCATCGGGGCGTCGCCCTCCTCGTCGTGGCTCGACGGGATCGCGCTCGACGAGAAGGGCTTCGTGCTGACGGATGCGGAGCTCGCGTCGCGCGGGGCCCTCGACGACACCTGGACCGGGCTCGGCCGCGCTCCGCTGCCGTTCGAGACCAGCGTGCCGGGCGTCTTCGCCGTGGGCGACGTACGCCGCGGCTCGATGAAGCGCGTCGCGGCCGCGGTGGGCGAGGGCGCGAGCGCCGTGCACTCCGTGCACCGCGCCCTCGGTCGCATGGCCTGAGCGCCGCCGCGCCCCCGAAGGTCCCTGGTTTCGCTGCCTCTTTGGCGTCTCGCGGGGTCAATGGCGCAGCGAGACGCCAAACAGGCCGCGAAATCAGGGGTGGGCGAAGCGGAGGAGCGAGCGGGGCTCAGCGGCGGGAGAGGAGGGACGTCACCTTCAGCCGGCCGCTGTGGATCCAGACGTCGGAGTACTCGATGGGGCGGCCGTCGGCGAGGTAGGTGACCTGCTGCATGTACTGCACGGGCTCGCCCTCGGCGAGCTGCAACGCCTCGGCGACCTCGCCGGTGGCGGGCTCGGCGCTGAACGTGCGCCGGGCGGTGCCGATCTTCAGCCCGTAGCGCCCCTCGAGAGTGCCGAAGAGGCTGTGCGCGCCGAAGTCGACGTCGGCGATCCCGGGCGTGAGGTCCATGCGCACGAAGTTGTTCAGCAGGGTGACGGGCTCGCCGCCCGTCGACCGCAGGCGCGCGAGACGCAGCACCTCGCCGCCCGACGGCACGTCGAGCAGCGCGGCCACGGGCCGCGGCGGGTCGATGACCTCGGTGGCGCGCACCGAGGTGTCGAACACGATGCCCTGGTTCGAGAAGTCCTCCGACAGCGTGCTGAGGCGCTGGGCGATCGAGGGCTCGAACGTGGTGGAGGCGACGAACGTCCCCCGCCCGCGCACCTGGCGCAGCAGGCCCTCCTCGATCAGGGTGGTGAGCGCCCGGCGCAGCGTGCCGCGGCTGACACCCAGCTCGGCGGCCAGCTCGGGCTCGCTCTTCAGGCGGTAGTGCGCCGGCCACTCCCCCGTCGCGATGCGGTTGCGGAGCGACCCGGAGATCTGCGCGTGGATGGCCACGGGCGCATCGCGATCGATGCCCCGTGTGCTGGTGCCGCTCGTCATGATCTCTCCTGATCCCCGCGTCCCATCGTCCCCCGTCCGGCGTGCCCGACGCGCATCCGCGCCGGGCACCGCTCGGATCAGTAGCTGACGGTGGACTCGTTCCCGGTGTCGGTGACGATCTGGATGCCCGCGCTCGTGCCCATGAGCACGGCCCCGGCCGCCAGGAGGGAGATGGCCTGAGGATAGCTCTTGATCGAGCCCGAGGCCTTCACCTGCACGCCGGGGCGCGCCCGCTCCACGAGGTAGCGGACGCTGTCGGGGTTCGCGGTCTCGATCGCGCCGCTGGAGGCGTTCTTGAGGAACGCGACACCGGCCTCCTGGGCCAGCTCGACCGCGATCTCCTTCTCCGCCTCCGTCAGCAGCGGCAGCTCGAGCATCACCTTGACGGGGATGCCGCTGGCGCGGACGACGCCGGCGATGTCCTCGCGGAACTCGTCGTACATGCCGCTCTTCAGCCATCCGACCTGCACGCCGATGTCTAGCTGGGTCGCACCGAGGCGCGCGATCTCGGCGGCCTCGGCGGCCTTGCCCGCGCTGGTCATCACTCCGACGGTCGGGAAGTCGAGGGCGGACGCGATCCCGATGCCGGTGCCGGCCAGCTCGGAGGCGACGAGCGGCACCCACGAGGCGGGGACCATGGCCGCGTTGAACCCGTACTCGACGGTCTCCTTCACGTGCGCGATCATCTCGTCGCGGGTGGTGCCCACCTCGATCTTGGTGTGCTGGATGTAGGGGGCGAGCTCCGCGGGCGACAGGGTGATGTCGCCGGTGGTCGTGGTGTCGGTCACTGGTTGTTCTCTTTCTACTGGGAGTCTGCGGGGGTCTTCGGATGAGGGCCGGGCCGAGCGGCTGCGCTCAGAGCTTCGAGGCGTAGTAGTCGGGCACGACGACGCCCTCGCCGCCGAACCACTTCGGCACGTCGACACCGCAGACGAGGCCGATGTTGCCCCAGGGCTCGAAGGCGCCGGTGCGCACGATGACCTTCGCCTGATGAGCGACCTCGCTGAGCATCGCGGCGTGGGTGCGGGTGGTGAACTCGGCGTCCGTGAAGGTGCCCTGGAGCCACTCGTCGAGCCTCGGGTTGTTCGAGACGACGTCGTCGGCGCGCACGACGCCCTCGACGATGATCTCGTCGGCGATGAGGCCGAGGACGGTGCGGAGGTCGGGGAGGTTCTCGGCGACCGCGAGGTCGATCCGCTGAGCGTCGCGCGGGATGGGGAACCCCGCGTCGACCACGAGCACGAGGTCGGTGTGCCCGAGGGTGGCGAGGGCCCCGCTGAGCTGGGCGTTGAGGATGCCGTGGCGCTTCATGGTTCTTCTCCTGGGTGGGTGGTCGGCCGTCAGGCCGCGGTCGAGGGGTGGCTGATCGCGCCGGTGGCGGCGGCCATGATCGACTCCTCGGTCGCCCCGGCGGAGTCGACCACGTCGACGACGCGGCCCTCCGACAGGACGACGATGCGGTCGGTGATGGTGAGCAGCTCGGGCAGGTCGGACGAGGAGCAGAGGATCGCGACGCCACGGTCGGCGAGCGCGAAGAGCTGCTCGTAGATCTCGGCCTTCGCACCCACGTCGACGCCGCGGGTGGGTTCGTCGAGGATGAGCACGCCCGGGTCGATCGCGATCCACCGGGCGAGCATGGCCTTCTGCTGGTTGCCGCCGGACAGGTTCGTGATGGGGGTGTCGAGCGTCGCGGTCTTGACCCGCAGCCGCTCGGCGAGCGAGCGGGCGTTCCTGTCGAACGCCCCTCGACGGACGAGCCCGACGCTGGTCAGCGCCTTCACGGTGAGCACGCCGACGTTCTCGGCGACGCTCATCGTGGTGAGGAGGCCCTGCGCCCGGCGCTCGCCCGGCACGAAGCCGAGCCGACGCTCGACGCTCGCGATCGGGTTGCGCTGCTCGTAGGGGGCGCCGAGCACCTCGACGGTGCCGCCCGTGCCCTTGTCGCCGCCGAAGATGTTGTGCAGCAGCTCGACCCGTCCGCTGTCGGGCAGGCCCGCCACGCCGAGGATCTCGCCGGGGCGCACCTCGAGGTCGATCCCGGAGTGTCGTCTGCCCGACAGCCCGGTGACCCTGAGGGCCGGGGCCGGGGCGCTCGTCGTGGCGACCTGGCCGGACGCGGAGGGCACGGCTACCGCGACGGCCGCCCGCTGCTCGGCGCGGGACGTGAACTGGCCGAGCTCGCGCCCCACCATCGCCGCCACCGCCTGATCGGGCGTGACCTCCGACCGCCGCCACGAGGCGACGTGCCGGCCGTCGCGGAGCACCTCGATGCGATCCGCGAGGCGGAACACCTCGGGCATGCGGTGCGAGACGTAGACCATCGTCGTGCCCTTGGCCTTGAGGGTGTCCATGAGCGCGAACAGACGGTCGGACTCGGCCGGGGTCAGCATCGCGGTGGGCTCGTCGAGGATGAGCACGCGGCAGTCGCGGGCGATCGAGCGGGCCACCACGACGAGCTGCTGCGTGGCGAGGTCGAGCTGGCGGACCGCCGTCGTCGGGTCGACGTGGAGGTCGAGCTCGGCGAGCAGTTCGGTCGCCCGGGCGAGCATCCGGCGGCGGGAGGGGAAGGCCCGGTTGCCCGGCTCGATCCCGGCGAGGATGTTCTCGGCCACCGAGCGGTCGGGCAGCAGCGAGAGCTCCTGCGGCACGATCGCGATGCCGTACCGGGTGAGCATGGTGCTGGGGTCGTAGGAGGTGACGGCCTCCCCGAAGACGGTGACGCTTCCTCCGCTCGGCGGCTGCAGGCCGGCGAGGATCTTGAGGAGCGTGGACTTGCCCGCGCCGTTCTCTCCGAGCAGGGCGGTCACCTCGCCCTCGGTGATGTCGAAGCTGACGTCCTGGAGCGCACGGACCGGGCCGAAGCTCCGGCTGAGCTGCTCGATGCGGACGGCGAGCGGAGGAAGCGTGCTCATCAGCCCTCCACCGTGGCTTCGCCGATGTTGTCGAGCGTGATGAACTGGGCGCCCGTGTCGACGCCCTTGATCGGGGTGCCGTCCTTCACGAAGTCGAACAGCACCTTGACGGCCTGGTAGCCCTGCTTCTCGGGGTTCTGGCTGATCGTGAACGAGACGACGCCGTTCTTCACGAAGTCGGCGGTCTGCGGCAGCAGGTCGAAGCCGACCATCGTGATCTTGCCCGTGTTGCCGGACTGCTCGACCCACTTCGCCGCGGCCGTCGTGCTGCAGCAATCGAGGCCCGCGATGGCGACGACGCCGGACTGGCCCGACATGGTCGACTCGACCGTGTTGTACGCGGCGTTCGGCTCGTTGCCGACGTTCACCGGGCCGACGACCTCGAGGCCGGAGCCCTCCATGCCCGCCTCGAATCCGCTGAACCGGTCGTTCGACCAGCCGGCGCCCGTGTCGAGCGAGAACACGACGACCTTGCCCGTGGCGCCGTCGCCCAGCACCTCACGGAGCTGTTCCGACTCGGACTGGCCGGACGCCTTGAGGTCCTGACCCACGAAGCCCATCTGCTTCGAGCCGGGGTTGTCGGTGTTGAAGGAGATGATCGGGATGCCCGCGTCGTACGCCTGGGCGATGACCGGCTTCAGGGCGTCGCTCGACGCGCTCGACACGGCCAGCGCATCCACCGACTGCTGCTGGATGAGGGTCTGCAGCTCCGAGACCTGCTTCGCGGCGTCACCTCCGGTGGGGCCGATGAGCTGCACGTCGGCGCCGAGCTCCTCACCCGCACGGTCCATGCCCTTCGAGATGGGGGTCGCGAAGGCCAGCGAGGGGTCGTGGTAGCTGAGCTTGATGCGCAGCGGGTCGCCGTTGTCGACGCGCTGCTGGATGTAGTCGGCGAGCTTGAAGCCGCCGTCGGTCGACGACGAGTCGCTGCCGTTGCCGGTCGTGATGGCGCCGCAGCCGCTGAGGGCGAGAGCGGCCGAAGCGACGAGCGCGCCTGTGACGAGCATCCGCTTGGTGAATCGGGTGATGGACATCATTACTCCTTTGTGGTGTCCGGATGTGATTGCAGGGTGGAGGGGACGAGCTACGCCTTGGTCTTCCGGCGGCGTTGCCAGGTGTCGGCGGCGACCGCGGCGACGATGACGAGGCCGGTGACGACGGTCTGCCAGAAGGACGAGATGCCGTTGATGTTGAGGATGTTCTGCAGCAGACCGATGAAGAGGACGCCGATGATGGTGCCCCACATGGTGCCCGAGCCGCCGAACAGGGCCGCGCCGCCGATGATGACCGCGGAGATCACCGTGAGTTCGAGGCCCGTGCCGGTGACGCCCTGGACGTACGAGAGGAACGACAGGCCGAGCACGCCGGAGATGCCGGCGGTGAGTCCGGAGAGCACGAACGCCGTGAGCTTCACGCGCTTCACGTTGATGCCCACGAGGCGCGCCGCCTCCTGGTTGCCGCCCACCGCGTAGGTGTTGAAGCCGAGGCGCGAGCGCGAGAGCAGCACGATCCCGATCGCGGCGATGACAGCGAAGATGATGAGCTGCATCGGCACGACGCCGAACAGGCGTCCCTGGCCGATGAGGGTGAACTCGGCCACGCCGGGCTGATCGCTCGAGAGCGAGATCGGCGCGCCGTCGGAGATGAGCAGCGTGATGCCGCGGAAGACGCTGAGGCTGCCGAGGGTGACGATGAAGCTCGGCACACCCAGCAGCACCACGGCGAGACCGTTCAGGATGCCCGCGGCCACCGCCACGATCAGCCCGATGAGGATCGCGAGCGGCCAGGCGACGCCGGCCGTGATCGCCATGCCCGTCGTGATGGCGGACAGGGCGTAGATCGAGCCCACCGAGAGGTCGATCTCGCCGTTGATGATGACGAACGTGGCGCCGATCGCCATGATCCCGATCTGCGAGATCTGCTGTCCGACCGAGAGCAGGTTGCCGCTCTGCGCGAAGTTCGGCTGCAGCACGACGCCGAGGATGAAGAGGAGCACGAGAGCGGCGAAGACGCCGGCCTCGCGAGCGTGCAGCAGCTTGCGGGGGTTGAAGGACGCCGACCGCGTCGGTGCGGTGGTGGTGGTCATGTCGGGATTCCCCTCGTGGTGGTCTGGGTGCTCGGGTGCTCTGCGGGGGCGCGGTGGGTGGCGTGAGCGTCGGTCCCGGCGGCGCGGGTGTCGCTCCCGGTGGCGCGGGTGTCGGCGGGGGGCTCGTCGGCGACGCGGGTGTTGTCGGCGACGCGGGTGTCGTCGGGCTGGTCGCTCGTGGCGAGCTGGTCGCGGGTGGGGAGGGACGGGATCACACCGGCGATCGTGACGGCGTGCGCCCCGGCGCGGGCGGCGTAGCGGGCGGCGTCGCCGAGCGACGCGCCCTCGGCGAGCGCCACGGCGAGGGCCGCGGTGAACGAGTCGCCCGCGCCCGTGGTGTCGACGACGTGCTCGACCGCGAGGGGCGCGATCTCCTCGACGCCCTCGTCGCTGCAGAGCAGCGCGCCGGCGCCGCCGCGGGTGAGGATCACCGCTCCGCCGGTACGGGCGCGGAGCTGCTGCACGAGCTCCGCGTCACCGAGACCGTGGTCGGCGGGGAGGCCGAGCAGCACGGGCGCCTCGGTCTGATTCGGAGTGATGACGTCGATCGAGCTCCAGATGTCGTCGGGCAGCGGACGGGCCGGCGCCGGGTTGAGGAGCGTGCGCGTGCCGCGCTCCCGGCCGGTGCGAAGCGCCTCGACCACGGCCGACTCGGGGATCTCCATCGACACCACGAGGATGTCGGCCGCCTCGATCTCGTCGGCGAAGTCGACGACCGCCTCCGCGTCGAGCTCGTCGAGCGCGCCGGGGGCGATGGTGATGCGGTTCTCGCCCGAGGGCTCGACCAGGATGAAGCCGACCATCGTGGGCCGCGTGCCGGTGACGACGTGGGTCGCGTCGACCCCCTCCGTCCGCCAAAGCTCGCGCGCCGTGGCACCGAAGGCGTCGTCTCCCACCGCGGTGAGGAGCGCGACGTCCGCGCCGAGGCGGGCGGCGCCGATGGCCTGGTTCGAGCCCTTGCCGCCGGGGCCCTCGTCGTACTCACCGCCGGTGAGGGTCTCGCCCGGGCCCGGAGCCTTCGGAACGCGCATCGTGAGGCCGGCACCGTAACTGCCGACGACTGCGATCTTCATCGATCGGGACATCCTTGTCTATGAACAACTGTGTACATGAGCACGTTATGTCCATGGATGTCCACATGTCAAGTGCGCTCCGCGCGTCGGCCGCGGCGCACCTCGCGGCGGGGGGGTGCTGCGCTTCATCACGGAATGCGGCGTCGGCGTCGGGCCTGCGCGCAGCGGATCCGGGCGCCGCTCGCGTCACGTGGACACCGAATCCGGGCACGTCCCCCCGGAAACGGGCGGACTTCGCCGGATCCGGTGTCGAGGCGACGGCGTCAGGCGGGGAGGGCGCCCGCGATCGCAGTGAGCAGCTGCGGCACGGTGGGCGCGCCCGACGCGCGGAACAGCTCCGGCGCATCCGACAGCGGCGCGGCCTCCGCGGCGGCCGCGCCGGGTGCGGAGGCGCGGATCACCACCGTGGGCGTCGCGGTGATGGCGGCGCGCTCGGACTCCGCGGGGGCGTCGGCGACGTTGACCTCGCGCCACTCGACCCGGTCGCCCAGCAGCTCGGCCGCGCGCGCGGCGGTCGCGCGGGCCGCGGTGCACGCACCGCAGAAGCTCGATGTGTAGAGCGTGACGCTCAACTCGGCCACCGGCCCACCTCCTCCGTGGAGTGCAACCACCAGCGCGCGAAGGGGATTCCGGGGGCGGGCGATACCGTGGGGCCATGCTCCCGCATCCGCCCCGCCCCACCGTGCAGGACGTCGCGCGGCGCGCGGGCGTCGGCGTCGGCACCGTCTCGCGGGTGCTCAACGACCTGCCGAACGTCGCCGAGGCCACGAAGCAGCGCGTGCAGGCCGCGATCGACGAGCTCGGCTACCGGCGCAACAGCGCCGCGAGCGCCCTGCGCCGGGGCGCGGGGATCACGATCGGGCTCCTCGTCGACGACCTCGCCGATCCGTTCTACTCGCAGGTGCACCGTGCCGTGGAGGACGCCGCGCTCGAGAACGACTGGGCCCTCCTCGCGCTGTCGACCGCGGGCGACGGCGAGCGCGCCCGGCGCCAGATCGCCGGGCTCGCCTCGCGCGGCGTCGACGGCCTGCTCGTCATGCTGCCCGAGGGCGCCCGGGAGGCCGACGTGCTCCACGGCGTCGACGCGGGCACCGCCGTCGTCTACCTCGACCGCCCGCCCGTCTCCGCCGACGCCGACACCGTGCTCGCCGACAACCGCGCGGGCGCGCGCCTCGGCGTCGCGCACCTCCTCGCCCGCGGCCACCGGCGCATCGGATGCCTCGCCGACCGCGCCGGCATCTGGACGTCCCGGGAACGCGTCGAGGGCTATCGCGACGCCCTCCGCGCCGTCGGCCTCGCTCCCGACGACGCCTTCGTGCACTCCCGTGTCGGCACCCACGACGAGGTCGGCGCCGTGATCGAGCGGATGCTCCGCCTCCCCGATCCGCCCACCGCTCTGTTCACCGCGAACAACCGGGTCACGGCGGCGGCGCTGCGGGCGCTGGCGGGAGCAGGCACGCGACTCGACATGGTGGGGTTCGACGACCTCGAGCTCGCCGACCTGCTCGATCCCCCGCTCACGGTCGTGGAGCAGGACGCGGAGCGGTTGGGCTCGACGGCGGCGCTCCGCCTGCAGCAGCGGCTCGCGGGCGATCGCGGCCCCGCGGTGCACGACGTCGTGGCACCGCGCCTGCTCGTCCGCACGCACTGATCCGTCACTTTCGGCGGGTTGTGGGGCCTGGCACTAGCCGAAAGTGACGGAACGGGGACTCGTGAGCACGAGCGCGTCCCCCTTGCGGGGGGCATGGGGTTCACCTAGGCTCGCCTGGAATCGATTCCAACGCGGGTCGATGCCGAGACCGTGCAGACGTCAGAGAGGACGCAGAGTGCCACGACGTGCAGTCACTCGAAGAACATCCACCACCCTCGCCGCGGGTCTCACCGCGGTAGGGCTCGCGGTCAGCGGCATCGCCGGCGCCACCGCCGCGAACGCCGCATCCGCGGCCCCCGGCGACATCGCGAGCGCCGCCGCCGCCGGCGACTACGCCGCCCTCGTGAACCCCTTCGTGGGCACCGAGGACGAAGGCAACGCCTACCCGGGCGCCACGCTCCCCTTCGGGATGGTGCAGCTCAGCCCCGACAACACGAACACGTACGGATCGACCTCCTACTCGAACGAGGCCGGCCAGGTCTGGGGCTTCAGCCACCGCCACATCAACAGCGCCGGATGCCCGGCCGCGGGCGAGCTGCTGGTCACGCCGAGCACCGCATCCGCCCCCATCACCGACCGGCAGTTCATCCCGATCACGCCGGGCACGGAGTCGGCCGAGGCGGGCTACTACACGGCCACCCTCGACAGCGGCGTCACCGCCGAGCTCACCGCCACCGAGCGCACGGGCGTGCACCGCTACACCTTCCCGGCGACCACCACCGCGAACCTCTCGTTCAACGTCGGGCAGACTCTCCGCGACGCGGGCGCCTCCTCCATCGCCTGGGTCGACGACCGCACCCTCGAGGGCTGGGTCGACAACGGCGGCTTCTGCGGCGGCACCGACCGCAAGGAGCGCGTCTTCTTCAGCGCCACCTTCGACCGCCCCGCCGCCACTCAGGAGACCTGGCAGGGCGGCACCGTGCAGACCGCCCTCGCGAGCGAGGCGGCGAGCGGATCGAACGGCGCCGTCGCGGTGTTCGACACCACCGCCGACCAGACCGTCGAGGTCGAGGTGGGCGTCTCCTTCGTCGACGTCGACGGGGCGCGCGCCAACCGCGTCGCCGAGCTGGGAGCCGAGGGCACCCCGTTCGACGACGTGCGTGCATCCGCTCACGAGGCCTGGAACGAGCAGTTGAGCGTGGCGCAGATCGAGGCGTCGGCGGATGCTCAGCGCATCTTCTACACACAGCTCTACAAGTCGCTGCTCTCGCCCACGATCGGCAGCGACGTCGACGGCCGCTACCGCGGCCAGGACGGCGAGGTGCACACCGCCGAGGGCTGGACGTACCACCAGACGTTCTCGCTCTGGGACACCTACCGCACCCAGGCCGCGCTGCACGCGCTGCTCGTGCCCGACACGGCCCAGGACATCGTGCGCTCGATGTACCAGCAGCGGGTCGAGGGCGGATGGCTGCCGCGCTGGTCGCTGGGCTCGATCGAGACGAACATCATGGCCGGTGACCCCGTCTCCGCCTGGCTCGCCGAGAACTTCGCCTACGGCAGCGTGCCTGCCGACATCTCCGACGAGCTGTGGGGCTACCTGATCGAGAACGCGACGACCGCTCCCCCGGAGGGTGGCCTCGGCAACGGCCGACTGAGCGCGGAGTACTACCTCGCGAACGGCCACATCCCCTACTACTCCGAGAACGACCCCGGGCTCGGCCAGCAGTACGAGGAGTACCGGCACGGCGGATCCGCGACCATGGAGTTCGCGGTCTCGGATGCGGCGATCGGCGCGGCGGCCACCCGCCTCGGCAAGCCCGAGGCGGCGGAGTTCCTGCAGCGCGGACGCAACTGGCAGAACCTCTGGAACCCCGAGGTCAAGCTCTCGGGCGGCTTCACGGGCATCGTGAACGCCGTGCGACCGGACGGCGGTTTCGTGCCGGTCGACGAGAACGCCCAGGTGCAGGAGTCGGGCTTCCACGAGGGCACGCAGTGGCAGTACCAGTGGATGGCCGGGCAGGACTTCAGCGGTCTGCAGGAGAAGATGGGCGGCACCGAGGGCTTCCTCGACCGGCTCGACCACTACTTCGACCTGCCCGCGCTGCAGGCGCAGCCCGGCGTCTCACCCGAGCACTGGGCGGCCGGCGGCAGCGACTACTACTCGAGCATCGGCTACAACCCGGGCAACGAGCCGACCATCATGAACCCGTGGCTGTACAGCTCGGCGGGTGAGCCGTGGAAGGTGAACGACGTCCTCGCCGCGAACCTCAACCGCTTCCCCGACACCCCGGGCGGCGGTGTCGGCAACGACGACCTCGGCACGATGTCGTCGTGGTACGTGTTCGCGACGCTCGGCTTCGAGCCGATCGTGCCCGGATCCGGGATCCTCGCGTTCAACGCGCCCCGCGTCCAGGCCGCGACCGTGCGCCTCGGCGACTCGACCCTCGACATCTCGGCGCCCGGCGCGACGGAGTCGGCGCCGAGCTACATCCGCGCGCTGACCGTCGACGGGGTCGACCACACCGCGACGTGGGCGGATGTCGACCAGCTGGCCGACGGCGGCTCGCTCGTCTTCGACCTCACGGCGGATGCGGCCGCCGCACCGACGCTCACCTGGGGCACCGCGGTCGCCGACCGCCTCCCCAGCGTCGCCGATCCCGCGTCGGGCTGGGTGCCGGGCGTGAGCCCCGGCGCCGGCCCGGGCGACAGCGGCACAGCGCCCGGCACGCCCGGCGGCGGCGCCGGCGCGGCTCCCGCGGACGGCACAGCCGGTGGCCAGCTCGCGGCGACGGGCGCGGAGCCCGCGCTGCCGCTGCAGCTCGCCGCGCTCGCGCTGCTCCTCGGCGGGGCCGCCGTCGCGGCCCGCGTCCTCCTCCGCCGGAGGCCCGCCCGCCGCTGACGCGTCCCCCACCCCCTGGCTTTGTCCACCTTTCCGTCGAGAATCCCCCGATCGGCGACGGAAAGGTGGACAAAGCCGCATGTGGGGCGCACAGAGGGGGCGCACATGAGGGGCGTCGGAGGGGTCACGGTAGGATCGAGTGTGATCCGGCGAGGGTCACGCCGATGACGACCAGACCACTGCATCCGGAGGTTCTCTCATGCCAGCGATCGTGCTGATCGGCGCCCAGTGGGGCGATGAGGGCAAGGGCAAGGCCACCGACCTCCTCGGCAGCCGCACCGACTACGTCGTGAAGTTCAACGGCGGCAACAACGCCGGTCACACCGTGGTGGTGGGCGACAAGAAGTACGCCCTGCACCTGCTGCCCTCCGGCATCCTCACCCCGGGCGTCACGCCCGTGATCGCGAACGGCGTGGTCGTCGACGTCGAGGTGCTCTTCAACGAGCTCGAGGCGCTCGGCTCACGCGGGGTCGACGTCTCGCGGCTGCTCGTCAGCGCCAACGCGCACGTCATCACGCAGTACCACCGCACGATCGACAAGGTCACCGAGCGCTTCCTCGGCAAGCGCCAGATCGGCACCACCGGCCGCGGCATCGGCCCGGCCTACGCCGACAAGATCAACCGCGTCGGCATCCGCATCCAAGACCTCTTCGACGAGGGCATCCTCCGCCAGAAGATCGAGGGCGCGCTCGACCAGAAGAATCACCTGCTGGTCAAGATCTACAACCGCCGCGCCATCGCCGTCGACGAGGTCTTCGACGACCTCATGTCGTACCGCGAGCGCCTGCGCCCGATGGTGGCCGACACCTCGCTCGTGCTCAACCAGGCCCTCGACCGCGGCGAGACCGTCCTCTTCGAGGGCGGTCAGGCCACGATGCTGGATGTGGACCACGGCACCTACCCGTTCGTCACGTCGTCGAACGCCACCTCCGGCGGCGCCGCCACCGGGTCGGGCGTCGCGCCCAACCGCTTCGACCGCGTGCTCGCCGTCGTGAAGGCGTACACGACCCGCGTCGGCTCGGGCCCGTTCCCGACGGAGCTGTTCGACGAGTCGGGCGAGTTCCTGCGCTCGGCGGGCTTCGAGTTCGGCACCACCACGGGCCGCCCGCGGCGCACCGGCTGGTACGACGCTCCGATCGCCCGGTACGCGGCGCGCATCAACGGCGTCACCGACTTCGTGCTCACCAAGCTCGACGTGCTGACCGGCCTCGAGCGCATCCCGGTCTGCGTCGCCTACGACGTCGACGGCACGCGCGTCGACGAGGTGCCGGTGTCGCAGAGCGACTTCCACCACGCGAAGCCGATCTACGAGGAACTCGAGGGCTGGTCGGAGGACATCACGGGCGCCCGCACCTTCGACGACCTCCCCGCCGCCGCGCAGCGCTACGTGCTCGCGCTCGAGGAGATGAGCGGCTCGCGCATCTCGGCGATCGGCGTGGGCCCGGCCCGCGAGGCCATCGTCACCCGCCACGACCTCCTCGGCTGAGCCCCGCCGTCGCCCCCCTGCGCGCGGCGTGACGCCGTCGCGAACACTTCACCTGCCCTTTCCCGGCCTGCTCCAGCCCGCAACCGCACCGGGGGCGGAGGGTAGAGAGGAGGCGCCGCGCGCATCCGACGCGGGCGGAGCAGGCAGAGCAGAGCGAGGGCACGGGATGGCACGCATCTTCATCACCGGATCGACCGACGGCCTCGGCCTCGCCGCGGCCCGGACGCTGATCGAGGGCGGGCACGAGGTGGTGCTGCACGCGCGGAGCGAGGCGCGCGCCGCGCACCTCGGCGACATCCGACGCCGTGCGTCGGGCATCGCGATCGGCGACCTCTCGAGCGCCGCGGAGACCGAGTCCGTCGCCGCCCAGGTCGACGCCCTCGGGCGGATGGACGCGGTGATCCACAACGCCGGCATCGGCTACCGCGAGCCGCGCCGCGTCGACACCGTCGACGGGCACGCCCATCTGCTCGCCATCAACGTGCTCGCGCCCTACCTCCTCACCTGCCGGATGCAGCGGCCCGATCGCCTGGTGTACCTCAGCAGCGGCATGCACCGCGGCGGCGACTCGTCGCTCATCGACCTCGACTGGACGTCGCGCCCCTGGAACGGCACGCAGGCGTACTCCGACAGCAAGCTCTTCGACGCCGCGCTCGCGCTGGCGATCGCGCGGCTGTGGCCGGACGTGCGCTCGAACGCGGTCGAGCCCGGATGGGTCGCCACCAAGATGGGCGGGTCGAGCGCGCCCGACGACCTCGCTCAGGGGCATGTGACGCAGGCCTGGCTCGCGGCGGGCGACGACCCCGCCGCGCTCGTCAGCGGCGAGTACCTCTACCACCGGCAGCCGCGGCGGATCCTGCCGATCGCCCGCGATCGGGCGTTTCAGGATGCGCTGCTCGACGAGCTGCGCCGGCTGACGGGCGTCAGCCTGCCGAGGGTCGCGCAGCCCGCGTGACGCCCGGAGCGTCGGCGTCGAGCGGCGGGACAGGCGCCGCCCGCTCCGCGAGCGTGGCCAGCAGCTGGAGCTTCTCGGCGCTCTCGCTCCGCTCCTCCGCGTAGTACACGACGAGGATCACGTCCCCGATCGGGAGCTTGTCACGCAGGATCTGCAGGTCACCCAGGAGCGGGTGGTGGACGGTCGTCGCGCCGCCGTCGAGCGCACGCACGTCGTGCCGGGCCCACGCCGCCCGGAACCGCTCGCTCGCCACCGACAGCTCCCCCACGATCTCGATGACGCGGGCATCGTCGGTGCTGTCGCCGACGGTCCGCCGGAAGGTCGCGATGAAGGCGTCGGCCGCTGACGCCCAGTCGCTCTGGAAGGCCTGCTCCTCCGGGTCGAGCAGGAGGTCGCGCAGCCGGTTGCGCCCGGGTAGGAGCCGCGGCGAGAAGGCGACGGCGAGCGGGTTGGAGGCGAGCACGTCGTAGGTGCGGCCCTCGATGAAGGCGGGGAGGCCGATCGAGGCGAGCAGGTGGTGCGCCCGCGAGGGCACGCGCTCCGGACGGCGGCGCGGCCGCGCGCGGGGTCGGGGCGCGGTGAGCCCGAGCAGGTAGTCGCGCTCGACGTCGTCGAGCTGCAGCACCCGCGCGAGGGCCTCGAGCACCTGGGCAGACGGGTTCGCGTCGCGCCCGCGCTCGAGGCGCAGGTAGTAGTCGGCACTGATGCCGGCGAGCAGCGCGACCTCCTCGCGACGGAGGCCGGCGACCCGGCGGTTCGGCCCGCCCGGCAGCCCGACCTGCGCCGGTGAGACGAGGGCCCGCCGCGCGCGCAGGTACTCGCCCAGCGGATTCGCCCGGTCGTCGCTCATCTCCCCACGGTAACCGTGCACGCAGCCTCGAGAGGGGGTCCTGCCACTCCCCGGATGCGCAGGGGCTCCCCGTGCGCGCGTCGGGCGCGCGACGCTCGAGCTGCCGGACGACCTCCGGCTCACATCGATCGAACGACACCGAAGGACACCATGGACATCTCCACCCGCACCGTCTTCATCGCCGGCGGCACCTCGGGCATCGGCCTGGGCCTCGCCCGGCGCTTCGCCGCCGCCGGCAGCACCGTCATCGTCGGCGGCCGCCGCACCGATCCCGTGGGCGACGGCATCGACGTCGTCGGGATCGACGTGACCGACCCCGACTCGGTCGCCGCCGCCCGCGACCAGGTGCTCGCCGCGCACCCGCAGCTCGACCTCGTCGTGACCATGGCCGGTGTGCTCCTCACCGAGGACCTCCGCGACCCCGCGCACTTCGCCACCGCGGAGACGACGATCGAGGTGAACGTGCTGGGCACCATCCGCGTGATCGACGCGTTCACGCCCCACCTCATCGAGCGCGGCGGCGGCACCGTGATGACGGTGAGCTCGGGCATCGGGTTCCTGCCGTTCCCGCTGATGGCGAGCTACGGTGCGTCGAAGGCCGCGGTGCACGCCTACTCCGAGGCGCTCCGCGTCCAGCTGGAGGACTCGGGGATCGATGTCGTCGAGCTCGTGCCGCCCGCCGTCGCGACGACGCCGGAGAACAAGAGGCTGAACCCGCGCGCGCTCGACCTCGAGGACTTCCTCGACGAGGTGATGGACCTCCTGAGCGCGGATCCGACCCCCGACGAGGTGCTCGTGGAGGGGGTGCAGATGCACCGCTGGGCCGAGCGCGACGGCACGTACGCCGACCTCGTCGCCCAGCGCTCCGCCATCCTGCAGCACCTGCGCGCGCAGTAGTTCTGGGCCGGGGCCGTTGCGCGGCGGGCGCCATCCGGGTCGAATGGACTGTCGAGGATGACGCGAGGAGTGACCATGGCCGCTTCCGACCCGGAGGAGCAGGACGCCGTGCCCGGCGACGGGCGCGACGAGACACCCAACCAGCGGTACGACCGCAACTGGAGCGAGCTGCTGCAGGAGTTCCGCGTGCTCCAGACGGGCACGCAGATCCTCGCGGGGTTCCTGCTCACGCTGCCGTTCCAGCAGCGCTTCACCGAGCTCGATCCGTTCGAGGTGGGCGTCTACCTGTCGCTCGTCGTGCTCTCGGTCGTGGTCACGCTCCTCGCCCTCGCCCCGCTGGCCCTGCACCGCCTGCTGTTCCGACGACGGGCCAAGCGGGCCCTGGTGGATGCGGCCAGCCGCATCCTGCTCGTCTGCCTCGGTGCCGCATCGCTGCTCTTCGCGGGCGTGGCGATGTTCGTCTTCGACTTCGTGCTCGGCCGCACGGCGGGCATCATCGCGGGCATCGCCGTCTTCGCCGTGATCGCGGTGATCTGGGTGATCGTGCCGACGGTGATGCGCGCCGCCCTCCGCGCCGACCCCAGCGAGGACTGAGCCCGGGCGACCCTCCGCCCACCCCACCCACCTCCCGATACTGAGCTATGCTCAGCAATAGGAGGTGGAGATGACCGCAGAACGTCTGTGGGTGTCGGCGGAGGGTGCGGGAGATCTCTGGCTCGTCCGCGACGACGAGGGGCGACCTGCCGCTCTCGTCGATCGGGCGCTGCACACCGCCATCGATCCGGGCGACGGAACGTCTCGGGAGCCGAGGTGGCACAGTTACGCGGTGGTCTGGTCACGTTCGGGCACCCTCTACCCGGGCGACATGCGGTCGAACGACCTCGAGGCGACCTGCCGCGAGGTGCTCGACTGGGAGAGCACCCCCGTCCGGGGCGAGCTGCTCGACGACCACCTCAAGGCCGCAGAGCGTCTCCGACTCGCGGCCGTCGAGTTCGCGGGTCTCGATGCGCGCGTGAGGTCCGAGCTCACCGCCCGTCCCCGGCTGCCCAGGCAGGCTCGCCCCTTGCGGCGAGGCCGCGGCGCCGGCCGCGGTCGCTCGATCGATCGATCGGCTGTGCTCGAGGCCTGCGTGGAGCGACTCAACGTCGAGGGCGTCCGGCTCACGCCGCGCGCAGGCATCATCGACCAGGTGGCGGCGCGACTCAGCGTCCGGAGAGAGGTCGTGACCGCCCTCTGGCCCAGCGAGTCCGCGCTCCAGGCCGACATGCTGCTCGCGCTGGCGCGCGACGGACTGCGTCGGCGAGCAGACGATGACACCCTCATCGCGACCTGGCACTTCCTCGCCCGCGAGTCACCGCGCCTCCGGTCGGCGCTCGGCCGCCGCAGCGTCCTCCGCGACCTGATCGCCTTCGTGGCGGCGCACAACTTCGATCGGGGAACGTCCTCCACATCGTGGCGCAACTACGTCGCGTGCGTGGCCAGCGTGGCCGAGGACGACGCCCTCAGCGAGCGCCTGACGAGCGAACTCCGGGCGTCGGAGGAGGACTTCCTGGCTCAGCTCAGCGGGTTCTACGAGAACGTCATCTCCCTCATCGGCTTCCGACTGGCCCCCGCGCTGCGCGGTGAGCCTCGCGCATTCGCCGTGGCGCTGTCGGCGGTCGTCGAGGGGTTGGGCATCGCGCGTCACAGCGTGCCGACGGTGATCGAGACTCCCCTGGGCGAAGACGTCGACAAGCCGATCGCAGAGGTCCTGCTCGGGGTCCTCCTCGCGGGCCTGCTCGAGGAGGATCCCGACTACGACCCCGACACGGCGATCGACCGGCTCACCCACGGCCTCGTGGATGCTCCTGTCCGGCAGTGAAGGAGCGCCGGCCTGCCCAGGTTGAGACACCAGGGGAGAGGCAGGCCGGCGCCGATCGAGGCCCCCGACACTGCAGACGGTACGTCGGGCGGCGCGCGTCCGCATGGGGTTGCCGGGTCGCCCAGACCGCGGTAGTCCGCCACTACGCTGGGGCGATGCCCGCCGCGACGACGCCGCTCCACGTGGGTGCGCCGTGGGTCGACCCCGAGGTCGTGTTCCGCGCGCTGTACGCCGATGCGGGCGACGTCTTCTGGCTCGACAGCGGGGCGGATGCGGTGAGCGGCCTGTCGTATCTGGGCGCGTCGGAGCGCACACTGTCGGGATCGGCGGTGCCGCCCGAGGTGGCGCGGATCGAGCTCGGGCGTGCATCGGCCCGCCCGGCGGGGGCCCCGACGCTGACCAGCGGATGGGTGGGCTGGGTCTCGTACGAGGCGGCCTGCCGGATGCTGGGCATGCCGGACGATGATGTCGAGCACGCCGCCGCCGCCGCCCCCGCCGTGGTGCTGCTCCACGCCTCCCGGATGCTCGTGTTCGATCACCCGGCCCGGACGCTGGAGCTGCGCGCCGCATCCCACACCGACGACGATCGCGCCTGGATCGAGAAGACCCTCAGCGCCCTCGCCGCGCTCCGCCCCACCGCGACATCGCCCGCACCGATCGAGACGCGCGCCCTCGCTCGAACGGCGCGGTGGCGCCACGACGACGCGGCCTACCTCGCGCTCATCGCCCGCTGCCGGGAGTCGATCGCGCGGGGCGACGCGTACCAGCTCTGCCTCACGAACACCGCGACCGTGGACGGCGTCGACCTGGGCGACGCGGCCTCCCTCTACCTGCGCCTGCGCCGCAGCTCGCCCGCCCACCACGGCGGCTTCGTGCGCGCGGCCGGGGCGGCACTGCTGAGCTCCTCCCCCGAGCAGTTCGTGCGGGTCGCCGACGACGGCGTGCTCACCACCAAGCCCATCAAGGGCACGCGCCCGCGTGGGGAGACACCCGAGAGGGATGCGCGCCAGGCTGCCGAGCTCGCCGCCGACCCGAAGGAGCGGGCCGAGAACGTGATGATCGTCGACCTGCTGCGGAACGACGTCTCGCGCCTCGCCCGCCCGGGTTCGGTGCGCGTGCCCGAGCTGCTCGCGGTCGAGTCGTACCGGCACGTGCACCAGCTCGTGAGCACGATCGAGGCGCGGATGCGCGCGGGGCTCACCGTGGCCGACCTGCTCGGCGCCATCCTGCCGCCCGGATCGATGACGGGGACGCCGAAGCAGAGCGCCGTCCAGATCCTGCGCGAGCTCGAGCGGGGGCCGCGGGGTGTGTACTCCGGGGCGTTCGGGTTCATCGACGACGGGGGCGCCGTCGACCTCGCCGTGGTGATCCGCAGCATCGTGATCGCGGGCGGCCGGGCGACGATCGGCTCGGGCGGGGGCATCACCTCCGACTCCGTGCCGGAGCGGGAGCTCGCGGAGGTGGCGCTCAAGGCCGCGCCGCTGCTCGACGCCGTCGGCGCGAGCGGCGCGGGCGGGTGAGGCGCGCAGAGGTCGCGCGAGGAGGGCTCAGCCTACGACGTCTGTACGTAGGCTCACAGGCCGATGCCGACCTCACGGGGTCGGCGTAGCGTCGATCATGACCGCCGAGACGGCCTCGTCGACGACACGGAGGAGTCCGGTCCCGGCCCGCCACAGAAGGAGGACACCTCATGACTGACTTCACAGGGCGACGCATCCTCGCGATCGTGACGAACTACGGCGTCGAGCAGGACGAGCTCGTCGTGCCCGTCGAACATCTCCGCGGCGAGGGCGCGCAGGTGACGATCGCCGCCCAGAAGGACGAACCCGTGCAGACCCTCGTCGGCGACAAGGATCCCGGACGCGCCGTTGATCCGACCACCACGATCGATGCGGTCGACGCCGACGAGTTCGAGATGCTGCTCATCCCCGGCGGCACGCTCAACGCCGACTCTCTGCGCCTCGACGACGACGCGGTGGCGATCGTGAAGTCGTTCGCGGCCACCGGCCGCCCGATCGCCGCCATCTGCCACGGACCGTGGGCACTCGTGCAGGCCGACGTGGTGTCGGGCAAGACGCTCACGTCGTACCCGTCGCTCGCCACCGACATCCGCAACGCCCACGCCTCGAGCTGGGTCGACGAGGAGGTCGTGCTCGACCGCTCGAACGGGTACCCGCTCATCACGTCGCGCACCCCGGATGACCTCGAGGCCTTCACCTCGCGAATCGACGAGGTGCTCAGCTCGCAGTCTCAGCACGCCTGAGCCGTAGGGCACGGGCGCGACCGCCGGGCGCTCAGCCGGCGCGGGCGCTCAGGAGCTGACGCGGAAGCGGTGCTCCGGGCGCCCGGTCGCGCCGTACCTCAGGCTGACCTCGACGAGCCCCTGCGCCGCGAGGGCCGTGAGGTGCCGTTGTGCGGTCGCCCGCGAGACACCGCAGCGCTCTGCCACGTCGCTCGCCGAGGCGTCGTCCCCGCCCAGCGCCCCGAGCGCGTCGAGGACGGTGCGCTCGGTGGAGCTGCGTGTCAGCGACCCGGGCTCGGGCGCGGGATGGAGGACCGCCTGTGCGCGATCGATCCGCTCCTGGGTGAGCGCTTCGCCCGTCGAGAGCAGATTCCGGTAGCGGATCCAGCGGGCCAGGCGCTCACCGAGGGTCCGCGTCTCGAAGGGCTTGATGAGGAAGTCGATCGCCCCGGCGGAGAAGGCGCGGCGGACCGTCACCGGCTCGGCGGCGGCCGAGAGGACGAAGGCGTCGATCCGCGCCGCGCGCACGATCTCGATGCCGTCGCCGTCGGGCAGGTAGACGTCGGCCAGCACCAGGTCGGGCCGATGCTCGCGCAGCGCCGTCATCGCCTCCGCCGCGGTGCGGACGGGCTCGAGGGGCAGCAATCCAGGCTGCGCGGCGACCGCGTCGCGGTGCAGCCCGGCGACCCGGAAGTCGTCGTCGATGATGAGCACCTTGAGGTCGGTCACCGGCCGGCTCCCCTCTCGTGTTCCGCGCCGGGAGCGTCCGCCGCATCCCCGAACGCACCCGACGCCCCGAGCACCCCCGGCATCCGGACCCCGAAGACCGCCCCGTGCTGGGCGCCACCCGGCTCGACCACCCACACGTCGCCGCCGCGGCGGCGGGCGAACTCGCGCGAGAGCGGCAGCCCGATGCCGTGCCCGTGGATGGCGTCGGGCCCCTCCTCGGCGGGCGGCCGGCTGAAGACGGCGGACTCGTCGGCCAGCCCGCGGCCCGAGTCGGCGACGGTGACGACGAGCTCGTCGTGGTCGTCGAGCAGCGTCACCTCGACCCAGCGCGGTTCGGCGCCCGCCGCCGCGGCCGTCACCGCGTTGTCGATGAGGTTGCCGAGCACCGCGAGGGTGTCCTCGAGCTCGATCAGCTGCGAGCGCAGCAGCGACGTCTCCCCCACACGCAGCTCGACCCCGCGTTCCCGGGCCGCGATCGCCTTGCTGCCGAGGAATGACGCGACCAGCGGATCCGCCAGCTGATCGAGGCCCTCGACCCGGTAGGCGACCGAGCCGCGATCCGTCAGCTCGTCGACGAAACGGCGGGCCTCGTCGTCGCGGCCCGCATCGAGCAGCCCGGCGAGGGTGTGGAGCCGGTTGGCGAACTCGTGGCGCTGCACCCGCAGCGCGTCGCTCAGCGAGCGCACGCTGTCGAGCCGCTCGGAGAGGGCGAGCAGGTCGGTGCGGTCGCGGAGCACGGCCGAGGTGCCCAGCAGCCGTCCGCCGCGGTGCACCGGGCGGCTGTCGACGTAGAGGATGCGCCCGGCGGTCGAGAGACCGTCGGGCGCCCCGGCGATGAGGGCGTCCTCGACCTCCTTCGGGAGGCCGAGGGAGGCCAGCGGCCTGCCGACGGGGTCGTCGATGGCGAGCAGTCGCGCGGCGGCGCGCGTGCACACCCGCACCACCCCCTCCGGATCGATGGCGATCACCCCGTCGTCGGAGTCCTCGAGCACGGCCGCCTGCGTCTGGACGAGCGCGACGAGCTCCTCCGGCTGCACCCCCACCGTGACCCGTTCCAAACGGCGACGGATGAGCAGCGCCGCGATCGTCCCGAGCCCGAGCGCGAGCAGCAGCGTGATCGCGGCCGCGATGATCACGGAGGGCAGATCGTCGAACACGCTCGCGCGCTCGAAGCCCACGCTCACCTCGCCGAGGGGGCGCCCCGACGAGTCGGGCGCGTAGACGGGCACCTTCGCCCGCGCGGACTCGCCGAGCGTGCCCGTCTCCCAGGTGACGACCTCGCGGCCGGCCAGCGCGTCGTCGAAGCTCGTGCTCACCACCTCGCCAAGGCGGTCGGGGTTCGGGTGAGCGAGGCGGATGCCGTGGTCGTCGGTGATGACCACGAAGAGCCCGTCGGTCCGGGAGGTCACGTCCACCGCATAGGCCTGGAGCGGGCCGTCGCGCAGATCAGCGGCGTCGGGGGTGCCGGGGTCGGCGGAGTAGGCCGCGACGAGATCCCTCACCTCGGGCGACTCGGCGACCGTGCGGGCGATGTTGAGGGCCGACGACTCGGCCTCGGCCTGCAACTGCTGCACCCCGAACCAGAGGAAGACCGCGCTGCAGACGGCGACGACGCAGGCCTGCGTGGCGAGTTGGAGCAGCAGCACACGGGTGGAGAACCGCATCCGCCACCTCCTCGTGAGATCTATGCGCAGAAGTCACGTTACGCGCACTTCGCGAACCAATGCGAACATGCGCGCGCACCACCGGTCGCGCTTCCTAGCATCGCTCGCACCACCGACCCCGTACGGACCGCCGCCGGGGAGACGCAGTCGACGAAGGAGTCGCCATGGGCACCATACGAGCAGAGGACGCCGAGTACACCGTCGCCTTCATCCCGCCGGACGGCATCCTGGTGCTCCTGGGGTTCGCGATGGTGCTCGTCTTCATGGCGCTGATCATGACCAAGCGGCTGACGCCGATGGTCGCGCTCATCACCGTGCCCGCCGTGTTCGGCCTCTTCGCCGGAGCAGGCCTGGGCCTCGGCGACATGGTGCTCGACGCCATCAAGAGCATGGCGCCCACCGCGGCCCTGCTCATGTTCGCGATCATGTACTTCGGCATCATGATCGACGTCGGCCTGTTCGATCCGCTCATCCGCTGGATCACCCGGCTGCTCGGCAACGACCCCGCCAAGGTGGTCGTCGGCACCGCGATCCTCGCCGGCGCGGTCTCGCTGGACGGCGACGGATCGACGACCTTCATCATCACCACCTCGGCGATGCTCCCGCTCTACCTCCGCCTCGGCATGAGCCCCGTCGTGCTCACCTGCGTGGCCGGCCTCATGAACGGCACCATGAACATCGTCCCGTGGGGCGGCCCCACGGTGCGCGCCGCGACCGCGCTCGGTCTCGAGCCGACCGACATCTTCGTGCCGATGCTGCCCTCGCTGGCGGCGGGCATCATCGTCTCGCTCGGCTTCGCCTGGTTCCTCGGGCTCGCCGAGCGCAAGCGCCTGGGCGGATCGGTCGACCTCTCGAAGATGGACTCGGCCGGCGAGGGCCCGCTCGGCGGACCCCGCATGGTGCGTGGCGCCGGCGGCCGCCCTGGCGCCGCCGTCTCCCTCCGCACCGGCAGCATGGTGGCCGTACGCGGCGCCCGCGGCAGCGTGCCTCTCGCCCAGGTGATCGAGGGCGACACCGCGATGGCCGACACCATGCTCGATCCCCAGCGGCCCACCCTGCGTCCGAAGCTGATCTGGTTCAACCTGGCTCTGACGATCGCGGTGATGGTCGTGCTCGTCATCGACATCTTCCCGCTCGCCTTCGTGTTCATGATCGGCGCCGCGATCGCGCTCATCGTGAACTTCCCGAAGCTCAAGACCCAGGCCGACGAGATCGTCGCCCACGCGCCCAGCATCGTCGGCGTGGTGTCGATGGTGCTCGCCGCGGGCGTCCTGGTGGGCGTCCTCAACGGCACCGGCATGGTGGATGCGATGGCGAACTGGGTGACCGAGGTCATCCCCTCCTCGCTCGGCCCGTTCATGGCGGTGATCACGGGAGTGCTCTCCATCCCGTTCACCTTCTTCATGTCGAACGACGCGTTCTACTTCGGGATCCTGCCGATCCTCTCCGAGAGCGCCTCCTCGTACGGCATCGACCCCGTCGAGATGGCCCGCGCCTCGATCACCGGGCAGCCGGTGCACCTGCAGAGCCCGCTCGTCCCGGCCATCCTGCTGCTGGTGTCGCTCGCGGGTGTGAACCTGGGCGACCACCACAAGAAGGTGCTGTGGCGAGCGGTCATCGTGTCGCTCGTGATGCTCGTGGTCGGCGTGCTGGTGGGAGCCATCCCCTTCCTGGGCTGACGCCACCATCCGGACACGACCGCATCCGCCACTAAGTTGCACAGTACTGTGCACTTTGCGGTAGGATGGCGGTCGTGCCCACCCTCACGCCCTCCGCATCCCGCGCCCCCGGTGCGCCTCGCTCGCCTCGCGTGCCGCGTGCGCCCCGGAAGGACGCGCTCGAGAACCGCGCGGCCATCCTCGACGCCGCCGCGACGGTCTTCCGCCGTGACCCCGAGGCCGCGATCGACGCCGTCGCCACCGAGGCGGGGCTGAGCCGTCGCGCCGTCTACGGCCACTTCTCGTCCCGCGACGACCTCCTCGCCGAGCTGCTGGAGCGTGGCGGTCGCCGCATCTCCGAGGCCCTCACCGGCGTGCGGCACGACGACCCGCGCATCCATCTCGCTCTCATCGGCGGCGCCCTCTACGGGCAGGTCGCGGAGGTGAAGGTGCTCGCGAGCTCGCTCCTCCACAGCCCGCTCGAGCAGCTGGCCGGCAGGGCGCTGCAGCCTGTGCGACGCTCGGTGCGCGACGCGGTCGTGCGCGGCGCCGCCGCCGGGCACTTCCGCGACGACATCGACCCGGAGGCGCTCGCCCGCCTCGTGGAGGACGCCGCGATCGCGGTGCTCGACGAGGCCGTGCGCAGCGAGCTCGAGCACGGCGAGGCCCGACGCCTGGTGATGTCGGTCGGGCTCTCGGTCGCCGGTCTCGCCTGGCGCGAGGCCGTCGAGGTCACCGACACCGCGACCGCCCTCATGCCCGCCGCGGGAGGTGCCGCATGAGGATCGTCGCCTCTGCTGTGAGCATGGGGAAGCACGGCCTCGCGCTGCCGGAGTCGAACGTGGCGTTCGAGACCGGCCGGGTGACGATCGCAGTCGCCGAGACGGGTCAACGCCCCACGGTGCTGTCCCTCATCCTCAGCGGCCGGATGCGCCCCGCCACCGGCGCGGTGACCATCGACGGCGAGGCGGATGCGCGGGCGCTGAGCGATCGCGTCGCGCTCGTCGACGCCCCCGACGTCAGCGAGCCGCCCGCCGACGTGCGCTTCGACCGCGTCGTGCGCGAAGAGCTCGCCTTCAGCGGGCGCTCGGCCTCCCGCGAGACCGCCCGCGCGGTCATCGACGAGGCGGGCGGCACGCCCTGGCTGCATGCCGCCGTCGACGAGGTGCCCGCGGGCGTCCGCGTGCGTGTCCTCGCCGAGCTCGCCGCGTTCCGGCGCGGCATCGAGGGTGTGGTGCTGTGCTCGCCCGATCGACACGGGGGCGACCCGCGCGAGTGGCTCGACGTCGCGCTCGACCTCGCGCGGCGCGACTTCGCCGTGCTCGTCGTCGTGGGGGCGGCGGCGGCCGAGATCGTGGCGCCGCTCATACCGGTCGAGCTGCTCGCCGACGGCGTGCCGGAGGTGCCGTCCAAAGCTCTGGAGGACGAGGACGAGGGCGAGGCCGTCGAGGCCGTGCTCGAGCCATCACCGCAGCCGGACGTGCTCGAGCTGGTGGCCGACCCCGCGCCCGACGGTCGGGTCGACGAGCCCGGCCTGGTGCAGGGCGAGCTCGCCCCCGCCGCGATGGTGGCCGAGCACCTCGACGCCGATCGGCAGCGGGACGACGCCGCGCGCGCGGGGTACGCCGACTCAGAGCTCGGCGCCCTCCCGCCGGGCGAGGACGACTCGACGTCGCCCCACCCCCGCCATGCAGCGTCCGCCGCCGATGCGGCCGACGCTCCCACCGCATCCGTCATCGAACCCGAATCGAAGGCACGCCCGTGACCATCCTGCATCTCATCGCCGCCGAGCTGAGGCGCCTGACCGCGACGCCCATGGCCAAGCTGGCGCTCGTGGCCCTCATGTCGGTGCCCGTGCTCTACGCGGGCCTCTACCTCTGGGGCAACAACGACCCGTACAGCAGCCTCAAGGACGTCCCCGTCGCGCTCGTCGTGCAGGACACCGGAGCGACCCTCGACGGCCAGCCCATCAACTATGGCGACGAGGTCGAGAAGCAGCTGGTGGCCGACGCCGCCGTCGGCTGGGTGCCCACCGACGCCGACTCCGCCGAGTCGGGTGTGCGCAACGGCGACTTCGACTTCATCCTCACCATCGGGCCCGACTTCTCGACAGCGCTCACCTCGACCACGACCGACACGCCCGAGCAGGGTGTCGTCACCCTCACCACGAACGACACCAACAGCTACCTGGCCTCGACGATCGCCGGGCAGGTCGCCGCGAAGGTGCGCGCCTCCATCACGCAGGAGGTCGGCCAGAAGGCCGCGCTGACGCTGCTCAACGGGGTGGCGGAGATCCGCACCAACGTGGTCACCGCCGCCGACGGCGCGAACCAGCTCGCCACCGGGACCGCCCAGGCGGCCAGCGGCGCGGATCAGCTCGCGCAGGGCGCGACGAGCGCGGCCTCGGGCGCGCAACAGCTCAGCGACGGGCTGGCGCAGCTGCAGTCGCAGACGGCCGGCCTGCCGGGGCAAGCGGCACAGCTCAACGACGGGGCGCAGCAGATCGCCGCGGGGAACGCGAAGATCGCGCAGGTGTCGTCGCAGGTCTCGACCGCCACCGCTCAAGCGGCGGCCGACGTGCCGATCGTCCGGGCGCAGATCATTCAACAGCTCCAGGCCGCCCACCTCACCGAGGCGCAGATCAACCAAGTGCTCTCCGTGCTCGATCCGCTGGGTACCGACGTCCAGAACGGGAACACGAAGGTCCAGGAGGCGAACGCGCAGATCTCGCAGCTCGCCTCCGGCAGCGCGCAGCTCGCCGCCGGCACCTCGCAGCTCGCCGCGCAGGCGCCGCAGCTGACCTCCGGCATCGGCCAGCTCGCCCAGGGCGCCGCCAACCTCGCCGCCGGCAACGGGCAGCTCGCCTCGGGCGCGACCACGCTCGCCGACGGCGTCGACCAGGTGAACACGGGGGCCTCGCAGCTCGCGAGCGGGCTCACCTCCGGGCTCGACCAGATCCCCGATCAGAGCACCGACGTGCGGGCCGCCCTGGCGCAGACCATCTCCGACCCGGTCGCGCTCGACACCAGCGCGGTCACCGCCGCGGGGTCGTACGGGGCGGGACTCGCTCCGTTCTTCATCTCGCTCGCCGGCTGGATCGGCATCTACGCGCTGTTCCTCATCGTGAAGCCCCTGTCGAAGCGCGCGCTCACCGCGATCAAGAAGCCGCTGCGGATCACCGCGGCCGGGTGGCTGACCCCCGCCGTGCTCGGCGCGGTGCAGATGACGGCTGTCTTCGGGATCGTGACGCTGGCGCTCGGCTACCGGGTCGAGAACCCCTGGGCGATGCTCGGGTTCATGGCGCTCACCTCCGCGACGTATGCCACGATCATCCTCGCGCTCAACATCCTGCTGGGCAGTGTGGGCCAGTTCCTCGGGCTCGTGCTGATGGTGCTGCAGCTCGTCACCGCGGGCGGCACGTTCCCCTGGCAGACGCTGCCCGCGCCGCTCCAGGCGCTGCATCACATCTTCCCGATGTCGCATGCCGTCGACGGCATACGTCAGCTCATGTACGGAGGCAACCTGTCGCTGGCGATGAACGACGTGGTCTTCCTGCTGTGCTGGCTGGCGGGAGCGCTCATCGTGTCGTACCTCGGTGCGCGGCGGATGACGCAGCGCCGCACGCTCCGCGACCTGCGGCCGTCGCTGATCGGGTGAGGCCTCGGTCTCGGTCTCGGTCGGGGTCCGCTCGTCAGCTGAGGCCGCAGCGCGTGGAGAAGTACGCGTAGAGGTCGCTGCGCTGGGCGTCGGTGGCGACGAGGGTGAGCGTGCCGGTCACGGCCGGGTCGCCGACGGAGACCGTCGTGTCGAAGCGGGTGCCGACCTTGTCCTCGGCGAGGGCGTGCGCGTCGCAGCGGCTCGGGATCGCGTCGAGCGTCAGCACCCGCGACTCTCCCGGTGAGACGACGGCGTCGAGCGTCCATCCCGTCGCACCGTCGGCGGGCTGGAAGAGCACCGTCGACGAGATCGAGCCGAGCGTGAGCGCATCCGCGCCGTGGTCGTCGACGGTGATCTGCAGCTCGGCGACCTCACCCGCGTCGGTCTGGCGGGTGGAGATCGCGGTCAGCGACACCTCAGCGGTCTGCGCCACGCGGGCGGCGAAGCAGTCTGCTGCCACGCGCAGGGGGACGAAGTCGAAGGGGTCGGTCGGGGTGTACTCGCCGACCGCGACGGCGTCGTCGAGGAGGTAGGTGACCTCGACGTGCGGGGCGGGTGCGCCCGCGGTCGGGTCTGCGGACGCGGATGCGGTGCAGTCGGGCGCCGGGATCGGCACGCGGAGGTCGCGCTGGATGTCGGAGGGCACCACCGTGTCGCCCGTCCACACGACCGGGGCGGCGAAGCGGGCGTCGGTGTAAGTGGCGCCGATGATCTCGAGCGTGCGGCCCGATCGGTTGTGCACCTGGATCGACATCAGGTCGAGCGCGATGTCGAGTCGCTGCTGGTCGATCGTCACGGTGACGCCGTCGGGCGGAGGGGCGGTGGCCGTGGGGCGGGCCGACGTCGCGGCGTCGGCGGTGGAGGCGTCTGCGGTGGGGGCCGGGGCTTGGTCTCCCGCCTGTGCGCAGCCGGAGACGGCGAGCCCGACGAGCGCCGCCAGCGCGGCGAGCCGACGCATCCGTGTGTGGATGCTCGCGCGGGAGGCGCCGCGTGCGGGCTTCTCGGCTCGTGGCATGGTCCGCCTTTCCGGCCTGACGTCTCTGCGCTGGTCGGGCCAGGATAGCGGCGCCGTCGGTCGCGGTCAGCCCGCGGTCGGGTCGTGGGCAGCCCCGGGGGTCGGTCGCGGTCAGCCCGCGGTCGGGTCGTGGTCAGCCCCGGGGGTCGGTCGTGGTCAGTAGTGTGGCGGGATGGTGGATGTGCTGCGGATGACGGCGTTCCCGGAGCCCGGCGCGGCCGACGGCGGGAACCCGGCCGGGGTCGTGCTCGAAGCGGACGGGCTCGACGAGGCGGCGATGCTCGCCGTCGCCGCAGACGTCGGGTACTCCGAGACGGCGTTCGTGCGGGGCATCGACCGAGACGGCCCGGTGCGACGGGTGCCCATCCGGTACTTCTCGCCCGAGGCCGAGGTTCCGTTCTGCGGACACGCCACCATCGCGACGGCCGTCGCCCTCGCCGAGCGGGACGGCGCGGGCGAGCTGCTGTTCGAGACGCCGGTGGGCGAGGTCGCGATCGAGGTGACCGACGTCGGCGGAGAGCTGCTCGCGTCGTTCACGAGTGTCGAACCACGCGTGGAGGTTCTCGACAATGCGGTGCTCGCGCGGCTGCTCGAGCTGCTCGGGCTGTCCGCTGCGCAGCTCGACCGGGCGCATCCGCCGCGGGCCGCGTTCGCGGGCAACGTGCATCCGATCGTCGTGGTGGCCGACCGGGCGGTGTTCGACGGGTTCGGGTTCGACCCGAGGGCCATGCGGGCGCTGATGGACGAGCAGGGCTGGGCAGGCACGGTGACGGTGCTGAATCCGGTGGCGCCGGGTGCGGCGTACGAGGCGCGGAACCTGTTCCCGGTGGGCGCCATCACGGAGGACCCGGCCACCGGCTCCGCCGCGGCCTCCACCGGCGCCTACCTGCGCGAGCTCGGTCTGCTGGCCCCGCCCGCCGAGGTCGAGATCCGCCAGGGAGCCCACGTGGGCCGCCCGAGCCTGCTGCGGGTCGTGGTCCCCGCCGCGGGCGGCATCGTCGTCCGCGGCACCGCCGCCGCGCTCCCCCACCCCTGACCCGCTCAGCGCCAACGCAAGCGTCGAACGGCGAGAAGTGGGGCGCGGGAGGCCGGGCCCCAGCGCCCCAACGCACCCGCCGAACGGCGAGAACACGCCCCTCCCAGCCCGCGGGAAGGGCCCCTTCCCGCCGTTCGGCGACCGCGAAGGGACCGCCCCTGGGCGCGGGCGGCCCGGGCCTTGGCCCCACACATCCGCCGAACGGCGAGAACACGCCCCTCCCACCCCTCCGGAAGGGCCCTTTCCCGCCGTTCGGCGACCGCGAAGGGTCCGCAGAGGGCACGAGCCACGACGTTCACAGCCGGAGCGTCCTCCCCTGCTGCCGGGTGGTGCGGGTTCCGCCCGCCCAGCGGGTTGAGGAGGCCCCTACGGCAGCGAGAGCACGCCCAGCGGGCGCAACCCGCACGGTACCCTCGGCGCGGGGCGGCGGCGGGCGGGGCTGGGGTGGCTCAGGAGACGGTGACCGAGACGGTGTGCCAGCCGGTGGCGCCGTCGGGGGCGGGCGGGGCCTTGTCCGGAGTCTGGGTGTAGCCCGACTCGTCGGTGGCGCGGACGGCGAGCGTGTGCGAGCCGGGGGTCGCATCCCACTCGTAGACCCACTGGCACCACGTGTCGATCGAGTCGACCGCCGCGAGCCTGGCCGGCGCCCAGGCGCCCCCGTCCACCTGCACCTCCACCCCGGCCACGCCGGTGTGCTGCGCCCACGCCACGCCCGCGACCGCGACCGAGCCCGCGGAGACGGAGGCGCCCCTCCGCGGCGTGTCGATCCGCGACTCGGTCTTGATCGGTCCGAGGGCGGACCAGCCGCGCGGGGTCCAGTAGCCCTCGGCGTCGGCGAACCTCGTCACCTCGAGCCGCGAGACCCACTTCGTGGCCGAGACGTAGCCGTAGAGGCCGGCCACGACCATCCGCACCGGGAAGCCGTGCTCGACGGGCAGCGGCTCGCCGTTCATGCCCACCGCGAGGAGGGCGACCCGATCCGGATCGGTGAGCGCCTCGATCGGGCTGCCGGCGGTGAACCCGTCGACGCTGGTCGAGAGCACCATGTCGGCGCCGGCCCGCGGCACCGCGCGCCGGAGGAGTTCGCGGATCGGGTATCCGAGCCACACGGCATTGCCGATCAGGTCGCCACCGACCTCGTTCGAGACGCAGGCGAGGGTGACGGCGTGCTCCTCGAGCGGGAGGGCGAGGAGGTCGTCGAAGGTGAGGGTGATCTCGTTCTCGACCATGCCCGCGATGGTGACGCTCCACGACGACACGTCGACCTGCGGCACCTGGAGGGCGGTGTCGATGCGGTAGAAGGATCCGTTCGGAGTGACGTAGGGCGTGAGACCATCGAGCCCGAGGTCGGTGCCCGCGGGCGACGGGGGTGCGGGGGTCGCGGCAGCGGGCAGCGTGATCGCGGCGCGCGCTGAGCTCACGGCGGTGGCGGCGGCGTTCATCGCACGGGATGCGACACCCACCACGAGCGCGCCCGCCCCCGCGAGGAGGGTGGCCAGGAGGAAGCGGCGGCGGGGCATGCCGTCCGCCGGCGGAGCGGACCCCTGCTCGGCGGCGGAATGCTCGGCGGCGGAAGCCGCGAGCGTGGCGCGGAGGCGCGCGGTGAGCATGCGCAGCGCCACCACACCCGCGAGCATGCCGAGCACCGTCGGGATGGCCCACAGCCCGCTCGCACCGGCCCGCGTGGTCACGGCGAGGATCGCGAGCGCCGTCACCGCGACGAGCACGACCACCCCGCCCGGCGGCCGGCGCAGCTCGAGGATGCCGGCGGCGACCGCGAGCGCGGCCACCACGATCCCGAGCAGCACGAGGAGCGCCACCTTGTCGCCCGTGCCGAAGAGCGAGATCATCAGGTCCTTCGCTCCGGGCGGCGCGAGGTCGATGACGAGCGACCCGACGGCGAAGAGCGGGCTCGACTCGGGCCCGGCGAACATCGCGACCAGCTCGGCCGCCGCCAGCTCCACGCCCGCGGCGACGACGCCGACGAGGCCCGCCCAGGCGTTCGCGCGCATCCGTCTCTCCTCGTATCAGGGTGTGAAGCGGGGCGGTCTCCGGGGTGAGGCGACCGCATCCGAGTCGGACTCTACGCCGCCGTGCTCGGGAGCCGCCTCAGAGAGGGTTCGGAGCGGGCACCCCGGGCGTAGGGTCGGCGGCATGAGCGATGAGCACAGCACCGCGGATCCGGCCCGCACCGAGCTCGGCGACGAGCTGCGGAGCATCCGCGCCACCGGCGAGGACGAGTGGCCCGCGGAGGCCGACGCCGCCGAGGCGGCCGGAACGACCCACCCCGCCGACCGCCTCCACGACGACGAGTCCGCCGGCGCCGACCGCTGAGCACCCGGGGCGGCTGGGCCCGCCGGCACCGACCGCTGAGCACCCCGAGCGGCTGGGCCCGCCTGTGCCGACCGCCAACACCCCGCCCCACCGCAGGCCGCCCCGGTGCCGGCCGCAGCGGCCGCGCTGCCCCGCGTAGGGTGACGGGGTGAGGATCCTCATCGCCGCCGTCGCCGACGCCCTGCTCGTGCTCGTTTTCGTGCTGATCGGCCGCCGCAGCCACGACGAGTCGGATGCGCTGCTCGGCCTTCTGACGACACTCTGGCCGTTCCTGGCGGGAGCCGCTGTGGGATGGGTGGCGTCGCTCGGCTGGCGACGTCCGTTCGCGTTGCTGCCGACCGGCGTGGTGGTCTGGGCCTCGACGGTGGTGGTCGGGATGCTGCTCCGCGTCGTCTCGGCACAGGGCGTGCAGCTGAGCTTCGTGATCGTCACCGCGGTCGTGCTGGCGGCGTTCCTTCTCGGATGGCGGGCTGCGCTTCTGCTCGTGCGTCGGGTCCGCGCACGGCGCGACGGCGGCCGCGAGACGGCCCCTGTCGCTCCGCGCTCCGAAAGCGGGAGGATGGACGCGTGACGCACACCGAGATCACCATCCTGAACTACACCGTCAACGCCGACGTCTACGCCCGTTATGGCGCCGACTTCGACACCGAAGCGGTCGACGACCACATCCTCCGCATCCTCAACGAGGCCGCACCGACCGGGGTGACCGTGCAGCGCAACGGCAAGGTCGTGGCCGAGGACGACGCCATCGAGGCGGCCCGATCCTTCGACTGGGCGGGTGTGCTCAAGCGCATCGACCTCGACGAGATCCTCGCCGAGCACGGCAAGTAGTCCACGGGCGTCCCGCTCGACGGTGAAGCGCCGCTGAAGTCACATTTCAGGAACTGGTAGCGCATCCGATTCGTCGTGGCGGGCTCCGCTGCGCGAGGCTGGGTCCATGCCGCCCCGCGATCGCCTTCTCGCCGCCCTCGTCGCGGTGCTGTGGGGTGTGAACTTCGTCGCGATCCACTTCTCGCTCGAGCACTACCCGCCGTTCTTCCTCGTGGCGCTGAGGTTCCTGGTGCTCGCGATCCCGACCGTGCTGTTCGTCAAGTGGCCCGGGGTCAAGGTGCGGTGGCTGCTCGGATACGGGCTGGGGTTCGGCATCCTGCAGTTCGCCTTCCTCTACGCCGGGATGCAGGCCGGCATGCCGCCGGGGCTGGCGTCGCTCGTGCTGCAGGCGTCCGCCCCGTTCACCGTGGTGCTCGCCGCGGTGTGGCTGCGAGAGCGGCTCACGGTGATCCAGGGTGTGGGGATCGCGATCGCGTGCTCGGGACTCGGCGTCATCGCGGCGGAGCGCGCGGGGGTCTCGGCGCTGCTGCCGGTCATCCTCACGCTGTGCGGCGCGCTCGGCTGGGCGTTCGGCAACGTGTGCAGCCGGCAGGCGAATCCCGACTCCCCGCTGCGGATGACGCTCTGGATGTCGGTCGTCCCGCCCCTCCCCATGCTCGCGCTCTCCCTCCTCGTCGAAGGTCCGGATGCGGTGTGGCAGTCGGTGTCGACCGCGTTCACCCTCGAGGCCCTGCCCGCCGACCTGGGGTTGGCGTACACCGCGGTGCTCGGCACCGTCGTCGGCTCGGGCATCTGGACCACGCTCATGAAGCGCAATCCCTCCAGCCGTGTGGCGCCGTTCTCGATGCTCGTGCCGGTCGCCGGGTTCACGAGCGCGTGGATCATCCTGGGCGACGTCCCCACCTGGGGCGACATCGTGGGCGGATGCATCGTGATCGCGGGCGTCGCCATCGCCACGGTGGCGTGGCGGAAGCGCGCCCGCATGCCGCGCGACCTCGAGCCGGAGGAGTCCCCCAGCGCGACCGCGGGCTAGCGGCGACGCGCCCTCCCGTTTCGCCGTCCGGGCGCGGGTCAGAAGCGGACGTGCTGGGTGACCCAGGCGTGCATCGCGATCGCGGCGGCGGCCGAGGCGTTGATCGAGCGGGTCGAGCCGAACTGGGTGATCTCCACCACCGCATCCGCCGCGGCGAGCGCCTCGGGCGAGAGGCCCGGCCCCTCCTGGCCGAAGAGCAGCACGCACCGCTCCGGCAGCGCGGTCGTCTCGATCGACCCGCTGCCCGGCACGTTGTCGATCGCGATGATCGGCAGCCCCTCGGCTCGGGCGAAGTCGACGAACACGGCGACGTCCTCGTGGTGCGACACGTGCTGGTACCGATCGGTGACCATCGCGCCGCGCTTGTTCCAGCGCCGACGCCCGATGATGTGCACCGTGTCGGCGGCGAACGCGTTGGCGCTGCGCACGATCGACCCGATGTTCATGTCGTGCTGCCAGTTCTCGATGGCCACGTGGAACGGATGCCGGTGCTCGTCGAGGTCGGCGACGATCGCCTCCATCGTCCAGTAGCGGTAGCGGTCGATCACGTTGCGGGTGTCGCCGTTCGCCAGCAGCTCGGGGTCGTAACGCGGATCGTCGGGCAGCTCGCCCGGCCACGGGCCGACGCCCGCCGTGCTCAGCTCGTGCGTGGGAGCGGCCGACCCGGCGCCATCGGCAGCGCCTGCGGTCTCGCCTGCGCCCGCGTCCGCCTGGCGCGCCGCGCCCCGACCCGCATCCGCCTCGCCTGTCTCGCCCGCCACCGCCTCAGGCTAGCGGCCCCGGAGACCCGGGCGTCACATCCAGCGATTGCGCTTGAACACGAGGAAGAGGATCGTGCTGACGAGCAGCATCGCGCCGATCGCCATCGGATACCCGAAGTCCCAGTGCAGCTCGGGCATGTTGTCGAAGTTCATGCCGTAGACGCCAGTGATGAGGGAGGGCGCGAAGAGGATGGCCGCCCACGCGGACACCTTCTTCACCTCCTCGCCCTGCTTGAGGCTGGTCTCGGAGAGCTGGCGCGACGCCTCCGCCTGGTCGAGGCTCGCCTCGGCGAGGCGCTGCATCTCGCGGTTCGACTCCTGGGTGGCGAGCGTCGACTGCACGGTGAGGGCGTTCTGCAGGTTGTCGCGCATGGTGTCGACCCGTCCGATGATCTGCAGCACGTGGTCGAGCACATCTCGGAGGCCCCGCTGCACCTCGAGCTCGACGCCGTACTTCTCGGCCCCGCGCAGCAGCGACTCCATCATGGGGGCGAGCGGATGCACGGCCCGCTGCACCTCGATCACCTCGCCGATGAGGTCGTAGATGCGCTTCGCGACCGTCGAGTCGCCGGAGAACAGCTGCGTCTCGATCTCGTCGATGTCGTTCTCGAGCCCGCCCAGCACCGGGTTGTACTCGTCGATCACCTGGTCGAGGATCGCGTACATCACCGCATCCGGACCGAGCTTCAGCAGGTCTCGGTTCGCCTCGAGCCGGTGCCGCACCGCGCCGAGGTTCGGCGACTCGGCATGGCGGACCGTCACGACGAACCCGGGCCCGATGAAGAGGTGCAGCTCGCCGAACTCGACGCGCTCCTCCGAGTCGATGTAGCGGGCCGGCCGCAGCACGATGAAGAGGGTGTCGCCGTAGCGCTCGAGCTTGGCGCGCTGATGTCCGCTCAGCGCATCCTCGACCGCGAGGTGATGGAGGTCGAACTCGTCGGCGACCGACCGCAGCTCGTGCGCGCTCGGACGGTAGAGCCCGATCCACGCCATGCCATGCATGTCGCGCAGCAGCTCGTACGTCTCGTCGAGGCTGCCCGGATCCTTCGTGCGCACTCCGTCGACGTACACGGCGTTGTCGATGATGGGCATGGGTCCCCCATTCACGAGGAGTTCGACGAGAGCGGCCACCCGGCGGCCCTCGCACACTTTATACGGATGCGGTGACCGCTCCCCGGGGATGCCGCAGGCCCGCCTCCCGCGTCAGCCCGGCAGGACCCGCAGGACGCTCCCGAGACCCTGGAAGTCGTGTGGATTCCGCGTCACCAGAGCCGCCTCGTTCGACAGCGCGACGGCCGCGATCATGAGGTCGAGCGCGCGACCGCGGGGGCTGCGGCCCGCCGCCAGGACGAGCTCGGTGAGGTAGCCGTAGTGCACCGCGGCCCGGTCGTCGAAGGGCAACCCCGCGCCGAAGCGCTCCGCGATCGCGTCGAAGCGCAGCTGGCGCTCGACCCTGCGGACCGGGTCGGTGGCCACCGCTGCGATCCCGAACCGCAGCTCCGCGTAGCTGACCGAGGAGATCGCCACCTCGGTCACACCCTCGGCTGGCGCGAAGGCGCCCGCGATGAGGATGTTCGTGTCGAGGACCGCTCTCATCCCCACGGGTCGCGACCGTCGACGGCCGCCCGATCCGCCTCGAGCTCATCAGCCCACTCACGCGCGGCCGGAGAGCGCAGCAGGTCGACGACGGCGTCGATGCCGACCCACCGGCGCTCGACGTAGGGGACGACCACTCCGAAGGGGCGCCCGTGATTCGTGAGCACCCACGAGAGGCCGCTCTCGACGTCGTGCACCATCGGGGCGGGGTTCTGTCTCAGCTGGCCCACGCTCATGGTGCGTTCGGGCTCCATCGCGATGGTCATGCGACCAGGATACCTCGACGTAGACAATTGTCTAGATCTCAAACCCGGTAGACGACGCTCGATATCCTTGATCGCGATGAGCATCTGGACGGCGCACACGGGACAGCCCCGCCGCATCGGTGCGCAGGAGATCGCGGCCGAGAACTACCTCAAGGCCATCTACACGCACACCGAGTGGCAGCCCGCGCCCATCACGCCGTCGGTGCTGGCGTCGCGGCTCGGGGTCGCGCCGTCGTCAGTCACCGAGATGGTGAAGAAGCTCGCCGCCGCCGGGCTCGTGACGCACGTGCCGTACGGGCCGCTCACCCTGACGCCCCTCGGACGGACGCGCGCCGCCGACGTGGTGCGCCGGCACCGCGTCGTCGAGACGTGGCTCGTGCGCGAGATGGGGTACGCGTGGGACGAGGTGCACGACGAAGCGGAAGTGCTCGAGCACTCGATCAGCGAGCGGCTGCTCGACGCGATCGACGAGCGGCTCGGGCGGCCGGCGCAGGATCCGCACGGCGACCCCATCCCCGACTCGAGCGGGCGCGTGCCCTCGTTCGACGCTGTTCTGCTGGAGGAGGCCGCCGTGGGCCACGTGGGCGCGGTCGTGCGGATCAGCGACCGCGACGGGGCGCTCCTGCGCGCCCTCTCCGCGAGCGGCATCGTGCCCGGCGCGGTCGTCGTGGTGGGCGACGGGCCCTCACTCGCGCTCGCGCCCGGGGCGGGCGGGGATGGGCGCCGGGCCGGTGCTTCTGCCGGTGCTCCGGTGACGGTGGAGGCGGCCGAGACGGTGTGGATCGCGCCGTCGGCCTGACGCTCATCGCGAGGATCGGGCAAGCTCCCCGCCTGTTCGGCGAGCTTCCGCGTATTCCGTGACGAGCGACGTGTGATTGCCCACCGCGGTCCGACGCTTCGACACCGAATTCGCACAAGCCCCCGCCTGTTGGGCGGGACTCTGCCCGGATCGGTGTCGAGGTGGCGCCTCGGGGGCCGGGCAGCACCCGGAGCGGCGGGTCAGCCGGTGCCGCCGGTGCGGCGGAGGCGCAGGGTCGTGCCGTCCCAGCGGGCCGAGACCGCGCCCGAGTCGGTGGGGAGGTAGGAGAGCACGATGCCGTCGGTGGCCTCGGCGGGCGGGACGCAGTGGATGCCCGACGACGCCGGCGCCACGGCGGAGGGCTGCACGGCGGCGGTGGCGATGAGGCAGACGTCGTCGTCGGGGGTGAGTCCGAGGCGGAAGTCCCAGCCCGCCGCATCCGCCACCACCAGCCTGAGCGAGTTCTGGTCGACGCGCGAGCCCGAGACCGTGAGGATCGACGGATCGGCCAACAGGTCGGCGTCGGACTGCTCGTCGGCGAACCACGCCTCCGGGCCCGATGCAGGGCCCCACGGGCTGGGGATGTCGAGCTGCGTCCATCCTGGTGTCGGCGTCACGCCCGAGGCGATCGGATGCGCGTCCCCGCTCCCCTGCGCGATCACGCTGAGCACGACGGCGATGATCGCGACGGAGGACGCCGCGCCGATCGTGGCGGCGATCACGGCTGTGCGGCGGCGGCTGTGGCGCGGGCCCGAGGAGGGCCGAGGGGCTGCCGGGGCGAGAGGATCGGGACGGGGACGGGGGTCGCGGACGCTCGGCAGCGAGACCGTCCAGCCGCCGGTGCGGGCTGGCTGCGTCGGGTGCGCCGGCGGCGCGCGGTGGGCGGCCTCGTCGGCGAGGGCATCGAACGCGTGGAGGAGCCCGGCGCGCTCCTGCTCCGCGACGTCGACGTCGACGTCGAGCCCCCGGTCCGCGTCGGCATCGGGCGCCGCGAGCCAGCGCCGGAGCACCTCGACGGCGTCACCGGGACCGTCGTATCCCGCGCGGAAGGCGTCCTCCGCCGCCCGGCTGCGCTGCACGGCGTCGAGCACCCGCTGCGCCCGGCTGCTCCGCGCGGGCCCCTCCATGCAGGGAGACTACGCCCCGCCCGCCTGCGCCGCGGACGGGCGGGCGGGGTGGGCGCGGTGGGCGGGGGTGGGCGGGGCGGGCGTGGCGGGCGGGGCGGGCGCATAAGCGGATCTGGCAGTCGTGGCGGGCTCCGCCGCGTGCAGGTCTCCACGAGTGCCGGATCCGCGGCCCCGCCACGACGGACGGGTGGCGCCCCGTGAGGCACCGGCGCGGATCTGACACGTGTGGTGGCTCCGGCGCGCCGGCCCCCGCGAGTGCCACATCCACCGGCCCGCCACGGTGGACGGGCACCGGGCCGGACCAGTCATCCGAGCGGATCCGACAGTCGTGGCGGGCTCCGCCGCGTGCACGTCTCCACGAGTGCCCGATCCGCAGCCCCGCCACGACGGACGGGTGGCGCCCCCGTGAGGCACCGGCGCGGATCTGACACGTGTGGTGGCTCCGGCGCGCCGGCCCCCGCGAGTGCCACATCCACCGGCCCGCCACGGCGGACGGGCACCGAGCCGGACCAGGCATCCGAGCGGATCCGACAGTCGTGGCGGGCTCAGCCGCGTGCACGTCTCCACGAGTGCCCGATCCGCGGCCCCGCCCCGACGGAGGGGTGGCGCCCCGTGAGGCACCGGCGCGGTTCTGACACGTGTGGTGGCTCCGGCGCGCCGGCCCCCGCGAGTGCCACATCCACCGGCCCGCCACGGCGGACGGGCACCGAGCCGGACCAGGCATCCGAGCGGATCCGACACTCGTGGCGGGCTCCTGCGCACACGGGGCGCCACAGGTGTCAGATCCAGCACCCGCCCCGCACCACCGGCCGCGCACAGCACCCCGGGCAGGGCGGCGAAGCGGGACTCAGTCGCCCGGGGCGCCGAGGGAGGAGACCGCGGCGACGGAGGCGCGGAGCGCGTCCGCGGCGACGGAGAGGTCGGAGGCGGTCGTGTCGTGCGTGAAGGTGAAACGCACCGCGGTCTGGGCGACGGCGGGCGGGTAGCCGCAGGCGAGGAGGACGGGCGAGGGATCGTCCGAGCCGGCCGCGCAGGCGGAGCCGCTCGAGACGACGACGTCGCGCTCCTCGAGCTGGAGCAGCACGCTCTCACCGCTCGTGCCGGGGAAGCAGAACGATGCGACCGAGGGCAGCCGGTGCACTGGGTCGCCCGTGAGCACCGCGCCGGGCACGGTCGCGAGCACCCGCTCGATGAAGTCGTCCCGCAGGGCCGCCACCCGGGCCGACTCTGCCGCGACGGACGCCGCCGAGTCGAGCGGCGGCAACGTCACCGCGCGAGCCAGCCCCACGGCGAACGCGACGTTCTCGGTGCCCGACCGGCGCCCGCGCTCCTGCCCGCCGCCGTGCAGCACCGGCTCGACCGGGATCCGCCCCCGCACGAACGCCACCCCGATCCCCTTCGGCGCGCCGAGCTTGTGGCCCGACAGGGTGAGCGCGTCGACACCGAGCGCCCCGACGTCGAGGGGCAGCCAGCCCGCCGCCTGCACCGCATCCGTATGGAAGGGCACCCCGCGCGCGTGCGCGACGGCCGCGAGGTCGGCGACGGGCTGCACGGTCCCGATCTCGTTGTTCGCGAGCATCACCGAGACGAGGGTGGTGTCGTCGCGGAGGGCCTCCGCGAGGTCGTCGGGCGAGACGAGCCCGCCCCGGTCGACGGGGAGGACCGTCACGGCGAAGCCGTGCATCCGCTCGAGGTGGTCGACCGACGACATCACGGCCGGATGCTCTATCGCGCTCACGACGACGTGCCGGCCCCGCGGCGCCCCGAGCGCGATGCCCTTCACGGCGAGGTTGTCGGCCTCGGTGCCACCCGACGTGAACGAGATCTCGGAGGCGCGGCAGCCCAGCCACTCCGCCACCGTCGACCGCGCCTGCGCCAGCGCGCGCGACGCGCGGTCGCCGAGCGAGTGCGTGCTCGACGGGTTGCCGAACTCGCCGGCGAGGTACGGCCACATCGCCTCGAGCACCTCGCGGCGCACGGGCGTGGTGGCCGCGGCGTCGAGGTAGATCACGGATGCAGCCCCACGTCGAGCCCCAGGTCGAGCGACCGGACGCTGTGCGTGAGCGCTCCCACCGAGATGATGTCGACCCCGGTCGACGCGATAACGCCGACCGTGTCGAGGTTCACACCCCCGCTCGCCTCGACGAGCGCGCGCCCGGCGACGATCGCGACTCCCTCGCGCAGCTCATCGGGCGTGAAGTTGTCGAGCATGATCGTGTCGACCCCGGCGGCGAGCACGGGCTCGATCTGGTCGATGCGGTCGACCTCCACCTCGAGGTGCGTGGTGTGCGACAGCTGTGCCCGCACCGCGCGGAGGGCGGCGGTGAGATCGCCGCCGTGCTGCGCCGCGAGCACGGCGAGGTGGTTGTCCTTGGCGAGCACCGCATCCGACAGGGAGTAGCGGTGGTTGTGGCCGCCGCCGTCGCGCACGGCCTGCCGCTCGAGCGCCCGCAACCCGGGCGTGGTCTTGCGGGTGTCGACGATGCGCGCCTTCGTGCCCGCTGCCTCGGCGACATAGCGGGCGGTGAGGGTGGCGATGCCGCTCATCCGCTGCACGAGATTGAGGGCGATGCGCTCGCCGCGCAGCACCCCGCGGGCCGGGCCGGTGATGCGGGCGAGAACCGCCCCCGCCTCGAATCGCTCTCCGTCCCGCACCTCGACGTCGACGCGGATGCGCGCGTCCACCGCCGCGAAGACCGCGACCAGCACCGCGGATCCGCTGAACACGCCGGGCTCGCGCGCATCCATCGTCGCCACGACCTCGGCGTCGGCGGGGATGAGCAGCTCGGAGGTGATGTCGCCCCACGGCGAGTCCTCCGCGAGGGCGCGGTCGACGACGTCGGCGATGATCGCGGGGGTGAGCATGCGGTGGTGTCCTTCGGTCGGTGGGGATGCGGGCGATGCGGGTCGGCGGGCGGTGCGGATGCGGTGGGCGAGTGGATGCGGGTGGGATGGCCGCCGCGTGGAGGGCACGGCGGACGCGGAACCGGGCGGGGTGGGCTCCGGCCGCGTCAGGTGCGGAGGGGGTGCAGGGCGGTGGTGAGGGTGACGGGGAGGGGGCGGGCGAGTTCGGGGTCGGGGTCCGGGAAGTCGCTGCGGTAGTGGGCGCCCCGTGACTCCTCCCGAGCCAGGGCGCTGTGCACCACGGCGGCGCCGAGCAGCCGGAGGTTCTCCGTCTCGAGCTCCTCGACGGTCGCGAGCTCGCGAGCGGCGCCGAGCTCGTCGGCGGCGGACGGCGCCAACGCCTCGAACGCCTCGGCGAGCGGGGCCGCCGAGCGATGGAGCCCCGCGGCGGCCCACATCCACTGATGCAGCTCGTCGCGCGACAGCGCCGGGGTGGAGATGACGCGGACCGTCACCGCGGGGGCAGCGCCGGCCGCGAGGGGCCACGCACCCCGAGCGCCCGCCGCAAGACCAGCATCCGCACCGAACGCATCCGCAGCACCCCACGCGTCCGCAGCAGCGCCCGCATCCGCAGCAGCGCCAGCATCCGCACCGAACGCATCCGCAGCGACCGCAGCACCCCGCGCGTCCGCAGCAACGCCCGCATCCGCAGCCCCACCCGCACCCGCACCCCACGCATCCCCACCCGCACCCGCACCGGCGAGCGCGGCCGCGGCGCGGCGGCCGAACACCACGGCCTCGAGCAACGAGTTCGACGCGAGCCGGTTCGCCCCGTGCACGCCCGTGCGGGCGACCTCGCCGACGGCGTACAGCCCGGGCAGGCTCGTGCGGGCGGCGAGGTCGGTGGCGACGCCGCCCATCCAGTAGTGCGCGGCGGGGGCGACGGGCAGCGGTTCCGCGGCCCAGTCGAAGCCGGCCGCGCGCGAGGCGGCGTCGATCGTGGGGAAGCGCCGGGCCAGCTCGTCGCGCCCGAGGACGGTGGCGTCGAGGAACACCGGTGAACCCGCCGCCATCTGCGCCGCGATGGCGCGGGCCACCACGTCGCGAGGCGCGAGCTCGGCGAGCGGATGCGCGTCGCGCATGAACCGCTCCCCCGCCGCGTTCACGAGCACGGCGCCGTCTCCGCGCACCGCCTCCGACACGAGGAACGACCCGGGCACCGCGAGCGCGGTGGGATGGAACTGCACGAACTCGACGTCCTCGAGCACGGCCCCCGCCCGCAGCGCGGCCGCGGCGCCGTCGCCCGTGGTCACCGACGGGTTCGTGGTGTGCGGATACAGCTGCCCGAGCCCGCCGGTGGCGAGCACGACCGCATCGGCAGCGATCTCCTGCACCACGCCGCCGATGAGCACGCGCACACCCGCCACGACGCCGTGGGCCGCGAGGAGATCGAGCAGGAACGCGTGCTCCACTATCTCGAGCCGACCGCCCGAGCCGCCGGAATCTCCCGGGCCGCCGGACGCCGCGGCGAGCGCTGCCCGCACGAGCGCGACCTCGATCGCCGACCCCGTCGCGTCACCGCCCGCATGCAGGATGCGGTGGTGCGAGTGCGCCCCCTCCAACCCCGCATCGAACGGCGCCGCAGAACCAGGACCGGAAGACGAACCGGCGACCCGATCGAACTCGACCCCCCACCGCACCAGCTCGGCGATGGCGGCCGGCCCCTCCGAGCAGAGCACCCGCACGGCCTCCGCCTCCGAGAGCCCGGCCCCCGCCGCGAGGGTGTCGCTCACGTGCGACGACACGCTGTCGCCAGGCATCACCGCAGCGGCGATCCCGCCCTGCGCATACCGGGTGTTGCCGTCCGACACCGTCGCCTTCGTGACCACCGTCACCGAGACGCCCGGCGACCGCCGCAGCAGCTCGAGCGCCGTGATCAGCCCGGCCGCCCCCGAGCCGACCACGACCACGTGCGAGGGCACGACCCGCCGGATGCTCATGGCCGGGCCGCGAGCATCCGCTCGAGCGCCACGCGCGCGGGCACCGCGACGTCGTCGCCGACGGTGATCTCGTTGACCACGCGTCCGGCGACCAGCTCCTCGAGCACCCAGGCGAGGTATCCGGGGTGGATGCGGTACATCGTCGAGCAGGGGCAGATCACGTCATCGAGGCAGAAGATGTGGTGCTGCGGATACTCGTTCGCCAGGCGCTGCACGAGGTTGATCTCGGTGCCGATCGCGAACGTCGATCCGGCCGGGGCCGCGGCGATGGCCTTCACGATGTAGTCGGTCGAGCCGTACTCGTCGGCGGCGTCGACGACGGGCATCGGGCATTCGGGGTGCACGATGACCCGCACATCCGGATGCGCGGCCCGCGCCCGCTCGATCTGCGCGACCGAGAAGCGCTTGTGCACCGAGCAGAACCCGTGCCAGAGGATCACCTGAGCGGCGACGAGCTCGTCGCCGGTGTTGCCGCCCATGGGCTTGCGCGGGTTCCACATCGGCATCCGCTCGAGCGGCACACCCATCGCCTTCGCGGTGTTGCGGCCGAGGTGCTGGTCGGGGAAGAACAGCACCCGGCGACCGCGCTCGAACGCCCACTGCAGCACCGTGGCGGCGTTCGACGAGGTGCAGACGATGCCGCCGTGACGTCCGCAGAAGCCCTTCAGGGCCGCCGACGAGTTCATGTAGGTGACGGGGATGATCGGGGCGCGGCCGTCCGCATCCGTCTCGTCGGCGTAGAGCTCCATGAGCTGCTCCCACGCCTCCTCGACCGAGTCGATGTCGGCCATGTCGGCCATCGAGCACCCGGCCGCGAGGTTCGGCAGGATCACCCGCTGCTCGGGCTGAGCGAGGATGTCGGCGGTCTCGGCCATGAAGTGCACGCCGCAGAACACGATCGCCTCGGCGTCGGGCCGGGTCTTCGCGGCGTTGGCGAGTTGGAACGAGTCGCCCACGAAGTCGGCGTACTTCACCACCTCGTCGCGCTGGTAGAAGTGACCGAGCACCACGACCCGCTCGCCGAGCGTGGCCTTGGCGGCCAGGATGCGCTGGTCGAGCTCGCTCTTCGACGCCAGCCGGTACTCCTCCGGGAGCACGCCCTGGCGCGGGGTCTCGGCGGGGATGGGGTCGGCCATGCTCGCGCCGGGCCCGTACGTGGGGAGGGGGAGGACGTCGATCGACCAGGGCCCGTCGGCGAGCTCGGGCGCGCAGGTCTCGCCCGAGGCGGCGACCGCGCCCGGCGTGTGCACACCGGAGGCGATGAGCTGGATCTCGTCGTCGATCGAGAGCGTGAGCGGGTTGGTCATGGTGGGCGGCTTCCTGGAGTCGGGTCGGGGTGGGGTGGGGCCTGGGTTCGGTGGTTCGGGATGGCGCCGGGTCGCGGATGCGGTGGCCCGCGTCGGCGGGATGCGCCGGGCGGGCGCCGGGTCAGCCTGCGGCGTCGGAGTCCGAGCCGGAGCCGAGGCCCGAGCCGGAGCTCGAGACAGAGGCGGAGCTCGAGCTCGAGCCGGCACCGGGGCTCGCGGACGGGTCGGGACTGTCGCGGGCTCCGACTCCGTCGGCGCCGTCGCCGTCGCCGGACGATCGTCGCCGGGTGCTGCTGCCGAGCGGACCCCGGTCGACGGGCTCGACGGCCTGGTTGTACCGGTAGAGCTTCGGCGGCCGATAGCTCGTTCCGGTCACGCGCTTGCCGGTCGGGACGATCGTGTTGCCCGCCTCGATCTGACGGCGGAAGTTCGCCGGGTCGAGCGTGCGCCCGAGGATCGCCTCGTGCACCTCGCGCAACTGGGCGAGGGTGAACGTGTCGCCGAGGAACGCGTGCGCGATCCGGGAGTACTCGACCTTGTTGCGCAGGCGCCAGAGCGCGTACTCGATGATCACGTCGTGGTCGAAGGCGAGGTCGGGCAGGTCGTCGGCCGAGAACCAGTGCACGTTCTCGGTCTCGGCGGCGCGGGTGGCCTCCTCCGAGTCGACGAGCGCCCAGTACACGATCGACACCACGCGCTCGCTCGCGCTGGCCGGCGCCCGGTCGAGGGTGCCGAAGGCGTAGAGCTGCTCGAGGTAGCTCGGCTCGAGGGCTGTCGTGGCCTGCAGGGTGCGCGCCGCGGCGGCCTCGAGGTCCTCCTCGCGCCGAAGCGGCCCGCCGGGCAGCGCCCACTGCCCCTCGAACGGCGGCCGGATGCGCCGCACCAGCGGCAGCCACAGTCCCGGCCGCGCCGGGTCGTGCTCGGACCCCTCGGAGCGCAGAGCGAAGATCACGGTCGACACCGCGATGATCATCGCCTCTCGTGCCGCGCTCTCCGTCATGGGAACCCCCTAAAGGTTTCCGCGACTATAACCCTTCAGGTCACCTCGACACAAACACGTCTCGTTTCAGTAGCCACGGCAGGACGGAGTCTCTGCGCAGGTGAGCACCGGGGGCTGCTGCGAGACCCAGTTGTTGATGGCGTCCACCATCTGCTGGTTCACAGCCGCCTGGTTGGCAGCGGCAGCAGCCAACTGCTCGGCCGTGGGGGTCGGGTAACGCGAACCGCTGCTTCCGGACCCACCGCCGCTCCCCGAGCCGTCGTTGCCCGCGGAGCTCCCGGCCTGCGAGGCCGCGAGCGCGGCGGCGGCCTGCGAGGACTGCGCCGCTCGCGCGGCGGACAGGAGGTCGCCGAGCGCTGACGCCGTCGGCCGACTCGACCCGCCCGCGGCGGGCGCGGGGGCTGCCAGCGCGGGCGCAGCCAGCGCGGCGGCGAGCGCATCCCGGCTCGCGGCATCCGCATCCGGGGTCTCGGCGTCGAGCACGGCCTGCGCTCGCGCGACGACCTCGACCCGCACCTGCTCGAGCGAGACCTTCGCGGCGGCGATGAGTGCCTTCACCTCGACGCCGTGGCGCAGCGCGGCTGCCAACGGTCGAGCGGCGGACGCATCCGACGCCGCGACACCGGCCAGGACCGCCGCCGTCGCCGTCGTCGTCGCCGTCGCCGTGGAAGAACGGGACGACGACGCGGCGGCACCCCCGAGCCCGGTCACGCCCGCGGCGAGCGCGGTGCGCGCGCCGTCCGACGCGAAGCCCTCGTCTGCGGCCACGACCGGCTGCAGCGAGTCGATCCACGCAGAGGTCGCCCATCCGCCGGTCGCTCCCACGGAGCGCTCCTGCCACGACGCCGTCACGCTGCCCGCCCGCTCGGGCTCGGCCACCGGCGCATGGATCGAGCCTGCGGCGGCGGCCAGCTCAGGCGCCTTCACCGCGAACCCAGCCAGCGCCGCCACGGCAACCGCCACCGTCGCGACAGCGACGACCTTCATCCTCCAGCTCATGCCCCCCAGGTCCTCCCGCTCGAGCGTCCCCCGGTCGCGAGCCTAGCGCCCGGATCGCCCAGCCACGACGCGGGGGTGGCGGGTACCCTGGGAGTGACCGCAGGCGAAGGGATCCGGATGGCCGCGAAGCGTGCAGACGTCGAGTGCTGGCTCACCGACATGGACGGTGTGCTCGTGCACGAGAACAGCCCCGTCCCGGGAGCGTCAGAGCTGCTGCAGCAGTGGCGCGACCAGGGCAAGCCGTTCCTGGTGCTCACCAACAACTCCATCTTCACGCCGCGCGACCTCAGCGCTCGCCTGCGCTCCTCCGGTCTCGATGTGCCGGAGGAGTCGATCTGGACCTCGGCGCTCGCCACGGCCGCGTTCCTCAAGGACCAGATGCCCGGCGGCAGCGCCTTCGTCATCGGCGAGGCCGGCATCCTCACCGCCCTCCACGAGGCCGGCTTCATCATGACCGAGACGAACCCCGACTACGTCGTCGTCGGTGAGACCCGCAACTACTCCTTCGAGGCGATCACGAAGGCGATCCGCCTGATCGGCAACGGGTCGCGCTTCATCGTCACCAATCCGGATGCGACGGGCCCCAGCACCGAGGGTCCGCTGCCCGCGACCGGAGCGATCGCCGCCCTCATCACCAAGGCGACGGGCAAGCACCCGTACGTGGTCGGCAAGCCCAACCCGATGATGTTCCGCTCCGCCATGAACAAGATCGGCGCGCACTCCGAGAACACGGGCATGATCGGCGACCGGATGGACACCGACGTCGTCGCCGGCATCGAGGCGGGCCTGCACACCGTGCTGGTGCTCACCGGGATCAGCGACCAGTCTGAGATCCAGAAGTACCCGTTCCGGCCCAACGAGATCCTCAACTCCGTCGCCGACCTGGTGTCGCGCGAGCCGATCGAGTCCGAGCTCTGAGCTCCCCCCTGTCCGGGCGCTGAGCGCCGACCGCCCTGGCCGCACCGACGCCCCCGATCGCGCCGTACGCCCATCGCGCCGATCGCGCCGTACGCCCATCGCGCCGATCGCGCCGATCAGTACGTCGGGCGCTCGGGCGTGCAGTCGCGACGGCGCTGCCATCCGTACCCGTCGCGCACCACTCCGACGATCGTGCCCGCCACCGCCACAGCGGCACTCACGCCGCCGATCACCATGAGAATCATCATGGCAGCAACGCTATGAACGCCGAATCTCCGCCACGAGTGGCTGCCAGGCCACCCTTCGTCGATTAACTGCCAGCGTGGTCCGGACGCACGTCGGTCACGGCCAGCAGCGGCAGCCACACGTCGTCGACGATCCCGCGGATCGTCGACGCAGGAACGGTCCGCATCGACATGAGCAGCTCGTGCCGGAACAGGTCGAAGAGCAGGTCGATCACCCGTTGCGACGAGGGGATGCCCCTCAGCTCGCCGCGGGCCACCGCCCGGCCCAGCATGATCTCCAGCGAGTTCGGCGCCCCCTCGGGTCGCATCCTGTCGCGCAGCTGACGGAACGTCATCCCGCTGTGGCGGAAGTAGTCGGCGAGCTGGACGCTGATCAGCGTCGTCAGCCACGCTCGGGTCTCATTGGCCGCTTCCAGGTAGTCGAGGGCATCCTGACGCAGTGATCCGGTGTCGGGCACCGGGATCGGCGACGACCACCAGAACTCCTGGAGCGTCGCGAGGAGCAGGTCGTCTCGCGCGGGCCAGCGCCGGTACAGCACCGGCCGACTCGTACCCGCCCGGGCGGCGATGGCCTCGAAGGTGAACCCCGAGTACCCGTCCTCGGCGAGGACGTCCCACGCCGCCTGCAGGATGGCCGACTCAAGCGCCTTCCCCCGCCGTCGGGTGGCGATGCCGTCGCTCTCGTCACGCTCTTTAAGATCCACTTGCGTATCCTATCGCGCTGATCTACTCTGAGGCACGTTAGATACACACCCGTACCTTAGGAGCCCTCATGCCCTCCTCATCCGCGTCTCGGATCGATCCGCAGACGCTGCGCACCACGATTGCCGTCCTGGTCGGCGGCATCGCGGTCATCCTCGATTCCACGATCGTGTCGGTGGCCCTGCATCAGCTCGCCGCCGACCTCGACACCGGGGTCGACACCATCCAGTGGGTGACCACGGGGTACCTGCTCGCGCTCGGCGTCGTCATCCCCCTCGTCGGCTGGCTGCAGAGCAGGATGGGCGCCAAGCGCCTGTGGATCGCCGCGCTGGCGCTGTTCCTCCTCGGCTCGGTGCTCTGCGCCCTCGCCTGGGACGCGTCGAGCCTCATCGCCTTCCGCGTGGTGCAGGGCGTCGGCGGCGGCGCGATGGTGCCACTCATGACCACGATGATCATGCAGGCCGCCCGCGGCCCCGAGCGCGGCCGACTCATGGCGATGGTCGCCCTGCCCACAGCGGTGGGCCCGATCCTCGGCCCCGTCCTCGGCGGGCTCATCCTCGGCGTCGCCGACTGGCGGTGGCTGTTCCTCGTCAACGTGCCGCTCTGCCTGGCGGGGCTGCTGCTGGCGTGGCGGATGCTGCCCTCCGACGGGCCCTCGACGCGTGCGCGCCTCGACATCGTCGGGCTCGTCCTGCTCTCGCCCGCCCTCGTGGGCCTCCTCTACGGGCTGTCGAACGTGACCGGCGACGGGGGCTTCGGCCGGTTCGACGTGCTCGCACCGATGATCGGCGGCACGGTCCTGCTCGCGGCCTTCGTGCTCTGGGCGCTGCGGCGCCGCGACTCGGCGCTGGTCGACCTCAGCGTGCTGCGGTCGCGCCCCACCTGGTCGGCGACGGCACTGCTCTTCCTGTCGGGCGCCTCGCTGTACGGCGCGATGCTGCTGCTGCCCCTCTACTTCCAAGAGCTCCGTGGGGCGGATGCGCTCGGCGCCGGCCTGCTCCTGATCCCGCAGGGCGTGGGGTCGCTGGTGAGCCGCACGGCGGCCGCGCGCATGCTCGACCGCCTCGGTGCGCGGGGTGTCGCCGTCATCGGCTTCCTCCTCGTGGGCGTCGCGACGATCCCCTTCGCCTTCGCGGATGCGGACACCTCGATCTGGGTGCTCATGGCGGCCCTCTTCGTGCGCGGCCTGGGGCTCGGGATCGTGATCATCCCGGTGATGACCGTGGCCTTCGTCGGGCTGCCGCACGGCAAGGTGCCTCACGCGAGCATCGTCACGCGTGTCGCCCAGCAGGTGGGCGGGTCGGTCGGAGTGGCGCTGCTCGCGGTGATCCTCTCGGCGTTCGCCGCGTCGACCGGATCCGCGTCGCTCGCGTTCGATGCGGCCTTCTGGTGGGCGATCGGGTTCACCGTGGTGGCCGTGGGGCTGTCGTTCGCGCTGCCCGGCCGGAAGGCGCTCGCGGAGGACGAACCGGCCGCGGTCGCGATGGCGGAGCGCGAGGCGTCCGAGGCCGTCGCGGAGGTGTGACGCCACGCGGAGCCCGGGACCGCGCGGGCTCCCGCATCGCCGGGGGGCGGACGACGGCAGGGGTCCGGCTTTGTCCAGGAAATCGACCTCTTTCGGCCGAAACGCGTCGATTCTCGGGACAAAGCCTGGGGTGGAGGGTGCGGACGGCACGCGAGGCACTGGAGCGCGCCACGCGCTGATCCCGGGGCCGCGCGGGCGGGCCGCGCCTCGTGGAGGGCGCTCTCGGGAGGCGGCGGGCCGCATCCGCTACTATCGACCGGCAACGGCCGACGCGTGACGACACGCCGCCTTCACGGCCATGTCTCGCCTCCGACCGACGAGAGAGGATCCGCTCCGTGACCCACGCCTCCCTCGGGCGCGCCCCGATCGAGACCCCCCGCCACGGTCGTCTCCGCACCTCCTCCCCCGCCGGCACCGTGCTGAAGTTCCTCGGCGTGGCGGTCACCGTCGTCCTCGTCGCGCTCGTCACCACGGCCGGCATCGCGTTCGCGAACCTCAACTCGCAGGTGCAGGCGAACGCCGTCGACATCTCGGGCGGACAGGAGGCCCCCGCCCCGCCGCCGCTGCTCGGCGCCTTCCCCGGCGGCTTCAACCTGCTGGTCGTCGGCACCGACAACGACCCCAACCAGGGGGACGACTTCGGCGAGCGCGACGCGACCCTCAACGACGTCAACATCCTCCTGCACGTCTCGGCCGACCACAAGAACGCCGTGGTCGTGAGCTTCCCCCGCGACCTGGTCATCCCTCATCCGGAGTGCACCGACCCCACGAACGGCGACGTCTACGACTCGATGAGCGCTCGGCCGCTCAACGAGGCGTTCAGCCGGGGTGGGTTGGCCTGCGTCTCGGCGACGATCGAGAACCTCACCGGCCTCGACATCAGCTACGCCGCCGCCACCTCCTTCAAGGGTGTCATCGAGATGACGAACGCGGTGGGCGGGGTGCCCGTCTGCCTCGTCGAGCCCATCTTCGACAAGGACTCGGGCCTCGACCTGCCCGAGGGCATCTCGACCATCCAGGGCGACATGGCGCTGGCGTTCCTCCGCAACCGCCACGGCGTGGGCGACGGCTCCGATCTGGCGCGCATCGCGTCGCAGCAGCAGTACATGTCGTCGCTCGTGCGCACCATCAAGAGCGCGAACACGCTCACCGACATCACCAAGCTCTACGGTCTGGCCCAGGCGGCGACCCAGAACATCCAGCTGTCGAAGTCCCTCGCCAGCCCGGATGCGATGGTGTCGCTGGCTCTGACCCTTAAGGACGTCGACCTCGCCAACATGGTGTTCGTGCAGTACCCGGCGGGTTCGTCGTCGAACTACCCGGGCAAGGTCGTGCCGATCAGCGACCTGGCCGAGCAGCTCTTCACCAAGATCACCAACGACGAGCCGTTCACCCTCGCGGCCGACTCCACGGGCACGGGCTCGACGGTCGTCGACCCCGGGACCGACCCGACCACGGTGACACCCGATCCGTCGACCGAGGCCCCGTCGGCGCCCGACGTCTCGGCCGCTCCGACCGACTCGGCCGCGACGCCCGAGGTGATCGAGGGTCTCAAGGGGCAGACCGCGGCCGAGCAGACCTGCGCCAACGCGTTCACCGACTGAGCGGGGCTGTCGGATGCCGTGGTGTCGTCCGCGCGGTGCCGGATGTCGCGGTGTCGGATGCCGCGGCTAGGCTCCCGGCGTGGGTGTGGTGACGCGGGAGGATGTGCTCGAGACGTGCGCGGGCCTGCCCGCGACGACGGATGAGCGGCCGTTCGGGCCGGAGACCGCCGTCGCCAAGGTGGTGGGCCGGGTCTTCGCGCTCACCCCGCTCGACGGCGAGGTGCGCGTGACGCTCAAGGTCGCGCCGCCGCACGGCGAGGCTCTCGTGCGCGAGCACGAGTGGATCATCCCCGGGTACCACATGAACAAACGGCACTGGATCACGGTGACCGTGGGGCCGCAGTCCGACCCCGAGCTCGTCGAGGACCTCATCGTCAACTCGTACGACCTCGTCGTCGCCGGGCTGCCCCGGCACAGCCGGCCGTAGGTTCATCCCCAGGTACCACGGCGGTGATGCTGTGGTCCGATCCCCGCACGGCGCCCGGTTCGTAGCGTGGATGACATGACGACCAACGACTCGACATCCGACGACTACACCACCGAGGGACCTGCTGTCTTCGACGAGGCCTCCTCCGGCGCCACGCCCGCTCCGGCTCCGGCCTCGGCTCCGGGGACCGCGAGCGCGGACCGCGCGCCCGAGCTCGTGGGCGCGACGGCGAGCAGCGCCGGTGCGACGCAGCCCACCGTCCCGCTCTCGGTGACGCAGCCCACCGTGCCGCTCTCCGCCTCGTTCAGCGGGACCCCGCAGGGCGGCTTCGACGCCTCGACCGGTGCCACGGGCGCACCGACGGGAGTGGGCACTCCGGGATACGGCGTGCCCGACGCCGGCGCACCGGGCTACAGCATGCCCGCGGCGGCGGCTCCCGCCACCGTGTACCCGCCGCAGCGGGGCACGAGCCTGCTGGCCGTGCTCACTCTGGTGTTCGGCATCCTCGGGTTCGGCGTCGTGCCCGTCGTGACCGGCCACATCGCCCTCTCGCAGCTCAAGCGGACGGGCGAGGAGGGCCGCGGCCTCGCGCTGGCGGGCCTCATCCTCGGGTACGTCACGCTCGCGGGCTGGGTGCTCGCGATCCTCGCCTGGCTCGGCGTCGCCGGCGCCGCCCTCGTCGCCGCCTTCTTCAGCGCGATCGCGCACTGACCCACCGGTCGTCACCCACCGATCTGACACTCGTGGTGGCCTGCCGGCCCGCGAGCCCACCACGAGTGTCACATCCGCCCCGCACGGGATGCCCGGGCGGGCTCGCGCCGGGCGCGGACTGGCGCGGATCTGACGCTCGCGGTGGCCCAGCGCGCCCACCCACGCCCGGGCAGGGGCGCGGGCGCGCAGGCGGACGGGGCTAGACGCCCCCGGCGCCGCCGCCTCCTCCGCCGCCGCCCGAGAAGCCGCCTCCGCCGGAGAAGCCGCTCGAGCTGCTGCTCGAGGTGCCCGAGAAGGAGGAGGCGACCGTGGACGACATCGACGACACCGTGGTGGCGAAGAGCGCCGCGTTGAAGGCGGTGTTCGAGCCGTACCAGTCGGGTCGGGTGTCGAGGTTCTCGTAGTAGGTGCCGAGGACCTTCGCCCACTCGGTCTCCTGGCCGAGCATCACCGCGTAGGGCAGCAGCTTCTCGTAGATCTTCACCACCTGGCCGCGGTCGGGGGCGTTCACACCCGTGCGCAGCGCACCCTCCGGGCTCTGGAGGACACGGAACCTGTCCTCCTCCGCCCAGTCGATGTACATCTCGATGCCGCGGATGTAGTCGCGCAGCTCGGACCCCTTCGCGGTGAGCTGCGTGCGGAACGCGGTGCCGAACACCAAGAAGGCGGCGCCGCCCGCCACGAAGAGCAGGACGATCGGAAGCAGTCCGCCGTACCCGCCGTCGGACACCACGACCCCGCTGAAGAAGGCCCCGATCCCCGCCACGATCGCCACCAGCACGAGCAGCAGGCTGAGCGGACGGGTGCGCGTGCTCTGGTAGCCCTCCGCCACCGCGCGCTTGCGCGTCGCGGCCATGAGCGTCTGGATCGACTTCGCGAGCACCGTGTCGTTCTTGCGGATCTCGCGCCACGCGTCCGGCCTCAGGTCGGTGCCGAACAGCGCCCGCGCGAGCTCGATCTCGGCGGGCGTCAGCCCCTGCCAGGTGAGGAACCGCAGCCAGTACTCGGTACGGGAGCCGAGGAACGCATCCGCCTCTCGTTCGACGAGCTGCACGTTGTGCCGCACAGCGAGATCGACGAACGACGCCGCCGCGCCCCGCGTCGACTTCTTCATGATCACCGAGGCGAGCAGGAGGTCGACGCCCTTCGGCGGGGTGTACTCCGGGATGATCGTCGGGCGCCCCGGCGCGTCGCGCAGGCGGAGGACACGGTGCAGGATCGACCCCACGGCCGCGGCCAGCGCGACCAGCACCGCGAGGATCTGCACCCACGCGATCGGCCCTGCGTCGAGGTACCCGGTGGGCCGCTCGGTGAAGGTGTGGGGCGCGAACGCGACGCCGACGGTGACGTTGTATCCCCGGGCGAGGTCGGACTCGCTCGTGCTGAAGACGGCGGCGCCGTCGGATGCGGAGCTGCGCTCGATCGCGCACCTGTCGGTCGACCTCTCGGGGCCGACGAAGCAGACGGGCTCGCCCGTGATGGCGCCGGTGATCGACGGGTCGACCGTGAGGGTGGTGGTGTGCTGGGAGATCGGCTGCTTCACCTTCGTGCCGTTGGTGTCCCAGTAGAACTCGTCGACGTCGTCGTCGCCGTTGAACGCCGTCACGTCGCGCTGCGTGTACGTGATGACGTAGGTCTGCAGCCCGTGCACGTAGTCGTCGGCGGCGATGGTGACGAGGAGGTTCTCGTCGTCCTCCTCGGTCTCGTAGGAGCGGGGTGCGCCGTTCTCGTCGGTGACCGATACGAGCTCGAGGTCGGTCCGGTGCTCCTTGTACGTGAGCGGGATGGCGCGGATCATGCCGCGGTTCTGGTCGATCTGGGGGAAGTCGGCCACCCACGTCTCGACGGTGGTGAGGGTGGACGCGCCTGACTCGTCGCGCCCCAGCGTGTACTCCGCATCGAACGAGGAGAAGGTGAAGTCGTCGACGCCGGCGGGCGCCGCCGCCACAACAGGCACAGCGGCGACAGCAGGCGCAGCGGCCACAACAGGCACAGCGGCGACAGCGGGCGCAGCCGCGGCAGGCCCCGCCACCGCGAGGCCCAGCATCACGAGCAGCACGAGGACGACGGAACGGACGAGGGTGCGCATCACGGTCAGGCTACCGCGCGCTCCCGACCTTCGCGAGGATCGCTCACCGACCCCGCCGCACATCCCGAAGCCCCCACCCACATCCGCCCCGGCTCAGCCCGCGGCGGCGAGCGAGCCTGTGATCGGCTCGCCCGAGCCGCGGGTCACGAAGCACGAGGCGGCGCGCAAGCCCGCGGCCCACTGCTCCTCGGTGACGGGGTACGACGCCTGCCAGGTCAGGTCGGGATACGGCGCCGCCGCGTCGAGCGAGAGCACCTCGGGCGCGGTGCACGCGAGGCCCAGCCCGGCGGTGATCGCGGCCTCGCCCGGGTAGGACGCGGCGGGGTCCGACGAGATGACGGGCCGGCCCACCAGCTGAGCGGCGTGGGGCTGGGCGCAGTCGACGACGGTGAGCTCCTCCGCCCAGGGCGAGGTGAACGGGTCGAGGCACTCGCCACCGGCCAGGTCGGTCCACGGATGCGTCCCCGGCGGCGCCTGGACCGTCGGCTGCGGCGCGGCCTCGGGGGCCGTCGGCGTCGGCGTGGCGGTCACCGTCACGGTGGGCGCGGGCGCGGCGTCCAGGGCGGGTCCGGATCCCCCGCCACCGGCCCGGGTGCCGAGCACGAACAGCAGCACGATGCCGCCCACCGCGATCACCGCGGCGCTCGCGGAGAGCACCCACGAGGTCCAGCGCGGTCCGCGCGAGGGCGGCGGCTGCTCGACGGAGCCGTCGGCCACGCCGGTCATGTCACTCGAGACCGAGGTCGCCGAGCCCGATGGCGTAGCGGTACTCGTATCCGGCGTCGCGGATGATGTCGCCGGCACCCGTGTTGCGGTCGACCACGACGGCGACGCCGGCGATGATCGCCCCGACCTTCTCGAGCGCCTCGATCGCCTTGAGCGGCGATCCGCCCGTGGTCGAGGTGTCCTCCAGCACGATGACGCGCTTGCCCTCGAGGTCGGGACCCTCGACCTGCTTCCCGCGGCCGTGGTCCTTCGGCTCCTTCCGCACGACGAACGCGTCGTAGGCGAGCCCGCGGGCGGCGCCCTGGTGCAGGACGGCGGCGCCGATCGGGTCGGCGCCCATGGTGAGTCCGCCGACCGCCGACACGTCGGGCACGTCGGCGATGAGGTCGAGCATGACCTGCCCGATGAGCGGGGCGACCCGGTGGTCGAGGCTGACCCGGCGGAGGTCGACGTAGTACGTGGCCTTCTTGCCGCTCGTCAACGTGAAGTCGCCGTGGAAGACGGCCTCGTCGCGGATGTAGTCGATCAGTCTGTCGCGCGCCTCGGTCACCTTGTCAGTGTATCGAGACGCCCTCCGACCCCGGGGCGGCCTCCCGCGCGGGCAGCTCGGCGGGAAGGGGGTTGGCGCGGTCGAGCTCTCGACGCAGGATGGCGCCATGAGTGACGACACAGACCCCCACCCTCACCACCCGGCAGGCGGCCGACAGCGAGCTCGAGGCCGACGCGCTCGACACCGACGGCGTGGACCCCGCCGACGCCGACGCCGACGCCGGGGACGACAACGGGGCATCCGACCAGGAGACCATCGAGGACGTCACGGACGAGGTGCGCGACGACATCCGTCAGGGGCGGATCGAGGACGATGTGAGCCACGTGCTCGAGGAGCGACTCGACGAGGTGGGCGTGCACCTCCGTCCCGAGGTGGTCGACGACCTCGCGGAGGACATCGAGAACGACGTGTCGTCCTGACGGACGGCGCCCCGGGTGCCCGGACCGCGAGAGGCGCCCTCAGGGGCGCGGCTGCTCCGCCTCGAGGAACTGCCGCAGCGACTGCGCGGGCCGCCCGAGCACCCGCGGGATGTCATCCGAGACGGGCGCGAGCTCGCCGCTGGCGATCGCGGTGTAGGTGCTCACCCACGCCTCGACCTGCCAGTCGGGAGCGCCGTAGTGCGCCCGGCTCGCGTACGCCTCGTCGAGGGTCTCGTCCTGGTAGCGGAGGGTCCGGCCGGTCACCTCGGAGATGATCCGGGTGGCCTCGTCGAGCGAGAGCGACTCCGGACCGGTGAGGTCGTAGACCGCGCCGGCGTGCGCCTCCGGGTTGGTCACGGCGGCGAACGCCATCGCCGCGACGTCGTCGCGCGTGACGGACGACAGCCGTCCGTCGGCGGCGGGACCGCGCACGACCCCGTCGTTCCCGGCCAGGAGCGGCAGGAAGTCGGTGTACAGGTTGTCGCGGAGGAACGTCGTGGCCATGCCTGCCTCGCGCAGGAACGCCTCGGTCGCCCAGTGGTCGCGCCCCAGGGTGAAGACGGAGTCGGGGGCGGCGGCGAAGAACGACGTGTAGACGACGTGCTGCACGCCCGCAGCCTCGGCGGCCGACACGAACGCGCGGTGCTCCTCGACCCGGTCGACGCTCTCGGATGCCGACACCATGAACAGCACGTCGACGCCGTCGAGCGCCCGGGTGGAGGCGTCGACGTCGCGGTACTCGGCCACCCGCACCTCGGCGAGGTGCAGTCGCGGCGCCCGGGTGTCGTCGCGCACGATCAGGCGCTGCTCGAGGCCTGCATCCGCCAGCCGTCTGGCCAGGCGCCCGCCCACGCCGCCCGTCGCCCCGGTCACCGCGATCGTCGTCATGCCCTCACCCTACGACGCGGTTCGCGGCGCAGGTGCGAGCAAGACGATGTCGCCGGCCGAGGACGCTACGAGCGTGCGCCGCGGCGGATGTAGCGCAGCAGAGCCGCGATGACACCGATGATCAGCAGAGCGATGCCGATCCAGAGCAGGAACTTCACGGCGCTGACGAAGACACCGAGCAGCAGCAGGACGATTCCGACGATGACGAGGAGGATGGCGAGACCGATCATGCGTTCCACCCTGGCCCTGTCGGCCCGATCCGCACACCCGCGGTGACGCATCCCGCCGCCCGTGGGGTCGCATCCGCTCGCAGCGTGGGGTCGGATGCAGCCGGTAGCGTGAGAGGCATGCGTGTTGCGACCTGGAACGTGAACTCCATCCGCGCCCGAGTGGGCCGCGTGGTCGACTGGCTGGTGAAGGAGGACGTCGACGTCGTCGCCATGCAGGAGATCAAGTGCAAGGAGTCGCAGTTCCCGATGGACGCGTTCCACGACGCGGGCTACGAGGTCGTGCTGCACGGCCTCAACCAGTGGAACGGCGTCGCGTTCGCCAGCCGCCTCCCGATGACCGATCCGTCCACCACGTTCACCGGCATGCCGGGGTTCGGCAAGCCCGGCGACGACGGCATGCTCCCGCTCGAGGCGCGCGCGCTCGGCGTCACCGTCAACGAGGTGCGCCTCTGGAGCCTGTACGTGCCCAACGGCCGTGCGCTGGAGGATCCGCACTACACCTACAAGCTCCAGTGGCTCGACGAGCTGGCGAAGCAGACCGAGCAGTGGCTCGGCGAGAACCCCGACCAGCCGCTCGCGCTGATGGGCGACTGGAACATCGCGCCCCTCGACTCCGACGTGTGGGACCTCGACGTCTTCGACGGCGCCACCCACGTCTCCGCGCCGGAGCGCGCCGCCTTCGCGGCCTTCGAGCGGATCGGGCTGACCGACGTCGTGCGCCCCATCGTCCCCACGGGCTACACGTACTGGGACTACAAGCAGCTGCGCTTCCCGCGCAACGAGGGCATGCGCATCGACTTCATCATGGGGTCGCAGCCGTTCGCCGACCTGGTGAAGGATGCACGGATCGAGCGCAACGAGCGCAAGGGCGACGCCCCCAGCGACCACGTGCCCGTCGTCGTCGACCTCGACATCTCCACCCCCTCCCCCGAGGACGACGACGACCGCCCGATGTTCTGGTGATCGTCGCCGGCTTCAGCGGTCGCACGCCCTCGGGTCAGCGGATGCGCGCGGGGCGCGTCAGCCGATGATGCGGCGCGACCGCTCGTCGCGCTGCACCGAATGCCACAGCACCGCGTGCACGGCGATGGCCGCGACCAGCGCCAGCAGCCCGAGCTGGGCCAGCGGCCCGGCGATCACCGACAGGAACGACGCCGCCCCCAACGTGATCCCGTCGGCCATCGGGGCGGCGTAGGCCGCGCTCACGATCGAGTTGCTCACCGAGCTCAGGACGATGCCGAGCGGAAGTCCGATGGCGCCCAGGAGGTAGAGCACCACCAGCGGGCGGTTCGCGCGCACCGCGACGCGCACCTGGGGCGGGCCGGCATCCTCGATCATGTCGCGAGGATAGCGAGCGCGCGCTCCGCACCGCCAGGGCCCGGATCTGACAGTGGTGGTGGGGTGCGCGGGTGGGAGGCCGCCACGAGTGTCGGATCCGCGGCAGATCGGCGGACGCGCACCCTCGTGACGCACGCGGAAGTCGTCCGGATGGGAGAGACTTTCCCTCGTGACCGACACGACGCCCGCGGCTGACCGCGGCGAGAGCGGCGACGCCCGCGCGACCGCCACCGAGGCGGCCGCCGACGCGGCCGAGCAGCACCCCGACGAACCCCAGCCGCTGCCCGGCGGTGCGGTCATCGACGTACCGCGCCCGGACCGGGATCGGGTGCCCGGGCCGTTCACCCGCTGGGTGCAGGGCGGGGCCGAGCAGTCGGGCGCGCATCCGGGACCGGGGGCGACGCTGCGCGAGAAGACGCACGCCTGGTGGCGGGTCATGTGCCTCACCGGCGTCGACTACTTCTCGACGCTCGGCTACCAGCCCGCCATCGCGGCGCTCGCCGCGGGGCTCGTCAGCCCGATCGCCACGTTGCTGCTCGTCGCCATCACGCTGTTCGGCGCGCTCCCGGTGTACCGGAGGGTCGCGCGCGAGAGCTTCCGCGGTGAGGGCTCGATCGCGATGCTCGAGCGGCTGCTCCCCTGGTGGGGCGGCAAGCTGCTCGTGCTGGTGCTGCTCGGGTTCGCGGCCACCGACTTCATGATCACGATCACGCTGTCGGCGGCGGATGCGGCGGCGCACGCGATCGAGAACCCCTTCGCACCCGACTGGTTCCACGGCCAGAACGTCGTGATCACGCTGGTGCTCGTCGGCCTGCTCGCGGCGGTGTTCCTCAAGGGATTCAAGGAGGCCATCGGCCTCGCCGTGGTCCTGGTGGGCGTGTACCTGGCACTCAACGTGGTGGTCGTGCTGGTGGCGATCCTGCACGTGTTCGAGAACCCGGTCGTGGTGAACGACTGGTGGGGCGCCCTCACGCGCCAGAACGGCGATCCGCTGATGATCGTCGCGATCGCGCTCATCGCCTTCCCCAAGCTCGCCCTGGGGCTGTCGGGGTTCGAGACCGGCGTCGCCGTGATGCCGCAGATCACGAACACGAAGACCTCCGCCAGGGCGGCGAAGGCACTCCAGGCGGCGAAGGGCGGCATGCCGCTGCCGCCCTCGTACCCGCTCGGGCGCATCCGCGGGGCGCAGCGTCTGCTGACCACGGCCGCGATCATCATGAGCTGCTTCCTCATCACGTCGAGCCTGACGACGACGCTGCTCATCCCTCAGGAGGCGTTCCAGTCGGGCGGGCCCGCCAACGGGCGGGCGCTGGCCTACCTCGCGCACCAGTTCCTGGGCGAGTGGTTCGGCACCGCCTACGACATCAGCACCATCCTCATCCTGTGGTTCGCCGGAGCGTCGGCGCTCGCCGGGCTCCTCAACCTCGTGCCGCGCTACCTGCCGCGGTACGGGATGGCGCCGCACTGGGCGGCGCTGGTGCGCCCCCTCGTCATCGTGTTCGGAGTGATCGCGGTGATCATCACGCTGGTGTTCGACGCGAACGTCGATGCGCAGGCCGGCGCCTACGCCACCGGCGTGCTCGTCCTCATCACGTCGGCGTCGTTCGCGGTGACGCTGTCGTGCATCCGCAAGAAGCAGCGCAAGCGGGCGGTGGGCTTCGGCGTCATCACGGTGGTTTTCATCTACACCACCGTCGCCAACGTGATCGAGCGGCCCGACGGCGTGAGGATCGCCGCCCTCTTCATCCTCGGCATCCTCGTCGTGTCGATCGTCTCGCGCATCTCCCGCTCGTTCCAGCTGAGGGCCGTCTCCGTCACCCTCGACGCGGCCGCGCTCGACTTCGTCACCGCCGACGCCGACGAGTACGACACCGTCCGCATCATCGCGAACGAGCCCGGTCGGGGTGCGGCGATCGACTACAAGCAGAAGGTCCACGACGAACGACGCGACAGCGGCATCCCGCAGCGGTCCCCCGTCGTGCTGCTCGAGGTGCATCCGTCCGACTCGTCCGACTTCGAGGAGGAGCTGGTCGTGCGCGGGGTCACCCGCCACGGCTACCGTGTGCTGCAGGTGACGAGCGGCAACGTGCCCAACACGATCGCCGCGATCCTGCTCGCCATCCGCGACGAGACGGGCAGCGTGCCCAGCATCTACTTCGAGTGGACGGAGGGCAGCCCCATGTCGAACATGTTCCGCTACCTCGTCACCGGCGTGGGCGAGGTGGCGCCCGTCACCCGCGAGGTGCTCCGGCGCGCGGAGGTCGACCGCAAGCGCCGGCCCGAGGTGCACGTCAGCTGAGCGGAGGAATTCCCGAGCGATCCGGGCGGTTGAGGACAGCATGGCAACCACCACCCTGACCATCGAGAACCACGACGAGACCGTCAAGGACGGCATCGTGCTCATCGACTTCTGGGCGTCCTGGTGCGGCCCGTGTCGCCAGTTCGCGCCCGTGTTCGAGAAGGCCTCGGAGGACAACTCCGACATCACCTTCGCCAAGGTCGACACCGAGGACCAGCAGCAGCTCGCCGCGTCCTACGGCATCACCTCCATCCCCACGCTCGTCGTCTACCGAGACGGCATCCCCCTCATGGCGCAGCCGGGCGCACTCCCCGGCCCGGTGCTCGACAACGTGATCGAGCAGGCGCGCGGCCTCGACATGGTGCAGGTGCGCGCCGACTACGAGAAGGCGCTCGCCGAGCAGGCCGCGGGCGGCGCCCCCGCCCAGGCCTGACGCCCCCGCTCGGACCTCACTCCGTCCGCGCAGCCTGACGCCTCACAGCACGACACCGGATCCCGGTGAGCGAGTCCCCTCAGGGCCCCCCTCGCGGAATCCGGTGTCGACGTGCGCCCTCAGCGGGCTTGTGCGACCACGCTCAGACGCGGTTGCGGCCGGTGATGAAGCGCAGCAGGAAGACGATCAGCGCGATGATCAGAAGCGCCACGCCCACCCAGAGCAGGAACTGCAGCGAGGACACGAATCCTCCGGTGAGCAGCAGGATGATGGCGATGATGGCGATGATGACGACGAGGATGTTCACGGTTCGTCCTTTCGTGGTGTGAGATGCGGTTCGGGGCGGTGCTACTTCTTGCCTGGTCCGCCCCCGTTCCCGTTGCCGTTCCCGTTGTTGTTGCCGGGTCCCTTGTTCGGTTTGTCGCCGCCGGGCCCCTTGCCGCTGGAGTCGTCGGCGGGCGGGGTCTCCGTGTCCTCAGCGGGAGTCGTGGCGGTCTCCGTCTCCTCTGCGGGAGCGGGGGTCGGATCGGTGACGGTCGTCTCGGGCACCGTCGCCTCGCCGGTGGGCTGCAGGTCGGCGCGGACGACGTCGATGTTCTGCTGCACGAGCTGAGCCCGGTCGGCGGCGATCGTGCCGGCGGACTCCGCTGCGTCGAGAGAGGCCTGCAGCTCGTCGAGCGACGCCAGCGCGGCCGCGGTGTCGCCTGCAGAGGCGTACTGCGCGACCTGTGCCACACCGCTCTGCAGCGTGGCGGCGGTCGTGTGATCGAGCGGGTCGTCGCTGGACGCGCATCCGGCGATCACCACGACGGCGATCGCGACGGGCACCAGCGAGAGGGTGCGGCGCCTCATGGCGTCACGCTCTCGAGCAGCTGCTGCAGATGCGACCCGAGCGGTTCGTCGACCGGGGCGAGCTGCGGCGGCACCGGGGCGCCCGCGCTCGCGCCGAGCAGCACCAGAGCGGTCGTGGTGATGGCGGCGACCACCAGCAGGGCGATCGCGACGAGGATCCAGAACCGCACGCCCAGCCGCCGGGTCCGCGGGCCGGCGAAGGTCGCAGTCGTCTCGATCGGGTCGGGCGTCTCGTCACGCGCGTCGCGGACGAAGACCCGCTCCGCGCGGGCCGCCGCGCGAGGCCGGGCGTCGGCGGCGCGGCCGTTCGCGGCAGAGGTGCCGCTCGCGACGCTGACCGGAGCCGGCTCGTCGGTCGGCGGGTCCATCGCCTCCGTGGGCTCGTCGGGATCGAGGGCGGTGACCGACACCAGTGGCAGCGTCGCTCCCTCGAGCGTCGCCGTCGCGGCCTCCTCCCGCGGTGGCGCCTCCGCCATCTCGCTCGCCTGACGGGCGACCTCCGCCGCCGAGGGACGCGATGCGGGATCGAACGAGGTCATCGCCGTGAGCAGCGACTTCCACTCGTAGCCGACGCTGCCCGGGATCTCGGGCTGCTTGGTGAGGCGGGCCATGAGGGTCTCGTGCATGGTGCCGCGTCCGAACGGGCGCTCCCCGGTCAGCGACTCGAGCAGCAGCAGACCGAGCGTGTAGATGTCGGACGCGGGCACCGGCGCCTCGCCGCGCGCCTGCTCCGGCGCGAGGTACGCGGCGGTGCCGATGAGCGTGCCGGGGGTGGTCACCCGCGTGGAGTCGACCAGGTACGCGATACCGAAGTCGGTGAGGGTGGCGCGGAACGCAGCCGGATCGGTGGGACCGGCCGGCCGGAGGAGCACGTTCGACGGCTTGATGTCGCGGTGCACCACTCCGGCCGCATGGACGACGGCGAGCGCGGCCGCCAGGTCGGCGGCCATGCGCGCGACGTCGAGGGCGTCGATCGCGCCCTCCTCGTCGATCCGGCGGCGCAGGGTGGGGCCGTCGATGAGCTCCATGACGAGGTAGGCATGGTCGCTGCCGTCGACGTGGGCATCGAACAGGGTCACGAGCGACGGGTGGCTGAGGGCGGCGAGCAGGCGGGTCTCGGAGAGGCGGCGGGCCTGATCCGCCGGCTCGGCGGCTCCGGCGTTGAAGAGCTTCACCGCCACGTCACGGCCGAGCAGCTCGTCGCGGGCGCGGTACACGCGCGCCATCCCGCCCTGTCCGAGCTGGCCGACGAGCGTGTACCTGCCGCCGAGCAGCTCACCCGTGCGCGGGGCGGGCGTCTCGAGCAGGTCGGACATCGTCAGACCAGCGGGTCGCCGTTGTCGGTGGTGCGGCGCTGCGTGACCTGCTCACCGCTGGCGGGGTCGACGGCGGTGCGCGAGGTCGAGACGGTCGAACGCCGGCGCAGCATCAGCACGAGGCTGATGAGGAACACCACGACACCGGCGCCCATGAGGATGTAGCCGATGAGGCTGAGGTTCACGAACCCGCCGAGGTCGACGTTGACGGCGAAGGCGAGGATCGCCCCGATGACGAACAGCGCGATGCCGGTTCCGATGCCCATGGGGCCCTCTCTTCCTGGGCCCGTCGCGGCCCACTCGGGTCCGCCGGAGGTTAGGCTTGCCTAAAGTTCGATGTGAGTTCCGGCGGTCTTCGACCCTGCCTACCACGATTGAGTCAAACAGCATTGATCTGGTTGGAGGGCGGCGGATGACGGACGACCTGGATCGACGCGCCGCCGCCTTCGCCGCACTGAGCGACCCGGCCCGCCTCCGGATCGTCGACCTCCTCACGATCGGCGATCTCGCGCCCAAGGAGATCGGCGCCGAGCTCGGCATGCCGTCCAATCTCGTCTCGTTCCACCTCGGTGTGCTGGAAGAGCGGGGCATCATCGTCCGCCGCGCATCCGAGGGCGACGGACGCCGCAACTACGTCCGACTGAGGTCGGAGGTGTTCCGCACCCTCGAGGCAGAGCCCATCCCGGTGAGCGGCAGGGTGCTGTTCGTCTGCACGGCCAACTCGGCCCGATCGCAGCTCGCGGCCGGCGTCTGGGCGCAGGAGAGCGACATCCCCTGCGCATCGGCCGGCACCGATCCGGGCGAGGTCGTGAACCCGCGCACGGTGAGCGCGGCGCGGCGCTGGAACATCCCGTACGTGGGCGAGATGGTGCCCCGGGCCTTCGGCGAGGTCAAGCGGGCGGGCGACTTCGTGGTCACGGTCTGCGACCGTGCGCACGAGCTCCTCCACGGCGCCGACCACGCCCACTGGTCGATCCCGGATCCGGCCCGCACCGACTCCGACTCCGCGTTCGACGACGTCGTCCGCGAGCTCCGCGAGCGCATCGCCGACATGCTCCCCCGCCTCGCCACGGCCTGACGTCGTCCCAACGGCGTCGTACCGGGGTGCCATGGGAGGCGACCGTCTCGGCACCGGAGGGTGACGCGGCGCGGCCGACCGCATCCGTAGCGTGAGCCCCATGCAGATCACCACGACCGACATGGGCCTGGTCGCCCGTGTGCAGAACCTCTCGAAGACGTACGGCCGCTCCGACGACGGCACCCGGGTCGACGCCCTGCGCGATGTGACGATCGGAGTCCGGCGCGGTGAGTTCACGGCCGTCATGGGGCCCTCGGGATCGGGCAAGTCGACGCTGATGCACATCCTCGCCGGGCTCGACTCGCCGTCGAGCGGGAAGGCCTGGCTCGGAGACACCGAGATCGAGGGGCTCGACGACACCGCGCTCACCGTGCTGCGACGACGTCGTGTGGGGTTCGTCTTCCAGGCGTTCAACCTCGTGCCCACGCTCGACGTGAGGCAGAACATCCTGCTGCCCTTCGACCTCGACAACCGGAGGCCCACCGCGTCCGAGTCGTTCTGGATCGACTCCCTCGTCGACACCCTGGGCCTGCAGGATCGGATGCGCCACCGGCCGCACCAGCTCTCGGGCGGCCAGCAGCAGCGCGTGGCGATCGCGCGGGCGCTCGCCACCCGACCCGACCTCATCGTCGCCGACGAGCCGACCGGGAACCTGGACTCCCGCACCGGTCGCGATGTTCTCACCCTGCTCACCGCCGCGGTCGCCCGCTACGGGCAGAGTATCGCGATGGTGACGCACGACCCGATCGCGGCGAGCTTCGCCGACCGCGTGCTGTTCCTCGCCGATGGTCGCATCGTGGGCGACATCCCCCAGTCGAGCCCGGAGGAGATCTCGTCCATCATGCTGCGGATGGAGACGGCGGCGTGAGCGTCGCGGCCCGTTCCTCCCTGCTGGAGCACCGTGCCACGGTGCTCGTCGCCGCGCTGAGCGCCTGCCTGGGCACCCTGCTGCTCGAGGTGACGGGCGCCCTCGGCACCGTCGTCGACGCCAGCCCGCTCGGCGACTTCGGCACCGTACGACTGGCGCTCCTCATCGTGGCCGGCACCTTCCTGACGATCGCCGTCTACGTCGCCGCCGTGGTCACGGCGAACACCGTCGCGACCCTGATCGCCGGTCGCCGCCGTCTGATCGCGCTCCACCGGCTCCTCGGATCGACCGCGTCCACCGAGCGGCGCCGGATCGCGCGCGAGGGTCTGGCCGCGGGCTCGGTCGGCGCCGTGCTCGGGCTGCTGGTGGGCGTCGGGCTGTCGGCCGCGCTCGTCGGCGTGGCCGTCGCCGCGGACGTGATCCCGGCGCTGCCCTACGACTTCGCCCGGCCCGAGCTGCTGCTGCCGCTCGTGATCGTCGTCCTCACGACCTGGCTGGCGTCGTTCGTCGGGGCGCGGCGCGTGCTCGACGTGACCCCGCTCGAGGCCACCTCGGGGGCCGTCGAGCCGCCGGTGGCCACCGCCCCGCGCCGCCGGCTGGTCGGCACGATCGTGCTGCAGGTGATCGGATGCGGGCTGCTCGCCCTCGGGATCGTCGTCGGTCTCGTCATGGGGCCGCTGGGCCTCGTGATCGCGCTCCCCGGCGGGATCCTCTCGTTCACCGGCATCGTCGTCGGGGCGCCGCTCATCATGCCCGGTGCGCTGCGCCTGGCCGGGCGTCTGCTCGGCCGGTCGGCGGCGGCGCGCCTCGCGGCTGCCAACGCGGTCCGCAACCCGGAGCGCAGCGCCCGCTCGACGATCGGCCTGGTGATCGGCGTGACGCTGGTGACGACGTTCGTCGTGGCGATGGAGAGCTTCCGCACGATCATGCTCAACGCGCAGGCGCAGTCCCCGGAGTCGTACGCCGGCGTGCAGCAGGTGCTCGACGCCATCACGGCGGTGTTCCTCGTGATGATCGGGTTCTCGGCCGTCATCGCCGCGGTGGGGATGGTCAACTCGCTCTCGCTGAGCGTGCTGCAGCGGAAGCGGGAGCTCGGCCTCCTGCGTGTGCTCGGCTTCACCGCGGGCGAGGTGCGCTCGATGGTGCTGGCCGAGGCGGCGCAGCTCGCCGTCACCTCGATCGTCGTGGGACTCGTGCTCGGCACCGCCTACGGGTGGGCCGGCGCCCAGTCGCTGCTCGGCGGCATCGGCCCGACGCCCGGCGTCATCGCCCCGGCCGTGCCGTGGCAGCTGCTCGTCGGCGCCGCGGTCGTGGCGACGGCGCTCACGCTCCTCGCCTCCGTCGCGCCCGCCCGCCGGGCCACCCGCGTGACGCCGATCGCCGCGCTCGCCGTGGACTGAGCCCCGCGCCCGGCGCCGGCGGTGCCGGGCGGTGCCCCGTCGCCCGGTGACCGTCGAAAGGTCGCCTGAGAGCACACATGAGCGCATATGCGCGCCGTGTCCGCTCTCAGGCGACCTTTCGACGGTGACCTCGCGGGCGCCCGGCCCGGCGCCCGGACTCAGCCCTCCGCGAGGAGCGCGCGGAGGGCGGCGCGGAGCGGGCCCTCGAGGTCCGCGGGGCCGGCTCCCGCCAGCGGCTCGACGGCCGCCGAGGAGGAGCGGAGCATGACGATCCCGAGCAGCATCGAGATCGCCAGCTCGGCACGCAGCAGGAACGGCTGCGATCGCGGGTCGTCGGGCTCGTGCCCGGCGACGGTGGCGATGCCCCGGGCGAACTGCAGCAGGACGCGGCGACGCGCGGCGTCGGCGGCATCGTCCCCGGACGATCGGAGGAGCAGCAGGAGCTGCAGCGGATCGTCGCGATCCGGACCGTGGACGAGGTGCGCGAGCATCTTCGTGATGACCTCGTCCACCGTGGTCGACGGGGTGCGCATCTCGATGTCGAGCTCGTCGGACGTGCTCAGCATGCACGCCTCGAAGAGGCCCTCCTTCGAGACGAAGTAGCGGTTGATGAGCGCGACGTTGACACCCGCATCCGCGGCGATCTGCCGCACGGTGGTCGCCCGGTAGCCGTCGGTCGCGAACCGCCGTCGGGCGGCCTTCACGAGCGAGCGGCGCGTCGCGGCGGAGTCGCGTCCCGTGCGCACCACGTCGTCGTCGCTCACGAGCCGCCTCCGAATCATGTAAACCCGCGTTGACATCATGCCCCGACGCGGGGATACTCTTCAAGTCAGCATCTGTTTACTTCCAAGGAGCGCGATGTCCGCCACCACCCACGAGCCGACGACCGGGTCGACGCCGACGGCGCCCGTGCGACGCTCCCGCGGCACCGCGATCATCCTCTACCTCTCGCTCGGTGGCCTGTCATTCGCCGTCCTGCAGTCGCTCGTCGCGCCGGCGCTCGGCACGATCGGCACCGACCTCGGCGTCTCGACGTCCGACGCGAGCTGGGTGCTGACCGCCTACCTGCTGTCCGCCGCTGTCCTCACCCCGATCCTCGGCCGGCTCGGCGACATGGTCGGCAAGCGGAGGGTCATCATCGTCGTGCTGGCGCTGCTGCTCGTCGGCACCGTCGTCGCGGCGCTGGCGCCCAACCTGGGCATGCTCATCGTGGGACGCATCCTGCAGGGCGCCGCCGGCGCCGTCCTGCCGCTGTCGATCGGCATCGTCCGCGACGAGCTGCCCCGCGAACGCGTGAGCGTGACCATCGGGCTGCTCTCGGCGATCTTCGGCATCGGCGCGGGCGTGGGCATCGTGGCCGCCGGCCCGATCGTCGAGGCGCTGTCGTGGCACTGGCTGTTCTGGCTGCCGGCGATCCTCGTCGCTGTCGCGCTGCTCGGCGCGATCTTCGGCATCCCCGAGTCACCCGTCCGCACCCCCGGCCGGCTCGACTGGATCGGCACCGTCATCCTCTCGGTCGGGCTCGTCGCCGTGCTCCTCGCGGTGAGCGAGGGCGAGAAGTGGGGCTGGGGTGACGGCAAGACCATCGGGCTGCTGGTCCTCGGCGGCGTCGCCCTCGTGGTCTTCGTCATCGTCGAGCTGCGCGTGAAGGCGCCGCTCATCGACGTGCGCCTGTTCCGCCACCGTGGAGTGTGGACGGCGCACGTCCTCGCGCTCGCCTTCGGCTTCGCGATGTTCGGCACGTTCATCCTGGTGCCGACGCTGCTGCAGCTGCCGACCGTCCTGGGCTACGGATTCGGGAAGACCGTCAGCGAGTCGGGGCTCTACCTCCTGCCCACGGTCGTCGCCATGGTGATCTCCGGCGTCGTGGCCGGCGCGCTGATCCGCCGCATCGGACCGAAGATCCCGATGGTGATCGGCGGCGCCGCCGTCACCGCCGCGTTCGTCATCCCCGCCCTGGGGCACTCCGAGATCTGGCAGATGGTGGTGTCCGGCATCCTCACCGGGATCGGGATCGGGATGGCGCTCGCCGCCACCTCGAACGCGATCGTCGAGAGCGTCCCGGCCACGCAGACCAGCGAGGCGATCAGCGCGAACACCGTCATCCGGACGATCGGCTCGAGCGTCGGCACCGCCGTCATCGCCGCGGTCATCTCGTCGAACCTGACCCCGCAGGGCGCGCCCAGCGACGACGCCTTCACGATCGGGTTCTGGGCGTCGGCGGGGGTGGGTGTGCTCGCGATCATCGCGGCGCTCATCGCGCCGTCGTTCGCCGCCCGCCGCCGCGAGGCGGCCGACGCGGGCGTGACCGACTTCGGCGAGGGCACGCGCGCCGAGTCGCGCTAGCGACGGTGGTGCCGCCTGCTCGTCGGCATCACCGCGGGAGCGTCGGCAGGATGATCGTCGTCGTGGGCAGAGAGGCGAGCGCCTCCCGGATGAGGTCGCGGTAGTCCTTGCGGTGGTCGCCCTTCCACCGCTCGTCGACCCGCGCGAAGACGTCGAGGGTGATGCCCGCGGTCATCTGCACGGAGTGATCGGTGGGCGCCAGGTGCATCCGCTCGGCGAGCGCCGCCTCGAAGTCGGCCCGGCTGGCGAGGAAGACGTCCCACAGCCGCGCGCGCGGCACCGCTGAGGCGTCGACGATCCGCCGGATCTCGGCGATCCGCTTCGACGGATCGGCGTACGCGTCGGCGAGGTCGAGGAGGGCCCCCGCCAGCGCCTCCGCCACCGGCTCGTCGTCCGGTCGGGCGCGCAGGAAGCGCCCGAAGTCGAGCACCTCACCGAAGGGCTCGAGGAGCAGCAGCTCCTTGCTCGGGAAGTAGCGGTACAGCGTCGAGGTGCCGATCTCGGCGGCCTCGGCGATCTGCTCCATCGTGGTCTCGTCGTAGCCCTGCTCGATGAATGCCGTGACGGCCACGTCGGCGATCTGCTGCCGCGTGCGCGCCGCCTTCATCTCCCGCAGTCCCACGTCTGCAGTCTATGGGCCCCGAGGCTTCCTCTTGACAGATTCCGGGCATAACTCCATATTGGTAGTCGCTTCCACTTTGGAGGCTCTCTCATTTGCACGAAGGAGTGCCATGACGACCGAGCCCGACGTCGCTGTCGAGGATCTCAGCGACAAGCCCGCCACACCCCTGCCCCGTCTCATCGCGGTGATGTTCTCGTCGAACGTCGGCGCGCTCATCGCCCTGCTCACCCCGCTGCAGCTGCTCCTGACCCTGCAGACCACCCGCATCGCCGGGGCGGATGCCGCCGCCGCGTTCGGGTTCATCACCGGCGTCGGCGCGCTGTTCGCGCTCGTGGCGAACCCGCTCGCGGGCCGCATCAGCGACCGGACCGCCTGGCGGTTCGGTCGACGGCGCACCTGGATCCTGACGGGCGCCATCGGCGGATCCCTCGCCGTCTTCGCGTTCGCCTTCACCACCGAGATCTGGCAGGTCGCCGTGATCTGGTGCGTGACGCAGACCCTGTTCAACTTCCAGCAGGCGGCCACCAGCGCACTCCTCGCCGATCAGGTGCCCAAGTTCCGGCGGGGCACCGTGTCGGGCTTCGTGGGTCTCGCCGGTGCCGTCGGCCCGCTCGCGGGGATCGCGGCCGTCAGCTCGATGACGGACCCGCTGGCCCAGTGGGGCACGGTCGCGATCGTCTCGATCGTGCTCGGTGCGATCGCCGTGCTGCTGCTGCGCGACCCCCAGCACCACCCCGCGCCGGGCCAGGAAGGGCTGAACCTCAAGCAGCTGGCGCTGTCGTTCTGGCTGAACCCGCGCAAGCACCCGGCGTTCGGCTGGGCCTGGCTCGTCCGGTTCCTGCTCACGTGCGCCTATGCGAGCGGCACCTACAACGCCTTCTTCCTCATGGACCGGTTCGGCATCGCACCCGAAGCCGTGGGCGGCACCGTGCTGCTGCTCTCGCTCATCTCAGTGGGGCTCCTCGCCGTGACGAGCATCGTGGCGGGCCCGATCTCCGACCGCATCCGCAGGCAGAAGCCGTTCGTGATCGCGGCGGGCATCCTCGCCGCCGGCGCCCTCGTGCTGCAGGGCTTCGCCCCGACGATCGAGCTCGTGTACCTCGCCGTCGCGATCCTCGGCATCGGCACCGGCCTGTTCTTCTCGATCGACAGCGCGCTCTGCGTGCGGATGCTGCCGAGCGCCGAGAACGCGGGCAAGGACTTCGCGATCATCAACATGGCGAACACCCTCCCGCAGTCGTTCGTGCCGTTCATCGCCCCGCTGCTGCTCTCGATCGGCGGCTTCGGCATGCTCTACGTCACGCTCGCCGTCTTCGGCATCATCGGCGCCCTGTTCGTGCTGCGCCTGCCCGAGCTCGGCCGTGAGGGTGATCCCCGCTGGGCGCAGATCACCCGCGAGACGCCCGCGCGGGCGACCGCCGGTGCATCCGTCTGACGCGCTCCAACCGGCCACCCACCGATCCCAGACCCACGACCCCGACCTCGATCCAGACCAGGAGACACCCATGACCACGCTGTCCATGTCCTCGTACAGCGTCCGAGAGCACCTCGGACCCGTCGAGTTCAGCTTCACCGATCCCTCGGGCGAGACCAGGACCTTCTCGTTCCCGTACCAGAGCCTCACCGCGCTCGCGGAGTTCCCCGCCCGGGCCAGGGCGGAGTTCGGCGTCGAGGCGATCGAGACGGTCGCCTTCCAGTTCAAGGGAGGACTCGACGACCCCGAGCTCGACGCCTTCGCCGAGAGCCTCCGCTCGTCGGGGGTGGTGCTCCTCAACGTGGCGATCGACGCCGGCGACCTCCTCGAGACCGACGACGACAAGCGCGCCGCCGACGTCGCCGAGCTGAAGCGGTGGATCGAGCGCTTCGCCGCGATGGGCGCGCGATTCGTGCGCGTGAACCCGGGCTCGCCCTTCAGCCCTCACCACGGCGAGCAGCCGCCGGCCCACCTCGTCTCGGCCCTCGTCGAGCTCGGCGACTTCGCGAGCGCCCACGGCAGCCGGCTGCTCGTCGAGAACCACGGCGGTCCGAGCAGCGACCCGGCCTGGATGCTGGGCCTCCTCGACGCCGCGGGCGCCGATCACCTCGGTCTGCTCCTCGACCTGGGCAACTTCGATGCCCTCCTGCAGCCGGTCATGGCACTGATGTTCCAGGCGCCCGACGCGCCCCCTGTCGACCCCGTGGCACTGCTCGAGGCCGTGGACCTCGCCCCTGTCTACGCGGGAATCGAGCAGCTGGCCCCCCGCGCCGAGCTCGTGCACGTCAAGGCGCACGACGTCGACGACGCCGGGACCGTGCGCGCGGTCGACCTCGATCGGGCCATCGGCATCCTGCGCGACCACGGCTACGACGGCCCCTACACCGTCGAGTACGAGGGGACCGGCGGCGATCCGTGGGCGAAGAGCGCCCGCGTGCTCGAGGTCACCCGCGAGGCCGCGGAGGTGCGCGCATGAGCACCGGACGCGACGTCGACGTCCTCATCATCGGCAGCGGTCCGGCCGGGTCGATGTACGCCCGCACGATCGGCGAGGCGGTGCCTCACGCGCGCATCCTCATGGTCGAGGTGGGGCCGGTGGTCCCCGGGGAGCGCGGGAACCACACGCAGAACATGACGGAGGACGCGCGGTTCGCCGCGCAGCTGCTCACGCAGGGCCCGGATGCGGGGGTCGAGCGGGCAGCCGCCCTCCTCGACATCGCCGAGGGTCTCGACCCCAGCCTCGAGTTCCGGCAGACCATCCTCCCGGGGCTCCACTTCGTCGACTCGAAGCCGGAGCTCCGCGACGGCGAGGTGGGGCTCCCCGCCGCCAGCATGTCGACCGGGGTCGGCGGGATGGGCATCCACTGGGGCACCTCCACGCCGAGGCCCCACCAGTCCGAGCGCATCCCCTTCATCCCCGAGGGGGAGATGGATGCCGCCCTCTCGCACGCCGAGGACGTGCTCCGGGTGACCACGCAGACCCCGCCCGGGACGGGTCTCGCGGCGGAGATCTACTCCGCGATGGCGGACGAGTTCGACGGGCCGGGCTTGACCCCGGTCGGCTTCATGCCCAGCGCCACGCACTGGGAGGGCGACCGTCTGGTGTTCTCGGGCACCGGGGCGATCCTCGGCGACCTCGAGGAGACCGTCCCCGGCTTCGAGTTGCGGTCGGAGACGCTGGCCCGACGTGTCCTCGTCGAGGACGGCGTGGCCGTGGGCGCCGAGCTCGAGAACCGCCGGACCGGCGAGCGCTACACGGTCCGCGCCGCCCGCGTCGTCGTCTGCGCGGACGGGCTCCGCACTCCCCAGGTGCTCTTCGCGTCGGGCGTCCGCCCGGATGCGCTGGGGCACCACCTCAACGAGCACTTCCAGATGGCCTCGTTCGTGGTGTTGAACGACGACTTCGACCCCTCCCGTTTCGAGCGCGACCCGAAGGCGCTCGGCTACGTGCTCGTGCCGTTCTCGGATGCCCGTCCGATGCAGGGCGGCGTCATGGCCCTCGCCGGATCGCCGTACGCTCTCGCCCTGGGCGACGATGCGACGGCACAGCGGCTGGGCATCCTCGCCTGGTACGCCGCGAAGGACGTGCGCTTCGAGGACGCCGTCGAGTTCAGCGACACCGAGACCGACTTCTACGGCATGCCGCGGATGTCGATCCGCTATTCGCGCACCCCACGCGACCTCGAGGTGATCGAGGAGATGCGGCGGAACTCGGTGCGTGCCGCGGAGCGGATCGGCACCCTCACCGAGCAGCCGACCCTCGCGGCGGGCGGCTCGTCGTTGCACTACCAGGGCACGGTGCGGATGGGCGCGGCCGACGACGGGACGTCGGTGTGCGACGACCGCCTCCGGGTGTGGGGTGTCGAGAACCTCTACGTCGGAGGGAACGGGGTCATCCCGACCGCCACCGCGGCGAATCCGACGCTCACCACGGTGGCACTGGCCTGGCGGGCCGCCCGGGAGCTCGCCGCGTCCCTCTCCGCGGACCTGGCCGACGCGGCATCGACCGCGCCGGCGGCCTCGACGACCGCGTCCGCACCGATCCCGGGTTCGGGCGCGTGAGGACGCGCATCCGGTCGGCGATCATCGGGACCGGGATGATCGCCGCCGTGCACGCCCGCGCGGTCCACGCCGCCCGGGGCGAGGTGGTCGGCTTCCTCGGCTCCCGCCCCGGCCGGGCCACGTCGATCGCTGCGGCGTGGGACGCGGTCGAGTTCGCCGACCTTGATGCGCTCCTCTCCGCGGACGTCGACGTCGTGCACGTCTGCACTCCCAACAGCACCCACGTCGTCTACGCGGAGGCGGCGCTCAGGGCCGCCAAGCACGTGGTGTGCGAGAAGCCGCTCGCGACGAGCCCCGAGGATGCGCGCCGACTCGCCGCTCTGGCGGAGTCGTCGGGGCTGGTCGCGACGGTGCCGTTCGTGTACCGCTTCCACCCGATCGTGCGGGAGCTGCGGGCCCGGCGGATCGCCGGCGAGTTCGGCCCGTGGAACGCTCTGCACGGCAGCTACACGCAGGACTGGCTGCTGTCGCCGGATGCGGCCAACTGGCGGGTCGACGACGCCACGGGCGGATCGTCGCGCGCCTTCGCCGACATCGGCTCGCACTGGTGCGACCTGGTCGAGTTCGTCAGCGGTGAGCGCCTCGCTCAGGCGAGCGCACTGTTCTCGACCGCAGTGTCGCATCGGCCCGCAGAGTCGGCGGAAGCCTTCTCGGTCTCCGCCGCGAGCGCCTCTCGTGCCGAGGTGAGGACGGAGGACATCGCCATCGCGACCTTCGTCACCGCGTCGGGTCTGCCCGCCAACGTGGTGGTGTCGCAGGTGGCCGCGGGCCGCCGCAACCGGCTCTGGTTCGAACTCGACGGATCGGACGCCTCGGCCGTCTTCGACCAGGAGCAGCCTGAGACGGCCTGGCTGGGCACCGCCGAGGACACTCGGGTGATCGCCCGCGGGACGTCACCGATGTCGGCCGACCAGGCGCGACTCGCCTACGTCCCCGCCGGCCACGCCCAGGGCTACCAGGACTGCTTCGACGCGTTCATCGGCGACACCTTCGCCGCTGTGGGCGGGGAGACCCGCGAGGGGCTGCCGACGTTCTCCGACGGGGCACGCTCGGCGATCATCGTGGATGCGGTGGTGCGGTCCGCGCGATCGCGCAGCTGGACGGACATCCCGACCGACATCGACATCGACACCGAAGGAGGCGGACGATGACCGCGCCGGTCACGCTGTTCACCGGCCAGTGGGCCGACCTCACGCTCGAGGAGGTCGCCGGACTGGCGTCGGGCTGGGGCTACGACGGACTCGAGATCGCCTGCTCGGGCGAGCACCTCGACGTCGTCCGGCTGGTGGAGGACGACCACTACCTCCGCGAGCGGAAGGACCTGCTCGAGCGCCACGGCCTGGGCGTGTGGGCCCTCTCGCATCACCTCGCCGGCCAGGCGGTGTGCGACGACCCGATCGACTTCCGCCACCAGGCCATCCTGTCATCGCGGGTCTGGGGCGACGGCGACGCCGAGGGGGTGCGCCGCCGCGCGGCCGAGGAGCTGAAGACGACCGCCCGCGCCGCCCGTCGGCTCGGCGTCGACACCGTCGTGGGCTTCACCGGCTCCAGCATCTGGCCCTACCTCGCCATGTTCCCTCCGGTCCCCGGAGAGGTGATCGACCGCGGCTACGAGGACTTCGCGGCGCGCTGGAACCCCATCCTCGACGTGTTCGACGGCGAGGGCGTGCGCTTCGCGCACGAGGTACACCCGTCGGAGATCGCCTACGACCACTGGACGACCGTGCGGGCACTCGACGCGATCGACCATCGCGAGGCGTTCGGGCTCAACTGGGATCCCAGTCACATGATGTGGCAGGGCATCGATCCGGTCGCCTTCATCAGCGACTTCGCCGATCGCATCTACCACGTCGACTGCAAGGACACCCGCGTGCGCCGGCCCAACGGGCGCTACGGCGTGCTCGGGTCGCACCTCCCCTGGGGCGACCAACGCCGCGGGTGGGACTTCGTCTCGACGGGCCACGGCGACGTGCCCTGGGAGGACTGCTTCCGCGCGCTTCGCGCCATCGGGTACGCGGGGCCGATCTCGGTCGAGTGGGAGGACGCGGGGATGGACCGGCTGCACGGCGCGCCCGACGCGCTCGGCTTCGTCCGCTCGCTGCTCTGGGAGAGTCCGTCGGCGTCGTTCGACGCCGCCTTCTCGAACCAGAGCTGAGGCGCCCGCGGGCAACGGCAGGCGGGACTGGGTAGCCTCGGGGGATGGACACCGCGACCGAGGACGAGGCGTTCCTGCGCGACGTGCAGCGCATCCAGTTCTCACCGTTCTTCTCCCGGCTGGCGGATGTGACGCAGGTCGTCTCGCCCGCCTCCCCCGGTTCCCCGGTGCACAACCGGCTGACGCACTCCCTCAAGGTGAGCGCGATCGCGCAGGGCATCGCGCGCCGCCTGGCGGACCACCACGGCGTCGAGGTGCCGTCGCGGGTGGTGCAGGCGGCGTCGTGCGCGCACGATGTCGGGCATCCGCCGTTCGGACACCTCGGCGAGCGGGTGCTCGACCGGTTGGCGCGGCACGAGCTCGGGCTGCCGGACGGGTTCGAGGGCAACGCGCAGACCTACCGCATCCTCACCGCGCTCGCCGTGACCGGCGGGGTCGAGCGGGGGCTGGGGCTCACCAGCCAGACGCGGGCAGCGGTGGCGAAGTACCCGTGGAGTCCGCTGATCGCCCAGGATCCGGCCGCCCTGCCGGACGGCGAGATCCCGAAGGGACTGCAGCATCGGGGCGGGGCGTGGCAGGTGCCGAAGTACTCCTGCTACGTCATCGACGAGCCCGACCTGGTCGCCGCGCGCGAGGCCGTGGGCGCCGTGCCGCTGCGGCAGACCCTCGCCGCCTCGGTGATGGACATCGCCGACGACATCGCGTACTCGGTGCACGACCTCGAGGACTTCTACCGGTCCGGCATCCTCAGCTACGCCGAGGTGGCGCTCGAGTTCAACACCTTCGTGGAGGACGCCCACGAGCTCGTCGACGCCGAGCTCCCCTCGACCACCGTCGCGGGCGCCGACGATCTGCCCCCGGGAGGCGCCCTCGAGAAGCTGCGCCGCAAGATCCGTCGCAAGGACGGCTGGGTCTACGACGCCGACATCTTCTACGACTCGGTCGTCCAGGTGCGCGACGAGCTCGTCGACGGGCTGCTCGCGCGCCCCTTCGACGCGTCGCTCGCCGCCGAGCACGCCACCGCCGAGTTCACCGACCGGTGGATCACCCTGCTCGGGAACGGGATCGTCCCCACGCCGGTCGACACCCTCCGCGCGGGGCCCGTCACGCTGGATGCGCGGACCTGGCACCTCGTCGAGGTGCTGAAGTTCGTGCACAAGAGGTTCGTGCTCAGCAGGACGGACCTCGCCGTGTACCAGCGCGGGCTCAGCGAGGTGCTGCAGCGATCGGTGCGCTCGCTCGTGGAGTGGACCGACGACCGGCTCGACGCCTCCCGCGTCCCGCGCCGGCTGCGCGACCTGATCGCCATCGCGGAGGAGCAGTACGCCGCGCGTGCGCTCTACGTCCCGCAGGGGACGGCCCCGATCGCGCAGCAGGCGCGCGCCCGCGCCGTGCTCGACTACGTGTCGTCGTTCACCGACACGCAGGCGCTCGCCTTCGCGGAGGCCATCTCCGGCCGCAGCGATCGCCTCTGGTCCCTCGGCCGCGCCCTGTAGCCCCCGCGCTTTCGCTGCCTGGTGGCCGCGCCCGCCCGTCCGGCCCGCGCCACCACCCGCTGTTTCGCTGCCTCTTTGGCGATTCGCGGGGTCACTGGGCACGCGAAACGTCAGAGAGGCAGCGAAACCGGATCGGACGAGGCGGGCGGGGGCTCGCGTCAGCGCATGCTGATCGCGATGCCCAGCACGACGGCGCCCACGGCCATCGCCGCGAGCACGAGGACGGTGCCCACGCCCCACGCCGTGCGGAGGCGACGCCCGGCCTCGGCGACCGTGGCGGAGTCGCGCGCGGCGTGGTCACCGGGCGTCGGGACCGCCTCACCGTGGGCGATCCGCTCATCGCGCCACCGTCCCCAGCGCTCGATCCGGTCGTCGAGGGCGTCGACCGCGGCGGCGAGCGCGAGCCAGCGGTCGGCTCGATCCGTCACCAGGTCGCGGATGCTGAGCAGCAGCATCCAGTCGTCGACGATCTCCACGTCGAGCCCGCGCACGTTCTCGACCAGGCGGGCCATCACATCCGGAGTGAAGAGGTACAGCGCGTCGCGCTCGTACCCTTCGGGGCAGTAGAGCTGGAAGTAGCGGTCGAAGTCGCCCTCGAGCGAGAGGCGCTGCGAGTCGCGTGGCACCCCGGAGAGGGTGAGGGGCCGCGCGGGCCCGTCCTCCGACTGCAGCAGGATGTTGGGCAGCGCGGTCGGCAGCCGCAGCGCGCAGTACCCGCCGAACTGCGGGGTGGTGACGCCAGACCTCTTGTTCATGATCTCGTAGTTCGCGAACTCGACCCCGCGGTCACCGGGCGTGCGGAGGACGCGGTGGACGTTGAGCGAGCCGCGGCGCCGGAGCGGCAGACGACGATGGGCCCCGGCCGGCCCCGGCCGGAACTCCATCCCGTTCGCCGCTGCGAAGCGCATGAGCCTGACGAGCACCCGCTTCCGCGGCCGGCGACGCCGCAGACGGAACCAGACCCAAGCGCACAGGACGCCGACTCCGATCGTCAGGCCGCCCAGCACGCTGATCACGAGCACGCTCATCAGCGCGTCGTCGCCGCCCTCCGAGATCTCGGAGGTGAGGGCCGTCGCGAACGCGAGGATGCCGAGGGGCAGCCCGAAGGTCGGGACCGCGAGGACGAAGCGGCGGAGGGCGCCCCCCACGTCGCGCGCATCCGGATGCTCGGCGAGCAGCTCACGCCACAGTCGACGCACGTCGCGGCGCCGCAGGCGGTCGGTGAGCGCGCTGGTGTCGAGCGGGGTGGGCAGTGCCTGCACGCGAACCGTCGCCTTCTCTTCCCGGGCCTTCGCGGCGGAACGCCTCGCGGGAGCGCGGGCGGAACCGGCCCTCCGGGGCTGGGCCGCGCCTCCAGGCTATCCGGGCAGCGGCGCGATGCGGTCGATGATCGAGGTGAGGCGCGACTGCAGCTCGACCAGCTCGTCGACGTCGACCCCGAGCGCCCGGATCACCTGCGGCGGCACCTCCTCCGCCCGGTCGCGCAGCTCACGTCCGGACTCGGTGAGGCGGACGGCGAGCTGCCGCTCATCCGTCGCGGAGCGCTCGCGGGTCACCAGGCCCGCCGCCTCGAGGCGCTTCACCAGGGGCGACAGCGTGGCGGGCTCGAGTCGCAGGGCGGCAGCGAGGTCGCCGAGCGAGCGCGGCTCACGCTCCCACAGCGCCAGCATCACGAGGTACTGCGGATGCGTGAGGCCCAGCGGATCGAGGATCGGCTTGTAGGCGCCGATCACCGTGCGCGAGGCGACGGCGAGGGCGAAGCAGAGCTGGCGGTCGAGCTTCAGGAGGTCGGATCCCACCGGAGTGGCCTCGGTCGTCATGATGCTTAGTATACTAATGGTTATGGCACGAAAGAAGACGTCGCGGGAGCCCAACCCGATGAACCCGTTCGACGGCAAGCCGGGGTTCATCAACCGGCTCAACCGCGTCGTCTTCACGTTCACCGGGCCTGCCCAGGTGGGCATCGGCCGCCCGGAGGCGCCCTACGTGCCGCCGGCCGATCCGACCTGCCCGATCTGCGGCATCCCGCTCGCGCAGCACGAGATCCAGCGCAACCAGGACTCGTCGACCCCGACCCGCCTCATCTGCCCGACGCCCACCCCCTGATCCGTCACTTTCGGCTAGTGCGGCGGCCTGTGACTAGCCGAAAGTGACGGATCGGGATACCGCTCAGGCGGCAGCGGGCGCGGCGGGCGCGGTGATCGCGCGCTGGAGGTCGGCGAGCACGGCGCGGAGCTGCGTGGTGACCTCCTCGTCCTCGCGGGGGTGCACGTCGACGAAGCGCGTCATCGAGCCGGGCACCGACATCCGGATGTCGTCGAGCACACGCGCACCCGCGATCCCGAAGGACTTGCGGGCCTCGTCGTGCGACCACACGCCGCCGAACTGCCCGAACGCGGCGCCGACGACGGCCACCGGCTTGCCCGAGATCGGGCTGGCGCCGAAGGGACGCGACGACCAGTCGATCGCGTTCTTGAGCACGGCCGGAATGGTGCCGTTGTGCTCCGGAGTGATGACCAGGACACCGTCGACCGCGGCGACGGCCTCGCGGAAGGCGCTCGCGGCGGCCGGGACACTGCCCTCGACGTCGATGTCCTCGTTGTAGAACGGGATGTCGGCCAGTCCGTCGAAGACGCGCAGCTCGAGCCCCTCGGGTGCGAGCTCGAGGGCGGCGTGCGCGATCTGACGGTTGGTCGAGCCGGAGCGGAGGCTTCCGACGAGGACGAGCACGGACGTGGACATGGGTTCTCCTTCGATCCTGGCGGCGCTCTGCCGCGGGACTGTCTCGGAGGGTTCAACCGGACCATGGTCCGCTTATTCCCCGGAGTCGGAAGATCGCCGACGCCGGACGATGGTGGGACGCTCGAAGCATGGACTCCGACACCGATACCGGCTCCGGCACCGACCCCGACTTCGAGCAGAAGCGCCACGACCAGCTCACCACCGCCCCGAAGGCGACCGAGGCCGACGCCGAGCCGCGCATCCGCGTCTCGGAGACCGACCACGGCACGAAGCGGATCGACTGGCGCGACGACGCCGACGTGTCGCCGAGCTCGGGTGACGACGCGGACTACCCGGCCGAGCGCTGAGCCGAGCCGGTCGCGAGTCGACCCGCTCCCGGTCCGAGCCGCGCCGCCGTGCGGCGAGCGCGCACGATCCGCCGCCAGCGCAGCCACGGCAGATCCGCCGGCCAGTGCACGAAGACCGTCGCGAAGCCCCGCCGGAAGCGGATCCGCAGCGCCGAGAGCGACCAGAGCGGCCGCTGCGAGATGCTCACGCGCAGTCGCCGCTCCCATCCGATGCGGTGGCGGATGCCGAGGTGGAACGACAGATCGAGGTCGTCGTGCAGCTCGGGGTCGAGATGGATGCGGTCCCGCACCTCCTGCCAGGCGCGGCGACGCAGCGCGAGGTTGGAGCCGAAGAGCGGGACGTGCCCGAGCGCGGGACCGAGGGTGACGCGATACGCCCCCAGGTAGAGCGCCGCGAGCACACCGCGGCCGAACATCGGGCCGTCGGAGAAGCGGGCGGGGCCCGTGAGGGCGTCGAGCTCGGGGCGCGCCGCGAACGTGGTGACGATGGTCTCGACCCAGCGCGCATCCGGGACGCTGTCGGCGTCGAGCCGACCGATCACGTCGAACCGCGCGGCGTCGTACCCCGTGCTCGTCGCGGCGGGGATGCCCGGGCGCGACTCGGCGAGCACGCGCACCCCGAAGCCGAGAGCGACCTCCGTCGACCCGTCGCTCGAGCCGTTGTCGACCACGACGATCTCATGTGGGAGCACCGTCTGCGCCGCCAGCGCCTGGAGGCAGCGCTCGAGCTCGTCGCGGTCGTCCTTCACGGGGATGACCACCGAGACGGTGGGCAGCGCCCGCGGACGCATCCTCGCGCGGGCCCTCATCGGCGCTCGTGCGAGGCGTACTCGTCGAGCAGACGAGCGGCCGCCGCACCGCTGTCGCCCTCGCGAGCCAGACCCGCGTGCATCGGGTCGAGCTTCTGCTCGCCCTGCGGGAAGGGCGGCAACAGCGGGACGTTCCGGTCGGTGACCATCTGGAGGACGGTGGGCCGGTCGGCCGCGAGCGCGTCGCGCCAGGCGCCATCGAGAGCGGTGGGGTCGTCGATCCGCACGCCGCGGAGGCCGAGCGACTCGGCGTAGCCGGCGAACGGGAACGCGGGCAGGTCCTGGCTCGCGGGGTAGCGCGGGGCCGACTCCATCTCCCGCTGCTCCCAGCTCACCTCCGCGAGATGGCCGTTGTCGAGCACGCACACCACGAAGCGCGGATCGGCCCACCGCGGCCACATCCGCGCAAGGGTGACGAGCTCGGAGTTGCCGAGCATCTGCATCCCGCCGTCACCGGCGAGGACGATCACCGGGCGGCTCGGCTCGGCCAGCTTCGCGGCGAGACCGTAGGGCACGCCGCATCCCATCGAGGCGAGGCGCCCCGACACGTGCGCCTCGACACCGCGGGGCAGGTGGAGCTGGCGGGCGTACCAGTAGACGACGCTGCCGACGTCGAGGGCGAGCAGCGCATCCGGAGTGAGGTGCGGGTCGAGCGCCGCGATCGCAGCCTCCGGGTTCACGGGATCGGCGGGGGTGGCCGCGCGGGTGCGAGCCACGTCGTGCCAGGCCGCCACCTCGCGCTCCACCGTGGCACGCCACGAGGACGGGCCGGCGTCTGCGTCCGCATCGATCTCAGGCAACCGGGCGAAGAGGGCGGCGAGGGTCTCTGCCGCGTCGCCGATCAGGCCGACGGACACGGGGTACCGGTTGCCGATCACCCGCCCGTCGATGTCGATCTGCACCGCGGCGGCTTGGCCGGGCGCGGGGTAGAACTCTGTCCAGGGATCGTCGCATCCGACGATGAGCAGCCCGTCGCACTCGGCGAGCAGCCGAGCGCTCGCCGTCGTTCCGAGGTGGCCCATGGTGCCGGCCGCGAACGGGAGCCGCTCGTCGACGTACGGCTTGCCGAGGAGGCTGGTCACGATGCCCGCGCCGAGGGCCGCCGCCATCGCGACGACCTCGTCCTGCGCACCGCGCGCCCCGCGGCCGACGAAGAGCAGCGGCCGTTCGGATGCGGTGAGCACCTCGACCGCGCGCGCCAGGTCGTCGACGTGCGGCACCACCCGGGGAGCGCTGTAGCCGACCGCGCTGTGCACGATGCCGTGCTCGTGGGGCAGCTCCGGCGCCTCCGCCTTCTGCACGTCGTGCGGCAGGATCACGACCGCGGGCGAGCGTGTGGCCAGCGCCGCGCGGAACGCCCGGTCGATCACGAGGGGCACCTGCTCGGGGGTCTGCACGGTCTGCAGGTACTCCGAGGCGACGTCGGCGAAGAGCCGCTCGAGGTTCACCTCCTGCATGTAGGCGGAGCCGAGGGTGCTGCGATCCTGCTGCCCGATGATCGCGACCACGGGGACGCCGTCGAGCTTCGCGTCGTAGAGGCCGTTGAGCAGGTGGATGGCGCCGGGGCCCTGGGTCGACGTCATCACGCCGATCCGCCCGCTGTACTTCGAGTGGCCGACCGCCATGAAGGCGGCGGCCTCCTCGTGCCTGGCCTGGATGAAGTCCAGCCCGTCGGTCGCGGCGATCGCCTCCACGAAGGCGTTGATGCCGTCGCCGCTGTACCCGAAGATCCGGTCGACTCCCCACTCGCCGAGCCTCTGCACGATCGCGTCGGACACCGTCGCCATGGGTCGCCTCTCTCCCGGCCGCGCCGTCCGCGACCTCTGCGTGAGCCTAGGAGCGGCCCGCCGAGCGACGAGGGGGTTGCCTCACCTCCGCGGGCATGCTCACCTCGGCGGGCGCGCGTCACCCTGCGGGGGCGCGCCTCACCCTCCGCGGGCGTGCCTCGGGGCCCCCTGGTACCCTGCGGGCATGGAGAAGCGGACCTCGCTCCCCCTGCAACGAGCGCAGGAGGCGACCCGTCCCGAGCGGTCGGATGCGGCGCGCAATCGCGAGAGCCTGCTCGAGACCGCGCGGCGGATCATCGCCGCCGGGGGGGTCGACGCGCTGACGATGGACCGGCTCGCCGCCGACTCCGGGCTCGGCAAGGGGACCGTGTTCCGCCGCTTCGAGTCGAAGGCGGGACTCTTCACGGCCCTGCTCGACTCGACCGAGAAGGAGTTCCAGCGCCGCTACATCTTCGGGCCGCCTCCTCTCGGGCCCGGGTCACCGCCGGTCGACAGGCTCGTCGCCTACGGGCGCGAGCGCATCCGCGTGTTCGACACGCAGAGCGACCTGCTGCGCGAGGCGGATGCGCCCCCTGCGGCCTTCGATCCTGGTGCCTCAGGCGCCGGCTCCGCGTCGGAGGCGCACATCGCGATGCTGCTGCGCCAGACCGGCGCCGACCTCGACGTGCCCGTCGTCGCCTTCATGCTGCTCGCCGCGCTCCGCGCCGTGATGGTGCTCCCCCGCGAGGCGCGGCAGCGAATCGGCGCGGCGCGCCTCGCGGACGGGTGGGAGTCCCTCGTCCGCTCCCTGCTCCCCTGACCCGTCGTCCCGAGTGGGGCAGGGAGCGCCTCCGGATGTGGCACTCGTGGCGACCTCGAGCGCGGGCAGGCCGCCACAACTGCCACATCCGCAGCGCCACGGGCGCCAACGGCGCACGCTCGATCCAGCGCACGCGCGCGACGCGGCCGGCGGGCTCAGTGGGCGAGGAGGATCGAGGCGAGGAGGAGGACCGGGACCGCAGCGATCGTCGTGACCAGCACCGTGTCGCGGGCGAGCACGACGCCCGTCTGGTAGCGAGCCGCGTAGTTGTAGATGTTCTGCGCCGTCGGCAGGGAGGCGAGCGCCACGACCGCGAACAGGTCCGGCCCCGAGAGACCCAGCAGCAGCGCCCCCGCGAGATATGCCACGAGCGGCATGACCAGTGATTTGAACGCCGATGCCACGATGACCGCTACGCGATCGGGCCCGGGCTGGAGCGGGCGCCGGCCCACCAACGACATCCCGAAGGCGAGCAGCACGAGCGGCACGGCCGATCCGCCGATGAGGGTGAGCGGCTGGAGGAGGATGTCGGGCACGGTCCACCCGAAGAGGCTCACCACCAGCCCGCTGAGCGAGGCGATGATGATCGGATTGCGCACGGGCTGCGTGAGCACCGAGCGCAGCGACACGTCGCCCCGGGAGGTGATGTCGAGGACGGTGAGGATGATCGGCGCCATCACGACCAGCTGCAGCAGGATGATCGGCACGACGAGGCTCGGCTGCCCGAGCACGTAGGTGGCGACCGGGAGCCCGATGTTGTTCGCGTTGACGTACGACGAGGCACCCGTGCCCACCACGGTGACACCCACCCCGCGGCGGAAGAACACGACCGACACCACCACGTACAGCGCGCCGGTCACCACCACCGCGATCACCGACGCGAGGAGTGCGGGCGAGAACACCTCCGACGGATGCGACCGGCTCACGACCGTGAACAGCAGCGCCGGCGTCGAGACGAAGAACGCGAGCCGGTTGAGCACCGGCAGCGCGTTGTCGGGCAGGACCCTGAGACGCGCGACACCGTATCCGACCCCGATGACGAGGCCGATGATGCCGAAACCGGTGAGGACTCCGAGCATGCCGCGGAGAGGCTAGCGCGCCACGGCCGCGGCCATCGCCGAGGTCAGGAAGGGCTGGAGCGTGAGCGCGAAGGTCTTCGTGAGATGGTCGGGGTCGCGGTACACGTTGGCCCCGCCGATCACCGCCTGGCAGGCGTCGCCGGTGCAGTAGGTGTCGCTGAAGTCGAGCAGCGTCACATCCGACCCCGACCCGGCGAGCGCCCGCGCCGCCGAGGCGACAGGGTCGAACGCCGCCAGGCCCTCGGAACGGGGCTCGACGCAGTCGGCGGCCGCCGAGGTGCGGAGGCACTTGTTCGGGTCGTCCTCCCAGGCCGGGTTGTCGACCACGGTGACGACCGGGGTGCCGGCCGCGAGCACCGGCGCCCAGGCCTGCTCGAAGCCGTGTTGGGCGGCGGCCTCGGCGGAGTCGGATCCCTCGATCGATCGGTCGACGAGGGCTGCGGTGAAGACGGCATCGAACGGAGCGTGCGCGGCGAGGTCGGCGGTGAGGGACTGCCGCCACGTGTCGCAGGAGCGGGTGAACGCGTCGTCGCCGGGCAGCGGGTCGGTCGACCACGCGCATCCGCCCTTGAGGTACGTGGTGAGGCGCCACCCGTTCTGCTCGGCCATCCGGATGAACGGGTCGATCAGCGCATACGCGTGGCTGTCGCCGATCAGCGCGATCTGCGGGGCGTTCGGATCGTCGACCGAGCCGAAGGTGCAGTCGCGGACCGTGGAGTCGTTGAGTGTCGAGAGGCAGTCGGAGTTCGACGGGCGGTCGGCGTTGCCGAAGCCCGGACTCGGCACGATCTGGTCGGCGAGCGCGGGGTTCTCGCAGCGCGGGTCGATCGCGGTGAGCCCGTTCGTCGGGCCGGAGGCCGCGCCGAAGCACTCGGGCGGATCCGCCACGGTCTGCTGCAGGGTCGCGGCCTCGGCGTCGTACTTCGGCTGCTGCACGGCCAGCGTCGTGCCGATGAACAGGCTCGACACCGCCATCGCGCCGACGACCCAGAGCATGGTGCGGCGGGGGCGCGCATCCGCCAGGTACCGCCAGCGGCGGGCGGGATCCTCCACGAAGCGCTTCGTCAGCCAGGCGAGCACGAAGCAGAACACGAACAGGGCGACCCGGTGCGCCGTGGAGAGACCCCAGAACGGCACGTACGGCGCGATGACGATGAGCGGCCAGTGCCAGAGGTAGAGGGAGTACGAGATGTCGCCGACGAAGGCCACCGGGCGGAAGCTCAGCACCCGCCCCGCGTCGTACCAGTGCTCGCGGTGGTGGCTGACGATGATCGCCGCCGTGCCGAGCACGGGGATCGCGGCCATGTAGCCCGGGAAGGGCGTCGCGGCGGTGAACAGCACCCCGCAGGCGAGCACGGTGACGATGCCCGCGTACCCGAGCAGGTTCGACAGCCACGCACGCGTCGGGCGCAGCCGCGGCAGCATCGCGAGCGCGGCACCCACCGCGAACTCCCACAGGCGGGTGAAGGTGACGAAGTAGGCGGGCGCCGGGTCGGATGCGGTGAACAGCACCGAGAACACGAAGCTCCCGACACCCACCACACCCAGCACGATGAACAGCGCCGGCCAGCGGCGGCGGTTCATGAACCGCATCCCGACGACGCTCGCGCCCAGCAGCAGGAGCGGCCAGAACAGGTAGAACTGCTCCTCCAGCGACAGCGACCAGTAGTGCTGCACCAGGCTCGCCTCGTTGCTCGCGGCGAGGTAGTCGACGGAGTTCAGCGCGAGCGCCCAGTTCTCGACGTAGAACGTCGACGCGAGGATCTCGCGCACGTTCTCGGTGAGGGCCGACAGCGGCATGATGAACAGAGTCGCGAGGCTCGAGAAGACGAGCACGAGCACCGCGGCCGGCAGGAGCCGGCGGGCGCGCTTGGCGTAGAAGCTCGGGAGGGCGATGCGGTCGGTGCGTTCCAACTGGCGGACGAGCTGCCCCGTGATGAGGAAGCCCGAGATCACGAAGAACACGTCGACGCCGATGTAGCCGCCCGTGAGGCGTCCGGGCCAGAAGTGGTAGACGACGACGAGCAGCACCGCGATCGCGCGCAGGCCCTGGATGTGCGGCATGAAGTGCGGCGAGCGCGGCTTCACCGCCGCGTCGGGGACCGCCTCGCGCGCCGCTGCCGCGTCCTCGGCGGCTCGCGCGTCGCGTCGGGTGCGGGGCGCGGAGCTCGGGTCGGGACTCGTCATGGCCCCCTCATGCTACCGGCGTCCCGCCGCCCGCCCTGGGAAGCACCCGCGCCCGCACTCATGCTCGCGGGTGGGTCGAGAGCACACGCGTGAGTGGGATCGAGTGCTCCGTTCTGACTGCATCCCAGCGTGGGTGGCGCGCGAACTGAGCACCGGATGCCCGCCGTCGGGTGTGACCTGCTGCTACGGGAGGGGGTAGGCGACGGCGGCGGCGGGGTCGTAGTGGAGGCGGATGCGCGCATCCGGGGTGAGGTCCAGGTCGGCCACGACGGTAGGGGCCAGGTCGACGAAGAGGAGGTCGGTGCGGACCCGCACCAGGTCGCCGCGAGGCTCCAGGTCGCGCACCACCGCATCCACGGGGCCCGGGCCGGGGCGGACGGCGGGGTCGGCGGCGGTCTCGACGCGGAGGGCCGCCGGCGGGATCGCGACGCCCACGGGCGCACCGAGCGCGACGACGGGTGCCGGGGTGAAGGGGAGACGGCGTCCGTCGGCCAGCACCACCGCATCCGCCGGGCCACCCGCGCGGGAGGCGGACGCGGTGCCCGTGACGAGGTTGAGGGAGGCGAGCTCGGCGGTGAAGGGGTCGGTGGGGTGCTCGAGGACCGTGCGGGTGGGGCCGTCGGCGCGGATGCGTCCGTCGGCGACGACGATCACGCGATCGGCGAGCACGAGGGCGTCGAGCACGTCGTGGGTGACGATGAGGGCGGTGCGGTCGGCCAGGACGTCGCGCAGCATCCGACGCAGAGTGGGCCGGACGTGGACGTCGAGCGCCGCCATCGGCTCGTCGAGCAGCAGCAGGCGGGGCTCGGACGCCAGGGCACGCGCGAGCGCGACGCGCTGCGCCTGCCCTCCGGACAGCTGTGCGGGACGGCGATCGGCGAGCGGGAGGGCGTCGACCTCCGCGAGCCACCGCTCCCCCGCCGCGCGAGCCGCGGCGCGCGACGCCCCGCGGCTGCGCGGCCCGAACTCGACGTTCTGCCGCGCGGTGAGGTGCGGGAAGAGCAGCGCCTCCTGCGCGAGGAGCGTCACGCCGCGCTCGTGGGGCGGGGTCCACGCGCGGCGGGCGGAGGCGCCGGGGGCCGAGTGCACCCGCGAAACGCGGTTCTCCGGCGACGACAGGCGCGGATCCTGGGTGTGCTCGGCCTCCTCGGCGCGGTCGGCGCCCGCGGCACCCGGGAGGTCGAACAGCACGTCATCTCCGAGGGCCGCCCGGCCGGACGTCGGGCGCACGAGCCCGGCGAGCAGACCCAGCAGGGTCGACTTGCCCGCGCCGTTCGGGCCGAGCACGGCGACCGTCTCCCCCGGGGCGATCGAGAGGGATGCGGTGAAGTCGCGGTCGGTGACGGTCGCCGTGAGGTCCAGTGCCGGCGCCGGACGCGCATCCGCGGGGGCGCTCACTCGACGTCACCGCCTCGCATCCGCCGGCTGACCCGCATCCGCGGCATCGTCCCGGCCTGCCCCGCGCTGTGCGCGATCGAGACCACCACGACCGCGACGACGACGAGCACGAGCGACAGGGCCACCGCCGCGTCGGGGTCGGTCTCGCGCTGGAGGTAGATCTCGAGCGGCAGGGTCCGGGTGACACCCTGGAGGCTGCCCGCGAACGTGAGCGTGGCGCCGAACTCGCCGAGCGCGCGGGCGAACGACAGCACCGCGCCCGAGACGAGCGCGGGGAGGGCCAGCGGCAGGGTGATGCGGCGGAGCACCGTCGTCGGGCGCGCGCCGAGGGTCGCGCCGATGGCCTCGTAGCGAGATCCCGCAGTGCGCAGGGCGCCCTCGAGGCTCAGCACGAGGAACGGGAGCGCCACGAAGGTCTGTGCGAGCACCACCGCCGTGGTCGAGAAGGCGATGTCGATGCCGAGCACCTGAAAGGCGCCGCCGAGGAGCCCCCTCCGCCCGAACGTGTAGAGCAGCGCGATGCCGCCCACCACGGGCGGCAGCACGAGCGGCAGCAGCACGAGCGCGCGCAGCATCTTCTGCCCCCAGAACGACGTGCGGGCGAGCACGAGCGCCATCGGCACCCCGAGCACGATGCAGAGCGCCGTCGCCGCGAGCGACGTGCGGAGGCTCAACCAGAGCGCGTCGAGTGATGACTGCGAGGTCACGAGCGGGATGAAGTGCGCCCAATCCACGCGCGCCACCATCGCCACGAGCGGCAGCAGCACGAAGGCCGCGCCCACCGCGGCGATCACCATCACCCACCGCGGCACCCCGGCGCCCGCGATGCCCGGGCCCCTCACGCGCACGTCCCGCCCCTGCCCCGAGCGCGTCCCGCACCCACCCCCGGCTTTGTCCAGGTTTCCGTCGCGAATCCGCCGAAAGGCGACGGAAACCTGGACAAACCCGCACCCCACGGGCGGACGGCGGCCCCACGCGCGGGGCGGGGCGCGGAGGGGCGGGGCACGGAGGGGCGCATGCTCAGGGGGCGCCGAAGCCCGCGGCGGCGAGGACGGTGCGGCCCTCCGCGCCCGCGATGAACTCGACGAAGGCGCGGGCCACGGCGGGGTTCGCCGACGCCGACACGGGCGCGATCGGGTACGTGTTGACGGCTCCGCTCGACTCGGGGAAGGGCACACCGTCGACCGCGTCGCCGGCCGCAGCGACGTCGGTGACGTACACGAGCCCCGCATCCGCCTCGCCCGACGAGACCTTGCCGAGCACGTCGGTCACCGACGACTCCTCGCTCACGGGCGAGAGGGTGACGCCGGTGGACTGCTCGATCGCCGCGGTGGCGGATCCGCACGGCACCTGCGGTGCGCAGATGACGACCTTCACGTCGGGCCGCGCCAGGTCGGAGAACGACGTCACCCCCGCAGGGTTGCCGGGGGGCACCGCGATCTCGAGCACGTTCGTGGCGAAGTCGACGGGGGCGGCGGAGTCGACGAGCCCCGCATCCGTCAGCTTCGCCATGTTCTTCGCGTCGGCCGAGGCGAAGACGTCGGCGGGGGCGCCCTCGGTGATCTGCGTCACCAGGTCGGAGGACCCGGCGAAGGTGAGCTCGACGGTCACGCCGGGATGCGCATCCTCGAAGCGCGACGCGAGGTCGGTGAACGTCTGCTTGAGCGACGCGGCGGCGAAGACCGTGATCGAACCCTCGAGAGCGGATGCGGACGAGTCGACGGATGCGGACGAGTCGGCGGAGGGCGAGCCCGAGCCGCCGGCCGCCGGGGTGCCCGTGCATCCGGCCAGCAGGAGCGCGGCCGCGCCCAGCGCGAGCGCTGCGAGGCGGCGCCTCACTCGGAGGCTCCGTGCGGCGTCTCGATCATCACCGTCGTCGCCTTGACCACCGCGACCGCCACCGAGCCGGGCTCGAGGCCCAGCTCGCGCACCGCCTCGCTCGACATCAGCGACACGACGCGGTGCGGACCGCACTGCAGCTCGACCTGCGCCATCACCGTGTCCATCGTCACCGCCGTGACCAATCCCACGAACCGGTTGCGGGCCGACCGCCCGACGTCCGACGGATCGGCGGGCAGCACAGAGTTCCTCCTCGCCAGCTCCGCGAGCTCGAGCCCGTCGACGACCGACCGGCCCGAGGCGTCCTTCGTGCTGCTCAGCAGCCCGCTGTCGACGTACCGGCGGACGGTGTCGTCGCTCACTCCGAGGAAGATCCCGGCGTCGCGAATCCGTATCTGCGCCACAAAGGGAAGTCTAGCTCCGCATGTGCGGATACGGCGGCCCGAAAGCCGACGCCCGCTCGGCGCGGATCACCGGATGTTCCATCACCTCGACACCGATTACGCCGAAGCGGCATCGAAATGCGGGGAGCTTCGGCGGAATCGGTGCGCTGGCGTCAGCGTGCGCGCGAGCGCCGCGGGCGCAGCGGGGTACGGACGGCGAGCACCGCCCCGCCGAGCACCAGCATGAGCGCCCCGGCGCCCGCCCACAGCGGCGGCATACCGCTGGCCGCACCCAAGCCCGTCGCGGCGAGCTGCGCGCCGGCACTGCCCGCACCGCCGGCACCCGAACCGTCACCGCCGTTCGCGGCGACCACCGACACGGGGGCCCACCCGGCGAACTCCGCGATCCGGTCGAGCACCGCCACGGAGTGCGGCCCCGCACCGAGATCGGCCGGCACCACCGCGGTGGCCGTGCCCGACGCATCCGCCTGCACCCAGCCGCCCGCCGTGGGCGACGAGAACCACCACGTGTAGTACCACTCGCCGGCCGAGAGCCCCGAGATCGTGGTCTCGGCGCCCGCCGTCGCCGTCGCGGGCGTGGTGATCGCGCCACGCGACGCGTCGGTGAGCTCGGCGGCATCGACCGCTCGCGGTTCGGCGGCGGGGGCGACGGTCTGCTCGGTCCAGCCCTCGCTGCGGTGCAGCACGAGCCCGATCGTCACCTTGCCCTCGAGCGGGGTGACGTCGACCGTCGCCGACCAGGTGCCGTCGTCGCCACGTTCGAGCGCGCCCGTGAGCGCCTCCACGCCGACCTGGAAGTCGGACAGGATGTAGTCGACGCCCACCAGGTCGTCGGCGCCCGGCACGGTGATGAGCAGCGGGCCCTTGTCGAGCAGCAGGACGTTGTCGGCCGTGCGGATCGACGGCGCCGCCGTCGCCCCCGCCGGCAGCGGGTCGCCGAGCGTGAGAGACACCGTGACCGTCTCGCCCGCGTCGACCCCGACGTCGCGCACCCAGAGCGGGCTGTACCGGTCGTCGTCGGGCAGCACCGCCAGCTGCCAGTCGTCGGGCTCGAGCCCGTCGAACACGACCTCGCCCGCCTCGTCGGTCTCGCTCTGGATGCGCACCACGCCATCCGGGGAGCGGAGCGTGACGGGCATGTCGGCGACCACGGCACCCGACGGATCGCGGAGCTCGGCCTGGATCGAGCCGGTCTCGCCGGCGTAGACGTCGACGATCTCCGGCTGGCCCGACTCGACGACGAACGACGCCCCGCTGCGGGCGAGGGAGACGAAGCCCCAGCCGTCGGCGTAGCGGTAGACGGCGAGCTGATACGAGCCGGCCGCGCCGGGGAGGACGTAGCCGCCGTCATCCTGGGCCTCGACGGCGAAGTGCTCTCCGTCGAAGGGGTCGGCAGGCGGATCCTGGCCCGCCTCGACGAGCACGAGCGCGAAGCGGCCGGTGGCGCCGGTGACGTTCCCCATCAGGGCCCCGGCAGCCTTCAGCCTGCCGTCGACCTGCACCGTGCCTCCGTCGGCCACGGCGATCGGCACGGCGCCGGACGCGTGGACCGCGTCGGGGTAGAAGGTGGGCGGATAGCCGTAGGGAGCCTCGGCATCCTGCACCAGGGAGGGGCGGAACTGCACGATGTACGCCCCGGCCTCGACCGGGATGCTGTACCGACCCTGACCGTCGGTGGTCACCGCGGCCACGATCGTCCTGCTGTCGGCGGTCGAGACCACCACGTCGCCGGGGATCGGCGTCTGCGCGAGCGCCGACGCCATGCGGCCGCTGATGACCCCTCCCGTCGGGTCGGCGGAGGCGGCGGTCACGCCGACCGTCGCCCCGCCGAGCACGAGCCCGGCGGTCGCCGCGAGCGCGAGGACGGCGCGCCGCCAGACGCGCGCGGTCGTTCCGCGCGCACGCGACGCCGACGCACGCGAGGCGCGGCGGCGAGCGGCGGCGGCCTCGCCTCGGCGCTCTGCCGCAGCGAGCGACCCGCGCCGCGACGCGGCCCGGCGGCTCACCGGCGCGCCTCGGAGCGGACCACACGCCGCCGCACGAGGACGACGATGGCCCCGGCGACCAGCAGCGTCACCGCGATCCCGCCCGCGACGTACGCCGCGGATCCCGTGGCGGCGAGCTGGCCCGAGGCCGAGCCGCCCGACCCCGCACCGCCCGAGGCCGAGCCGCCACCCCCGCCCCCGCCCGCCGCGAGCACCGCGACCGGCGCCCAGCCGACGATCTGCCGCTGCTCGCTCACGAGCGCGACCGTGTGGTCACCCGCCGCGAGAGACGCAGGGACGATCGCGGTGACCGCGCCCGACGCATCCGCCTGCAGCCAGCCGCCGGCCCTGGGCGACGAGAACCACCAGGCGAAGTACCAGGCATCGGCGGTGAGGCCCGAGATCGTCGTCGCGGTGCCGGCCGTGGCGGTCGCCGCCGTCTGCACGTCGCCGCGGTTCGCGGCGACGAGGTCGGTGTCGGCGACGGCGAGGGGCACGGCGACGGGCATGATCGTCTGCGCGGTGAGGCCGAGGTCGAACTCCTGGGTGAAGGCGATGCTCGTCTTGCCGACGGTGCCGCTCAGGTCGATGGTCGCGGTCCAGGTGCCCGACGCATCCTGCGTGAAGTCGCCGGTGAGCGGGGCAGGGCCCTCGGTGTCGTCGGAGACGATGTAGCTCACACCCTCCAGGTCGATGCTGTCGGGCAGGGTCAGCGTGAGCGGGCCGCGGTCGACGAGGAGCACCCCGTCGGACGTGCGGGTCGCGGGCGACGCCGTCGCGCCCGGCGGGAGCGGGTCACCGACGGCGGACGTGATGTCGGACGCCATCCCGCCGGCGACGAGGAGACCGCGGACGAAGAGCGCCGCGTACGGCGAGTCGAAGTCGGAGAGCACCGACATGTCCCACGTTCCGGGCTGCAGGTGCGTGAAGACGGCGTGCCCGCTCGAGTCGGTCGTGACCTCGCGGCCGAGCCGCCCGGAGCCCTGCTGCGTGCCGATCCAGACGTCGACGTTCGCGTAGGGCCTGCCGTCGGGCAGCTGGATGATGGCGTCGAGCGAGCCCGACTGCTGCAGCGTGGCGTCGACTCCGGACACCTGCCCGCCGCTCGTCACCTCGATCCGGTCGAGGACGAGGAGCGGGTAGGTCGCCTCGTGCGTCTCGGGGTCGGCGGCGTAGACGACGGGGAGGTACGAGCCGGGCGCGATCCGGTAGTCCCAGGTCTTGTCGCCGCCCGCGTACGCGAGCTGCTCGTCGGCACCGGGATCGACGGGAGGGGTGCCCCCCGTCGAGAAGAGGATCCAGTACTCCGGATCGGGGCCGGCGACCGTGCCGCTCACCTTCCCGGCCGCGACCAGCGCGGAGTCGACGAAGAGCGTGTCGCTGTGGGCATTGACGACGACCGTCTGGGCGTCGGCCGGGGTCGGAGCGTTGGGGTACCACGCCCGCGCGAATCCGAAGGGGGCGGCCTCGGTGACGTAGTCGCTGTCCGGGACGAACTGCACGAGATAGCTCCCGGCCGGGGCGGGCAGCTCGTAGCTCCCGTCGCCCTGCACCGCAGCGCTCCGGTAGCCGCCCGTGCCGTCGGCGAGCCTGGCCTGCACGATGCCCGGCACCGGGTCGCCGGATGCGGTGACCATCCGCCCGGAGATCGTGCCGTCGTCGGTCGGCACGGCCGTGGCGACGGATGCGCTCCCCACCACGAGCGCGACGCTCGCGATCGCCGCGGCGACCGCTCCGGCCAACCCTCTCGCCATCCTGGATCTGCGCACAGCCCCGCCCTTCGTCGTCTCGGTCGGAGGCTAGCAGCGGCCGACGTCACTCCCGAGGCTGGGGTGAGATAGCCGCATCCACCCCCGTTCGGGCGTGTTTGCACTATCTCGCCGAGAGTGTAAAGTTGCACTCCATGAACGAGAGTGCAGTCACGCTGCGAGACGAGCGGAAGGCCACGACCTCCCGCCGTCTCAAGGAGGCGGCGCGCACGCTGACCGCCGAGCGCGGCCTCTCGGGCTTCACCATCGAGGAGCTCTGCTCGGAGGTCGGCGTCTCGCGCCGCACCTTCTTCAACTACTTCGCGTCGAAGGAGAACGCCGTCATCGGCATCCCCATCGACAGCGACCGTGAGGCGATCGAGCAGGCCTTCGTCGAGGCCGGGCCGACCGGGCTCGACTCCATCCTCGACCACCTGCTCGAGCTGCAGATGGCACGGTGGGCCACCGTCGACCTCACCCATGACGACGTCCGCGACCTGTTCCAGGCCTTCGAACGCGAGCCCAAGCTGCTGCAGATCGCGCTGCGCCTCGCCAACGAGGGCGAGCGCGGCGACATCGCGCTCGTCGAGCGGCGCGAGGCGCTGCCCGACGGCGACGTCCGGGCCGCCACCGCGGTGCAGGTCTTCGGCGCGCTGCTCCGCGCCAGCGTCGAGGAGATGTTCCGCGCCCACGGCGGCGATACGCCCGACGACCTCCGCATCCTGCTCCGCCGCCGACTCGAGGTGGCGCGCCAGCTTCTCGCCTGACAGCCACCGCAGCCGCCGCCCGTCACGCGGCTCACCGCATCCGCCCCGAACCCCTCACCGCATCCGCTCCGAGCCCCTCACCGCATCCGCTCCCCCGCAGCCCTCCTCGACCCTCTCATCGCGAAACGGACACCATGACCGCCACCGCCCCGGCCCCGCTGCTTCTCACGAAGCGGCGCATCTGGATCATCTTCAGCGCCCTCATCGCGGGCATGCTCCTCTCGAGCCTCGACCAGACCATCGTGTCCACCGCGATGCCCACGATCGTCGGGCAGCTCGGCGGCGTCGAGAACCAGGTGTGGATCACCACCGCCTACCTCCTCGCCACCACGATCGTGATGCCCATCTACGGGAAGTTCGGCGACGTGCTCGGGCGCCGCAACCTCTTCCTCTTCGCCATCGCGCTGTTCACGCTGGCGTCGGTCGGATGCGCCTTCGCCACCGACTTCTGGATGTTCGTGGTGTTCCGCGCCATCCAGGGCCTCGGCGGCGGCGGGCTCATGATCCTGTCGCAGGCGATCATCGCCGACATCGTGCCCGCCAACGAGCGCGGCAAGTACCTCGGCCCGCTCGGCGGCATCTTCGGCCTCTCTGCCGTGGCCGGCCCCCTCCTCGGCGGGTTCTTCGTCGACCACCTCACCTGGCAGTGGGCGTTCTACATCAACATCCCGGTCGGGATCGCGGCCTTCGTCATCGCTCTCGTCGCGCTGACGCTGCCCAACAAGAAGGCGACGCAGCCGATCGACATCCTCGGCGTGCTCTTCCTCTCCGCGGCCACGACCTGCCTCATCTTCTTCACCGACTTCGGCGGCAGCAAGGACCACGGCTGGGGCGCGATCGAGACCTGGGCGTGGGGTGTCGGGCTCGTCGTCGCGGCCGCGCTGTTCATCTTCACGGAGTCGCGCGCCAAGGATCCGATCATCCCGCTCGGCCTGTTCAAGAACCCGATCTTCGTCAACGCGACCGCGATCGGCCTCACGCTCGGCATCGGGATGTTCGCCGCGATCGGCTTCATCCCGACGTTCCTGCAGATGTCGTCGGGCACGTCGGCCGCCGCCTCCGGGCTGCTGATGCTGCCGATGATGGTCGGACTCCTCGGCACGTCGATCGCCTCGGGCATCATCATCACGCGCACCGGCAAGTACCGGCTGTTCCCCATCCTCGGCACGCTCATCACCGCGGCGGCGATGGTCGCGATGACCACGCTCGCGGCGACCACCCCGGTATGGCTGATCTGCGTGTACCTGTTCTTCTTCGGTGCGGGGCTCGGCCTCATCATGCAGGTCGTGGTGCTCGTGGTGCAGAACGCCGTGCCCGCGGCGCAGATCGGTGTGGCGACGAGCTCGAACAACTACTTCCGCGAGGTGGGCGCCGCGCTCGGCACCGCGGTGTTCGGCACGATCTTCACCACGCGCCTCAGCGAGAACCTCACGAGCGTGTTCACGCAGGCCGGCGCCTCAGCGGCCGATGCGTCGCAGGCCACCGCGACCCTCGACCCGCAGGCGCTCAACCAGCTGCCCGAGGCAGTGCACCAGGGTGTCGTCGACGCGTACGCCGACGCGCTCGCCCCGGTGTTCTGGTACCTGCTGCCGTTCATCGCCGCCGCGTTCGTGCTGTCGCTGTTCCTCAAGCAGATCCCACTGCAGGACGTGTCGGGGCTGGTCGCCCGCGGCGAGGCCATCGGCGGTGAGGAGGCGGAGCGCCTCGAGGCCGAGCAGCGCGCCGCCCGCGGCGGCGCCGCTCCGGCCGCCGCCGCGGGTTCCGCCGAGCCCGTCGCGCCCGCGCGGGAGTCCGCCGAGCGCGAGTAGCCGTCACCTCGACACCGAATACGGGAAAGCCCCGCCGTATACGCGGGGCTTTCCCGTATCCGGTGTCGAGGTGAGGCCCGCACGCCCCTGCCTGCGCGAGAAGCGCGCCGTTCCTCCGGCCGGTCAGCCCCGGTGGGCCGCGACGTTCACCACCGTGCCGTCGGGCGCGCGCACGAAGAAGCGGCGGATGCCCCACGGCTCGTCGGTCATCGGGTACACGATCTCGAGGCCGCGCCGCTGCGCGTCGGCGTAGGCCTCCTCGACGTTCGACACCTCGACGCTCACGTCGACGTCGCGCACCTTGGCGTCGGCGGCGGTCGGATCCGCGACGATCACCTGGGTCGTCTCGACGTCCGGCGACTTCAGCATGAGGAACCCGGGCTCGTCCATCCCCGGTGTGAAGCCGAGGAAGTCGACCCAGAACCCGCGGCTCTCGGCGAGGTCGTCCGTCCTCACGACGGGGATCGCCCTCCTGATGCCCATGCCCGGACCCTACTCCCGGCACCGCTCGGGCCGGTACGGTGGAACCGCGCCCGCTCCTCGCGCGGCGACCGCCGCCCCGAGGAGGACATCCCATGAGCACCGCAGCCCGCCCGATCTCGGGCACGCAGCACCGTCTCGAAGCGCACGGCTACGTGCTCGACGTCGCGAGCATCGGCGCCACCGTGCGCCGGCTCACGCACGAGGGCCGCGACCTCGTCGTCCCGTTCGAGGCCGACGAGCTGCGCCCGGCGTACCGCGGCGCGGTGCTCGCGCCGTGGCCCAACCGCGTGGTCGACGGCCGCTACACCTGGGACGGGACGGAGCATCAGCTCGCCCTCACCGAGCCGAGCCGCGGACACGCCCTCCACGGCCTGGCCCCCTGGCTCGACTTCACCGCCACCGAGGTCACGTCCGACTCGCTCACGCTCACCGCCGTCGTCGAGCCGCAGACGGGCTACCCGTTCCGCGTCGAGGTGGCGGTCCGCTACCGCCTCGACGCCGACGGGATGCAGACCACCGTCACGGGCACCAACCTCGGCACGGGCGTCGCCCCGTTCGGCACCGGCCCGCATCCGTACCTGGTCGCCGGCGGCAGCCCGCTCGACGAGTGGACCCTCACCCTGCCCGCCGAGACGGTGCTCGAGGTCACGCCCGACCGCCTCATCCCCACCGACCTCGCCGCGGTGGCGGAGGCCGAGGGCGGCGCGTTCGACTTCCGCTCCCCTCGGGTGATCGGATCCACCGAGATCGACCACGCGTTCACCGACCTCGTCCGCGACGGCGCGGGCGACACGACGGTGACGGTGACGGATGCGGACGGCCGCGGCGTCGCGATGACCTGGGGCGCCGATTGCGGCTGGGTGCAGATCCACACCGCCGACCTGCTGCCCTCGCAGGGCGTCACCCGCCTCGGCCTCGCGGTCGAGCCGATGACCTGCCCGCCGGATGCCTTCAACTCGGGCACCGACCTCCTCCGCCTCGGCCCCGGCGACTCCGCCACCGCCGCCTGGCGCCTCCACGCGATCGACTGACCCCCGCCCGCTGCCCGGCGCCCGCCGCTCGGGCACGGTGGACCCACTAGCCCGACGCCGGGGCCGAGGGCCCCGTTACGCGACGTACTCCTGACGAAAGGCCCCCTCCATCGCGTCGGCGATGTGGATGAAGTCGCGGTCGCTGTGCAGCACGATCGCGTCGTTCGCGACGGCGTAGGCGGCGATGAGGCAATCGAACGCGGCGGCGGCCCTGACCCGTCCGGTCGTCCACGACGCCCGCTGGATGCTGAGCGCCAGCTCGACGGTCGGGTGCACCGAGGCGGGGAGGAGAGCCCCCATGTCGGCGCGGAGAAGGTCGTGCTCGTCCGGAGTCCGCGCCGAGCGGCAGTACTCGAGCACCTGGGGCGGACAGGTGATGATGAGGTGCTGGGGCGACAGCTCGCGCAACCGGCCTGCGATCCGAGGGCTCCGGCCCGCCTTCCGCCAGACGCTGTTGTCGACGAGGTAGACGCTCATCCCGCCCGGCGGTCGGCCGCGGGCGGCTCGATCGTCGGCGCGTCGATCTGGTCGTCGTCGAAGCGACGCCCGATGATCGTCTCCACCGCGGCGGTCTGACGGCGTACGGCGATCAGCGTCTTCAACGCGATGTCGACCGTCTCGCGGTTGCTGGATGCGCCGAGCAGCCGCCGCGCGGTGCTCAGCTCGACGGGATCGATGTCGATGGATGTCACTGCCACCTCGCCTCCTCCCGCCTACATAGAACTTCATATAGGCGGGAGGAGGCGGATCAAGGCTCAGTCGCTCTGAAGGACACGACGACGGCGGAGGCGCCAGGTGAGGGCGGCGCCCCCGGCGATGAGGGCGGAGGCGGCGAGCAGGGCGCCGGGGAGCGCGAAGCCCGTGGAGGCGAGGTCGCCCCCGTTCGAGCCGCCCGTACCGCTGCCGCCGCTCGAACCCGAGCCGCCGCCCGAACCGGGATCCGTGCCGCCGGGCGTACCCGGCCCCGTGCCGGGGCCGCCCGCGGCGGTGACCCCGAAGGTCGCTCGGGCGAGCTCGGCACCGCCCATGGACGCGACGACCGTGTAGTCACCGGCGGCCGCAGAGGCGGCGACCGGGAGGTCCTCGGTGAACGCGCCGGCCGCATCCGTGTGCGCCGTCACGGCGCCCAGGTCGGGGGTGGTCGTGAGAGCGATATCGGTGTCGGCAGGGAAGCCCGAGCCGGTGACGGTCTGAGTGGAGCCCGCCGCGACCGTCGGCGAGCCGACGGCGAGCGCGGGGGTCGGCAGCGCGTTGGGCGAGAACGTCACCGTCGCGCCGGTCGACACCGAGCGCGTCGACACCGGCACCGTGAGAGTGCGGGTCGCCGCGTCGTACGTCCATCCGGAAGCAGCGGCGGCCGCAGCAGCACCCGCAGCCGCACCCGCACCCGCAGCGCCCGACGGCACCGCGACCCCGTCCACCAGCACCGTGACGGGCTCGTCGACGTTCGAGAACTCCGCCGTCCACGTGCGGTCGGTCACCTGCCCCGCGAACGATCCCGCCGCGGGGGCGATCGCGAGCGTGCCGCCCGCTCCCTGCTGCGCGTACGTGACGGCGGTGGTCGCCGACTGCACGACGTCGGCCGCGCCGCCGTCGTCCTCGTAGAGGTCGAAGGAGCCGTCCGCGCCTGCGGCGATCGAGAGGGTCACGTCGGTGAGCGGAGCGGAGGCGTTCGGGACGTCGGCGCTGCGGGAGGGCACGATGCCGCCTGCGCGGACGAACACGGGCATCCGGTCGAGCCCGGTGGTGACGGTGGCGGTGGTGCCGCCGGCGTGCACCTCTCCGGTGAACCAGTCGACCCAGTCGTCGCCCGCCGGGAACCAGACGGAGGTGTCCGCGGTCTCGCCGGGTGTGGTGACGGGGGCGACGAGCACGTCGGATCCGTACAGGTACTCGCGCCCGGCCTGGCCGTACGCCTCCTGCTGGTCGGGGTACTGCAGGTACAGCGGACGGGTCACGGGCACACCCGTCGACTGCGCCTCGGCGGCCAGCGTGTACGACAGCGGCACGAGGTTCTCGCGCAGGTTCAGGAACTGCGACGCGGACGCATCCGCCGCCTCGCCGTACTGCCAGGGCAGCCGGTCGCTGTGGTTGCTGTGCAGCCGGTCGATCGGCTGGAAGGTGCCGTACTGCACCCACCGCGCGTAGAGGTCGTCGGCGAGCTGGGTGCTGTCGGGCTCGGCGCCCGGATGGGTGTCGCCGCCGGTGTGTCCGCCGATGTCGTGGCTGATGGCGGACAGACCCGTCGCCGCCGACTCCCCGGGTGTGTACCCGACCTGCGCCGCGAGCATCTGCCACGTCGAGACGGTGTCGCCCGTGAAGTGCAGCGTGGTGCGCTTGTCGGCCCACGGCCCGGTCGGAACGGGCTGGGGGTTGCCGTAGCCACCCGCGGTGAGCGACCCGTACGCCCGCGAGAACGCGAACCCGCGCCCGTCGAGAGCGGCGGAGGTCTGGTTCGCGTACTGCTGGTTGATGAGCGCATCCGGGGTCACGCCGGGCTGCGAGTACTGCGATCCTTCGCTGCAGCACCAGTCGAGCCACCACAGGTCGACGCCCTGGTCCTGGATGTCGGTGTGCAGGTCGAAGTACGCCTGCAGCTGGGCGGGGTCGGACCAGTCGAAGAGGTACTTGTCGCCGCTCTGCGTGAGCGCTCCGTTCGCCGTGGCCTGCGCCGCGGGGAACTTGGGGTCGTTCGCGCCGATGGTGGGGTGGATGTTGAGGGTGTTGTGGATGCCGCGCGACTCGAGCTCGGCGAGGAAGGCCGCCATGTCGGGGAAGCGGGTGGTGTCGATCTCCCACCCGTTCCACTTGTCGGGCGACTTGTAGTCGGTGTCGACGGCCATGAGGTCGACGGGCACACCCTCCGACGCGAAGCGGTCGGCGATGGCCAGGAACTCCTCCTGCGTGCGGTCGTAGTACTCGGAGTACCAGACGCCGTACGCCCACTGCGGCAGCAGCATCGACGGTCCGGTCAGCTGCGCGAGCTCGCCGAGCGCGTGCTCGTAGTCGGTGCCGTAGGCGAAGAGGTAGCCGTCGGAGTAGTCCGCCCCGCCGTGGTCGCGGGGCGTGATCTCCTCGGTCGCCGGGTCATAGAGGGCGGAGGCGGTGTCGTCGACGAGCGACCAGCCGTCCTGGTAGAGCAGGCCGGGGTTCGTCTTGACGGAGCCGTTCGCGGTGTCGAGGTCGCGGCGGTACCCGCCGAGGGCGGCGTGGGCCGCGAGGATCGGCGAGTCGGATGCGGTGAGCGCGACGGTGTCGACGTTCAGTTGGCAGCTGTCCGCATCCGGGCACCCGAGGACGACGTCGTTCGCGCCGGCGGCGAGGTCGACCGGGGCCGAGACGGTCTGCCAGTAGTCCCATCCGCTGGTGGCGGGGAGGTCGACGGTGGTCGGCGCGGCCGAGCCGACCTGGACGGAGACGGGACGCGACGTGGGCTGACCGTTCGCGTAGCGGATCTGCAGGGCGTAGGTGCCGGCGGCGGGGACGTCGGTCACGTGCACGGTCTGCGTCGCGCCCTGGCCGAGGCCGGCCACGAAGGAGTCGCCCGAGAAGCCGTTGTGGTCGGTCGCCGGGACGGCGCCGCCCGCGAGCGTCGAGGACTCGGCCTCGCAGACGCTGCCGAAGGCGCAGTCCGCCGCGGCAGGCGTGGTGACCGGACCCGGGTAGTCGGTTCCGCGGGTCACCAGGGCGAGGCTGTCGACGTTGACGTTGCCCGAGTCTCCGGCCGTGCGCTCGACGCGGACGGTGTGCGCTCCGGCGGTGAGGTCGAGCGGCGCGGTGGCGAGCGCCCAGGTGTCCCAGCTGTCGGTGGGGGTCAGCTGCAGGGTCTGCGCCGCGCCGCCGTCGACCGTCACGGTGAGGGTGCGCGTGGCGAGCGAGCCGTCGCCGGGACGGTTGTTCGCGTAGCGCAGCGTGAGGTCGTAGGCGCCGTCCGTCTCGACGTCGGTGTCGAACGAGAGCGCGTTGCCCACGGCCTCGAAGCCCGCCACGAAGCCGCCGCCGGTGTAGCCGGTGTGGTTCTTCGCGACCCCGAGCCCCTGGAGCGTCAGCGACTCCGCCTCGCAGAGCACTCCGATCTCGCACGAGGGGGCGCTGTCGTCGGGCCAGGGCGCCGCCGTCACGTCCTGCCCGGTCGAGGTGGTGAGCGAGAGGGTGAGGTTGTCGGGGCCGAAGTCGCCCGAGCCCTCGCGGTAGCGCACCACGGCACTGCCGGTGTCGATCGTCAGCCAGCCGTCCGCCGACGAGGTGGTGAACTGGGCGGGCGCGAAGCCGCCGCGACCGATGACGTTGAACGTGCCCGCGTCGTCGAACCGCCCGTCGCCCGCGTACTCGGTGCGGATGAGGGTGGGCGACAGCACCTGGAACCGCGCATCGCCCGACACCACCGTCTGCGAGGCCGCGACCTCGCCGGGAGCGGCGGCGGGCGCCGCCACGGCGGCACCGCCCGCTCCCGCGGCGAGCGCACCCGCGGCCAGGCCGAGGAGGGCGACGGCGGAGGCGCCGAGGCGCATCCGATGACGGCGGCGGGGTGAGGACTGCATACTTCTCCCTCGAAGTGGTGACATGCGGTGAGGTCACTCAACAGCATCCGGGCCTGTGTGTCAACGTGAGACAGAGGTGGGTGTCCGCGACGGCGACCGCCGGCATGTCCACTCTCCCCGTCACAGTGCGTAACCGCATTCGCCGTCCACGCCGGGGCGATGCTCTGATCGAGGGATGATCTCGCTGCGGAACCTCCGCAAGACCTACGGCCGTGGCCAGGGCGTCGTCCGCGCCCTCGACGACGTCTCCCTCGAGGTGACGAGAGGAGAGATCTTCGGTGTCGTCGGCCGGAGCGGTGCCGGCAAGAGCACGCTCCTCCGGACGGTCAACCTCCTCGAGCGTCCGGACTCCGGGTCGGTGGAGGTCGACGGGGTGGAGATGACCACGCTCGATCAGGCCGGACTGCGGCGGGCTCGCCGCTCCGTCGGCATGGTCTTCCAGCACTTCAACCTGCTCTCCAACCGGTCGGTGCAGCAGAACATCGAGTTCGCCCTCGAGGCGGCCCGCACGCCACGTGCCCGCCGGCGCGCTCGTGCGGCCGAGATCCTCGAACTGGTCGGTCTCGAAGGCCGCGGCGGGTCCTATCCCGCGCAGCTCTCCGGCGGCCAGAAGCAGCGGGTGGGCATCGCCCGCGCGCTCGCCGCCGAGCCCACCGTTCTGCTGAGTGACGAGGCGACCAGCGCGCTCGACCCGGAGACGACCGACTCGATCCTCGACCTCATCCAGACGATCAACCGCGAGCTCGGGCTCACCGTGCTGCTCATCACGCACGAGATGGAGGTGGTCAAGCGCATCTGCACCTCGGCCGCACTCCTGGAGGACGGCCGGATCGTCGAGCACGGCGAGGTCACCGAGCTCATCAGCACCCCGGGGTCCCGCCTCGCGGGCCAGCTCTTCCCCCTGGCGGCGCCGCAGCCCGACGACGGGCCGACGGTCATCGACATCACGTTCTCGGGCGGCACCGCCGACCGGCCCGTGATCGCCCGACTCGCCCGCGACCACCAGCTCGACGTCAGCATCCTCGGCGCGGTCGTCGACCGGATCGGCGGCACCCAGGCCGGCCGAACGCGACTGGCGCTGCCGGTGGCGGGCACGGCGGCCGACGCCGTCATCGCCGACCTGCGCGGACAGGGCCTGCTCGTCGACGTCCTCAAGGGAGGCCGGTCGTGATCGACTACGGTTCACCGACGTTCTGGAGCGACCTCCTCGAGGTCCTCCTCAAGGGCACGCTCGAGACCCTCTACATGACCGGCGTGGCGACGCTCCTCACGGTCCTGATCGGGCTGCCCCTCGGCATCCTGCTCGTCGGCACCGAGAAGGGCGCGTTCCTCGAGCGCAGCCTCGGCCCGGTCTGGGTCGCGCGCACCGTGAACCGCGTCCTCGGGTTCATCGTCAACGTCGGCCGGTCGGTGCCGTTCATCATCCTGATGATCGCGCTCATCCCGCTCACCCGGCTCATCATCGGCACCTTCGTGGGCACCACCGCCGCGATCGTGCCGCTGACGATCATCGCCATCCCCTTCTTCGCCAGGATGGTCGAGATCGCCGTCAACGACGTGCCGACCGGGCTCTACGAGACCGCGGACTCGCTGGGCGCGACGAAGTGGCAGCTGGTGCGCCGCGTGCTCCTCTCGGAGGCGCTCCCCTCGATCCTCCTCGGGGTGTCGACGACGATCACCTCGATCATCAACTTCTCCGCCATGGTCGGCGTGGTGGGCGGCGGCGGTCTCGGGAACGTCGCGATCACCTATGGATTCCAGCGCTACAGCTGGGTCCACATCGTCTTCGTCGTCCTGATCCTGTTCGCGATCGTGCAGATCGTGCAGTTCGCGCTGACCAGGATCGCCACCGCCGTGTCGCATCGGAGCACCACAGCAGCACTGCCGAAGGATGCGGAGCTCACCATCAACCCCGCACAAGGAGTAGCCACATGACCGTCCGATCGACCCTTCTCCGCACCGGCGCCGCCCTGGTGACCGGCGCCCTCGCGATCACCCTCGCCGCCTGCTCGGGGGGTTCGTCGTCGGGCTCCGGCTCGAGCGACGGCTCGGCCGACGGCGACCTCGGCACCATCAAGGTGGGGGCGCTCGCCACCCCCGCCGGCGACATCCTGAAGTGGGTCCAGGACAACCTGGCCGAGGAGGCCGGCCTCACCATCGAGTGGACCGAGTTCACCGACTACAACACCCCGAACCCGGCGCTCTCCGACGGCAGCACCGACGCGAACCTCTTCCAGAACTCGACGTTCCTGAAGACCTACAACACGCAGTCCGGAGGAGACCTGGTGAGCGTCGGCGAGGTCTACCTCCCCGCCGCCGGCTTCTACTCCGACAAGTACGACAGCGCCGACAATCTCCCGAACGGAGCGAAGATCGCGATCCCCAACGATCCGACGAACGAGGGCCGTGCGCTGAAGCTCCTCGCCTCGGAGGGACTGATCGAGGTCTCCGACGACGTCACCAACCTCGACGGCATCACCGACAACCCCAAGGACTTCCAGTTCACGGAGATCGAGAACGCGAGCCTCGCCCTCGCCGTGCCCGACCAGGACGCGGCCTTCGTCACGGCGACCTTCGCCCTGCCCGCGGGCCTCACCGAGGACCAGGCCATCGTCATCGAGAACACCGACTCGAGCTACTACAACGTGCTCGCGACGACCCCGGCGCTCGAGAGCGACCCGCGCATCCAGAAGCTGTACGAGCTGCTGACCGACCAGCGCACGAAGGACTACATCACGCAGACCTGGAAGGGCCTCATCGTCCCGGTCGCGTGACGCGACGCATCCGCGTCGAGACGCGAGAAGGCGCCCTCTCCCCGCACGGGAGGGGGCGCCTTCTCGCTGATCGGCGGTCTTCGGCGCTCAGCTCGTGAGGTTCACGCCGCCGGTCTGGATGCCCGGGTGGTCGCGCTCGAGCGCGGCGCCCTCCATGTCGACGTTCGGGATGATGCGGTCGAGCCAGCGCGGCAGCCACCACGCCGCTCCTCCGAGCAGGTGCATGAGCGCGGGCATGAGCAGCATCCGCACCACGAAGGCGTCGAGCAGCACACCGAACGCGAGGCCGAATCCGATCGAGCGGATGAGGGTCGACTCCGAGAAGATGAACCCGCCGAACACGCTCACCATGATGAGCGCGGCCGCGATCACGACCGACCGCCCCGCGCGGAAACCCTGCGCCACCGCAAGACGGGCAGGAGACCCGTGGACGTACGCCTCCCTCATCCCGGACGCGAGGAACAGCTGGTAGTCCATCGCCAACCCGAACAGGATGCCGATCAGGATCACAGGCAGGAAGCTCAGGATCGGCCCGAAGCTGTGGAGCCCGATCAGCGACGCGCCCCATCCGAACTGGAACACCGCGACGATCAGTCCGTAGGTGGCGAACAGCGACAGCACGAACCCGCCCGTCGCGATGAGCGGCACGAGCAACGACCGGAAGACCACGATCATGATGAGCAGCGACAGCCCCACGACGACGACGAGGTAGAGCGGCAGTACGTCGGCCAGCGCCTCGGAGATGTCGATGTTGATCGCTGCCTGGCCCGCCACGCCGAGCGTGATGTCGCCGTCGATCGGGGCCATCGAGCGGAGGTCCTGCACGAGGCGCTCGGTCGAGACGCTGTTCGGCCCCTCGGTCGGCTTCACCTGGAAGGCGATCACCGAGTTGTCGTCGGAGGAGGCGATGGGGGCGAGCGCATCCACCGAGGGCTGGTCGGAGATCGCCTGCGCGATGTCGACCTGGGTCTGGAGGAGCTCGTCGTCGCTCACGCCACCTGGCACGGTCGCGACCACCAGCAGAGGCCCGTTCGCGCCCTCGCCGAACTCCTGCTGGACCGTCTCGTAGGAGCGGTAGCTGGTCGACTCGGCGGGCTCGCTCGATCCGTCGGGGAGTCCGAGCCGCATCGAGAGCGCCGGGATCGCGACCACGAGCAATGCGGCGACGGTGGCGAGCACCGTCAGCACGGCGCGGACCGTCGACATCGGCTTCACCGTGCTCTTCGCGTGGTGGTGATGCCCGATCGTGGCACGCTTGCGCTTGGTCAGAAGGCGGGTGCCGACGAGGCCGAGGATGGCCGGCGCCAGGGTGACCGCGACGAGCACGGCGATCGCGACGCACGCGGCGCCGACGGTGCCCATGAGCCCGAGGAACGGGACGCCGGTGACGTTGAGCGCGAGCAGGGCGACAATGACCGTCGATCCGGCGAAGACGACGGCCGTGCCGGATGTGCCGGTGGCGAGACCGATCGACTCCTTCACGGGCACTCCGGCGAGCACCTGCTTCCGGTGCCTGTTCACGATGAAGAGGGAGTAGTCGATGCCCACCGCGAGGCCCAGCATCACGCCGAGCACGGGCGTGACCGACGCCATGTCGACGACGCCCGAGAAGGCCAGCGACGCCGTCACCCCCACACCCACACCCAGCAGCGCGGTGACGATGGGCAGCGCGGCCGCGATCAGCGACCCCAGCATCACGATGAGGACGATCGCGGCGAACAGCAGGCCCACCCCCTCACCCACACCGAAGATCTCGGGGACGCCCTGCGCGATGTCGGTGCCGAAGTCGACGGTGGTGCCGTCGACCGGCGAGTCCTGGAAGTGCGCGATGGTGGCCTGCTTGACCTCCTCCGGGAGGTCGAGGCGCGGCACGGTGTACGAGACGTTGACGATCGCGGTCGAGCCGTCGGCGGAGACGACGCCGATGCCGTCGGCGAAGTCGAGCAGCTGCTGCCCGAGCTGGGCCTTCTTCTCGCCCGCGTCGAGCTGCGCCCGATTGGCGTCGAGCTCGGCCTGCTGCTGCTGGAGGGTCGCCGTCTGAGCGTCGAGCTCCTTCTGCTGGGCGTCGAGGGCGGCGAGCTGCGCGGCGGGCGCCCCGGCGGCCTCCGCCTGCGCGCGGGCGGCGGTCAGCTGCTGCTGCCCGGCGTCGAGCTGCGCCTTGCCCGCGTCGAGCTGCGTCTGCCCGGCCTCGAGCTGGGCACGGCCGTCGGCGACCTGCTTCTGGCCGTCGGCGAGCTGCTGAGCCTGATCCGCCTGCTGCTGCGTCACCGCGAACGGGTCGATGACCTTCGCCACGTCGTCGAGGTCCTGCGCGCTCGCCGCGAGCGCCGAGATCTCCTGCTTCTGCGCATCCGTGAAGGCCGACCCGTCTGTGGTCTTGTAGACCACAGTGCCTGTGCCGCCGGCCGTGTCGGGCAGCGTCTCGGCCAGCTTGTCGGTCACCTCGCCCGACGCGGTGCCGGGGATGTCGAAGCTGTTGCTGAGCGTGCCCCCGAGGGTGAGGAACGCGGTGACGGCGAGGCCGAGGATCACGACCCAGGAGACGATCACCGCCCAGGCCCGGCGTGCGGCGAAGGAACCGAGTCGGTACAGGAGAGCGGCCATGCTTTCACAATACGCGACGTCTCGTCTAGTTCCTGCGGGTAGCCTGAGTGGATGAACGAGCACCGAGCCGGGCCCGTCCGCAGTGCTGCGGCACGCGACGCCATCCTCGACGCGACCGCCCGCCTGTTCCACTCCGTGGGCTACGAGAACCTCACGATCGAGGGCATCGCCCGCGAGGCCGGCGTGGGCAAGCAGACCATCTACCGCTGGTGGCGATCGCGGGGTGCGCTCATCGCCGAGTGCCTCACCGACGGGCGCCTGTTCCCCCTCGAGTTCGAGGTGCCCGAGACGGGCGACGTGCTGGCGGATGTGGAGAGCTGGCTCGACGTCGTGCTGTCGGTCCTCGAGGCGCCCAACGGCACGGCGCTCATGCGCTCGCTCCTCGCGGCGGCGGCCGAGGATCCGGTCGTCGGCGAGCATCTCGGCGCGACCCTCGGCGTCAACCGCTTCCTCGCCGAGCGCCTCTCCGTCGCCGTGAGGGATGGGCAGCTCCCCGATGACGCCCCCGTCGACCAGCTCGGCGACGCCATCCTCGGCGCGATCATCTTCTCCTCACTCGGCCACGACACCACCACCACCGCGGCGGGCGCCCGCGCCCTCGTCCGCTACCTCCTCCGCCCCGCGTAGCCGCGCCCCGCGGGTGCGTCGAGCGGCGAGCTCTAGCCCCTTCCAGAGCCCGCAAGGGGCCACAAGTCGCCGTTCGACGAACGGCTGACGCACCACGCGTCATCCGGGCGGCGTGAGAGAGTGGGGCGTGCCCTCCCCGCAGACGCTGAGCGACGACCGACGGCGGGTGGTGGCGGCGTGGGCGGCGGACTGCGCCTCGCGCGTGCTGCCCCTGTTCGAGGCCGAGGCGCCCGACGACGGGCGCGCGCGGGACGCGATCGAGCGGGCACGCGGATACGCGCGGGGCGAGCTGGATGCCGCGGGCCAGATCCGAGTGCGGTTGGTCGCGGGACGCGCGGCCGCGTCCGCGACGTCGCCCGCGGGAGCGGCCGCGGCGCGCGCGGCGGCGCAGGCCTCGGGCGTGGCGCACATGGGCGCGCACGCACTCGGCGCCGCGGCCTACGCGGCGAAGGCCGTCGGCCTCGCCGCGCCGGGTGATCCCCACGCCGTCGACGACGAGATCCGGTGGCAGCTCGCCGCCGCCGATCAGCGGGTTCGGGAGGCCCTCCGCCTGCTGCCGCCGCTCGGCACGGACCGGTCGGGCCCGCTGGGCACCGGACTCCTCACCGCGGGAGTCCTGGGCTCCGCCATCCGCACCCTGCAGGAGCGTCTGGCCGAGCAGCGGTAGGCGACCCTGCCGACCCGCGCCGCTAGGAGCGCGCGGCGCGGCGGCGCAGGCCCACGACGAGCAGAGCGGATCCGGCCATGAGGACGAGGGCACCGAGCCCGAGACCCGTGGCGGCGCCCGGCACGTCCGCGCCGGTCGCGGCGAGCTGCACGCCGTTGCCGCCGCCGCCGGCGGGCACCGGCACAGGAGCCGGGGGCACCGGGGCCGGCGGCACCGGCACACGAGGCAGCGCGGCGAGGAACGCCGCCGCATCGACACGACCCGCACCCGTCGCATCCTCAGGGGTGACGCCGTTGAAGATGTTCGGCACCTCGTCGGCCGTCGACGTGAGGGCCGACCGCACCTGCTGCGGCGTGGCCTGCGGGCTGAGCTGCAGACCGAGGGCGGCGACGGCGGCGACCGACGGGGCGGAGGCCGAGGTGCCGGTGAACGAGTAGACGCCCGGACGGCCGCTGACGGGCTGGCGGCGGTCGAAGAAGTTCGTCCACCCACCGTCGACGCCGGTCACGTCGGGCGCGCCGACGATCGGCGCGGGGAGGGCGGCCGTGCTCGGGACGGGCTCGAAGTAGAGCGTCGCCGGGCCGGTGCCGCTGAAGGGCTCGAGCGTGTCTGGCGTCTCCGCGTTCGCCGCCACGACGCTCACGGCCGAGGGGGTGCCGGCGTGGCCGTAGATCGACGGGCCGACGATGTCGCCGCCGACGCTCTGGTAGTACTCGGCACCGCCGAGGTAGCTGCCGAGGAAGATCGACTTCACCCGCGGCAGCGATGCCGCCACTCCGCCCGTGGTGCTCCGCACGATCACGAAGTCGTACGCGCCTCCGGTGGGTGTGAAGTTGATGACTCTGACGGGGTTGACGCCGGCGAACGGCGCTCCGCCGACGATGGCGCCGTTCGAGTCGAGCACGACCCCAGTGAGCTGCGTGTCGGCCGCGCCGAACGGCTGGGCCCACTGGAGCATGATGCTCGAGACGCCTCCGCGGAGGTTCGGGTAGAGCAGCTGATCGGTCGGATCGCCCGCCCCGGTGGGGCTGAAGTCGAGGCAGTCGCCGGTCTCACCGGTCTCGGCGAGCGCCGCGTCGATGACGGCGGGGCAGTCGGTCGGGCGGTACGCGGGGGTCTCCCAGGAGGAGATGACGGAGCCGGTGCTCGGCCCGACCCTGCCGATCGAGGTGTCGTTGCCCGCCGCGGTGAAGAACGGGACACCCCGGCTCTCCGCCCCGCTCACGGCGTTCGAGATGGTGCCGTCCTGGAACATGAGCTCGTCGGCGTAGCCGAGGTCGTCGACGATGATGTCGGCTCCCGCGTCGAGGAGCGCATCGACGGAGCTCGCGAAGGCCACCTGGTTGTTGCCGCCCGAGGCGAAGGCGAGCGTCGCGCCGGGGGCGATGCTGTGGACGAGCTGCGCCATCGCGCGGCCCTCATCCGAGCCGGGGTCGGCCGACTCGCGGACGACCTGGACCGGCTGCGAGTACCCGCACGGGTTGCCGACGCCGGGGAGCAGACCCGCCGCGACGTCGTCCGCGGGCGTGGACAGCGGATCGACGGCGGTGCCGAACGAGTCGGAGATGATGCCCACCTTCACGCCCGAGCCGTCGACCTCGTACAGCTCCTGCGCCAGCGGCACGTCGAGCGGGGCGGCGAGGTTCGCCGGCACGGTGCGGCAGTCGTCATCCCCCGCCGCGGGCACCGCGCCCACGGGCGCGGCGACGGCCTCACGCGCCGAGCCCGACGTGCTCGGAGCGAGGCTCTGCGCCACGCTCGCGACGTGCGGCAGCGCGGCGACCGCGTCGAGCTGAGACGCGGGGACGGTCGCGGCGATCACGAAGTACTTCGCGGCGACGTCGTCGACCGTGCCCAGCGCAGCCAGCGCCGCGACGTCGGCGTCGGTCGGCGTCGTCGAGTAGTTGACGGTGACGGCGATGCCGTTCTCCGAGATCTGGAGCCCCGTCGGGCCGGCGCCGAACACGCCAGGAGACGCGGTCGCGGCGTCGATCTGCTCGTTCGCGACAGCCGGGTCGCTCGAGAGGTCGAGGTCGGATGCGACGGCGAGCCATCCGGACAGCTTGTCCGACGGGTCGACCCCGGAGACCGGCGCCGCGGAGGCCGTGCCCGCGGTCATCAGGATCGCCCCTGCGGCGATGGTGACTGCCGCGCACTGCGCAACGGCCCTGGTGAGTGATCTCATCTAGGTCGGTTCCCCCATGATCCGAGCCGCTCGTCACGGCCGTGGGATCACGCTATCCGAGAAGGGACCCGGGCCGCCTACCCCCGTCCAGGAGGGGGCCGAGGTCTAGTCCGTCCCGGTGAGTCGCCTGGTCGCGACGACGAGCTCCGCGTTCGAGCCGACGACGGAGCCGTCGGGCAGCGTCCCGACGTCCTCGAGGCCGATCCGGACGCCCTTGCCGAGGCGCGCGGCCCGCTCGACCACGGCCCACGTCCCGTGCCCGATGCCGTGCTCCAGCTGCTCGAGGCCGACGCCGGCGGCGGCCACCACCGCCTCCATCTCTCCGATCAGCCCGAGCGCCGTCTCCGGATCCGGGTCCATCGCCTCGATCACCAGGCGCTCGAACCGATCCCAGCCGCCGAGGGCGACGAACCGCTCCGCATCCGCGACCGAGAGCACGCAGGCCTCGATCGCCACACCGCGCGAGACGAGCAGCGCCGACAGGTCGTCGATCCCCTGCTCGCCCTGGTTGGCCGAGATGAGGTCGGGCAGCTCCGTCCAGCCGCTCACCAGCTCGAGCCGACGCCGCGGATCGGGCTCGATCTCGGCGAAGGTGGTCACGTTGAGGGGGATGCCGGGGCAGCTCGCCCGCACCGCGCGCAGCATCCGGCCCACGTGCGTCGGCTCGAGCGACTCGCGCCCATCGTCGTCGAACGCGTGGAGATGCAGCAGGGTCGCGCCCGCCGCCACGCACCCCGCCGCGTCGCGTGCGATCTCGTCGGCGGTGCGGGGCATGGCCGGATGCGTGCTGTCGCCGTTGAGCGCGACCTGCAGGTGCGCCATCAGCGGGCGTCCGCGCGGTGCTCGTCCGCTCGGTGCTCGTCCGCGAGGCGCTCCCCGCGCTCGAAGGCCGCCTCTTCGCGCTCCCGCAGCTCGACACGACGGATCTTGCCCGAGATGGTCTTCGGCAGCACGAAGAACTCGATCCTGCGCACCCGCTCGTACGCGGAGAGCTGCTCCCGGGAGTGGCTGAAGATCGCCTCGGCGGTGGCCGCATCCGCGACCCAGCCCTCAGCGAGCGCCACGTACGCCTTCACGACGTTGTGCCTCGTCGCATCCGGAGCCGGCACGACGGCCGACTCGGCGACGGCCGGATGCTGCAGCAGCACGCTCTCGACCTCGAACGGCGACACCTTGTAGTCGGACGACTTGAAGATGTCGTCCGTGCGGCCCACGAACGTGATCGTGCCGTCCCCGTCGCGGGTGGCGACGTCGCCGGTGTGGAACCGGCCGTCGGCGCGGGCGCGGGTGGTGCGCTCGTCGTCGCCGAGGTAGCCCGACATCAGGTTCACCGGCTCCGGATCGAGCGCGAGGCAGATCTCACCGGTGTCCGCCGGCTCGCCCGTGACGGGGTCGACGATCTCGATGGCGACACCCGGCAGCGCCCGGCCCATCGCGCCCGGCACGATCGGACGGCCCGGCGGGTTGGCGATCACCGCGGTCATCTCGGTCTGGCCGTAGCCGTCGCGGATGGTGAGACCCCACGACTCCTCGACCTTCGCGATCACCCCGGGGTTCAGCGGCTCACCCGCCGAGAGGATCTCGCGAAGCGCCCGGGGGCAAGTGCCCAGGTCGGCCTGGATGAGCATCCGCCACACCGTCGGCGGGGCGCAGAAGCTGGACACGCCCGCCTCGTCGAGCCGGCGCAGCAGAGCGGCGGCGTCGAAGCGCGTGTAGTTGTAGACGAACACGGTCGCCTCGGCGATCCACGGCGCGAAGAAGCAGCTCCAGGCGTGCTTCCCCCACCCGGGCGAGCTGATCGCGAGGTGCACGTCGCGCGGCTGCACGCCGAGCCAGTACATCGTGCTGAGATGGCCCACAGGGTACGACTCGTGGGTGTGCACCACCATCTTCGGCTTCGACGTGGTGCCCGACGTGAAGTAGACGAGGCACGGGTCGTCGGTGTCGACGACGACGGACGGGGCGATGCCCTCAGCGTCGATGGAGTCGTCGTACTCGAGCCAGCCATCGACCGGGCCGCCCACCGCGATGAGCACCACGTCCTCGGCCTCGGGGAGCCCCTCGAACTTCGCCGCCTCAGAGGCGTCGGCGATGACGTGCGTCACCTCGCCGCGGTCGAGCCGGTCGGCGAGGTCGGCGGGCGAGAGCAGCACCGTGGTGGGGAGGATCACGGCGCCGAGCTTCATGATCGCCAGCATCGACTCCCACAGCTCGACGCGGTTGCCGAGCATGAGCATCACATGGTCGCCCTGCTCCACACCCTGCGCGTGCAGCCAGGCGGCGACCTCGTCGGAGCGCCAGCGCATCCGGTCGAAGCTCACCACCGTCTCGGAGCCGTCCTCCTCGACGATCCACAGCGCGGGCCTCTCGTTGCCGATCGCGATGGCGTCGAACCAGTCGACGGCCCAGTTGAAGTGCGGCCCCACATCCGGCCACCGGAACTCGGCTTCCGCCGCCTCCGCGTCGGTGCGGTGGGCGAGGAGGATGTCGCGCGCGGCCCGGAACTGCTCTGTCGGGTTCATCCTTCCAGTCTGGTGCATCCGCCCGGATGCGACCCGGTGGACAGGGTGCTGGAATGGGGTGTCGACGAGAGGATGCGCGATGCAGATCGATCTGACGGGCAAGACGGCGGCGGTGACGGGCTCGACCGGGGGGATCGGGTACGCCATCGCGAGGGGCCTCGCCGGGGCGGGAGCGCGCGTGGCGATCAACGGGCGCAGCGACGACTCGGTGCGGTCGGCGATCGAGCGGATGCGGTCGGAGCTGCCCGACGCCGAGCTGGTGAACGCGGTCGCCGACGTCACCACGCAGGAGGGGGCCGACCGGCTGCGGGAATCGGCCGGCGACGTCGACGTGCTCGTCAACAACCTCGGGATCTTCGGGGCCGTCCCGCCGCTCGAGATCGACGACGACGAGTGGCGGCGCTTCTTCGAGACCAACGTGCTCAGCGCCGCCCGCCTCATCCGGATGACCCTGCCGGGCATGATCGACCGCGGGTGGGGACGGGTGCTCTCGATCGCGAGCGACTCCGCCCTCGTGATCCCCGAGGAGATGATCCACTACGGGGCCTCGAAGACAGCGCTCCTCGCGGTCTCGCGCGGGTTCGCGAAGGCGGCCGCAGGCTCGGGCGTCACCGTCAACTCCGTGATCGCCGGCCCGACGCACACGCCGGGCGTCGAGGACTTCGTCTACCAGCTCGTCGACCGCTCCCTGCCGTGGGACGAGGCGCAGCGCGAGTTCATGCGCAGCCACCGGCCGCAGTCCCTGCTCCAGCGGCTCATCGAGCCGGAGGAGATCGCGAACCTGGTCTGCTACCTCGCCTCGCCGCTCGCCTCGGCGACCACGGGCGCCGCGGTGCGTGTAGACGGGGGCTACGTGGACTCGATCGTCCCGTAGCCCGGCCGCCGCCGCCACGGGCGGGTGCGGACGGGCGGGTGGGGCGCGGGGTTTCGCGCCCTCCCTGGCGTCTCGCGGGGCCATTGGCGCAGCGAGACGCCACACAGGGCGCGAAAGCCGAGGTGCGGGTGCCCGCTGCGGCCGCGGCCCACGCCCGGTAGCGCTGGGAGGATGGTGGGGTGGACATCGAGATGGCGGAGATCCCCGGGGGGACCGTGGGGCTCCACGACGCACGCCGGAAGGTCCGATGGAGCGTCGAGCTCGAGCCGTTCGAACTCGCGCGCTACCCGGTCACCGAGGAGCAGCTGGCCGAGATGCTCGGCGAGTCGGCCGCGCATCCGCGCCGGCCGGCGACGGGCGTCAGCTGGCTGCGCGCCGTGCGGTTCTGCAACGCCGCCTCCGAGTGGGAGGGACTGGACCCGGCGTACGGCGTCGACGGCGAGGAGGTGACCTGGCACGTGGATGCGGACGGGTTCCGCCTGCCCACCGAGGCCGAGTGGGAGCTGGCCTGCCGGGCCGGCTCGACCGGAGCGCACTACGGCCCCCTGCAGGAGGTGGCGTGGACCGCGGCCGACGGCCTCACGGCTCCCCAGGACATCGGCGGTCGGATGCCGAACGTCTACGGCCTCTTCGACACCCTCGGCAACGTGTGGGAGTGGTGCTGGGACCTCCTCGACCCCGCCCGCTACGGCGACTACCGGGTGTTCCGCGGCGGCGGCTTCGCCGACGATGCGTGGAGTGTCCGTGCCTCCACCCGCCGCGGCGGCGCACCGCGCACCACCCTCGAGGACCTCGGGTTCCGCGTCGCGCGCGGCGGGTTCGACGGGCCGGCGGATGCAGCGCAGGGCTGGTCTGCGGAGGTCGATCGGGAGCGCGCCGACGTCGACGGGCCCCTGCCCGTGGGCTGGACGCCGCTCGGGCGGCGATGAGCGGCAACGCGCGCGGCGGCGGCACGGGCGGCGGCGGCACGGCGGGCGCGGGCGGCGGCACGGCGGGCGCGGGCGGCGGCACGGCGGGCGCGGGCGCGACCGGGGCGGCCCGCTGGACCGGCACCACTCCGCCGCTGTCGCCGGCCTTCCCCGACGCCGTCCCGATCGCGGGCGCGACGGCCGCGGACGGCACCCGGCTCGCCGCCTGGACCCTCGGCCGCGGCGCGGGGCGCCCCCTGCTGCTCGTGCCCGGACAGGCGGTCGACCACCGATCCTGGCGCCTCGCCGCTCCCGTGCTGGGCGAGGGCCGGCCCCTCGTGCTCGTCGACCACCGGGGCACGGGTGCGAGCGACCCGAGCGCGACCGGGATCTTCTCGACCCGCGACCTCGCCGCCGACCTCGTGCGCGTACTGGATGCGGCGGGCCTCGACCGCGTCGACCTGCTCGGCCACTCGATGGGCGGCCGGGTGGCGCAGTGGTTCGCGATCGACCATCCGTCCCGGCTGGAACGTCTCGTGCTCGCTGCCACGAACTCCGGCGACCGTCACACCACCACCCGCGACCCGGAGGCGGGCGCGGCGCTCCGCTCGGGCGAGATCGCCCGCATCCGCCCCTTCTTCTTCGGCGACGACGTGCCGGTCGACGTGGCGCGGTCGCTGCTGGTGGTGACGACGGATGCGCGGTCGCGCCAGGCCCACTACCTCGCCAGCCGCCGTCACGACGCCCTCGCCGAGCTCGGCCGCATCGGCGCGCCCACGCTCGTGCTGCACGGCTCGACCGACCGCCTCACCCCGCCCGACAGCGCGCGCCTCATGGTGCACGCCATTCCGCGGGCTCGTCTGGCGATCCTCCGCGGCGCGGCTCACGGCGTCGTCCTCGACGGGGGCCTGGGCGCCTCCCTCGCCGCCCGCTTCCTCTCGCGCCCTGCCTGAGCGGCGTGCGGCGCGGAAGCAGGTCACCAGGTCTGCAGCTTCTCCGGGGTGAAGGCGATCGCCGTGCTGAACGACTCGCCGATCTGCTCGAGCGGCATCCCGTAGTCCGCTATCGCAGCGGAGTACTTGCTCTCGTACGCCTCGCGGAAGCCGGTCAGCACCTCGGCGGCGCCGCGGGGATCGATCTCGGCCGTGCCCGTCAGGATGACCACGTCGTCGCCGAACTCGCCACCCGCGTTGAGGTGCAGCACCACGCGCGACCCGGCCGCGACGTGCTTCACCTTCACGGTCTCAGGCCGACTGAACACCCACGCGCGCCCGTCGTCCCAGAAGAACCACACCGGTACCGCGTGAGGTGTGCCGTCGGGCCCCACCGTCGTGAACCAGGCGATCAGCTCCTCGGCGAGCATCCGCCTCGCCTTCTCGTGCTCGCTCGATGCCAGGTCGATGCCGCTCATGCCGCCTCCCTCTCCGTTCTATGCCTTCGGTACCCGCACCCTACGCTCGACCTCCGACGCTCGATCCCGCCCCACCCACGGCGGAAAGGATGGGCCGCATCATGTATAGGGCTTATACAAGGCGGTTCTCGTGACCATCACCAGCGTCGACATCGACCGAGAGAAGATCGAGCTCGCCAAGGCGATCACGGGAGCGTCCTCTGTCCGCGAGGTGGTCGACATCGCACTGAACCGCTTGATCGAGGCTGACCGATTCGATCCCGCTACGCTGGCCGATCGCATTCAGGAGATCCACGAGGGCACGCTCCGCCGCCTCGCCGATCGATGACGCGACTGCACGTCCCCAATGCGGCGGAGGTTCTCGAGACGTACGCGCGGGTAGCCGTACTGCCGACTCCACAGGTGCGCGACATCGGGCTCCTCGAATCTGCCCTTCAGCGAGCGAACCTGACGATCTACGGCAACGAGGTCTATCGGGATCCGCTGGTGAAGGTCGCAGCGGTCATCGACTCCATCAGTCGGAGCCATCCCCTGCTCGACGGCAACGAGAGGCTAGCTGTGCTGACGGCCGACATGATCCTCCTGGCCAACGGGTACAGATACGTCGGTGGTGACCGTGACGACGACCTCTTCGTCGAGCTCGCGGAACACCGGCTGGAGCTGCCGGAGATCGCGGGGAGATTGGCTGGGCTCTGGCGCAGTCGAGAGGCGTAGTGTGGCGGCGTGAGCGAACTCGACGACATCGCGGTGACCACCATCAAGGGTGAGCAGACCACCTTCGGGAAGCTGGCCGACGGGCGTGTGACGCTCGTGGTGAACGTGGCCTCCCGCTGCGGCCTGGCCCCTCAGTACGAGCAGCTCGAGGAGCTGCAGCGGACGTACGGCGAGCGCGGCTTCACCGTCATCGGCTTCCCCAGCAACCAGTTCCTGCAGGAGCTCGGCAGCGAGGAGAAGATCGAGGAGTACTGCTCCGCGACCTGGGGTGTGACCTTCCCGATGTCGGAGCGGGTGAAGGTGAACGGACGCAATGCGCATCCGCTCTACAAGGAGCTCACGGGTGTGCCGGATGCGGAGGGCAAGTCGGGCCGGATCACCTGGAACTTCGAGAAGTTCGTCGTGAGCCCCACGGGTGAGGTGCGCCGCTTCAGCCCGCGCACGAAGCCCGACGACCCCGAGATCGTGCAGACGATCGAGGGCTGGCTCCCGGCCTAGGTCGCTCGAGCCCGATGGTCGACAGGGCGATCCCCGACCTGCCCTCACGCGACCTCTCCCGGACGGCACGCAGCTCCACCTCATCGAGGACGCCCCGGCAGACGCGTAGCGCGCAAGCGCTCAGAAGGATCAGAAGGAGGAGAAGCCGCCCGTCGTGGCGAACAGTGCCAGCGCGAGGACGAGGACGTTGAGCACCGCGCCCACGATCGCGGCGACGGGGGTCCCGAGCTTCGAGGCGAAGCCGACGATGAGGCCCACGAGCGACAGCACGAAGCCCAGCGCGGCGATCAGGATGGACAGCGGGATGACGGCCAGCAGGTACCAGGCCGCGTTCATCTGGCCGGGCAGCAGAGCCCAGATCACGATCGCGAGCGGCATCACCACCGCGATCAGTCCGATCACGATCCCGGCGATGCCCAGACCCCTGGCCACCGGATGCGCCTTCACTCGGGCGAGAGCCGCCCCGTCCCCCGTTGTCGTCATGCAGCGACCCTAGCGTCCGACCCGTGCGCTGACCAGGGGTGAGATCGAGGCCTGAGACGACCGGCTCAGGGCTGCAGGTGGTCCGCGATCCATCCCCCGCCCGAGCGGGTGTATCGCAGCCGCCGGTGCAGGCGATCGCGGCGCCCGAGCCAGAACTCGACCTCGTCGGGCACGAGGCGGATCGCCCGCCACGCCACCGGGCGGGGCACATCGTCGCCGCTGTCGTCGAGCAGGCGGGCGGCCGCGGCAGCCAGCGCCGCTCGGCCCTCCGCAGGTCCGCCCTCGTACGGCGTCGACTGGCGCGCGACGGCGGTCGCGGCTCGGGAGCGGGGTGACCGGTCGGCGAAGAGCGCATCCGACTCGGCGTCGTCGAGGATCTCGACGCGCCCCTCGAATCGCAGCTGCTGCATGGTCTCGCGCCAGTACGCCTGCAGGGCGGCGTGCGGGTTCTCGAGCAGGACGCCGCCCTTGCGGCTGTCGAGCGAGGTGCCGAAGACGAGTCCGGTGTCGTCGATCCGCTTCACGTCGACGGATCGGGCGCTCACGGATCCGCTTTGCGCGGCGGTCGCGAGCGTCATCGACAGCGGCTCGGCGACGCCGATCTCGCGGGCGGCGGCGAGCCACTCCCGCGCCAACGCGAGGGGCTCGGCGGGCGGCTCGGTGAACTCCGGCAGGTCGGGTGTCTCGGCACCGGAGAGCGGGGTGCCGGTGCTCGGCGCATCCGTCATGTCAGCTCCAATCGCATGATCACGCGCGGGAATCCGTTGATCACCGACGTGGTGTCGGCGGCCTTCGTGAAGCCCGCCCGTTCGAACAGGGCCCGGGTGCCCACGTACGCCATCGTGAGGTCGACCCGCTCGCCGCCGTTGTCGACGGGGTACGCCTCGATCGCGGGCGCCCCGGACGACCGGGCGAAGTCGACCGCGCCGGCGACGAGCGAGTGTGAGACACCCTGACCACGGTGGCCCGGCCGCACCCGGATGCACCACAACGACCAGACGTCGAGGTCGTCGACGTGCGGGATCCTGCGGTTCGTGGCGAACGACGTGTCGGCCCGGGGATGCACGGCCGCCCACCCCACGACCTCGTCGCCCTCGTAGGCGAGCACCCCGGGCGCCGGGGTCTCGCGCACCAGCTGCTTCACGCGCTCACCGCGCTCCCGCCGCGCGAGCGACAGGTTCTCCTTCGAGCGGAGGCGGTAGCTGAGGCACCAGCACACGTTCGAGTCGGGGTTCTTCGGCCCCACCATGGTCGCGACGTCGGCGAACACCGTCGCCGGCCGCACCTCGATCGCCATGCCGCCACGCTACCGCGCACCCCCGACCCCGCCCCTCCGCACGCCGCCCCCGCGCCGCACTGCGCCGCGCTGCGCCGCGTGCGACGCGTACCGTCGAGACGCGAGAAGACGCCCCTCTGGGAGAGTGAGAGGGGCGTCTTCTCGCCGTTCGACGTGGCCCGCGGCGGGTGGGGAGACTACCGCGGGCCACGCCGACCGCTAGGCGCGGCTCCGGCGGAGGCGGCGCATCAGGAGCAGCGCACCCCCGGCGAGGATCACCAGGAGCGCGAGGCCCCCGGCGAGGCCTGCGCCCAGCGTGTCGGCACCCGTGTTGCTCAGGTGCGACGCGGCCGAGCCGCTCGCCGGTCCGGTCACCCCGGTGCTGCCGTCACCGGGCGTGCGCGGGGGCAGCACCTGGAACGGAAGCGACACGGGGATGTTCGACACCTCGCCGGTCACGGTGACCGTGTGGTCGCCGATCTCGGCGTCGGCCGGCACCGCGAACGTGAGGGCGATGGCGCCCTTGTCGCTGGCGACCGCCGTGCCCACCTCCACAGGGTCGGAGTGGAAGACCACGTGCGCGGTCTCGCCGGGCGCGAAGCCCTCTCCGATCACCGTGACCAGCTCGCCGGGGCGAGCCGAGTCGGAGTCGAGGTGGATCTGCGGGTTGTAGACCGGATCGACGGTCGGCGGTACCACCTGGATGGTGGCGGTCGCCGGCATGGCCGACTCGGCGCCGGTCGCGACGATCGCGTAGATCGCGGGCTGCGCGTCCGACGGCACCGTGAGCGAGGCGGAGATCGCCCCGTCGGAGCCGGCGGTCACCGTCTGCCGGACCTCGGGCGAGGTCTGCAGCACCACGTCGACGCTCTCGCCGGCCTTGAAGCCGGTGCCGCTGACCGCCACCGAGGTGCCCGCGAGCACCTTGTCGGCCGGGTCGGCGGTGATCGCCGTCGTGTAGACCGGAGCGGCCGCGATGGTCGCCTTCAGCGTGAGCTGCGAGGTCGCCGCCGTGGTCGCCACCGTGACGGAGACCGTGTACGTCCCGGCCGCCGCGTAGGTGTGCGTCCCACTGAGCGCCATCGAGCCGTCGGCGCCCGTCGTGATCGTCGCATCCTCGGTCACCGTGCCGTCGCCCCACTGGACGCGGGCCAGCGGCGCCTCGGCCTTCGGGTCGGTCGGCACGACGGTGGCGAGAGCGGCCGTGAGCGACTCGCCCGCGGTGCCCGTCACATCCGCCCCCGCCGTAGCGGTGAAGGAGGTGTCGACCGGCAGCTCGCCGTCCGAGGCGATGGCGAACACGTGTACGCGTCCTTCCACGCTCGGCTCACCGGGCTGGTCGGGCATCGTGATGCTCGCCACGGTCTTCCCGTCGGGGACGGTGTAGGGCACCGTCGAGAAGAAGTACGGAGCGGCACCGTTCTGGCTGCCGCCGACCAGGCGGTACGCCGACTTCACGACCTCGATGTTCCCGTAGGGCGCGGTGGCGGACTGGTTGCCGCCCTTCGTCCAGTCGGAGAACTGCAGCGGGATCGACGCCGTCGTGTCGTCGGTGAAGGTCACCGTCGCCGTCGTGTCCTGGTTCTTCTCGGTCGCGGCTCCGATGAACGAGAGCTGCGTCGCGCCGGCGCCGAGGTCGACCGCGATGGTCTGCCCGTCTCCGGTCGCGTTGTCGGGCGCACCCACCGGCAGCGCCGGGATGGTGAACCTCAGGTCGGTGCCGGGCACCTGCATGGGCTTGCCGAACGTCACGCCGGCCGCGATGAGCGCCTGACGCGAGTACGAGATGCCCTTGGCGTCGCAGTTCGCGCCGCCGATGCCGTCGTCGCCGATGCAGACGTTGTCGTACGCGGCGAGGAGGCTGCCCTCCTCGACGTAGGCCACGGTGATCGACACGAGGCCGATCGTGGTGGTGACTCCGTCGGTGAGGGTGACCCGGGCCTGGTACACGCCGGGAAGCGCGTACTCGTGGCCGGCCGACACGGGGGTGTTGCCGAGGTCTGCCGCACCGAGCTTCGCCGGGACAGGCGCCGATCCGTCGCCCCAGTCGACCGTGGCCGAGTAGCCCTCGGCGACACCGCCCGAGGCGATGCCGAGCGCGAACTCCTTCTCGACGCCCGAGGAGGCGGCGAGCCCGTCGGCTGCGCTGAAGCGCAGGTCGGCGGCCTGGGCGCCGGTGCCGTCGGTGAGCAGCTCGATCTCGCTCAGCGCGATGGTCGGGTCGCCCGCCGTGACGGTGAGGCGGTACTGCTGGTAGGGAGCCGGGCGCTCGATCTGGAACGGGACCGTCTGGTTGCGCTGCGCGAACGTGCGTCCGCTCCGCTCGTCCAGGGTCGACCAGGTCACGCCGTCGTCGCTGCCCTCGAGCTTCCACGCCGACGGGTCGGCCTTCGCCGCTCCCGAGGTGAGCGTGTAGAAGCTCGGCGCCTGGCTGGCGCCCTTGTAGGTGACGGTGACCGACGGGGTGGCCCCGGCGAAGGTGACCTGCGTCCGCGACGAGTCGTCCGTCAGCGCGGCCACGTTCTCGCCGCCCGCGCTCGACACCGAGGCGAGCGTGGGCTCGGTGGTGTCCTTCAGCGGGGTGGCGATGTCGGAGCCCTCGGTGAGCGACGGGAGGTCGTCACCCTCGCCCGTGCCCCACGCGCTGGGCTCGGAGCCCATCGTGAAGTCGAGCGTGCCGCCGTCGGTGAGGACGTGCGAGTCGAGCGTCGTGCTGGTGTACTCCGCGCCGTTCACGCGCAGCGACTGCACGTACTTGTTGGCGGTGGAGTTGTTCGGCGCGTTGACCACCAGGTCCTTGCCGCCCGCGAGGTGCACGGTCGCCTTCGTGAACAGCGGCGACCCGAGCACGACCTGGTCGGATCCGACCTGGAGCGGGTAGAAGCCGAGCGCGTTGAAGAGGTACCAGGCGCTCATCTCGCCGTTGTCCTCGTCACCGGCGTAGCCCTGGCCGATGGCGCCACCGGCGTAGGAGCGCTGGAGCGCCTCACGCACGATCGACTGCGCCTTCCAGGGCGCTCCCGCCTCGTTGTACATGAAGGGGATGTGGTGGCTGACCTGGTTGCTGACGCCCCACTGGCCGTAGCGGCCGTCGCGGGCCTCCACCATCTCGTGGATCGAGCCGGTGGTCGTCTCCGGGGTGGAGAAGAAGGCGTCGAGCTTGTCCTCGAGGCCCTGCTTGCCGCCGTAGAGGTTGGCCAGACCGTTCGGGTCCTGCGGAGCGTGGAACGCGAAGTTCCAGCCGTTGGTCTCCGTGTAGGGGCCCCACCAGGTCTTCGGGTCGTACTCGTCCGCCGGGGTCTGGAAGGTGCCGTCGGCGTTGCGGGCCTGGAAGAACCCGATGGACGGGTCGAACAGGTTCACGTAGCCGCGAGCGCGCTCCAGGTAGTAGGCGCTCTCCTCCTTCAGCTGCTCGACGCGGTCGGCCGGCGTGCGCGGGTCGTTCGCGAGGGCGGCGGCCATGTTGCCGATGCCGAAGTCGTTGATGTAGCCCTCCGCGGCCCACGAGACGCTCTCGCCCTGGGTCGCCGGCGTGTAGCCGAGGAAGATCGACGAGTTCAGGCTCTTGCGGCCCACGCTGTCGTTCGACGACGGCACCGACGCGTTCTTGATGGCGGCGTCGTAGGTGGCCAGCGCATCCGGCAGCGGCACCGAGCGCACGTAGGCGTCGGCGAACGCGACGTCGGAGGACGTGCCCGTCATGATGTTGGCGTACCCGGGCGAGGACCAGCGGGCGATCCAGCCGCCGTCGCGGTACTGCTGCGTGAAGCCGTCCACCAGCTCGGCGGCGAGATCCGGATACAGGATCGAGTACATCGGCCAGACGGTCCGGTAGGTGTCCCAGAAGCCGTTGTTGACGTACATCTTGCCGTCCTTGACGACCGCGCCGGTCGTCTCGGCGGTGCTCGCGCCGCCCTTCGTCACCGGGCTCGCGTACTGGTACACGGGCGCGTCGACCGTGCCGGTGTTCTCGAACTGCGAGTTCGGGTAGAGGTTCAGGCGGTAGAGGTTGCTGTACGTGGTGCGCAGCTCGGTCTCGGTGGCGCCCTCGACCTCGAGCACGCCGAGGCGGTCGTTCCACGCCGACCTCGCGGTGTCGCGGACCTGGTCGAAGCCCTGGCCGCCGACCTCCATGGCGAGGTTCTGCTGCGCCTGGTCGAGGCTCAGATAGCTGGTCGCCACGCGGAGCAGGACCTGGTGGTCGTCGCCCGCGCCGAAGCTGAACTTCGCGAACTTGGTCAGCTGGCGGCCGCCCTGGGCGGTACCGGTGCTGGTGGGCGCCTGGTCGAGCACGCCGTAGATGAACATGCGCGTGCGGCCGGTGTCGCCCGCGGCGCCGTTCTCGACCCATCCCGTGACGGTGCCGTCGGCGGCGATGTTCAGGCTGCCCTCGTTCGTCGAGCCGTTCGGGGCGTCGAGGACGATGCTGCCCGAGTCGCCGGGGAACGTGAAGCGCATCACGGCCGCGTGGTCGGTCGGAGTGACCTCGGCCTTGACGCCGCTGTCGAGCGTCACGCCGTAGTAGTCGGGCTGCGCAGTCTCGTTGTCGTGACCGAAGCGGTCGGCGCGCGCGTGCCAGTCACCGGCGGGGGTGCCGGATCCCGACACGGGCATCACCGAGAACTGGTTTCGGTCGCCCATCCAGGGGCTCGGCTCGTGCGAGAAGCCGAGGCCCTCGAACCGGGTGCGGTTGCTGTCGTCGTTGTCCTGCTGCCAGGAGTACTCGCGGGAGTTGGCGCCGGCGTTGGTGAGCGGGACGAGGAAGTTGAACCCGTTGGGCATCGCGGTGATGGCCTCGTTCGAGCCGCGCGAGAACGCGCTCGAGGAGTTGGTGCCACGGCGGGTGTCGACGTAGTTCGTCAGGCTCGATCCGTCGATGGTCGCCGGGGCGGACTCGATGCGGATGTCGTCGAGGTAGCCGCCGAACGCGGTGTCGGCGGTGCCGCCGGGGTTGTCGTAGTGGAACTGCACCGCGGTCACGGTCTTGCCCGCGGCGATGGTGCCGAGGTCGATCTCGACCTGGTTCCACTGGTTCGGGTAGAGCACCTTGCCGGCACCCTGACCCTCGGCGGTGGCGTCGATGCCGTAGATGTCGACGGGCTTGAGGTCGGAGAGCTCGCTGCCGTCGCTGAACCGCAGGTCGACGGCCGAGTAGGTCGACGGGTACTGCAGGTCGTTGGCGGTGAGCTCGGGGAAGATCATGTAGCTCAGACGGCTGGTCGCACCCACGGCGACGTCGACGTCGAAGAGGCGGTTCGTGAACGACGCCTCACCGGCGGCGCTGTGCTCGCCCGCGTAGCGAAGCGAGTGCGTGCCGGTCCAACCGACGCGCGCCTTCATGTTGTAGCCGGAGCTCGGGCCGGTGGCGACGCCGGTGGTCACCGGCGCGGCAGGGGCGCTCGGGTCGACCTCGGCGACGAGGTCCCAGTCGGCGAGCTGGATGAGGCCGCCGGAGTGGTTCACGATACCGTCGAGCTTGTAGTACGAGTACGCGCCCGGGGTCTGGATGGTGTAGCTCTTCTTGACGCCGCGGTCCGCATCCGCCCACGTCTGGTTGGTCTGCGTGTCGAGGTCGACCCACGTGCTGCCGTCGGTCGAGCCCTTCAGCACCCACTGCTTGGGGTCGCGCTCGGGAGCGTCGTTGCCGGAGGTGAGCGTGTATGTCACGGCGGTGGCGACGTTCTGCAGCTGGTACTGCAGCCAGCCCTGCGGCTGGAAGACCAGCCACTTGGTGCCGGGGTTCCCGTCGGCCGCCCAGATGGCCGCCTCGTTGGGGGCGTTCTCGCCGCTCGCCGTCACGGTCTTGACGCTGCCGAGCAGGCTGCCGCCGCCGGGGCCCTCGACGTTCTGCTGGAGCGGCGTGCCGTCGGCGGCGAGCTCGACACGATCGGCGAACGGAGCCGCCTGATCGGTCTCGAACGAGTTGAAGAACTCGGTCTGGCTCGCGGCCTGAGCCGGGGCCACCGAGGCCAGCGGGATCATGGCGGCGACGACGGCGGCCACCACGATCGGTGCGGCGAGCCGCCCGGATCGTGTGGAGCGCCTTCGCGAGGAGCGCGGGTGGGCGAAGGGAGCGACCGGCATGCGGGGGCCTTTCGACACTGAAAGAGGAATGGTGACTGCGGACGCAGACGCATCCGACTGGGTCACCGTATCGACCCCCAAAGGGGTATGTCAACGTTGTCTGTCAACGTTGTCTTACTCAGAGCCGCTAGTCTTCTGCCATGAGCGGCCCGATGACGAGGACCCGCGCGACGATGAGCGACGTCGCGGCGGCGGCCGGCGTGAGCCTGAAGACCGTCTCGCGAGTCGTGAACCGGGACGGATACGTCAGCGCCGAGACCCTGGCGACCGTGCAGGAGGCCATCCAGCGCCTCGGCTTCCGGCGCAACGAGTTCGCCCGCCAGCTGCGCCAGGGCACGACCGCGACCATCGGCCTCATCATGGAGGACGTCGCCGACCCGTTCTACTCCGTGCTCACCCGCGCGGTCGAGGACGTCGCGCTCGCCCACAACTACCTGCTGCTCTCGGCGTCGTCGAACGAGGATGCGAGCCGCTCCCGCCAGATCGTCGAGTCGTTCAGCTCGCGCGGTGCCGACGGCATCATCCTCGCGCCGGCGCAGGGCACCGACCCCGCCTTCCTCGAGGCCGAGATCGCCGCGGGGTGCTCCATCGTCTTCGTCGACCGCGCCGTCCCCGGGATCGAGGCCGACACGGTGCTCGCCGACAACGCCGGTGGCACCTGCGAGGGCGTCGCCCACCTGATCTCGCACGGCCACCGGCGCATCGCGTTCTTCGGCGACGACGCGTCGGTCTTCACCGCCGGGGAGCGCCTCTCCGGATACCGGCTCGCGCTGACGGATGCGGGCATCCGCTACGACGACGATCTCGTGCTGCTCGCCGCCCCCACCCGAGACGACCTCGAGGCCCAGGTCGACCGCATCCTCGACCTCGACGACCCGCCCACCGCGATCTTCGCCGGCAACAACCGGTGGAGCGTCCGGCTGCTCCGCCATCTCAAGGCGCGCGGCGAGATCGCGACCCACGCGTTCGTGGGCTTCGACGACTTCGAGCTGAGCGACGTGCTCGACCCCGGCGTCACCGTCATCGCGCAGGATCCCGCCACCATGGGCGAGCTCTCCGCCGACCTGCTGCTCCGCCGCGTCGCCGGCGACCGCCGCGCGTTCCAGCAGGTGCGCCTCCGCCCGCGCCTCGTCGTGCGCGGCTCGGGCGAGATCCCCGGCCCCCGCCCGTAGCGCGCCTCCGGGTTTCGCCACGCTCCTGGCGCTTCGCCATGCGCATGCAGGTGGCGAAGCGCCAGGAGTGTGGCGGAACTGTTAAGGTCAGCGCGGCATGCAGGCGGAGATGTCCGCGGGCGCGGGGGTGGGCTCGGGCACGTCCGCCGGCGCGGGGGTGGGCTCGGGCACGTCCGCCGGCGCGGACGCGGACGCGGGCGCTGCCGCGGGCGCGGGCACTGCCGCGGATGCGGCGGCGCGGCGGCGGCGCGTGGACGCGGTGAGGAAGAACGCGAGGGCGAGGGCGGTGACGACCGCGCCGGCGATCGGGAGCGCGATGGGGCCGCCGAGGGAGAGCGCGGCGGTGCCGAGCGGAGGGGCGACCGCGATCCCCACGTACATCGCGGTCGAGTACCAGCCGAGGGTCAGCGCGGCGGACTCCGGGTCCACGCTCACCAGGCGGTGCTGGACGGGGATCGCGATCGCGAAGGCGGCCACACCCCACACCGCGAACACCACGATGGAGGCCACGAACGACGACTCCACGAACGTGAGGACCCCGAGCGCCGCGACCTGACCGCCCAGGGCGACGATCGCCGTGAGGCGGCTGCCGAGGCGGTCGGTCGCCGGTCCCGCCACCAGGTTGCCGATCACACCCGCGGCGCCGTAGCTCAGCAGCAGGACGGCCAGCAGCGCGCCGGAGCCGCCCGTCGCCTCCGCCGTGACCGCGGAGCTGAAGATGTACACCACGTTGAACCCGGCGATCATGAGGAAGGTGGTCGCCAGCAGGGCCAGGATGCGGGGCTCGGCGAGCGGGGCGAGTCGCCTGCGCAACGAGACGGGGGCGGACACCGGCACCCCTCGGACGACGAGCGGGATCAGGACGATGAGCACCGCGGCGATGCCGACCAGGATCCACATCGGGGTCCGCCAGCCGGCCGCTCCCCCGAATGCCGTGCCGAACGGCGATCCGACCGCGGTGGCCAGCGTGAAGCCCGCACCGACGAGTGCGAGTGCCTGCCCGCGTCGTTCGGGGCGGGCGAGCAGGGCGGCGGAGGCGGTGGCCGTGGGGACGAGCGCCGCTCCACCCAGACCCGAGAGGGTACGGCCGGCGATGAACCAGCCGACGGAGTCGCTGGCCGCGGCGACCGCGGTGCCGAGCGCGAACACGGCCAACCCCGCGGCCATGAGCACCGGGCGCGGCACTCGCGCGAGCACGATCGAGACGAGCGGGGAGACGACGGCCACCACGATCGCATAGCTGGTGATGGAGTAGCTGACCTCGGTCGGGGAGACGCCGAGGTCGCCGGCGATGTCGGGCAGGAGGCCGGCGATGACGAAGGCGTTGGTGCCCACGACGAACATCGCGAGGGCGAGGAGGAGCAGCGGGGGAAGGGAGGTGCGGTACGATCGTTCGATCGATGTCATACGGTGAAGGTACGACATTGTTCGATGGTTGTCAAACAATAGGTGTCCGATGCCCGACCCGTACCCGTCCCCTCCGATCGAGGAGGTCGAGCTCGTCGAGGTGCTCCGGACCCTGGGCGACCCCATCCGACTGCAGATCGTGCGCGTGCTCGCCGACGGAGAGCCGCACTCGAAGCACGCCGACGACTGGGGGTTCGACGTGCAGAAGTCGACGCTGTCGCACCACTTCAAGGCCCTTCGCGAGGCCGGTCTGACGCGCACCATCGTGAGCGGGCGCACCCACGCCATCCAGCTGCGCCGCACGGAGCTCGACGCCCGCTTCCCGGGCCTGATCGACGCCGTGCTCGCCTCCTCCCCACCTCCGGCCGCGTAGCGCCCGCCTCCAGTCGAGTAGCGCCCGCGCCCGGACGCAGCGCTGCTGGTGGGGTTCCACGCAACGAACATGCGCCCATCCGCGGTTCAGACGCAACGGATGCGCGGTGAAGGGCTCACTCGCGCGGGGAGTCGTCCGTAGGCTCGGGAGCGACGATTGGAGGTTCACCATGTCCGCATCCGCACGCATCATCACCACCGCCCCCGCCGCCGGGTCCGCCATCGTAGGAGAACCCGAGGTCGTCGAGGACGCCGCGGCCCTGATGACGCACCCGGCCTGGCTCGATCTCAAGGCCGCCGCCACCGCGCTTCAGGCGTTCCAGGTGAAGGACGGCTCGATCCCCGAGACCGAGCACCACGAGGAGGCCGCGCGGCTGATCGCGCGCATCCGCGACGGCGTCGCCGCGCTCGCACCCTCGTTCCCGCACGACACCGCCTACCTCGAGGCGCTCGACGACGACCTCGCCGCCTGGGCGGAGGGCGGATTCGGGGTGCCCGACTTCCTGGAGTCGCTCATCGCGTTCCAGCCGCAGCTCGACCGCCGCGACGGCGTCCGCCATCTCGTCGTGTTCCCCATGTACACGCAGAACGGCAGCAGCGACCGGCACCTCGAGGCCGTGCTCGTCGAGGTGATCTGGCCCGACTTCGTGGGAGAGCTGGAGGCGTGCGAGTTCTCGAACGCGCTGTTCGTGCCCATCCGCTTCCTCGATTTCACACCCGGATACGACACGAACTCCGCGGTGCTGTTCCCCGAATCGGTCGCCACGTCGAGCATCCCGGCGTACACGTGGGGTGCGATCTTCGCCGACCGCGAGGCCGCGCGCTTCCGCCGGGTGGTGCGGAGGGCGGCCGAGATCACGCGCCTCGAGCTCCCCGCCGACGCCCTGCGTCTGCTCGACGACCAGTCGCTCGCGGAGGAGACCTTCGTGATGTGGGACCTCATCCACGACCGCACCCACATGCGCGGCGACCTGCCGTTCGACCCGTTCATGATCAAGCAGCGCATGCCGTACTTCCTCTACTCGCTCGAGGAGCTGCGCTGCGACCTCACGGCGTTCCGCTCGGCGGTCGAGCTGACCCGCGATCCGGAGAGCGACCCGCTCCTCGCCGACCGGGCCCAGCTCGTGCAGTACGCGGTGCTGTTCGACCGCATCTTCCGGTTCGCCCTCACCGGCTCGCGCGTGCGCAACTACGACGGCCTCGGCGGACAGCTGCTGTTCGCGTGGCTGCACCAGCGCGGCGTGCTGCACTGGACCGACACGAAGCTCACCGTCGACTGGGCCGAGCTTCCGGATGCGGTCGTCGCGCTGGGCGACGCCATCGACGAGCTGTACTGGCGCTCGATCGACCGGCCGAAGACCGCTCACTGGCTGGCCGCCTACGAGCTGGTGTCGTCGACGCTCACGCCGCATCCCGCCTCCGTCTGGTCGCGGGGAGTCGACGCGCTGCCGGTGACCGGCCCGCCGAAGGGTCTGACCGATGCGGTGCTCGACGACGAGTTCCCGCTCTCGATGTTCTACGAGGCGCTCGAGAAGAAGATGCGCGACACCGTCGAGTCGACATCGGGCATCACCGGGCGCGACGCGGCCTGAGCGCGCCGTCCGCCCGAACGCGCTCGCGGCTCGGGTGCGCTCGCAGCTCGGGCTGCGGAAGGTCAGTCCCCGTCGGGACGATCCTTCCGCAGCTCGAGCTCGAGCATGGCCGCCGACGAGAAGCCCCACCGCTGCGCGACACGATCGCGGCTCGTCTCGGGGTCGCGGTCGAGATCGGCGCGGGCCGCGTCGAGCCGTGCCAGCCGGAGGTAGCCCCGAGGGGTGACGCCCCGCGGGGCGTGCGCGCGGAAGACCGCCATCAGGTCACGGACGGGCAGACCGACCGCGTGCGCCACATCCGCGACCGTGATGGGGAGCGAGGCGAAGTCGTCGATGAAGCGCGCGGCGCGACGGTAGGCCGTGTAGCGCTCGCGCGCCGCGAGGTGCCGCTCGGGCACGTCGCCCAGGAGGCGGAAACCCTCCAGCACCGAGACGGCCAGCGCGCGGTACACCAGAGCGCGCAGGGTCTCCGACTCGAGTCCGTCGCCGAGACCCGCCGAGTCGTCGAGCAGGGCCCTCAACGACGACGCCGCCGCGGGCGACGTGGGCCGCGGGCCGTCGAAGCGGATCCGGGCGCCCTCGATGCCGTAGACCATGGCCGCCGTCTCGCTCAGCGCACCGAGGTCGAGTGCCAGCGATCGGGCCTCGACGTCGACGATGTCGGCGAGCAGACGGTCTCCGGGCTGGAAGAGCGCGGGCTCGTCATCGAGCGTGCCGGCGTCCCTCCCCACCTGCCAGTGGTAGCCGCCCGTCGCGGTCGAGACCAGGATCTGCCCGAACTCGGCATCGCATCCGCAGTGCCCGGCCATCGAGGTGGTGCAGACGGCGAACCGCGCGTCGCCGACCATCGTCTCCGCGAAGCCGCGCACGTCGCCGCCCAGTCGGATGTCGCCGTGCGTCTCGAGGAGCCACCGTTCCGCGTGCTCGCCGTCGAGAGCGCGGAAGTCTGTGCGGAAGAACGTCACGACGTGCCGTGACCGGGCGGCCACGCCCGGTTCTGGAGGTAGGTGCTCCCGCGGACCGGCACGCTCTTCTCGTCCATCACGATGAGCCCGGTCGAGCTCGCCGCGGAGCGCGTGAGCAGCTCGATCCACTCGGGGTCGATCGACGGGGCACGGCCGCCGTCGAACTTGAAGTACACCGGGATGTGCGGCGACAGCCAGATGGAGCTGCGGCCCCCGCCGCTGGAGACCGAGTCGACCCACGACATCGACAGGCCCTCGGAGCGGCGCAGGCGGTTGATGATCACCACATGGAGATGGGCCAGAGTCCGATCGTCGAACTCGATCGTCGCTCCGTCGTACAACATCACACCCACCGCAGAACCTCCTGCGACATTGTCATACGGTGGGCGCAGAGATCATCCATCGGGCGAAGGGGTTGACATCGCCTTCGAGGCGCATTAGTCATGGGAATCGCGGCCTGACCGGCCGATCGGCGAAGGGAACCGAGGTGAGGGCATCCGAGGCGACGAGGACGACCCTCGAACGCGCGCTCACGCCGACCCAGGTCCGCGCCGTCGACGAGGGGCGGCTCGACCCCGAGCAGCGCGACTCCTGGTCGGTCCTGCTCGAGCACACCACGCGCATCCTCGAGTCGTCCGCCAGCCCGGCGGTGACGGAAGCCCTGCTCTCGGCCATCCGCGTGGCCGCCGACGAGGCGCTGCCGGCGGTCTCCGGTCCGGCGCCCTCCGCACACGTCCGCCTCGCCGTGGAGTACATCGAGCGGCACGCTGCCGACGACATCTCCGTCGACGACATCGCGTCGGCGTCCGCGCTGTCGGTCCGCGGGCTGCAGAGCGTGTTCCGGCGTGAGCTCGACTCGACGCCGCTGCGGGTGCTGGGCGATGTCCGGATGACGCGCGTGCGGTCGGACCTGTGCAGCGCGGTGCCCGGCGACGGCACGAGCGTGGCGTCGGTGATGGTCCGGTGGCGGGTAGGGCACCAGGGGCGGTTCGCGCACGCGTACGCCCAGCGCTACGGGGAGTTCCCGCGCGAGACGCTCGCCTCGTAGGGCGGCGTCGCGGTCGTGCCCCGGCGCGGGGCCGCGGTCAGGGTACGCGGTGGCCGGCGGCGCGGAACAGCTCGTACCACTCGGGACGGGTGAGTCGCACGTCGGAGCCGAGCGCCGCATCCGCCACCCGCTGGGGCGTCGTGGTGCCGAGCACGACCTGCATCTGCGCCGGATGGCGGGTGATCCACGCGGTCGCGATCGCCATGGCGGGCACGTCGTAGGCGGCCGCCAGCCGGTCGATCACCGCGTTGAGCTCGGGGAACCGGTCGGAGCCGAGGAAGACGCCGTCGAAGAAGCCGGCCTGGAACGGCGACCACGCCTGGATGGTGATGTCGTTCAGGCGGCAGTAGTCGACGATCCCGCCCCCGTCGATCGTGACCGACTGGTCGAGCCCGACCATGTTCGACGCCACGCCCTGCGCGATGATCGGCGCGTGCGTGATCGACAGCTGCAGCTGGTTCGCCACCAGCGGGTGGTCGACGCTCTTCCTGAGCAGATCGATCTGGCGGGGCGTGTGGTTCGAGACGCCGAAGTAGCGCACCTTCCCCGCGGCGTGGAGGTCGTCGAAGGCGCGGGCGACCTCGTCGGGCTCGACCAGCGCATCCGGACGATGCAGCAGCAGGATGTCGATCCGGTCTGTGCCGAGCGCCTCGAGCGAACCCTCGACCGACTCGGTGAGGTGCTCGTACGAGAAGTCGAAGTACGGACCGTCCTTCACGATGCCGGCCTTCGTCTGGATCGTGACCGCGTCGCGTTCCGACGGCGACAGCCGGAGGGCCTCGGCGAAGCGCCGTTCGCAGGCGTGCACGGTCGGGCCGTAGATGTCGGCGTGGTCGAGGAAGTCGATCCCCGCATCGCGGGCCGTGCGCACGAGCTCGCGCACCTCGTCGTCGCTCTTGTCGGCGATGCGCATCATCCCCAGGACGACGTCGGGTGCGGTGATGTCGGTGCCGGGCAAGGTGAATGTCCTCATGCCCTCCATCGTGCCCCTCGCCGCCGACGCTCGCCCCGCGGCGCGTGCGAGGCGCCCTACGGCGTGCAGGCGACGGACGAGACCCGCGCGGGGGCGGGCTCTCCGTCCACGAGCGCGACGTCGTCGCATCCGATCGTCGTCGACGAGCGGACGGCGGCGCCCGCGTCGATCGCGATCGCGTAGCCGTCCGACGCGATCGCGAACGTGTTGCCCGAGAAGCGGGTGCCCGTGCCCCAGCCGTCGACCACGGCGTGCACCTGAGCGCCGTCGCGCGGGCTCGCCGTGCCGGTGTTGCCCGTGACGACCCAGTCGTTGCCCTTGACGTCGATCACCGAGTCGGCCTCCGTCATGGCCGCGCCGTCGAGCGTGTTGCCCGAGATCTCACCCGCCGTCGTGCCCTCCTTCACGTCGATCGCCTCGGCCGTCACCTCGTGGATGCGGTTGCCGACGATGCGGTTGCGGTCGCTGGCGTCGGGGGCGCATCCGGAGATGTCGCACCAGTTCGACTGCGCGGATCCCACATAGACGCCCTCGCCGAACTCCGGTCGGCGGTGTCCCGTGCTCGACACGTCGTTGCCCTCGATGAGGTTGTCGCTGCTGCCCGCGCGGAGGTGGATCGCCTCGTCGCCGACGCCTGAGACCGTGAGCCCACGCAGCGTGGCGTGGGAGGTGCGGTCGAGCATGATGCCCTTCATCCCACCGGTGACGCTGAAACCGGTGAGCGTCCAGTGGTCGGCGCCGTCGAGGTGGAGGGTGTAGCCGTCGTCGGTCGGGCCGCCGTCGAGCACGCTGTCGGAGGTGCCGCAGAGGGTCACGGGCTCGGTGTCGGTGCCCGCGGCGGTCGCCTCGAACGAGCCCTCGTAGCGGCCGGGCGCCAGCACGATCGTGTCGCCCGGGCCCGCTTCCGCGAGCGCGGCGCGCAAGGCGCCCGCGTCGCCCACGACCCGCCCGTCGGGGCAGCCGGCGACGGACGTCGGCAGCGGCGTCGCCCCCGCGCACGCGGCGAGCGCGCCCGCGAGCACCGCGCCGGCCGCCGCGGCCGCCCACACGCGCCACATCCGGCTCATCCGCACCACGTCAGCGTAGTTCGCCCACCACTCGACACCGAATACGCGAGAGTCCCCCTGCATACGCCGCCGCTTCCCCGAAACCGGTGTCGAAGCGACGACCACCTGCGGGTCCGTTCGCTCGTGCGCGGTCGCTCATCACGGAATGCGCGCAAGCTCGGCGAACACGCCGCCGCTCCGCCGTATCCCGTGACGACTGACGCGCGAACCGCGCGACCGGGGGCGCGAGGCCCCCCCGAATCGGGGCGCGCGGGCGGGGGCGCGCCGCCGCTATGGTGGGGACGCTCCACCCCGGCACACGTCGAGTCACCCGCTCGCACGCCGGCGAGTCCCCGCTCGTCGCCCGCGCCGGCGACCCGAATCCGCCTGCTGGAAGGCAGCCCGCCCGCGCATGCTCGACGACGCCCTGTCGTACCTCCACGGCCTGGGCCAGACCGTGCTCTGGCTGCTGCCGTTCGGCGTGTTCGGCATCGTGTCGTGGAGCTTCTGGCTGCTGCGCAAGGGCATCTCGATGGCGACCCGGCCCGTCGTCAACGAGTTCCGCACCACGACGACGGTGGTGGTGCCGTCGTACCGCGAGGATCCGGATGTGCTGCTGCGCTGCCTCGAGACGTGGCGGGCGCAGCATCCGAGCCGCATCGTCATCGTGCTCGACCTCGCCGACACCGAGGCCCAGGAGCGCATCGAGGCGCTCGGGCATCCGGACGTCGAGGTCATCATGTTCCGTCACCGCGGGAAGCGCTCGGCGCTCGGAGTGGGGATCCGCGCGGCCGACACCGAGCTCGTCATCCTCGTCGACTCCGACACGGCGTGGGAGCAGGGGATGCTCGCGAACATCCAGATGCCCTTCCTCGACGCCGCCGTCGGGGCGGTGAGCACGCGCCAGAACGTCTACCTCCCTCGCTCCAGCGTCTGGCGGCGGGTGGCGGACTGGATCGTCGACCAGCGCTACGGCGACTACGCCCCCGCGATGGGACGCTTCGGCGGGGTGATCTGCGCCTCCGGACGCACCAGCGCCTACCGCCGCGAGGTCATCCTCCCCAAGCTCGACGACCTCGAGCACGAGATCTTCTTCGGCCGCGAGTGCGTCGCCGGCGACGACGGACGCCTCACCTGGCTGGTGCTGTCGCAGGGGTATCGGGTCACGCATCAGGACAGCGCGCGGGCGCTGTCGATGTTCCCCGACACGTTCCGCGCCTTCGTGAAGCAGCGCGTGCGCTGGAGCCGCAACTCCTACCGCTGCTACATCACGGCGATCAGGAACGGGTGGATCTTCAGGGTGCCGTTCGTCTCGCAGCTGACGGTGATGCAGATCCTCTTCACGCCGGTGAGCATGCTGATCTACCTCGCGTACGTGCTCCACGCTCTCACCGCGCCGGCGCCGCTGCTGGCGTTCGGGCTGGCGCTGCTGTGGATGCTGGCCGGTCGCGCGATCCGTGGGCTGTCACACCTGTGGCGGCGTCCGGAGGACATCGTGATCCTGCCGCTGGTCGTCGCGGTGATCGCGCTCGTCGCGCTCCCGATCAAGACGTACGCGCTGTTCACGATGAACAAGCAGGGGTGGCTCACGCGGTCGGCCGACACGATCGGCGGTGAGGGGCAGAGCGAGGCGAGCCTGCACTCGGCGCCCGCCCGCGCCGCCGAGGCGGCGGCGGGGCTCGCGGCGGAGCCCGGGAGCGCGGTGTGAGCGGCGGTGCGGTGTGAGCGGGGGCGGCGAGCCGGGCCCCGACGCGGGTGAGGCGGAGGGCGCCCGGGCATCGGACGACGGAGCGCGCGGCGCGCTCTCGGCGGCGGAGCGGGGCGACACGATGTCGCCCATCCGACGGGTGATCGTGCGCGTCTCGGTCATCGCCGCGATCGCCGGGGGCGTGGCGGCGAGCGTGCTCCTGGCGCGCGGCGTCCTGGAGGAGGTGCCGCAGCTCATCCTCGAGCTGAACCCATGGTCCGCCTCCGCGACCGTCGTCGCCGCAGCCCCGAGCGCGTCGCCCAGCGCGACCACCGCCGCGGCATCTGCATCCGCACCTGCATCCGCCGCGGCACCCGTGCCCGCATCCGGCACCGCGGCGCCAGGCGCCCCGCCCCCCGCCGGCACGTTCTCGCCGTACCCGTTCGACGAGCAGGAGCAGCACCTCGCCGACGCGGCCGCGCGCGACGACGTCACCTGGCTGACGCTGGCCCGCTCGGGCGAGGTCGTCGACCTCGCCCCCGACTCGTTCCTGGCCCTGGCCCCGCGCGACGCGCCCTACACGCTCGACGACCTCCTCGCTCAGGGCGCGGCGCAGCGGATCGACGACACCACGGTGGCCGTGTCGCGCCTCGTGTTCGTGCGGCCGGGCGCCTCGCTCGTGGTCGACGCGCCCGGCACGACCCTCCGCCTCGCCGACCCCGCTGACGGGCCATCGGCGCGCATCGTGGCGTGGGGCGCCTCGCTCACCCTCGCCGGCACGGCCGAGGCGCCGCTCGAGATCGTCGGCTGGGACAGCGCCGTCGACGAGCCCGACGCCGGCGATTCGGATCCCCGCGCCTACATCCGCGTCGAGAGCGGCAGTCTCACGGCGACCGACGTCGCCCTGTCGGACCTCGGCTACTGGAGCGGCCCGACCGGCGGATTCGCCGTCACGGGCACGCCCACCACGCCGTCGACGGGCGCGATCAGCCGCGTCACGGCGGAGGGCCTGCACATCGGCCTGTACGCCGACGACACCAGCGCGCTCGCGGTCGCCGACTCGAGCTTCGAGGGCTCCGCGCAGCAGGGCGTGCTGCTCGGCACGCGCGCGGATGCGACGTCGCTCGACGCCGTGACCGTCCGCGGCTCGGGGGCCGACGGCATCCTGGTGCGGCAGGGCGTCGACGACCTGTCGATCACCGACGGCGAGGTCTCGGGCAGCGCGCGCTGGGGGCTCTTCGCCGACGGCACCCCGCGCGCCGACGGCCCCAACCCGAACGGCTACGGCGTCGAGAACTCGAGCGGGCTGTCGATCGACGGCACCACCTTCCGCGACGACGCCTTCGGCGCGGTCGCGATCGCCGGCACGAGCGGCGTCGCCATCACCGGGACCGACGTGGACGAGCGCGGGATCGGCATCCGCCTCACCGACTCGCAGGGGTCGGTCGACGGCAACACCGTGCGGGTGTCGGATGGCCGCGGGGTCGTCTTCTCGGGTGCGCTCACCTCGGCCCGGGTCGCCGACAACGCCCTCAGCGGCAGTGGGCCGGCGGCGGTCTCGGTCGAGGACGGGGCATCCGACGTCGACCAGCGCGACAACACCACCGGCGACTGGACGGTGAAGTGGGAGATCCTGATCTGGATCGAACAGCATCCGCTCGCTCTGCTCTGGGCTCTCGTGCTGGTGATCCCGGTGCTCGGCATCGCGTTCGTCGCGGTGCGGATGCGGCGGCAGCGGCGCATCCGCGAGCTCGTCGAGTCGACCACGATCGCGCTCGCCCGGGTGGAGAAGGAGCAGTACGAGGCGGCGCTCCGCGGAGAGCCTGTGCTGGTCGGTGCGGCCGCCGCGGATGCGGTCGGCGGTGGGGCTGCGGATGCGGTGGGCGGCAGCGCTGCGGATGGGGATGTGCTGCTCAGTCCGCTGCTCGCGGAGGCTCTGGCCGAGGCGGATCGCCTCGATGAGTCGGTGGTCGCGTCGGCGGCCACGTCGGCGCCTGTGTCGGCGGCGGCGGGCGAGGAGGCGGGCGCTGCCGCAGGGACGACGTGGCTGGTCGGCGGACCGATCACGGGCGGGAACGGGCGCTGGGCCCACTCCGTCCGCGGCTCGGCTGCCCCGACGGAGCCGTCCGTCGAGGAGCGCGCGCCGGCGCGGGCGGCGACAGCCGGGCTCGCTCCGCGCCTGCGCGCCGCCGCGCTCGCCCAGGTGCAGCCCGGCCACGAGACGCCGTCCGCGGTCGAGAGCGCGGTGGCCTCGACGGGGCGCTTCGCGTCCGTCGAGGAGCTCGCCGCCGCGGCCGTGCTCGACGGCGGCAAGCCGATCGACGCCGTCGCGCGCACCCTCCGCGTCCCCACCGCCACCGTCGCGGGCTGGGTCTCCCGCGCCCGCCGCCTCCGCGCCCCCCTCTGACCCACCGCCGCGAACGCGCGGGGCTCAGCGCATGATGCGGGGGCGGCCGGCGAGCCAGCCGAAGCCGATGAGGACGAGGAGCAGGGCGACGAGGATCGCGAGCGCCGGGGTCCACGTGCCGGTCGCGTCGTGGAGGGCGCCCATCAGCACGGGGCCGGCCGCGGCGAGGAGGTAGCCGACCGACTGCGCCATCCCCGAGAGGGACGCCGCCTGCGAGTGGTGCGCGGTCCGCAGCCCGAAGAACGACAGCGCCAGCACGATGTTCGCGCCGCCCGCGATCCCGGCGAGGCTAGCCCAGATCATCCCGAGCTGTGGGGCGACGAGCACCCCCGTCACGGCCACCGCGAACACCAGCGGGGACACGACGGCGAGGAGGCGCTGGTCGCGCATCCGCGGGATGAGGGCCGACGCGACCAGGCTGCCCGCGATGCCGAACGCGTTGAGGAGGAGCTGGTGGAAGCCCGCCGCGGCGGGGTCGATGCCCGCCGACTCCTCGATCGACGGGAGCCAGGTGATGAGAACGTAGTACCCGGTCGACTGCAGGCCCATGAAGCCCGTCACCTGCCACCCGATCGCGGTGCGCCACGGCGACCGGGCCGACGGATGCGCGGGGTCGAGCACGGCGGGCGACTCCAGCGACACGTCGTCGGCGCTGCGCGGGGCGGTGGTGCGACGGCGGAGCAGGGGCGAGATCACGCCGAGGGTGATCAGCGCGAGGCCCGCCCACATCCCGAGCGGGAGCCGCCAGCCCCACGCGGTGAGCGCCGCGACGGGCACCGCGAGTCCGGCGGCGGCGGCCGCGAACGCGGACTGCACGGCGGAGTAGGTGCCCGTGACCTGACCGATCCGGTCGGGGAAGTCGCGCTTGACCAGCGCGGGCAGCACCACGTTGAGGATCGCGATCGCGACGCCCAGGAGGGCGGTGCCGATCCAGAGCAGCGGGAGCCCCGGAAGGGAGCGCAGCACGAGGCCGATGGTGAGCCCGGCGAGGGCGAGCCCGAGGGTGCGTTCGAAGCCGAGCCTGCGCGCGAAGGCGGGCGCGAAGGGCGACACCACGGCGAACGCGACGAGCGGGAGGCTGATGAGCACGGACGCGGCGAGCGACGTGAGCCCGAGGTCGGCCTCGATGTCGGTGAGCACCGGGCCCACGGTCGTGATGCCGACGCGGAGGTTGCCCGCGACGAGGAGGATCCCGATGACGAGGAACAGCGGGCCGGATGCGCGGGGCGAGATCGGGCGACGTGCGCCGGTGGGGCGGGTGGCGGACTCGGTGGTGGCCTGGCGGCCGGGGGATGCGGACATGCTCGCTCTCAGGGTGGTGCTCGGTGGCGCTTCACGGCGCCGGTGGTGCTTCGTGGATCTCGGGTGGCGCGATCCGCTAGTCGCCGCCGTTCATCGCCGGATGCTCGTAGGCCAGGCGCACGAGCCGCTCGGCGACGGCGGCAGCTGCATCCGGATCACGCGCCTCGATGGCCGCCACCAGATCGGTGTGCGCCCGATCGACCTCGAGGAGACCGACCTCGGCGACCACCACATCCGGCGAGTCGACCCAGGTCAGCGCCCGCTCGTTGCCGCCGGTGCCGCGGTAGAGCTCGGAGAGGAGCTCGTTGCCGGAGGCCTCGAACACGAGCTCGTGGAACCGGCGGTCGAGCTGGACGTAGGTCGGACCGTCGGTCGCGAGAGCCCGTTCGTCGAGCACGCGGCGCAGCTCCCTCCGCTGCTCGTCAGTGGCCCGCAGGGCGGCGAACCGAGCGCCCTCGCGCTCGAGCATGGTGCGGACTTCCGCGACGTCGCGCTCGCTGTCGCTCTCGAGCCGGCGCGCGAGGGTGGGGGCGAGGTCGCTCGCCGCGACGACGAACGTGCCGTAGCCCGCGCGGGCCCCGAGGATGCCGGCGTGCACCAGCGACCGCACGGCCTCGCGCACGCTGTTGCGGCTGATGCCGAGCTGCTGCGAGAGCTCGTGCTCGGTCGGGATCAGCGCGCCGACGGGGAACTCGCCCTCGGCGATCCGCCGCCGCAGCTGGTCGGCGACCTGCGCGGAGAGCGGCACGTTGGGCGCGAGTCGGGTCATACGGACCACGGTAGCAGCAAACAGCCAAATGTAGGACAAAGTTGCTCGAGACGCAGAAGGCTTCCTCAGTTCTCCTGTCTCACGCGTGATACACTGTGCGCATGACCACGGTAAGCGTTCGCGACCTCCGGAACCGAGGAGGCGACGTTCTCGCACGAGTGCGGATGGGCGAGAGCGTCACGGTGACGAGCGACGGCACTCGCGTCGCTGAGCTGCGCCCGCTTCACCTTGCGCGGGTGAGCACCGCAGAGCTCGTGGAGCGCCGGCGAACCCTTCCCCCCGTTGACGTCCATGAACTACGAGGTGACATCGACACGATCCTGGATCAGACGCTGTGACGGCGAGAGCGCTGCTCGATACCTCCGCTCTTCTCCTCCTCGGAACAGTCGAGGACCCCGAGGAGCTTCCCGCCGAACTCTTCATCAGCACGGTCACAGTGGCCGAGCTGTCGGTCGGCCCTCTCGTGGCGGCCGACGATGGGAACAGAGCGGCCCGCCAGGTGCACCTGCAGCAGGCAGAGGCCGACTTCGATCCCCTCCCACTCGACGCTGCGGCGGCACGCGCGTTCGGGCGCGTCGCAGCCGCACTCCGCGCATCCGGGAGGAAGCCCGCGGCGCGAGCCTTCGACGCTCTCATCGCGTCGATCGCCTTAGCGAACCGACTGCCCGTCATCACCGCCAACCCCGCCGATTTCGAGGGAATCCCCGACCTCCAGGTGATGCCACTCGCCACCGGCGACAGGCGGGCGTGAGAGGATCGGCGGGCGAACTCAGCACGCGGAGGGATCCATCCATGAGCACCGTCCTCACCGGAATCGGCATCGGACGCGGGGTCGCGATCGCGCCCGCGCATGTGCTCCGTCCCGCCCCTGAACCGCCCGCCGACGAGCCGGCCGCGGCCGACGTCGAGGCGGCGGTCGAGACCGTCCGCTCCGCGTTCGCGACGGTGTCGTCGCAGCTGTCGGATGCGGCGGCGAAGGCCTCCGAGCCCCTCTCGTCGGTCCTCGAGGCGACGGCGATGATGGCGCTCGACCCGACGCTCAGCGACGACGCCGCCACGCGCATCCGCGACGGCGTGGGGCCCGTGACCGCCGCCGCGGCCGCGGTCGAGGGTGTGGCCACCCAGCTCGAGGCGCTCGGCGGGTACATGGCGGAGCGCGCGACCGACCTCCGCGGCATCCGCGGTCGCGTCGTCGCCACGCTGCTCAGCGACGGCGGCGAGAGCGAGAACGACTCGAGCGGGGCAGGGCTCACCACCCGCTCCGTCATCGTCGCCGACGACCTCGCCCCGGCGCAGACCTCCACACTCGACCTCGACCTGGTCGCCGCCATCGTGCTGAGCGCCGGCGGCCCCACCGGGCACACGGCGATCATCGCGCGCCAGCTCGGCATCCCGTGCGTCGTGCAGACCGTGGGCGCGCTCGAGGTCGCCGACGGCACGCCCCTCGCGGTCGATGCCGCCTCGGGTCGTGTCGTCATCGATCCGACCGTCGACGAGGTCGCCGCGCTGCAGTCCGCCGTCGACCGCGAGGAGCTCCTCGCCGCCGACACCGCGGCGGGCACCACCTCCGACGGACACCCGGTGCAGCTGCTGGCGAACGTCGGCACCGAGGAGGACGCTCGCCGGGCGGTCCCCGTGGCCGAGGGCGTGGGCCTGTTCCGCACCGAGGTGCTCTTCCTCGACCAGGCCACGGCTCCGGATCCGGAGACCCAGACCGCGCTCTACGCGGGCGTCCTGCGGCAGTTCGACGGACACAAGGTCGTCGTGCGCACGCTCGACGCCGGGGCCGACAAGCCGCTCGCCTTCCTCTCGCAGGCCGACGAGGACAACCCGGCCCTCGGCATCCGCGGCTACCGCCTGGTGCGCACCGCCGAGGCACTGGTGCAGGAGCAGATCGACGCGCTCGCCGCCGCCTCCCGGGCGGTGCCCGGCACCGAGCTGTGGGCGATGGCGCCGATGATCGCCACTCCCGCCGAGGCCGCCGACTTCGCGCGGCGGGCCCGCTCCGCCGGTGTCGCCACCGTCGGGGTGATGGTCGAGGTGCCGGCCGCCGCCCTCCGCGCCGCCGACATCCTCGCCGAGGTCGACTTCGTGTCGCTCGGCACCAACGACCTGGCGCAGTACACGATGGCGGCCGACCGACTCCGCGGCGAGCTCTCCGACCTGCTGTCGATCTGGCAGCCCGCCGTGCTCGAGCTCGTCGCGACGACCGCGAGGGCGGGACGCGAGGCGGCGAAGCCGGTCGGGGTGTGCGGAGAGTCGGCAGGCGACCCGCTGATGGCGCTGGTGCTCACGGGTCTCGGGATCACGAGTCTCTCGATGGCCGCGTCCGCGCTGCCCGCCGTGAGGTACGCCGTGCGCCACCACACGCTGGAGCAGTGCGAGCGGATCGCGGCCGCGGCCCTCGCCGCGCCCAGCGCGACCGAGGCGCGCGCGGCTGCCGTCGCGTTCGTCTCCGACGACGTCCGGACGACACTCGGCCTCTGACCACCGGCGGCGCCGCCGCGCAGACGCCGCGGCCTCGGCACCGCACCGACGGAGGCACGGCCGGCTCCGAGTCCGACTCAGGCCGCTCCGGACCCGGAGCCCGACGTGTCCACGATGAGGTCCGCCCGATCACGTGTGCGCTCCACGCGCCGCGCATTCCCCTCGTCGACGGTCTCCACCCACGCCGCCGCCACCTCGGGCGCCTTCCCGAACTCGACATGCCGGGCGACGAGCCGCTCGCGCCGAGCATCCCCGGGCACGTCGCAGAACCACACCTCGGCGAGCTCGGCGCGCACCGCCGACCACGGCACACTCTCGTCGAGCAGGTAGTTGCCCTCGGTGAGCACGAGATCCGCCGACGGCGGGATGACGACGCCGCCCGCGATGGGCTGCTCCAGCGTCCGGTCGAAATCGGGCGCATACACAGCGTGGTCGGTCTCGGCGTGGATGCGGCGCAGGCTCGCGAGGTAGCCGTACCCGTCGAAGGTGTCGATCGCGCCCTTGGCGTCGAGCCGCCCGAGGAAGCGGAGGGTGGAGTCGGCGAGGTGGAAGCCGTCCATGGGCAGCCACGCCACCCGCCCGGGCAGCCGCGGCTCGAGCGCAGCGAGGAGGGCACGGACGAGAGTGGTCTTGCCGGATCCGGGCGGCCCCGCGATCCCGAGGATGGTGCGCCCGGGCGTCTGCGCCTGCAGGGAGAGCGCCCGGTTCACGAGGAGGTCGAGGTCGGGCACACCACCATTCTGCGCGATCGTCGCCCGTCCTACCCCGACACACCGGGCGCCCGCGCGGCTGATGGAGCTGAGCCGGGTGGCGCCGTGGGGCCCCGCGCCGGCGATGCTGCGGGTTGCGCCCGCTCAGAGCCCCCTCGCCGCCCAGGGGGCCTCGCCGCAGCGTGACGCGGGCGGAACCCACCGCGCACTCGTCCGTCACCCCGAGACCCATGTCGCCCGGGACCGCAGCTCGCACCTCGCCGCTCGAGATCCTCGGCGGTCGCCCGCATCTGCGTCGGCACCGGCGCGGGACGCAAGGAACGTGCGGCTCGGGTTTGGCAGACTGGGGCGGGTGATCGAGAGACTGCACGACGCCGACCGCCGGGGCTTCGCCTCCGACAACTACGCCGGGGTCCACCCCGAGCTGCTCGAGGCCATCGCGGTGGCGAACGGCGGGCACCAGATCTCCTATGGCGAGGACGTCTACACCGAGCACCTGCAGTCGGTCATGCGCGAGCACTTCGGCGCGCGGGCCGAGGCGTTCCCCGTCTTCAACGGCACCGGCGCCAACGTGGTGTCGCTGCAGGCGATGCTGCCGCGCTGGGGTGCGGTGGTCTGCTCGACGACGGCGCACATCCACACCGACGAGAACGCCGCTCCCGAGCGGGTCGCCGGCCTCAAGCTGCTCACCGTCGCGACCCCCGACGGCAAGCTCACCCCCGAGCTCATCGACGTCGAGGCATGGGGCTGGGGCGACGAGCACCGCGCCCAACCACTGGCGGTCTCGATCACGCAGACCAGCGAGCTCGGCACCGCCTACTCGGTCGACGAGATCGCGGCCATCACCGAGCACGCGCACTCGCTCGGCATGAAGGTGCATCTCGACGGATCGCGCATCTCGAACGCCGCCGCGTCGCTCGGCGAGCCGCTCGGCGCCTTCACCACCGACGTCGGGGTCGACGTGGTCTCGCTCGGCGGCACCAAGAACGGCATGCTCGCCGGCGAGGCCGTGCTGGTGCTGAATCCGGATGCGGTCGACGGCATCCCCTTCCTCCGCAAGCTCGACATGCAGTTGGCCTCGAAGATGCGCTTCGTGTCGGCGCAGCTCATCGCGCTGTTCGGCACCGACCTGTGGCTCCGCTCCGCCTCGCACGCGAACGAGATGGCGCAGCGGCTGCGTTCGGCCGTCGAGGGTCTGCCCGGAGTCACGCTGACGCAGGAGACGCAGGCGAACGCGGTGTTCGCGATCCTCCCCGCCGGGGTCGCCGACCGCCTCCGCGAGTCGTTCCGCTTCTACGACTGGAACCCCGCCACGGGCGAGGTGCGCTGGATGTGCGCGTTCGACACCACCGCGGCCGACGTCGACGCCTTCGTCGCGGCGCTCCGCCGCGAGCTCGGCGCCTGACCCGCGCCGCCGTTCTTGCACAGTCGGCCTGACGCCAGGTGTCCTCCCCAGATGGGGTAACGCTCTCCCGTACGAGACCGTTCCCTGCGACTCTGGACCCCACGAGGGATTCTGGAGCACATCATCCGCGGGAAGAACACAGTGGCTGAGGTGTTGATGCACGTCGATGCTCGCGCCGGGTTCGTCGAGGTGTTCCACGTGATGGAGCTGAGACGCTCCACGCTCGATCGCGCCCGCAGGACGATGGGCGAGGAAGCGGCGCGGCGGGGGCGCGAGCTCCTGCTCTCGGTGATGACCGAGGAGGAGCTCGACCGCATCACCGGCCCGGGGCGGCCGAGCCTCAGCGGCACGGTGGGCGAGGGCCCGTCGCGCAAACGGCAGGTGCGCCTGCCGGCGCAGCTCGACGAGCTGCTCGAGCTCCGCATCGCGGCCGAGGGGCGCGGGGCGAGCGAGATCCTCCGCGACGCGCTGGAGCAGTACCTGCGCGCATCCTGACGACGAGGGTCGAGGTCAGCGCTTCTCGGGGTCGTGACCCCAGTTCATCAGCGAGTAGCGCCAGGGCGTCTCCGACACGTCGCCCGACGGCCGCTGCGTCACGTGTCGGTGCACGTACCCGACGACCTTGCGCATGTGCGCATAGTCGTCGTCGGTGAGGTCGGCCTTCTTCTTCTCGAGGATGCGGATGATGTGCCGGCCGCTTCGGTGGCCGACCGACTCCGACCCGCCGTCCTTCTGGCCGACCTCCCTCGACTCGTCGGTGTCGAGCCAGTCGCCGAGCTGCTTCGGCGTCATGTTCACCGCCTCGCGGAACTCGTCCCAGGTCGTGGCGTCGTCGTGGTCGTCATCCGTGGCCATGGTCCGAGCCTGGCCCCGTCCGCCGGAACGCGCACTCCGGGCGGGTGCCCGTCGGCCGGATCGCGCATCCGCACGGATCAAGCCCGCGCCGTCCGCAAGGAGTCGGCGTAGGGTCCGGCCCATGACCGAAGACCAGATCGTCTGGAACGACCAAGCCCGCGCGAAGATCCTCGACGATGCCGACCGCGTCCTCCGCGAGGCGGTGCTGAGCCTCCGCGATCGGCGCGACGAGGGGTCGGATGCGCTGTACGCTGCTCTCATCGGCCTGCTCGAGAACCGCTTCATCGACTTCGAGCCCGGCCCCGACATCCGCAAGTACGCCGACGCCCTCGCGTCCGGCGAGATCGAGTAGGGAGCGACATGGAGGTCGACTACACCGCCCTGGAGCTGCTCTACATCGGGCTGCTCGGCCTGGCGAGCCTCGGCATCGTCTGGACGGCGATCGTCGTCGTCTGGAAGCTGTTCCGCGGCCAGCGCTAACGCCGACCTAGGATCGCGGGGAGACCCCGGGCAGGATGAACGCCCTCCGAGGCAGCGCGCCGTAGGCCGGCGGCTGCCGGAACACCGTCGTCGGGACGTACTCGTCCGCGTACGGCGGCCACCGGTGCAGCACCGGCGCCTCGGCCACCTCCTCGAAGCGGGAGCCGTGGCCCAGTGCGAGCGTGCGCCGCACGAGTCCGCTCCGCACGAGGGCCGCACCGTCGGTGATGACGGCGGCGACCATGACCCCGAGGTGGTTGGACGGATCGAGCCCGCCGATCCCCTCCTCCGCCGGCACTCCCGTGCACGCGACCGCCTTCGACGACCCGAACTCGATCTCGGGGACACTGGTCTCGCCGATGACGATGCGGAGAATGAGCGCGTCGGTGCGGAACGGCGTGAGGGTGACGACACGGATCCCCTCGTCCACCAGCACCTCACGCTCGACCGTCGCGCAGTCACGGAGTTCGTCGGCGATCAGGTCCAGCCACCACGACGTGAGATCGGAGGGATCCGGGCCAGAGGGATGTGACATGTCCTCAGCGTCCCACGATGTCCACCACGGACCCAGGTCCTGGTATCCAGATCTCACATTCAGTGTTACGGTGACATAGTGAATATGTCGGGAGAGGGCCGCTCGGCCCTGCTGTGCAGCATGCCCGCCGTGGGCCACGTCGGTCCGATGCTGGTCGTCGCCGGAGAGCTGATGCGGCGCGGGTGGCGGGTCCGCGTCCTGACCGGCCGCCGCTACCGCGCCCAGGTCGAGGCCGCCGGTGCGGACTTCGCGCAGCTCCCCGCCGAGGCGGACACGCTCGACGAGGTCGGCTCCGGCGAGCGCAACCGCGGCCGGGCCACGATCAACCTCGGCGTGGAGGAGGCCTTCGTCCGCCCTGCCTACGCCGCCGCGGATGCGGTGCTGCAGCTCCTCGACGAGGAGCCCGCCGACGTCGTCCTCCACGACATGACGTTCCTCGGGGTGCAGGCGCTCTTCGCGCGCCCGGCCGCCGATCGCCCCGTGACGGTGATGTGCGGGATCGGACCGGCCGGCTTCTCGAGCCAGGACTGCCCGCCGTACGGGCTCGGCATCATCCCGTCGCACCACCGCGCCTGGGGCCGGATGAGGGATGCGGTGCTCAACCGGACCGCCAAGCTGGTGCTCGCCCCGGCCCACCGCGCGCTCGACCGCTTCCTGGAGAGCGTGGGGGCGCCGGGGCTCGACGGCTCGTTCTTCATGGACGTGCTCGACCGGAGCGACCTGCTCGCGCAGTTCACGGTGCCGGAGTTCGAGTACCCCCGCAGCGACGCCTCCGACGCGCTGCGGTTCTACGGGCCCATGGCGGGCCAGGCCCGCGAACCGGGCCCGCTGCCCGAGTGGTGGGGGCGTCTGAGGGAGGACACCCCGCTCGTGCACGTGACCCAGGGGACGGTGGCGAACACCGACTTCTCCGAGGTGATCGAGCCGACGCTCGCGGCCCTCGCGGACGAGCGCGTCCAGGTGGTCGTGTCGGCCGGCGGCGCCGCGCTCGACGACCTGCCGCCCCTCCCCGGGAACGCCTTCGCCGCGTCGTACCTCGACTACGAGGCCCTCCTGCCGCGCACCTCGGTGTTCGTGACGAACGGCGGATACGGCGGGCTGCACCACGCCATGCGGTACGGGGTGCCCATCGTGATCGCGGGCGACTCCGAGGACAAGGTCGAGACCTCGGCCCGCGTGGAGTGGGCCGGGGTGGGGATCAACCTCCGCACCGGGCGCCCGTCGCCGGAGCAGATGGGCGCCGCGGTTCGCAGAGTGCTGGACGACCCGTGGTTCGCCCGGCGGAGCGCGGAGATCGGGGCCGCCATCGGCGCCGCGCGAGGCGTTCGAGGGCTCGTCGATGACGTGGAGGCCGCCGCCCCGAGGCGCTAGAGCCGCGCCGCCGACCCCGATAGCCGCCGCGCGCGGCCGACCCCCGCCGGCGAACGGCCGCTACAGCCCACCCAGCTGGTCGGCGAGATGTGCCAGCTGGTTCGCGGTCCACTGCCGCCACTGCGTGCGCGACCATCCGCGGGTGCGCGTGAAGTGCAGGTACGCGTCGGCGCTCGTGATGTACCCGAGCACGTCGGCGGCCTCGGCTACGCGCTCCTCGGGGATGACGCCCCGACCCGCGAACCACCCCGCGGCGAGGAGCATGTCGCGGTGGCGACGCCCTTCGAGCTCCTCGTAGGCGGCGCGCGCGGCCGGGTCGGCGTCGGCCGCCGCGGCCATCGCCCGGACGATGCCCGCCGCCCGCTGGTTGGCGTCGTCGAGGAACTCGACGTACCGGTCGATCGCGGTGGCGAGATCGGGTTCGGCCATGATCGCGATGAGGCTCGGCCGCTCCGTCAGCGAGTGCGTCCCCTCATCGCCCGCGAACGCGACCTCGAACGCGGCGATGAGGAGCGAGTGCTTGCTGCCCTGCAGCTGCACGGTGGGAACGGCGACGTTCGCCTCCTTCGCGATCGCCTTCAGCGACGTCGCCGCGTACCCGTCGCGGACGAACAGCTTCGCCGCCGCCGCGATGATCGAGGCGCGCGTCGAGGCCGCCTCCGCCGCTCGGCGGGGGGAACTGTACGCGCGGGCCATGGCCTCGACGTTACCTTCCCCGGCCGCGTGCCGTGGCGAGCACCAGTCCGACGACGATCTGCGCCCCCGTCGAGCACAGCAGGGCCACGGTCGCGACCTCGAGGCTGTCGGTGGCGTTGGCGACGGCACCCGTGACGACGGCGACCACGGTCAGGGCGAGCAGCGCCCAGCGGGCGGCACCGATGGCGACCCCGGCGCGGACCACCACGAGGGAGGCGATCAGCAGGAGCAGAAGCTGCGTGACGCTCAGCGCGAGGGTGAGCACGAACGCGCCCGAGTAGTCGTCGACCGGGGGCAGGGCGTACGTGACGACGAAGTAGACCGTCTGCGACGTGAGGAAGACCGCGCCGAAGCCGAGCAGCGCGAGTCGACCGACGAGCGAGGAGCCCACGATCCCCTCCGATCCCGTCCGCCCGCCCGAGAGCGGCACCATCGACAGCGCGTGGGCCACGGCACTGCCGAGGAACAGAGCGGCGAACGTGCCGAGCAGCGCGGGCGACGGATCCCCTTGGAGCGGCACCTCCACGAGGGTGGCGATCAGCAGCAGCGTGCCGCCGACGGTGATCAGCCCACCACCCCACACGGCCCAGGTGGGTCGCCGCACGGGTCGTGCGGCGGAGGTGGTGGTCGGTGCGTCCCGCAGGTCGCTTCTCGTGGTCATGATGGGCTCCTCACATTTCAGTAGTACGACGTGTTGGTTAATGTTACAGTGCACTCATGAAATCTCTGGCATGGTGGTGTCGAGCAGTCGGCGGGGTGTACCTCGTCCTCGGGACCACGTTCATCCCCGCGATCAACACCGGGCGGGTGGAGCAGCTCGTCCCCGGTTTCGACGGCACGCTGGACGGCCCCGCCTGGCAGGGCTTCGTCGACTACCTGTTCATGTTCGGGCTCGAGGAGCTCGTCCTCGGCCTGTTCCTCATCGCGGTGTCGTTCGTGCCGCGGTGGTTCGTGCCGGTCGTCCTGCTCGTCTGCGCGCTCTCCGTCGTGCGCGGGATCGGCCACGACCTCTACATGATCAGCCAGGGCTACTCGGTGGTGTCCAACACGATCTTCATCGCCCTCCACACGGCGATCATCGTCAGCGGACTGCTGCTCCTGCGCCGGGCGCGGATCCGCATCGGTTGGGCAGCGACCCCCGCATCCTCATCCCGATCGAGGCAGACGCCGGCGTCCACGTCGGCAGACCGGCCGCGGGCGTGACGGGCACCGACAGCGCCGTCACATCGCGAGAAGCTGCAGCGCGAGGGTGACCATGCTGTCCCTCGCGAGCTCGCTGTCCTGACCCCAGAGCGAGCTTCCGATCGTCACGTGGATACCGGGGACGATGACCGTCCCCACCCCACCGCCGACCACGGCGGAGTCCGCGTCGAGCCACAGGCCCACCCCGCCGAGCGCGTCCAGGCGCGGGTCGGTGAAGTACCCCTTGATCCCGTACTGCTCCATCTGGGCCGGGTCCGGGATCTCCGAGTCGTCCGCAGTGATCGTCACGGAGAACGTCTTGATGTCGGTGAGCGACGTGATCGACCCCTCGGCGGGCGACCACGAGCACGAGATGGTGTCGTCCTGGATGTACGAGTTCTCCTGCTCCAGCGTCAGCTCGGCGACGTAGTCGGGTGCGACGGCCGCGATCTGGTCGCAGCTCGTGATCCGGGGCAGGGCCCGAACGGCGCCCGCCGCGGCCGAGTCCGGCGGCGTCGTCGCCGCGGCCCCCGGATCCTGCGCGCCGTCGGTGGGGACGGCGGGCGGAGGCGCCGCGTTCCCGCCTGGCGCGCACCCCGCGAGCAGCGTGGCCGCGACGAGGACACCGAGCAGATTCCATCGCCGAACGATTTTCACCCACAGCACTGTAGCGACCCTCCGCCACGCCCCGCTCCTCGACCGAGTCGGCGTCATGCGGGGTTGCGCCCGCTCAGCTCGTCGTCGAGGCCGTGGGAGCGGCCTCGCCGCGGGCCGCGGGCTCAACCCGCTCCACAGAAGCTGGGGAGGGCGTGCGGATGGGGGCGGGGCGGGCCAGGCTCGCAAGGAGGAGCCCGGTTGCGCCGGGCAGAGGAGGAGAAGCGGATGAGCGACGAAGGTACCGCCGGAGGCGAGGGCCTCGGCAAGGACGGCACGATCCCCGACGACCCGAACGGGCTGGCGGCCGGACACGTGCCCGACGGGTCCCACTTCAACCACGAGGAGGACACCCAGGGCACCGCCGACGGGTCGGCCGACGACGGCGACGACCTCCTCGCTCCCGAGACCGACTTCGGGCCGGACGGCAACCCCGTCAACGGTGCGGAGTGACCGGGTCAGACTGACCGCATCCGATCCACCGCACGATCGAAGGAGTGACATGACCGACGACACCGCACGACCCGACGCCGACGACCTGCCCGACGGCTCGTCGTCCGACGGCAGCACGGCCCAGGAGGGCGAGGACACCGTCTCGGGCGGTGGCCCCGAGGAGCCCGACGAGAGCGCCGACGGTGAGTGACGCCAGCGGCGTCGAGCCGCGCCCCGAGCACACGCCCACGCCCGACGAGGTCGACCCCGACGAGGGCACCGAACCCGACGGCACGCCCGTGGAGAATCCCTCGGGCTGACGCATCCCCGTCGACAAGCGAGAAGACGCCCTTCCCCGAGCATGGGGAGGGCGTCTTCTCGCCGTTCGACGCGCGACGCGCCCTTCGAGGCGCGTCGCTACTCCCCCGCGGGGGCGACCGCGCGCGGGAGGATCGTGCCGCGGAAGAACGCGGGGTTCCGCACCGCGCAGACCGCCATGATGATCGCGCCGAGCACGAGGATGCCGATGCTCATCACGAACACGAGCCCGACGCCGTCCTGGGCGACCCCGTCGGCGTCGTAGGTGGTCGCGAAGAGGGCGGATCCGGATCCGTACGACGGCGCGTACGAGTCGACGGCGGTCTTCACGAACATCGCCAGCAGCGCCAGTCCGCCGAGCAGCGGGAAGAGGAAGCGGTAGAAGACGTTCCGCACCGAACGGAACCAGGTGCGCCGGAAGAACCAGAACGCCGCCACCCCGGTCAGCCCGTAGTAGAAGCAGACCATGAGGCCGAGGGCGGTGATGGTGTCCCACAGCGCGTTCTCCGACAGCAGGCGCATCACGGTGTAGAACACGATCGCGGTCACCGCGGAGGCGATGGTCGCCACCGACGGCGACTTGAAGCGCGGGCTGATCCGCTTGAACGAGGGCGGCAGTGCACCGTAGTAGCCCATGGCGAGCAGCGTGCGCGACGGCGAGATCATCGTCGACTGCAGCGACGCCGCGGACGACGAGAGGATCGCGATCGACATCAGGATGGCGAACGGCCCCATGATCGGCGACGAGAGCACTGCGAAGATCGACTCCTGGTTCTCGGGGTTGCCTGCGCCGAGGCCGGTGTCGCCGATGCCTGCATACGACAACGTGGCGATGGTGACGAGCATGTACAGCGCGACGATGACGAGGATCGTGATGAGGGCGGCGCGGCCCGGGGTGCGCTTCGGGTCCTTCGCCTCCTCGTTCATGGTGACCACCACATCCCAGCCCCAGAACAGGAAGATCGAGAGCGAGACGCCGGCGGTGATGGCGGTGAGGCCGCCCTCGGCGGCGAAGGGGTTGAACCAGTCGAGCGTGACGGGCGTGTAGTCGTAGGCGTTGCCGCTGCCGATCGCGACGAACGCCGCGACCACGTACCAGCCGAGCGCGAGCAGCTGGAAGCCGACCAGGGCGATCTGCACCTTCTGCGTCGCCTCGACACCGCGGTAGCTGATCCACGCGGCGAGCGCCGTGAACACCGCCGTGATCAGGATGTTGAGCCACAGCTCCCCGGTGAGGGTCGCGAGATCGGGGTTGCCGGTGATCTGCGAGAGCAGGATGAAGAGGAAGTCGACCGCGACCGCCGCCAGGTTCGAGAGCACGAGGATGGTGGCCGCGATGAGTCCCCATCCGGCCATCCAGCCGATCCACGGGCCGAAGGCGCGGGTGGCCCAGGTGAAGCTGGTGCCCGAGTCGGGCATGGAGGAGTTGAGCTCCCGGTAGCCGAAGAGCACGAGCAGCATGGGCACGAAGCCGATGAGCAGCACGGCGGGAACCTGCAGCCCCACCACGCTCACCACCGGCCCGAGGCCCGAGGTGAGCGTGTAGGCGGGCGCGATGCAGGAGATGCCGATGATCGCGCCCCCGATGGCGCCGACCTTGGCGACGCTGAGGCCCTTGGCGTGGAACGTCTCGCTCTGTGCCTCCTGGCCGGGAGACGCGGTCTCGGTGGAGGTCTTCTGGCTGGTCATGTGGCTCCTTCGCCCGTCTGTCGTGGCCGCCGTCAGACGGAGGCCGGGCCGTAGCTGTAGTCGCGGGGGATGACGATGAGGGGGGTGGGGATGCGTCGCATCAGCCTCTGCGCGGTGCTGCCGATGAAGACGCGGCCGCGGGGGGCGAGCCGGCTCGAGCCGACCAGGGCGATCTCGCCGTCGATCCAGTCGACGCGGGTGACCGCATCCTCGAGGTCGGCGCCGCCGACCACCTCGACGGTGGTGGCCTCGCGGGCGAGCACCTCCTCGGCACGGGATCCGAGCGCCTCGCCGCCGAAGCGGCGGACCTGCTCGGCGGCCTCGTCGACGACGGTCTCGGTGGTCTCGTCGGCCGGCAGGAGGCTGAGCAGCCGGAGCGGCACGCCGCGCCGATCGGCCGCCTCCACCGCGGTGCCCACGACGGCGGCCGCGCCGGGGCGGGTGCCGTAGACGGCGGTGACCCGCGTCACGCCGGTGGTGTGGCCGTAGCCGACGGGCGCCAGCGCGACGGGCACCTCCGACGAGTGCAGCAGGGCGTTGGCGGTGCTGCCGATGGCGATGGCCTGCAGCAGCGGGTTCGACCGGGCCCCGATGACGATGACGGAGGCGCCGTGCTCGGCCACTGCATCCAGGAGCCCGCTCGCCTCGTCGTCGGCGGCGCGCAGCTCGGTGCGGGCACGGATGCCGTCGGGCACGCAGGCGAGTGCCTCGCGTTCCCAGGTGGCGACCCGCTCCCGCACGATCGGGTCGTTCACGTAGAGGCCCGACTCGGCGCCGCTGTACGGCGAGGGCTGGCGGAGGATGAGGGTGATCACCAGCTCGGCGTCGGCGTGACGCGCGAGCGACGTGGCGAGGGCGAGCGCCTCGAAGCCGCGGTCGTCGGCGGTGTAGCCGACGATGAATGTCTGAGGAGCGTGGACCGCCCCGACGTCGCTGTCCATGCGGGCCATTGTTGGACATGCGATCAACAGAGCGCAAGTCCGACGTACGATGTCGGCATGACGACGACGTCGCCGGGCCGCTCGACCAGACGGCGTCTGCAGCCTGCGGAGCGGGTGGCGCAGATCGCCGCGACGGCCGAGGAGGTCGCCCTCTCGGAGGGTCTCGCCGCGATCACCGTGCGGTCGGTGGCCGCGCGGATGGGCGTCGCGCCCTCACTGGTCGCCCACTACGTGCCGAGCATGGATGCGCTGGTCGCGGCCACATTCGACCGCGTGGCGCGCCGCGAGATCACGACGATGTCGGCTCTGCTGGAGTCGGCGTCGACACCGCTCGAGCAGCTGCGGCTGCTGGTGGGCGTGGTGGCGGCGCCGGACCGCGAGGACGTCCCCCTCTGGTCGGACGCGTGGAGCCTGGCCCGCCGCAACGCCCCGCTCGCGGCCGCCGCCCGCGACCGCCTCGACGCGTGGCAGGGCGTCGCGAGCGCGATCGTCGCCGCCGGTCGCGCGTCGGGCGCGTTCCCCTCGGGCGATCCCGAGCACGTGGGCCTGGTGCTGTTCGCCCTCATCGACGCCACCAACGCCTACAGCCGCGTCGCGTACCGCACCGACGCCGAGCGCTCCGCCCTCATCCGCACCGCCGTCGCCGGCGCCGTCGGCCTCGACGCGAGCGCCCTCGGTTCCTGACGCCCGCGGCTTGCGAAGTCGAATGATCCTCACTCAAGCTAGAGCTCATGCGCGCTCTGCACCCCATCACGCCTGCTGATCTTCCCGAAGTGCTCCTCCGGGTCTCTCTCGCCCGCCCGGTGCATCTCTGGGGCGCCCCGGGCATCGGCAAGACCTCGATGGTCGAGTCGTTCGCGCATGATCTCGGCATGGACTGCGTGACGCTCATGGCGACTCAGCTCGCGCCGGAGGACATCGCGGGAGTGCCTCAGCTCGTGACGCGAGACGATGGCATCACGTTCTCTCGTTTCGCGCCTCCAGAGATGCTCGTGAGGACTGACCCCTTCGTCCTGTTCCTCGATGAGCTGAACGGGGCGAGGCCCGAGGTTCAGAAGTCGCTCTACTCCCTGGTGCTCACCGGTCGAGTCGGTGAGTACCGCCTCGCCGCCGGGAGCGTGGTGATCGCCGCCGGGAATCGAGCGACCGACAGCGCGGCCCTGAAGCCGATGCCGGCCCCCCTGCTGAACCGCTTCGTGCACATCCACCTCCGCTCCTCGGTGGACGATTGGCTCGCATGGGCCGTCCGAGCGCAACTCAACCCGCTCGTGGTGGAGTACATCACGCACCGCCCCGACCACCTCCATGTCGAACCGCCCAAGTCGGAGGAGGCCTTCTCCTCGCCGCGGTCGTGGCATGCTCTGTCCGATGCGCTGACTTCGTGGGGTGACGGCCCTGATGTCCAGACGGTCGCCATGCTCGCCTCGGGCTGCGTGACGGCGACGCATGCCGCCTCGTTCGCGGCCTGGTACAAGATGCGTGCCCGAGCCAGTGACCTCGAGTCGATCATCCGAGGCGATCTGCGCTGGCCGGTCGACGTGGCCGACCGCGATCTGCTGCACTTCCTCGCTCTGTCCTTTCGAGCCCGCCTGTCCAAGGACCTCCCCGCCGATGTCCGCCACGCGTCGCAGGGCGCGAAGCAGTTCGCGATCCGCGCGAAGGACCTGTTGATCGAACTGGCCGACGTCTCGCTCGAGATCGCCCAGATCGTGGTCGCGCCCGATGAGTCCGGGACGTCGGTCCTGCCCGCGTGGTTTCTCGCGGAGCTCGTCCGAGACGTGCCCCGCCTCGCATCGCAGCGGTCGAGCTGATGCCCCGCGGAAGGGGTCAGTCCGAGCAGGATCGTGGGCTGAAGTCGGTCATGGCGGGATGGGACGCCGTGTGCCGACATCCCGTGTTCGCGCACATCGCTGAGCGCGTGACCGTCACTCGGCAGGCGGGCAGGCATCCCGACGAAGGTTGGGCACAGGTGAATCCGGGCTCGGGCGAGATCGTCGTCGATCCTCACCGGACGGCCGGCGTCGCGGAGTGGACGTGGGTGTTCGCCCATCTGGCGCTTCATCTGGGTTTCGGTCATCTGGATCGCCGAACCCACTTCGCCTCACGCATCGAGTCCACTGCGGCGGATGTCGAAGTCGATCGGCTCCTGAGCTCCCTCAAGATCGGAAATCCTCCGTTCGAGCTGCCCAGCGTCTTGCCTGCCGGGCCGCCCGACAGGCTCATCGCGGAATGGCGAAGGAGCGGGGTTCCGAACGGACTCGAATCGTGCGGCGTCGCGGGCACCGCGCCGTGCATCATCGAGCGCCTTCGCCCAGGGGGAGCGAGTCCCGACTGGGAGGGGCTTCTCGCTCTCGGTCTGACGGATGCGGTCGCAGCGGCCTTGGACGTGGCGGGCGGGGCGAGACACTCCCTGAGCGACGTGACCGGTCCGATGCCTGCGTGGGAACGCGCGCGACGATGGTTCCTCTCGGCGTACCCGTTGCTGGGCGCGACCATGTCGACTCTCGAGGTGGTCGCAGACGCAGACCTGTGCCGCGCCTGGGACATCCCCATCGCAGCGGTCGACCCGGTGGCGGGTGAGCTCTTCGTCAACCCGCTCGCTGTCTTCTCCGACCACGAGTGGCGGTTCATCCTGGCCCACGAAGCCCTCCACGCGGCGCTGTCGCACCACACGCGTACGGGAGGTCGAGATCACTATCTCTTCAACCTGGCGACGGACTTCGTGATCAACGGCTGGCTCATCGAGATGGGGGTGGGTGAGATGCCGCCCGGCCTCCTCTACGATCCCCAGTTCGCTGGGCAGTCGAGCGAGGAGGTGTACGACCGGATCGCCACGGAGTCACGCCGTTATCGAAAGTTGAGCACTCTGAGGGGTCGCGCCCGAACCGACATCCTCGACTCGGCCGCAAGGCAGTCGGGCGTGGGCGTCTCGGTCGATCTCGACGACCTGCTCCGACGCTCGCTCGCGACGGGTCTCGATCTTCACCTCGCCGAATCGCGCGGTCGGGTGCCCTCCGGGCTGATAGCCGAGATCCGAGCCCTAGCGCAACCGCCCATACGCTGGGACGTCGAACTGGCCCGGTGGTTCGACGAGATGTTCCCCGCCCTCGAACCTGTCCAGACCTACGCTCGTGCGTCACGGCGACAGTCGGCCACACCGGACATCCTGCGGCCGGGCTGGTGGATGCCCGACGTGCCTACCGTCCGCCGGACCTTCGGCGTCGTTCTCGACACCTCGGGATCGATGGATGTCCAGCTCCTCGGAAAGGCACTGGGTGCGATCGCCTCGTACGCTCACGCGCACGACGTGCCCGCCGCCCGTGTCGTGTTCTGCGATGCTGCGGCGTACGATGCCGGCTATCTGGATGCAGCCGACATCGCCGACCGGGTCCGCGTGAGGGGTCGGGGCGGCACGGTGCTGCAGCCGGGCGTCGACCTGCTCGAGAGAGCCCCGGACTTCCCCGCCGACGGCCCGATCCTGGTCATCACCGATGGCCTCATCGACGTCGTCCGGATCCGTCGGACACACGCATTCCTCATCCCGACGTGGGCATCGCTGCCGTTTCGCCCGCGCGGGCCCGTCTTCCGTCTCTCATGATCCGGACGTAGCACAGGGCTCACCTCACACAGCGAAGGCGGCGACCACCTGGCCCGTGCCGGAGACGGCGACCGCGCCCTCCGCGGGGGCGATCACCACCGCGTCACCCGGGGCGAGCTCCTGCGCCTCGGCGGGGGTCGCGACCTGCACGCGCCCGCTCACGCCGAGCACGATGGCGGGGCCGTCCGAGGTGATCGGGAGCAACGCCGTCGCCCCTTCGAGGGTCGCGGAGACCAACCTGAGCGGGCTCCCCTCCGGGGCGATCGTCCGCACCGGACCGTCGACGAGCGGCCGCTCGACCGCGACGGAGCGGTCGAAGTCCGTCGCCGCCAGGAGGGCAGGGCGGTCGACGTGCTTGCGGGTCAGCCCCGCGCGCACGACGTTGTCGGAGTTCGCCATCAGCTCCACCGCGATGCCGGAGAGGTAGGCGTGCGGCACCCCGGCGGGCACGAAGAGCGCCTCGCCGGGCTCGAGCGTCCACACCGAGAGCAGCAGCGGTGCCAGCGCGCCCGCGTCCCCGGGGTGGTGTCCCGCGAGCTCACCCACGGTGGCGGCCAGCTCGTCACCGCGAGCCATCACCTCCTCGATGAGCGCCCCCGGATCATCGTTCGCGAGCACCAGCGCCTCGAAGGCCGAGCGGAACGCCCCCTGGTCCCCCGACCGCAGCCGCTCGAGCACCGCGGGAGCGGGCGACGACTCGAGCCCCGCCAGCAGAGCGACCGCCTCCTCGAGCGGCCGGAATCCCACCATCCCGCGGAACGGCGTCACGGCGAACACCATCTCCGGCTTCGCGTGCGGGTCCTTGAAGGTGCGGTGAGGCGCATCCAACGGCACACCCGCGCTGTTCTCGTCGGCGAACCCCGCAGCCGAGAGCGCGGTCGAGGGATGCACCTGCAGCGAGACGGGCTGGCCGGGGGCCAGCAGCTTCAGCAGGTAGGCCAGCTCCGACGCACCCCCGGGGAAGTAGTCCCCGGCCCGCTCGGCGAGCACCCGGTCCAGTGTCTCGCCGGCCGCCGGCACCGGGCTCGGGGCGGTCGGATGCGCGCCGTACCAGACCTCCGCGATCGGTCGTCCGTCGGGCTCCCTCCCGAGCAGGGCGGGGATCGCCTCGCGCGAACCCCAGTCGTACGTCTTCGCGACTCCGTCGATCCGCAGCATCCGGGGCCTCAGTGCTCGCTCGTGGAGGGCATGAAGCGGATGAGGGCGCGCACGAACCAGCCCGGCCTGCGGTTGCGGATCTCCGCCCGGTTCTTGCGGACGACCGCCCAGCGGACCACGTGGGCCCCGATCCAGCGGATCGGCTCGGGCGGCAGCGTCGCCGGGTCGGGCTGGTCGATGAGGCGGCTGCGCCCCCATTCGTCATCGTCGCCCGCGAGCATCGAGGCGATGATGCGGGAGCACGCCGGGATCTGCGCGAGCGCGGTCCCGTTCCAGCCGTAGGCGTAGAACACCGAGCTCGCGCCGCGGAGCCGGCCGATCTGAGGGATGTGGCTCGGCACGCAGTCGATGCCGCCGGTCCACGTGTACTCGATCGGCGCATCCGCGAGCTGCGGGTACACCCGTCCCAGCTCGGCCACGGCGAGCGGCGCCCCCTCCGGTCGGCGGTTGAAGGCCGCGGTGACCCGGTCGCGGAACAGCGTGCGCCCGCTGCCCCGTCCGAAGACCACGCGACCGTCGGAGGTGCGCTGGTAGTAGAGCACCTGCTGCTGCGCGTCGCAGATGGCCTCGCCACCCTGCCAGCCGAGGGCGTCGAGACGGTCCGGGATGGGGGCGGTGGCGACGACCTCGCTGTCGACGACGAACATGCGCTTCCTCAGCTCGGGGATCGACGACGCCCAGATGTTCGTCGCCAGGAGCACCCGATCCGCGTCCACCGTGGCGCGGTCGGTCATGACCCGCGCCCGCGCCCCGTCGGTGACGGAGCGGACGGGCGTGTGCTCGTACACGGCGACCCCGAGACGGTCGGCCCAGCGCGCGAGCGAGCGCATCATCCGACCGGGATGGAGGCTGCCGCCGCGCTCCTCGACGACGCCGACGTACGAGGCGCTCGGACCGACGCGCTCCGCGAGGTCGGCCTTGCCCAACCGCGTGTAGGAGTCCTCCCCCACCGCGGCCCCGCGAGAGAGCGCCTCGTCCCAGGCCCCCTCCTGCGCCTTCGAGCTCGCGGTCCAGACCCAGCCGTCGAGGCGGAGGTCGAGGTCGAGCTCGCCGTCCTCCTGCAGCTGCCGCAGCTCGTCGATCGCGTCGGCCGATGCGCGGGCGAGCCTCAGCGCCTCCTCCTCGCCCACGACGGCGGAAAGCTGGTCGAGGCGCTCGAACCAGGAGTGAACCTGGCCGCCGTTGCGGCCGGATGCGCCCGATCCGCAGGTGTTGGCCTCGAGAACGGCGACCGAGAGCTCCGGATGCGTCTGCCGCAGCCGGATGGCGGTCCACAGCCCGGTGAGGCCGCCGCCGATGATGGCGACGTCGACCGAGAGACGACCGGCGAGCGGGGGGAAGGTGGGGGCGTCGGCGTGGGTGTCCTGGAGCCAGAAGGCCTGGTCCTGCAGCAGTGGCTCGACGGGGGTGCGGAGGCGATAGGTGGTCATGGTGTCCGTCTCGTCTGGGCGCGCGAGAGCGCGCGGAGGGTCGGGGAGAGTGCGGCGCGGACGCCGAGCGGCACAGAGGCCGAGCGGCCGGGGCCGAAGGAGGGGTGAGGCCGTACGGGCCGGAGGTCAGCGGCGCAGCACGTTGAAGCTGAAGATGTCGCCGCGGTGGTAGTCCTGGGCGTAGAGGGTCGGCTCGCCGGCGATCGAGTAGGCCGTCTCGGTGATGTAGATCCACGGCCCGAACCCGCCGAGCGAGTACTTCGCCGCGGGCGTCTCGGGCATCTCGACGGCGTGGATGGCGGCGGTCGAGAACGACAGCTCGCGCCCTTGATCCTTGAGGAACGTGGTGAGCGAGCCGGTCCAGTCGACGTGCTTGATGGGGCCCGGAACCTGCGACCGCGCGATCGTGCCCACGCTGTAGATGAGGGGCGAGTCGCCCTCGGAGCGCAGGCGCTCGATCCGCACGACCCGCTCGTCGTCGGCGAGGCCGAGCGCCTCGCGCTCGTCGAGGTCGGGGTCGTCCTCCTCGACCGACAGCACGAGGGTCTGGGGCGAGTAGCCGAGCTCGCGGAGCATGTCGGTGGCCGACTCGAACCGCGTGATGGGCCGGTTCACCTTCGCCGCCGAGAGCGACGTGAGGTAGCGGCCGAGGCCCGGGCGCACCTCGACGATGCCGTCGTGCTCGAGCAGCTTCAGCGCCTCGCGCGCCGTGCTGCGCCCCACGCCGAACTGCTCGACGATCTCGGGTTCCGACAGCACGCGGTCGCCCGGCTTGGCTCCGTTGCGCTCGAAGTACTCCACGAGGGCGTCCCGCACCTGCACGGACATCAGCCTCCGGACGATCGGCGTCTCGATCACGCGCCTGCCCCTTCTCGCTCGACCAGCGGGACCTGTTCGAACCCTCCCCAATGCTGGCAGGTCAGGGCGGCCACGCGCGATCCTTCTGCCATGCAGACCTCGACGTCGTCCCCGTTCGCGAAGCGGTGCACGAAGCCGGCGATGTAGCTGTCGCCCGCGCCGGTGGTGTCGACCACCTCGATCGGCTGCGCCGCCGCGTCCCACCAGCGCTCGCCGTCGAAGGCGATGCTGCCCGCGGGGCCGCACGTGACGACCGCGAGGCCGGCGCCTCCGGCGACCGCCTCCCGCGCCAGGCGCTCCGCCTCGGGACGGTCGTCGCCCGCCGAGCAGAAGGCGACGTCGAGGTCGGCGTATCCGGAGCTCACGGCGCAGTCCTGGGTGACGAGGACCCCGCGCGCCCGCAGCTCGCGGCGGATGCGGTCGGCGAACGGGTTCATGCCGATGTGCACGAGACAGCGACGCCCCAGCACGTCGAGGTCCGCATCGCTGGGCTGGTAGTCGGCCGAGGTGGCGAAGTCCTCGAAGAAGATCACCCTCTCGCCGTCGTCCTCGACCCGGATCTTCGACACCGAGGTGATCCCCGGCAGCTCGACGAGGAGGGATCTGTCGACCCCTTCGTCCTCGAGCGTGCGGCGGATGCGCTCGCCGTCCGCATCCGGCCCCACGGCCCCGGCGTACGCGACGTCGGCGCCGAGGGTGCGGAGCTTGACAGCGACGTTCACCGCGTTGCCGCCGACGAAGCTCGTCAGGTCGGCGCCGTAGTACTGGTCGACCGTGTTGTCGCCGATGGTGGCCAGCCCGGAGTGCTCCGTCTGCTGGTGGTGCATGCTCATCTACTTTCCGATCCCGTCCGACAGCCCTCGGATGAAGTATTTCTGACACAGGAAGAACAGGGCGATCATCGGCACCGCGGCGATCGTCATCCCGGCGAACACCGAGGGGAAGTCGGTGACCGCCCTCGACGACAGGGTCGCGAGCCCCACGGGCAGCGTCTTCAACGAGTCGCTGCCGATGAAGATCAGGGCGAACAGGTACTCGTTCCAGGCGAACAGCACCTGCAGGATGACCGCCGACGTGATGATCGGCGCCGACATGGGGAGCACGATCCGCCAGAAGATCTGCGAGCTGCGCGCCCCGTCGAGCACGGCCGCCTCGTCGACCTCGATCGGCAGGTCGATCATGTACGACCGGATGAGGAAGGTCGTGAACGGGATGCGGAACGCCGTGTAGAGGATGATGAGCGCCCAGTAGGTGTCGTAGATCCCCCATCCCTGCAACAGCTTGACCAGCGGGATGACCGCCACGGTGGGCGCCAGCATCAGGCCGCCGATGATGACGTACAGGATCGGCTTGCTGAACGGGATGGTGATCCGGGTGAGGCCGTAGGCCGCCCAGGCGCTCAGCAGCGTGGTCGCGATGACGCTCGCGACCGTGACGATGATGCTGTTGAGGAAGTAGTCCCCCACACCGCCCGCGAAGGCCCTCCCGTAGCTCGAGAAGTCGAGCTCGGCCGGCCAGCCGAAGGGGCTCGAGAGGATCTCGCTGTTCGACTTCAGCGAGCTCAGGGCCATCCAGAGGATGGGGTAGAGCACGATGATGGCGAGCGCCGCGAGCACCCCGATGAGCAGCAGGCGGCCGACGATGCGACCGAACCCGAGGGCACCGACTGGCTTCGGCCGCCGACGGCTCGGTGGGGACTGGGTCGCCCCCAGGGCTGTGGTGACGGCCATCAGACCCTCCTCCTGTTGGCGTAGACGACCTGCGCGATGGCGAGGGCGAGCGTGATCACGAACATGACCACGGCGATCGCCGCCGCGTACCCGAAGTCGTTCTTGACGAATCCACTGCGGTAGAGCCAGGTGCCGAGCACCTGGGTCGAGTTGTCCGGCCCGCCGCCGGTGGTGACCATCACCTCGTTGAACACCTGGAAGGCGCCGGAGAGGGTGACGATCATCATCAGGGCGGTCATCTCGCGCACCAGCGGGATGGTGATCGAGAAGATCCGGCGGAACGGGCCGATGCCGTCGAGCGCGGCCGCCTCGTAGATCTCCTGCGGGATGCGCTGGATCGCGACGGCGAACAGCAGCGCCGAGTAGCCGAAGCCCTGCCACTGGCTCATCATGATGATCGCCGTCATGGCGGTCTTCGGGTCTCCCAGCCACGCCTGCTGCAGCGAGTCGAGCCCGAGGGCGCCGAGGACTCCGTTCAGCAGACCGCCGTCCGGTTGGTAGATGAACGTGAACAGCAGCCCGATCACGGTGAGCGACATCGCCGAGGGGATGAAGTACACCGATCGGAGGACGGCCCGCCAGCGGTGGCTGCGCAGGCTCTCGATGATCGACGCGAGCACGAGCGCCAGGAACACCTGGAACACGATCGAGATCACGGCGTAGAGCACGTTGTTCCCGAGCGCCCGCCAGAAGATCGGGTCGCCGAACAGCTTGACGTAGTTGTCTCCGCCGACGAACGTCTGCTCACCGGTGAAGATGTTCGACTGCTGGAAGCTGTACCCGAAGTTGAGCACGAGCGGGTAGTAGACGAACAGGAACAGGACGACGAGGCCCGGCAGCACCCAGACGAGCCCGCTCCAGCGGCGCCCTCTGCGGCGGATGCGCGGGGTGGCCCCGCCGGTGCGCTCGTGCGCACCGGCGGCGGAGGAGGCTCGCGTCAGTTCGAGCCGGTTCTCCTGGCCGACGATGACCCCCTCCGACACGGCTCAGCCCTTCGCCTGCTCGGACGCCGCCTTCACGCCGTCCATGACGTCCTGCGGAGTGCGGTCACCGGAGATCAGGCCCTGCACCCCGGAGAGATACGCGTCGGCCACGTCCGGCACCGTGACGGTGTCGAGCCAGATGGAGAGGCTGTTCGCGTCCTGCAGCACGTCGATGCTCTCGCGCAGCTGCGGTGTCGAGTTCTCGTCGGTCAGCGAGTCCTTGACCGGGCTCGGGATGCCGAGCTCGGCGGTCAGCGCGGTCGCGTTGGCCTTGTCGGTGACGAACTTCATGAAGTCGACCGCGAGGGGCAGGTTCTTCGCCTTCGGGTTGATGAGGAAGCCGTCCGGTGCGCCGGTCAGCGCTCCGAGGTCGCCCTGGGCGTCGGATGCGGCGGGCAGCTTGAAGATGCCCCATCCGTCGTTCGCGGCGACCGAGCCCTCAGGCACGGTGGCGCCGAACTCGAGGTTCTCGACGTAGAACATCGCCGCCTGCCCGGCGCCGAAGGCGTCGCGCTGCGAGTAGTAGTCGGAGCCGTTCGCGCCCGATCCGGTGGTCGTGCACTGGTCGATGATGTCGGAGAACTGCTCCAGCGCCTTCACGTAACCGGGGTCGTCCCAGGTGGCGGTGTCGGGCTTGTAGTCGGCCGCGAGCACATCGGCGGGGACGTCGTAGCTGTTGAGCTGGGTGATGTAGTGGATGGCGGGCCAGCCGTCGACGTTGCCGAACGACATCGGCGTGATGCCTGCCGCGGTGAGCGTGGAGCAGGCCTTGAGGAGCCCGTCGAGGTCGGTCGGCACTTCGACGCCGGCCTGCTGGAACAGCTTCTCGTTGTAGACCATGAACTTCGCGTCGAGTCCGAACGGGATGCCGTAGGTCTTGCCGTCCTTCGACAGTGCGCCGATCGCGCTGGGCGCCATCGTCTGGCCCCACTCGGTGTCGGGGCCGATCACGTCGGTGAGATCGAGCGCGACACCGTTGTCGTAGAACTGCTCGGCGTAGTTGCCCGGCCAGGTGAAGTACACGTCCGGAAGGCTCTGCGACGCGGTGAGCGTCTTGATCTTGTCCTTGTAGCCCTGGTCCGACTCCTGCTGGAGCTCGACGGTCACGCCGGGGTGCGCGGCCTCGTACGCGGACTTCATCTCCTGGAAGAAGGCCTCGTAGTTGCCGGCGTAGCGGGTGATGACGCTGACGGAGCCGCTGTAGTCGACGTTCGACAGGTCGACGTCGGCGGTGGCGGGCGAGCCGCTGCCGCCGCCGCTGCAGCCGGCCAGGGCCATCATGGCGATGACGCCGCCCGCTGCGAGCGCGGTAGTCCTTTTCCTCACGTCTTCGTTCCTCTCTGAATGATGGTGCGGTGGAAGTGGTGCGGGTCGGTGCTCGGGTGCTGACGGAAGCGGCCGGCTCGTGTGGTGGTCGAGCCGGCCGCGGCCCGACTAGTAGACGAGCTTCTTGTAGTAGCGACGGGTGGTGAGCGGGTGGTCGCGCAGCACCTCGAGGTGGGCGCTGAGCCGCTCGAACACGGTGGCGAGCAGGATCGGCGAGATCAGGCTGCGGGTCGACTGCGAGATGCCGGGCAGCTCGAAGTCCTTGGTGTCGAGGATGCGCACCTTCTCGGTGAAGCGGGGGGCGAACTCGATGACCCGGTCGACCAGTCCGCGCGACTCGTCCTCGCCGTTCAGGATGATGATGCTCACGCCGTCCTCGAGCAGCTCGAGGGCGCCGTGGAAGAAGTCGGACGCGTGCACCGGTCGGGTGCGGATCCACTGCATCTCCTCGAGGATGCACATGCCGTAGTAGTGCGCCTCGGGCCAGGTCGACCCGGCGCCGGTGATGAGGTGGTAGTCCTCGTCCTTGATCGTCTCTGCGAGCTCCGCGGCGCGGTCCTCGAAGGAGGCCTTCACGTCGACGAGGAGGGCGGGGAGCTGCTTCAGCTCGGCGACGGTCTCGTCGTAGGCGTCGTACTCGCCCCGCGCGCTCATGAGCGCGAGCGCCACGAGGAGGGTCTCGAGGTAGAACATCTCCGACGACGTGTCGTCCTCGGCGAAGGTGGTGAAGTTGTGGTCCGCGATCTCCGCGAGCGGGGTGTCGGCGTGACCGGTGAAGGTGATGATCGTGGCACCGGCCTTCTTGGCGTACTCGAGCGCCGCGATGGCCTCCTTCGTCGTGCCCGAGAGCGACGGGGTGACGACGATCGACTTCTCGCCGAGGCGGGGGTTGCCGCGCTCGACGAGCTCGGCGCCCATCTCGTAGTACACGGGGAAGAGCGACTTGGCCTGGAGCAGCTGGAACGCGGGCTGGGTGAGGAACATCACTCCGCCGGCACCGAGGAAGAAGAGGTTCTCCGCTCCGCCGTTCACCAGGTCGGTCACGACCTCCTTCAGACGGGGCTCGACTGCGAGAGCGTCCGACTGGATCCTGACGAATCTGTCGACATCGAAGTTCAGCATGGGGTTCTTTCGTTCGTGGTTCGTGTCCGAGGTTGTCTGACATCTGCTTGGACCCTTCAGACGTCGTGATAAGAATGCAGACACGCGACAGCGCTGTCAAGGGCCTCCGCGGCCCCGAAACACACTCTTCACACGCTCGAAACGCCGGACCCGGGGTTGACGCCCCGCCCCCGCCCGTGCATCGAGTGCTCTCTTCTGCACCTGCCGCGCGAGGGGGGCACGGGTACGCTGGGCGGCGGTCGATCTAGGACGAGGAATCATGATGTCGGGAGCACGGATACGGCGAACCCACGGTGCGGCCGAATACCCGGAGCTCGTGCGGATCTGGCGGAGCGCCATCGACGCGACGCACGACTTCCTCACGCCCGACGACCGCGATGAGATCGAGGCGAGACTCGCGTCGGACTACTTCCCCGCCGTCTCCCTGCGGGTCGCCGAGCGCGACAGCCGCCCCGTCGGGTTCTCGGGCGTCGCCGAGGGCCGGCTCGAGATGCTGTTCGTCGCCGCCGACGAGCGCGGCCGCGGCACCGGCACGATCCTGCTCGACGACGCGATCGGCGAGTGGGGCGTCTCCGCGCTCGACGTCAACGAGCAGAACGCCCAGGCTGTGGGCTTCTACCTGCACCGGGGCTTCGTCGTGGTCGGGCGCAGCGACACGGATGAGGCCGGTCGCCCCTACCCGCTCCTCCACCTCGGCCTGCCCCGCACCTAGCGCACCCTGTTCGCGCCACCGCGTCAGGACAACGAGAGGAGTGCCCAGAGCTCGGCGCGGGCGGGGAAGGACTCGAGGTCGAGATCGAGGCGGGCGGCGAGGCGCTCGACGCGCGTGCGCAGGCTGTGCCGGTGCATCCCAGCGGCCTCGGCGGCCGCCTCCCAGCGGCAGCCGTGCTCGAACCAGAGGGCGGCGAGGCGCAGCGACTCCTCGCCCTCCTCGGTGGTGCGCACCTCGGCGAGCCGGAGCCGCGCCACGGCGGGGAGCCCGCTGCCCGCGAGGACGTCGAGGAGGCGCCCCGCGCTGGTGTCGGCGAAGCCCACGACCGCGCTCTCGCCCGTGCGCTCGGTCGCCGAAGAGGCCGCCGCGAGCGCGGCCCGCGCCTCCTCGAGGGCCACGTCGACGCGGTCGATCGGATGAGGCGCCGACAGCCCCGCCACGGCACCCTCCGCCGCCCGACGCAGCCACTGCTCTCCGTCGGGCGAGGCGACGGCGACCGCGACGAGCTCCCCGTCGAGCGTGGCGGCGACGCGGGTGCGCGTGGCGGTACGGGCGGTGCGCTGCAGCCGTCGCCGCACCTCCTCCGCGGAGGCGCCGGCGCAGACGAGCACCACGACCGGCGACGACGGATCGACGGCGCCGATGTCGACCGCGCCCGCCCTCGTCGCCTCCGCGAGCAGGGCTGCGGTGAGGTCCGCCTCTCCGCGCACGAGCAGCCGCACGGCATGGGCGCCCAACGCCCCGAGCGCCGCGCTGTCGGCCGCATCCCGCTCTCGCCCCACCTCCACCAGCGCCGCCCCGGTCATCATCACCGCACGCGCCGGGGCATCGAGGGGCGCAGACAGCACGAGCGCGAGCGCCCCGAGCGGCCGGTCGCCGCGGCCGAGCGTCTGCACCACGATCTCGCGCCCGCTCACGCTCTGCGCCGCGCCGGCGCGCCGACCGCGGCCGAGCAGCGTCCGCACGTCGGCCTGCGCCGCATCGACGACCCGGTCGGCGATGCGAGCGGCGGGATGCTGCTCGACGAACTCGCCCTCGGCGTCGTAGAGCAGCACGGCTCCGTCGAGCTGGCGCGCGGTCTCGCGGATCGCGGCCGAGACCCCGCCGCCCGAGACCGCGGCGAGCGAGATCGCCTGCTGCGCCGCGAGCGCCCACTCGTCGCGCGCCGCGGCCTCGCGTGCGATCTCGCGTGCCGCCCAGGTGATGATCGCCACGAACGGGACGTCGTAGGGCACCTCGACGAGCGCCATCCCCTGCGCTCGACACGCCTCGAGCAGCTCGGGCGGCGTGCCCGTCGTGACCACCTCGGTGCCGAAGCCGATGCCCACGACTCCGGATGCGGTGAGCCGCGCGACGTAGTCGTCGTAGCCCCCTTGACCCGACACATCCTGGAACTGCTGGCCCGTGGTCAGCACGAACTGGTCGGGCAGGAGGAACGGGCTCGGGTCGGCGAGGTCGGAGCTCGACACCCAGCTCAGCGGGTCGTCGAGCCGATCGGATGCGGTGAGCAGCTCGACCCGGAAGGCTGGCTCCGAGAGCATCCGGCGAAGGGTGGGCTGCACCCTCCGATCGTAGCGCCGGAACGGCACCCTGATGGCAGGTCGATGCCATTCCGGCAGAGACACCGGATGCCCGGCGGACCTACCGTTGCTGCAACCCCGCGCAGCGGAACCCGCGCACGGACCCACCCGCGACAGCGCCAGCAGACAAGGACGACCGCATGACCTTCGCACCCGTTCTCGATTCGCCCGCCGACACCACCCCCGTCGGCGGACCCCAGCTCCCGCAGGAGCGCCGCCTCGTCACCGAGATCCCCGGACCGCTCTCCCGCGAGGTGCTCGCCCGCAAGGCGGCCGCCGTGCCGAACGGCGTGGGCGTGACCCTCCCGATCGCCGTCGTCGCCGCGGGCGGCGGGGTCGTCGTCGACGTGGACGGCAACTCGCTCATCGACCTCGGCTCGGGCATCGCCGTCACCGGGGTGGGCAACGCCGCCCCCGAGGTGGTCGCCGCCGTCACCGATCAGGTCAGCCGCTTCACCCACACCTGCTTCACCATCACCGCGTACGACGGGTACATCCGCGTCGCGGAGGCCCTCAACCGACTCACCCCCGGCGACCACGACAAGCGCACGGCGCTGTTCAACTCCGGCGCCGAGGCCGTCGAGAACGCCGTGAAGATCGCCCGGGCGTACACCCGCAAGCAGGCCGTCGTCGTGTTCGACCACGCCTATCACGGCCGCACCAACCTCACGATGGCGATGACCGCCAAGTCGATGCCCTACAAGAGCGGATTCGGTCCGTTCGCCTCCGAGGTCTACCGCGTCCCCCTCTCGTACCCGTTCCGCGACGGAGGCCTCTCCGGTGCGGATGCCGCGGCCGCGGCGATCTCGCAGATCGAGAAGCAGGTCGGTGCCGCGAACCTCGCGGCCGTCGTGATCGAGCCCATCCAGGGCGAGGGCGGCTTCATCGAGCCCGCACTCGGCTTCCTCCCTGCCATCGCGGCCTGGGCGAAGGACAACGGCGTCGTGTTCGTCGCCGACGAGATCCAGACCGGGTTCAGCCGCACCGGCCACCTCTTCGCCAGCGAGCACGAGGGACTCGTGCCCGACCTCATCACCACCGCGAAGGGCATCGCCGGGGGCCTGCCGCTGTCGGCCGTGACCGGCCGCGCCGAGATCATGGATGCCGCGCACGCCGGCGGACTGGGCGGCACCTACGGCGGCAACCCGGTCGCCTGTGCCGCGGCGCTCGCCTCGATCGACCTGTTCGAGAACGGCGGGCTCACCGAGCGCGCCCGCGAGATCGACGTGGTGCTCCGCGGCGCGCTGAACGCCCTTCGCGCAGCCGACGACCGCATCGGCGACGTCCGCGGACGCGGCGCCATGATGGCGATCGAGCTCGTCGAGCCCGCGACCGGCGCCCCGGATGCGGCGCTCACCGCGAAGATCGCCGCGTTCGCCCACGCCCACGGTGTCGTGCTGCTCACCTGCGGGACGTACGGCAACGTGATCCGCTTCCTCCCGCCGCTGACCATCTCCGACGACCTCCTCCGCGAGGGCGTCCGGGTGGTGGGCGAGGCTCTGGCGGCGACCCCGCGATGACCGACACCGAGGCGCGGCCGACGACGTCCGCGCTGCCCACCACCGTGCTCCCCGCCACCGCGCAGGCCGCCGGCGCACAGCCCGCCACCGAGTCGAGCGTGCTCGACGACGCGCGCCACCAGCTGGCCGAGGCCATCTGCATCCTGGGCTACGACGAGGGCCTCCACTCCGTGCTGGCCACACCCCGCCGCGAGATGACCGTCGCGGTGCCCCTCCGCCACGACGACGGCCGCCACGAGGTGTTCATCGGGCATCGCGTGCAGCACAGCCTCTCGCGCGGACCCGCCAAGGGCGGCATCCGCTACAGCCCCCACGTGTCGCTCGACGAGGTGCGGGCGCTCGCCATGTGGATGACGTGGAAGTGCGCCCTGCTCGACGTGCCCTACGGTGGCGCGAAGGGCGGGGTCGCCCTCGATCGCAGCGCGCTCAGCCTGCCCGAGCTCGAGCGGGTGACCCGCCGGTTCACGAGCGAGATCCTCCCGATCATCGGGCCGGAGCGCGACATCCCGGCGCCCGACATCGGCACCGACGAGCGCGTGATGGCCTGGATGATGGACACCTACTCCGTCGCCTCGGGCTACACCGTGCCCGGCGTCGTCACCGGCAAGCCGCTGAACCTGGGTGGATCCCGCGGGCGCGCGTCGGCGACGTCCCGAGGGGTGGTGCACGTCGCGCTCCGTGCCCTGGAGCACGCCGACATCACCGGGTCGGAGCGCACCGCAGCGGTGCAGGGCTTCGGCAAGGTCGGCCGCGACGCAGCGCGGTTCCTGTCCGAGGCGGGCATCCGCGTCGTCGCCGTGAGCGACCAGTACGGTGCCGTCTACAACGACGGCGGGATCGACATCGGCGAGCTGTCGCTGCACGTCGACCGCACCGGCGGCATCCCCGGGTTCATCGGCGGCGACGTGCTGCCGCCGGCCGACCTCCTGGAGCTCGACGTCGACCTCCTCGTCCCGGCCGCCGTCGAGAGCGTGATCACCGCCGAGAACGCGCCCCGCGTGCGGGCGCGCGTGGTGGTCGAAGGCGCCAACGGACCGACCACGACCGAGGCCGATCGCATCCTCGCTGAGAGGGGCGTGCTGGTCGTGCCCGACATCCTTGCCAATGCAGGGGGCGTCGTGGTGTCGTATTTCGAGTGGGTGCAGGGCAACCAGTCGTACTGGTGGCACGAGCACGACGTCGAGGTGAGGCTCGCCGAGAGGATGAGCCGGGCCTGGGACGACGTGACCGGCACCGCTCGGGCTCGCGGGCTCTCGCTCAGATCTGCAGCGATGTGCCTGGCCGTCGAGAGAGTCGCAGACGCCCACCAACTGAGAGGACTGTACCCGTGACCATCACCACTCCGACCGCATCCACCGAAGCCGCGCTGCTCGAGAAGATCCCGACGGGCCTCTACATCGGCGGCCAGTGGGTGGAGGCCTCCGACGGCGGCACCTTCGACGTGAACGACCCGGCGACGGGCAAGACGCTGCTGACCATCGCCTCCGCCACCCCGGAGGACGGCAAGGCGGCGCTCGACGCCGCCGTCGCCGCGCAGGACTCGTGGGCGGCGACGCCCGCGCGCACCCGCGGCGAGATCCTGCGCCGGGCGTGGGAGCTGCTGCAGGAACGCAAGGACGAGGTCGCCCTGCTCATGACGCTCGAGATGGGCAAGCCGCTGGCCGAGGCGTACGGCGAGGTCACCTACGGCGGCGAGTTCCTGCGCTGGTTCAGCGAGGAGGCCGTGCGCATCTCGGGTCGCTACGGCTCGAACCCGGAGGGCACGGGGCGGATGATCGTCACCCACCACCCGGTGGGCCCGTGCTTCCTCATCACGCCGTGGAACTTCCCGCTCGCCATGGCCACCCGCAAGATCGCGCCCGCGCTCGCCGCCGGCTGCACCGTCGTGGTGAAGCCCGCCGCGCTCACCCCGCTCACCACCCTGCTGTTCGTGCGCATCCTCGAGGATGCGGGTGTGCCGGCGGGCGTCGTCAACGTCGTGCAGACCACGGCGTCGCGGGCCGTGAGCGCGCCGATCATCGCCGACCACCGCCTCCGCAAGCTGTCGTTCACCGGATCGACCGAGGTGGGGGTGGCGCTCCTCAAGCAGGCGGCCGACAACGTGCTGCGCACCTCGATGGAGCTCGGCGGCAACGCGCCGTTCGTCGTCTTCGACGATGCCGACCTCGACAAGGCGGTCGACGGCGCGATGGCGGCGAAGTTCCGCAACTCCGGTGAGGCCTGCACCGCCGCGAACCGCTTCATCGTGCACGAGTCGGTGGCCGAGGAGTTCGCGGCCCGCGTCGCAGAGCGCGTGGCGGCCTTCAAGGTCGGGCGCGGCACCGAGGAGGGCGTGAACGTGGGCCCGCTCATCGACCAGGCCGCCGTCGACAAGGCACGCTCCCTCGTCGAGGACGCCGTCGCGCGCGGCGCGTCGGTGCGCACCGGCGGCGAGGCGGTCGAGGGCGACGGCACCTTCTTCCAGCCCACCGTCGTCTCGGGCGTCACCCCGGGCAGCGAGATCCTCAGCACCGAGATCTTCGGGCCGGTGCTGTCGATCATCCCGTTCACCGACGAGGACGACGCCGTGCGCCTGGCCAACAGCACCGAGTTCGGTCTCGCCGCCTACGTCTACACGAAGGACCTCGCCCGCGGGCAGCGCATGATCGACCGGCTCGAGACGGGCATGCTCGGCCTCAACGCCGGCGTCATCTCGAACGCGGCCGCGCCCTTCGGCGGCATCAAGCAGTCCGGGCTCGGCCGTGAAGGCGGCGTGGAGGGCATCCACGAGTACCTCACCACGAAGTACACGATGACCCCGAACCCCTCGCTCTGACGCTCACGGGTCGATTCAGGAGACACTCATCACCATGGAACACATCGAGAGAGACGTCGTCATCGTCGGCGCCGGCGCGACCGGGCTGAACGCCGCGTATCGGTTGCAGCAGGCGGGCAAGAGCGTGATCGTGCTCGAGGCCCGCGACCGCGTCGGCGGGCGGCTGTGGACGAACGCGATCGACGGCCAGATGTACGAGATCGGCGGTCAGTGGGTCTCGCCGGACCAGACCGAGCTGATCGGCACGCTCGACGAGCTGGGTCTGGAGACCTATTCGCGCTTCCGCGAGGGCGAGAGCGTCTACGTCACGCCCCAGGGCGAGGCGAAGCGCTTCACCGGCGACATCTTCCCCGCCGGCGAGCACACCGAGTCCGAGATCACGCGGCTCATCGAGATCCTCGACGAGCTCGTGGCGCAGACCGACCCGGCCGCGCCATGGGAGCATCCGCGGGCGAAGGAGTTCGACCACATCTCGTTCCGGGCCTGGCTCGAGAACGAGAGCGACGACTCGGAGGCCGTGGAGAACATCTCCCTGTTCATCGCGGATGCGATGCTCACGAAGCCCTCGCACTCGTTCTCGCTGCTGCAGGCGCTGCTGATGGCGGCCAGCGCGGGCAGCTTCAGCCACCTGGTGGATGCCGACTTCATCCTCGACAAGCGCGTGGTCGGCGGTCTCCAGTCCGTCCCGCTCGCCCTCGCGGAGCGGCTGGGCCGCGACGTCGTCCGGCTCTCGCAGCCGGTGCGGTCGATCTCGTGGGGCTCGCTCGGCGCCGTAGTGCGCAGCGACGAGCTCGAGGTCGCCGCCGGTCAGGTCATCGTCGCCGTGCCACCGAACCTCTACGACCGGATCGACTACATCCCGGCCCTGCCGCGACTGCGTCAGCAGCAGTTCCAGCACCAGTCGCTCGGCCTCGTCATCAAGGTGCACGCCACCTACGAGACGCCGTTCTGGCGGTCCGCGGGGCTGTCGGGCACGGCGTTCAGCCCGTACCAGCTGGTGCACGAGGCGTACGACAACACCAACCACGGCGAGAGCCGTGGCACCCTCGTCGGCTTCGTGTCGGACGAGAAGGCGGATGCGGTGTTCCAGCTGTCGGCCGAGGAGCGGAAGCAGCGCATCCTGGAGTCGCTGGCGACCTACTACGGTCCTGAGGCGCTCACCCCGGCCGTGTATTACGAGAGCGACTGGGCGGCCGAGGAGTGGACGCGCGGCGCCTACGCCACGAGCTTCGACCTCGGCGGGCTCACCCGCTACGGCGCGATGCAGCTCGAGCCGATCGGCCCCCTCCGCTTCGGATCGAGCGACCTCGCCGCGGAAGGCTACCAGCACGTCGACGGCGCGCTCCGGGTGGGCAAGCGCCTGGCCACCGAGATCCTCGCCCTCGACGGCGCGGACCAGTAGACGAGAGGATCGACACATGAGCGACTACGCAGTCATCGACCCCGCCACCGGCGAGACGGTCAAGGAGTACGAGACCATCACCGACGCCGAGCTCGACGCGGCCATCGCATCGACGCACGCGGCCTACGCCGACTGGAGCCGCACGACGACCGCCGAGCAGCGGGCTGCGCTCATCAAGCGCGTCGCCGAGCTCCACCTCGAGCAGAAGGACGAGCTCGCCGCCATCGCCGTGCGCGAGATGGGCAAGCCCCTCGCCCAGGCCGTCGGCGAGGTGGAGTTCGCCGCAGCGATCTTCGAGTACTACGCCGACAACGGGCCAGGGTTCCTCGTCGACGAGCCGATCTCGGTCGACTCGGGATCGGCCGTCATCCGCAAGGTGGGCGTGGGCGTGCTCCTCGGGATCATGCCGTGGAACTTCCCCTACTACCAGGTGGCCCGCTTCGCCGGCCCGAACGTGGTGTCGGGCAACACGATCCTGCTCAAGCACGCCCCCCAGTGCCCCGAGTCGGCGGCGGCGATCGAGGCGATCTTCGCGCAGGCCGCCTCCGAGGTGGGCGCACCCGCGGGCGTGTACCGTAACATCCTCGCCACCAACGAGCAGATCGAGCGCGTCATCGCCGACCCGCGGGTGCAGGGTGTCTCGGTCACGGGTTCCGAACGCGCGGGCTCCGCCGTGGCCGCCATCGCAGGGAAGAACCTGAAGAAGGTCGTGCTCGAGCTGGGCGGATCCGACCCGTTCATCCTGCTCTCGACCGATGACCTGGATGCCGCGGTGCAGGACGCCGTGAACGCCCGCCTCGACAACAACGGTCAGTCGTGCAACGCGGCGAAGCGCTTCGTGATCGCCGACACGCTGTACGAGCGGTTCGCAGACGAGTTCGTCTCGCGGTTCACGGCCATCCAGCCCGGCGACCCCACTGCCGACGACACCGAGCTCGGCCCGCTGTCGTCGTCCGCGGCCACCTCGCGGCTCGCCTCGCAGCTCGCGCGGGCCGAGGAGCAGGGCGCGACCGTGCTGGCCCGCGGCGAGGTGCGCGGGAACTTCTTCCCGCCGGCCGTGCTCGCCGACGTCACCCCCGAGATGGACGCGTACCACGAGGAGTTCTTCGGCCCCGTCGCGATGCTGTTCCGCGCCTCCGACGAGGACGACGCCGTGCGCATCGCCAACGACACACCATTCGGGCTCGGCTCGTACGTCTACACGACCGACGAGGCGCAGGCGGAGCGGATCGCGGATCGCATCGACGCGGGCATGGTGTGGATCAACCTCGTGCTCGGCGACGCCGCGGAGCTCCCGTTCGGCGGCGCCAAGCGCTCCGGCTTCGGCCGCGAGCTCGGCCGCTTCGCCCTCGACGAGTTCGTGAACCGCAAGCTCATCCGCACGGCCTAGCCCCGCCCCGTCCGTTTTCAGGACAAGAGCCCGTATTCAGGACAGAACGTCCTGAATACGGGCTCTTGCGCATCCTGTCCTGAGAACGGACGGGGAGGCGCGGTGGGGTCAGCGGCGGAAGTAGGCGTTCGCGGCGCGGGTGTAGAGCAGGACGATGCCGATCAGGGCGAGGATGCCGCTGATGATCGAGGACCAGCTCGCGTTGGAGCCGCCCGTGATGCTGAACACCGCGCTGGCGAGGTTGAGCGCCAGGACGATCGTGGTGAGGACGCGGGCGACGTTGCTGCCGACGAGGAGACCCGAGCCGACGATGATCGTGATGATGCCCAGGATGATCGAGATGATCCCCACGAAGGGGATGAGGATCGTGAGGATGCCGCCGATCACCTGCAGCAGCCCGGTGATCCAGACGATGACGGCGACGAGCGTGACTCCGGTCGGACGCGACATGAACCCTCCTCCGCCGGGCGACCGGCTCGGGATCAGGCTAGCGCGCGCGACGCGCCTCGGGCAGCAGCCCGCGGAGATACAGCACGGTGGCGAGGTTGCCCGCCACGACCGTGAACGCCGCCCACCCGCGGATGCCGCTGCCGCGCCGCAGGAACGCGGCCGCGGTCGCGGTGTGCAGCGCGTCTCCGGCGAGCACCGCCACCGCGCCCAAGCGCCCCGCCGCGCGGCGCGAGCCTACGCCCGCTCCGGCCGCGGCGACGAAGCCCACCGCGATCGCCGCGGGCAGAACGCTGGGCGCCACCGCCGTGCCGAGCAGGGCGAGCACGCGTGCGCGGGAACGACGCCCTCTCGCGGCCGCCGCCCCCGCCAGGATGAAGAGCCCCGCCGTCGACGCCGCGTCCGCGACGAGCACGCGCGTCAGCCGCTCGGCCCGGCGTCGCGCCTGGGCCCGCAGCCGACGCCGACTCATCGGCCGCGCCGCTTCCCGGAGGAGGAGCCGGAGGAGTTCTCGGCGTCGGACGAGGTGCCGGAGTCGGACGAGCCGCTGTCCTTCCCGCGGCTCTCGCGCAGCATGCGGCCCTTCAGCACGTCGATCTCCTGCTTCTTCGCCGCCTTGTCGCTCTTCCTCGTGTCGCGAGGGGGCAGCTGGATGCTCCGCTCCGCGGCGATCCCCGCCTGCAGCTGCCGCCCACGCTCGAGCTCGGCGTCGAACTCCGCACCGAACAGGAGCGCGTTGTTCACGATCCAGAGCCAGAGCAGGAAGATGACGACCCCGGCGAGTGATCCGTAGTTCTTGTCGTAGTTCGAGAAGTTCGCCACGTAGAAGCCGAAGGCGACGGTCGCGATCGCCAGGATGATGATCGCCAGGAGCGCCCCCATGCTCAGCCATCGGAACTTCGGCTGCTTCGCGTTCGGGGTGGCGTAGTACAGGATCGCGAGGATGAGGACGACGAGGAACGCGAGCACCGGCCACTTCGCGATGGCCCACACGGTCTGCACCGTGCTGCCGAGCCCCAGTGCCCCGCCGATCGCGTCGGCGACGGGCCCCGAGACGACGAGGATCACCGCGGCGAGCGCGACGAGAACGATCGAGATCACCGTGACGAGCAGCTGCACGGGCTTGAGCTTCCAGAACGGCCGCCCCTCCGGGATCTCGTAGATCCGGTTCATCGCCCGGCTGAACGCCCCCACGTAGCCCGAGGCCGACCAGACGGCCAGCACGATGCCGCTGACCAGGGCGAAGCCCGCCGCCGGCGAGCTGGCGAACTGCTGGATGGGATCGCGCACGATGTCGGCCGTGCCGCCCGGCGCGACCGATCCGATGATGTCGAGCACCGCATCCGCCGCCGCCTGCCCCTGACCGATCACGCCCAACAGCGAGAAGATCGCGATGAGGGCGGGGAAGAGCGACAGGACGGCGTAGTAGGTCAGCGACGCCGCGATGTCGGTGCACTGGTCCTTCGAGAACTCGCGCGCCGTCTTGGTGAGCACGTACTTCCATGACGGCTTGGTGACGTCGGTGGGATCGTCGGGCTTGCGAGGATCGTCGGGGTCGGGAGCACCCTTCGAGTCGGAGCGGGCGGTGTCGGATGCGGTGCGTGCCATGGCGGTTCCTCGTCGAGATGCGAATGGGGCGGGTGCGACGAAGCGGAGGGGCGGCCGTCGGCCGCGCCCTCCGCGCTCGTCGTGGGGCGATCAGCTGCCGGAGAGGTTCTCCCGCGACTGCTGCGCCTGGTCCTTCACCTCGTCTGCCGCCGTGGAGGCTTCCTCCTTGACGGCGTCGACGGCGTCGGTCGCACGGTCCTTCACCGCGTTCGCCGCCTCCTGAGCCGGCTCCTTGAGGTTCTCGCCGACCTGCTTGGCGACGTCCGTCACCTCGTCGACGAGGGGCTGCGCCTTGTCCTTGACGGTCGAGGCGACCTGCTTCTCCTTCGACGACGCCGGGATGAGCGACGCCGCGAGGAGACCGGCGCCGAAGGCGATGAGGCCCACTGCGAGCGGGCTGCCCTGCGCCTTCGCCTTGGCGCTCGACCCCGCCGACGCGGCGAGGTCGCCCACCGCCGAGGCGGCGCCGCCGGCCGAGGCCGCCTTGCCGCTCACGGTGGAGCTCACGTCGTCGGCCGCACCCATGACGCGGTCGCGCACGGAGCCCAGTGCATCCTTTACCTTGTCGGTCTGACGGCCGACGACCTTCGACGGCGTGACCTTGTCGGCGAGGGCGTCGACGTCGCCGCTCAGCTCGCTGCGGGTGCGCTCGATGTCGGCGCGGATCTGGTCGGGTGAATCGCTCATCGGTTCTCCTCATTCCTCTTCAACGTCTCAGGGATCTTCTTGACGGACTCGACGGTCCGGGGAGCGCCCTGCACCTTCTTCAGCTGGCCGCGGCCGACGACGAAGAGGATGAGGGCGACGATCGCCCAGATGACGGCGACGACCACGCCCGACCAGCCCAGGCCGATCAGGGTGCCGATCGCCCACCAGAGCGCGAGCGACAGGAACAGGACGGCCATCAGGGCGGCGTAGCCGGCCCCGCCGAGCATCCCGGCGCCTTTTCCGGCGCGGCTGGCGGACTGCTTCAGCTCCGCCTTCGCGAGCTCCATCTCCTGACGGATGAGGGTCGACAGATCGCGGGTGACCTCACCGAAGAGGTCGCCCAGCGACGTCGAGGCCGCCTTCCGCTCGGAGGGCGTGTAGTCGTCGGTCATCGGCGGTCCCCGGCAGCCGGGTCGTCGCCGAACTCGGTGGCGCGCTGCGTGTAGAGCGGGGTGTCGTCGACGGAGCCGACCGCGGATGCGCCGGTCGCCGGGGCGCCGAAGGACTCCACCGGCGCGACGGGCTCGAACTCGTCGGCGGCGGGCCCGGGCGTCGCCCAGCTCCCGCCGGCGGCGCCGTCGGACACCGTGGTGCTCGCGCCACCCGTGGCGGCGCCGGCGCTGGTGGCGCCCGTGACGTAGGTGGCGTCCGTTCCGGCCGCTCCGGCGACGCTCGGCGTCGTGCTGGTCGCCCCGACGGGTGATCCGACGGAGGAGCTCGGCGCTGCGGCCTCGGCCTCCTTCTCGTCGGCCGCCGCACCGGCGAGCGAGCGCGCGAGCCGACCGACCACGACGCCGCTCAGGGCGGCGATCGCGATGAACGTGCCGGGCTTCCGGCGGGCGAACGACTTCACCTCGGCGAGCAGCGAGCCGGGGTCGCGTGCGTCGAGCCACTCGGCGACACCGCTCACACGGTCGGAGGCCTGCCGCACGAGGTCGGTGGCGAGGCCCTGGTCCTGCGATCCCGACGCCATCCCGCCGAGCTCGTCGCCGATCGAGCGGAGCCCCGCAGCCACCCGCTGCTGCTGCTGCCCGGCCTGCTCCCGCAGCTCGCTCTGCGTCTGGGCGTAGAGGTCCTTGACCTGAGACTTCGCCTCGCGGGCGACGGAGGCCGCCTCGTCCTTGGCCGTCGAGGCCACCTGGCCTGCCTGCTCGGCCGCGGTGTCCTTGAGCTCACCGGCCTCGTGCTTGGCCGCGTCGACCTTGCCGCCGTCCTGTGTTCCGGAGGCAGCATCACCATAGCTGTCTGACATGTCGGTCCTTTCGTGGTCGCTTCCCTGGTCCCTCCCTGAAGGGTCTACGTGGCCCCCGTTCGCGTGCCAGGGGGCTAGCCATCCGCACCCGAACGTGCTTCTGCCGTCGGATGCGGGTGCTGCGAGCGCCGAGCCGGGAGACGCGGACTCAGCGTCCGTAGCGGGCCGCCACCGGGCATCCGGTGCGTCGCTCGGTGGCGACGACCCCGACGTCGTGCAGCTCGCGGAGGACCTCGCCGTATGCCTCGACCAGACTCTGCGACGTGTAGACGACGCCGAGACGCTCGCAGTGGCGTCGGACGATCGCGCCGGCAGGCGCCAGGTTCGGCCGCGGCATGCTCGGGAAGAGGTGGTGCTCGATCTGGAACTCGAGCCCGCCCATCCACCAGGTCGACGCACGGCCTCGGATGTTCCGCGAGGTGATGACCTGCCTCCGCAGGAAGTCGAGCTCCGAGCCCGCCGCGACGATCGGCATCCCGACGTGGTTGGGCACGAAGGCGGCCGCCGTGGCCAGCCCGAACACCGCCACCTCGACGGCGACGAAGGCCGCTGCCTTCCCCACGGGCAGCGCCGCGAACGCGACCGCGAGGAAGCCCCCGTTGCGCAGCAGGAGCAGTACGAGCCGTGAGACGCCGCCGTGGCGGGCGGCGCCGACCGCGGCGATCACGCTCTTGACGTAGAGGTTGACCCCCGCGAGCAGCAGCAGGGGGAACAGCAGGACGGACTGGTTCGCGACGTACCGCGCGTAGAGACCACGGGTCGAGCGGGCATCCTCCGCGGTGAACGCGAAGGCACCCAGCCGGATGCTCGGATCGGCGTCCACGACGTTCGGATGCGCGTGATGGCGAACATGGCCGGCCTTCCACCAGTCGAAGTCGATCCCCACCACGGCGTTGCCGAGCACCAGCCCGAGCCGGTCGTTTCCCGGGCCGCTGCGCAGGACCTGCCGGTGCGACGCCTCGTGGGCGACGAACCCGAACTGCGCCATCACGATCCCGAACGCCGCCGCGACGAGCAGCTGCCACCACGAGTCGCCGAGGAGCACGCCCGTCACGACGAGCAGTGCCGATGCCACGGTGAGCGCAACGGCCGCGGCGGCCGTGCTGTCTCGGGGCTTGACGTCGCGGCGCGGCGGATGCCTCGCGCGGAGCAGTTCGTGGCACCAGGGGGCATTCGACCCGGTCGCCTCTCCGCCATAGCCTGGAGGGGTGCTGCGCCTGATCTTCTTCATCGGACTCGGTATCGGACTCGGCGGGGTCGTCGTACAGATCGTCGGGCCGCCCGGGGCGGGAGAGTGGACGATCCCGGTGGCGCTCATCACCATGATCGGCAGCAGCACGCTGATCCTCATCGGCCGCTCCATGAACGGGGTGCAGACCCCCTCCGCCGAGGACATCGCGGCGGCCAGATCGGCGGGCCGCTCGGCCCTCATCCGCGTGGACGCGCTCTCGCAGACCGGGACGCAGATCAACGACCAGCCGCTCTGCGAGCTGCAGGTGACCGTCCGTCCGGAGACCGGTCCGGTCTTCCGAACGGTGGTGCGGCGAGTGCTCGCGATCATCGAGGTGCCCCGCTTCCAGCCCGGATCCGTGCATCCGGGGGTCGTGCTGCTCGAGGGCGGACCCGAGGTCGCGATCCTCGACGGCGACGGGGGTGTGCCGATCCGGGTCCCCAGCGTCCCGGATGCGGCGAGCGCCGGTCCGCTGATCCTCCCCGAACCGCAGACCAGGGTGTCGGGCGGACGCCGCCGGCGCCCGCTGCTCGGCGTGGGCAGTCGCGGCCGTCCGATGCGCATCGCGCTCATGGTGGCCCTCGCGCTCGTCGCCGGCACCGCCGTCGTGCTGCCGTACCGGACGGCGTTCGAGCAGACGGTCGCCGCGCTGCCGTCGGGGCAGTGGCACTCCGATCTGCGACAGCCACGCCCGTTCCGCGACGCCCTCGCGGCGCTCCAGGGCGAGATCGGTCACGATCAGGTGATCTCGATCTCCGTCGGCGACGACCTCGTCGTGGTCGACGCACCCGTCACACCCGGGTCGCTGCCCACCGACCAGCTGACGTACCGACGGGGCGCCGTCGAGCGCGACGGTCCCGCCACCATCCAGCCGCGCATCGCGGCGGAGGCGTTCTCGACGAGCGAGCTCGACTGGGACGGCGTCTGGGCCACGGTGACCGCCCTCGCGGCGGAACGCGGGTACCCGCTCGAGGAGGTCTCGATGAGCGTCTCGAGGAGCGCGGACTCGGACGTCCAGAGCCCCACCTTCGCCGAGTCGGTCGGCCCCGTCCGCGTCTACGTCACGCTCCAGGGCGACTACGGGTCCGAGAGCGTCTTCCTGTCCGCCGACGGCACCGTCATCGCAGTGCCGAGCTGACCCTGCGCGGAGAGACGGTTCGCCTGCCCGCGCTGTCCTCACCACTCGCGCTGGATCGCCCGTCCGCTGGCCGAGATGGGGTTGCGGTGTGCGCGTGGGGCGCCGTCGTGGGTCCCGGGCTCCTCGGAGATCTGCAGTCCGCCGGGCTTGTTGGCCTCGATCATCAGGGCATCCACCCAGGCGCCGTTGATCGAGGGCATCCGGTGGCCGTAGTACTTGAAGGCGATGTCGCTGTGAGGATGCACCCAGATCGTGGCGCGACCGCCTCCGGCGTCGACGCTGTCGCGCCAGCTGAACAACAACGACTCGCCCCGGCGCATCTTGGCGCCGATGACGATCTGCACGTGCGCGAGCACCCGGTCCTCGAACTCGACCTCGACACGCGGGCCGCACAGGAACTTGCCCATCGCTCCACCCCGGAATCAGTAGTCGGAAGGGAGGTCGAGGGCCTCGCCGGCGGAGGAGGTGGCGTTGTGGGAGCGCGACATCTCATCCAGACGGTCGGCCAGGTACCTCTCCGCGTCCGCGTTGTCCGGATCGGGCAACTCGGTGGTGGCGGACTCGTTCATCAGGGTCGTCGCCGGCCCCAGGAGGAAGGTCGCGTCCGCGTCGTTGCCGTCGGGCCCGAGCACCCGCACGGAGACGTTGTTGGACACACCCCTCCCTGCGAGCTCGGTGGCGTACTGCATCAGCAGATCGGCGACACGAGTTCCGGTCAGGACGGACTTCTCCGCATACGTCACGTGCTTCATACCCCGCAACCTAGGCCGGGCACCCGGTGTCGACCGTGGGGTTGACGTGACTCCGCACGCGGACACACTGGGGAGATGGACTTCGGTGGAGTGCTCCCTGTCGATGCCCCCGACCCCAGCGCCGCGTCGGATGCGCGGCTGCGGGCCTGCGCCTTCCCGCTGATCGAGTTGAGGCCGCAGCCGACGATCTCGCGGCATCCAGTCTCTGGGTTCACCGACAGCCGCGGGGCGGTGGGGCTGGAGGAGTCATCGGTCGTCTTCACGTACACGCTGTGGCGCCACCCCGAGGACCGCTCTGATCCCCGCAACGAGATCGAGCTCGACGAGCGCGTCCGGCGGTCGATCGACGAAGAGCCTCCCTGGGGTCGACCGGAGTGGGTGAGGAGGCAGGCGCAGCTCTTCCACTACCCGATGCTGTGGGAGGCCGTGCGGACGAGCTGGTACGCCTCACCCGGCCATCCCGCGGCCTCGCTGCCCCTCCAACTCGTCGACCACGCCAACCACGTGCTCCGCAACTCCTTCCGGGAGCAGCTGCGACTGCCCGCCGGACCGGGTGGAGGCGACGAGTGGAAGGTGCGCGGTTCGGCCGTCGCACCCGGCACCGTCGTCGTCGACGGTGAGCCCCGGGAGGGTGTGCAGATCGACACCGACCCGTGGGTCTACGCGGTCGGATACCGGGTGGACGAGCAGGTGCTGTGCACGGCCGTGATCGACCGCGACGCCCTCCCCTTCGTGACGCTCGAGCTCTCGACGTTCCGAGCCTGAGCGCTCGGCGGTCTCAGTACAGCAGCGCGGCGGGCTGCAGGTCGGCGGTCTGGTCGCCGACGAGGGTCAGGATTCGCGGGTCGATCTTCCTGACCTCGCGGACGTCGGCGAGGTCGTCGAGACTGATCCAGAAGATGTTCGGGCTCCGCGTGGAGCCGAAGTAGTAGATCCGGTGCGTGAGGTCGGCGCCCGCACGCCACCACGTCGGGTACACGTCTCCCGTCGAGTACGGCGCCCCGTAGGGCACCGACACGTTCGAGATCAGCTGGAAGACGCCTGCGACGGCCTCCTCGACGCTCTCGGGCTCGGGCAGGTAGTGCAGGAAGTAGGCCGACCGCACGAACCGATCCTGCGACGTGATGTCGCCGGGTGGGGGCAGCTCACCGCCGAACGGACGGAACCGGGTGAGGTTCTCGAGCTGCTTGTCGAGCGTGGGCGAGTTGGCCATGACCGTGTACTCGCGGCCGTGGTGCACGACCATCTCGCCGCCGAGCGGTTCGATGATCGCCGAGTCGCCACCGGCATCCTCGAGGGCGATGTGCACACCGAGCTGCATGCCGCGGAAGGTGGGTGACGTGATCCGGACCCGGTCGATGTCGGCGACCGCCTCGGCGACGGTGGCGTAGTTGTCGAGCAGGTACTGCACCCACATCGCGTTCGCCACCGACGGTCGTCCATCCGGCTCGGGGAACGCGACGTCCTCGGGGTCGAGGTACAGGGCGTGCACGCCGAGCCCCCTGTCGTTGATCCCGTCGACCGTGCCCAGACCCCACATGCTGGTCACGACACTGCCGTAGGTCGAGGTCCAGCGGTGCGACGCCTCGTCGGCGTTGCCGCTCCGCGACGTGCCCGCCGGCACGAACCACAGCTCGGGCTCGTCGCTGACGGCCCAGTCCATGCAACGGGCGACCGTGGTCGCGACGTCGTTCGAGTTCCAGAGGATGCGCGTGCACATGTTCGAGAGGGTATGCCCTGGCCGCGGCCGAGCAGAAGGGGCAATCCGCCCGGGTGCGGATACTGTGAGCACGTGAGCGACGACGAGCTGCCGCGGCCCTGGTGGAGGGTCCTCGGTGAGTGGCTGACCGAGCAGAAGCTGTGGCGCGACGTGCTCACGCGGGTGATCGCGGGCGTGATCACCGCCGCCGTCGTCTACGCCGGCGCCGTGCTCCTCGGCTATCTGCACACGCCGGAGATCGCGGCCGGCGCCCTGCTCGCCCTCGGCATCGCGGGCGTGCTGATCCTCGTCGCCGTCGCCGCAGGACTGCTGACGTCCCTGCCCTCACGACGGCGAGCCGGTCGGCCCGTCGTCGGCCATACCGTCGCAGCGGTCGTGCTGCTCGCGGCCGCCGTCGGGGTCGCGGTGGGTGTCGGCGGCACGGTGTTCGCGTCCGGCGCCCCGCTATGAGGCCACCCCGCGCCCGGCCTGTCCGTGTTTCGGAGAGGTAAAACCCCGAGCGGATTTCAGCGAAACCCTTGACCTGCTGAAGATCTTCAATAAAGTAAATGCAATCTCGTCGAGGAGGAGGATCGGATGGCTGGTCAGGACCAGAACGTCTCGGCTGATGCCATGAAGACCCTCCTGCTCTCCGTGGGTTCTCAAGTGAAGAACCTGCGGAAGGAGCGCGGCCTCACTCTGGCCGCACTCTCCGAGATGACGGGGCTCAGCCCGGCGATCGTCAGCCAGATAGAGAGGGGTCTCGCGAACCCCTCCTTCTCGACACTGGTCCAGATCGCCCATGGGCTGGACATCCCCGTGGGCCGGTTCTTCGCCACGAACGAGGTTCCCCCTTCGCCAGTCGTCCGCAAGCACGAGCGCCAGAACTTCACGAGGGTCTCTCGGGAAGCGGTCGGTGACGCTGTGTACGAGCAGCTCACCCCCGATCTGAACGGCGCGCTCGAAGCCCACTGGGTGGTCAGCCCTCCGGGCCACGACACCAGTGCCACGCCGTTCCGGCACATCGGCGAGGAGCTCGGCATCATCCTCTCCGGGAAGCAGGACGTCTACCTCGACGGGGTGCGATACACCGTCGAGGCAGGGGACTCCATCCGGTACTCCTCCGAGCTGCCGCACTGGTACGTCAACGCCTACGACGAGGACTGCGTCTCCATCTGGGTCAGCACTCCACCTTCCTGGTGAGTCGCAGCCCGCTCGTCGGGCGCACCGTGCCCCACTCCTCTCGGTAGCACCGCACCACCTGCCCGACACGCGATCCTGCGACGGGCAGCGAGCCAGTCAGCGTCAGATCCACCCATCTCCCGCTCCGTCGCGCCCGAGGGCCGACACGGAGCGCTCTTCGTCACGCCCGCGAAAGGGACCGTCATGATCGACACCGGCACCACCTCCTCCCCGTCCACCCGTCAACGCTTCTCTCCGGAGGTCCGCCGCGGCCTGTTCAGCCTGGGCCTCGGCAACACGCTCGAGTGGTACGACTGGATGCTCTTCGGACTGCTCTCCGCGTTCATCGGCCCGAACTTCTTCCCCTCCGACAACGCCGTCACCGCCACCCTCGGCGCGCTGTCGATCTTCGCCGTCGGATTCGCGTTCCGCCCGCTCGGCGGCATCATCCTCGGCACCCTCGCCGACAAGATCGGACGCCGGCGGGTGATGCTCCTCTCGGTCGGCATGATCGCCGTCGCCACGCTGGTGATCGCGTTCACGCCCACCTACGAGCAGATCGGCATCTGGTCCGGTCTGATCCTGCTGCTCTGCCGCATCGTGCAGGGCATCTCGACCGGGATCGAGGCGCCGCTGTCGACCGCCCACGCGGTCGAGCTGGCCCCCGAGGGCAGGGAGGGCATGGTCGCCGGCGTCATCTCCGTCTACGTCAACCTCGGCATCCTGCTGGCCTCGCTCGTCAGCTTCTTCTGCAGCCTGACCCTCGGCAGCGAGGTGATGGGCGACTGGGGCTGGCGCATCCCGTTCATCGTCGGCGCCGCTCTGGGCGTGATCGTGCTGTACCTGCGGCGCACGCTCCCCGAGACCCTGAAGGCCGACGAGATGGCGGCGTCGAGCACCGGATCCGTGTGGTCGGGCGTCCGCAAGAACTGGCTGGGCGTGCTCGCCGTCATCTTCGTGGTGGGCGCCGTGCAGGCGTACAGCTACGCCTGGAACACCGGCCTCCCCAGCGCCGCGCGAAGCGGCTTCAAGGAGGACGCGACCGCGGTCTTCGCCCTCACCACCGCGCTGGGCGTGATCATGGTCGTCGGCAGCTGGGTGGTCGGGAGGTTCGTGGACGGGCGGCCGCTGTCGAAGTGGTTCGTCATCGCCCGACTGCTGGCGATCCCGTCGGTGTTCCTCATGCTCGCCTACGTCTCCCCCGGCATCGGCGGCTTCGCGCTCGTCCTCCTCGGCGGCTCGATCGTCCTGGTCTTCAACATGACGCTCTACAACGTGGTAGCCACGTCGCTCCTGCCGAAGGCCTCCCGCGGCGCCGGAGTGGCGCTCGGCTACGGCATCGGCGTCGCCCTGTTCGGAGGCACCGCCTCGTACCTGCTCGTCTGGCTGCAGTCGCTCGGACTGACCTGGGTGTTCCCCACCTACGTCGCCGTGCTCTGTGCGCTCAGCGTGCTCTTCTACGTCCTTGCGCGGTCGCGCAACGGGCTCTTCGTCGGAAAGTGAGTACCCCATGACAGCCCTCGATCTCCGCATCCGCCCCGCCGATCTCGACGTCCCCGTCGCGTCGACCTCCGACGTCATCGTCGTCGGGGGCGGCCCGGCCGGTGTCTCCGCAGCGGTCACCGCGGCCCGCTCCGGCGCCTCCGTCACCCTCATCGAGCGCTACCCGTACCTGGGCGGGCTCGCCAGCGGCGGCATGGTGCTCGTGCTCGACGACATGGTGAACGGGCCCGAGATCTCGGTGACGGGCATCGTGTCCGAGTACATCGAGCGCCTCGACCGACTGGGCCTCGTCGTCGTCGCCCCCGAGGAGGATCGCCACGCCTCCCGCGAGACCTGGAACCGGTGGGGCCGGTACGGCCTCTTCGACTTCCACTCGCACACCCAGCCGAAGCCGATCTGCTACGCCGCCGCGTTCGATCCGGATGGGTGGAAGCGGGTCTCGAACGACCTCGTGCGCGAGGCGGGCGTCGACCTGGTGCTGCACGCGTGGTTCAGCCGGCCCATCGTCGAGGACGGCGTGATGAAGGGCGTCGTCTGCGAGACGAAGGCGGGCCCCCGCGCCTACCTCGGCTCGGTGGTCATCGACACCACGGGCGACATCGACGTGGCGTCGCGCGCCGGGGCGAGCCACATCCGCGACAGCTACCTCACCACGCTGGTGTTCCGTCTCGGCGGCGTCGACACGGACGCCGCCGAGCGGTTCGAGCAGGAGAACCCGAAGGAGGCCCGCGCGATCAACCGCACGATCAAGCGCCTGCTCGGCGGGGCCTGGGAGCTGTGGTGGTTGAAGACCCCGCTGCCCGGCGTGGTCTGGTGCAACGCACCCCACATGACCGGTTTCGACGGGTCGGATCCCGACGACCTCACTCGGGCGGAGTTCGCCGCCAGGGACCGCATCGTCGAGGCCATGGTCTACGTGAAGGAGCACCTGCCCGGGTTCGCCGACTGCTACGTGATCGATGCCGCACCGCAGATGGGCGTGAGGCAGACGCGACTGCTCGAGGGCGAGTACGTCATGACGAAGGACGACGTGACCTCGCGCCGGCACTTCGCCGACTCGGTCGCCCGCGGCCGCGACTACTACTACCCGTATCGGTCGCTCCTGCCCCGCGAGGTCGACCAGCTGCTCGTCGCCGGCCGCCACTACTCCGCCACGCCCGACGCGCAGAAGTCGTCGCGCGAGATCCCACCGTGCATGGCGATGGGCCAGGCCGTCGGCGTCGCGGCTGCTCTCGCGGTCGACTCCGGCGTCCTCGTCCGCGACGTGCCGGCGGCCGACATCCAGGTGGGGATGCGCCGCCACGGCGCAGACCCGGGCGACGTGCCCGCGGCCAATGCCACCCTGGATGCGGTGGACGAGGTGGTCAGCGCATGACCGGCCCGACCCTCGAGGAGAGGACGCCCGCCCGGGCGGAGAAGGAGGAGGACATGACACCGGAGGCGACGCTCCCGCTGGCGGGGCTCACCGTGGTCGACTTCACCCAGGTGTACATGGGCCCGAGCGCCACCCAGCTGCTCGGCGACTTCGGCGCCGACGTGATCAAGGTCGAACGGCCGGGCCTCGGCGACATCTCGCGCAACTCGTTCCCCGATCCGGACGGCCAGGACAACCCGATCTTCCTGTCGATCAACCGCAACAAGCGCAGCCTGTCGGTCGACACCCGGCAGGAGGAGGGCCGCGCGCTCCTGTGGGGGATCATCGCCGACGCCGACGTCGTGGTCAGCAACTTCAGGCACGGCGTGATGGAGCGGATGGGGTTCGGCTACGACGAGCTCTCCCGCGACAACCCCGGCCTGATCTGGGCGTCGGGCACCGGGTTCGGCACCGAGGGGCACTACGCCCACAAGGGCGGCCAGGATGCGATCGCGCAGGCGTACTCGGGTGTGATGTGGCGTCGGGAGTCGCCCGACACCCCGCTCACGATGTACCCGACGACCCTGGCCGACTACACGACCGGGATGCACCTGCTGCAGGGCATCCTGCTCGCGCTCCGGAGCCGCGACCGCACGGGCCTCGGCCAGCGTGTCGAGGTCACCATGTACGACTCGATGCTGCACATGCAGATGCAGGAGGCGTGCATGCAGCTGAACCGCGGGTACGAGGTCAACTGGGCCGAGATGCCCCTGAGCGGCGTGTTCGAGACCTCCGACGGCGCCCTGTGCCTCGTCGGAGGGTTCACCACGAACCCGCTGCACCATCTGTCGCGGGCGCTGCGGCTCGAGGAGGACCTCGGCGAGCGGCCCGATCTGCAGACGCTCGAGCAGCAGTTCGCGGCCAAGCCGGAGCTGCACCGCATCTTCGCCGAGCGCTTCGCCACCGACACCACCGCCCACTGGTGCGACCGTCTCGAGGAGGAGGGCCTGCTCAACGCCCCGGTGCACTCGCTCGCTCAGGCGCTCGACGACCCGCAGACCGCGGCCAACCGCATGATCGTGGAGGCGGAGCATCCGACCGTCGGAGCGGTGAGGATGCTCAACGCGCCGATCCGGCTCTCCGCGACACCCGCATCCGTGCGGAGGGTCGCGCCGAGGCTCGGCGAGCACAACGCGGAGATCCTCCGCGAGTACGGCGTCGACGAGGAGACGATCGGCCGGCTGCGCGCCGACGGGGTGCTGCGATGAGCGAGACCGAGACGGACGACGTCCGCTTCTCGCTGGTCGACGGGGTGGCCCGCGTCACGATCGACCGGCCGCGGGTGCTCAACGCCGTCGACGCGGCCACCCACGAGCGTCTCAACCGGATCTGGGACGAGATCGAGGCGGACGCGTCGGTGCGGGTGGTCGTCATCACGGGGGCAGGCGATCGGGCCTTCAGCGTGGGCGCCGACATGTCGGCCGCGGGCGTCGCCAAGACCGGACTCGAGTACTGGGCCGACATGGATCCGAACGGGTTCGGGGGCCTGAGCCTGCGACGCACGCTCGACGTCCCCGTCATCGCGCGGGTCAACGGCTACGCGCTCGGCGGCGGGCTCGAGATGGTGCTCGGCGCCGACATCGTGATCGCCGCGGACCACGCCCAGCTCGGCCTGACCGAGCCGCGGGTGGGCAGGCTCGCCCTCGACGGCGGGATCGCCCTGCTCACGCAACGGGTGCCGCATACGGTCGCGATGGGCATGCTGCTCACCGGCCGGAGGGCGACCGCGGCCGAGCTGCACGCCGCCGGCCTGATCAACGAGGTCGTGCCCGCCGCCGAGCTCGACGCCGCCGTCGACCGCTGGGTGGCCGACATCCTCCGCTGCGCACCGTCGTCGGTGCGGGCGGCGAAGCAGATGGTCACCCGCACGGCGCACCTCGCGCCGCACGAGGCGCGGGCGACACTCGTGCCCGCTCTCGCCGCGGCACTCCAGGGCCCCGAGCAGGACGAGGGGGTGCGGGCGTTCCAGGAGAAGCGGCCGCCGTCATGGGATCGCACGGCGGCCCGCGCAGGATCACAGGAGGAGAACCGATGACAGCACCACTCGCACCCGGAGTCTGGGGCGTGCTCGCCACGCCTTTCCGCGGCGCCGACCTCGACGTCGACCGCGAGAGCGTCGCCACGCTCGCCCGCCACTACGAGAGCCTCGGAGCCACCGGCCTCACCGTGCTGGGTGTCTTCGGCGAGGCCACGAGCCTCGCACCCCGCGAACGCGCCGAGGTGCTCCAGACCGTCGTGGAGTCGACGGGCCTGCCCGTCGTCGCCGGCCTGACCTCGTTGGCCACGCGGCCCGCCCTGGAGGAGGCCTCGCTCGCCCTCGAGGTGGTCGGCGATCGGCTCGCCGGGGTCATGCTCCAGGTGTCGTCGCCTCGTCCGCGCCAGGTGATCGAGCACCTGACCGCCGTGCACGACCGCCTCGGCGTCGGTGTCGTACTGCAGGACTACCCCGTCGCCAGCGGGGTCGCGATCCCGGCCGGCGACCTCGTCACGATCGTCGAGGCGTGCCCTTTCATCGTCGCGGTGAAGTCGGAGGCCCCGCCCACGAGCGTGGCCATCGCCGCGCTCACCGCGCGTCTCGACGTGCCCGTGTTCGGTGGACTCGGCGGGCAGGGGCTGCTCGACGAACTGCAGGCCGGAGCGGCCGGTGCGATGACCGGGTTCTCCTACCCCGAGGGCCTGCTGGCCTGCATCCGAGCCTGGAACGAGGGCGGCTTCGCGGCCGCCCGTGCCGCGCTCATGCCCTACCTGCCCCTCATCAACCTCGAGCAGCAGCCGCGCATCGCCCTCGCCGTGCGCAAGGAGCTCCTGCGGCGACGCGGGCTCATCGCCGAAGCGGGTGCCCGCCCGCCGGCGCTCGCCTTCCCCGAGGCGCTCACCCCGGCGGTGGAGGCCCACCTCGCGGAGTTGGAGCTCCAGGTCGGGCTCGAGCTCGCGACGGGGGTGAGCCGCTGATGGACCTCGGGATCGAGGGCAGGGTCGCGCTCGTCGCCGCGGCGACCGGCGGCCTCGGCCGCGCGGTCGCGACCGCGCTCGCCGCAGAGGGCTCGCGCGTGGTCGTGACCGGCCGCTCGTTCGAGAAGGCCCAGCGGGTCGCCGCGGACCTTCCCGGCGCGGTGGCCCGTGAGCTCGACATCGACGACCCGGATGCCCCCGGCCGCGTGATCGACGAGGTCGCCGCGACCCTCGGCCCCGTCGACATCCTCGTCACCAACGGGCCGGGACCGGCGCCGAGCGCCGCTCGCGCGACGAGCACCGAGGCGTTCGAGGCGGCCACCGCGCGACTGTTCGCACCCCAGCAGCGGATGATCGCGGCGGCGCTGCCCGCCATGACCGCTCAGGGCTGGGGTCGCATCCTCGCCGTGGGGTCGAGCGGGATCACCGCGCCCCTGCCCGGACTCGCGGCGTCGAACGTCGCTCGGGCCGCCCTCGCCGCGTACCTCAAGACGCTCGCCGGCGAGGTGGCGGCCGACGGGATCACCGCGAACCTGCTGCTGCCCGGCCGGATCGCGACGGATCGCACCGCGTCGCTCGATGCCGCCGCGGCCGCGCGCCGAGGTCTCGACCTCGAGACGGTGCAGGAGCAGTCGCGCTCCGGGATCCCGGCCCGCCGCTATGGACAGCCCGACGAGTTCGGCGCCGCCGCCGCCTTCCTCTGCAGCGAGCGCGCCTCGTACATCACGGGGGTCGCGCTGCGCTGCGACGGCGGCCTCGTCCCCGTGCTCTGAGGCGACCGCCCCCGGCACACCACGACAGACATCCAGAATCCACCTGAGGAGCACCATGAGCACCGTCCAGACCACCACTCGCGCCCGCAACCTCATCGGAGGCGAGTGGGTCGGCGACGCCGACTTCGAGCGTCGCAACCCCGCTCGTCCTGACGAGGTGGCCTCGGTCGCCCCCTCGTCGTCGGTCGAGCAGGTCGACCAGGCCATCGTCGCCGCGGCCGACGCCCAGCCGGGATGGGCGGCGCTGCCGCTTCCGGCCCGAGGGGCGATCCTGCTGGCCGCCGGCGAGATCCTCCGCGAGCGCCGCAGCGCCGTCGCAGCGGACCTCGTGCGCGAGGAGGGCAAGACCCTCGCCGAGGCGACCGGCGAGGTCGGACGCGCGATCGACGTGCTGAGGTTCTTCGGCGGCCTCGGCTGGGCCGCGAGCGGGCAGGTGCTGCCGAGCGCCACCCCGGGCACCACCATCCACACGCGCCGCGAGCCGCTCGGCGTGGTGGGCCTGATCACCCCGTGGAACTTCCCGATCGCCATCCCGGCGTGGAAGACGGCGCCCGCTCTGCTCGCCGGCAACTCCGTCGTGCTCAAGCCGGCCGAGCTGACGCCGGCGTCCGCGTCCCACCTCGCGGCGGCGCTCGTCGAGGCCGGACTGCCGGCCGGAGTGCTCAACATCGTGCACGGCAAGGGGTCGATCGTCGGGGATGCGCTCGCCCACGACCGCCGGATCGCGGGCCTGTCGTTCACGGGCTCGACCGCGGTGGGTCTCGGGCTGCACGGCGTGCTCAGCGCCCGTCGTGCCCGGGTGCAGCTCGAGATGGGCGGGAAGAACGCGGTGCTCGTGCTCGACGACGCCGACCCGCGGCGGGCCGCGCAGGTCGTCGCTGCGGGTGGGTTCGGGCTGACCGGTCAGGCCTGCACGGCGACCTCCCGCGTCTACGCCACGCCCGGCGTGCTCGCCGCCCTGGTCGACGAGCTCGCCGCTGCCGCGACGGCGCACACCCCCGGTGACGGCCTCGACGCGGCCACGACCATGGGCGTGGTGGTGAGCGAGCAGCAGCTCGAGAAGGACCTCGACGCGGTCTCGGGTGCCACCTCGCGCGGGGGACGGCTCGTCACGGGCGGCACGGCCGAGGGCCTCGCACTCTCCCCCGCCGTCATCACGGATGTCGCGGGCGACGACCCCGTCGTCACCGAGGAGGTCTTCGGCCCCGTCGTCGCGGTGCTGCCCACCGACGACTACGAGTCGGGGCTCGCCGCCGTGAACGACTCGCCCTACGGGCTGACCGCCGGCATCGTCACCGACAGCCTCGCCCGCGCCACCGACTTCTCGGAGCGGGTGCAGGCGGGTGTCGTGAAGGTCAACCGGCCGACCGCCGGTCTCGATCTCAACGTGCCCTTCGGCGGCGTGAAGGACTCGTCGACCAACACGTTCCGGGAGCAGGGCGCCACCGCCCTCGACTTCTTCACCTGGGGCAAGACCGTCTACACCGGAGTGTGAGGGCGACGATGGATGCGCACAGCCCGGACGACCGTGAACTGCGGGTCAGCGATCGCGAGCTGATCGCCGCGGCGAGCGCCCTCCTGGTCGAGGCCCACGATCCCGGCGCCCACCGAGTGGCTGCCGCGGCGGAGGGCACGTCGGGTGCGGTCTACCTGGGCCTCAGCCTGCTCAGTCCGCGCGTCAGCATCTGCGCCGAGACCACCGCCATCGCGAACGCGAAGATGGCGGGCGAGGCGGGGATCCGGCGGATGGTCGCGGTGGGCCTCGATCCGTCCGGCGCCGGGGTCGTGATCAACCCGTGCGGAGTGTGTCGCGAGATCGTGCCCGTCTTCGGCGACGACCTCGAGGTCATCGCCGATCTCGGCGGCGGGCTGGTCGGGCGCGTGCGCCCGGCCGAGCTCCTCCCGATGCCGTGGGTGAGGGCGCGCTCCTACGACTGAAGCGCTCCGGGTCCGTTCCCTACGCGGGGTGCGGGCCCGGGCAGGGTCGGGACAGAATCGATCATGACCGCGGCCGCCCTCATCCTCGTCGCGCCTTTCGTGATCCTGCTCGTCGCCGGGGTCGCGATCGTCTGGACGACGGTGGTCCGGATACGCCGCGACACCCTGGGGCGAGTGGTCGGCGCGATCCGCCTGGTCGCCGGGGCGGGCACCGCGGGGTTCGGGGTGCTCGCGCTGTCGCCGCTCTGGAGCGACCTGCAGTACGGCGTCGTCATCCTCCCGGTGACCGCCCTGATCGCGGCGGCGCTGTGGAACGCCGTCCTCCTCGGCGCGGCGGCCCTCGTGCAGTACGCGCAGCGGAGGAGGACGAGAGGCGCCAAACCGTAGGCGATGTCGGCGTACCAGCGCGCCGGGTCGATCAGCGTCAGCGCGGTCCACTGCGAGCCCAGCACGGGCTGAGTCACCGCGTGGAACGCGGCGTGGAAGCCCATGGCCGCGAACACCGACCCGGGTCGAGGCTCTGCCACGCCCAGGGCGTGCGAGAACAGGGCGAAGAGGACGATCCGATCGGGGGGTCGCCGCCGCCCAGATCAGCACGCCGCACACGCAGAACAGGGCCGCCTGGATGCGCACGGTCGCCCATGCGAACAGGTGACGCCGCACGGTCGAGAAGAGGAATCCGCGGAAGCTCAGCTCCTCGGGGATCGCCTCGTAGAGAAGCACGAGGATGAGGACGGCGGCCACCTGGCCGACGACCTCCAGCCCGGCGCCCGTCACCTCGAAGGCCGCCGCCCCGAGCGCGAGCACCACGACCGACGCGATGACGAAGGGGAGGAGGTGGGCGACCGCGCCAACCCGGCGGAGGGAAGCGCGCGGCGGTCCTGTCGAGCATCACCGCCCTTGTTAAGTACGCGTAGCGGAGGAGCAGCGGGCGGTAGCGGTCGGGGATCGGCGCTCCGGGTCGATCAACGCCACCGCGCATACCGGCCAAGGCGATCGACAATTGTTTAGTTCACATAAGGCAAAGTGATTGACCGGAGGGTGGCACGGGAGTAGAAAGGTCCGAAATCGAGGCACCACATCCAACTGTGATCGACCCGGGTGGGCGCTTCGTAAGGCGGGGGAGTTGCTATGCACCATCGGGTACGCACGCTTGGATTCGTCGCGGTTGCACTGCTGACCACGGCGGGGCTCGGATTGACTGGAGTCCCGGCGATCGCATCGCCGGCGCCGGTTCCCAGTCCGGCCCCCGAGACGGACGTGACGGACGCGGATTGCCCTCCGTCATTGAAGCTCGTCACACCAGCGGCTGATGCCATCTCTCGCGTCGGCGCATCTGCCGTCCTTCCGAAGGACTTCCCCTCGGAAGCGGCAGATAAATATCTCGCCAGCGACGTCATCCAGAAGGCAGTTGCCCAAGGCGCGACGTGGGAGGACACGCTTGATTGCGGTTCCCCCGTCGAACTCTCCGGCTCAGCCCCGAGCGCCCTGAATCTCAACTCCCACAACTGGGCCGGATATCAGTATCAAGGGGTCGAGGAGCCGGACTACGCCTACTACCTCCAATCTTCGATGATCTGGACGATTCCCGCAGCAGTGAGTACCCCCAGCGGAGGGCCTGACGCAGTCTCCATCTGGCCTGGAGTCGGAACAGGAGACAGCGAGTACGACCCCCTGATCCAAGCCGGTACACAGTCGTACTACTACTCCGGTGTCCCCGTCACCAATGCCTGGTTCGAGGTGTATCCGCTTGACCCATACGAGATCCCACTGCCCAGTTTCCCTGCGGGTGCGGGTGACGATTTCGGCGTCGTGGTGACTGGTCACGCGACCGGCATCTTCCTCTTCACGCTCTGCAACTACACGGCGAACAAGTGCATCTCAGCGGAGGAGGATCGCGACGCAGCTCACTTCAGCGGTCAGACAGTGGAGTGGATAGTCGAACGCCCGCAGTATGCCACTGGCGCCTACCAGCAACTCGATCCCTTCGGCAGCCTGGAGATCCTCGGAGCGGAAGCTGCCGAGATGCAAGGAAACGGCATCAATTGGGACAGTTTCTACGGTGGAAGCGTGCCGCTTGACCCCGCCGTGTCCATCAACAAGTTCACCATGACCTCATGCAACGGAGCAACGACTCTCGCCCACCCCGGATCATTTACGGGTGGTGGTGACTTCACAGTGAACTGGGACGACCATGGCATCAATGAATCCTGCTGACCGCAAACGTCGTCGCGAGAATCTGCGTACGATCTACTTCCTCGTTCTCATGACGCTCTGCGCCCTGATCCTCATCGCGATGGTCCTCTGGGCAGTCGGGCTCTTCTTCCCGTTTCTTTGGCTCCATTCGACGCCTGGACGCTGAATCCAACTCTCGTGACGTCGTGCTCACGCCGCACATCGCGTACTTCTCGCGTCATCTCTCTGTTGGGGCAGAGAGGCCGACGTCGGCAGAGCGGAGGATCCGGCCGAAGGTGCGGGTGTAGTCCTCCTTGATGATGTCGAGGTGGGCCCAGGTCTCGAGCGAGCCGACCTCGGGAAGGGCGCGCAGTTCCTCGATCACCGCGAGGACTCCGGCGGTCGCCGTGCCGACGATGGTGGCGATCACGTCGTAGGCGCCGTGCGCCGCCGCCGCGAGGTCGATGGCGGGAGTGTCGACGACGTAGCGGTGCACCGCGTCGGGCGCTCCGCGCAACGAGATGCCCACGCCGACGGCGACGCGGTTGCGCGAGAGGCCGCCCGCGTCGATGGCGGCGATCCGGATGACCCCGGCTTCCAGCAGGCGACGGACTCGGGCGCGGGCCGACGAGGGCGAGAGCCGGACGGCGTCGGCAAGGGCCCGGTAGCTGGCCCGGCCGTCCTCCTGCAGGATCGCGATCAGGTCGTGGTCGAGGGAGTCGAGGCGGATGTCGGTGACCGACGCTGCGGTGATGAACTCCTTGAGGAGCGTGTCGTAGGTGGTGACGCGCACGCGCCGCACGCCGGGGAGCTCGCGGACGGCCGTCAGCGTCGCCGACAGCTCCTCCGTGTCGCCGTGCCGCGACTCGAACACGAGCGACGCTCCGCCCGCGACCATCGAGACGAAGACGGTGTCGGGCAGCTCCGCGATCCGCTGGGCGATCGGCCGTGCCGGGCCGTCGACCTCCACCAGGCCGTGGATCAGCACGTGGAGACCGGCGAAGCCGGGATCCAGAGCCGCGACGACGCGCAGGCCGTCGCGCTCGATGAGGGTGCTCAACCGGCGCGACACCGCGTCGCGCGAAGCTCCGACCGTTCGCGCCAGCTCGTGGATGCTCGCGCGTCCGTCGGCCTGGAGGGCTCGGACGAGGCTGACCTCGAGTGCGTCGTCGCGCTCTGGAGAGGTCCGGTCATGGCGGATCGGCACATCCGCAGAATACCCGCAATCGCACCCGGTCGACTCCAGATCGTTCGTCACACTCCGTCGACAAGCACGATCCGCGCAGCTTTCGTCGTTCAAAGGCAGCACTTGGTCGGCAGGATCCGAGCTTCGGCGCGTAAGTACGCTTGCGCGTGATGCACCCTCGGCGTGAGACTGCACGACGACCTTCCGTCGAACCTCGTGACATCGAGCAAAGGAGCTACGTGTGTCTGTTTCCACGACGCAACCCGCGGGGCACGCCCGCGCGTTGAAGGCGGGACTCGCCGCCGTGGTCGGCACCACCATCGAGTGGTACGACTTCTACGTCTACGCGACGGCCGCGGCCATCGTGTTCCCCCAGGTGTTCTTCCCCGAGGTCGACAACACCCTCGGGACGCTCGCCTCGTTCGGCACCTACGCGGTCGCCTACTTCATGCGTCCGCTCGGCGGCATCATCTTCGGGCACATCGGCGACAAGCTCGGTCGCAAGCGCGCGCTGACGCTGACGCTCTTCGTGATGGGCGTGGCGACCGTGCTGGTGGGCTGCCTGCCCGGGTACGCCTCCATCGGCATCGTCGCGCCCGTGCTGCTCATCACCCTGCGCATCGCGCAGGGTCTCGCCGTCGGCGGCGAGTGGGGTGGCGCGAGCCTCATGTCGGTCGAGAGCGCCCCTCCGCGCTTCAAGACCTTCTACGGCGGATTCACTCAGCTCGGCAACCCGCTCGGCGCCCTGCTCGCCTCCGGCGCCTTCTGGATCCTCGCCTCGATGGGCGACGACGTCCTTCTCACCTGGGGCTGGCGCATCCCGTTCCTGTTCAGCATCGTGCTGATCGGCGTGGGGATCTGGGTCCGCTACCGCGTGGAGGAGACCCCGGTCTTCGAGCAGAAGATCGAGGGCCAGACGCAGTCGACGCCGATCGTCTTCGCGCTGCGCAACAACTGGCTGCCCATCCTGCTCGGCTTCTGCATCATCGCGATGTCGTCCGGCGGGTACGTGATCGCGACCACGTTCGTGCAGAACTTCGCCACCAGCCCGGAGGTCGGCCTCGACGCCGGCATCATCCTCGGGGCCATGACTGTGGCCTCTTTCATCGAGGCGCTGGTCACCCTGCCGCTGGCGATGCTCGGCGACAAGTGGGGCGGCAAGCGGATCATCATCCTCGGCTCGGTGCTGTCGTTCCTCGCGGTCATCCCGCTGGTGCTGGTGATCCAGAACCACGAGATCCTCCTCATCTACGTGTTCGTCAGCGTCATCCGCATCACGCTGAGCGGGGCGTGGGCACCACTGTCGACGGTGATGACGCAGATGTTCCGCCCGCAGGCGCGCTACACCTCGATGTCGCTGTCGTACGGGATCGGCGCCGCCGTCTGGGGTGGGCTCTCGCCCGCCATCGCGACCGCGCTCATCGCCGCGACCGGCACGTTCTGGTCGGCGGTCTGGTTCTTCGGCGGACTCGCCCTCATCGCGGTCGTCGGCACCTGGTTCGCACCCCAGCACTCCGACGCCGCCCCGGTGACCGGCTCGTTCCGCGCCCGCACCGACACCACCTCGATCCAGACCAGGAGGCCCTGACCCATGCGTGCTCTGGCGACCTACGACGCCCGCGACTCCGCACCCACCCTCGCGACCGCCGACGTGATCCTCACCGTCGACGAGTCCGCCCCGCGTGCCGAGGCGATGCTCACGGCCGGCGGCAGGATCCTCGCCGTCGGCACGGTGGACGAGGTGGAGGACGCGGCCCGTCGCGCCGGGCTCGAGCCGGTCCGCGCCGACTTCCCGGGCGCGACGATCGTGCCGGGCTTCATCGACGCGCACGCGCATCCGCTCATGTTCGGCCAGCTGCTCACCTGGGTCGACGTGAGCCCCGAGAAGGCGGCCACGATCCCCGAGATCGTCGAGCTCATGCGCGAGGGGGCGAAGCGGCTGCCGCCCGGCACCCCGCTGCGCGGCTACGGCTACGAGCAGCGCAACCTCGCCGAGCGCCGGCATCCCACCCGGCAGGAGCTCGACGCGATCGCGACCGACCGCGAGGTCTACGTGATGAACGCCTCCGGTCACGGCGGCGTGGTCAACAGCTTCACCCTCGACAAGTACGGCATCACCCGCGACTCCCCCAACCCCGAGGGCGGCGAGTTCTTCCGCGATGCGGACGGCGAGCTCACGGGCGAGCTGTCGGATGCGGCCTGCAACGTCCTCACGGGCCTCCACGGTGTGAAGATCGGCCACCACGGCCCGAACTTCCACCTCGGCGACGAGCCCGCCGAGCATCAGCGGCAGCTCGACATCGCCCAGCGCGAGTTCCTCTCGGCGGGGGTCACCGCGCTCGGCGACGCGCAGGTGTCGAAGCGCGAGCTCGCCGCGTACCTCGCGATGGCCGACCGGGGCGAGCTGAAGCTCCGCGTCTCGATGTACTTCCTCTCGCACCTGCTCGACCAGGTCCTCGATCTCGGCCTCACCGGTCCGTTCGGCAACGCGTTCCTGTCGTTCGCCGGCATCAAGCTCTACGCCGACGGTACGCTCGGCGGCTGGACCGCCTACTTCCCCGAGGGCTATGTCGGCGACCCGTGCCGACGCGGGCAGCTCTACCACGAGCCCGCCGAGTACTCCGAGCTGGTGTCGAAGGCGCACGCCGCCGGCCTCCAGACCGCCACGCACGCCCAGTCGCCGACCGCCATCGCGATGGTCGTCGACGCCGTCGAGCGGGTGCTCGCCGAGCGCCCCGATCCGGATGCCCGTCATCGCATCGAGCATTGCGGCCTCCCCGCGACCGAGGACATCGAGCGGATGGCACGGCTGGGCATCCGCCCCGTCAACCAGACGCAGCACTACTACAACTGGGGCGAGGGCGTCGAGCAGGCCATCGGCACGCCCGGCGAGCGCTTCAACCCGCTGGGCGAGTTCGTCGAGGCGGGGGTACCGGTGACGATCTCGTCGGATGCCCCGGTCGCCGAGCCGCGCCCGCTGGAGGCGATCCAGGCCGCGGTGACGCGGATCACGCGGCGCGGGCACAAGCTCGGGCCCGACTCCCTGCGGATCACCGCGGAGCAGGCGCTCCGAGGTCACACTCTCGAGGGCGCGGTGTCGCTGGGGCGTGAACGGGAGCTCGGGTCGCTCGAGGTGGGCAAGCGCGCCGACTTCGTCGTGCTGGGCGAGAATCCGCTCGAGGTCGACGGCGAGGCGATCGCCGAGATCCCCGTGCTGTCGACGTGGGTGGACGGGAGCGAGAGGTTCCACGGCGATGTCCGCTGAGCTGCAGACCCGGGCCGAGCGGACCACCGGGTGGGTGATCGTCGAGACGCTGCAGCGCTACGGCATCGACACCGTGTTCGGGATCCCGGGGACCCACAACCTCGAGCTCTACCGCCCGCTCAACGCGCTCGGCATCCGGGCCGTGACGAGCCGCCACGAACAGGGCGCCGGCTACGCCGCTGACGGCTGGTCGCTGCGTACCGGCAAGCCCGGCGTCGTCATCACCACCAGCGGACCTGGTCTGCTCAACGCGCTCTCGGCCGCCGGGACGGCGTACTGCGAGTCGCGCCCGATGATCATCCTCTCCCCTGGCCCGGCCCGCGGGCACGAGTTCGCCGACGCCGGCACCCTGCACGAGACGAAGGATCAGCTCGGCGCCGCCGCCGCGATCGTCGAGTGGGCGCGCCGGGCGGAGACAGCGGCGGAGGCCGTCGAGGCCGTGCACGACGCCTTCGCGCTGTTCGCGACCGGGCGTCCCCGACCCGTCTACCTCGAGATCCCGCTCGACCTCCTCGAGGAGGAGGCCGACCTCCCCTCCGAGATGCTCGCACCTCGCCCGGCGGCGGTGGCCGACCCGGTCGACGCCTCCACGGTCGAGGAGGCCGTGCGGATGCTGGCCGCCGCGTCCGACCCGGTCATCCTGGCCGGTGGGGGCTCTCGCGGTGCAGGAGCCGAGCTCCGGGCGGTCGCCGAGCGCCTCGGCGCGCCCGTCGTCACCACGCTCAACGCGAAGGGTGTGCTCGACGAGCACCACCCCCTCTCGCTCGGCTCGAACCTGCGGCTGCCGGCCGCCCGCCACCGGGCGCGCGATGCCGACGTGCTCCTGGTGGTCGGGTCGAAGCTCGGCGAGGCCGAGCTGTGGGTCGACCGTCTCGAGGCGCGCGGTCGCGTCATCCGCATCGATCGCCTCGAGTCGCAGCTGCAGAAGAACCAGCGGGCCGACGTCGGGATCGTCGGCGACGCCGCCGCGGCACTCGCCGCGATCGCGGCGGGTCTGGGCTCAGACGGGCCCGGCCGCACCGCCGAGGAGGCCCGGGTCACCGAGACCCTCGCTGCGGTCGCCGCCGAATGCGCCGAGCTGTCGCCGATCAACACCGCGATCGCGGACGCCCTCGTCGCCGCACTGCCGGCGGACGCGATCGTCTCGACCGACTCCTCGCAGATCGGCTACTGGGGGCTCGTCAACCGGCTCCGCGTCTCGGAGCCGAACTCGATGCCGTACATGACCACCTACGCCACCCTCGGCTACGGGCTGCCCGCGGCCCTCGGCGTCCGCATCGCGTCCCCCGAGCGGCCGGTCTTCGCGGTCGTCGGCGACGGCGCGCTCATGTTCTCGCTGCAGGAGCTCATGACCGTCGTCGAGCAGCGCCTCAACCTCACGGTCGTCGTCGTCGACAACGGCGGCTACGCCGAGATCAAGCAGAACGAGGCGGATGCGGGCATCGCGCCGATCGGCGTCGACCTGACCCAGCCGGACTGGGTCGCGCTGGCCCGCGCGTTCGGCGGCGAGGGCCGTCGAGCCGCGTCAGCGGCGGAGATCGCCGAGGCCGTCGCCGCCGCGAGCGCGGCAGGGGGTCTGCAGCTGATCCACGTGCCGCAGTTGGCCTTCGCGGAAGCACACGCGGCCACGCCAGTCCCGCAGTCCGCCCTCTGAAGGTGAGGAAGAAGCCATGACCACCACCCCCACCGGCCCGTCGGACGCCTCCAAGACCCCGCGGTACGCCGGTCTCTCGACCTTCGCCCGGCTGCCGCGGATCGAGGACGTGCCGTCCGTCGATCTCGCGATCGTGGGCATCCCCTTCGACACCGGCGTCAGCTACCGTCCCGGCGCCCGCTTCGGTCCGGAGCACGTCCGCGCGTCGAGCCGGCTGCTCCGGCCCTACAACCCGGCACAGGACTTCTCGCCGTGGGAGGCGGTGCAGGTCGCCGACGCGGGTGACATCGCCGTGAACCCGTTCCACATCGACGAGGCGGTGCGCCAGATCGCGGAAGCGGCGACCGATCTCGGGACCCGGGCGGAGCGCATCCTCACCATCGGGGGCGACCACACCATCGCCTACCCGCTCCTCCAGGCGATCAGCGCGAAGCACGGGCCGGTCGCGGTGCTGCACTTCGACGCCCACCTCGACACCTGGGATACCTACTTCGACGAGCCCATCACCCACGGCACGCCGTTCCGCCGCGCGTCGGAGGAGGGGTCCCTCGACCGCACCGCCTCGGTGCACGTCGGGACGCGAGGTCCGCTGTACAGCAAGCAGGACCTCGAGGACGACGAGCGGCTGGGCTTCTCGATCGTCTCGAGCGAGTACCTCGAGGAGAACGGCGTCCCGGCCGCGGTGGAGCGCATCCGCCGTCGTGTCGGCGATCGGCCCCTCTACATCTCGGTCGACATCGACGTGCTCGACCCGGCGCATGCGCCCGGCACCGGCACCCCGGAGGCGGGCGGGCTCACCAGCCGCGAGCTGCTGCGGATCATCCGCGAGCTCTCCGACCTGCACATCGTCGGCGCGGATGTGGTCGAGGTCGCGCCGGCGTACGACCACGCCCAGATCACGGGCATCGCGGCCGCCCATGTGGCATACGAGCTGATGACCGCGATGGCGCAGGTCATCGTGCGGGAGCGCTCGGATGATTGAGGCGACCACGGGCCGGCGACCCGTCGCCGTCTACACCGACGTCGACGACACCGATCCGGGCCTAGGCATAGCGTTGCTCGAGGCGCACGGGTTCGAGGTGCGGGTGCTCGGCACGCGCGATCCCGAGGCGATCATCGCGGGCGCCCAGGATGCCGTCGCGCTGCTGCCCGGGTACGCGACGGTCTCGCGCGAGGTGCTCGAGGGTCTCCCGCACCTGCGGATCGTGTCGCTCATGTCGATGGGGTTCGACTACGTGGACGTCGACACGGCGACGTCGCGCGGGGTGTGGGTGACGAACGTGCCCGGCGCGGCCACCCAGGAGGTCGCCACGCACGCACTCGCCATCCTGCTCATAAGCCTGCGTCAGCTGCCGTTCTACACCGGCTCGGCCACGCCCGACCGCTGGAACGAGCGGGCCGACACGGCTCCCCTACGACTGAGCGAGCTCACTCTCGGCGTCGTCGGCCTCGGCCGCATCGGCCGCGAGTTCGCCAGGGTCGCGGGACCGCTCTTCGGACGGGTGATCGGGTACGACCCGATGCTGCCCGACTCCCCGGAGACGGCCGCCGACCTCGGCGCCCTCGGCGTCGAGCGCGCGTCGCTCGACGAGGTGCGGGGTGCGTCGAACGTGCTCTCGCTCCATCTCCCGCTGCTGCCCGACACGACGCGGATGGTCGACGCCGCCTTCCTCGACGGGATGCCCGCCGGCTCCACGCTGGTGAACGTCTCGCGCGGCGGACTGATCGACGAGCACGCGCTCGCCGCCGCCCTCGATTCCGGCCGGCTCGCCGGCGCGGCCCTCGACGTGCTCACCCAGGAGCCGCCCGCTCCCGGGAACCCGCTCCTCGGCCGCCCCGACGTGGTGCTCACGCCGCACATCGGGTACTTCTCGCGGCGCACGGAGATCGAGTACGTGCGCATCCAGGCGCAGAACACGATCTCTCTGTGGGAGTCGGGCATGCCCGACTCCCCTGTGAACCGGCTCTGACCGAGCGCGGGTGGCGGCGACCCGGTCGCCGCGTGCCAGTATCGACGCCAGGGGGTCGGATGGCGAGGCGAGGGAGGGCACCGCGGTCGGCGGCGCCACGGACGCTGCTGTGGGGTCTCGCCGTGCCGGGCGGAGCCACGGCCGGCCTCGTGCTGTCTCTCGTGCTCACGGGCCGGGTGTCGCTCATCGCCGTCGTCGCGGGGGCCGGGTTGGGGCTGATGTTCGCGGTACTCATCGTGGCCGCCACCTGGCGCAGCCGGGTACGCGACGCCGCGGTGGCGCGCCTGCACCCGGGCGCGTTGACGCTGATCGCGCTGCGCGTCGTCGAAGCCGACGGGTTCTTCGAGTCGATGACCGACGTCCGTCCCGTCGACGTGGGCTCGACCTACGCGATCGCGGTCGACTCGCGCGGTGTCCACGTCTACAGCGGAGGTCGAGCGCCGCACCCCCTCGCGAGCATCCGATGGGGCGAGGTCACGGGGATCTACCGGACGGCGGCCCACTCGGCCGCCTTCAGCTATGTGATGCAGCAGCCGACCTACGAGGCCCTCACCCTCCACATCGATCGGCCGGGCCACCGCGAGATCGAGCTCCCCGTCCCGGTGATGACGTGGCGGACCCAGCCGATGAGCGGGGACCGGCTCCGCGCCCTGATCCGGCGCGTGGAGTCGATCCGGCGCGCGGACCGATGACGGGGAAGCGTTCCTTGCAGTCCTCGGCTACCGCTCGAGGGTGAAGTAGGGGATGGTCTCGTCCGACTCACCGGGCCCGGAGCTCTCGAACGCGACCACCACACGGGCGCCGAGCAGGTCCGCGTCGGGATCGGCCCCGCGGATCTCGGTCCACCACCACGGCCCCTCGTCGAGCTCCACGATGCCCACCACGGTGCGGATGTCGTCGCTGCCCGGCACACGGACGTGTGGGACCGACCACGACACGACGGTCGCGCGGCCGGACGCGGGGACCGGTTCGAAGCGCTCCCTGTCCCAGGACGTATCGGTTCGGGGGTCGAGCAGTTCACCGGTCACGACGTCTCGGAGGAGGAGGAACTCCCCACGGGACGTCCCGTCGAAGAACAGGGCCGTCTGCAGATCGCGGCGGACGGGCATGAGAGCCATCGGTCTCTCCCTTCTCAGATCGTGCCGAGCACGAGGGTCGCGTGATGGTCGAGTGTCCCGCCGTTGCCCGAGACGAGGACGCGGTCATGTCTCTCGACCTGCCTCTCCCCCGCCTGACCGCGCGTCTGGATGACGGCCTCGGACAGCGGGGTCATGCCCCACATGTAATAGGAGGAGAGCTCGCCTCCCCCGGTGTTCACCGCGAGCGAGCCTCCCGGTCCGAGGGTTCCCGGCTGAGCGAGGAAGGCGCCACCCTCGCCCTTCGGCGCGAATCCGTAGTCCTCGAGCGTGACGAGCGCGGTGTAGGTGTAGCAGTCGTACACCTCGACGACGTCGATCTCGTCGATCGAGGTCCCGGCCATCGCGAGAGCGGCCGGCCCTGAACGAGCGGCCCCCGTGACGAGCCCGAAGTCGTCGTTGCGCTCGCCGACGCGCCCGGGGTGGGTCTGTGCCCAGCCGAGTATCTCGACGGGCGGCTGCGCGAGGTCTCGTGCCCGGTCGAGCGAGGTGATGATCAGCGCGATGCCGCCGTTGGAGACCAGGCAGCAGTCGAGGAGATGGAACGGCTCCGATATCCACCGGGAGGCGTGGTAGTCCTCCAGGGTCATCGGAGTCTTCATCTGCGCCAGCGGGTTCATCGCCGCCCACGCGCGCTGAGCGACGGCGATGGCCCCCAGCTCGTCATGGGTCGTGCCGTACCTGGCCATGTGGCGTCGAGCAGCGAGCGCGTAGTACGTGTTGGCGCTGTAGAGGCCGCCGGCCGCCATCATCCCGCGCCATCCGCTCGCTCCCGCCGCCGACGCGTAGGCGGCTCCTCCGCCGCGGTCGGGCTGCAACGGATCGTCGGCCCAGACGACCGCGATCGTCTCGGCCATGCCCGCGTCGATGGCCATCGCGGCGTACTGCACCATCTGCGCCGCGGTCGACCCGTAGCCCTGCATGTAGGTGAGCACACGGAGGTCCGTGAGTCCGAGCAGGCCCTGGAGATCGAGTCCGACGTTGTTGCTGATGCCGCTCGACATGATGAGCCCGTCGAGGTCGCCGAGCTGCAGCCCCGCATCCGTCACGGCGTTCCTCACGGCGATGGAGGCGAACTCGTTCGCCGTGTATCCGTAGACCTTGCCCAGCTCGCTCATCCCGAGCCCGGCGATGGCCGTGCGCGTCCTCGTCATGGTCAGCGTCCCTCCCATCGCGGCGCCCGCTTCTCGGCGAAGGCCCGCATGCCCTCCTGGGCGTCGCGGCTCGACAGGAGGGCCTGCCCCTCCTCCGATGTCCGCGCCCAGTCGGCGTCCTCGGACGCGACGGAGCCGGCCGTGATGCCGCGGGCGATGCGCTTGCTGACCTGCACGGCGAGCGGGGCGTTCTCGATGATCTCGTCGGCCAGCGCGAACGCCTCGGGCAGCAGGTCACTGAAGGGCACGACCCTGTTCACGAGGCCTAGCTCGTGCGCCCGTCGAGCGGTCAGCGGCTTGCCGGTCAGGATCGCCTCCATGCCGATCTTCGTCGGGATCTGACGGGGAAGCCGGAACGCTCCCCCCGCACCCGCGAAGATCCCCCGCCTGACCTCGGGCAGACCGAACGACGCGGTCTCGGCCGCGACGGCGAGGTCGCTGGCGAGCGTGATCTCCGTGCCTCCCCCCAAGGCGAAGCCGTTCACGGCGGCGATCGTGGGCTTCGAGATGTGGTGGCTCACATATCCGGCGAACCCCCACCGGGACAGACGCTCGTCTTCGAACGGCCCGAGCTCCCCCGCCGCGGCCGCCTTGAGGTCGGCGCCCGCGCAGAACGCCTTGTCTCCGGCCCCGGTGACGATGACCACCCAGATGTCGGCTCGAGTCTCGGCGTACTCCAGCGCCTCGCCGACACCGACGTAGACGTCACGGTTGACGGCGTTGCGCGCTTCTGGCCGGTTGAGCGTGACGAGGAGCACGTGGCCCCTCTGCTCGGCGAGCACCGCGTCGTTCCCACCGATCGGAACCGGCACCGGGGTCGCGGCGAAGCTCGACCCCGCCGTGTCGTCGGTGATCGTCATGATGCTCTCCTCGTCGTCGTTGCTCGACCGGCTTCTCCGACGGCCGCCCCGGCGGCCTCGGGATGCTCCTCGAGCACCCCGCCGTCCAGCAGCCGCTGGATGTCCCCCTCCGTCATGCCGAGCACATCCCGGAGGGCCGCCCGGGTGTCCTGCGCGGCGAGCGGCGCCGGCCGCAGCCGCGGCGGCGCCAGCTCGTCGAACCTGGCCTCGCCGAGGTTCGCGGGCAGGGGCGCATCGAACTGCGGCTGCACGAGCTCGCCGAACACGCCGCGCTGGCGCAGATGCTCGTCGACCTCGATGTCATCCAGGCGCAGCATCGCCCCTGCGGGCACGCCCGCGGACTGCAGAGACTCCGCGGCTGCCGCCGCCGAACGCTCGGATGTCCAGGCTGAGAGGATGCGGCGCAGCTCGCGCCGATGCTCATCACGGCCCCCCAGCTGAGGCGAGCCGCCCGTCGGAGAGAAGGTCGTCCCGGCCGATGGTCCTGGCGACCGCCGCGAACCGTTCGTCTCCGACCGCATCGACGACGACCCACTCGTCATCCCCCGCCGCCGGGTACAGCCCGCGGAAGCCGTCACCCCGGCGATCGTTGCCCTCCGCCTTCACCCCCGTCCCCGGCCTCAGCGACTCGCTCCACAGCGAGTCGGCCATGGCGCCGAAGATCGCGTCCACCTGGGCCGTGCTGACGCGGCCGCCACGACCCGTCCGATCACGACGGAGAAGCAGGGCGACCACGGCGGCGGCGTTGAGCCTGGCGACGACGTGGTCGGGGAAGATCGTGATGGCGTCGCTGAACCCGTCCGGCTGATCCGGATAGCGCCAGAGGGAGGAGAGCCCCGCGCTGGCCCGCACGAGGGGGCCGTAACCGAGACGGCGGCTCCAAGACCCGTGGTTGCCGAACGCGCTGGACTCGGACAGGACGATCCCGGGGTTCAGAGCCTGCAGCGCAGCCATGTCGAAGCCGAGGGCAGCCAGGGTGCCCGGCTTGAAGTTCGTCAGCACGACGTCGCTCCGCTCGACGAGCCGAGCGAACACCACCCGTCCCTCCTCCCGCTTGAGGTCGAGGCCGAGGCTCCGACGGTTGCGGAGACCGAGGCTGGCTCCCTCGGAGATGGGTCCGGTCCCCTGTCCCTGACGCGTGCCGTCGGGGAAGGCGGAGGACTCGATCTTGACGACGTCCGCGCCGTAGTCCGCGAAGAGACGACCGAGCTCCGACCCGACGACGATCACACCGAGATCGAGCACGCGCAGCCCCTCGAACGGCATCCGCCCCGGCTGGGCGCCCGGAACCACCCGGACCCCTGAGAGGAGCGGTCGGTCGGTCACCCGGACGTCCTCGCCGAGCACAGGGGCGGGACCTGCGGCGCCGACCCGGACGTCGTCGATCTCGTACCAGCCGTGATGCACCAGGCCGCCATCCGGCCCCTCGACGAACGATCCGTTGTCGCGGAACGCCGGCTGCGCCAGCACGCCGTCGGCCTCGTCGAGCGACGCGACCGGCACGTTCAGGGCCTGGCCCTGCTGCACGGCCTCCTCGACGCTCAGAACGGCGAACATCGAGGCGATGAGGGGGTACAGCGTCGCGGCGGCCGCGAAGCGCACCATCGTGTTGTCGAATCTCGGATCAGCGAACTCCTCGGGGCGTCCGAGCCACTCGAACATGCCCTGCCATTGCCTCCGCGAGAGCACGCAGATCCGCACCCAGCCATCGCGGGCGCGGAAGATCGGATACAGGTGGCGGGCGTCCGGCCGGCCCCTCGGCAGGTCCCTGAGCGGCACGCCGGCTCTGGCACTGCCGCCGACGCCGAAGACGGGATCGAGGATCTGGATGAGCGCCTCCTGCACCGAGAAGTCCGCGGCATCCCCCACGCCGGTCGCCCGGACGTGCGCCAGCTCGAGGAGAACGACCCAGACGGCCTGCACAGCCGCCGACTCGTAGAGCAGGAACTCCGGAGGGAGCAGCGGCTCGGCGACTCCGGGGAGCCCCGACCGCGACAGCACGGTGCTGAGCGCCGCGTGCACGTCGGGCGTGGCTGACCGGTCGGACCCGCTGCCCGCGACGCCGAAGTCGCTCAGGTCGACGACGACGAGGCGCGGGTGGCGCGCCCTCAGATCGAGCGATCGCACGCCTTCGTGATCCCAGGCCTCCGAGGTCCCGTCGCGCAGCACGACGTCGGCGTCCGACGCCAGAGTGGCGAACCGCTCCCGGCCTTCTGAAGACCCGAGGTCGACGACGAGCCCCCTCTCCCCCGCATTCCTCGTCTCGTAGGTCAGGTTCCTGCCCTCCACGACTCTCCCGCGGTCCCGGGCCGGCGAGCCACCCGGCCCCTCCACGCGCAGCACCTCGGCGCCGAGATCGGCCAGGATTCGACCGACCGTCTGAAGGGGCCCGTCCACGGCATCCACGATGCGGATGCCGCGGAGCGGTCGGTCGAAGTCGGCGATCGGGTCTGCCATCAGTCACTCCCTCGTGAGTCCGGCCGGTGCGACCTGCCGGATGCAGACACTCTGGTCGGGCATCTCCCCCAGGCCCAGCGCAAAGTCCGCCCGCTGCGCCCCGCGTGACGGACACGCAGGAGGTCACGTCGACGGTCCTGTGCAGCGGACCTGACGCGCACGGCACTGTCGTCCGAGCCCGCACGGGAAAGAGCGCAGCACGTCCCCGGGCCGGAGGAAGGCCGCACCTAGGATCGACCTGTGGAGCTGTCGCAGGTGAGGGCCTTCGTCGCGGTGTCGCGAGCGGGGACCATCGCGAGCGCCGCGCAGGAGCTCCATGTGACGTCGTCGCCGCTCAGCCGCACCATCCGCGACCTCGAGCGGAGACTCGGGGAGGACCTCTTCACCCGCGAGTACCACCAGTTCCAGCGCACGCCGTTCGGCGAGCGCTTCCTGCCCCTCGCCGTCGAGATCCTGGCTCAGGCCGAGGAGGCGGAGACACTGGCCATCTCCGCCTCGAGGCCGCTCCGGGATCGGGGCCACTCCGTGGACCTTCGGCAGTCTCATCTCCGAGCTCCGCGACCGAGCTGCCGCCGTCTCGCCCCAGGTGAGCGAGACGAGCGACGTGTCCTCCGTCCTCCTGGAATCGCTCCGGCACGGCGACCTCGACATCGCGCTCGTGCACCTGCCCACCGACTTCCCGGGGATCGCCGGCATCCCCCTCGCCCGCTATCGATACAGCGTCATGGTCTCGGAGCGCACGGAACTGCCCGGGGACGGGCCCCTCCTGCTCTCGGACCTGCGCGGACAGCGGCTGCTCTCGCTGCCGCTGATGATGCAGCCCACACCGATGGCCACGATGCTCGGTCGCATCCGCGACGCCGGCGTCGAGTCGATCGAGGAGATCGACCTCCGCGACGTGATCGGGCTGCGCTCACGGATCGACCGGACAGGCGAGCTGATGCTGGTCAGCCGGAGCGATGACCTCCCGACCACCCGCTTCTTCGACCTGGAACACGCGACGCTGCGCCCCCTCGCCGATGACGAGCTCGACTTCGAGGTCGGTCTCGCCTGGCGAGAGCGGGATGCCGTCCACCGTGAGGCGATCTCGGCCATCGTCGAGGCCATGAGACCTCCCGGCGGTGTCCCGCCCCCTCTCTAGACGGGATGGAGAGGCGCCGTCACGCGATTCTCTGCTTAAGCATGGATATTTGCGGGCGTGAGGGCCAGACTGTCCCTGATCAAAGGAGATCGCCCATGACCTACGTCGCCGGATCCCATCACGTCACCCTCTCCGTGGGCCACGCCCAGGAGGATGTCGACTTCCACACCCGGGTGCTCGGGTTGCGCTTCATCAAGAAGACGGTGCTCTACGACGGCTCCACGCCGATCTACCACCTCTACTACTCGAACGCCGCGGGCGACCCGTCGGCGGTCATCACCACCTTCCCGTGGGCACAGGCCGGGCTCTACGGCATCCGCGGCACGAACCAGGCGCGCGAGGTGCTGCTCGCGGTGCCGCCGCGGTCACTCGAGTTCTGGGCGGGGCGCCTCAAGGAGCACGGCATCGACAGCTCGTTCGAGGATGCCTTCGGCGGCCGTCGGCTCAACCTGCGGCATCCGTCGGGCATCGAGTACGTGCTCATCGAGGTCGAGGGCGACCCCCGCGTCGGCTTCACCGGCAATGGCGTGGGCCTCGAGCACGCCATCCACGGCATCTACGGGGTCGGCATCCACGTGTTCGATCAGGACCGGATGGTCGACTTCGGCAAGGAGGCGTTCTTCGCCGCCGGTGACGTGGAGGAGGAGGGCGATCGTGCCCGCTACCGCGTAGGCGACGGTCCGGGGAACTACGTGGAGCTCACCGGCAATCGCACCGACGAGCAGGGCACCTGGCGCTACGGCGCCGGCGCGTACCACCACTTCGCGTGGAACCTCGACAACCTCGAGAACCAGAACGAGGTGAAGTTCGACATCGAGGGAGCGGGCTACACCGACATCTCGGAGCTCAAGGACCGCACCTACTTCAAGTCGCACTACGTGCGAACCCCGGGCGGCGCGCTCTTCGAGCTTGCCGTCACCCACAACGAGGGCGGCTGGGACTGCGACGAGTCGCCCGAGGAGCTCGGCCGCGCCTTCATGCTCCCGCCGCAGTTCGAACACGAGCGGGAGTCGATCATGGCCAGGCTCGAGCCGCTGCGCAGCGAGGACTGAGTGGGTCTGTGACCGCGACTCCGCACGAGTCCTGGGGCGACGACGACGCAGCGCTCGCCGTCGTCGCCCTGCACGGGCGCGGGCAGCCTCCGGAGTTCCTGCACGACCTCGTCGCCCGACTCGACGTGACCGGGATCCGGTGGATCGCGCCGTCGGCCGAGGGGCGCAGCTGGTATCCGCATCCGTTCCTCGAACCGGCGCCCGAGAACACGCCCGCGCTCGACCGAGCCCTCGAGGTGGTGGCGCAGGCGGTGGCGGCCGCCCGCGCATCCGGGTTCGACCGGGTGGCGGTGCTCGGCTTCTCGCAGGGCGCGTGCGTGCTCGCGCACCTGCTGCTCACGCGCGACACCGTCGTCGACGGGGCCGTGCTGCTCACCGGCGGCTATGTCGGGGCCTCCGAACTGACGCCGGATGCGGTCGGCCGCCGGCAGGGGGTGCCGGTGCTGCTGCGCTCGGTCGACGAGGATCCCTGGGTGCCGGTGCACCGCATGGCATCGACCGCGGCGCTGCTCGTCGGCGCGGGCGCGCACCTCGACGTGCTCATCGAACGCGGCTCGGAGCACGTCGTCACCGACCGCGCCGTCGCCGACGCCCACGACCTCCTCATCCGGCTGCGAGATGGCGGCAGGGAGACACGATGAGATTCGACCACCGCACGCTCCCCCAGCGCGTGAGATTCGGCACCGGCTCCGTCGCCGAGGCGCTCGCCGCCGAGATCGTGGACCGGGAGGCGCGATCGGTGATGGTCATCGCCAGCGGCCGCGAGATGCCCACGGCCAGACGGGCGTGCGGCGCGTTCGAGGTGGCCCTGTGGTGGGACGAGGTCACCGTGCACGTGCCTCTCGAGCTCGCCGAACGTGCACGGACAGCGTCCCGGGATGGGCACATCGATCTCGTCATCGCCCTCGGCGGCGGTTCCGCCATCGGTCTCGCCAAGGCGATCGCCCTTACCGAGCGGCTCCCGATCGTGGCGGTGCCGACGACGTACGCCGGGTCGGAGGCGACCACCGTGTGGGGCCTCACCTCGGAAGGGAGGAAGACGACCGGATCGGACGACGTCGTCCTCCCGTCGACGGTCGTCTACGACTCCGAGCTGGTCACGAGCCTCCCCGCCGAGCTCGCCGTCGCCTCCGCGATGAACGCGGCCGCGCACTGCGTCGACTCGATGTGGGCGCCCCGCACCGATCCGCTGGTGCAGGCGCTCGCCGAGGAGGGGCTGCGCTCGCTCGGCTCAGGCCTGTCGGCGTTCCGCGATGATCCCGACGGCATCACAGCGCGCGAGGAGCTGCAGTTCGGCGCGTACGTCTCGGGGGTCGCCTTCAGCGCCGCCGGATCCGGGCTCCACCACAAGATCTGCCACGTCCTCGGCGGGGCGTACGACCTGCCGCACGCTCCGCTCCACACGGCGGTGCTCCCCCACGTACTCGCCTTCAACGCCCCCGCCGCTCCGCAGGCGGAGGCGCGCATCGCCCGGGCACTGGGCAGTGACAGCGCCGTTCACGGCCTCCGCCGGCTCTACTCGATCCTGCCCGTCACGCCGTCGCTGGCCGCGCTCGGCTTCACCCGCGACGACATCCCGCGTGGCGTCGAGCTCATCCTGCCCGTCGTGCCCGACTCCAACCCGCGGCCGGTCACCGCCGACGACCTGACCGACCTCCTCACCGCGGCATGGGAGGGTCAGCCCGCAGAAGGAAGGTAGCGGCGGGGCGGGAAGGTGCGTGCGATGAGCGCACGGAGGGCTTCGAGGGAGGCGTCGCGCGCGATCAGGCCGTGGGCGCGGGCCTGGACGAGCACGTTGCCGAAGGCGGTCGCCTCGACGGGGCCGGCGAGCACCGGCAGGCCCGTCCGGTCGGCGGTGAGCTGGCAGAGCAGCTCGTTCTGCGATCCGCCGCCGACGATGTGGACGACGTCGATCCGCTTTCCCGAGAGCTCGGAGGCGAGCCGGAGGGAGACCGCGTAGGCCTCGGCGAGGCTCTCGAGGATGCTCCGCACCACCTCGGCACGCGACTGCGGCGCGCGCATCCCCCTGTCCGAGCACCAGGAGGCGATGCGCGCGGGCATGTCGCCCGGCGCGATGAACACGGGGTCGCCCGCCTCGAAGGTGGGGACCGTGCCCGCCGGCACGCGGGTCGCCTCACCGAGGAGGGTGGGCAGATCAATGGTCTCCCCGGTCTCGCGCTCCCACGTGCGCACCGACTCGGAGAGCAGCCACAGCCCCGAGACGTTCTGCAGGTATCGGATGCGCCCGTCGACGCCGCCCTCGTTCGTGAAGTTCGCAGCCCGACTCTCGTCTGTGAGCACGGGCGCGTCGAGCTCGACGCCGACGAGCGACCAGGTGCCGCTCGAGATGTAGGCGAAGTGCTCCGCGGTGGCGGGCACGGCCGCGACGGCCGACGCCGTGTCGTGAGATCCGATCGCGGTGACCGGCAGCGCGGCCCCCGCGCCCAGTTCCGTCGCGACCTCGGGCAGCAGGGTGCCGACGACGGCGCCGGGCTCGACGAGCTCGGGCAGCATCCGCGCCGGAAGTCCGAGGCGGTCGAGCAGATCGTCGTCCCAGGAGCGGCGGCGCACGTCGAGCAGCCCCGTGGTCGACGCGTTCGTGTACTCCGCCCGCCTCTCGCCCGTCAGCCAGAACGAGATCAGGTCGGGGATCAGCAGCATCGAGTCGGCCCGGTCGAGCCAGCCGTCCTGCGCCTCCGCGGCGAGCTGGTACACGGTGGTGAACGGCAGGAGCTGCAGGCCGTTCCTCCGGTACAGCTCCTCGAACGGCACCCGCGCATGCGTAGCCTCGACCCCCCGCTCGGTGCGGGAGTCGCGGTAGTGGTACGGCGTGCCGAGCATCCGATCGCCCGACAGCAGGGCGTAGTCGACGGCCCAGGAGTCGATGCCGATGCTCGCGAGCTCCGGCTCCTCCCGGACGGCGGAGGTGAGACCGGCGGTGATGCTGCGGTACAGCTCGAGGATGTTCCAGTGCAGTCCGTCGCGGATGCGCACGGGCGTGTTCGGGAACCGCGCGACCGGCACGAGCCGGACCTCGTCGTGCCCCACGTACCCGAGCATCACCCGCCCGGAGGTCGCCCCGAGGTCGACCGCCGCGACCGCCGCCGTCATGCGAGCACCTCCCCGACCCGCACCCCGGCTTTGTCCAGATTTCCGTCGAGAATCGGGCGATTTTGAGCGGAAACCTGGACAAACCCCGTAGGCAACACGCGGAGGAAGGAGAGGCGGGCGGGGATCATCGGAGGAAGGCGGCGGCGACGCCGGCGTCGACCGGGACGTGGAGGCCCGTGGTGTGCGTGAGGTCGGCGCCGGTGAGGACGACGACCGCGTTGGCGACGTGGTCGGGCAGCACCTCGCGCTTGAGGAGGGTGCGCTGGGCGTAGTACGCGCCGAGCTCCTCCTCGGGCACGCCGTAGACGGCGGCGCGCTTCGCACCCCAGCCTCCGGCGAAGATGCCCGATCCGCGGACGACGCCGTCGGGGTTGATGCCGTTGACCTTGACTCCGTACTCGCCGAGCTCGGCGGCGAGCAGCCGCACCTGGTGGGCCTGGTCGGCCTTCGTGGCCGAGTAGGCGATGTTGTTCGGGGCCGGCGAAGACGGAGTTCTTCGACGAGATGTAGACGATGTCGCCGCCCATCTCCTGCTCGATGAGCACCCGAGCCGCCGCCTTCGAGACCAGGAACGAGCCCTTCGCCATGACGTCGTGCTGGAGGTCCCAGTCCTTCTCGGTGGTCTCGAGCAGCGGCTTCGAGATCGACAGGCCCGCGTTGTTCACCACGAGGTCGAGTCCGCCGAACTGCAGCAGTGCCGCGCGGATGCCCGCCTCGATGTCGGCCTCGCTGGTCACATCCGCCTGCACCCCGATCGCGACATCCGTGCCACCCAGTTCGGCAGCCGCAGCCTCGGCCTTCGCGAGGTCGAGGTCGGCGATGACGACGCAGGCGCCCTCGGAGGCGAGACGCGTGGCGATGGCCTTGCCGATGCCGGACGCGGCGCCGGTGACCAGCGCGACACGGGTGGCGTGCGACTTGGGCGCAGGCATCCGCTGGAGCTTCGCCTCCTCGAGCGCCCAGTACTCGATGCGGAACTTCTCCGCATCCGAGATGGGGGCGTAGCGGGAGAGCGACTCGGCGCCGCGCATCACGTTGATGGCGTTGACGTAGAACTCGCCGGCCACGCGCGCGGTCTGCTTGTTGGCGCCGTAGGAGAACATGCCGACGCCCGGGATGAGGACGATGGCCGGGTCGGCGCCGCGGATCGCGGGCGAGCCGGCGGTCGCGTGGGCGTCGTAGTACGCCTGGTAGTCGGCGCGGTACTGCGTGTGCAGCTCTTTGAGGCGGGCGATCGAGTCCTCGATCGACGCGTCGGCGGGGAGGTCGAGCACGAGCGGCTTGACCTTGGTGCGCAGGAAGTGGTCGGGGCAGCTCGTGCCGAGCGCGGCCAGTCGCGGATGCTCGGCGGAGGCCAGGAAGTCGAGCACGACGTCCGAGTCGGTGAAGGACCCGACCTGCGCGCGATCGGTCGAGGCGAGCCCGCGGATGGTCGGGGCGAGCGCCGCGGCCTTGGCCCGACGCTCCGCTTCAGGCAGCGCGCCGTACCCGTCGAGCGCCGGGCCGAACGGATCGGGGCGCCCGTGCTCGGCGATGTACCCGGCGGCGGTCTCGATGATCCAGAGGCTGTTCCGCTCCGCCTCGTCGCTCGTGTCGCCCCACGCGGTGATGCCGTGCCCGCCGAGGATCGTGCCGATCGCCTGCGGGTTCGCCGCCTTGATCGCCGCGATGTCGAGGCCGAGCTGGAACCCGGGGCGGCGCCACGGCACCCACACCACCTTCTCGCCGAAGATCGTCTGCGTCAGCGCCTCGCCGTCGGCGGCCGTCGCGATCGCGATGCCGGAGTCGGGGTGCAGGTGGTCGACGTGGGCCGCATCCACCAGCCCGTGCATCGCGGTGTCGATCGACGGCGCCGCGCCGCCCTTCCCGAAGAGCGTGTGATCGAACGCGGCGACCATCTCATCCTCGCGCTCCACGCCCGGGTAGACGCTCTGCAGGGCGCGCAGCCGGTCGACACGCAGCACGGCGAGCCCCGACTCGGTGAGGGTGCCGAGGTCGCCGCCGGAGCCCTTCACCCACATGAGCTCGACGTCCTCCCCCGTCACCGGGTCCTTCTCCAGACCCTTCGCGGAGGTGTTGCCGCCGGCGTAGTTCGTGTTGCGAGGGTCCGAGCCGAGGCGGTTGGAGCGCGCGATCAGGTCGGCGGCGGCGGGGTTGGTCATCGTCATCCTTCGGTTCTGTGCTGCATCGCCGACGGGATCGGCGGGGAGGGGTTCCGCCGTGCGCCCACCACGAACGCACGGCGGAGGTGTGAGGAGGGGCTACGCGCCCCAGCCGGCCTGCACGCCACCGGCGCGCTCGGCCACGATCGTCTCCTGGTAGTCCGAGGCCTTGTAGGCGGCGATCGGATCGGCGGGCAGCCCGCGCGACTCGCGCCACTCGGCGAGCGCGGGCCGGACGTCGGTGTAGAACGCGTCCATCAGGATGCCATTGGCGGCGAGCACATCGTTCGCGTTCTGCGCCTCGAGAAGCGCGGGGCGGTCGACGAGCAGCGCGCGGGCCGTCATCTCCTGCACGTTCAGCACCGAGCGCATCTGGCCCGTGATCTTGTCCTCGATGTTGTGGCACTGGTCGAGCATGAACGCCACCGGCGAGTCCTCGTCGTAGCCGCCGCCGCGGACGACCTCGAACAGGATGCGGAACAGCTGGAACGGATCCGCCGCCCCGACGATGAGGTCGTCGTCGGCGTAGAAGCGGGAGTTGAAGTCGAACGAGCCCAGCTTCCCGAGGCGCAGCAGCTGCGCGACGATGAACTCGATGTTCGTCCCCGGCGCGTGATGGCCGGTGTCGAGGCAGACCAGCGCGCGATCACCGAGCGCCGCGACCTGGGCGTAGGAGGTTCCCCAGTCCGGGACGTCGGTGTGGTAGAACGCCGGCTCGAAGAACTTGTACTCCAGCACCAGCCGCTGCTCCTCGCCGAGGGCGGCGTAGATCGTCTGCAGCGACTCGGCCAGGAGGTCCTGGCGGGTGCGGATGTCGCCCTGCCCGGGGTAGTTCGTGCCGTCGGCGAGCCAGATCTTGAGGTCGCGCGACCCGGTCTCGTGCATGATCTCGATGCACTCCAGGTGGTGATCGATCGCCTTCTGGCGCACCACCGCATCCGTCGAGGTGAGCGAGCCGAACTTGTAGGCGTCGTCCTGGAAGGTGTTGGAGTTCACCGTGCCGAGCGCGACCCCCTGGTCGGCGGCGAAGCGGCGGAGGGCCGCGTAGTCGTCGACCTTGTCCCACGGGATGTGCAGAGCCACCGTCGGGGCGAGCCCGGTGTACCTGTTCACCTGCGCGGCGTCGGCGATCTTCTCCTCCGGCGTCCGCGGGGTGCCGGGCGTGCCGAACACCTTGAAGCGGGTGCCCGAGTTGCCGAACGCCCACGACGGGAGCTCGATGGCCTGGCGGGCCAGGTCGGAGGCGATGTCTGAGAACTGCACCATTGTGCAAGGACCTTCCTGAATCTGTGTCTGAGGGGGCTGCGACGATCTCGCGCCCTCGAGTAATTTGCGGAGGCTCGGCCGGTCAGGTGACGGACATGGCTCAGACCCTCCGGAACGGGATGCCGAGAAGGTCGGCGGCGGCGCGGTAGTCGGCGGCGCGGTGACCCGTCGAGAGCGACCAGTGGTGGCCGATGCCCGTCGCCGACCACTCGTCGACCCATTCGCCCGGGTCGCGGTGGAAGTCGACCCGGCTCGTGGTGTTCCCGATCGCCAGCAGTGGCCCGGGCACCACATCGCCCTCGGAGGCGATGAACGACAGGGTGCCATCGCGATCCTGCCCGAGACCGAGGAGGGTGACGGGGCCGTGCTGCACGTCGAACTCGACCGAGACGCCCCAGCCGCGCTTGCCGTGGTAGACGCCGAGTCCCCGCAGCAGAGGATCCCGGGCCGAGACAGCGAGGTGCGCAGGGCCGTCGTGGCCCATCTCGACCACGCCGTCCTCGAAGTTCAGCGCCTGGATCTCGCAGAAGGATCCGCCGGCGCCCACGACCTGGGTCGCGAGCTGGGCGACCGTGGTGCGGAGCTCGTACTCCCCCGTCGCCGGTATTCCACGACCGGTGAGCAGGGACGCCCCGAGGATCATGCCGGCGCCGAGACGCTCGTGGAGCTCGCCGTTCAATCCGCGGTGGTAGTAGGCGAGGGAGTCGAGGCCGAAGTCCTCCACGAGCCGGTCGAGCCCCACGGAGACGCGGGCTCCCCAAGCGAAGTCCTCGTCGACGACGCTCTCGTCGAGGGTGAAGACGCGACGGGCGAGCTCCATCCGGTCCTTCGTCTCGGCCTCCGACACGGCGTCGACGCGGACGCGGAGGTCGTCGAACTCGAGCACCTCGACGTGCGATCCGAAGGTCGTCGGCAGCAGGGTGAGGTCGGTCGAGACGTCGAGCATCCCGGGGTAGAGGTGGCCCATCAGCCCGTGGCGGGCATGGCGCAGGGCCGCGCGGATGTGGGCGGCGTTGATCCACTGCTCGATCCGACGCCAGGCCGACTCCTGACGCAGCCAGCCTGAGACGCTGCGGAACGGGATGCCGGCTCGTCGGAAGACGTTCCCGACCTCCGGGACGGGGCACTGACCGCAGTAGGCGAGCCAGGCACCGGTGTCGAAGCTCGCGTGGTCCATCCGCTCGGTCGGCTGCAGGTCGATGACGAGCACCGGGGTGTTCGTCCGCTGCGCGATCGGGAGGACCATCGACGACGTGAGGTAGGTGGTGAGGAACAGGACGATCAGGTCGCAGTCCGCCTGGCGCAGGCGATCCGCTGCCGCCGTCCCCTCTTGCGCGTCGGAGATGAACCCGACGTCGGTGACGACGGCGTCCATCGCCTGGAAGCGCTCGGAGACGTACCTCGACGACTCCCGCAACTGCGGCAGCAGGTCGGGGAACTGGGGCCAATAGGTCCCGAGACCGCCCGCGACCAGTCCGATCCGGGTCTTGCGCCGCTGGTGGGGTGGGAGGAGGTCCCGCAGCGCGGCCGTGTGCGCGTTCACAGTGATGGTTCTCCTGTCATGCTCCCGCAGGCGGGAGGGGCGGTGTGAGGGGGAGGAGGGACGGGCGCTGCCACCCGTCCCTCCCGCGCGACGAGTGGACTAGAAGTCGTAGTCGTCGATGTTGTCGGCGTTGAACTTCGTCGGCGGGCCGACGATGATGATGCCGTTCTCGCCCACGGTCTTCTCACCGAGGTCGCCGGCCTGGAAGGTGTCGCCCTCGGCGCCGGTGATGGTGCCGTCCTGGAGCGCCTTGCCCGCGTACGCGGCGACGTATCCGAGCTGTGCCGGATCCCAGAGCGCGAACTCGGTGACGGTCCCGTCCTTGATGAAGGAGCGCATCTCGTTCGGCAGGCCCAGGCCGGTCAGCGCGACCTTGCCCTTGTAGTCCGAGGTGGAGAGGTACTTCGCGGCCGCGGCGATGCCCACGGTCGTGGGCGAGATGATGCCCTTGAGGTTCGGGTAGGACTGCAGCAGGCCCTGGGCCTCCTTGAACGACTTGTCGGCGTCGTCGTCACCGTAGACCTTGGTCACGATGTTGATGCCCGAGTAGGCCGGGTCGTTCGCGATCAGGTCCTCCATGTCCGCGATCCACTCGTTCTGGTTCGTGGCGGTCGCGGTGGCCGACAGGATGGCGACGTCACCGGATCCGCCGATCTGCTCCTTGATCATGTCGAGCTGCACCTGCGCCACGTCTTTGGCGACGACCTGGCTGACGAAGACGTCGCGGTAGTCGGGGTTCGTGTCGGAGTCGAACGCGACGATCTTCGCGCCGCCCTCTCGGGCCTGCTTGAGCGAGGGACCGACAGCGTCGGGGTCGTTGGCCGCGATGACGATGACGTTCGCGCCCTCCTGCGTGGCCTGCTCGATGAACGGGACCTGCGCGCTGGCGCTGGCCTCGAGCGGGCCGAGGGTCTCTGCGTTGTAGCCGATCTCCTTCGCCGCGGTGTCGCCGCCGCCCAGCACCACGTCGGTGTACGGATTGTTGAGCTGCTTGGGCAGGAACGCGATCGTGCCTGCATCGCCGCCCGAGCCGCCGTCGGTGCTCGACGCGTCGCCTCCGCCCGAGGCGCAGCCCGTGGCCGCCAGGGCGATCGCCGTGGCGACAGCCGCTACCGAGGCGAGCCGGCGGGCTCGCCGCTTCGGGCTGTGGGGTGTGTGAAACAACTCCATTGTTCTTCCTCTCTGGGTCACGCCTGGTGCTCAGACGCCTTGCTCGCCGGCGGTCGACAACCGCTGGACTTCTCGGTGGACGCGCGCGAGTCGCACGCGCTCCCGCACCCTGGCGGCGATGCTCGGTGCGAGCACCGAGATGACCAGCAGGGCGCCGGTGACGATGGTGAGGGTGGTCTCCGGGACCTTGCCCAGTCGGAGGGCGTAGGTCACGACGCCGATCAGCAGCACGCCCGCCACCACTCCGGGGATCGAGCCCTTGCCGCCGAAGATCGAGACGCCGCCGAGAAGGACGGCCGCGATGACGCTCAGCTCGATGCCGGTGGCGTTGTCGGGACCGGCACTCGCGAAGCGGAGCGTCCAGTAGACGCCGACCAGGGCGGAGACGACCCCGGTCGCGACGAAGAGCCAGAACTTGGCGCGGCCCACGCGGATGCCGACGAAGGTCGCGGCCTCGGGGCTGTAGCCCAATGCGTAGAGCCCGCGTCCGAACGGGGTGAAGTGGAGCAGCACCCCGAACAGGATGACGATCGCCAGCACGCCGATCATGACGATCGGGATCCCGGTCGCACCGATCTTGGCCGTGGCCAGCGTGGTCAGCTCCTCGGGGAAGTCCGACACCTTGTTGTCGCCGATCACGACGAGCGCGAGGCCCCGGAAGAGCGCCAGGGTGCCGATGGTGACAGCGAGCGAGGGCAGGCCCAGCACCGTGATGAGGAACCCGTTGAAGGCGCCGCAGAGCACCCCGACGACGAGGCTGAGGAGCATCACCAGCCAGATGTCGAGTCCGCTGTCGCGCCAGAGCACGCCCATGACCGCGCTGGTCAGACCCGCGGTGCTGGCCACCGAGAGGTCGATCTCGCCCGAGATGATGACGAGCGCCATCGGCATCGCGATGAGCAGGATGGGGACGATCTGGATGAGGAGGAACCCGAGGGTCGTCGTGCTGGCGAAGTTGCGGACGGTGAGGCACGCCACCAGGGCGACGACGATCAGCGCGCCGATGATGATGGCGTCGTTGCCCCGCAGCCAGCGCGGCAGCGCGCGCTTCCGCTGGATGTCGGTGAGGACTTCAGACATCTCGGGCCTCGCTCACTCTCAGCTTGCGGATGTTCCGCAGCGTGACGACGCGGTCGACGATGATCGCCGCGAGGATTAGCACGCCGACGATGGCCTGCTGCCAGAACTTGTCGACGCGGGTGGCCGTCAGGGAGCTCGTGATCGTCGAGAGCAGCACCGCGCCGATGCCCGCGCCGACGACCGTGCCCGACCCGCCGAAGATCGCCACGCCGCCGACGACGACGGCCGCGACCACGTTGAGCTCCAGTCCGTCTCCGGTCAGCGCACCGACGGAGTTGTAGCGGCTCGCGTACAGGACGCCGGCGAGTCCGGCGAGCGCGCCGGAGGCGAGGAACGCCGTGAGGATGCGCCGGGTCACGGGGATGCCGAAGAGCTGGGCGGCCGCGGGATCCGACCCGATGGCGTACAGGTCGCGCCCGCCGCGCGTCCGTCCGAGGACGACCGCGGCGACGACCACGACGACGATCGCCATGATCGTGATGTACGGGATGCCCAGGAGCGCGTCGACGGAGAGCGCCCCGAAGGCCGACGGCATGTCGCCGGAGAAGTACTGCGTGCTCCCGGCCCAGCTGGCCAGGATCCCGCGGTAGATGTACAGGGTGCCGAGCGTCACCACGAGGGCGGGCACCCGGGCCACCGAGACCAGGAGTCCGTTGATGCCGCCGAGCAGGGCGCCGAAGACGAGTCCGATGAGGAACACGATGGGGATCGGCAGGCCCGGCGCGACGTTGAAGATCGATCCCGTCCCGAACGCGACCAGGCCGACGATCGAGCCGACCGACAGGTCGACGTTGCGGGTGATCACGACGATGGCCTGGCCGACGGCGAGGATGATCATGATCGTCGCGTTGAGCATCAGGTCCTTGACGCTCTGCGGCGAGAGGAACAGCGGGTTCACCGCGAAGGTGACGAGCACCAGGAGGACGAGCGCGCCGGCGACGGGGATCTCGCGCTGGCGGAGGAACGCCAGGACGGGACTGCGCCGGTGCGGCGCCGCGGACGGTGTCGTCGCGGTGGTCACCGGGGGCGGGGTGGGTGCGTGGGTGGTCACGCGGCTGCTCCTTCCGTGGAGGCGGTCGCGGCATGCATGACCCGTTCGGCGGTGGCCTCGGACCTCGGCAGCTCGGCGGTGATGCGGCCCTCGTGCATGACGAGGACGCGGTCGGCCATCCCGAGCACCTCCGGCAGCTCGGACGAGATCATGAGGACGGCGATGCCACGACCGGCGAGGTCGGACAGAAGCCTGTGCACCTCCGACTTGGTGCCGACGTCGATGCCGCGGGTGGGCTCGTCGACGATGATCAGCTTCGGCTCGGTCGCGAGCCACTTCGCGAGGACGACCTTCTGCTGGTTGCCGCCCGACAGGGTTGAGACGGCGAAGTCGGGCGATCCCGTCTTCACCTGGAGGCGCGACGACCAGTCCGCCGCCGCCTTGCGCTCCGCGCGTCCGCTGATGAGGCCGAAGCGGGCCAACGTCTTGCGCAGGGTCAAGGTCGCGTTCTTCGCGACCGAGAGGTCCATGACGAGGCCCTGCTTGCGCCGGTCCTCGGGCACGAACGCGATGCCCGCGTCGATCGACGCTTGGGGGCTGCGTGGCGGGAGCGCCTTCCCGAGGAAGGTCACCGTGCCACGGTCGTACGGGTCGATCCCGAAAGCGGCACGCGCGACCTCGGTGCGGCCGGCCCCGACGAGCCCGGCCAGCGCGACGATCTCCCCCGACCGGACGGTGAGGTCGATGTCGGAGAACACCCCGGCGCGGGAGAGTCCCCTCACGTCGAGCACCACGTCGCCGATCTCGGCCTCGGTCTTCGGGAACAGCTGATCGATGCTGCGACCCACCATCTCGCGGACGATCGCGTCGACCGTCACATCCGCGGTGCGGTGCGTCGTGATGTAGCGCCCGTCGCGCATCACCGTGATCCGGTCGCACAGCTCGAAGACCTCCTCGAAGCGGTGCGAGATGAAGAGGATGCCGGCGCCCTGATCACGCAGCGAGCGGGCGACGCCGAAGAGCCGATCGACCTCGACCCCGCTGAGCGCCGCAGTGGGCTCATCCATGACGAGGACCTTCGCGTCGAGCGAGATCGCCTTCGCGATCTCGATGATCTGCTGGTCGGCGATGGAGAGGCCCTCGGCGACGCGATCGGGATCGATGGGCACGCCGAGGCGCTCGAACAGCGCCCGGGCGTCTGCCCGCATCCGCGACCGGTCGATGAGGCCGGCACGACCGCGAGGCTGCCGGCCGATGAAGATGTTCTCCGCGACGGTGAGGTCGGGGAAGAGGGTGGGCTCCTGGTAGATCACGGAAATGCCGGCGGCCTTGCTGTCGGCCGGCGACCGGAACACGACGGGTGCGCCGTCGACCAGGAACTCGCCGCCGTCGGGCTGGTGGACACCGGCGAGGATCTTGACGAGCGTGGACTTGCCCGCGCCGTTCTCGCCCACGAGGGCGTGGATCTCGCCGCTCGTGATCTCGATCGTGCCGTCGGCGAGGGCGATCACCGGACCGAAGGTCTTGCTCGCTCCTCGCAGGGCGAGCAGCGGTCGTTCCGCGTGTTCGGGTGAGGTCATCTTCGGCTTCCCGTTCGGCCCCTCCATCGGGGCTGGCGTCGGTCTCGTCACGAGTCCGCCCCGGGTCTGCTCGGGTCCGACTCGTCTTCGAGATGCGGTGAAACGTTTTACAAGTTGTGGTTTTGCCACCGTAGAACGCCAGCCGCTTCCTCGTCAAGTCGCGTTCTGATAACGTCCTGAAACGTTCAACCATGCGAACGAGATCGGAAGCGGGGGGCTGAGGCTGATGGCTGCTGCGAACGTCCGCGATGTCGCCGCGCTGGCCGGCGTCTCCGTGGGCACGGTCTCGAACGTGCTGAACGCCTCGAAACCCGTCGCTCCCGCTACCGCGGCCCGGGTCCAGGCCGCGATCGACAAGCTCGGCTTCGTCCGCAATGAATCGGCTCGCCAGCTGCGCGTGGGCCACAGCCGGACGGTGGGCTTCACTCTCCTCGACATCGGCAACCCGTTCTTCACCGACATCGCCTCCGCCGCCGAGGAGACGCTGGGCCGCCACGGCCGATCGCTCGTGGTCGGCAACAGCGGCGACTCGATCGAGCGCGAGCGCACCCACCTCGACCTCTTCGAGGAGCAGAGGGTGGCGGGCCTGCTCATCACCCCCGTCGGCCGCGTGTACCCGCGTCTCGAACGCCTCCGCGACCGCGGTTCACCCGTGGTGCTGGTCGATCGGCACGAGCCGGATCGTGCGTTCAGCTCCGTGTCGGTCGACGACCGCCACGGCGGCTTCCTGGCCGCCGCCCACCTTCTCGATCAGGGACGGCGATCACTCGCCTTCATCGGCGGCCCCTCCGAGCTCCTCCAGGTGACTCAGCGATCCGCCGGAGCCCACGATGCCGTCGATGCTCGCGCCGGCGCCGAGATCCGGATGATCGAGACCGAGGCGATGACCGCGGAGGAGGGCAGGCTCGCCGCCGAGCGCCTCCTGGCACGGCCACCGCGCGCGAGGCCCGACGCCGTCTTCGCAGCCAACGACCTCATCGCCCTCGGGGTCCTCCAGGCTCTCATCCGCGCCGGAGTGCGCGTTCCCGACGACATCGCGCTGATCGGGTACGACGACATCTACTTCGCGTCCGCGGCGGCCATCCCGCTGTCGTCCATCCGCCAGCCGGCCGCCGACATCGGCCGCACCGCAGCGGAGGTGCTGCTGCACGAGATCGAGAACCCCGACGAGGGCGAGTACCGGCACGTGGTGTTCCAGCCGGAGCTTGTCATCCGCGAGTCGACCGCGTGAGTCGAGGGTCTCGCTGAGGCGCGCGGCGGTGGCGGCGGTCAGGCGAGGTGGAAGTACTCCTCGAGTCGGCGGCTGCTGCTGTCCGGGTTCTCCGAGCCGACGAAGTAGTCGGCCATCGTCGCCTGCCACCGCGCATTCACATCACGGCGGGCCATCTCCGCCTGTGCGCGCTCATAGTCCTCCGTCTCGAGCACCCCGACGACGAGGCCGTCCGTCCGGTCGATGAAGAGCGAGTAGTCGCGCCAGCCCGTCTCGCGCAGGGCGTCGAGCATCTCGGGCCACACCACCTCGTGGGCCTTCAGGTAGTCGGCGATGCGCTCGGGCTTGAGCTGCATGCGGAAGCAGACCCGCTCGACCCCGTCTCGCTGCACTTCTGGCATGTGATCCTCCTCGACCCGGCCGAAGGCCGACATCCCGTCAGCGTATCGGGCTCCCCGCGACGAGCCGGACGGCGCTCGCGCTCAGATCTTCTCGCTGACCAGCAGACCCTTCTGCTGCAGCTCCGACGCCACCTGGCCGACCGCATCCTTGTATGCGTCGTGGAGCCGCGCCTGCACGAGACCGTTGTCGTCGCCACCGCCGGGCTGGAAGATCGGGCGGTGGAGGTCGACCTGCACGGTGCCGCCGAGGTCGGTGAACTTCACGTCGAGCACCTCGCGCAGGGAGTCCTTGCTCGTGAGGAATCCCTGGAACATCGTCTTCGCGATGCTGCCGTGCGCCGCCTTCCAGTGGTCACCCGTGTCGGTGACGGTGAAGTCCGCCGCCTCGAGGGCTGCGCGCGTGGCGTCCTGCGCGGAGGCGAGGTCGCCGGAGACGACGAGCTGGAAGTTGAAGATGGCCATGGCGCGCCTTTCGGTCGGGGTGCGCCCAGCCTAGGGGTCGCGCACGATGACGGGGAGGGAGCCCGCAGGCCCCCTCCCCGCCGTGTCGCGCGGCCGGGTCAGTCGTCCTTGTCGGCGGTCACGAACGTCGGATCCTGCACGTCGGTCACCGCGGGCTCCGTCGAGATGACGCCCTGACCGAACAGCAGGTCGATCGTCTTCTGCCACGTCGTGTCGTCCATCGATCCGAGGCCGTTCGCCTCGGTGTCCGCGCTGGTGAAGGTGTTGTCGATGTCGGCCTGGAGCTGCTGCTCGTAGAGTGCCTCGTTCCCGGCGAGCTGCGCGTTCGAGTCGGCGAGGGTCTTCGCGGCCTCCGCCGGGTTGTCGATCGTGTACTGCAGACCCTTCAGGTACGCGTTCGTGAAGCGCTGCACGAGGTCGGGGTTCTCCTGGATCATCTTGTCGGTCGTGAAGATGCCCGTGCCGTAGGTGTCGTAGCCGAAGTCGGAGCCCATCAGGATGCTCAGATCGCCGGCCGACTTCTGCAGGATCGGCACCTCCGCATCCGTGTAGCAGGGCACCGTGTCGACCTGGTCGGTGACGAGGTAGCTCTCGTAGGGCGGGTTCACCGTCAGCTCGGTCAGCGCGCTGGGGTCGATGTCGTTCGCGGCGAGCAGGGCCTTGTAGAAGACGTACGTCGAGCCCGACGACTGCACCCCGACCTTGAGCCCTTCGAGGTCCTTCGGAGAGTTGAGGGTGTGCTTGTCGGCCTTCGCGCACATCGCGAGCGGCGAGCTCTGGTTCGTCGCGAGGATCGCCTTGACCGGGACCTCCTGCGAGCGCGCCACCACGAGGGTCGGCAGGTCGGAGACGCCGAAGTCGCCCTGACCCTGGCCGACCAGGCGCAGGGTGTCGCCCGAGCTGGTGCCGGTGAGGATGTCGTCGACGACGATGCCCTCCGCGGCGAAGAAGCCCTGCTGCTGAGCGACGAAGAGCGGCGCGTGGAGACCGCGCGGCTGGTAGTCGAGCTGGATGGTGATGTGGTCGGCGTCCGGCGGGGCGCTGGGCCCGGCGTCGGATCCGCTGCCGCCTGCGCACGCCGTGAGTGCGGCGAGGGCGGCGAGCGAGGTCGCGGCGAGGATGAACCGGGGTGCTCTGGACATGCGATCTCCTGGGGATGGGGGTACGGGTGGGTGCGGGGGTGCGGGTGGGGGGGGTCAGGCGTCGGCGAGGGCGAGGTGCGGAAAGCGTCGCCGGAAGAGGAACTCGACGAGTCCGACGAGGTAGTAGAGGACGAGGCCGAGGAGCGACACGATGACGAGCGCCGCGAACATCTGCGCGGTGTCGAGCTGCGTCGACGCGAACTGGATCTGATGCCCGAGCCCGGCTTGCGACCCGGCGAACTCGGCCACGACCGCGCCGATCACGGCGAGGGTGATGGCGATCCGGAGCCCCGCGAAGAGGTACGGCAGCGCGGTCGGCACCTGGATGCGGGCGAGGATCTCGGTGCGACTCGATCCGACCGAGCGCATGAGCAGCAGGAGGTCCTCGTCGGCGCGCTTCATGCCGAGCACCATGTTGATGGTGATCGGGAAGAACGCGATCACCACGATGAGCACCAGCTTCGGGGTCATCGTGTAGCCGAACCAGAGGATGAAGATGGGCGCCAGCGCCACCTTCGGCACCACCTGGAACAGCACCACCAGCGGGTAGACCGCCCGTTCCAGGAACCGGAAGCGCACCACGAGAAGTGCGATCGCCATGCCGACCACGATGCTGATGGCGAAGCCGATCACGACCTCCTGCGTGGTGATCCACGTCGCCTCGAGCAGCACCTGCCATCCGGTCACCATCTCGGCGAGGATGTCGGTGGGCTTGGCGATGACGTAGCTCGAGATGCCGAACACGTCGACGGCCAGCTGCCAGAGCACGACGGCGAGCGCCGCGAGCAGGAGCGGCGGCCAGGCGGCGCTCCACCAGCGCGCGAACGAGCGGGGCTTGCGGATGGTCGCCTGCCCGGTGGTCTGGGCCTCAGCCAGTGCGGTCATGTCACACCGTCGCTTCCTGCGGCACCACGAGCTGCTCGCGGAGGCGCGTCGAGTACTGCACGAACGTGGGGGTGTCGACGATGTCGGCCACGCGCGGGCGGGGGAGGTCGATCGCGACGCGATCGACGATCCGACCGGGTCGCACACCCATCACGGTGACGGTGTCGGAGAGGAACACCGCCTCGGGGATGGAGTGGGTGACGAAGACGATCGTCTTGCCGGTCGCCGCCCAGATGCGGGCGAGGGTCTCGTTCATCGAGTCGCGGGTGATGGCGTCGAGGGCGCCGAACGGCTCGTCCATGAGCAGGATCGACGGGTCCATGGCGAGCGCCCTCGCGATCGAGACGCGCTGGGCCATGCCGCCGGAGAGCTGGTGCGGGTAGCGGTCGGCGGCGTGGGTGAGCCCCACCAGCTCGAGCGCCTCGTCGGCGGCGCCGTCGCTCGCCTTGCCCTTCTTCGCCAGCACGCGCAGCATCGCCACGTTCTCGCGCGCGGTCTTCCACGGCACGAGCGCGGGGCGCTGCAGGACGAGACCGATGTCCTTGCGAGCCACCGCCTGCTTCGCCGTGAGGTCGCCGATGCGCACCTCGCCGCTCGTGGGCTCGAGGATGCCCCCGAGGATCTTCAGCAGCGTGCTCTTGCCGCAGCCGGACGGTCCGAGCAGGGTCACGAAGCTCCCGGGAGGGACGTCGACGTCCAGCCTCTCGAGAACGGTGTTGTCCCCGAACCTCATCCCGATGTCTCGTGCGGAGATCCCTGAAGCGGTCATCGTCATCCCTCGAACTGGTGACACGACATCTCGTCGCGCTTGGTGAACGAGTGTGGCGGGTCGCGTTCAAATTCTCAAGGCTTGAGATTGGTTTCTCACATTTGTAACAATGAGTTAATACGCCGGTGACGCCGCCCGCACGCTCCGGGTACCGTGAGGCGATGATCGAGTTGCCCGCGCGTCCCGCGCTGCTGCCCCCGTCGGTCGCCGTTCGGACGTCGTATCTGGTGGGCGAGCAGGCCGACATGATCCACCGGGAGGAGTCGACCGACTGGCTGCGCGAGGCCAGCCTCGACTTCGAGTCGTTCGTCGCGCAGCGCGTCGGCGTCCGGGAGCGGTGGGGCGTGCCCTCAGAGCTCCTCTGGTACGCGGCCGACGAGTTCTACCTCGGGTCGCTCGTCATCCGGCACGAGCTGACCGACGACGAGGGCGGCGGTCACATCGGTTACCACGTCGTCTACCCCTGGCGGCGGCAGGGCCACGCCACGCGGATGCTCCGCGACGCCCTCCTCCTCTGCCACGACCTCGGGATCGAGCGGGCCCTGCTCACCGTCGCGCCCGACAACACGGCCTCCCTCGCGGTCGTCGCCCACAACGGCGGCGTGCCCGACGGGCTCAACCACGAGGGCGAGCTCCGCTTCTGGATCGACACCGCGCCCGCCTGACCCGCGCCCTTCCGAGGAGCGGGCGTCGGCGCGTTCGCGGTGTCAGCGCCGAACCGGCGTCAGCACGCCCGCGGCATCAGCGCCGGCTGTTGCGCCCGGTGCGGCGGAGGAGGTTCACGCCGAGCAGCGCGAACCACACCCCGACGACGAGACCCAGGATGCCCAGAATCCCGAACGGGACGGGGAAGCCCCGCTCGGGCATCGCCCAGAACGGTTCCGCGAGGACCAACCAGAGGCCCAGCCCCATCCCGACGACCGCCATCAGGAAGAGCCCACCAGCCGACTCCCGGAGGGCCCCCGGACGCACGGGGGCGATCACGTCCAGAAGATCCCTGCTGCCTCCGCCCGTCCCCATGCTCTGCACCGTACGCCGGTGCGGCCCGATCAGAGCAGTGTGCCGACGATCGCGAGGACGCCCGCCGCGATCATCACCACGCCGAAGACGAGCACCATCCGCTCGGACATGTGCCACCGGGGGTCGCCCGGCGAACGTCGGGAGATCACGCGTCTCCTGACGATGAACGACACCCCGACGCCGACGACCAGCAGTCCGGACAGCACACCGAACCACGTCACGAACTCCCCCATGGGCGAGAACCTACCCCGGCCGATCGCCGATGTTGCCATGATGGGGCCTGTGGGCTTCTCGTTGCACTTCCTCACCCTCGGAGACGATGATGTCGTCGATGCCGACCGAGTCGGTCTGGCAGCGTTTCTCGCGGCACAAGACCTGCACGTGAGAGGGGAAGCCGGCGACAGTGCGATCTTCGATTCGTCTGGTCGGCCGCTCGCCTTCGACGGGTTCCAGAGCGATCTGCACCTCGACCCCCTCGATCAGCCGGACCCGGTCACCGGTGGCATCGATCACGCCACCCTGACCGCATGCGAGTGCGCGTTCATCTACGGCCTCTGCTCCGCCGGGAGGATGATGATCGTCAACCCGCAGGGGGACCCGACGTACCTCGTCGTCGGACGCACGCACAGCGAGGGCGACGTTCCCGACCCGGACGACTCCGTCTGGGTCGACTCGCCGGAAGCACTCGCCCGCTCGCTCGGGGCGGGCTTCGGAGAGTTCCGCGACTTCCTGCGGAGGGTGCAGGGCCACACACCACCGGATTGAGTCGCGAGCCCCGGAGCTTCCGCGGCTGGGAGAATCGGGGGATGGACGTCCCGACTCCCGTCGACCTCGACTCGTGGCCGCGGCGCGGGCACTTCGAGCACTACCTCCACGCGGTCCCCTGCTCGTACTCGATCACCGTCGAGATCGATGTGACCGAGTTCGTCGCCGCCGTCCGCTCCGCCGGGCGCCGCACGTACATCACGCAGATCTGGGCCCTCGCCTCGGTCATCGAACACCGCGCGGAGTTCCGGCTCACCGTCGATGAGGACGGGACGCCCTCCGTCTGGCCCGTGCTGCATCCCTCGTTCACGGTGTTCAACCCCGACCTCGAGACGTTCTCGAGCCTGTGGGTGCCGTTCGAGCGCGACTACGGCTCGTTCCACGAGGCCGCATCGCGCACGATCGCCGCGCACGCCGGGTCGGCCGACCTCTTCCCCCAGGGCCCGCCTCCCCCGAACACCTTCGACGTCTCGAGCCTCCCCTGGACCAGCTTCACCGGTTTCAACCTGAACATCGCCGACGCCTGGCGCCACCTCGCCCCGATCTTCACCCTGGGTCGCTACGTCGAGCGCGACGGACGGACGCTCCTCCCGCTGGCCGTGCAGATCCATCACGCCGCAGCAGACGGATTCCACACCGCCCGGCTCATCGACGACCTGCGTCATCTCGTCGCCGATCCGTCCTGGATCACGCGCGCGGACGCGGATCCGGATCCGGATGCGCCGGGCAGCGATCTGCGGTTCTGACGCCGAGCTGGTGAAGCGAGTCGACAGACGGATGCACGAGCCTCCGGAGATCAGGGCCGCCACCGTCGACGATGCGTGCGGCATCGTTATCGCGGGGTGGGCATCCTTCGGGCCGGGCCGCGATGAGGGCGAGTCCGAGCGCGGCGAGCTCCCGGGTCTCTACACGCACCCGGAGACGTTCTCCACGGGAGTCGGGCACGACCTGATCGCGGAGGTCGAGCGCCGGCTCCGGGCGGCGGGCTTCGCGTCCGCCTACCTCTGGGTGCTCGAGGGCAACGACCGAGCCGCCGGGTTCTACGAGCGACACGGATGGATCGGCGACGGCACCACCAAGCACATCGAGCGCCCTGGGATGACGCTCTTCGAGCGCCGCCACGCGACGCTTCTCGCCTGACGGCCCGGGTGCCAGTCCGTGGGTGTAACGTGGCGGGATCTGAAGGGGGAGCTCCCCACGCACCCGGCTGGGAAGTCGACACCGACCAGTCAGGAGCCCGCCATGGGCGCCGTCTCCCCATCCGATCGACACCGCAGCAAGGCCCTCCTCGAGCAGTGGGTGCAGGAGTTCCGCGAGCAAGGGCACACCATCGCGGGACGACTGAACGTCGCGCTGCAGGACGGGTCTGAGGGCGCGGACACGGGGCTGGTGATCGTCCACCTGAAGAACGAGTACGCCGACATCTACATGCAGCCGCGCGGATCAGACGATCCCCTCTGGGAGGCCACGCTCGTCGCGACCAGCAAGGATGCGTCGCTCACGCCTCACCAGCTGGCCGGCTTGGCTGCAGAACTGGTCGTGGCGGGGAACCTCTGCACCTTCCTGCAGTTCAAGTCGCTCGACTTCGACCGCATGAGCGGCAGACGCGACCGAGCGGGCCGCGACTGACCGAGCTCGCGCTCGACGAGCACGAGGGTGCCGCGTCGGCCCGTCTCGCGGAGGATCCGGCGGGCTCACTCCCAGCGGAAGCGCACCACGGCGAGCCAGAAACAGATACCCGCGGTCGCGGCCATCGCGACGACGGCCAGCGGGTCGGCGGTGGTGAGCCCGCGCGAGAGCCACGACAGCGGGACGAGGTCGAGCACGAACCGCACCGTGGTCGGCAGCAGCGCGGCGAGCGGCGAGCCGCCCGAGAACAGGGCGAGCGCGGCGGGGATCGTCCCGGCCAACACGCTCATCGACACGGCGTTGCGGCTCCGGCTCGCCAGCAGGAGCGCCAGCGCGACGAGCATCGCCGATCCCACGATCGCCGTCACGACGAAGCCGAGACCGGCGACGACGTCGTGGGGCGAGACGACCCACAGCACCACGCCGATCTCCACCAGCATCAGGGCGAGTCGAGGCGGCACCTGGCAGGCCAGGAAGCCGGCCCGGGTCAGGGGCGTGGTCGCGAGCACTCGGAGCACCCCATCCTGGCGCTGCCGCGCGAGGGAGACGGAGGTTCCCGTGAACGCGATCGTGCAGAGCCCGACCGTGAGCACCAGGGGCGCGGTGACGGAGACGGTGCTCACGCCCGTGAGCAGATCGGCGACGAGCACTCCCCCGCCGAGCAGGCCGAAGGTGAGCAGCATGATGAGGACGGATCGGCTGTCGCGCCCCAGCTCACGGGCGCTGGCGAGCACGACCTGTCGCATCGCGAGCGAGGTCACGGCCCTGGCTCCCGGACTCGGTCGCCGACGGTCGTCGTGAAGAAGCGCTCCAGCGTGCCGGGCGAGACGTGGAAGCTCCGCGCCTGCAGCTCGGGGGTGAAGGTGACCCGGCGGATGATCTCGTCCGGATCGGCGGTGCGCGCCGTGACGAGGTGGCCGTCGACTCTGCTCCTGAACTCGACGTCGGCGCCGAGGAGGCCGCGAACCTGCTCGGGCGTGACGGAGGGCGCGACGGTGAAGCTCACCGTGGTGTGCTGCCGACCGAGTCTGACGAGCTCGTCAGGAGTACCCGACGCGGCGATCGTCCCACTCACCAGGATGACGACCCGGTCGCAGAGCTCGGTGGCCTCGGTCATGTCGTGGGTGGAGAGAAGGATGGCGACGTCATCGGCGGCGAGGTCACGGATGACGCGCCAGAGCGTCTGGCGCGCCAGTGGATCGAGGCCGGCGGATGGCTCGTCCAGCACGACGGCCCGCGGGCGTCCGATCAGCGCGACCCCGATGAGCAGGCGCCGCTCCTGCCCTCCGGAGAGGTTCTTGACCCGGATGCGCCGGCTGCCGGCGAGGTCGAGACGCTCGAGCACGTCGGCGACGGGAAGCGGTTCGTCGTGGAGCGCGGCGAACAGCGTCAGAGTCTCCTCCACCGTGAGGGTGGGGAACAGAGCCGCCGACTGCGGCTGCACCGCCAGCAGTCGCGTGACCCGGGCGCGGTCGCGGAACGGGTCGACGCCGAAGACGCGGGCCGTCCCGCCGATCGGCCGTCGCAGTCCCGCGATCGTCTCGAGCAGGGTGGTCTTCCCCGCGCCGTTCGGACCGAGAAGACCGACGATCTCGCCTCGACCGACGGTGAGGTCGACTCCGTCGAGCGCGGTCCGCCCGTCGTACGCCTTCGACAGGCTCTGGACTGCGATCGGGGTCTCGACGGCGATCGGGGTCTCGTGCACGCTCATGGTCGTCCTCCGTTCGGGGGCAGGTCGTCGACGTCGGGGAAGAAGATGTCCTCGATCGGTTCGCCGAAGTAGGCGGAGATCCGGAAGGCCAACGGCAGGGAGGGGTCGTAGCGCCCCGCCTCGAGGGCGTTGATCGTCTGTCGCGAGACGCCGAGGGCCGCGCCCAGCGCGACCTGGGTGAGGGCATTCTTCTCGCGGAGCTCGCGGAGGACGTTCCTCATCGGGTCGTCGCCCACATGCTCGATCCGAACCAGACCGCCGCGCCCACCCCGAACACGATCCACTCCGTGCCGCCCACCACGACGTCGACGGTGGAGAGCAGGGCGATCACCACGGCCGTCAGCATCATCGCCCCGAAGGCGAACGCCATCCCGATGAGCACCAGCCTGCGCTGGTAGTCGTCGATACGACGGATGTGACGGATCACCGCCACCACGATCCAGAGCAGCGGGACGACGGGGAGCAGCGCGACCGGGATCGACCACCACGTCGCCTCCTCACGACCGAGCAGGGCGGGCAGCCCGAGGAAGAGCACCAGGTATCCGAGGAGCCCGGGGAGGAGCTCCAGCACGTACCTCCGGGCGTTGCTCGCGCCTGCCTGGGCGTCTCGATCACGCATGGGTCAGCACCTTCCTGTGCGTGGTGGCGGCCGGCCGCGATCGCGCCTCTCCCTGATCCCAGGAGAAGGCCCTCGCGGCGACGACGAGGACGACGGCCGTCGTGCCCGCCATCAGGGCCCAGTAGACCGGCAGGGGCAGAGATGTCTCCTGCCCCGTGATGCCGTGGCCGAGGGACTCGATGATCCACGCGTTCGGCAGCGCATGGATGCCGGCCGCGAGCCAGTCGGGCAGCCCGGTCAGCGGGAAGATGCCCTCCGACGGCACGATGAGGACGATCGGCAGCATCGCGGCGATGCCCTGCGTGCTCTCGACCCGCGACCCGCGCGATCCGAGGAGCAGTCCGAACGACGTCGTCACCAGCAGAACCAGGGCCGCGGTGACGATCAGCTCTCCGATCCGCGGACCCGTGGGCGCGACCCCCGCGGCCGTGCCCGCGACCACCGCGATCACCACCTCGACGGCCCCGAGGACGAACACGAACGGCATCGATGCGATCAACACCGTGACGCGCGGCAGAGGAGTCGTGCCGAGCAGCCGGAGCAGGCCCCGCTGACGCATCCCGACGAGGGGCACCGAGACACCGAGCAGGCCGGCGCCCATCAGCCCGAGGCCGAGGGCCGCCCCGAGGTGGTCCGTGAAGAAGTGCACCACGGCCGGATCGGCGTCGGCCGGATCGGCGCCGGGTGCCTCGGTGCCGGATGCGGTCAGCATCGCCCCGATGCCGGCGATGACGACGAGGTAGATCACGAAGAGACTCACGATCGAGAGGCCGATCATGGGGTCGCGCACGCTCTCACGGAAGGCCATGGCGCTCATCACGCGCAGCCGGCGACGGTGAGCCCGGTCGACCGGATTCGTCACGAGGCACCTCCTGTAAAGCGTCCTTTACTGGAAAGCGTACTTCACATGCGCCGTGCTCGCGAACGAGGCGGGGTAAGGTCGCCCACATGGCCGTTCCGACTCTGAAGCAGGTGGTGCTCGACACCGAGGACGCGCGATCGCTGGCGGAGTTCTACCGGCAGCTGCTCGTCCTCGCCTACCGTCCCGGCGACGAGCCGCGGGAGGGCGAGACGAGGGCCGAGACCGACTGGCTCGCACTGCAGTTCCCCGGCGGAGGGCCGGAGCTCACGTTCCAGCAGATCGGCTCCCTCCCCGCCCCGACCTGGCCGGAAGGGCCGCGCCCCCAGATGGCGCACCTCGACTTCACGGTGCCGACCGCCGACGAGCTGATCGCCCAGCGCGACCGCGCTCTCGCGCTCGGCGCGAGCATCCTGCGCGACCGCTTCGACGACCCGGAGGAGCCCCTCTACGTGTTCGCCGACCCCGCCGGCCACCCCTTCTGCATCTTCGTGGGCTGAGACGATGGGTGGGTGAGCCTCCACGTCGTGTCCGATGCCGATGTCGACGATCTGCGCTCGTTCCTGCACGAGTCCGACCTGACGCTCGCGGGGCTCGACGACGACGCGGTGCGCCTCTGGCTGGAGCGCGACGTCGAGGGGACGGTCGTGGGCAGCACGGGCTTCGAGTTGAGCGCCGACGGTCGACACGCGCTCATCCGGAGCGTGGCGGTGACGCCCGGCCGCAGGGCGGCGGGTGCGGGATCGCGGCTGGCGCGGTTCGCCCTGTCATCGGCGGCGCTGGCGGGTGCCGAGCGCGCCTGGCTGTTCTCGCGGAGGTCGGGTCCGTTCTGGGAGAAGCTCGGGTTCACCGCGGCCGACCGCCACGCCCTCGCGGCCGCCCTCCCGGACACCCGTCAGGTCCGCCTCTTCACGGAGACGGGCCAGCTCGCCCGCGAGATCGCCTGGGCCCGCCCCCTCCTCGACCTTCGGCCCGCGAGGGCTGACGGGGCTGTCATGCGGGTTGCGCCCGCTCTGCGAGGCTGACCGTCCGCTGTGGCGGGTCATCGGCGGGCTCGTGTCGTGGTGGTGGCGGGTCGCGTCTTCCTAGGCTCGGCACCATGAACGAATCACGGATCCCGGCACTGCGACGCGAACGCGGATGGACGCAGGAGCGCTTGGCCGAGGAGAGCAGGGTCGCCGTCAGGACGATCCAACGACTGGAGTCGGGGAAGGACGCCAGCCTCGAGTCGCTGGCGCTCATCGCCGGTGCGCTCGGGGTGTCGGCCGGTGAGCTGTTCGACAGGGTCGAGGCGCCCACGTTCGAGCAGGCCGTCAGCGGCCTGCAGGAGCGCCAGGAGCAGCAGGCCCGACGCGACGCGGTCACCGCCGCCTGGCGACGCGTCTTCAACGCGGGCGGGATCGTCGTCGGCCTCGCGGTGATCGCCCTGATCAGCCTGCAGATCCTGCCCGGCGTCGGCATCTTCATCATCGCGGCCTATTGGGTGGGAGGGAAGGCGCTGTTCGAGGCGCTGCACCGCCTCGTGCTCGATCCGCGCCTCGACCGCCGCTTCCCGCTCAGCAGCCCGTCCGCGACGAAGCGCTGGTGGCACCGGCACGAGGACGCCGTCGCCACCGAGACGCTCGACCCGCGAGCTCGCTAGCGTTCCGGATCGAGGGCGCGAAGGGCGGCGGGGAGCTCGTCGAGGAGGCGCATCGCGACGCTCGGCTCGAGGCCTCCCCGCAGCACACGCGGCGCGGCGAGCAGGCCGTCGACGAGCCCGTCGGGCACGCGGACGCGGACCTCCTCGGGCAGCCGCTCGACCGCATCCGCGACCCGCGCGAGCGTCGCCTCGACGCGGAGCGCCACCGCACCGTCCGGACGGGCGAGCTGCTCGAGCGTGACGTCGTCGAGCCGGTGCACCAGCTGCCGGAGCGCGGCCAGCTGCCCGGCGGCGCCCGACGGACGGGCGCGCTCGACGCGGGGCAGCGGCGCGAAGCCCGCTACCGGCACCGCGGGGCCGTCGATCTCCGCGGGCTCGAGCACCAGATCGACTCGGCACGCGAGCAGAGCGGATGCGCGGGGCACGAAGGCGAGCATCGTCACCACGTCGACACCCGCCGCCGCGTCATAGCGGGCGAGCAGGTCGAGGTCGCTGCCGCGCACGTCGTCGCCGCGGGCGGTCGATCCGATGACACGGAGCTCGACGAGCCCGTGCGAGGCCGCGAGCGCCACGATGTCGTCGGCGAGCACCGCGAGCGCCACCGACGGCCTCAGCGCGACGGCGTCGAAGAGCCGCTCGAGCAGCTCGGGGCTGGCCCGGCGGGTGCCCACCTCGATGGCGGCGACCGCGGGCTGGCTCGTGCCGGCCCGCTTGGCGAGCTGCTGCTGGCTCACGCGGCCGTCCTCGCGGGCCAGCGCGAGCATCCGCCGTTCAGCGTCGGAGTTGGCGGCGGTCATTCGGTGAGGATGTCGGGCGGGCCGGGGGTGCACCCGGGCGGTTCGGAGTTGCCGCTGATGGTGAAGTCGCCGCAGGTGAGGAAGCGCGACTGGTTCGCCCCGAGGTAGAACGACGCGACGGCGATGAGGATCACGGCGCCGAGCACGATGAGGCGGCGACCCCAGGCGATGTCCTCGCCGAACTCCGGCCAGACCACCCGGGCGAGCACCCAGATCGTGATGGGCAGGCCGAGGATGGCGGCGAAGATCGCGACGAGGCTCACGATGATCGTGACGGCGTCGCCGTCTTCGGAGTCGACGAGCACGAGGTTGAGCACGATCCACAGCGACGGCACCAGCAGCGCCAGCGCCTTCAGCACGCGCGGCCGGCCCCGGGGCTGGATGAGCACCACGACGAGCGCCCCCACCGAGGCGGCCCAGACCGTGAGCATCTGGTCGAAGAACAGCGTGCCCCACGCCCCCAGCGTGAACGCGGGCCACCAGAGCGCGATGCTCATGCCCACGATCACCACGCCCGTGGCCCGGGTCGAGGCGCGATCGGCGTCGGCCGCGGGGGCCTCAGGCGGAGCGGGCTCGGTCACGCCGCCACGTTAGCGCGACCGAGCGCGCTCAGACCAGCTTCGCCTTGCGGCGGCGGGCAAGCGAGTAGGCGATCGCCGCCACCAGGATCAGCACACCCTGGAAGATGTACTGCCACATCTGCGACAGCCCCAGGAAGGTGGTGGCGTTGAGCACCTGGATGAGCAGGATCGAGCCGAACAGACTGCCCACGAAGGTGCCGCGGCCGCCGAGCAGGCTGGTGCCGCCCAGCACCACCGCGGTGATGCTCGACAGGGTGTAGCTGACACCCTGGGCGGGGTCGCCGACGCCGATCTGCGTCATGAGCACGAGCGCGCCGCCGAAGGCGAGGATCGACGTGGTCGTGTAGGCGAGCACAACCGTCCTCGACACGTTCACGCCGAGGCGCCGCGCCGACTCCTCGTTCGACCCGGTCGCCCGCAGGCGCCAGCCCCAGCGGCGGTAGCGCAGCAGCAGCTCGAGCCCGATCGTCACGACGACGAGCACGATGAACACGACGGGGATCGGGCCGACGCGGGTGGTCATGATCGCGGTGACGTCGGCGCTGATGTAGCCGCCGGGCGAGTCGCGGAGCAGGAAGCTCAGCCCCTGCAGCGCGATGTACAGCGTCAGCGTGGCCGCGATGGCGGTGAACTTGCCGAACCTGATCAGCGAACCGTTGATCAGGCCTGTCGCCACAGCCAGCACGAACATGAGCACCAGGCCCAGACCGACGACACCGAAGGGCTGACCGTCGTTGATGAAGAACGACCCGACCACCACGAGGAAGCCGGCCAACGGCCCCACGGAGAGGTCGATCCCGCCGATGAGGAGCGCGATCGTCTGCCCGAGCGCGATGAAGCCCAGCGCGCTCACGAGCATGAGGACGGAGAAGATGTTGAAGTCGGAGAGGTACCGGGCGTTCTGGCTGAAGATGAAGACGCCGAGCACCACGATGACGGCCGCCAGGAGGGCGGTCGGGGCGTAGTCGCCCTGGAGGAAACGACGGAACGGGGTGGAGCGCTTCACCGTCTCGGTGAGCGGCGCGGCGTTCGTCGTGTGTGCGGTGGAGGTGACCGCCGCCTGGACGATCCGCTCCTCGGTGATCTCGTCGGCCACGAGTGTGGCGACGGCGTTGCCGCGCGACATGACGACCACCTGGTCGCAGAGTCCCTCGAGCTCTTTGGCATCCGACGACGCCACCACGACCGGGATGCCCGAGGCCGAGATCTCGCGCAGGATGCGGTAGATCTCGAAGCGGGCGCCGACGTCGACACCCTGGGTGGGCTCGTCGGCGATGACCATCATCGGCTGCGACAGCAGCGCCCTGGCCATGACGACCTTCTGCTGGTTGCCGCCGGAGAGCGAGGAGACCACCGCATCCTGCGACGACGCCTTCACCGAGAGCTCATCCAGTGTCTCGCCGACGATGCGCTCCTCGACGGAGTGGCTGAGCAGCGCCCAGCGCTTGAACCTCTTGAGCGCGGCGATCGCCGCGTTCTCGCGGACGGTCAGCGACATCATCAGCGCCTCGTGGTGCCGATCGGCCGGCATGTAGGCGGCCCTGTCGAGCAGGTCGTGCTGCGACCTCTCGGTGCCGCCCACGACCACTCGACCGGTCGACGACTCGAGCCCCGCGAGCGCGCGGAGGAGCTCGCTCTGCCCGTTGCCGACGACACCCGCGACACCGAGGATCTCGCCGCGGCTCACCGCGGCGCTGACCGCGTCGAACCCCGGACCGGAGAGTCCGTCGAGCACCAGGGTCACCTCGTCGGTGCCGCCTTGCCACTTGGGCGGGAACGTCGACTCCATCCGGCGCCCGATGATCATGGCGAGGAGCTCGTCGTCGGTGACCTCGTCGACCCGCGCCACACCGCGGAGCGTGCCGTCGCGGAGCACGGTCACGCGGTCGGCGAGCTCGCGGACCTCGGCCATGCGGTGGGTGATGTAGACGACCGCGGTGCCCGAGGCCACGGCCTCGCGGACCTTCGCGAAGAGGAAGTCGACCGAGTCCTGCCCGAGCGGCGCGGTCGGCTCATCGAGCACGAGCACCCGCGGCTTGAGCGCGAGCGCCTTCGTGATCTCGAGCAGGTGCTTCTGCGCCACACTGAGCATCTCGACCCGCTCACTGAGGTGCACCCGCAGACCCGACGCAGCGAGCATCCGTGCGGCGACCTCCTCGACGGAACCCTCGCCCTCGAACACCGAGCGTGGCAGCGCCACCCTCATGTTCTCGAGCACGGTCATGTCGGGGAGCACCGCCGGGTGCTGGTGGACGATCGCGATGCCGAGCTCGGCCGCCAGATGCGGCGTGAGGGTCTGGATGTCCTGGCCCGCGACCGTGATGCTGCCCCCGTCGGGCTGCACGGTGCCGGAGGCGACGTTCATCAGCGTCGACTTGCCCGCGCCGTTCTCGCCGAGCAGCGCGTGCACCTCGCCCGGCATGACCTCGAGCGAGACGTCGCTGAGCGCCTTCACTCCCGCGTACGACTTCGAGATCCCCGTGAGCGAGAGCACCGCGGTCGCGGTCTTCACATCCTCGGCCATCGTGTCCACGTGCATCCAATCCGGTCGTCGCGACCTGATCGAGGGGGATGCGCCCGGAGCCCACGGGTGCGGGCTCCGGGCGTCTCCTCCGATGGGTTACTTCAGGAGCGCTGCCTGGTCCTGGGGGCTCATCTCCGCGGAGAGGAAGATGTCGCCGGGCAGGTCGGGCTCGCACTCGACGGGGTTCGGGTCGCTCGTGACCGAGTCCTCGAAGACGGGCGCGTCGAACGTCGTCGTGTCGGGGAGCTTGCCCCCGGTCGCCTTGGCCACCGCGTACTGGATCGCGAGGCGCACGTTGTCGTTGCCCGTGGCGACCGTGAACATCTTGAAGTCCGGGTTCGCCGCCTGGTTGTCCTTCCAGAAGCAGCCGAGCACGTTGCCGTCCGAGGTGACGAGCGCCGGGATCGACCGACCGCTCTTGGTGAACTCGGGCAGGGCGCCGACGAGCGACGGCCCGAAGTCAGACACGATCACGTCGATCTGGGGGTACTTCGCGATGGCGCTGGTGAGCACCTGCTGCGTGACCGCCGGGTCCCAGTTGGTGGGCTCGAAGGGCTGCTCGCCGAGGAACGTGTACTTGTCGTCGAGCACGGCCTTCATCGCGTCGAACTCGTCCTGCCCCTGGCTGTTGCCCTTCGGGCCGCTGAGGAACAGCACGTTCCCGCCGTCGGGGAAGTTCTCCTTGATCCAGTTCGCCCAGTTGGTGCCGTCGGTCTTGAAGTCGGCGCCGATCCAGGCGTCGTAGTCCTTACCCGCCTCACCGCCCGGGTTCACGCGGTACGGGACCGTCACGACGCCGGCCTGGTAGGCGCTGCGCAGAGCGGGCAGCATGGCCTCGCCCGCATCCGGGAAGACGACCAGCGCGTTGATGCCCTTGGCGACCATGCCCTGGATGTCCGAGATGGACTTCTGCGTGTCGCCCTGACCGTCGGCGTACTCGTAGTCGGTGACGCTCGGGCACTTGGCGACCTCCGCCGCGCCGGAGGCGGTGGTGATCTTGCGCCAGCTGTTGCCGCCGAAGCCGTCGAGGAGTCCGAGGCTGATCTGGTTGGGACCGCACCAGTCCGGTGCGCCCTCCACCGAACCGGTGGCGGCGGGCCCGCCGTTGGCCGACGGCGCGCCACTGCTGCACGCCGTGAGGCCGAGGACGGCCACGCTCGCGAGCGCGGCGATCGTGGCGATCTTCTTCTTGATGGTCATTCGTGGATTCCTCTCACGTGGAGCGGCGCCTCTGCCGCTGTGGTGTTCGACGACGACGTCGAAGCTCTTGGTGGTGCGGGTGGGATGCGGGTCGGAAGGGATCAGGACGTCGCCGGCTGGGCCGGGCTCCTGCTGAACCGGGAGCGCACGGCGCCCCAGTTGACGGTGTACATGGCGACGCCGACGGCGAGCGCCGCGGCCTGCACGATGGAGCGGACCGCGAACGGCACGCCGAGGGCGAGCACGAACTGGTCGAGCTGGCTGAGGAAGAGGGCGGCGACGACGGTGGCGAGCGGAAAGCCGCGCCCGCCCAGCAGACTCGTGCCGCCGAGCACGACGACGGCCACGGCCGGGATGAGGTAGCTGTTGCCCTGGAACGCGGTGGGCTGAGCCGTGATGCCCGCCAGCAGGATCCCGCCGAGCGCGTAGAGCAGCTGCGCCCACACGTACGCCAGGCTCTGGTGGAGTCGGACGCGGAGGCCCGTGGCACGCGACGCGACGGGGTTCGCGCCGACCGCTTCGAAGCGGCGGCCGGCGACGGTCTTCTTCACGGCGACCGAGACGATGACGAGCACCGCGACGGCGAAGAAGACGGAGTTCGGGATGCCGAGCGTGAGCCCGCCCGCGATCGACTGCAGGGCGCGGGTGGTCGTGGTGGGGCTGCCGCCGGAGATTCCCAGCACGGCGGCGAACAGCAGAGCGTTGGTGCCGAGCGTCGCGATGATCGCGTTCAGCTTGAGCCAGCCGATGAGGAAGCCGTTGAGCGCACCGGCCACGACCGCGATGCCCGCGGCGAGGAGCAGGGCGGGCACGAGCACGGAGTCGTCGCCGTTCGGGATGCGGCTCACCACCACGATGGCCAGCGACACGGCGCCCGGGATGCTCAGGTCGATGCCGCCCTGCTGCACCACGAGCATCTGGCCGAGACCGATGCAGGCGAGGATCGCGGCGAAGGGGAGCATGCCGTAGACGGCCCCGCTCGACACGCTCGACGGAGCGAGCACCGCGGAGAGCAAGAACAGCACGGCCACGGCCACACCCATCGTGATCAGTCCACGCGAGAGGGACCACCGCGAACTGGTCAGTGGCGTCGTCGTACGCTCCGTTGCGTTCATGTCGTCTCCGTGTCCTTGAGAGTGTCGTCATCGAACTCGACGTTGAGTATAGCTTTACAGAACGCCCTCGTGTTCACAATAACTTTCGATAACGATCACACCGGGGCCTGCTTTCCCGCGGAATCCTGCGCATCCACGACGCACCTGTACAGCAAAGGTGTACATTTTGTGTGAACATCCCCAGACGAAAGGTGTGCGACGTGGCACAGGATGACGATGGACGACGGGCTCTGGTCATCGGAGCGACCGGCATCGCCGGACAGGCCCTGAGCAGGCGGCTGCTCGAGGACGGCTGGGAGGTCCGGGGGCTGTCCCGGCGTGGCGACTCACCCGTCCCGGGGGTGATCGGCGTGGCGGCCGATCTGCTCGATGCCGAGGGCCTGGCGTCCGCGCTCGCCGGTGTCGAGCCCAGCGCGGTCTTCATCACCGCCTGGATGCGGCAGGAGACCGAGGCGGAGAACATCCGGATCAACTCGGCCATCGTCCGCAACATCCTCGACGCCGTGCGTCCGGCCGGCACGGTGCGGCACGTCGCCCTCCTCACCGGACTCAAGCACTACCTGGGGCCGTTCGAGGACTACGCGTCGGGTGTGATGGCGGAGACCCCGTTCCACGAGGACGAGCCCCGGCTCGACACCCCGAACTTCTACTACGCGCAGGAGGATGAGCTGTTCGACGCCGCCGCCCGCGACGGCTTCACCTGGAGCGTGCACCGCGCCCACACCGTGTTCGGCTTCGCCACCGGCAACGCCATGAACATGGCGCTGACGCTCTCGGTCTACGCGAGCATCTGCGCCCGATTCGGCGAGGTCTTCCGCTTCCCGGGCTCACGCACGCAGTGGAACGGCGTCACCGACGTCACCGACGCCGATCTCCTCGCGGAGCAGCTGGGCTGGGCCGCGACCTCGCCGACCGCGGCGAACCAGGCGTTCAACATCGCGAACGGCGACGTCTTCCGCTGGCGCTGGCTCTGGCCGCGCATCGCCGAGCGCTTCGGCGTGGAGTGGGCGGGCTTCTCCGAGGAGCCGGCCCCGCTCGAGCCGCGCATGGGCGACGCCGCCGAGAAGTGGCGCACGATCGCGGCGGAGAACGGACTCGTCGAAGCCGACGTGTCGCGTCTGGCCAGCTGGTGGCACACCGACAGCGACCTGGGGCGCGAGATCGAGTGCTTCACGAGCATGGACAAGAGCCGCCGCGCCGGCTTCCTGGCCTTCCGCACCACGCCGGACAGCCTCTTCGACAAGGTCGACCGCTACCGCGCCGCGCGCATCATCCCCTGACAGACCCCGGCTCGACAGCGCACCGGCTGTGACGTGGCCCCGGCATCCTGAGCGGATGACCGGGGCCTCGTCGTCAGGTGCGGGCCGTCAGCGCACGGCGGGGACCGGGGCGTCGAAGGTGATCTGCGCCTTGATCACGCCGGAGGGCGTCGACGCCGTCGTCACCGCATCCGTCGCCTCGGCCGATCCGAACTCGTGCGTGATGAGCGGACTGAGGTCGATGCCGCTCTTCGCGAGGAAGCGCAGCGTCTGGGGCCAGACGCCCGGCGATCCGATCGAGCCCGTGATCGTGAGCTCCTTCGACTGGATGAGCCCGAGTCGGGCGGGGGCGCTGCGGCCCACGTCGATGCCGATGAACCCGATCCGACCGCGGAAAGCGGCCAGCTCGAACGCGCTCGCCATCACCTCCGGACGGCCGCTGCACTCGATCACGACGTCGGATCCGCGCCCGTTCGAGAGACCGGCGAGCGTCGTCTCGGCGTCCTCGGGCGACACAGCCGCGGCGGCCCCGAGCTGGAGGGCGACCGAGCGTCGCGCCTCAGACGGTTCGACCACGACGACGGTCGCGCCGAGCGCGACGGCGGCGGCGGTCACCGCGAGACCGATCGGGCCGGCGCCCAGCACGGTGAGGACGTCGCTGGCGTCCACGTCTCCCACCCGGAGCAGCGCGTAGTAGGCGACCGAGAAGGGCTCGACGAGCGCGCCCACCGACCAGTCGAGCTCGTCCGGCAGCTGGTGCAGCCACGACGGCTTCACGACGAAGTAGTCGGCGGCGGCGCCGGAGATCGAGAAGCCGAAGTGGTCGTCGCCGATCACGCACTCGCCGACGACGCGGTCGCCGACCGACACGTCGGTGACGTCGGACCCGACCGCCGCCACCTCTCCGGCCCACTCGTGCCCGGGGATGATCGGGTAGGAGAACGGGATGATGTAGCGGCCCTCGAGCAGCTCGATGTCGGAGTGGCAGACCCCCACGCGCCGGGCCGCGACCAGGACCTCGTCGGCCGCGATCTCGGGGACCGGGACGTCCTCGACGGCGGCGACGCCCTCAGAGGTGAACCGCAGTGCTCGCATGTCGGCCTCCTATCGCGCCTGGATCAGCATCTTGACCTGGTCGCCGGTCGGCGACAGCAGCGTGTCGAACCCCGAGACCACGTCGGCCATGGCGACCTGAGCCGTGACCACCTTCTCGACGGGGTAGCGGCCGCGGGCGATGAGGTCGATGATCCGCGGCCAGTCGGTCACCGGGTAGCACCAGGTTCCCGTGAGCGTGATGTCGTGCTCGGAGAGGATCATCGGGTCGATCGACGCGGCCTTCGTGTGCAGCCCGGTCTGCGAGATCCGGCCGGCCGAACGCACCGCGGAGAGGGCGGTCTGGAGCGCCCGTTCGTTGCCCGAGCACTCGATCACCGCGTCGGCGCCGATCCCCTCCGTGCGGTCCTTGAGGAACGCGACGGGGTCGACCTGTGTGGGATCGACGACGTCGCCGACCCCCAGGTCGCGGGCCAGCGCCGCCCTGGTGGCGTTCACCTCCGAGATGACGACGTTCGCGCCGATGGAGGAGGCGTAGAGCGCGGCCAGCGCGCCGATCGGGCCGGCCCCCGTGATGAGCACCGTGTCGCCGGGGCGCACCTGCGCGGTGTCGACTCCGTACGCGGCGACGGCGGCCGGCTCGACGAGGGCGCCCTGCAGGTCGCTCACCGAGTCGGGCAGCACGCTCACGTGGGTGGCGGGCACGACGGCCAGCTCGGCGATGCCGCCCCATCCGTAGCTCAGGCCGATGCAGGCCATCGAGACGCAGAGGTGATTGAGCGAGCGCCGGCAGTAGTAGCAGCGGCCGCAGTAGAGCAGCGGCATGATCGAGACCCGGTCACCCGCCTTGACGCCGACGACGTCGGCGCCGACCTCGACGACCTCGGCCGAGAACTCGTGGCCGAGGATCTGGGGCGCGGTCGAGCCGTTGAGCGGATGGGGGTCGATGGGGATGACGATCGGACCCACCGCGTACTCGTGCAGGTCGGTGCCGCAGATGCCGCACCAGTACGGCCGCACGAGCACCTCGCCGCGGCCCGGGCCGGCGGGGTCGGCCACCTCCTCGATCCGGATGTCGTGCGCGTCGTGGAAGACGGCTGCCCTCATATCGCGATGCTCCTTTGCATGTTCAGCTCTACTGGACAATACTACAAGCGGATTCAGCCACACTGTCGAGTCGAAGGAGATTCGCGATGCCGTTCTCAGTCCAGGCCGTCCATCACGTGGGTCTCGCCGTCAGCGACGTCGAACGCTCCCGCCGGTGGTACGCCGAGATGTTCTCGCTCGAGCCCGGACCCGTCGACCACGGCGAGGGCGAGGAGCTCGCCCGCAGCGTGCAGGTGCCGGGCGCCGTGCTGTCGTTCTCGATGATCCGCATCGGGTCGACCCGCATCGAGTTCCTCGAGTACCACGAGCCGGAGGGACAGCCGTTCGACCGCACGAACGCCGACGTCGGCTCGGCCCACGTCTGCCTCGAGGTCGACGACATCGACGCCGCCGTCTCCGAGCTGAGCGCCAAGGGCGTCGAGTTCAGCGGGCCGCCCGTCACCCTGACCGAGGGCTCGCTGCGGGGCTGCCGCTGGGCGTACTTCCGCGACCCCGACGGGATCCAGCTCGAGCTCTGGGAGACCGCCGCCTGACCTCCGCCCGCGCAGGCTCGCTCAGACCAGCGCCGCGTGCGGCACCGCCTCCGTCGCGCCAGACTGGTGTTCGGGGAGGGGCGACGATGACGGCGACACAGGAGAGCACCGAGGGCACGCCCGCGCGGGGATCCGGTCGCCGCTGGTCGCGCCGGCGGATCGTGCTCACCAGCGTGATCGGGGGCGCGGTGCTGCTCGCCGCGGTGGCGTGGATCGTCTACAGCGCCATCCGCGTGAACATCCACCCCGAGGACACGGTGCGCGACTACCTCGACCTCCTCGCCGCCGGCGACACGCAGGCCGCCGCGGCGATGGTCGACCCCACCGCGTACACGGGGTACGACGAGTACTCGGACGACCCTCTCGCCGCCCCGCTCGTGTCGGGTGGCGCGGCCCGCACCGCGGAGGACGACATCGTCCTCGACACGGGTGTCATCGAGCAGGCCGCCGCCGCGGCGACCTCGCGCCTCACCGTCGGCGAGCTCCGGGCGGACGACGACGGCTACCACCTCGCGGTGGGCGACCGGCTCGACGTCGACGTGCGCTACTCCGTGGCCGACGTCGAGGGCCGCACCACGCTCCGCGTCGAGCGGCTGCCCGACACCTGGTACGGCTTCCCGCAGTGGCGGGTGGTCGATCCGCTGCTCGTGCCGCTCCGTGTGGAGACCAACCTGCCCGAGCTGGGTCCGGCCGCGATCGGGTCCGCCTCCGTCGACGTCAGCGGCCCCCGCCTCGACAGGGCACCGCAGCGCGTGACGCTGCTCTACCCCGGGGTCTACGGTCTCCAGGCCACGGCGAGCCGATTCGCGACCGCGGAGGACGCCGAGGTCACCCTGTCGGGCGGCAACGCCACGAGCTCGTCCTCCGACGAGCTCGGAGAGGTCGTCGACAGCACGCTGGTCTACTCCGCGACCAGCGCCCTCAGGGATCGGGTGACCGCGGAGGCGCAGGCGTTCGTCGACTCCTGCTTCGCCGCGCTCCCCGCCGTGGGCCCGGAGTGCCCGACGACGTTGAGCCTCCGCGCCGGATTCGCCCAGGACGTGGCGATCTCCGACTATCCCGCTCTCGACGGGATCGGGACCTACTCGGTCGACTACACCGACGGGGTGGCCGCCGAACCCGCCCTGCGGGCCACGTTCACTCCCGGACGGTTCTCATACACGGCCGACGGCTCGTACGACGCCAGCCGGTTCTCGATCTACGCCTGGATCAGTCCGCGCGCCGACGACGTGGTCATCGAGTTCCGGTCAGGCCTCTAGGACGGACGGTCCGTCGCATCCTGGCTGTCCGCCGGGGGGATCACGGGGGTCATCCCTGTCGCGGTCTCGTACCAGTCGGTCAGGGCGGGATCGTCGGTGTCGATCCCCGCCCCGGCGCCGTCCTCCGAGCCCACCCCGGCGGCCTCGAACACGAAGTCGTCGCCGTGCTCGGCGATCCCACGCCGCACGCCCTGGGCGATCGCCGCCCGCGCGAACCGGGTGCGCAGGATGTAGGGGTCGGTCCGCAGCTCCTTCGCCCAGGCGACCATGATGCCCACCACGATGATCGCGAACGGCAGCGCCGAGACCACCATGATCGACTGCAGCCCGGAGAGGGCGGTCTCGCCGCCCGCGAGCAGGAGCGCGAGCGCCGCCGCGCCGAGGAGCACACCCCAGAACACCGTCACCCAGCGGGACGGTTCGGGGCGGCCGCGCTGGCTCACCGAGCCCATGACGATCGCGGCGGAGTCGGCGGAGGTGACGAAGAACAGCACGATCGAGACCATGGCGAGCACCGAGAGGATGACGCCGAACGGGAGGTTCTCGAGCACCGCGAAGAGCACCGCCTCGGACGAGCCTGCGTCGCTGATCCCGAGACCCTGCGACTCGAACAGCATCGTGGTGCCGCCGAGGATCCCGAACCAGGCGATGCAGACGATCGACGGAACCACGATGACGACCGTGACGAACTCGCGGAGGGTACGACCGCGGGAGACCTTCGCGATGAACATGCCGACGAAGGGGGTCCACGAGATCCACCAGGCCCAGTAGTAGTCGGTCCAGGTCGACATGAACGACGCGGCCTCGTCGCCCTGCGCGGCGCTCCGCGTGAGCATCATCCAGAGGTCGCCGAAGAAGGCGGGGACGCTCGACGGGATGATGTTGAGCAGGAACAGCGTCGGTCCGGCGATGAGCACGAACAGGCCGATGACCGCAGCGACCACCATGTTGATGTTCGACAGGGCGCGGATGCCGCGCTTCACCCCGGACACCGCCGAGACCACGAACGCCGCGGTGAGGATGGTGACGATGCCGACCAGGGCGCCGTTGCCGAGCGGGCCGATCCCGGCGACGTACTCGATGCCGCTGGCGATCTGCAGCGTCCCCATCCCGAGCGTGACGCCGGTGCCGAAGAGCGTCACGATGATGGCGAACGCGTCGATGACCGAGCCGATCCAGCCCTCGGTGCGCTCGCCGAAGATCGGGCGGAAGATCGCCGAGATCAGGGGCGCCCGTCCGCGCCGGTAGGCGGCGTAGGCGATGGCGCCGCCGACGAGGGCGTAGAACGCCCACGCCATCGGACCCCAGTGCAGGATCGACTGCGCGAGCGCATCGAGCATCGCGTCGCGGCTGCCGGGCTCCGACGTGAACCCGTACGGCACCTCGAGGAAGTACTGCAGCGGCTCCGCCGGCCCCCAGAACAGCAGGCCGATGCCCATGCCCGCGGAGAACAGCATGGCGATCCACGACACCGTCGAGAACTCGGGTGCCTCGTCGTCGGAGCCGAGACGGATGCCGCCCGTGCGGCCGTAGCCGACGACGAGCATGAACACGATCGTCACCAGCGCGAGGGCGGAGAACAGCCAGCCGAAGTTCGTCATCACCCAGGCCAGCGACTCCGAGCCCACCACGCTGATCGACTCCGGCGCGAGGAAGCCCCAGAGCACCACGGCCAGCACGAGCACGCCCGCCCCGACGAGCACGAACCAGTTCGTCGCGAAGGTCCGCGGGGTGTCCTCCACCCCGATCCCGGGGATGAGCGCCGGATGCGTCACCTCGGCGAGGACTCGCCTCGAGCGGCTGCCCTGGGCAGCGCGGGAGGCGGTCTCCGGGGTCTCGGGGGACGCCGCGGGCGGAGGCGGAGCGGTCCGCGGCTGGGCACGCTGGTCTTCACGGGTCATGCGACGGGTCCTCCTCGGCGGCCCGCCGCACCGGTGGACGGGCCTGTCGTTGACATGCGCCGTCGTAGGCACGCTGATCGACTTTACCGAATCTGTGCCATATGGCAAACTTCCGACCACGGGAGGTGGTGCGTTGTGACGGTCGAGGACGGGTCGGCGGAGGCGACGCTGAGGGCGTCGAGAGCGCTCCTCGGCGTGGTGGCGCGGAGCGTGTCCGAGGCCCTCCACGAGATCACGCTGCCGCAGTTCAGGGTGCTCGTGATCCTCGCCGGCGAGGGGCCGCTGCGCAGCGGCGCCATCGCCGAGCGGATGGGGTCGCATCCGTCCACCTTCAGCCGCACGGTCGACCGGCTCGTCGCCGGCGGGTGGGTGGCGCGCACCCGGAGTGCGACCAGCGGGCGCGAGACCATCGTGGGCCTCACCCCCGCGGGCGCTCACCTCGTGGCCGAGGTGACGGAGCGCCGACGCCGCGAGATCGCGGACATCCTCGCCCGCCGCGAACCGGGTGACCGCACCCGGATCGCGGAGGCGCTGCGGCTCTTCGCCGACGCCGCGGGCGAGCCCTCTGCCAGGGACCTCCTCACCCTCGGCCTCTGACCCCGGATAGGGTCGGGGACGGACCCGGTGGAGAACCGATGGCCGGGCCGGGGGGACGGGCATGCGCACGGCACGCAGAGCACACGGCACGAGCAGGACGCGCACGACGACCGCCAGGGGAGGCGCTCTGACGGCGCTCGTGCTGCTCGGAGCGATCCTGTTGAGCGCCTGCACCACACCCGCACCCCCGCCGGCCGCGGACCCGGTGGAGACCTCGACCGCCGCACTGCGCGAGCAGCTCCTCCAGATCGAGGGCCTGGCGGACCCGGCCCAGACCCGCAGCGGTCTCGACTACGAGCTGCAGATCACGATCGCCGATCCCGATCGGGCCGAGGAGGTGACGCGTGAGGCCGTCGACGCCTTCTTCGCCTCGGATGTCCGCGACGCCATCACCCAGGAGGTCGCCGAGACCTACGACTCCGCGCCGCGCTTCCAGCTCAGCGTCATCCCAGCCGGATCCGAGCGCACCGGCCCCCACCTCGACCTCGTGATGGCCTCGGGGGCCGACACGCAGACTCTCGCCGACGCCGTCGCCACCTGGACCAGGATGGGTCAGATCGACGGCGTCGTCCCCCCGAGCGGCAGCTTCGAGGCGTCCGCCTTCACGATCACGTACTCCGTCGACTTCGCGGGGCTCCTCGCCGGAGTACGACCGACCGCGGTGACCGCGCAGCTCCGCCAGATCCTCACCGACGGCGGCTACGACGCCGCGGCGTCCACGATCACGGGGGTCATCTCGGTGCCCGAGGCGGTCAACACCGTGGACGGCGAGGGGAAGAGCGTGCAGGGCACCCGCTTCGCCCGCGTGTTCATCCCGCTCAAGGCCGCCGTCGGCCCCCACTACGGCTCGGTGCTCTACTTCCTCCCCGGCGACGAGATCGTCGACATCTACGTGATCCCCGCCCTGGCCCCCGACGGCACTCTCCTCCCGCTCGAGCTGACCGCGGAGAGCGCGCGTGCCGTCGGCCAGGTGATCCAGACGGAGCACCTGTACACGTCCTGGACGCTGAGGGACATCATCGTGTTCACCCAGGACGGCATGCAGACGTTCCCCGCCGGCGCCTGATCGCCCGCCTGGCGCCGGCCGGGGCGAGAGGTGATCTTCGCAGGAAGTCCGCCGCCAGGCCCCTTGCCCCGAGTACGGTGCAGACCATGACACAGGATGCACGAGGCGCCGATTCGGTATCGGTCCAGTTTCTGCGAGAGCAGGTCAGGGAGCTCGAGCGGGCGGTCCTCGTCTTCCCCGTCCTCGTCCTCGAAGCGCTGCTCGCCCTCGCGCTCATCCTCCCGTTCCTGTCCGACACCATCGACGGCGAGGAGGAGACGGTGAACCTCTTCACCTTCGCCGGAGCGCTCCTCGGTCCCGACAGGGAGGGCGAGACCGACGGCGTCGACATGCTCTTCGGGATCGCGTTCCTCGTGCTCATCGCCGTCATCATCGGCACCATGATCACCGCACTCGTCACGCTGCAGCGCGAGTCCTCCACCGCCGCCGCCAGGGCCCTCGCCGTGTTCACAGGGCTGCTCATCGCCGGGACCGCCGGGGCGTGGCTCACCCTCTCGCTCTCCCTCGGGAAGAGCAGTCCCCCCGCTCTCGAGCTGGCCCTCCCCCTCCTCACCGTCGCGACGGTGCTCACCGCGGTCTACGCCTACCTGCCGACCTTCCGCCGCATCCGCGAGCGATGAGGCGGTCAGCGATCAGGGCCGGCGCGGCCGTCGCCCTGATCGCGCTGATGCTGACGACCAGCGGATGCGCCCGACGCACCGACGTCGACGCCGACTTCTGCGCCCGGTTCGCCGAGCGATGGGACGCCTTCGCCGGCCGAGCACCCGACGCGGATGCCCCCGCGGCCCGGGACGAGCTCCTCGCCTTCTGGGCCCACTCCCGGACGCCGGACCTGGTGAACGACACCGTCGACGAGGCGCTGAAGCTCACCGCTCGCGACCTGCAGGTGGCCCTCTCCGAGAGCGGGCTGCCGCAGAGGACCAGGATCGAGAGCCTCGACAACGGCCTCGGCATCGTGGCTCAGGAGTGCGCCGCGAGCGGTCACCCCATCACCTACATCCCCGCGGCCGACGCGATCCCGCTCGCCGACAGCCCTCGCCTGGGCTGAGCATCCTCGCCCGCTCGCGCTGAGCGCGTCGAGTGCTCGTTCCCGGTCGGATCCCGGTACGAGAAGGCGCCGGAAGCGAGCGCTCGAGCGGTCAGTCGCGACCGGGGCGGAGTGAGCGACGGGCGATGAGGGCGGCGGCGCCCACGAGGGCGAGCACGAGGCCGATGCCGTAGGGCGCGAGCTCGAGGCCCGTGCTCGCGAGGGCGCCGCTGCCCGTGGCGGCGGGCTTCGCCCCGGCACCACCCGGGTCACCGGGAACGGCCGGGGTCACCGCTGCCGCGAGGGTGAAGCGCACCGGGGCGGAGAACTCGGAGATCACCGTCGGGAGTCCGCCCTGGTCGTCGAACCGGACGAGCACGGCGCGCGCCGTCCAGTCGCCGGGCTCGAGGGCCACCGTCACGGACCAGCGCCCGTCGGTGTCGACGACGATCGGGTCGGCGGGGTCGGCGGGCTCCGGTGCCGCGAGCGCCGACATCCGACCCTCGACGGACGAGGTCGGGACGACGCCCAGGACGACGTTCGTCCCCGGGGTGCCGGTTCCGGCGAAGGTCGCCGTGGAGCCGACCAGGGCCGCGTCCGCCGTGGGCGACGTGATGGTCGGCGCAGGCAGCTTCACGGCCTCGGGGAGGGTGAAGGTCACCGGCGCGGTGGTCACCTCCGCCCCCACGGTCTGGGTGACCGTGACGCTCTGCTCGCCGCCGACGTACGACGGGAAGGTGCCCGTCGTGGTCCACGCGCCGTCCTCGACCGTGACCGGCGCAGTGCCGGGCACGGCGGTGCCGTCGGCCTCGGTCACCGTCACGACCGCACCGTCGATGCCCGTCCCCCGGAAGACCACCGTCCGCGTGTCGAGCACCTGACCCGGGGTCGGCGAGGTGACGGCGAACTGCGGCGCGGGGAGCGTGGCCCGGTACGCCGTCATGTAGGCGAGCTTGCCGGGCTTCGCCTTGGAGTAGGGGACGGACAGCTTCGCCCATTCGCCCTTCGTCTCGGCCTTGCCGTCGTTCCACTTCGTGAACGCGCTGAGGTCGGCGGCGGTGTACCCGGAGACCGGGTCGATCACCGTGTCGGGCGCGAGGGCCGCCTGGGCCTGTGTGATGGTCTTCACGAGGGCGAGGGATGCGGCCCAGTCGTCCTGGTCCCAGTCGGCGACGCCGAGCTCGGGGTGGCCGCGCAGCCAGCTGCCCCAGTAGAACTCCTGGAACGGGACGGCCCCGTCGGCGGAGTAGCCGATGTCGCGGCCGAAGTACATGATGCTGCGGTAGCGGTCGTCCTCGAAGTTCGCGAGACCGACGTTCGTCGGCAGCTGGGCCGGTGTGATGGTGTTCCCGTCGACGTCGCGCAGCCATACCCACTTCTGGGCCTGCATGGTGTCCCAGAAGTCCGCCTCGGAGAGGCCGCTGAGGTTGCCGAGCACGCGCAGGCGCACGTGGACGTCGGGTCCGGAGTCCTCGAAGAACGAGGTCAGGGTGTGGTGGCCGTCGGTGAGATAGAGGGTGCCGCCGGGGCCGATCACCACCGTCTTCATCGGCTCGATCGTGTCGGCCGTCTCCGAGCCTACCGGGACCGTGCAGGTGAACGTCGACGGATCGGTGAGGGTCGCGTCCGGGCCGGCCGTCGCGGCCTCCTCCTGACCGTTCGCCTCGCACCAGTCGTCGAACTTCTTGTTGATCGTGTCCTTGCTCAGCTCGCTCGAGTACCGCCCGAGCTTGTAGTAGACCTCGTCGTAACCGAGCGACGGCTGGGTCGGATGCACGTCCCCGATCCGCACGTCGAGCAGCTCCTCGGGCTCGGCGCACAGCGCACGGGTGTCGTCGGCGACACAGCTCGGGTCCTTGACGTCGACGGAGGCCGAGACCGCAGCCGGCGCGAGCGGCGCCGCGGCGGCCGTCGTCACGGACGCGAGCGTCAGCCCGCCGGCGAGCACGGTCGCGAGGGCGATCGCGGTGAGGCGCAGAGGAGTGGAGGAGGTCACGGGGTCACTTCCGGTCGGGGCCGCCCGGGGTGCAGGCGCGCTCGGGACAGAGCCCTGCGACACTCCCAGACCCCCGTGACCCCGAGGTGACCGGCAGGTGAACAGGACGCCCGTACGCCTCAGCCTGGCCGACATCGCTGCGGCTAGCGTGGCGGGATGACGACGAATGCAGCGCTGTCAGCACCCGGCCATGACGTCGACGCTCCCGCGTCGCGTCGCCGTCGAGTCGGGCGGGCCGTGTGCTGGTGGCTCGGGACCACGGCCCTCGTCGCCTCGCTCGCCGCAGCGGTCGTGGTCGTCCTTCCGTATCCTGGCCACGACGAGGCCCTCGGCTTCGTGACGGTCGTGATCGGCGCCTGGATACCCACCACCGGGTCGGTCTTCCTCATCGCCCTCGCACTCGCGATCGCGCTGTTCGTCGTGGCACGTGCTCTGGCACCCACCCCCACGCGGCCGATCCCGGTACAGGCGTTCCGGACGACGTTGCTCGTCCTCCTCTTCGTCGCGACGGTGCCCGCGGGCGCCTTGGTCGCTCTGTCGGGCAGCAGCTACCAGATGCTCCCCGGGGCCAGCGCGGGCGGATGCCGCATCGTCGTGCACGAGTATGCCTTCCTCTACGCAGCGTGGGGCGATGTGGGCATCGTGCAGCCCGACTCGGCGACCGTCCGATGGGAGGAGGATTACCTCGCGGACGACGGCTACGAACCCTTCACCTCGGGGACGTACCGCCTCGACTGGGACGGCCCCTCGGCCCGACTGGCCGTCTGGGGCGTCGAGAAGAACTCCGCCTCGTGGCTGAGCGGCGAGCCGTCCGATCTCGTCTGCGACCGCTGACTCCTCGGGGCGACGCGTTCCCGGGTGGCTCGAGAATCCACATCCGCACCCCGCTCACCCGCGTCGGGCGCGTCAGAACCTGACGACGAGGATGGCGATCGCGGCCATCACGAGGGCGGGGACGGCGACGACGGTGGCGGCGACGGCCAGCGCGATCGACCTGCGGGACGGTCGGCGGTCCTCGACGTTGCCGGTGACTTCGAAGGAGGTGGTTGCGGTCATGTCCTCAACCTAGGGATCACCGGTCCCCCGCCTCATCGCCCTCCGGTACCACCCGTCTCCTCCCACGGGACCACAGTCGGAGCACCCCGGGGGGCCGCCTCCCGACGGGTGGAGAGCCCGACGTGAGACGATCGAGGGGATGACGGACACACTGCGCGCCGACCGGGTCTCGGTCGAGATCGACTCGCAGCGGCTCCTGCCGCCCACCTCGCTCGAGGCGGCGCTCGGCGACAGCGTGGCGCTCCGCGGTCCGAACGGGTCGGGGAAGACCACGCTCCTGCGCGTGCTCGCCGGACTGCAGCGGCCGTCATCGGGGTCGGTCACGCTCGGTGACCTCCGCATCGACGACCGCGACCGGCGCTTCCGCGCGGCGGTCGCCGGCCTGGTGGGTGTGCCGCCGTTCGCCCGCGACCTCACGCTGAGCGAGCAGCTCGCGTTCGTCGGCATCTCGTGGGGTGCAGGGCGGGCCGACGCCGTCGATCGAGCCGGAGCGCTCCTCGACGAGCTCGGCATCACATCTCTCGCCTCGCGGTACCCGCACGAGCTCAGCTCGGGCCAGACGCAGCTCGCGTCGATCGCGCTCACGCTCGCCCGCCCGTTCGATGTGCTGCTCCTCGACGAACCGGAGCAGCGCCTCGACGCCGACCGTCTCGGCCTGGTCGCGCAGGCGCTGCGACGGCGCCTCGACGAGGGCGCCGCGATCGTGTTCGCCACGCACAGCGACGAGCTGAGCGGGATGCTCGCCGGGCGCGAGGTCACCGTGGGCGCGGCGTGAGCATCCGGCGCGGAGGTCGACCGTGACGGCGACCGGCTGGCGTGTGCCTCCAGCGGAGGAGGCCGCTTCCTGGCGCTCCCGCGCGACGGCCGCGCGCGACCTCCGCCGGACCCGCGGCGACCGGCCTCCCTCCGGCGACCGGGCGCTCACCGTCTACGCCGGCATCCTCGCCCTGCTCATCGTCGGTGCGCCGCTGGTGCGCGCCGTGGTGCTGAGCCTGTCCGATCCCGCCGTCGCGCCGCTGCTCCTCACGCCCGAGGCGCAACGCGGCGTCGGCCTGATCCTCGGACTGGTCGCCGGCGGCCTCGTCCTCCTCGGGGGGATGCGCGGCCCCGCGCTCCGGAGCGCCTTCGCCTCCGCCACCCTCGCCTCCTCCGACGTCCCGCGGCGACAGTCGCTCCGCGGCCCGTGGGTGACGTGGCTGGTGGTGCTCGCCGGTGCCCTCGCGATCGTTCTCGCGGTGTCGGCGGGCGGCCTGTGGGCCTTCGGCGCCGCGACGGCCTCCTCGTGGGCGACGACCGTGCTGGCCGCCGCGCTCTACGGTGTCGTCGCCTCCGGATGCTGGCTGCTCGGCCAGCGGATGCCGCCGCAGGCGACCGCCGCCGTCGGTTCCGGCGTGCTCGCGCTCGTCCTGCTCGGCTGGGTCCTCCCACCGCTGGGGACGGCACTGCCCTGGGGATGGGCGGCCGTCGCGTGGCCGACCACCGCCTCCGGCAGCGAAAGCCTCGATGTCGCCCTCGTCGCGCTCGGCCTGGCGGCGGTCGCTGTCGTGGTCGTCGCGCCCCGCCTGCTCGACGGCCTGCGAGGAGACGCCCTGGTCGAGCAGGCCTCCCGCCAGGACATCGCCCGCACCCTCGCCGTGACCGGCGACGTCGCGGCGGCGGGGGCCCGATACCGGGCGCTGCCCTCCATCGCGCGGCGGGCGCGCGCCATCGTCAGCGACTGTCTGCCGCTCGCCTACCTCGGGCGCGACCTCGTGGGCGCGATCCGCACCCCGTTCCGGCTGCTCGGCGGGCTGGCCGCGGCGACGATCTCGGTCGTGCTGGTCACCCTCGCGGCATCGCTCGATCCCGCTGTGGCGTGGGCGGTGGCGGGTCCGGCCGGCGTGCTCGCCTTCGCCGGGACGGGCGCGGTGTCGGACGGCTTCCGCTCGGTCGCCGTCGGCATCGGCTCGCCCGCGCTCTTCCGGCAGCAGACGGCGACCGCGCTGGCGCTGCACTCGGCGCTCCCCGTGCTGTTCGCGCTGGTCTCGGTGGTGCTGGGCACCGTGGCCGCGGTGGGGCTGGGCGCGGTCGGGGTGCTCCCGGTAGGGCCGACCGCGCTCGACCCGACGACGCTCCTCCTGAGCGGCGGCATCGCGCTGGGCGCGATCGCCATCCGCCTCGTCGACTCGCTGCGCGGCACACTTCCCCTGACGCTGCTGGCGCCCATCCCCACCCCGGCCGGCGACCTCTCGATCATCGCCCAGCTGGCGTGGCAGGCGGATGCGCTGATCTCGGCGTTCTTCCTCGCCGCGTCGGCGACCGCGGTCACACTCGCCGGCCCCCTCGGGCTGCTTGTCGTCCCCGCCGGGATCGGCGTCGCCCTGCTTCGCGCCCACTCCCGGGCCCGCGCCCTGCGCCCCTGAGCAGAGGCGCGAAGCCGAAGCGGATGCGGAGCGATTCGGGCCTGTTCTGGGGTGTGGCAGGGGCTGACTCGGCGCTGCTACAGTTCGACCACTCCTTGGACCGACCGAACGGACTGACCCGTGTCCGGACTCACCCGACGACAGTTCCTGGCCCGTGTCGGCGTGCTCGCGGCAGCCACCGGTCTGGGTGCCGATGCGCTGGGCCGCGCCCTGTCCGCCTCCGCCGTCGTGTCCCCGGCCGTCCCCAGGCTGGCCCGCGAGACGGTGGCCGGCTCCGTGCGGTCGACCCTGCAGCAGACGATCCTCCAGGGCGGCGTGCAGAAGGGCAGCTACCGGACGCTCACCCTCGGCCCGGGCGAGCCGTACATCCCCCGGCTCGACATCCTGCGCCGTGCTCCGCGGGTGGGCCGTGTCGACGACCGCCGCTCACTGTTCTACCTCGGCCACCTCTCCGACCTCCATGTGATCGATGCGCAGTCACCCGGGCGGATCGAGCCGATGATCGTCCAAGACCACTCCGCATGGGGGTCGGCCTTCCATCCGCAGGATCCGCTGAGTCCGCACGCCACGGCGGCGATGGTGCAGGCGTTCGCCGATGCCCGCTACAGCCCCCTCACCGGAGCCCCGATGGGCGCGGCGATCGTCACGGGCGACAGCGCGGACATGCACTCCAGCCTCGAGCTGCGCTGGTACATCGACCTGATGGACGGCCTCAGCGTCGATCCCGCGAGCGCCGGTCCTGTCTTCCAGGGCGTTCAGGCCTGGCAGGAGGCGGTCTGGGCCTATCGACCGACCGACCCATCGGGAGGAGCTTTCGGCGACTACGGCTTCCCCACGCTCCCGTCCCTGCTGGCAGACGCGATCTCCGCGCCCATCACGTCGACCGGACTCCCCGCACCCTGGTACGCGGTCTACGGCAACCACGACACGCTCCTCCTCGGCACGTTCGGGATCACCCCGCAGCTGGAGTCGCTGGCCATCGGCGGCCAGAAGTCGTACTCGCTCGAGACCACGGCCTCCATCGCTCTCGAGGGCTACGCCGCCTCGAGCAGCGCGCTGCAGCAGGCCTTGTCGGCGCTGAGCGTGGCGCTCGGGGGCGGCGGACTGAAGGCGGTGAACCCGAACGGTGCGCGGTCGCTCTTCGAGCAGCGCGACTTCATGGCCGAGCACTTCCGGACCGAGCCCACCCCCGGCCCGGTGGGGCACGGCTTCACGCAGCACAACCTCGACTCGGGTCAGACGTGGTGGCGGGCCGACCTCTCTCCCACCGTGCGCGGGCTCGGCCTCGACACCTGCAACCCCGTCGCGGGTCCGGATGGCGGCCTCCCCGACGAGCAGTTCCGCTGGCTCGAACAGGAGCTCGCCACCGCTCAGCGGGAGCAGCGGCTCGTGCTCGTGTTCAGCCACCACAACAGCCTCACCCTCGAGAACAAGGCTCAGCGGCCCGGTGGCACCGAGGTCATCCACGGCGCCCAGGACGTCATCGACCTCCTGCTCCGCTATCCGGTCGCGGTGGCCTGGCTCAACGGTCACACGCATCTCAACCAGATCCTCGCCCACCCCTCCGACACGGGTGGCTTCTGGGAGATCACGACGGCGTCGTGCATCGACTTCCCCCAGCAGCAGCAGGTGGTCGAGATCGTCGACAACCGTGACGGCACCCTCTCGCTGTTCACCACCGTGCTCGACCACGCTTCGCCCGCCGTACCGGGGACGACCGCATCCGTCGCCGATCTGGCGTCCCGCAGCCGGGAGCTGGCCGCGAACGACTGGGCGGAGAGCCCGACGATGCGCCGGGGCTCGCCCCTCGACAGGAACACCGAGCTGCTGCTCCCCGCGCCCTTCGACCTCTCCGCCGTCACCGACGCGGCCCTCGAGTCGCAGCACATGAGCGAGCTGGCCCGCATCCTGGCGTACGAGAAGGAGCGCGGCCTGTGACCGTCCGGCGCCGGGCCGGCCTCAGCGTCGTCGTCCTTCTGGCCCTCGCGGCGACCGGATGCTCGCAGGTCGCGGCGATCGCGCCGGTGGGCGGAGGGCGCGAGGCGGAGGCACGGTTCGGGGTCGACGACGTGCTGATCGCCGAGCACGTCGATGTCCTCACCGCGCCCGTGTGCGAGACCGACCCGCAGGGGGCGATCCGGTGCGCCGGCACCACGACCGAGGATGCGGAGATCGTCGGTGTGGTCCCGCCCGGCGATCCGGCGCAGCTCTCGGTCACCGTCGGGGGCGAGACCGTGTACTCCGGGTCGCTGCAGTCCGTCCTCGACGACGCTGTGCGGGCGACGCCATGAGCCGCAGGGATGCGCTGCGTCGTCTCCTCACGGTGACCGTGCCGGTCATCGTGGTGAACGCCGCCGTCCAAGCCGTCACCGTCCTGCCGGGCACGACTCCCGGGCTCGGGATGGGGTTCGTGCTCCTCACCCTCGTGTCCTTCGTGTCGTTCAGCGCGTCGGCCGCGCTGCTGGCCGCCGCGTCTCTGCCTGCGCTCTCTGCGCCCGGGCGCCGTCGCCTGCTGCTGCCGGTCGCGACGTGGGCCGCGTTCGCCGCTCTGGTGCTCGCCGTGGCCCTGAGCTCGCTGGTCTCCCCCGTCCTCCTGCCGATCGTGGCGACGGTCGCGCTCGTCATCGCTCCCGGGCTCGCGTCCGGCGCTCCTCGTCCGAGGAGCATCGCGCGTCCGTTCGCGGCGACACCGCTCCGCGCCGCACTGCTCACGATCGTCTCGCTCCTCGTCACGGCGCTCGGCCTGGTCGTGGCGCTCCTGGTCGGGTTCTTCATCGCCGGACCCTGGTCGGCCCTCCTCACCTGGCTGGTCCTCGGCGGCCTCGCCGCCGCGCTCCTGCACGCATGGGCGCGCCTCTGGGCGCGCGCCGCGCCGCGCGAGTAGCGGCAGCGCCCTCGAGGAGCGCCTGAGGCGCTCCTCGCCGCACAGACGCGCTCGTCTCAGGGACGCGGAATAGAGTATTGTCGACAAACGACAGTCTTCTGTTGACGCTGCGAGACGCGTCGACATCTCGCGATCCTGCTAAGGAGCCCCATGTCCCACGCTCTGCGTTCCGTCGAGACGCCGACAGACCTCGACCTGACCCCGAGCGACCGGATCCTGCGGACCCATCTCCCCGATCGCGAGGCCGCGCCGGGCATGTCGGTCCGCGAAGCCGACGTCTCGCTGCGGCTCGACGGCGGCGGCAACGGACTGCTCGACACCACGCACTTCGACACCGTCCGCTTCCCCCCGCCCCCGTGGATCGACGCCGCGATGCAGGCGGCCGTCGCCGACGGCAGCCTCGCCTACACGCCCTACCGCGGGGCCCCCGAGGTGCTCGACTCGCTGGCGCCCCGGATCTCCGACTTCCTCGGTTCGCCGGTGACCTCGGCCGACCTCGCGCTGACACCGGGTACGCAGGGCGCCCTCTTCACGACGCTGTCGTCGCTGGTGAACGAGGGCGACCTCGTGCTGCTGGCCGACCCCGACTACCTGTTCTGCGAGCGGATCCTGCAGTTCCTCGGGGCGCGGATCGAGCGCATCCCCCTCACCTTCGACGGAGACGAGCCGAGCCTCGATCTCGACCTCGTCGAGGAGCTCGCCGCGCAGCAGCCGGTGCTGCTCATGTTCAGCCACCCGAACAACCCGACCGGAGCCGTGTTCTCGGAGGACGTCATCCGCCGGGTGGCGGAGCTGTCGGTCGAGCACGGCTTCCTCGTCATGGTCGACGAGCTCTACAGCCGCCTCGTCTACGGCGACACCGTCTTCCCCCACCTGCGCGCGCAGCCGGGCATGGCGGATCGGTCGATCACCCTGCTCGGCCCGTCGAAGACCGAGTCGATGAGCGGGTTCCGCATCGGCGTCGTCGTCGCCCCCACCGAGGTCGTGAAGTCGATCGAGCAGAGCATCGCGATGACGTCGCTTCGCGCGCCCGCGTACTCGCAGCGGCTGCTGGGTCGCTGGCTCGTCGACGACGCGGACTTCCTGGCCGAGCGGGTCAGCGACCTCCACAGACTGCGCGAGCAGAGCCTCGCCGCACTACGGGCGGTGCCGGGAGTGCGTGTGCAGGCACAGAACGGCACCGCCTACCTCTTCGTCGACGTGTCGGCGTTCGGGGCCACCGACGTCGAGATCGCCGGCGCCCTGCAGCGCGAGGCGGGCGTCATCGTCTCGCCCGGATACCAGTTCGGCCCGTCGGGTACGGGCCACTTCCGGATCTGCTTCGCCCGCGATGAGACGGAGTGGGCATCGGCGCTCGAGCGAATGGTCGCCTGCCTCGACGGCTTCGCGACGCGTGCCGGCATCGCCGGCTGAGACTCCGACCATGAGCATCGAGAGCACCCCGACGCCGGCGGGCAGCTACCGGGTCGCCCGCGTCGTGGGCGACCTGGTGCTCACGGCGGGCATGACACCGCGTGCAGCCGACGGCGCACTCGTCGCCGCGGGCCGACTGGGCGAGGGGATCACCGACGCCGACGGCGGCCGTCTGGCGGCGCTGGCCACCGAGCGCGCCCTCGACGCCGCGCGCTCCGCGCTGTCGGCCGACCGTGTGCTCGACGAGGTGGTGTCGCTCACCGTCTTCGTGGCGGCCGCACCCGACTACACCGCGCACAGTCGCATCGCCGACGCGGCCAGCGCGGTCGTGTCCGAGCGGATGCCGGGGACGACGCTGCCGGTCCGCGCCGCGGTCGGGGTCGCGTCGCTGCCGGGCGGCGCCCCGGTCGAGGTGCAGCTGACGGCGACCCACCGCCAGGCACCCGCCGGGGCATCCGCTCAGTAGCCTCGCTCGCTGTCGTAGAGGTTCTTCAGCGGCTCCCCCGCGCGGAAGCGCCGGAGGTTCTCGTTGAAGAGCTCGGTGAGGGTGCGGTTCTCGCTCGCGACCGTCGAGGCCGAGTGGGGCGAGAGGAGGACGTTGTCCAGGTCCCACAACGGTGAGTCCGCCGGGAGCGGCTCGTGCGCCACGACATCGAGCGCCGCGCCGAGCAGGCGACCCTCCGTCAGCGCCTCGATCAGCGCCTCCTCGTCGACCACCTGGCCGCGCGAGATGTTCACCAGCACAGCGTCACGGGGCAGCAGCGCCAGCTCGTCGGGGCCGATGAGCCCGTCCGTGGCGGCGGTGAGGGCGGTGCACAGCACGAGCACGTCAGTGCCGGGGAGCACGTCGTGCAGCCCGTCGGTGTCGGCCACCCGCACGGAGGGGGCGAGCGAGTAGCTGCCGCCGGGGCGTCCGACCGCGGTGACGTGCGCCCCGAGGGCGTCGAACACGGCGACGACGTTGCTGCCCATGCCGCCGACGCCCACGACGGTGACATTCAGGCCGGCCAGCTGGCGGGTGGTGTAGCGCTCCCACCGATGGGCCGCCTGCTGGGACCGTAGGTGCGGCACCCCCTTCACGAAGTGCAGCGCGCCCGTGAGGGCGAACTCGGCGAGCGGCACCGCGTGCACGCCCCCGGCGGTGGTGGCCGTGATGCCGCTGCGATCGAGGCCGGTGCGGGCCATGAACCCGCCGATGCCGGCGCTGGTGGCCTGCACCCACTTCAGGCGAGGCGCCGTGGTCGGCAGCGCGGCCGGGTCGCGCCAGTCGAAGTCGAACGCGACGTCGGCCTGGCGGAGCATCCCGAGCCATCGCTCCACGGCGGCATCGTCGAGCTCGGGAGCGACGCCGCCGTGGTCGGAGACGTAGCGCGGAGCAGGCATCAGCTCGGGCTGGTAGAGCACGGTGTCGCCAGGCGAGGCCGCGGCGATCTCGGCCACCAGCTCCGGTTCGAGGTAGGTGGAGATGAGGATGGTGAGCGGCTCGGTCACTGGTCGCCTCCCGTCGCGGTGGCCGACGCGGTCCCCTCAGCCGCGAGGGCCTCGAGGACCTCGTCGCTGATCGCCGGTCCCGCCGCGGGGTCGACGAGCGGCCGCAGCAGGTCCGCCGGTCCGGTCAGCAGGGGTACCAGGCCGGGCCCATGACCGGGCTGCGGCGACCCGCCGTGGCAGATCACGCCGACCGTCATCCAGCCGCCGCGGTAGCCCATGTTGTGCCGCACATCCAGGTCGGCCACGGCCCAGAGCTCGCCGAGGCGCATGTCGGCGCCACCGAGATCGGGCGAGTCGGCCACGACCGCGAGATCGACGTCCCACATCTGCGCCGGACGACCGATGCCGTTGCCGCACACCGCGCTGGGCAGCACACCGGAGACCGTCACGGTCGCCGCGCCCGAGGCGCCGTCGATGGGGAGAAGGTCGAAGAGGGCGGGGTCGACGTTGAGCACGGCGACCTCGGCGGGCATGCCTGCGGGTTGGAAGCCCTGCCCGACGGAGCGGACGGTCACCCGATCGCCCGGCAGCATCCGCGCCAGCACGTCGTCGGAGAACGTGACGATCACGCGACCGCTCTCGCCCCGCTTGCCGGTCACACGCCCGACGGCACCGATGGCCGCACCCGAGCGCACCACGACCTCGTTGCCGAGGCACGAGAACGCGGTGAGGCCGAACCGGGCGGCGGGGTCGGGATGCACCAGGGTCACCCCGGCGGCGACGTGGTCGCCGTCGGTCGCGAACACCGAGTCGCCGAGGCGCACGCCGAGCACGACCCCGCCGTCACCCGTGGGCACGTACGGGTGCCCGTCGCGGTCGATGCGGTACGCCACCATCGGCGTGAGGGCGGCGTGCTCGACGATGCCGAGCAGGTTGTTCATCACGAGGTCAGGCACGGGTGTCCTCCTGGGTCGAGCGGGACGGCGCGGCGAGCGCCGCCGCGAGGTTCGCGCTGTCGCGCACCTCGATCGAGAACGCGGATGCCGGGCCCGACAGCAGCGTGGAGGGGCCGGGACCGTGACCGAAGAGCCGGCACTCGCCGGTCGAGATCACGCCGACGGTCACCCAGCCCGGGCGGTAGCCGCGCCCGTAGGAGTGGTCCTGATCCTCCAGCAGCACGATGTCGCCGATGCGCAGCGACTCCAGGCCCAGAGAGAGGTCCTCGGAGAGGCCGGGGTAGGCGCCCATGAGGTCGGTGTTCGCGAACTCCGAGAGCATCCCGCCGCCCGCTCCGGCGGCCGCGGCGGGGACCCGCGCGGCCACCTCGACGTGCAGCGTGCCGTCGTCGGCGGTCCGGAACGGGAGCCGGTCGACGAGCGACGGCGCCAGGTTCTTGACGCGGATCTCCGGATGGTCGAGGAGGGCGAGGCCCTGGCCGACCGCCTCGACGCTCACGGCGTCGCCGGTGGTGATCTCGCGCAGGTCCTCGTCGGCGAAGTCGGCCAGGACGTACGCGTGCTGGCCGAGCACGACACCGCGGGCACCGGCGGCGGGGCCGGAGCGCACGGTCACCGTGTTGCCCACGCAGGTGAGGAACTGCAGCGCGAAGTTCGCGCCCTCGTCACGGTGACGGATGGACAGCCCCGGTTCGAGGTGATCGCTCGCAAAGCCTGTGGCCGCCTCTCCGATGTGCGCGGCCATGGTCACACCGCCCATGCCCGGGAGCAGGAACGGATGCCCATCGGGGTCGACCCGGTAGCCGTGGCGATCGGCCTGCGGCGGCCACACCTCTCCAGTGAGGATCTGGGTCACCAGCCTGTCGGCGTTGGTGCGCAGCGGCATCAGGAGCGTCCTCTCATGACGGGGGCGGTGCCCAGCGAGAAGCCGCGGACACGGATCGCCGGGGCGGAGGCGGAGCCGTTGAAGACGTTCATCAGGGGCTGGCTGAGCGAGTCGCGGCCGACGCCGTCGACCCGCGCGAGCGCGTCGAGCACGCTCATGGTGAAGCGCATCGACTCGACCGGGCCCACGATGCGGCCGTTCTTGATGAGGAAGCACGCGTCACGGGTCACACCCGTGATGGTGGTCCTCACCGGGTCGACGGTCCGGGTGTACCAGAAGCGCTGGAGGTAGACGCCGTCCTCGATGCCGGCGATGAGCTCCTCCTCGGTCGCCTGAGCGCTCCGCAGCACGACGTTCATCGGGATGGCGTGCGGCGCCTCCTCTCGCGCGATGTGGAAGTTGCCCGTGGAGGCGGTGCCGAGGACGTGCGCGGTCTCGCGATCCGTGACGACGTCGCGGGCGACGCCGTCGGCGATCAGCGGGACGTCGCGCTTCGTGACGCCCTGGAAGTCGAACGGGAACGGCAGTCCGATGTCCTGGGTCGCGTCGTCGTGCACCGACACCAGCGGAGAGGCGACCTGCTGGCCCCGATGGGTGGCGACGGTCCCGACGCCGGCGCCGAGCGCCGAGCCGGTGAATCCGAATGCCCCGAAGAAGTCGAGCAGCTCGCCCGCGGCGAGGGGGCCGAGGACGACGTCGTACTCCCCGGGCTCGAGCTTCGCGCGCCCTCGGGTGCGGGAGGCCTCCGAGAGCGTGCGGTCGATGGCGGCCTCGACACCCAGTCGGCTGGAGAAGCGCGACAGGTCCTTCCAGTGCGAGGAGCCGTCCTCGATGCGGACGGTGAGCGAACCCTGCGCCTCCGAGGCGGCCGCGTAGCGGCTGAGCCCGGACTCCCGGTCGTGGAAGGCCACCTCGGTGACCGCGCGGCCGAACATCCCGGCCGCCTCACCGCCGAGGCCGTGGGCCTCGGCCATCGCCCGATCGGCGAGGCGCGCGTGGTCGGCGACCGACCACGCGGCGGTGTCGTCTCCCCAGAGGCGCGCAGGATCGACCTCCGCGGTGCCCGGCTCCGAGCCGGGCTGGGGCAGCGGCGTCCGCTCGGGCGCGGGGGCCACCCCGGCCGCGGCCTGCTCGGAGGCGGAGCGGCAGGCGCGGGCGACCGCATCCTGCAGGCTCTCGAACGAGCTCGCCGCGGCGCGTGACACGCGCCCGTCGACCTCGGCGCGCACCATGATCTGCACCTCGGCGATCGCCTGGCTCTGGTGCACGCGGGATCCGGCGAAGCGGGTGAAGTCACCCGTACGGGAGGTGATGAAGGCCTCCACACGGTCGGCCGGCGCCGCGGCGAGCGCCGACTCCAGCGCGCCGGTGGCCTGGTCGTGGTCGAGCAGGGGCGCGAAGGCCCCCTCCCGGCTGTCGAGGGTCGAATCCGTCATCTGTCCACTCCGATCCGAACGTCGCGCACGAGCGTCGGCGACGCCCCGTGCCCGAGAAAGCCCCACTGCTTCGGCTCGCCCTTGCCGCACGGCATGCCGAACGCCTTGAACTCCTCGGGCCCGGCCACGGCCTCCACCGACTGCCAGAACTGCGGCGTGGTCCCCCCGTAGGAGAAGCCCCGCAGCAGACGACCTCGGCGGCCGTTCTTCACCTCGTACGCCACCTCGGTGCCGAACTGGAAGTCGTGGCGGCGCTCGTCGATCGACCAGCTGCGGTTGTCGTCGATGTAGAAGCCGTCGCCCAGGCGGTCCTCGAGCTCCTCCGTCGAGCCCTCACCAGGCTCGAGGAAGACGTTCGTCGAGAAGCAGACGGGCAGGTAGCCCCAGCCGTCGGAGCGGGCGGCTCCGGTCGAGTCCGCGCCGATCCGCGCGGCGGAGTCGCGGGTCGAGAGGAAGTTCTGGATGATCCCCTCGGTGATCAGCGGCTGCCGCGTCGCGGGCACGCCCTCGTCGTCGAACCCGAACGAGCCGCGGGTGCCGGGCACGGTGGGGTCGGAGGTGATGTTCACCGCCGGCGAGCCGTACCTCATCGAGCCGGCGGCATCCTTCGTGATGAAGGAGGTCCCGGCGTAGTTCGCCTCGTCGCCGAGGATGCGGTCGAGCTCGAGGGCGTGACCGGTCGACTCGTGGATCTGGAGCGCCATCTGCGCCGGGCCGATGATGAAGTCGGCGTATCCGCTGGGCGCGAGAGGTGCGGTGAGCAGCTCGACGGCCTCGCGGCCGATCCGGTCGGCCTCCTCGACCATCCGGAGACCCTCCACGTACTCCCAGCCCGCCTGAGCGGTGTTGCCGTGGAACGAGTTCGGGAAGGAGCGGCGCTGGAGCGTGCCGTTGCCCGCGGCGTTCACGAGCGCCATCGCGCCGCTCTCGATGAAGTGCTGGTGCTGGACCGAGCCCTCCGTGCTGGCGAAGTGCCGGTGCTGGCGCTTGGCGTTGAGCCCGGCCTGCGCCGTCACGATCTCGGTCGGAGCGCTGGCCGCGGAGAGCACCGCGGCCAGCAGCTCGTATCGCGCCGAGGCGCTGACGCCGAACGGATCGACGACGACCTCGGTCTGGTAGCGACCGCTCGCGGGCGGCAGCGGGGGCAGCTCGGTGCGGTACGCGCCGCTCACCGAGTCGGCGGCCCGCGCGTTGGCGAGTGCGCGCTCGGCAGCGGTGCGGATGTCGGCGCTCGACCAGACGGGCAGCGACGCGAAGCCCCAGCTGCCGTTGTAGAGCACCCGGATGCCGATGCCGAGGTTGTTCTCGACCCGCTCGTCGACGCCGGCCTCGAGGGTCGAGTAGAGACGCAGCTCCTCGGCCTCGATGAGGCGCGCGTCGGCGTAGCTGACGCCGCGGACCTGGACGGCGTCGAGCGCCTCGGCGAGCATGGCCGCCGCCGCGACGTCGTCGCTCAGGTCACCCCATTCGTGAGCCGTCATCAGGCGACGCGCTCCGCGTCGGACGCGTTCGGCTCACCGGCGGCCGGGGCCTCGAGCGGGAAGTCGCACCAGGCGCGGGTGCGGAACGACCGCTCGAACGCGTTGATGGTCTCCTGCACGAGGGCGCCCTGGCCGAAGTCGCCCTGGTTCATCGGCTCGCCGCTGAGGATCTCGGTGGTGAAGTCCTTGACCAGGTTGGAGTAGAACAGGAACGGCCACGGCTCGGTCGACGCGCCGCCCTCCGGGAAGTACTCCTGGGGGATCTCGATCTCCACGAACTCCACCGAGTCCTTCTTGGCGACCTTGATGGTCTGGCAGATGCCCGCCTCCTCGACGAGGCGCACGATGATCGCGCCCTCGGAGCCGTAGATGCGCGCCTCGATGCCGGGGAAGTTGCCGACCGTGACGTAGGAGGACTGGATGCTGCCGAGTCGGTTCTTCTCGAACTCCGCGATCCACATGTCGCCGTCGTCGAGGTTCATCCGCTGCATCCGACCGGTGTCGCGGACCATGCGCTCGGGCACGAAGTTGCGCATGGTGCCGACCACCGAGGTCATCGGGGCGTCGAGCCACCAGTGCATGATGTCGATGATCGGGGCGCCGTAGCCCTCGATCGACGAGACGGCGATCACGTCGGGGTCCGCCTCCGCGTCGACCTGTCGCAGCGGGGTCTGGGGGTCGAGCCACTGGCTGTTCTGCTCGTAGCCGTTGAACATGTACGGCTCGCCGATCCAGCCGGTGTCGATGAGGTGCTTGGCGTACTGGATGGCCGGGGCGAAGCGGAAGGTGAAGCCGAGCTTGGTCTTCAGTCCCTTCGAGGCGGCGAGCTCGGCCGCACGGCGCGTCTCGCGGTAGTCGCTGTTGACCGGCTTCTCGCAGAGCACGTGCTTGCCGGCCTCGATCGCGGCCATCGAGATCTCGAAGTGCATGGCGTTGCCGGTGGCCACGTCGATGACGTCGATGTCGGGGTCGTCGAGCAGCTCACGGTAGTCGGTGACAGCGCGGGCGACACCGAACCTCTCCGACGCCGAACGGAGGGCGTCCTCGTCGACCTCGGCGAGCGCCACCACCTCGACCCGGGGATCGCGCTGCCATCCGGGGATGTGCGACTGCACGGCCCAGCGGCCGGCGCCGACGACTGCCACGCGGAGTTGAGGGGTGTCCATGGTGAATCTCCTTCGAGGGGGAACGGGACGAGATGAGACAGGGGGATGCGCGGTCGGGCTGACGCCCACGGCTCAGGTGTTGAGCCGGACCCGGGGGTCGATGACCGAGTACAGGAGGTCGACGATGAAGTTGACGACGACGATGAAGATCGCGGCGAAGAGCACGGTGCCGACGATCATCGGGGTGTCGAGGTTCGAGATCGCGTCGAAGGCGAGACGGCCGATGCCGTTGAGCCCGAAGACGGTCTCCACGATCACCACGCCGCCGAGGAAGTAGCCGAAGTCGAGGCCGATCATGGTCAGCAACGGGATCGAGATGTGCCGGAAGCTGTGCCGCCAGAGGATGACGCGCTCGGGCATGCCCTTGGCCCTCGCCATGCGCACGAAGGGGGAGTCGAGCGTCTCGATCATGTTGGTGCGTGTCATCCGCGCGTACCAGGCGCCGCCGCCCGCCCCCAGTGTGAACGTGGGCAGCACCAGGTACCAGAGCACCGGATCGCCGAGTCCGTTGAGCGGGAAGACCCCCCAGGTGAAGGCGAAGTAGTAGATGAGGAGGAGCCCGAGCCAGAACGGCGGAGCCGAGAGTCCGATCAGCGAGATGAAGGTGATGAGCCGGTCGATCCAGCTGCCGCGGTGGTAGGCCGCGTAGATGCCCGCGGGCACTCCCAGGATGATCTGCCAGATGATGCCGCCGACGGCGACCAGGAGCGTGGTCGGCAGGGCCGCCATGATCCTGCCGAACACCGGTGTCTCGCGCAGCACGTACGAGGTGCCGAGGTCGCCGGTGAGCAGCCTGCCGATGAACCCGAGGTACTGCTGCCAGAGCGGAGCGTCGAGGCCCAGCTGCTCGTGGATGGACGCGATCGTCGCGGCGCTGGCGTTCGGCCCGGCGAGCGTGGTCGCAGGGTCGGCCGGCACGGCGTAGACGAGCAGGAAGGCGAGGCTGACGACGCCGAAGAGGACGATGGCCATCTGTCCGAGCCGTCGGAGGATCCACCAGATCATGCGGTCACCGACCTCTCGAGCTGGACGAGGAGTTGAGCATGTCGGACAGCCAGTCTCCGATGAGGTTGAACGCCATCACGGTCACGATCAGGCACACCCCGGGGATGAAGAGCATCCACGGCGCGATCTGGAAGTAGGTGCTGCCGTCGGAGATCATCTGGCCCCACGACGCCTCCGGGATCGGCACGCCGATGCCGAGGAACGACAGGGCGCTCTCGATGAGGATCGACGAGGCGACGCCGAGCGTGGTGTAGACGATGATCGCGGGTACCAGGTGGGGCAGGATGTGCCGCCACATGATGGAGCGGTGCGAGAGCCCGAGCGTGCGCGACGCCACGACGAACTCGCGCTCCTTCAGCGAGATGACCATGCCCCGGATGATGCGGGCGAGCGTCGTCCAGTAGATCAGCGCGATCACGATGATGACGTTGACGGTGCTGCGGGTGGTCACCGCGATGAGGGCGGTGCAGAGCAGGAGGATGGGGAAGGAGATGACGACGTCGGTGATCCTCATGAGGATCGACTCGGTCACGCCGCCGAAGTAGCCGGCGATCACCCCGACGAGCACGCCCATCACGGTGGCCAGGCCGTTCGCCACGATGCCGATCACCAGCGAGACCCGGGCGCCGTAGATCAGGCGCGAAAGCAGATCGCGACCGAGGGCGTCGGTGCCGAGCAGGAATCCCGGCGTGCCCGGCGGCAACGGCTGCCCCTGCGGGCCGAGTCCCGTGTCGGGGAACGTCGCGAGCGGGTCGTGCGGGGAGAGCAGCGGCGCCAGGAGGGCGATCACCGCGAGCAGCAGGAGCACGATGATCGAGATCAGCGCGGCGGGGTCGTGACGGAGGCTCCGCCAGACCTCCTTGGCGCGCATCGGCTTGTCGCCGAGCGTCTCCACGTCGACGGCGGCAGCAGCGGGAATGGCCTCGCTCATGATGCGACCACCACCTTCTCGGGCTCGGCGAAGTGGCAGGCGGCGATCTGACCGCTCGCGGTCGCCCGGGCGGCGGGCGCCGTGGTGAGGCACACCTCCTGCGCCATCGGGCATCGCGGGTGGAAGCTGCAGCCCGAGGGCGGGTTGGTCGGGCTCGGCGGCTCGCCCGTGAGGCGGACGCGGGGCAGTCGCACCGTGCGGTCGATCACGACCGGCTCGGGCACCGCGGAGAGCAGTGCGCGCGTGTACGGATGCTGCGGCCGCTCGAAGACCTCGTCGCGCGTGCCCATCTCGACGATCTCGCCCAGGTACATGATCGCCACCTGGTCGGCCATGAAGCGGAGCGTCGAGAGGTCGTGCGAGATGAAGAGGTAGGCGAGGCCGAGCTCCTCCTGCAGGTCCTTGAGGAGGTTGAGCACCTGCGCGCGCACCGACACGTCGAGGGCCGACACCGCCTCATCGCAGAGGATGAGTCGCGGGTCCACGCTGAGGGCGCGGGCGATCGAGACCCGCTGCCGCTGCCCGCCGGAGAGCTCGCGGGGGCGACGGTCGGCGAAGCTGCGCGAGAGGCCGACCTTCTCGAGGAGGGCCCGCACCTCGCCGCGAGGGTCGGCCACGCGGTCCTTCCGCAGCCGGACGGCCTCGAGCAGGGTGTCGCCCACCGTCATCCGCGGGTCGAGCGAGTCGTACGGGTCCTGGAAGATCATCTGCATCGTGCGCCGGTACGCGGCCAGCGACGACCCGCGCCGGTTGGTCACCTCGACGCCGTCGAGGAGCATGCTACCCCCGGCCGGCTTGTTGATGCCCATGAGGGTGCGGGCGATCGTGCTCTTGCCCGAGCCCGACTCGCCGGCGATGCCGAGGGTCTGGCCGGCCTGCAACTCGAAGCTCACGCCGCGCACGGCGCGTACCGAGCTGCTGCGGCGGCCCGGGCCGCCCGAGCGCCGGAAGGTGACGTGGAGGTCGTCGACCGCGAGGAGGGGGGCGCTCATGCTGCGGTCACCTCCTCGCCGGCGGCGAACGCGGCCGGCGCGGTCACGCCGCAGGCGACCAGCTGTCCGGGGGAGCCGTTCGCGGCCGGGACGAGCGCGGGGTCGATGGCGGAGCAGGTGTCGACCGCGAGAGCGCAGCGCGGTGCGAACGAGCATCCGCTCGGGCGACGACCGGCGACCGGCGGTGTGCCGGAGATCGAGGAGAGACGACGAGGCACCGGCTGATCGAGCTTGAGGATCGACTCGAGCAGCGCCTTGGTGTACGGATGCTGCGGGTCGCCGACGATCTGCTCGGCGGTGCCCTGCTCCACGATCCGGCCCGCGTACATGACGAGGATGCGGTCGCAGAAGCTGGAGATGACGCCGAGATCGTGGCTGATCAGGATGACTCCGGTGTCGGACTCGGTGGCCAGGGTGTCGAGCAGGTCGAGCACCTGGGCCTGCACGGTCACGTCGAGCGCGGTGGTCGGCTCGTCGGCGATGAGGAGGCGCGGCGAGCAGGCTGTGGCGATGGCGATGCAGACGCGCTGCCGCATGCCGCCCGAGAACGCGCCGGGGAAGTCGCGGAGCCGGGCCTCCGCATCCGGGATGCCGACCTGCTGCAGCAGCTCGATGGCGCGAGTGCGGCTCTCCGCCTTCGACAGGCCCAGGTGCTCCTGAAGGGTCTCTGTGATCTGGCGGCCGATGCGCATGAGCGGGTTGAGGCTCGACATCGGGTCCTGGAACACCATGGCCGTCTGCGAGCCGCGCCAGGAACGGAGCTTCGACGTCGAGAAGGCGAGCACGTCCTCGCCCTGGAAGCGCACCGAGCCGGAGGCGATCTCGCCCGGGGAGGGGATGAGACGCATGATCGCCTGCGACGTGAGCGACTTGCCCGAGCCGGACTCGCCGACGATGCCGACCCGCTCCCCCGCGTGAACGGTGAAGGAGACCGAGTCGACGGCGTGGAACACCTCGTCGGACGATGTCGGGAAGTCGACGACGAGGTCGGTGACCTCGAGTAGGGCGGTCATGCGTTCTCCTTCGGGCAGGATCGGGTGCGGTGCTGCCGTTCACCGTTCGATGACGGCGGCACCGCACCCGCGGGCGGAGCTACTGGCGTTCGGCCGAGCCGTCGGTCTTCCAGTAGTACGCCATGTCCCAGGCCCAGATCGGCTGGGGGTAGTACCCGCCGATGCCGGTGCCGCGGATCTCGGTCTTGGTGCCGAAGTAGAGCGGCACGACCGGGTTGTCGGCGAGCATGACCTTGGTGGCGTCGGAGTACTTCTGCTCCGCGGTCTTCTCGTCGCTGGCCGCGAGCGCCTCCTGCACGTCGCTGTCCATCTGCTCGTTGCAGTAGTAGGCGAAGTTCTGACCCTGCGGGACGGCGGTCGCGCACGAGAGCAGAGCCTGGAGGAAGTCCGAGCCCTCCGGGTAGTCGGCCACCCAGAAGGTGAGCGCCAGCGGTGCCTTGCCCGACCCCGCCAGCTCGGCGAAGGTGTTGGGCGCCAGGGTCTGCAGGTCGACGTTGATGCCGATGTCCTTCAGGTCCTGCTGCATCTGCGGGGCGAGCGCAGAGAAGGGCGCCACGTTCCAGGCGTACATCTGCGTGTCGAAGCCGTTCGGGTAACCGGCGTCGGCCAGCAGCTGCTTGGCCTTGTCGACATCCTTGCCGTGGGTCAGATCGTCACCCGAGTGGCCGAGGACGCCCGGCGGGATGAACTCGGTCGCGGGCGTGCCCTGACCGTTGACGAGCTTCAGCAGCGAGTCGCGGTCGAACGCGTAGGAGATGGCCTCGCGCACCTTCGGGTTGTCGAACGGCGCCGTGTTCATGTTCATCGTCAGGTAGTACGTGCTCGGCTTGTCGATCGAGATGATCTGATCCTTGAGCTTCGGGTCCGTGGTGATCTGCACGAACTTCGCCGGGGGGATCGGGCTGCCCATCAGGTCGATGTCGCCCTTCTGGAGCATGAGCACCTGGTTGTCGGGGTCGACGCCGAGGATCATGTGCACGTGGTCGGCGTAGGGGCGCGGGGAGTCCCAGTACGACGGGTTGCGGTCGAGCATGACCTGCTGGCCGGGTGTGAAGTCGGCGAGCGTGAAGGGGCCGGAGCCGATCGGAGCCGTGGCCACGGTCGAGCCGGAGCCCTCGGGGATGATCGAGCCTGCCGGCATCGCCATGATGTACTTGAAGGCCGAATTCGGGGCGCTCAGCGTGACCGAGAGCGTGAGGTCGTCGATCACCTTGATGCCCGAGGGGAGCCCGGTCGGGTTCGCCTCGTACTCGTCCGCTCCGGCGATGCCCTTCCAGAACTCCGCGAGGCCGGCCTTGGTGGCGGGGTCGAGCACGCGGGCGTACGAGTAGGCCACATCGGCGGCGGTCACGGGGGCCCCGTTCGAGAACGTGAGACCCTCCTTCAGCTTCATCGTGTAGGTGAGCCCGTCGTCGCTGACCTGCGGGAAGTCCTCGGCCGCCTGCAGCTTCAGGTTGCTGGTGTCGCCGTCGTAGTCGTAGAGACGGTCGAACACCATGCGCATGATGTTCCAGCAGGTGGCGCCGGTGCAGACGGCGGGGTCGAAGGTCTCGGGGTCGGATGCCGCGGCGGTGGTGATGGTGCCACCGTAGAGGGCGGTGTCCGAGGAGCCCGCGGCGTTGTCGCCCGACGATCCGCCGGCCGGTGCGCAGGCGGTGAGGGCCAGCGCGACCGCCGCGCCTACCACCGCGATTCGTAGGAGTCGTTTCACAGATTTGCCTCTCGATCGGGAGTCGGAATCTGAAGATCGATAGCCGACGGGGTCACCAACACTGCTGAATGTGGTCACGCTAGCATAAAGCTGCCGACTGTCGACAATCTACTTTTTTGCAGGCGTCGTCCGCTACTCTGACCGCATGGAAGCACTCGCTCGGTCCGGTCTCTCGGGGGCCGCCGTCAACGAACTCCGCGAAGCCATCCTCGAGGGGAGGCTCGTTCAAGGAGAGCGTCTGAGCGAGGTCAGCCTGTCCAGCACGCTGGGCGTGAGCCGGGCACCGGTCCGCGAAGCGCTGCTCCATCTGGAGCAGGAGGGCCTGATCGTCTCACTCCCTTATAAAGGGGCGTCGGTCGTCACGCTCTCGCAGCAGGACTTCCTCGAGCTCTCCACGCTGCGCATCGCTCTGGAGAAGCTGGCGTGGTCTCGGGCCGTCGAGCGGGCCACGCCCGACGACATCGCCGGCCTACGCGCGATCATCGAGGAGATGGCCGCGGCGGTGCGGAGCGACCAGAAGGCCAAGCTCGTGCGGCTCGACCTCGACTTCCACGACCGGGTCTTCACGATCGCCGATCACTCACGTCTCTACACGGCCTGGACGGCGATCAAGTGGCAGGTCGCGCTGTTCCTCCTCGCGCGGCGCGTGAAGGTCGACGACTACCACAAGATCATCGTGCAGGAGCACGGATCGCTGATCGACGACATCCTCGTCGATCACTCCGCTCACTTCGAGGACCTCATCGAGACGCACATCGGTTCGGGCTACGGGCGGCTTTCCAAGGCCTGAGCCGACGTCACTCGGCGTGAGCCCGGCTCGGCGTCAGAGGTCGAGCTTCTCGTTGTCGATCTCGATCGGCGTGCCCGTGACCTTCGACTTCACCAGGCTGAACACGGTGGCCACCGTGGATCCGGGGGTGTCCCAGTACTCGGCCGAGTCGGCGTGGACGAGGAGGGCGCGGATGGCCGGGTCCGCGCGGCCGCCCGGGAACCACGCCTCGACGCTCGTGTCCCACATCGCGTCGATGTAGGACTGCTCCGTGGTGAGCTCGGCGTGGCCGGTGAGCGAGACCCACGAGTCGTGGTCGCTGAACGCGAGGTTCACGACGGGCCGCTCGGCGAGCCGACCGGCGGTGGACGAGTCGACGCTGACGAGGAACCACAGGTCACCGTCGAAGCGGTGGTGCTGCTGCTGCATCGCGAACGGCTGCGACACGGGGTTCCCGTCGTCATCCAGGGTCACGATCATCGTGATGGGGAAGCCGTCGAGGAGATCCGCGAGGGTCTCGATGTCGTCGTGGTCGGTCATGATGCGCTCCGATCGGGGGGTGTGCTCAGACGCTACAACCGTCCCGACCGAAGCGGCATCGTGATCTCAGGAGAGACCGGAGGTGATCACCACGCGGGTGACGTCAGGCTCCTTCAGCGCGTCGTAGCCCTCGTTCACGCCGTCGAGCGCGATCTCGCGGGACATGAGGTCGTCGAGGTTGAAGCGGCCCTGCAGGTAGAGGTCGGCGTAGAGCGGGATGTCGTGCTTCGGCGTGGTGGAGCCCATGTAGACGCCCTGGATGCGCTTCTGGGTGCCGATGAGCCCGATCGTCAGCAGGGGCAGGGTCGCGGTCGGATCGATGATGCCGATCAGGTAGAGGCCCCCGCCGGGGCGGATCATCTCGAGGGCGGAGGCCGTCACCGCGGGGATGCCGACGAAGTCGAAGGCCGCGTCGGCGCCGCGTCCGGTGATCTCGAGCACCGCGGCCACCGGGTCGACCTTCGTCGAGTTGACGGCGTGAGTCGCTCCGAAGCGCTTCGCCTTCTCGAGCTTGTCGTCGGCGACGTCGACCGCGATGATCGTGGTCGCGCCCGCGATGACGGCGCCGTTGATCGCGTTGAGGCCGACGCCGCCGGCTCCCACGATGACGACGGAGTCGCCGGCCTGGGTGTTCGACGTGTTGATCACCGATCCGGCGCCGGTGACGACGCCGCATCCGAGCAGCGCCGCCTGCGGGAACGGGATCGCGTCGCTCACCTTGACGAGCTGGTTCTCGTGGATGAGCGCCTGCTGCGCGAACCCGCCGAGACCGAAGACCTGCTCCACCCGCCGGCCCGCGCCGTCCGTGACGCGCGGCTCATCCTCCGAGTGGCGAAGGGTGGCTTCCGGGTGCTCGCACTGGAACGTCCGCCCCGTGAGGCACGCCTCACACTTTCCGCACGACTGGACGAGGCAGCCGACGACGTGGTCGCCCACCGCGAACTCGGTCACGTCGGGCCCCACGGCGTGCACGACCCCGGCGACCTCGTGACCGAGGACCATGGGCAGAGGGTTCCCCATCTCGTGGCGGGACATGGTGAGATCGGTGTGACAGAGGCCCGACGCCTTCACGTCGATCAGCACCTCGCGGCCGACCGGATCGGCGAGTGCGACGTCCTCCACGACGAAGCCCGCTCCGATCTCGCGGACGAGTGCAGCTCTCATGATGTGTTCCTCTCTTCGGGTCGGTTCAGCGGGATGCGCCGAACCACGGCGGCAGGAGCCGAGTCAGGTGGTCGACCAACTCGGTCTCGGACAGCTGGAGCTCATCCGCGATCCACGCATCGAGCAGCCCGTGGGCGGCGCCCGCGATGTACCGGGCCGTGGCCTCCGCGCTCAGCCCCTCGGGCACCCGCGGGTGGTCCTCGAGGATGTCCTCGATGAGCGCGGCCATCGTACGAACACCCGACAGGTAGTGCTCGCGCGACATCGGCAGCGCCGACACACTGCGGTAGAGGGCCCTGTTCTCGGCGAAGTGGGCGACGAGGCGCTCCTGCGATCGCCGCAGCGCCTCGGGCGTCTCGACGAGGTCACCGCGGTACAGGTCGTGGATCGAGCGGAACGCCTCGCGACGCACGCTGCTCGCCAGCTCGTCGAGGCTCTCGTAGTGCGAGTAGAAGCTCGCACGGCTGATCCCCGCCGCGCGCACGAGGGCGCTCACGGTCAGGTCGCCACCCTCAGTCGAGAGGGTGCGGATGGCGTCGAGCAGGGCGGCCCTCGTCCGCAGCGCTCGCGGATCCTCGGACTCCTTCAGGACCTGTCGAGTGGCGGCATTGCTCGTCGAACTCGTCACTCGACGAGACTACGCCTCTTTCTGGACAGGTGTACAGAAAGAGGCGAAGTCGGTCATCAGGGGTGTCGTCGCCGGTCAGATCCCCTCGGCCAGGCGGTGGTACGCGGCGTTCCAGCGCACCTCGTGCTCGAAGCCGCGCAGCGTCGTCGACTCGTCGATGGTGAGCAGCTCGATGCCCGCGATGCGCGCGAAGTCGTCGAAGGCCTCGATGGCCACCGCCGTCGACATGACGGTGTGGTGAGCGGCGCCGGCGGTGAGCCAGGCGGCGGCCGACGTGGCGAAGTCGGGTCGGGGGCGCCAGACGGCGCGGCCGACGGGCAGGTTCGGCAGCGGGGCGCGCGGCTCGACCACGTCGACGACGTTCGCGGTGAGGCGGAAGCGGTCCCTCATGTCCGACAGGGCGACGACGACCGCGGGGCCGGGCTCGGCGGTGAAGACGAGTCGCACCGGGTCATCCTTCCCGCCGATGCCGAGCGGGTGCACCTCGAGCGACGGACGCGCCGTGGTGAGCGACGGGCTCACCTCGAGCATGTGCGCCCCGAGGATGGTCTCCGCACCCTCGACGAGGTCGTAGGTGTAGTCCTCCATGAGGCTCGCGCCACCCGGGAGTCCGGCGCCCATCACGTTCGCGACCCGGACGAGGATCGCGGTCTTCCAGTCGCCCTCGGCGCCGAATCCGTACCCCTCGGCCATGAGCCGCTGCACGGCGAGGCCGGGGAGCTGCTTCAGCGTCCCGAGGTCCTCGAAGCTCGTGGTGAAGGCGGCGAACCCGCCCTCCTCGAGGAAGGAGCGCAGCCCGAGCTCGATCGCAGCGCCATCCCGCAGCGACGAGTGCCGCTCGCCGCCGGCCCGCAGCTCGGGCACGACGTCGTAGAGCTCCTCGTACTCGGCGACGAGCGCGTTGACCGCGCCGCTGTCTGCCTCCGCCGCCTCGACCGCGGCGGCGAGCTCGTTCACCGACCAGGTGTTCACCTGCACGCCGAGACGGTGCTCCGCCTCGGTCTTGTCGCCCTCGGTCACCGCGACGTAGCGCATGTTGTCGCCGAAGCGCGCCAGCTTCATGGTCTGCGCGGCGTTCCAACCGGCCGCGGCGCGGGCCCACGTGCCGATCTCGGCGGTGACGCGGGGGTTGGTGGCGTGACCGACCACGGTCTTCCGCGCGATGCCGAGACGAGTCTGGATGTATCCGAACTCGCGGTCGCCATGCGCGGCCTGGTTGAGGTTCATGAAGTCGAAGTCGATCTCGCCGTAGGGCAGCTCGACGTTCGCCTGCGTGTGCAGGTGCAGCAGCGGCTTCTGCAGCGCGTCGAGGCCGGCGATCCACATCTTCGCGGGGCTGAAGGTGTGCATCCAGGCGATCAGCCCGATCACGGAGTCGTCGGCGTTCGCGTCGAGCATCGCGCGGCGGATCGCGGCCGGATCGGTGAGCACCGGCTTCCAGACGATGCGCACGGGCACGTCGCCCGCGCCGTCGATGGTCGAGGCGATGACCCGCGACTGCTCGGCGACCTGACGCAGGGTCTCCTCGCCGTAGAGGCCCTGGCTGCCGGTGAGGAACCAGATCTCGAGGCCGTCGAAGGAGGTGTTCAGAGGGGTGCGAGTGCTCACGCGAGTGATCCTGTCGGGTCCTGTCCGTAGACGTTCTGATAGCGGTTGAAGAGGGAGTCGACCGCCTCCTGGGCGATCGGGATGGGGGTGCCGACCTGGTGGGCGACGGTGACGCTGCGCGCGACGTCCTCCACCATGACCGCGGCCTTGACGGCGTCGCGGGCGTCCTTCCCGATCGTGAAGGGGCCGTGGTTCTGCATGAGGACGGCGCGCGAACGGTGCCCGCGGAGGGTCTCGACGATCCCGCGACCGATCGAGTCGTCGCCGATGATCGCGAACGGCCCGATCGGCACGTCGCCGCCGAACTCGTCGGCCATCGCGGTGGTCACGCAGGGGATCGAGCGGCCGGTCGCCGCCCAGCCCACCGCGTAGGGCGAGTGCGTGTGCACCACCCCGCCCACCTCGGGCATCTCGCGGTAGACGTAGGCATGCGCGGCGGTGTCGCTCGACGGTGAGCGGTCGGATCCGGGCGAACCGGGCACCACCTCGCCGTCGAGCGTGCAGAGGATCATGTTCGCAGGGACGAGGTCGTCATACGAGACTCCTGACGGCTTGATCACGAACAGGTCGGCACCGGGCACCCGGCCCGACACGTTGCCGCCCGTCCAGACCACGAGCCCATAGCGGACGAGCTCCGCGTGCAGCGACGCCACCTCGCTGCGGATGCGGTCGATCGCCGCGCTGAGGCCACCGTCGGCGGTCAGTTCCTCGTGGGTCGTCATGCGAGGGCCTCCACGGCGGCGCGCTCGACCGCGAGGCCGGCGCGATAGCTCTCCAGGTAGCGGGCGAAGCCGGCCGCATCGGCCGGATCGGGCGAGGTCGTGTCGGACGGCGCGTCGGCGAAGACGACGTCGTGCAGGTACTCGGCCAGCGGGATGTCGGAGCGACGGAGGTAGGCCGCGAGCACGGCCATGCCCCAGGGTCCGCCCTCGCCCGCGGTCGCCGATACCGTGACGGGCGCGTCGAGCGCGCCGGCGAGGAAGCGCTGGGCGACACCCGCGGTGCGGAACATGCCGCCGTGGGCCGACATCCGGTCGAGGCCGACGCCCTCGTCGGAGAGCACGCGCATCCCGAGCGCCAGCGTGCCGAACACGCCGTAGAGCTGGGCGCGCATCACGTTGGCGAGCGAGAACACGCTGTCGGGGGTGCGTACGAAGAGCGGCCGGCCCTCCTCCAGCCCGGCGATCGGCTCGCCGGCGAGGTGGTTGTAGGCCAGCAGGCCGCCCGCATCCGCGTCGCCGGCGAGGGCCTCGCGGAACAGCACGTCGAAGACGGCGTCGCTGCCTGCTCCTGCACCCGACGCCTCGCTGAAGCGCGTGAAGAGGCCCGCCCAGGCGGCGAGCTCGCTCGCGCCGTTGTTGCAGTGGACCATGGCGACGAGGTCACCCGAGGGCGTGGTCACGAGGTCGAGCTCGTGGTGCACCGCGGTGAGCGGGCGCTCGAGCACGACCATGGCGAAGATGCTCGTGCCGGCGCTGACGTTGCCGGTGCGCGGCGCGACCGCGTCGGTCGCGACCATGCCCGTCCCGGCGTCGCCCTCAGGAGGGCAGAGCGGGATGCCCGCCTGCAGCGCCCCGGTGGGATCGAGCAGGGCGGCTCCCTCGGAGGTCAGCTCCCCCGCGGGCGCCCCGGCAGGCAGCACGCGAGGAAGGAGGTGGGCCAGCGCGGGGAGAGTGGACCCGCGCTGACCCACGAGCTCGTCGTACTGGGCGACGATCCGTGCATCCCAGTCCCCGGTCGCGGTGTCGATCGGGACCATGCCGGAGGCGTCGCCGACGCCGAGGACCTTCTGGCCGGTGAGCTTCCAGTGCACGTACCCGGCGAGCGTGGTCACGAAGTCGAGTCGGCTCACGTGCGGCTCGGCGTCGAGGACCGCCTGGTGGAGGTGGGCGACCGACCAGCGGAGCGGGATGTTCACGCCGAACAGCTCGGTGAGCTCGGCCGCGGCCGGGCCGGTGTTGGTGTTGCGCCAGGTGCGGAACGGCACGAGCAGCTCACCGTCCGCATCGAACGGCAGGTAGCCGTGCATCATGGCCGAGACGCCGACGGCCCCGGTCGTCGTGAGCTCGACCCCGTGGCGCTGCCGCACGTCGGCGACGAGCGCCGCGTACGCGGCCTGAAGCCCCTCCCAGACCGCCTCGAGCGAGTAGGTCCAGAGCCGGTCGACGAACTGGTTCTCCCAGTCGTGGCTGCCGGTGGCGAGCACGATCGTCGGGTCGTCGGCGTCGACCAGGCAGGCCTTGATCCTCGTGGACCCGAGCTCGATGCCGAGCGCCGTCCGTCCCGACGCGATCGTCTCGGGATCGCTCTGCCGTGCCTCCGCCATGCCTCTGCCCTCACCTCATTGTGACCGGTCACATTTCTTGTGGAGAGCATACGGGATGAGCGTGGCGGGCGCCATCCGCCTGGAAGGACACGGACTCGTCACCCCGACACCGATTCCCGCAAAGCTCGCCATATATGCCGACGCTTGGCCGGAATCGGTGTCGAAGCGCCACGACCCTGGGCGTCATAGCGGCGCGGGGCGGACACCTGCACAGGTGGAAGCGCTGCCGACCTCGTCGCGGGTTGCGCCCGCCCAGAGCGCCGTCGTCCCGCCCCCGGCCTCGAGCGCACGCACAGCGGGCGCAACCCGCGGAGGGTCCCGTTCTGATCCTCGGCCGGGCGGGTCAGCGCCGCTCGGTGATGCACCGAAGGACGTCGGCGGGGGTGGCCTCGGCGCTGCGCAGCACGCCGGAGACGCGGCCGTCGGCCAGCGTGTAGACGCGCGCCGTGAGCTTCAGCAGCTCCTCGATGCGGGTGGAGCCCATCACGACGGCGGTGCCGTCGGCGGCCAGGCGCCTGATGCCGTCGATCACGAAGGCGCGGTCGCCCGGCACGAGGTTCGCCAGCGGATCGTCGAGCAGGACGACCGTCGGTCGGTCGGCGTCGGAGCGGTCGAGCCAGAACTCGATGGTCTCCCGGATGCCGAACCGGCTCGACCGGTCCTCGCCCGATGCCTGCCCCAGGAGAGCGGGGAGCACGACCTGCCCGATCGCGCCGATGCCGGCCAGGGGCGCGACGGGGCGGTAGTCGCGATCCCGGTCCACGACGCCGGCCCGGGCGAGCTTCGCGAGCGTGGGCAGCGACACGCGCGACGGCACCCCGCCGAGCAGGCCGAGGTCGAAGGTGCGGTGGCGGTCGGTGGCGAGCGCCAGGCCGGCGGCGATCGAGGCCGCGGGGCTGCTCGCCGTGAACGGCGCGCCACCCACCTCGACCGTGCCCGACACGTCCGCACCGAGCGAGCGGCCGTAGAGGCTGTACAGCAGCTCCGACGCCCCGGATCCCGCCAGGCCAGCGATCCCCACGATCTCGCCGCGGGCCGCCGCCAGCGACACATCGCGGAGGATCGTCCGGGACGGATCGAAGGGGTCGCCCACCGTGTAGCCCGTGACGACGAGACCGTCGGATGCGGGAGCCTCCGCAGGGCGGGCGGGCGGCGCGGGCGCGTCGGCCGACCGCGGGATCCGCGATGCCATCGCCTCGGCCAGGTCGTGGCGGGTGACGTCGGCCCCCGCCGACTCCTCCGCCGTCATCGTCACGCGCCCCCGCGACAGCACGGTGACGTCGTCGGCCGTCGCCACGGCATCCGCGTCGCTCCACGTCGCGACGACGACGGTGAGGCCCGCGGCCCGCAACCCGCGAAGGCCCGTCGACACCACCGCCCGCTCCTCCGCGTCGAGCCGGGCGAAGGGCTCGTCGACCAGCATCAGGCGGCATCCGGTCACCATGGCGTGCGCGAACTCCACGACCCGGCGTGCACCGGGGCCGAGATCTCGGGCGCGTTGCACCACCACCGAGTCGTCGAGACCGAGGGGCGCGAGCAGCTCGGCGGCCGCGGAGAGCACCCGCCGACGCCCGGCGAGGAACCCGAGCGACCGCTCGTACCCCAGGAAGAGGTTGTCGGCGACCGTCATGTCGGGCACCAGGCTCGGCGAGCCCCGCAGGATGCGGATGCCTGCCGCCTCGGCCTCGGCCGGCGAGGTGAACGCCGCCTCACGACCGTCGATGAGGAGGGTGCCGCCCTCGGGTACTAGGTGCCCCGAGAGGACGGCGAGGATCTGCGTCGCACCCGAGAACTGTTCGCCGAGCAGCGCGTGGATGCTGCCGCGCCGCACCGTCAGCGAGACGTCGAACGCGCCCGTGAGCCGACCGGATGCTCGGGGCGACGCCTCCGACACCGCCGTGAGAGACCCGAGCACGACCGCCGACGAATCGGCGGTCGGCTCGCGTCTCACATCCGGAGAGGATACCGGCACGAAGGTCAACGCCCTCCGGAGCGGCGCTTGTTGTAGACGTCGAACGCCACGGCGAGGAGCAGCACGAGGCCCTTCACGGCCTGCTGCCACTCGATGCCGATGCCCATGATCGACATGCCGTTGTTGAGCACGCCGATGATCAGACCACCGACGATGGCGCCGCCGATCCGGCCCACACCACCCGTGACCGCCGCGCCGCCGATGAAGGCGGCCGAGATCGCCTCGAGCTCGAAGCCGTCACCGGCCTTCGGGCCGGCCAGGTTCAGCCGGGCGGTGAAGATCAGGCCCGCGAGACCGGCCAGGAAGCCCATGTTGACGAACAGCCAGAAGGTGACCGAGCGGGTCTTGATGCCCGACAGCTCGGCCGCGTGCAGGTTGCCGCCGATCGCGTAGACGTGACGACCGAACGTCGACCGGTTCATGATGATGCCGTAGATCAGCACCAGCACGGCCAGCACGATCAGCGTCACGGGGATGCCCTTGAAGGTGGCGAGGGCGTACGCGAAGAGCAGCACGGCCGCGGAGACGAGCACGAGCTTGACGATGAACCAGCTGATCGGCTCGACCTCCTGCCCGTAGCTCTGGCGGCCGCGGCGGGTGCGCACCGACTGCACGATCAGCACGACGATCGCGATGACGGCGACGCCCATCGTGAGCGGATCGACATCGAGCTCGCCGAAGACGTTCGTGATGAAGCCGTTGCCGAGCGCGCGGTACAGGTCGGGGAAGGATCCGATGTTCTGGTTGCCCAGCACCACGAGCGTGAGCCCGCGGAAGATCAGCATGCCCGCCAACGTGACGATGAACGCGGGTATGCCGACGTAGGCGATCCAGAAGCCCTGCCACGCGCCCACCAGAGCACCGATGGCCAGCGACAGCACGATCGCGAGCCACGCGGGCATGCCCATGTTGACCGCGAACACACCGGAGAGGGCGCCGACGAACGCGGCCACCGATCCGACCGACAGGTCGATGTGGCCTGCGACGATCACCATCACCATGCCGATCGCGAGCACGAGGATGTACCCGTTCTGCACGATGAGGTTCGACACGTTCTGCGGTCGCAGGAGCACGCCGCCCGTCAGGATCTCGAAGACCACCACGACCAGGATCAGCGCGATGAAGATGCCGTTCTTGCCCAGGTCGGAGAGGACGTGGCTGAGCGAGCGGGTCAGCTTGTTGTCGACGGGATTGACCCGTCCGCCGGCGGCGGTGTCGTCGGCCTGCTTCGTGGAGAGATCGGACATCAGGATCGTTCCTTTTCCATGGTCATGTACTTGATGAGGGTCTCCGGCGTGGCCTCTTCGATGGGGACCTCGCCGGTGATCCGGCCCTCGGACAGTGCGTAGATGCGGTCGCAGATGCCGATCAGCTCGGGCAGCTCGCTGGAGATGACGATGACGCCCTTGCCGTCCGCGGCGAGCTTGTTGATGATCGTGTAGATCTCGTACTTCGCGCCGACGTCGATGCCTCGCGTCGGCTCGTCGAGGATGAGCACGTCCGGATCCGAGTAGATCCACTTGCTCAGCACGACCTTCTGCTGGTTGCCGCCGCTGAGCTTGCCCACCTTCGCGAGCACCGACGGCGCCTTGATGTTCATCGACTTGCGGTAGCCCTCGGCGACCTTGAACTCCTCGTTGTCGTCGATCAACCCGCCGCGCTCGAGCTTCTTCAGCGACGCCATCGAGATGTTGCGCTTGATGTCCTCGATGAGGTTGACGCCGTATTGCTTGCGGTCCTCCGTGGCGTAGGCGAGACCGTTCTCGATCGCCTCCGAGACCGTCCGCGTCTTGATCTCGACGCCGTTCTTGAACACGCGCCCAGAGACCTTGACGCCGTAGGAGCGGCCGAACAGGCTCATCGCGAACTCGGTGCGGCCGGCGCCCATCAGCCCCGCGATGCCGACGATCTCGCCACGGCGCACGGTGAGGTTGACGTGGTCGACCACGATGCGGCTCGGGTCCTGCGGGTGGTACGCCGTCCAATCCTCCACGCGGAGGATCTCGTCGCCGATGTGCGGGGTGTGGTCGGGGTACCGGTGCTCCAGGTCGCGCCCCACCATGTCCTTGATGATGCGCTCTTCGGTGACGTTCGACTTCGGGATCGTCTCGATCGCCTTGCCGTCGCGGATGATCGTGACGGTGTCGGCGATCTTGCGGATCTCGTTGAGCTTGTGGCTGATGATGATCGACGTGATCCCCTGCCCCTTGAGGGAGAGGATGAGGTCGAGCAGGTGGTCGCTGTCCTCGTCGTTGAGCGCCGCCGTCGGCTCGTCGAGGATGAGCAGCTTCACCCGCTTCGACAGCGCCTTCGCGATCTCGACCAGCTGCTGCTTGCCGACGCCGAGGTCGAGCACCCTGGTCGTCGGGTTCTCACGCAGACCGACCCGCGCCAGCAGCTTGGCAGCCTCCGCGTTGGTCTTGTTCCAGTCGATCAGGCCGAGCGGGCCCTTGATCTCGTTGTTGAGGAAGATGTTCTCGGCGATCGAGAGGTACGGGCTGAGTGCGAGCTCCTGGTGGATGATCACGATGCCCTTGGCCTCGCTGTCGCGGATGTCGCGGAACTGAGCCGTCTCGTTCTCGAAGACGATCTCGCCGTCGTAGGTGCCGTGCGGGTAGACCCCGCTCAGCACCTTCATGAGCGTCGACTTGCCGGCCCCGTTCTCGCCGCAGATGGCGTGCACCTCCCCCCGCGCGACATCGAGGGTGACGTTCTGCAGCGCCTTGACCCCGGGGAAGGTCTTCGTGATGTTGCGCATCTCGAGGATGTTGGTCGTCACCCTGTGGCTCCTAGCGTGTCGTGATGAGGGGAAGCGTGTGCGGCTCCACCGGGGCCCGGTCGGATCGAGATCGATCCGACCGGGCCCAGGCAGAGCCTCGTGGACGAAGGGGATCAGCCCTTGATCTGGTCCTCGGTGTAGTAGCCGCCGTCGACCAGGACCGACTGGATGTCGTCCTTGGTCACGACCACCGGCTGCAGCAGGTAGGACGGGACGACCTTCTTGCCGTTGTCGTAGGTCTTCGTGTCGTTCGTCTCCGGGGTGCCGCCGGTCAGCAGCGAGGTGGCCATCTGCACGGCGACCTTGGCGAGCTCGCGCGTGTCCTTGTAGATGGTGGAGTACTGCTCACCGGCCTCGATGGCCTTGACGGAGTCGAGCTCGGCGTCCTGACCCGTGATGATCGGCATGTCGGCGGTGGTGTATCCGGCGGAGGTCAGCGCGGAGATGATGCCGCGCGAGAGGCCGTCGTAGGGGGAGAGCACGCCGTTGACCTTCGAGCCGTCGGAGTAGGTCGAGGTGAGGATGTTCTCCATGCGGGCCTGCGCGGTGGCCGGGTCCCAACGGAGAGTGGCGACCGTGTTGAAGTCGGTCTGGCCGCTCTTGACCTTGAGGGTGCCGTCCGAGATGAAGGGCTTCAGCGTGTCCATCGCGCCGTTGAAGAAGAACGTGGCGTTGTTGTCGTCGGGGCTGCCGGCGAACAGCTCGATGTTGAACGGACCGGTGTTGCCCGTCTTGTTGCCGCTGGCGTCGAGGACGCCGAGACCGGTGAGGAGCGACGTGGCCTGCTCGACGCCGACCTTGTAGTTGTCGAAGGTGGCGTAGTAGTCGACGTTGTCCGAGTCGCGGATCAGGCGGTCGTACGCGATGACCGGGATGTCGTTGTCCTTGGCGTTCTGCAGGGTGTTCGTCAGCGTGGTGCCGTCGATCGAGGCGATGATCAGGGCCTTGGCGCCCTTGGTGATCATGTTCTCGATCTGCGAGACCTGGGTGGGGATGTCGTCCTCGGCGTACTCCAGGTCGACGGTGTAGCCGGCGGCCTCGAGCTGCGACTTGATGTTGTCGCCGTCCGCGATCCAGCGCTCCGAGGAGCGGGTCGGCATCGCCACGCCGATGAGGCTGCCGTCGCCGGCCTGGGCGCCGTCGGTGGAGCTGCCGCTGCCGGATCCGCCACTGGAGCAGGCGGCCAGCGAGAGCGCCACTGCTCCCGCGGTGAGGAGGGCGAGTAGGGCTTTCTTCTTCACGGTGAACTTCCTTTTCTCGTGGTGCGGGATTGACTTCGTTGTCAGCAGGGTCGCTGCGCTGAGAGTGATTCTTCGTTCGGGATGTGATCCACGGAGGGCTGCTCGTCGAGCGGCCGCTTCGCTTCCTCCGACGCAGCCTCCGGGACGGCGTCGGGGGTCTGTGTGCTCGTCCTGTCGGCAGAGGACGGGGAGGTGCTCCACTCCAGGTGGAGGTCGCCGGCGTCGGCGAGAGCCTGGATGCGCTCGGTGGCGGTGACCGCGTCCGGGGCGGTGTGGCCCACCGCGAAGAGGCCCTCGGTGCCCACGAAGACGGCGTGGACGCCTGGCTCCTCGAGTGCGGGGAGGACGGCGGGGTCGAGCGGGCCGTCGAGCGCGGGGAGCGTGACGGGGGTCGCCGACTGCGTGGCGGCGGGCGCGGTGTCGGTGAGCGGAGCGTCGACGGGCGCGGCACCGGTGGGTGCCGTGTCGGTGGGGCGCGTCCACGCGGCGGACTGCGCTGGGTGGGTGTGCACGATGCCGCCGACGGTGGAGAGCCGGCGGTACAGGAGCGCGTGGGTCGCCATCGACGCGGTGGTCGCCGCGCCCGCGCCGATCGTGTGCTTCTGCACCCGGCCCTCGAGGTCCGAGACGATCGTGTCCGCGGGGGTGGCCGCCTCCTGCGCGGAGCGGCCGGGCGTGATGACGAAGAGGTCGGATCCCGGGACGCGGGCCGACACCGATCCGCCTCTCAGCGAGGAGAGCCCGCGGGCGATGATGTCGCTGTCGACCCGTGCGACCTCGGCGCGGGTGCGGGCGATCGCGACCTCGACGCTGGCCCGGAGGCTCATCGTGCGAGTCCGTCCACGATCACCGCGCCGCCGGCGGCGGTGGTGGCGGTGCAGACCGCAGAGGCAACGGACACGACTCAAACTCCCTTGTTCGGCGCTTCAATGTGAACGGTCACATTGGGCTCGAACGAAATAGTGCATCATCTGCACGGCGCTGTCAACCACATCCCCGCGCAGTGATCGCGGTGCGGGTTCCGGCTCAGAGCGGAGTGGGCGGAGCGGTGCTCTGACGCACCACGAGCTCGGGCATGATCACCCTGGGTTCCGGCTCCTGGTTGCTCAGAGTGCCCAGCAGCAGGTCGACGGCGCGCCGTCCCAGCTCGCGGAAGTCCTGCCGGACCGTGGTGAGCGGCGGGCCGTAGTGCGCTGCCTCCGGCACGTCGTCGAAGCCCACGATGCTGACGTCGCGCGGCACGTTCAGCCCCGACTCCTGGATGGCGTGCACGAGCCCGAGCGCCATCTGATCGTTCGAGGCGAAGATGGCCGTGAAGTCGCGGACGCGCAGCAACTCGCGTCCGGCGAAGTAGCCGAAGTCCGCGCTCCAGTCCCCGAGAATCGGAGCCGTGATCGGAATGTCGTGATCCGACATCTCCGACAGGAAGCCGTGCATCCGCGCCTCTGCCTCGATCCAGTCCTGCGGGCCGGCGAGGTGATAGATGTCGCGATGGCCGAGCTCGATCAGGTGGCGCGTCGCCAGGCGCGCGCCGGCGATCTGGTCGACGGAGAGCGTGGTGCCGGACGCCTCGGCGCTCTGCAGGGTGACGTACGGGATCGACACGTTCATGTCGGCGAGCGTGTCGAGCACGCGCACCTGCGGGGCGACCACGACGATCCCCTCGACCGCCTGGCCGAGGAGGTGGTCGAGGCCCCGCTCGATCGACTCCGGACTGGTGTCGTCGAGCGTGACCGTGTGCACGTAGTAGCCGAGACTGCGCGCCGCCTGGTCGATCGCCTGGATGCTCGACGCCGGCCCGTAGTGCGCCGACTCCGACGCGATGACCCCGATGGTGTTCGACCGGCTCGTGACGAGGGTGCGCGCGGCCCGGTTGGGCCGGTACTGCAGCTCGTCCATCACCTGCAGGATGCGTGCCCTGGTCTCGCTCCGGATGCTCGGATGGTCGTTGATCACCCGCGAGACGGTCTGGTACGAGACACCCGCCAGGCGGGCGACATCGCGGATGCTGGGCGCCCTCCCGGGCTGCGTCTCAGCCATCATCCACTCACCCTCGCCCCGTCGTCCGGCGTGTCAAACATAGTCGCCGGGATGACGGGCCTGCGGACGACGTTAGGCGGATGGGTCGAGGGCCGGAGTGCCGTCATCATCCGGATCTCCGCTGATCGCGAGGGCGAGACTGGCGATCAGCACGAGACGCGTGAAGTACGGGCGCGCCGACCAGGGCAACGCGAGGATCGACGCGACGAGCGTCGCCGTGGCCTCGAGGAGCCGCTGGACATCGATGTCGGAGAGACTCTCGCCCCTCCCCACGCGTGAGCACCAGCCGTAGATGTCGGCGTCGATCAGAACGGCCCGCGCAGCACCATAGGTCCGGCCGGGCTCGACGTCCCGAGGGAAGCCCGAGGATCGATGGAGCTCGAGCTCGCGGCGGAGGTCGTCCAACATGGACCGCAGTCTATGCATGCTCGCGGGCGAGCTCGCTTCGCGAGGGCCAGGACTCCCCGTCGACGTCTCAACGGCACGTCGAAGACACTACATGCCCGCATGAGCATATGGCCGCCCGCGCAGCACACGCGTCCCCGGACGCGGTCGCCCGCGCTACTCCACCATGCTCACGGCGCCGGTGACCATGCCCACCAGCTGTTCGCCCGAGACGTTCTCCGTCCGAGTGCCGCCGACGACGCGACCGCCGCGCATCACCCAGACCTGCTGCGAGAGCCGCTTGACCTGCTCGAAGTTGTGGGAGACCACCAGTACCGTCTTCCCGCCCGCGACCACTCGGCGGATGAGATCCTCGACCTGCGCGGTCTCGTTCAGCCCGAGCGCGGCCGTGGGCTCATCGAGGATGATCATGTTCTTCGCCCACATCACGCCCCGCGCGATGGCGACGGCTTGACGCTGACCACCCGACAGACGCTTGACGGGGCGGTTCACCCCGGGAACGTTGACCGCGAGCTGGGAGACGAGCTCCGCGGCGTGATCCTTCATCCTCTTCCGCGCGAGGAACCTGAAGCCCGGGATGCCGCGGACGAGCTCACGATCCATGTACATGTTCTGCCATACGGTGAGCTGATCGCTGAGGGCTAGATCCTGGTAGACCGTCTCGATGCCCTTGTCTCGAGCGTCTCGGGGGGAGGTGAACCGCACCGGCTCGCCGTCGATCCGGATCTCCCCCGAGTCGGGTGTGTAGAGACCGGTGAGGCACTTGACCAGGGTCGACTTCCCCGCGCCGTTGTCGCCGACGATGGCGGTGACCTCTCCGGGCCTGATCGTGAGCGATGCTCCCTTGAGCGCGTGGACGTTGCCGAAGGACTTCTGCACGTCATCGATGACGATCTTGTCGTTGGTGGTCATTTCCGTCCCCTCATGAGCGTTGCGGCGGCGATCACGACGATGCCGATGACGAGCGGGGAGTAGAAGGCGCTGACCCCCAGCAGCGTGAGACCCGACTGCAGGAAGGTGAGCAGCACGGCGCCGATGACCGGGCCGTAGATGGTCGCCCGGCCCCCGAAGAGACTCACTCCACCGAGGACGACGGCGGCGATCGCCTTCAGCAGGTAATCGGTGTTGGTCGCCGGTTGACTGGACCCGATGTAGGAGGTGAGCAGGATGGCCCCGACGCCGCCCATGGCGCCGCAGATCATGTAGCCCGCCAGTTTGATGCGCGGCACCTTCAGCCCCATCGCCTTGGCCGCGTCCGGGTTGTCGCCGACCGCCAGCAGGTGGGTGCCGAACCTGGTGTGGAACAGGACGATGTGGAGCACGATCGCGATGCCGATGGCCACGAGGAAGTTGACGCGGATCCCTGCGAAGCTCATCGTGCTGATCGCGGTCAGCGCGCGTTCTCCGATCTGCACCGGCTTGCCCTGCGAGATGATCAGGCTGAGCCCCATCACCACGCTGAGCGAACCGAGGGTGACGATGAAGTCGGGAATCCTTACCCATCCGATGAACGTGCCGTTGATCGCTCCCACTGCGAGCCCCGTCAGCAACGCGATGAGGCAGCAGACGATCAGCGGGAGTCCGGCCTGGTAGGCCGTCGCCATCATGACGCTCCCGAGCGCGACGGTCGCCGCCAGGGAGAGGTCGATGCCCGCCAACGACACCGCGAACGTCGCTCCGAGTGCCAGGACGATCGGGATCGTCGAGTCCGCGAGCATGGTCGAGACGCTGGGCCACGAGAGGAACCGTGGGTTCAGCGCGGTGAACACGATCGTGAGCACGATGAGCGCTGCAGGTGCAGCGAGCTTCAGCCAGATCTCTTCGGACCCGAGGGCTCGCCGCAGGGAGGCCGCGGTGGCCGACGGGGTGGTGCGAACACGTGGTGGCGTCTGGGTCGTCATGGGTAAGGATTCCCTACTCGGAGGTGCGGGCTACTTGAACGGGTTCTCGACCGTGAAGCCCTCCGGCGGGGCGGGGAAGGAGTCGAGAGCGGCCTGGGCGTTCTTGGAGTCGACGATCAGGACGGGCGTCTCGACCTTCGCGGGTATCTCCTTGCCACCCATGGCGGCCACACAGGCCTGCACGGACTGGCTGCCCATCAGGTAGGGGAACTGCTCGATGGCGGCGGGCTGCCCGCCGGCGACGATGTCCTTGAGCTGGTCCTGCGTGCCGTCGATGCCGACGACCGCCACCTGTCCCTTCTTGCCGGCCTCCTCCACGGCCTGCTGGATTCCCATCGCCATGTCGCCGGAGGGGGTGAAGAAACCCTTGATGTCCGGGTTGGCGATCAGGATCGTCGCTGCCGCGCTCTTGGCCTTGGCCTTGTCGAAGTCGGCGGCGACGGTCTGGGTGATGGTGAGCTTGCCGTCGACAGCCTTCTGGAAGCCGTCGAGGCGGGCGATGTTCCCCGGGTCCGCGACCAGGCCGCCGATCAGCGCCACCTGCGAGCCCGCGTCGACGAGCGACAGCATCGCCTCTCCACCGGCCTGTCCGGCCGTCTCGTTGTTGGTTCCGACGTAGGTGGTGACGTTGACCCCTGCGTCCTTGGCCGCATCGAGGTCGATCGGGAGGTCGAGGTTCACGATCGGTGTCCCCGCCTGCGAGACGGGGACGAGCCCCGTGAGCAGATTGGTCTGGCTCGTCGGGTTGACGATGTAGCAGCCGTACCCCGCGGTGACGAGCGAGTTGAGCTTCGTAGCCTGGCCCGAGTCGTCGGTGACGTTCTCCGCCGCCACGATGGTGAGGTCGACGCCGGCTTCATCGGCGGCTGCTTGCGCACCCTCGGCCATGGCGCCGAAGTAGGTGTTGTCCAGCGGCTTGATGACCAGTGCGATCTTGCCGCTGTCGCCCGGGTCGCCGGACGGCGCCGCGGAGCCGGCGTCCGAGCATCCGGCGAGGGCCACCGCTAGGATGGTGGCCGACGCCGCGGCCGCTCCAACGGCTCGGATACGGGTTCGTGAACTCATTCTTCTCTCCTTTGAGGATGTGATTTCGGGTACTGCTGGTGCGACGTCGGGGGCTGATCGCAGCGTTCGCTTCCGGCTGTTCTGCGATCGGTCCCCGCTCTATCCCGTCCGTCGCTAGCGGGAGTCAGGGGCCACCGGGCCGACCATGAGCGGGGTGGTGAGCGGGATGCACCCGCACGTCGTCCCGAACTCGATGTCGATGTCGACGGATTCGTGGCGAGGGGGCAGTGTCGGATCCTGCGTCCGCTCGGCGAGCAGACGCATCGCCCGAGCCGCGACGTCCTGCACGGGGATCACCCCCTGGGTCGGCTTGAGCCCTGTGACGGTGGCCTCTCCGATGGAGTCGATGGTCGTGACCAGGACGTCCCTCGGGATGTGGAGGCCGAGGCGAGCGATGGCGGCCATGGCTCCCCAGAACATGCGGTTGTTGGTGGCGAACACTCCGAAGGGCGGCGTCATCGTCGAGAACAGCGCGTACGCTCCCGCGGCGGCATCGTCCGGCGTCGTGTGCCCTGAGGTGACGTGGGCCTCAAGACCGGCCGCGGTCATCACCTCCCGGTATCCGCTCTCGCGGTCTCGGACGTTCGACACGGACGTGTTCCCGGCGACGAGGGCGACCTGTCGCAACCCGTGATGCCGTACCAGGTGCTCCACCAGGCGGGCGGCGGCACGATGGTTGTCGGCCAGGACGTGATCGGCTGTCGTCTCCACAGAGGGAACGGAGCGATCGACGATGACAGTGGGGATCTCCGACACGGCGTCCGGCAGGCTCGGTGCCCCGCTGGGGAGCACGATGAGCCCGTCCACGCGCTGCTGCCGGAATGCACGAAGGTACCGCTCCTCCTGCTCGGGCTCCTCGTCGGAGTCACCCAGCAGGAGCGTCGGCGAGGTCGGGGTCAGTCGCTCCTCGATCGCGCGGGTCAGAAGGGCGAAGAACCCGTTGCGCACGTCGGGGATGATGAGGCCGATGAAGCCCGTGCGCTTGGTACGCAGACCCATCGCCGCCGCGTCCCCGACGTATGCCAGCTGCTTGGCGGCGGCCATCACACGCTCGCGCATCGCGTCGGTGACATAGGCCTCACCGTTCATGACGCGCGAGACGGTCTTCGTCGACACCCCCGCGAGTCGCGCGATGTCCACCGCACGCGCGGGAGGACGCAGCCCGGGACGGGGATCGGACTCAGCCATCAACACCACCACCAGAGAGACGAAGCGCACATAGACCACACCTTTCCATGCCGCGGAGATCAGCTCATGCACGGGAGCCCATGCCCTTCCGTACCGCCGATCCGGGAGAGAGGGGGATGGTGTCGGCGGGCGGATACGATTCGGGCGCCCACCACCCTGCCGCCACCCCGGCCAGCAGTGCTGCGCCGCGCGACACCGCCTCGCGCTCCTCGGCCATCTCGACGGGATACTGCGCTCGACGGAGCTTCGCCTCGACCCAGCGCCGACTGCGAAGACCCCCGCCGATCAGGAGCGTGGTCCCCGTGACACCGGCCAGCGCTCGCAGGTTCTCCTCCGCCTGAGCCGCCGCGTGTGCGTAGCCCTCGAGGGTGGCGGCCCACGCCTCCTCGGGCTGGGCGCTGAGCACGTCTGCCGGGATCTCCCCATCCTGCATCGCCAACAGCTGAGGAAGCGAGAGGGGTTCGGCCTCGACCCGGATGGACGAGAACTCGATGTCGCTGCGGTCCACTCCGAGCGCCCGCTGCAGATGCCGCATCGCCAACCCGGGACGCAACGTCTCCCACAGCAGCATGAACCGCTCTGTGCCGGGCCACGACGTGATGGTGAGGTCCCCCATCTGGCCAGGCCAGGCGGGGTGCGCGGCCGCCGGTGACGATGCCTCCCAGGGGACGACCAGGGGTTCGCCTGTCCCCATCGAGTCGATGACCTCGGTGCTGTCGCCGCCCGAACCGATGACGCCGACAGGGTGGTCATGACCGGCGATGGTGACGGGGATCCCTTCCGGAAGCCCGCTCCACGCCGACCCCGGACGTGACAGGAGGCCCATCATGGTCCCCGCTCGACGAGCGGGCGCCCACGCGAGGGAGTCCAGACCCAGGGCCGAGAGGATCTCTTCGTCGTAGCTGCCTGCGATCGGATCGAACGCTCCGCTTGAGGCGGCCAGGGATTGCTCCTGAGCGATCGCCCCCGTCAGCTTCCACACGGTCGCTCCGGCCACGCCCGTCCAGGTGCCCCGACCGCTGTACCCGTTGCGAAGGAGCCATCCCAGCTTCGCGACGCTGGTCACGCTCCGCGGCTGGCGTCCGGTGCGGCGCTGGATCTCGCTCACGCCGAATGCGTCCACGAGTTCGCGCACGATCTCCGAACCGCGGTCATCGTGCCACGCCACCAGAGGAAGCTCGGAGGGACCCTCGGCATCGATCAGGGTGCCCGTCTCGCCCATGCTGGCCACCCCCACCGCCGCTACCCGGGAGGCGAGGGCGCCGAGCCCGGCCACGGCGTCCTGAACGGCTCCGAAGAGCGCCGAGATGGTCATGTCGACGCCGTGCTGACCGGCCACGAACGGAGTGGGCGCCACGCCGATCCCGATCGAACGACCATGACGGTCGATGGCGTTCGCCTTGATCGACGACGTGCCCAGGTCGATGCCTAGCAGCAGCTCGTCTCGCATGGTGGGTCCCGTCCTCGTTGACGCCCGAAAGGTCTCCGGGGATCTGTCTATCGGTGGACAAGGTAACACTTCCCCCCTACTCTGTCTACCGTTGTCAATCTTTCGCCGGGTCCGGTGGAAGTCATCACTACGGAGGTTCCAGATTGGCTCTCATCACTCTCGCCACAGCGCTCGATGCAGCGCGCGAAGGCAGCTACGGGGTCGGGGCGTTCAACGTCACCGACCTCCCGCAGGCAGAGGCGGTCCTGGACGCCGCCGCGCAGACCGACTCTCCCGTGATCGTCCAGACGATCGCGGGGTCCTCAGCCCATGGGCGTGACGAGCTCTTCTGGGAGGCTCTGGTCAATCTGATCGCGAACTACCCTGACGTCCCCGTCGTGCTGCACCTCGACCATGGCGCCGGCTACGACGATTGCGTCCGCGCCATCGCCGCGGGATTCACCAGCGTCATGATCGACGGCAGCATGCGCGATGATCACGTCACGCCGGCGACCTTCGACGAGAACGTGGCGGTGACGCGCCGGGTCGTCGAGTATGCGCACGCCCACGGCGTCTCCGTCGAAGGAGAGCTGGGGACGATCGGCGGATCCGAGGACGGCGGAGCGAGCAGCAAGGAGATCGTCCTCGCCGATCCCGAGGAGGCCGAACGGTTCGTGGCACTGACCGGAGTCGATGCGCTCGCCGTGGCGATCGGCACCTCCCACGGCGCCTACAAGTTCACCAGTCCGCCGGATGGCACGGTGCTTCACATGGACCTCATCGAGGAGATCGCGGAGCGGGTCCCGACGACCCACCTGGTCATGCACGGCTCGTCGTCGCTCCCCGGCGATCTGCGCGAGATCATCAACGCCCACGGCGGGAAGCTCCCGGAGTCATGGGGTGTGCCGGAGTCGGAGAAGGCTCGCTCGACGCAGCTGGGGATCCGCAAGATCAACCAGGGCATGGACTCCCACATGGCCTACACGGCCGCGGTCCGCACCTACCTCGATGAGGATGGGATCGGGTGCGATCCCGCCCTGTACCAGAGCCGCGGTCGGGTCGCGATGCAGCAGATGGTCGCAGACCGCATGGAGGTCTTCGGGCAGGCGGGGCAGGCTCACCGCCACCGCTGAGTCGTCGGCGCCCGACGCCCGCGAGCTCAGCCGGGGGGGGGATCGGAGCAGCCGCTCCGCCCTCCCCCGCAGCGAACGACCCAGTACCGACGCTGGGGCCGAGGGCGCTGCGGTAGCGGGCGGGGGCTGCGGGGGCGAAGCGGGCGCACCTCGTGCCACACTCTCCGCATGGAACAGCGCGTCAGCTTCATCACCCTCGCGGTCGCCGATCTCGCTCGCAGCCGTGCCTTCTACGTCGACGGGCTCGGGTGGGAGCCCGTCTTCGCCGGCGACGACGTCCTCATGCTGCCGGTGGCCGACCGGGTCATCCTCTCGCTCTGGTCGAGGGAGGGCTTCGTCGAGGAGATCGGCGAAGAACCGACATCCGGAGTCGCTCCGTTCACCCTCTCGCACAACGTCGCGACGCCCGCCGACGCCGACGCCGTGCTCGACGAGGTGGCGGCGCTCGGCGCCCCGGTGAGCGCCGGCCGGCAGCGTGAGTGGGGCGGCTACTCGGGGTACTTCTCCGATCCGGACGGGTTCCGGTGGGAGGTCGCGGTCAACCCGGGCTCGACCGGGACGTTCGTGCTCCCCGACCCCCAGGACGCGTGACCCGTCGCTGACGCCCCTTGCCCGCGTGCCGGGAGTAGCGTCGAGCGGCGAGAAGAGGCCCTTCCCACGCCCACAGGAGGGCGGGTTCTCGCCGTTCGACGGACACCCTGCGGTCCGAGTTCCGCGCGCTGCGGCGAGCGGCGAGAAGAAGCCCCTCCCGCGCCCGGGGGAGGGCGGGTTCTCGCCGCTCGGCGGAGGGAAGGGGCGGGCAGGGCCGCAGAGCGCGGATCAGGAGACAGGGGCGGTGCTGCGGCGGCGGAGGAGGACGGGCTCGATGGGGGCGGACGCGGCCTCGGCGTCGAGGCCCAGGAGGCGGTCGACGCAGCGGCGGCCGAGCTCGGCGAAGTCCTGGCGCACGGTGGTGAGCGGCGGCCAGAAGTGGGCCGCCTCCGGGATGTCGTCGAACCCGACGACGCTGATGTCGTCGGGAACGCGCACCCCGCCCTCGTGCAGTGCGTGGAGCAGCCCCAAGGCCATCTGGTCGTTCGACGAGAAGACCGCCGTGATGCGGCGGTGTGCCGCCAGTTCGAGGCCGATCCGGTACCCGGAGCCGGCGCTCCAATCACCCTCCAGGATGGCCGCGGGTGCCAGCCCCGCCGAGTCGAGCACGGCGCTGAACGCGGCTGAACGGGCCGTGGCATCGAGCCAGTCGGACGGTCCTGCGATGTGGGCGATCGAGGTGTGGCCGAGCTCGAGCAGGTGGCCGACCGCGAGACCGACGCCCGCGGCCTGATCGACCGCGAGACCGGGATGCGTGCCGTGCCCCGGCGCCTGCAGCATGACCCGGGGCAGAGCCGACGGCAACGTCTCGAGCGCGGTGAGCGCCTCGCCGTGGGGTGCGATCACCGCGAGCGCCTCCACCTGCTGCGAGAGCAGGTGGTCGAGAGACGAACGCACCTCCCCCTGGCTCGTGCTCCCCGTGTCGGCCACCGAGACGGTGTAGCCGTGGGCGCGGGCCGCCGTCTCGATGGCCTGGATGCACGACGCCGGTCCGAACTCCGCGCTGGAGGTCGCGAGGATCCCGATCACTCCGGAGCGGCGCGTGGACAGCGACCGCGCCGCGCGGCTGGGCGTGTAGCCGAGCTCGGCGATGACCGCCTGGACCCGCTCGCGGGTGGCCTGGCGCACGCTCGGATGCTCGTTGAGCACCCGGGACACCGTCTGATACGAGACTCCGGCCAGTCTGGCGACGTCGCGGATGCTGAGCCCGGTGGCGGCCCCCTCACCGGGCGGCTGCGCCTCGGCACTCGTCATCCGCCGAGTGTATCGGGCAGGCGCACGTCCGAGGAGGGGAGCAGACTGGAGGACATGCGCATCGCGGTCACAGGGTCCTCCGGCAAGCTCGGGTCGGTCGTCGCGGCGGAGCTCAGAGCCGCCGGGCACGACGTCATCGGTCTCGACGCCGTCGGGCAGCGCGGGCCGGGCTTCGTGCAGGTCGACCTCGCCGACTACGGTCAGGTGATCGACGCCCTGGGCGGCGTCGGCGACCAGCACGAGGGCGTGGATGCGCTGGTGCACCTCGCCGCGATCCCCGCGCCGGGCATCCGAAGCGACATCGCCACGTTCCACAACAACATCGCGGCGACCTTCAACGTGTTCTGGGCGGCGACGCGGCTCGGCATCAGCCGCATCGTCTACGCCTCCAGCGAGACCGTGCTCGGGCTGCCCTTCGACGTGCCGCCGCCCTACATCCCGGTGGACGAGGACTACCCGGCGCGTCCGGAGTCGGTGTACTCGCTCGTGAAGCACCTCGAGGAGCAGCTGGCGATCGAGCTGGTGCGCTGGCATCCGTACCTCTCGATCACGGCACTGCGATTCTCGAACGTGATGGTCGAGGAGGACTACGCCGCCTTCCCGTTCGACGACGACCCGCTTGAGCGCAAGTGGAACCTGTGGGGCTACATCGACGCGCGCGACGGCGCGCAGGCGGTGCAGCGTGCCCTCGAGGTCGCACCGGCGGGCTTCGACCGGTTCATCATCGCGGCCGCCGACACCGTGTCGACCGTCTCGAACGAGCAGCTCATCGCCGAGGTGTTCCCGGACGTACCGCTGAAGCGCGCCGTGAGCGCGGAGGAGACTCTGCTGTCGATCGACAAGGCCCGCCGCCTGCTCGGCTATGCCCCGCAGCACTCCTGGCGCGACTCGCGAGGCGTCTGAGCCCGAGCGGGCTCAGCCCGACCCGGCTCAGCGCGGCCGCGTCGACTCCCGCAGCACCAGGCGGGTCGGGATGGGGGTGTCCTCGGTGACCCGGTCGGGCTCGTCGGCGAGCACGAGCACCTTCTGCATCATCAGCGAGCCGAGCGCCGAGAAGTCCTGGCGCACCGTGGTCAGCGGCGGCAGGAGGTAGGGCGACTCCGGCAGGTCGTCGAACCCGACGATCCCCACGTCCTCCGGGACGCGCAGACCGCGAGCGCGGAGAGCGGAGAGCGCGCCGATCGACATGTGGTCGTTCGCGATGAACAGCCCGTCTCCGGCGCGCACGTCCAAGTCGTGGACGATGCGATATCCGCTCTCGGCCGACCAGTCCCCCACGTCGGGCTCGATCACCTCGCGAAGCGCGGCCGCCATCTCATCACGCCAGCCGCGGACGCGCTCGAGCGCATCCGGCGCCCGCGAGGAGCCGGCCACGTGCAGGATCCGCTCGTACCCCGACTCGATGAGGTGCCGTGTGGCCGCCCGCGCGCCCCGGTACTGGTCGATCGAGACGAGCAGCGGATGGGGACGGCTGGTCGCGGCCGCGGCGACCAGCGGCACGCCGACCTGCAGTCCCTGGATGCTCTGCAGCACGTCGATGTCGACCACGATGAGGACGAGCGCGTCGACGCGCTGCCGCAACAGCCCCTCGACGGCGGTGCGGACGGCGGCGACGTCGTTGTCGGGCGTGCTCACCGCATCGACGTTGTAGCGGGCGGCCCGAGCGGCGAAGTTGAAGCTCGTGGCGATCGACGTGGGGCCGTAGTCGAGGGTGCCCGGGGTGACCAGCCCGATGGTCCGGGTGCGCCGGGTCACGAGGGCGCGCGCCGCGGGCGACGGGCTGTAGCGGAGCTGCGCGATCGCCTGCTCCACGCGGGTGCGGGTCGCCGGCTTCACGTTGGGCATGTCGTTCAGCACACGCGACACGGTCTGGTGCGAGACACCCGCCAGGCGTGCGACATCGAAGATGGTGGCCGCGCGCGCGGCCTTGCCCTCAGCCATCCGCCGGATCCCCCTGCTCGGGGCGGGCCACGAGCGCGAGGAGCTGCTCGGGGGTGAGATCGGCGGCCGGCAGCGTGGCGATCACGCGACCGCCGCGGAGGACCATGACCGTCGTGGAGACCCGCAGCACCTCCTCGAGCTCGGCCGAGATGTACACGACCGCCAGCCCGTTGTCGGCCAGCTCGCCGACCAGGCGCTGCACCTCGGCCTTCGCTCCCACGTCGATGCCCCTGGTCGGCTCGTCGAGCACCACGATGTCGGGGGCCAGGGCCAGCAGTCGGGCGAGCAGCACCTTCTGCTGGTTGCCGCCCGACAGCTCACCCACCCTCCGGTCGATGTCGGCGGGTCGGATGTGGAGGGCATCGACCCAGCTCTGGGCCAGCTCGCGTCGCCGTGCGACGCTCATCCGATGCAGCACCCCGCGCTGCGCCTGCAGGGCGAGGGTGATGTTGTCGAGCACGCTGAGGTCGGCGATGATCCCGTCGGTGCGACGGTTCTCGGAGGAGTACACGACACCCGAGACGGCGGCCTGGCGCGGGGAGCGGAAGGTGCGGGGCACGCCGGCCACCGTGATCCGCCCCTGGTCGAGCCGGTCGACCCCGCTGATGGCGCGTGCGAGCTCGCTGCGGCCCGAGCCGAGGAGGCCGGCCACCCCGAGGACCTCACCGGACGACAGGGTGACATCCGCCTGCTGGATGCCGGGATGCACCGTGATGCCGCGGCCCTCGAGCACCGCCACGTCGGGATCGGGCCGTGACTTCTCCTGCAGCGGCGCGGCCCCCGCCGCCCCGGCCGACCCGAGCATCTTCTCGACCAGGTCGACCCTCAGCAGCTCGCCCGTCGAGTACTCGCCCACGAGCCTGCCGTCGCGCAGCACGGTGACGCGGTCGCAGATCTCGTACACCTGGTCGAGGAAGTGCGAGACGAACACGATCGCGACACCGGAGGCGGCGAGCTGGCGCATCACCCGGAAGAGCTCGGCGACCTCGTCGGCGTCGAGGCTGGAGGTCGGCTCGTCGAGCACGAGGATGCGGACGTCGGTAGAGATCGCCCGCGCGATCGCGACGATCTGCTGGAGCGCGAGCGAGTGGGTGCCGAGCAGCGACGCGGTGTCGACCTCGATGCCGAGCGAGGCGAGCACCTCGGCGGCTTCGTGCCTCATGCGGCGGTGATCGATGCCGCCGAGACGTCGGGGCTCCTGGCCGAGGAAGACGTTCTCGGCGACCGTCAGGTTGGGGAGGAGGTCGACCTCCTGGTACACGGCAGAGATCCCTGCACCCCGCGCGTGACGCGGAGAGGAGAACCGGACCTCGTCGCCGTCGATGCGGATGCTGCCCTCGGTCAACCGGATGGCGCCCGTGATGGCCTTGAGCAGCGTCGACTTGCCGGCTCCGTTCTCGCCCATGAGCGAGTGGATCTCGCCCGGACGGAGGTGGAAGTCGACCGAGTCGAGCACCGTCTCCGGCCCATAGCGGACCGTGGCGCCACTGACATCGAGCAGCGCCCGCGTCGGCGACGGCGTCGGGTCCATGGGTCCTATCATGCATGCTCGGGCCGCGGCGCCCGTTCCGCGCCGCGGCCCGAGGAGGTCAGCCTCGGCGGGCGGAGCGCCGCACGATCACGCGCTGCACCACGACGAACACGAGCAGCAGCGCGCCGACGGTGATCCGCGTCCACGACTGCTCGGCCCCGAGGAACGAGATGATCGTCTTGATCAGGCCGTAGACGAAGACGCCGATCATCGAGCCGAAGACGAACCCGCTGCCGCCCGTGAGCAGCGTCCCGCCGATGACCACGGCCGCGATGGTGTCGAGCTCGGTCCCCATGCCGTTGAGCGGATAGCCCGCTCCGGAGTAGGCGGTGAGGATGATGCCGGCCAGCCCTGCACAGACGCCACTGATGACATAGGCGATGAGCTTCGTACGCACCACCGCGAGACCCATGAGCCGCGCCGACTGCTCGTTGCCACCCACCGCGTAGATGGTGCGGCCGAACCGGGTGTAGCGCAGCACGATCGCCGCTATCGCGACCGACAGCAGGGCGATGATCCCCGTCGGTGTGATGTACCAGGTCCCGAGAGTGAACCGTGTCGACTGCAGCCAGAGCAGACCCTCATCCGCCACCTTGATCGACTCGAGGCTGACCACGAAGGCCAGACCCCGGGCGAGGAACATCCCGATGAGGGACGCGATGAACGGCTGCACGTCGAAGTACTGCACGAGCAGCCCGATCAGCAGGCCGATCGCCGCGCCGATGAGGATCATCGACGGCACAGCCACCGCCACCGGCACGCCGTCGCCGAGGAGCCGGGCGCACAGGATGCCGGTGAACGCCATGACCGCGCCGACCGAGAGGTCGATGCCGCCGGTGAGGATCACGAACGTCATGCCCACGGCGAGCACCAGCAGATACGCGTTGTCGAGGAGGATCGAGGAGAGGATGCGCGGCAGCTGGAAGTTGGGGAAGTAGGCGACCGCGCCGACGATCATGACGAGCAGGATGCCGAGCGCCGCGAAGACGGGCACCCAGGCGACGTGACGGGCGAGGAAGCGCCGCCCGAAACCGGTGCGCTCCGCGGCGGGACGCCGGACGGTGGTGAGAGCGGTCATGACAGCACCTTCGAGTCGGGACGGGCCGTGGGGCGGGCGAGGCGGCCCGCGGAGGAGAGCCAGCCGCGCACACGACGCGACTGGGCGAGGACGACGATCGCGACCGCGATGGCCATGAACACCGGGCTGACCGCGGGCGGGACCCCGAGGAAGGTGATGGTGCTCTTCAGCGTCTGGATCGTGAAGACGCCGATCACGGTGCCCGCGATGCTGAACTTGCCTCCCGCGAGGGAGGTGCCGCCGAGGACCACGGCGAGGATCGCATCCAGCTCGATGTAGAGGCCCGCGGCGTTCGCATCCGCGGCCATGATGTTCGAGCTGTAGAGGATGCCCGCGACGCCGGCGAGGGTGCCGCTGGCGATGTAGGCGCCCCAGACGATGCTCCGCGAACGGACACCCGCCAGCCGGCTCGCCTCGGGGTTGATGCCCACGGCCTCCGTCAGCATGCCGAGCGCCGTGCGGCGCTCGAGCAGCGAGACCACGGCGATCGCCGCGAGCGAGACGAAGAACGCGAACGGCAGCCCGATCACGTACCCCTGCGCCATGAACTGGTACGGATCGCTGTTGATCGTGGTGATGAACCCGCCGGTGACGAGGAGGGCCACACCGCGACCGGCGAGCATCAGCACGAGGGTCGCGATGATGGGCTGGATGCCGAGCACCGACACCAGGAACCCGTTCCACACGCCGAGCACCAGTGCCACGCCGACTCCGGCGAGGATGGCGACCGCCACGGTGGGGAGGCCGCCCGGATCGTTCGATCCCTCGATCACGGTGAGCGAGACCGCACCCGACACCGCCATGATGGCGCCCACCGACAGGTCGATGCCGCGGGTGGCGATCACGATCGTCATGCCCAGGGCGACCAGCATGAGCGGGGCGCTGTTGCGGAGGATGTCGATCAGCGAGCCGTAGAGCTCGCCGTTCTGCAGCGTGATGCTGAGGAACGACGGGCGCGAGATGGTGTTGATGACGATGAGCAGCAGCAGGGCCGCGAGGGGCCAGACGAGTCTGTGGGAGAACAGCTTCTTCATGCGATCTTCTCCTGTTCGGTGACGAGCGCCTCGGCCTCGATCGCCGTGGAGTCCTCTGCGGCGATGAAGGCGACGAGATCGTCGACGTCGGTGTCGACGGTCGCCAGCTCGCCGATCTTATGACGGTCGCGCAGCACGGCGACACGCTGCGCGATGCGGAGCACCTCCTCCAGCTCGGAGGAGATGAAGACGACGGCGAGGCCCTTCTCGGCCAGCTCCGCCACCTTGCGCTGGATGTCGGCCTTGGCACCGACGTCGATGCCCCTGGTCGGCTCGTCGAGCACGAGGAGCTCGGGGGCGGTGGCGAGCCAGCGGGCGAGGAGCACCTTCTGCTGGTTGCCGCCGGAGAGGTTGCGGATGAGCGCGTTCGGGTCGGCCGGACGCACCCCCAGCGCGGTCATGTACTCGGAGACCAGCGCATCCTTCTCGGCCTTGCTCACCCTGCGCAGCGCACCACGCCGCGCCTGCACACCGAGCAGGATGTTCTCGGCGACCGTGAGGTCGCCGATGATCCCCTCGCCGCGGCGGTCCTCGGACGAGAACGCGACGCGACGGTCGAGGGCGTGGCGGGGAGTGGTGAGCCGTGCCGCGCGGCCGTGGACCTCGGTGGTGCCGCTGTCCGCGCGCTCGGCGCCCGTGATGAGGCGGGCGAGCTCGGTGCGACCGGATCCGAGGAGGCCGGCGAGGCCGACCACCTCGCCCGGGTGGACGTCGAGGTCGATGGGCTCGAGCATCCCCTTCTTGCCCACGCCGACGGCGCGGAGGACGGGGGTGCCGGAGCGGTCGATCGGGCGACCCGCGCTGGCGGAGATCGAGTCGAGCTCGCTGAGCTCGCGGCCGATCATGGCGGCGACGAGCGCGCCGCGGTCGATCTCCTCGACGCGGTACTCACCCACCAGCGCGCCGTTGCGCAGCACGGTGAGGCGGTCGGAGATCTCGTAGACCTGGTCGAGGAAGTGGGAGACGAAGAGGATGGCCACTCCCCGGTCACGGAGGCGGCGGACCACGGTGAAGAGCTGCTCCACCTCGTCGCGGTCGAGGCTCGACGTCGGCTCGTCGAGCACGAGGACGCTGGTGTCGACCACCATCGAGCGACTGATCGCGATGAGCTGCTGCACGGCGATCGAGTGGGTGGACAGCACGGAGCGGGTGTCGACGTCGAGGCCGAGCTCGGAGAGGTGCCCGGCGGCCTCGCGGTGCAGGCGCTTCCAGTCGATGCCGCCGATCCGGCGGGGCTCGTGGCCGAGCATGACGTTCTCACCGACCGTGAGGTTCTGGCACAGGTTCACCTCCTGGTAGACGGTCGAGATGCCCGCCGACTGCGCGTCGGCGGTGGAGCGGAACGTCCTCTCCTGCCCCCCGACCGTGATCGTGCCGGAGTCGATGCCGTAGACGCCGGTGAGCGCCTTGATGAGGGTGGACTTGCCGGCGCCGTTCTCGCCCATGAGCGAGTGGACCTCGCCGGGGTAGAGGGCGAAGTCGACACCGTCCAGGGCCTTGACCCCGGGGAACTGGATGCTGATGCCGCGCATCGCGACGACAGCAGGCGAGGAGGACATGCGAGACGCTTCCTTCGTGAGCCGGCCGCAGCGGGCGGCGAGCTCGTCGAGCGGTGGGAGATGCGCCCCGCGGGAGCTGCGTGAGTCAGCTCGCGCGGGGCGCATCCGTTCGAGGGGCGCCGACCCGGGGTCGGCGGCGTCACCTGACGCGGGAGCGCGTCGGGATCAGTAGGGGCGGCTGTCCAGGACGGCCTTGGCCTGCTCCTGGTCGAACGCCTGGTCCTCGACGATGTACTGCTTGTCGACGGACTTGCCCGCGAGGACGTCCTTCACCACCTGGGCCACCTGCTCGCCGAGGAGCGGGTTGCACTCGACGATGTAGTTGAACTCGCCCTCGGACAGGGCGGTCATGCCATCCTTGACCGCGTCGATGGTGACGATCTTGATGTCCTGACCGGGGGTGAGACCGGCGGCCTTGATCGCGTCGAGCGCACCCAGACCCATGTCGTCGTTCTGAGCGAACAGGACGTTGATCTGCGAGCCGTACTTCTGGAGGAAGCCCTCCATGACGGTCTTGCCGTCGGCGCGGGTGAAGTTGCCCGTCTGCGAGTCGAGCACCTTGATCTGCGAGCCCTCGATGGCCGAGTTGAACCCGGTGGCGCGGTCGGTCGCGGCCGACGAGCCCGTGGTGCCCTCGAGGACGACCAGGTTGGTGGGCTGCGTGCCGTAGTTGTCGGCGACCCACTTGCCGGCGGTCTCGCCCTCCTTCTTGAAGTCGAGGCCGATCCAGCTCTCGTACAGGTCTTCAGGAGCGGAGACCGTGCGGTCCTCGAGGATGACCGGGATGCCGGCGTCCTTCGCCTCCTTGAGCACGTCGTCCCAGCCGTCGCTGACGATCGGGGCGAGCACGATGGCGTCGACGCCCTGGTTGATGAAGTTGCGCACCGCGGCGATCTGCGCCTCGGGCTTGTTGTCGGCCGCGTTGAACACCAGGTTGAAGCCGTTCGCTTCCGAGAACGCCTCCTTCATCGACTCGGTGTTGGCGCTGCGCCATCCGCTCTCGGAACCGGTCTGCGCGAACCCGACGGTGATGACCTTGTCGGATCCGCCGTCGGTCGAACCGGCGTCGCCGGCTCCCGATCCGGAGCATCCCGTCGCTGCCAGGGCGACGGCTCCCGCCAGTGCCAGCCCGGCGAGCAGTCTCTTCGCCTTCATTCCAAAACCTCCTTGTTTCGGTCCGGCCGCATCGCCGGTCTGTGATCGCAACTCATCGGTGAGTTGTGAGTATGTTAGCGATCACAATTGCCGTCCTGTCAAGGCGCAGTGGGAAATGTCGAGGTCCGTTATGCAAACGAGATTATCTATGCCGAACGCAAATGTGATTGTTCACATCGACAAACGGAGACAGTGACAAGGACAGCGACTTTCGTACTACACTTGACGCACTACGAAATTTCGAGGAGGGCGCGGTGCAAGTCCGGGTGCATCCGAGGGTGTCCGACCGGCACCCCGAGGTCTCGACGGCGGATGTGATCGCTGCGTTCGAGGGAACGTTGCGATCGCGGGCTCGTGATACGCATCCGGTGCAGTGGGTCGGTGTCGGAACGGACACGACAGGGCGGCTGGTGCAATACGTCGCCGTGGAGGATGAACCCGATGGGTGGCTGGTGTTCCATGCGATGCCGGCGACCGCGAAGGTTCTCATCGAGGTAGGGCTCAGGAGGTAGGCAGATGGGGACGCATAACGACGTGAACGGTACGCCGTTCACCGACGACGACATGGAGCGGTGGGCCGCAGACACGGAATCCGACGAGGGGTACACAGGGAAGCATCTCGGCCCCTCGGTGCCCGGTCGCCCCATCAGCGTGGGCAGTCAGGCACGGCCGTTCACGTTGCGGCTCGATGCGGCCCGGCGGGCCAAGCTCGACGAGGCCGCCGAGAAGCGTCACACGACGCCCTCGCAGTTGATGCGTGAGCTCATCGACGCACTCTGATCCGGTCGCCTACGCCATCCTCGCGATGACGACGACCGCGGCGGCGGCTCGTCTGGCGCCGCCCGGCGAGCCTCAGAAGCCCAGGCCCTGCAGGACGAAGGAGGACGAGTTGTAGGTCGCATGGACGACCAGACTCGGCCAGATCGATCCGGTGCGCCAGTAGAGGTACGTGCTACAGGCCGCCATGAAGACGGCCGAGAAGAACACCACGTTCAGACCGTGCGCCAGGGCGAACACGAGGGTGCTGCCGATGATCATCACCCACGGGCCCCACCGCCGGAGGAAGCTCGCGAGCACACCACGGAAGAGCAGCTCCTCACCGATCGGCTCGAGGATGCCCCCGATCAGGAGGACGCCGAGGAAGAACGCGGGCCCGCCGTGGACGGCTGCCTGGTAGTCGGACTGGGTGGAGTCGCCAGGGAACAGCCGGTCCAAGACGAAGATCGACAGAAGCGACGCTGCGGCCATGGCAACCACCGCCGTACCCACGGCGATGAGCAGCCAGATCCCGCCAACCCGCCGGAATCCGAACGAGCTCAGGGGCCGACGCCGCACCAGGATCGCGGCGACGAGAGCCAGCGCGGGCACGACCGCCGAGAGCGCGAGCTGGGCCAGGCCGGACGTGTCGGCCGGGAGATCGAGCAGGTAGATGCCGAGTCCGCCGGCGAGGTAGAGCACCACCGCGGTGATCGCGGCGGTGATGAGCTCTGGCCAGCCGACGGTCGTGGTGTCACGCGTCGCGTCTGTCGTGGTGGTCATGGTTCGCATTCCTCTCGCATCGTGCCGCGTTCTCGCGGTCACCACGCCAGTGGATGCTCTGCCCTCGGGGCAGGGTCAAGGGCCGTCCGCGGCCGATCAGTCCTCCTGGTCGGCCGCGAGGACCGCTTGGGCGATCTCATGCGCACGGGCCAACGCGCGGAGCTGTCCTCGGGTGAAGACCTCCGCTGCGGCGGACACCAGCGCCTCCTGCCCGAGGTTCCCCCTGCCGCGCATCGCCGAGCGGGGCTCCGAGGCCCAGGGGAACCGCCGACGGTGGCCGACCATGGACGTCGCCAGCAATCGTGCGACCGCGTCCACCGCGTCCTCGTCCGATTCGTCGATCAGCGCGTCGAACGACTCACTGGCATCGTCGGGTTCGGTCAAGAGCTCGCTCACACCCTCGAGCGCTGCGTCGTCGAGCACCCTCGAGTAGACCGCGAGCATCCCCTGATACCGCTCGGGGAGATCCTCGGCCGCAGCCTCCAGACGGGCGGGAGTGTCGAGCGGCACACGATGCTTCAGGATGAGCGCCAGCTCGGCCCGCGTGCGCTGCAGCCGCGTGATGGCGGCCTCGAGCTCGGCGTCCAGCACCTCGACGGCGGCCCGCGGATCGTCGGTGGCCGACAGGTCACGGATCTGGGCGAGCGAGACACCGAGGTCGCTCATCCGCTTGATCTGCAGCAGCCGGACCAGATGGCTGGTCCCGTACTGCTTGTACCCGTTCGGCAGCCGCTCCGGCTCGTCGAGCACCCCCACACGGTGGTAGTGGCGGACCGTCTTGACCGTCGTGCCCGCCAGGTCGGCGAGCTGCTGCGTGCTCCAGGCCACACGCTCCTCCTTGGGATCGTCCTGGGTCGAGTCCACACCCTGCCCCTGGGGCCGAGTCGAGCGACACACGTCGATGCCGGTACCGTCGAACTCGCAGCACAGGCGGACGGCGGCACCGGAAGGCGATCCTCGATGAGAAGACAGGTGCACGTCCTCGTACTCGGCGCGACCCTCGCCCTGGCGCTCGGGCTCGCGGCATGCGGCGCTCAGCCTGGGGCGGTCACGGCCAGCGCACCGACCTCAGCCGCTCCCTCCACGACCACGCCGTTCCTCGACCCCTCGCCCGGGCTCGAGCAGGTGGAGGACCAGTACGGCGTCCGGATCGGCGTCAGCGTCTACGACTCGGGCTCGGGTCAGTCGTTCTCGTACCGGGGCGACGAGCGATTCGGATTCGCGTCGACCCTGAAGGTGCTGCTCGCTGCGGCGTTCCTCCAGAGCACTCCTCCTGAGGCCCGAGACAGCGTGGTCGTCTGGACACAGGAGGACGTGGAGTCGGCCGGATACTCGCCGGCCACCAGCGAGCACGTCGCCGACGGGTTGACCCTCGCGCAGCTGGCGGAGGCCGCGGTGCGATCGAGCGACAACACGGCTGCCAACATCCTCTTCGAGGAGCTCGGCGGACCCGCCGGAGCGCAGGATGCGCTGCGAGGGCTCGGCGACCGGACGACCTCGGTGGTCGATGTCGAACCGGAGCTCAACGTGATCGAGCCTGGGAGCATCGACGACACGACCACCCCCCATGCGTTCACGTCGGATCTCCGCGAAATCCTCCTCGGCGAGGCACTGAGCGCCGGCGACCGGGCGACGCTGATCGACTGGATGAGCGGGAACGCCACGGGAGACCACCTGATCCGCGCCGGCGCACCCGAGGGCTGGGTCGTCGCGGACAAGTCCGGTGGGGCCGGCGGCATCCGCAACGACGTGGCGCTCGTCACACCGCCCGGTCGACCGCCTCTGGTGATCAGCGTGCTCACCGAGAAGACGGACCCCGATGCGGACTACGAGGACGAGGCCGTCGCTCGCGCCGCACAGGCGGCACTCGCCGCCTTCGCCGGCGACAGCTAGCGCGGGCGCGCTCTGGACCGGAGCCGCAGCGGCTACCGGTCAGACCGCCGGGGCGGCGATCGAGGAGCGGCTGGTCGAGACCACGGCTCCCACCATCACCAGGGCGCTGAGCAGGGCGGTGCCGCCCGCCGAGACGAAGGGCAGCGGCACCCCCAGCACGGGGAAGAGACCGAGGACGACGGCGATGTTGACGAGCGACTCGCCGAGGATCCACGTCATCACCGCGCCCGTGAGCACCCGCTGGTGCAGGGTCTGCGCACGCATCGTCATCCGAGCGAAGACGACCGCGAGCACGATGAGCAGGCCCAGCACCGTGCATGCGCCGATGAAGCCGAGGTCGTCGCCGACGATCGCGAAGATGAAGTCGGTGTCGACCGCGGGCAGCCAGGCCCACTTCTCCTTCGAGCCGCCGACGCCCACGCCGAACACTCCGCCATCGCTCAGCGCGTAGTAGCCGTTGAGCGTCTGGTAGCCGTCATCGCCCGGGTCCGCGCTCGCCGGGTCGAGGAAGGCGCCGATCCGCGCCATCCTGCTCGGGCGCGACAGCGCGGCGACGAGCACGGCGACCGCGATCACCCCGACCACGAGGAGCAGATGCCGCATCTTCACCCCTGCGAAGTACAGGGCGCCCACCACCACGGCGAGGAGGATCATCGCGGTGCCGAGGTCGCCGCCGAGGAGGACGAGCGCGATGGCGGCGCCCGGCACGAGGAGTGTGGGGAGGACCGCACCGCGGATCTGGCCGAGCCGCCGCTCGCGCTGGGCCAAGAACATGGCGAGCCACAGGACGATGCCGGCCTTGATGATCTCCGAGGGTTGGAACGTGAGGGGACCGAGCTCGAGCCAGTTGCGGTTGCCGTTGACGGTCACGCCCAGCGGGGTGACCAGCGCGAGCAGCTGCAGCGCGCATCCGACCAGCAGGACGGGGCCGGACAGGCGCGACCACAGCGCCGCCGGCATCCGGGCCGCGATGAGCATGAGCGGCACCCCCACCGCTGCGAACGAGGCCTGCCGGAGGAACACGGCGAACGAGTCGCCCGAGTCGATCCGCGAGTCGACCGACGAGGCGGAGAGCACCATGACCAGGCCGAACATCACGAGGAAGAGCACTACGGCGAGCAGCACGGCCGCGTCCGTCGAGAGTCTTCGCGGGAGCGGTGCGAGCAGCACGCGCATGATCCTCGGGGCGACCTCGGCCTGGGTCGGTCGGCCTGCGTCGGGCAGCGGGGTGGTCACGACTGCGAGCATGCTCCCGCAGATCCTGCCGCCCGGACGACGCTCGCGGCGGTGGGTGGATTCACGGCGGGCTCATAGCCCCGCGACCCGTCACCGCGAAGTGGGGCGGGCGTCTCACCGGGAGTCGCGAGCCCTCCGAGACCCGCGGTTCAGCGGGGCGGGTCGGCTCTCCCCTGCGGGGAGCCGACCCACCCCGAACCTCACTGCGCGGGCTGGAGATTGGTGACCGTGTAGGCGCCGTCGAGCGCGCCGGTGCTGTCGTGGTAGCCGGTCTCGAGCAGGCCCACATCGGGCAGGTCCACCGACAGGGTGTACGGCGTGGTGCCGGGCGTGGTCTGGGGGATGGTCCACGCGATCTCCCCGGTGGCGGACTGGCCGGGGTCGAGCCGGATCATCTGCTCCGGTCCGTTCTGACCGAAGTAGTTGCTCCCGGTCGCCGTGGTGGTGGCTGCGCCGTCTGTCTGCGTCACCTCGGTGGGTGCGCCGTGCACGAGGCAGGCCTGATCGGATGTGTTGGTCACCTCGTAGGTGACCTCGCGGTGGCTCATGCCCGCCTGCTGATCGACGATCGAGACCGTCAGCTGCGAAGCCTCGCAGGCCGGCAGCGTGCCCGCGTTGGCCACGCCCGCGCCGATGCCCACGGCCGCCACCAGCATCGCGGCCCCGGCAGCGCCGATGATCGAGTTGCGGACGGGGTGCGCCTTGATCGAGAACATGTTTCGTTCCTTTCTCTCGTGTGCGTCAACTGTTTATTGATGCAATAACTGTCTACGCCCGCAGACGTCCGGTTATCCAGCAAAATGGTCGAGTCTCAGCAATCTTTATGTATGGCATTGATAACCATTAGCATCTAGACTGAACGCATGGACGCCGAGCACGAGGAAGCGGTCGGAGAGCTCACGCGAGCGGTGCTGACCATCTCCGATCACCTCTGGAAGGCCTTCGCCGAGACAGACGAGGTCCGACTGTCCGGTCTGTCCAGCGAGGTCATCCGCGTGGTCGTCGAGACTCCTGGCGTGACGCTGATCCAGATCGCCGAGAGGCTGGGCAAGTTCCCCAGCAACGTGAGCACCGCTCTCCGCGACCTCACCGAGCGGGGTCTGGTCGAGCGGGTCAGAGACGACACCGATCGGCGCGTGACGCGGCTCTACCCGTCCACCACCGCGCTGCACGGCGTCCGAACCGTCTACGCCTCATGGAACCGGCTCCTCGCCGAGGCCGTCGACACGCTCACGGCCGCAGAGACCCGCAGGCTCCTCGACGCGGTGCCCGCGCTGTCGAAGATCCAGCAGCACCTGGGCACCGCAGAGCAGCGCTGACCCGCGCGCCGCGTCCGTCGCGACCCTCCCCGCGCACCCGATCCGCGGTCGAACCGGTCGATTGACGGCAGGGCCGTCTTCGGGGAGTCTAGGAGGGACGCTGACGCTCGAATGGGGGGCACGTGTACGTCATCTTCTCCTTCCTGCTGCTCGCGCTGATGATCGGCGCACTCGTCGACATCATCAGGAGCGACGAGGGGCGGATCAAGCACCTGCCCAAGATCGTGTGGGTGCTCCTCGTCGTGTTCCTGCCGCTGATCGGGTCGGTGCTGTGGTTCGTCATCGGCCGCGAGTACGACCGGCGGCCGGCCGAGAACGTGAGCTTCGGCGATCCGCGCCGCTGGCACCGGGAGCCGCCCGCCGCGCCCGCGGCCGGGCCCCCGAAGGACACCCGCTCGACCGAGGAGCAGCTCGCCGAGCTGGAGCGCGAGATCGAGTACTACGAGAGGCTCCGCCGCCCCGATCAGACCCCCTGACGGCGGCGCGGGGGCGGGCTCGCCGCGGGTTGCGCCCGCCGTGCGCATGAGAGAGCCCGCCCAGGCCCCGTGGGGGCGCTGGGCGGGCGGAACCCGCAGCATCACCCGCGCCCAGCGGCGCGGGCGGAGTCGCTACCGCACCGTCGAGGCGATCACCTGCATGACGGTGGTGTCGGCGAGGGTGGTGGTGTCGCCGATGTCGCGACCCTCGGCGACGTCTCGGAGGAGGCGGCGCATGATCTTGCCCGAGCGGGTCTTCGGCAGCTCCGTGACGAGGTAGATGTCGCGGGGGCGGGCGATCGGCCCGATCTGATCGGCGACGTGCTTGCGCAGCACCGGGATCGCATCCTCGGCACTCGCCTCCTCGAGGTGCGACTGCTTGATGATCACGAACGCGACCACCGCCTGCCCCGTGGTCTCGTCGGAGGCGCCGACCACGGCGGCCTCGGCGACCATCGGGTTGGCGACCAGCGACGACTCGATCTCGGCGGTGGAGAGGCGGTGCCCTGACACGTTCATCACGTCGTCGACCCGGCCGAGCAGCCAGATGTCGCCGTCCTTGTCGCGCCGGGCGCCGTCACCGGCGAAGTACACGGTGGGTCCGAACTTCGACCAGTACGTGTCGATGAACCGGTCGGGGTCGCCCCAGATGCCGCGCGCCATGCTCGGCCACGGCTCGGTGACGACGAGCAGCCCGCCCTGATCCGCCCCGACCGGAGTGCCCTGCTCGTCGACCACGTCGACGCTGATGCCCGCGACGGGCACCTGCGCCGATCCGGGCTTCAGGATGGTGACGCCCGGCAGGGCGGAGATCATGATCGCGCCGGTCTCGGTCTGCCACCAGGTGTCGACGATCGGGGTGATGCCGTCGCCGATGACGTCGCGGTACCAGACCCACGCCTCCGGGTTGATCGGCTCGCCCACGCTGCCGAGGAGGCGCAGCGACGTCAGGTCGAATCGCTGCGGGATCTGCCGGCCCAGCTTCATGAACGTGCGGATCGCGGTGGGCGCGGCGTACAGGATCGTCACCTTGTACTTCTCGACGATCTCCCACCAGCGCCCCGGATGCGGGCTGTCGGGGGTCCCCTCGTAGATCACCTCGGTCGCACCGTTGGCGAGCGGGCCGTAGACGACGTAGGAGTGCCCGGTGATCCATCCGACGTCGGCCGTGGACCAGTAGACGTCGGTCTCGGGGTGCAGGTCGAACAGCGTCCGGTGCGTGTAGGCGGCCTGCGTGAGGTATCCGCCGGAGGTGTGCAGGATGCCCTTGGGCTTCCCCGTGGTACCGGACGTGTAGAGGATGAACAGCGGGTTCTCGGCCGGGAACGGCACCGCGACATGCTCGGCGTCGACCGACGCGATCTGCTCGTGCCACCACAGGTCGCGGCCCGGCGTCCAGTCGATGTCGTTCTCGCCGCGGCGCACCACGAGCACGTGCTCGACGGTGTGGGTGCCGGTGGCGCCGTCGCCGTCGGGCAGGGCGAGGGCGGCGTCGACCGCCGGCTTCAGCGGCGAGACCCTGCCCTTGCGGTAGCCGCCGTCGGCGGTGATGACGAGCTTCGCATCCGCGTCGTCGATGCGGGCGCGCAGGCTCTCGGCGCTGAACCCGCCGAACACGACCGAGTGCACGGCGCCCAGACGGGCGACCGCGAGCATCGCGATGACCGCCTCCGGGATGAGCGGGAGGTAGATCGCGACCCGGTCGCCGGGCCCGATCCCGAGGCCGGTGAGGAGGTTCGCGGCCTTCTTCACCTCCGCGGTCAACTCGGCGTAGGTGAGGGAGCGGGAGTCGCCCGGCTCGCCCTCCCAGTGCAGTGCCACCCGGTCGCCGCGGCCCGCCTCGACGTGACGGTCGAGGCAGTTGTAGGCGACGTTCAGCTCGCCGTCGTCGAACCAGCGCGCGAACGGCGGGTTCGACCAGTCGAGCACACGGTCGGCGCTGAACGGGGTGTGCCAGTGGAGCTCGCGGGCCTGCTCCGCCCAGAAGCCCAGTCGATCCGCGGCGGCCCGGTCGTAGAGCTCGGCCGTCGCGACCGCGCCCTCCACGAACTCCGGCGGAGGCGAGAACCGCCGCGCCTCGTGCAACAGGTTGTCGATGCTGTCGGGGGACGTGCTCACTTCTGACCTCCTCGTCAAAGTGCCGCCGACGATCTAGGCTGTCGACGTCGCTGTGCCAGTCATCTTCGCCACGATCGTAAGGCACCAGTAGGTTCCAAAGGCGGTAACCATGGATCTCACCACGATGCGTCCCGACGACGTCGCGCTGATACAGCGAGCCACCAGGACGATCCGCAGTCAGACCGGCCTCTCGGTCGCGTTCGGCGGCCTCCGTGGTGCCCGCAGCATCCGGGTGTCGGCCGCATCCGGCGCCCCGCTGCAGCACCTCTCGAGCATCGTGGTGCAGCCCGCGCGGGGGCTGGGCGGGCTGGCCTGGGTCTCGGGCCAGCCGACCCGCGTGCACGACTACGGGCGGGCGAAGGAGATCACGCACGACTTCGACGCGCAGATCCTCGGCGAGGGGATCGCGTCGCTCGCGGTCGCCCCGATCGTCGTCGATCTCCAGGTCCGCGGGCTGCTGTACGCCGGCAGTCGGGAGGCGGGCTCGCTCGACTCGACGATGGCGTCGCTCACGAGGGTGGCGTCGTCCGTCGCGCAGGAGCTGCACGTCCGCGATCTCGTCGACGAGCGGGTCGAGCTGCGGATGCGGCAGGCCGTTGTCGACGACCCCGCCCCTCAGCTGCGGGCGACCCTGCAGCAGATCGCGGCGCGGACCCGCGATCCCGAGACCGCGCGGGAGCTCGCCGAGCTCGTCGCGCCGCCTCCGCCGTCGGTCCCGGAGGGCGCGCTGACGAGGCGGCAGCGGGACGTGCTCTCGCTCGTCGCGTACGGGCTCACCAATGCGCAGATCGGCGCCCGGCTGAGCCTGTCGGAGGTGACGGTGAAGAGCTACCTGCGCGCGATCATGTCGCGCCTGTCGGTGCGCACGCGCGGGCAGGCGGTCATCGAGGCCCGGCGCCTCGGGCTCCTCTAGGGCGGGCGGCGCGGGCCGTGGTCACCAGGGCGCGCGGGTGCCGTCCCATGACCAGAGCGCTCCCGTGGGGCCGTCGTCCGGGAGGAGCGCGAGGCGCACCGCACCCGCGGCAGCCTCCGCCGGGTCGCCGCCGACCGCCATGCCCGGGATGAGGTTCGTCGCGCGCAGCCCCGGCGCGAGCGCGTTCACCTTGAACCTCTCGCCGAGGGCCTGCGCGGTGAGGAGGGTGACGGCGTTGACGGCGGTCTTCGAGGTTCGGTACGCGAGCCCCCCGCCTTTCACCCGATCCCAGTCGAACTGCGGATTCGGGCCGCTGTTCCATGCGAGCGACCCGGTGCCGCTCGACACGTTCACGATCCGCGGATGCGCAGACCTCTGCAGCGAGGGAAGGAAGGCCTGCGTCACGCCGATGAGCCCGAAGACGTTGGTCTCGTAGGCCAGGCGAAGCTGCTCCAGCGAAGTCGCTGCGATGTCCTCGCCCCCGGGGTTCACTCCCGCGTTGTTGACCAGGATGCCGAGGTCGCCCACCTGCTCTGCCGCCGCGTCGATCGAGGCGGGGTCTGCGACGTCGATCCGGACGAAGCGCGCCCCCGCACCGAGTGCATCGGCGGCGAGCCGGCCCTTCTCCGCATCGCGGGCGCCCATCCACACGGTCACACCTCGATCGAGGAGCTGCCGCGCCGTCTCGAGCCCGATGCCGCTGTTCGCGCCCGTGACCAGGGCGATCGTGCCGGATGCGGGGTTGTGAGTCTCCGCGGGCAGGGACGTGGTCTCGGTCATGTCATTCTCCAACTCCAACGGTGCGGTTGGAGTTTAGCGCGTCCATCCGCGATCTCCAACCGTGGCGTTGGTAGTCTGGGATCCATGGCGTGGGATGTGGAGGGAACCCGACGCCGGTTGCGCGAGGCGGCGCTCGCCGAGTTCGCCGCCCACGGCTTCGACGGCACCACCGTCGCCGCGATCGCGACGCGCGCGGGCGTGAACAAGGAGCGCCTCTACAGCTACTTCGGCGACAAGAAGGCGCTCTGGGATCTCGTGCTCACGGAGGAGCTGGAGCGCCTGGCCAGCGCCGTCGAGCTCTCGGGAGCCGGCCTCGACGACATCGGCGAGTTCGCCGGGGCGACGTTCGACTACCACGCCGCTCATCCGGAGCTCGGTCGCCTGCTGCAGTGGGAGGGCCTGCAGGACGGCCCGCCTGCGCGAGCCGACATCCGCACCCAGCACTACCGTGAGAAGATCGCCCGCTTCGCGGCAGCGCAGGAGAAGGGGCTGCTCGACCCGGGCATCAACCCCGGTCATCTCGCGTTCTCGCTGATCGCGCTGGCCGCGTGGTGGCAGACCGTGCCGCAGCTCGCCGAGATGATCACGGGCGCCGGCCCCTCCGACGAGCGTGAGCGCGCCGCCCGCCGCCGCTTCGTCGTCGAGGCCGCGAAGCGCCTCGCCTCTCCGCGCCCGCGCTGAGCACTCCGCCATAGGTCACCTCCTCTACCGTCTCCGGGCGACGGACGGCTAGCGGGGCTCGTGCTGCCGGGCGAGCCACTCGGCCGTCTGCGGGATCGGCGCGGCGTTCGCGAGCGCCTCGGGCATCGTCTTCTGAGCCCGGCGGCGCTCCCGGGCCAGCGGGCGGAGCGCCCCCTCGAAGTACTGGATCAGCGCGAAGGCGATGGCCTTGTCGGCGTAGAGCGCGCTGTGGAGCGGCAGCGCATCCCTCCCGCCGATGAAGTACCGGCCGGCGCTCAGCCAGAGACCGGGCAGGTCATCGTCGGGGATCGCCAGGGCACTCTCGACGAGCGCATCCTCCCCGTACTTCCAGAGATCGGCGGCACCCTGCGCCGCCGAGAACACGATCCGAACGCTCCCCATGGTCACATGATCCACAGACTCTGGCCGTGGTGGACGTTGAAGCACTCGTAGGGCCCGCGGTCGTCGATGGCTCGGACCTCCGTTCCGTCGTCGAACACCAGGATGAGGCTCGTCGGAGGGTCGACCCGCACAGCGGCGACGATGAGGGAGAGCAGATCGAGGATCGGGCGCGCCACCTCCCGCGAATCGGTGACGACCACTTCCCCGGCACCGGCGGCGACGACGCCGACGTCTCCTTCGATGTTGAGGGAGACCTCGCCGTCGAACAGGAGCGACAGCTGATGGCGGCCGTACAGGACCGCATCGAGTCGGCGCCCTTCGAAGAACGCGAACGACACATCGGCGGGCACCCCGTACACGTCGTCCACCCTAGGCCCGGTGAGAGCGGGTCGTGGCCCCCGTCCGGGCGTCTGGAGCCGAGTGCCGCGCGTCACTAGAGTTCGGACATGACGAGTCCCGAACCGCTGAGCCCCGGCCGTTACCGCGCCACCCTCATCCTGGGCCTCGTGCTCGCCCTCGCGGCTCTCATGATCGGGATCGTCGTCGTCGTGCTGAACCTCAACCCGCTGTTCGGGTGGTTCTTCGTCGCCGCGGGTGCGATCGTCACGGTGCTGTCGATCGTGCAGCTGTACCGGTCCAGCCGCTCTTAGACGGTCAGCACGATCCGACCGAAGACCGACCCGGCGTCCATGAGACGGTGAGCCTCCGCAGCCTCGTCCAGCGGCAGGATGTCGTGGATCACGGCGTGCAGATCTCCTCGCGTGACGGCGTCGAAGTGGTCTCTGCGCACCGCGTCCCGGTCCGACGGCGGAATCGACGCGAGACTGAAGACGCCGAACGACCGCGACTTCTGGAACGACCGCATGAGCGCCATCCCGAAATCGGGAGGCGGGAAGCCGGCCACCGCGCCGACCAGGACCATGCGACCGTTCGGCGCCAGGCGGTCGATGAACGCGGGGATGTCCGCGCCGCCCACGATGTCGATGATGACGTCGAAGGACGTCGGCGCATCGTCGTCGCCCGCCCCGGCGCGGTCGAGCACATGCGTGGCGCCCAGGTGCCGGAGTCGACGCCCCCTGTCCGCGGAGGACGTCGTGACGGCGACGGCGGATGCGCCCCGCTGCGCCGCCAGCTCGACGGTCGCGATGCCGAGGCTCCCGGCAGCGCCGCGGACCAACACGGAGGCGCCTCGGGCAGCGTGGGCCTGGGCGAGCGCGAAGTGCGCCACGGCGCTCGCGCTGCCCAGGGTGACGGCGTCGGCGGACGACAGTCCCTCCGGTATGGGCGTGACGTCGGTCGCCTGTGCGAGTGCGAGCTCCGCGTAGGCGCCCCCGGTACCCATGAAGGCCCAGACCCTCGACCCGATCAGCTCCCGGTCGACACCCTCGCCCGTCGCGGTCACGATGCCCGCCGCCTCACCGCCGGGGATCATGCCGACCGGGTAGCCGGAGCCGAGGGTCCCCCGCCGGATGACGGCGTCGACCCCGGCGACCCCGATCGCCTCGGTGCGGATGAGCACCTGGCCCGGAGAGGGGGCCGGATCGGGAAGGTCGACGACCTTCATCCCGCTCGGGTCTCCGAATGTCTCGATGGTGATGGCGCGCACGTCGTCTCCTCGTCCTGCTTCCTGGAGGTACGATCGCGACGGTAATGGACGGGGGCGTCCACTTGACGGAAGTGAGGACGATGACCACCGAACTGTCTCGGACACTGCGGGCGGATGCCGAGGAGAACCGCACGCGGATGGTGGTGGCGGCCCGGGCCCTGTTCGCCGAGAGTGGCCTCGACGTCGGCATGCGCGAGATCGCCCGCCGAGCGGGCGTCGGCGCTGCGACGCTCTACCGCCGGTTTCCCACCCGGAACGACCTGCTGTCCGAGGTGTTCGCCCTCGAGGTCGAGGCCTGCAGGTCGATCGTCGCCGACGCGTGCGCCCATTCGGATGCCTGGCGCGGCTTCGAGCAGGCCGTCCGGCAGCTGATCCTGCTCAACGTGCGCCACCGTGGATTCATCGATGCCTACATGGCGGTCGAGAGGACGGGTGACGTCTTCGCGGAGCATCGCCGTCTGCTGCTCGAGATGATCGACGAGCTGGGCCGACGAGCGAAGGCTCAGGGGATGCTCCGTTCTGACTTTACCGTCGATGACCTCGTGATCGTGCTGCTCGCGGGTCGAGGACTCGTGTCCGTCGCGGCCGAGCGCCGGCCCGCCGCGGGTCGTCGCTTCGCGACCCTGGCGATCGACGCGTTCCGTCGCTGAGGGGCAGTCAGGTGCCGGGGTGTCGTTCAGCAGTCCTGCCCGTGGCCGCCACGGCGGGGCCCGAGCACGCGGCCGGCGGTCACGTCATCCCCCTCTCGTCCCACTCTCCCTGTCGCTCGGGTCAGTCCCAGAGCACGGTCGGGTTCGGCGAGGCCATGTCGACCGACGGGCGACCGATCGACGGGCCGAAGAGCACGCTGCACGTGCCCGTCGTCCCGCCCTGTGTGCACTGCGCGGTCACGTCGATGCCGCCGATCGACTCCCCCTGCGCCAGCGTCGGGTTGTCGTAGCTGAGCGTCGCCTCCAGCGAGTCGATGCTCACGCTCGTGTCGGCCGGCAGGGTGCGCTGGATGGTGCCGTCGACGAGCTGCGTGCCATCCGACAGCGTGGCGGGGATGGCGAGCCCGCAGCCCGCGTCGAGCGTGGTGGTGGCGATGCACGTCTGGACCGCGGCGCGCACCAGGTCGCGGAACTGCTGGAGGGCCGCATCCGTCAGCGCCGGGGTGATGTCGCTGGTGTCGGCGGATCCGAAGGGCTCGTCCACCACGACGGGGGCGTTCTGGGTGAGGGTGAAGTTCGGCAGCGTGGTCGCGAGCCCGTAGGTGCCCGGAAAGGCCTCGACCTCGTCGACGTCGCCCACATCCTGCCCGTTGATCGTCAGGCCCAGCCCCTTGAACTTCGAGGTGCTGATGTAGCCGGTGCCGCCCGTGATCTGCCACGTTCCGTCGCCGTCGTAGTCGAGCACGCTGTACTCGATGGTGACGGGCTTCGACCCCTGGTCGTAGCTGACGGTGACGTCCGAGCTGCCGTTCGACGTGTCCTCCGACACGATCGAGATGTCGGTGATCGGAGCGAGCTCGTTCGAGGCGGCGAGCACGTCGTCGGTGAGGAGGGACGTGTCATCCGGGGGCGTGCCGATGTAGCTGAGGGCCTTCTCGGCGTTGCCGTCGGCGACGGCCGTGAGGTAGTCGGTGACCACCTGCGACGGCGTGGTCGACGACTCGCCGCCGGTTCCGGTTCCGCCCGAGGACGACGCCACCCCGCGCAGCACGACGACCGCGACGATGACCACCACGAGGAGGAGCACCAGCACGCCACCGCCGATGATGGCGATCAGGGCGCCGACGCCGAGCCCCTCCTTCCGGGGCGCTCCCCCGGGGCCCTGCGGCTGCGCGTAGCCCTGGTACGGCTGGCCCTGGGGCTGCTGGGGCTGGCCGTATCCCGGATGCGGCTGCGGGCTCTGTGGCGGCTGCGGGCCGTAGCCGGGATGGGACTGCTGGCCTTGGGGTTGCTGCGGCTGGCCGTAGCCGGGCTGCTGAGGGTTCTGCGGCGGCTGCGGGCCGTAGCCGGGATGCGGCTGCGGCTGGCCCGGCTGCTGCGGCTGACCGTATCCCGGATGCGGCTGCTGACCTGGCTGCTGCGGCTGACCGAAGCCGGGACCAGGCTGGTTCCGGGGCGGAGAGACAGGTGCGGCCGGGCCGGGCGCGGGCTCACCCTGCGGCGGATACTCCGGCAGTCCGCTCCGCTGCTGCTCGGCCTCTCCCGGCTGCTGCGGTTCGCGATCGTCCCTGTCGTCGCTCATGATGCCCCTTCCTCGGCGGCCCACATCCGGGGCCCGATTCAAACCTACGATCGTTCCGCCCCAGTCCCCATGGGGAGTTCTCCCCACGGATTCGGTGCTCGGCTAGCGTGAGACGCATGAGCGACGCCGAGCTCCTCTCCGCGCGAGCGGTGACCCACGCGATGGACTACGGCTACTTCACCATCGCGGGCGGCGAGGGCGACTCCGACGAGCTCGCACTGCTCGACCAGGCGCAGGACTCGCCGCCGTCGGCAAGCGACGGGTCGATGCTCGTCGTGCTGAGCCCGCACCAGAACAACTTCGCGATGGAGGTGGAGGTGCAGCTGTGGTCCGCTCCGCCCGCATCCGATCCGGATGCCTGGGAGCAGGTCTCGGTCGAATCGCTACAGGTCGGCACCTCCTCGACCGTCAGCCTCGGGAGCCCCACCCTGCCCAGCACGGAGAGTCCGATCCCCGAGGGGCGCTACTGGGTCGAGGTGAGCGGTCGCGGTTTCGTCGCCGAGGGCTGGCCGGGATCCACCGAGCCCGGGGACCGGTGGCGCCTCCGCCTCTGGCCGCACGACGGCGACCTCGGCGCCGACAACCCCTCGCACCCGCGCAAGGAGTGGGCCGCACCTGCGTAGCCGGCGCGCAGCATCCGCGCGACCTCGTCGCTGAAGTCGAGCTCGCGGTCGGGGTCGCGCTTGCCGCCGGCGCCGGAGTAGACGCCGACGATGCGACCCGTGATCTCACCTCGTTGTTCACGCATCGTGTCTCCCGGTGGGCGCTACGGAGTCCGGTCGCCCGCGTGGAGGAGCGCGATGACGTCGCCGGCGAGGTAGGTCGGGCCGGGGACGGCGCCCCAGGGGGCGTGCGTGGGGAGGGCGGCGAGCACCGACTCCGCCAGGCCCGTCAGATGCGGCGCGGAGACCACGGGAAGGAGCCCGTTCCGCTCCGCCCGGGCGCGGACGCTCGCCGTCTGCACGCCTAAGAGAGCCGCGACCTGGTGGATGTCGAAGCCCGCGGCCAGGAGAGCCCCGAGGATGACGCGGGTGTTGTGGAACGCGAGGCGCCGCTGGATCCCGGCGGCGGACTGCTCCGCGGCGATGGCGCGCAACAGCGTGGCCTCGAGCGACGGGGTGAGAAGTGCGGGCCACGGGGCGGTGATCACCGACGGAGGTCTCCTTGCGTGGACGGAGCGCTGCGATGGGTGACGCTCGGGTCTGCTCGCGACGGCGGGCCGGATGCGGCGGGTGCCGCGGCCGGCGGACGATCGTGACGAGACATCTCGGGATGTATGCCTCAGGGCGAATATGGCAAAGGCGCGCATCGGCCCCTGGCGGCTTCCGGCACAATTCACCCGGTCGATCACCCGGTCGAGCCGCGTCTGGTGCGGCTCACATGCGGGTTCCGCCCGCTCAGCGGTGTGGCGGGGCCGTCAGGCCTCCCGGCGACGATGAGCGGGCGCAACCCGCGCCCGACCGCAGTAGGAGGGGAGCCGGCGCGCCGGAACGTCCGGCGATGTCATCCGAGGGGGTCGACACGGCCCCGGGCCCGCACGGTGGTGACGAAGTAGCCGTGCCGGCCACCCGCCTCGCGGTCGACCCGTTACGCGGCACCCAGGTGCAGCCCGCGGTGGGCCGCGTCGGCGAGGTCGGGCAGCACGAGCACTCCGGGGACCTCGGCGGCCATCAGCTCGACCGGCGCGTCCGCCAGACGAGAGGCGATCCCGTGCAGGGCGACCTGCCGCTCGCGCTCGATGGCGACCCTGACCGCGGGATCGAGCCGTGACCACGCCGACCGCACCTCGGAGACCGCCTCGGCGAGCGCACCCGCCACCGCGGCGAGGCGAAGCTGCAGGACATCGGCATCCTCGAGGCGGCTCGAGGACGCCGAGCGCCGCCGGGTGACCTCCACGACGGCGGCGACCACGAGGCTCACGAGCCCGGTGCCGAGACCGACCCACCACCAGACCCAGGTCGCCGACGTCCAGGTGTCGCTGCGGATCAGCATCGCCCCCGCGGAGCCCAGCGTGCCCGCCGTGGTGAGCCAGGCGGTCCCCTGCGCCATCCTGCTCGGCCTGCCCATGCGCGAGGGACGGACCATCGACAGGATCAGGCAGGCGACGGCCACGACCGCGGCGATCCCGACCGCGGGCGCGATCGAGGTCGTCTCGAGCACGGTGCTGCCCCGACCGAGCCCGAGCCCCGCGGCGATCCCGGGGAACGTCGCACAGGCCGCGACGAAGGCCAGCACGCGGAGGCTCTGCCGCCACGGGGCGGGCGCGATCTCGTCGCGCCCGAGAGGGTTCGCCGATGTCACATCGGCCACCGTCTGCTGCCAGAGCTCACTCGCCCGGAGCGGCAGTCGCGCCCGGATCCCGGCGACCGTCTGCGCGTACGGCGGGTACCACGCGACCACCGACCCGTCGACGTAGCCCTCGACCGGGACGTCGACGCTCTCGCGGGCCGTCACTCCGAGCTCGGCCCCCGACCCGTCGGGCATCACCCACGGCTCCTGGCTCATGAGTCCTCCACGAGCGGCCGCGCAGCCGCGGAATCGACCGGCGCCTCGCGCCTCCCCGCCCACCACGAGCCCACCAACGCGATCACGAGCGCCGCGAGGATCCCGCGGCACACCCAGAGGAGCACCGGCGACGCCACCTCGTAGCTGCCCGGGATCCCCAGCATCGCCAGGACGATCTGCGGGGCCGCGAACCGCCCGGGGAGGGCGCCGCTGAGATCGAGGGCGCCCGCTCCGAACAGGATGAAGGCGGCCAGCGCCAGCACCCCCAACGGGGCGACGAACCGGAAGAGCGGGGGCTTCTCCCCGCGAACGAGCTCGACGACACCGCCGACCAGCTGCGACAGCGGCATCACGAGGAAGAACCAGACCAGAGGTCCGAAGAGGGCGCCCACGAGGATCAGCACGGCATGGAGGGCGAGCGTCGACCAGAAGCCGGCGGGGGTGCTGGCGTCGAAGTAGACGGGATCCGACAGGATCGCGGGGATCGAGAGCAGCAGGCTGCCGACCGGCAGCACGGCGAACAGCCACCAGAGGAAGTCGAATCGGGTGCGCCGGAAGGCCAGGGAGTTGTGTGCGAGGAGCTGGATCACCACGGCGACGACCACCATCTGCACACCGAAGCCCGCGATGAGCGTCGCGGCACCGTCGTCCGCCGACGGATCGAGCGCCAGCGACGCGATGGCGGACACGGTGAGGCCGGCGATGACCAGCCCGATCACCCAGCGGAGGATGCTGATGAGCGGCCGCTCCATCCGCGGCGGCGCTCCGCGGCCCTCGTTCTTCACCCCGCTCATCGGTTCAGGAGGCGTCCACGCGTCCGCGCATCCGGGCCCTCATCGCGCCCCCTTCGGCGCCGCCTGCGGGAAGAGGTAGAGCGTGCCGAGCTCCTGAGCCCGTGCCCGTTCGCAGACGGCGTCGGTGATGACCATCCGCATGCGCAGCATGTCGATCGCGGCGTCTCGGTCGTCGGCGATCGCACGCCGCTCGTCCTCCGGCAGCGAGGCGATCAGCTCACGGACGCTGTCCGCGTCCAGGCCTGACGCCGGCATCTCCTCCTCGGCGATGTCGGGATCGCGGGAGCGGAAACGCAGCAGCACCACGAGGAGCGCGACGCTCGCGATCGCCAGCGAGATGATCGCGGGCGTCTGGTACTGCGGCCACCCGTCGTATCCGTCGGCGGCGGAGTACCTGGGGACGTTGAAGAGGGCAAGTCCGGCGAACACGACGCCGACGGCCCAGACGCCGAAGTCCACCCAGCTGAACCGGGCGCGATGCGCCAGCCAGATCACGAAGTAGAGGACCTGCGCGACCGCGGCGATCACGAACCAGACCGCGGAGATGGGCACGGATCGCTCCGCTTCGATCCGATGGAACTCGAACCTGTCGCCGACGACGACCGCTCCGCCCGCGATCGGGGCGAAGACGACGGTCAGGACCAGGACCACGAGGAGCACGGTGCTCAGCGTTCGGATCCGCGACTTCGGGGTGACCCGAGCACGGCGCTCACGGTCCGAGATCATGGCGCCGTCTTCGCCGAAGTGCTGGAAGATCTGCGGGTGCCGCTGGAACGCCATCACCTCGAGCTGGGCCCAGCGCACGTCCGCCGAGAGGGAGTGCGCCTCCGCCCACGCCAGCGCCGACCGATGAAGGAAGCTCATACGTCCGCAACGTACCAGGATGCGGGGCGACGAGGCGCCATGGACTCCTGAGCCGGCTATCCCCAGGGGGTTGACGTCATCCGGAATGCGCGGAAGCGTGACCCCCGAAGGAGGCACTCATGGGCAAGTTCTTGTGCGGGCCCCACGTGGCGGTGGAGTTCGACGACCGCGTGCTGGCACATCTGCAGATCGTGATCAGCGCAAAGCTCCGCCGCCGGGAGTCGATGATGTTCAGCTGGCGCGACAGCGCTGACTCCGGAGACGGACGCACCAGCGTGTGGGTGCACCCTCTCGCCGACGTGGCCTTCAAGTTCTACGGGCACCGGAAGCCCGCCGTCAATGCGGAGTGGGTCGACGCGTTGATGCTCGAGGCCAACAAGCCCGGTGGGCTCCAACTGATCGAGGAGCCCGGAGCGGGCGCCGGAGCGCCGCTCGCCCACCACAATCCCATCTCGGCTTCGGGCGCGGTACTGGTCGGCCGGCAGATCGGGGCCGATCATGGGCGACCTCACCATCTCAGCGTGAACCGTTCGAGGTAGGCGCTGAAGCTCGTCGCGAAGTCCTCGGAGAACGGGCACGTCATCCGGTCGAGCGCGGGGCGGCGCTCGCGCCCGCCGTCAGCGGCGCGTGCCCCGGCGTCTTCCGAGGTCCCCAGAGCAGTCCGGTCATCGTCGGCGCAGCGCGCGCCACAGCAACACCCGCAGAGGCGGGCGCGGGCCCAGGTAGTCGGCCAGGGCCTCGTCGTAGATCTCTTCCGGGAGCACGACGGCGGGGTCTGGCGAGAGAGTCGGGAGGAGCCTCCGCAGTGCGCCCGGCAGTGCGCGCATGCTCACGCTGCGAGGCGTGCGGCGGATCCGGGCTCCCTCCGCTGTGAGGCGGAGGGACCATTCACCATCGATCGTGACGAGACCCGCCCGCTGAAGGGCCCCGGCGGCGGTCTCGATCATCTCGCGCGAGGGGACGTCGACGTTGATCATGTCCCACGTCCCGATGACGCCGCGCACCGTGGTCCGGCTGCCCTCCTTCCGCCCCACCGCCGCGAGGAGGATCGCCGCGTCGTCGGCGAACGAGGGGAAGGCCACCCGCGCAGTCTACGGAGCGACGCTGGAGCAGCCCGGCGGAGATAGTTCGGGAGATGACTCATTGGCGGTTGAGCTATTCGGTGGTAGGCATGGTCTCGAACCGGTGAGCGAGACCCGAACCGGACCCGAGAACGAAGGGCGATTCCGCCCGTCAAGGAGAAGAACACCATGGGCATCGGAAGCGGCATCGTCCTGTTCGTGATCGGCGCGATCCTGGCCTTCGCGGTCGACGTCGACCTGGGCGGCATGATCAACCTCAGCCTGATCGGCTACATCCTCATGACCGCGGGAATCATCGTGTTCCTCCTCAGCCTCGTGCTGACGCTGCGCCGCCGCTCCACCGTGTCGACGTCGCGCACGGCGGTGGACCCGGTCAACGGCGAGGCTGTGACCACCCGTCGCACCGCCGACAACGGCGACACCCTCATCTGACCGATGACGACACAGCATCCCGAGACCGACGCGCTCGACGCCGCGTCCCACCGTCGTGTCTTGTCGTGGCCCGGCCGCGCCTCCGATGGAGCGCCGGGCGACGCGGAGCAGCGCACCGTCTCCCTCGACGTCATCGTGCTGGGCAGCGCCGCTGTGGCCACCGTGGGAGTCACGATCGCCTCTCTGGCGACCCTCGGCATCCGCTGACGGCCCGACCCGGTCGCGTGTACGCCTGACCTCCGCGCGAGTGCGCGAGTGCGGGTGGACGGCGGCCGGGCAGGATACGGTCGAGAGGGTGAGTGCACGCGTGTCGTTCCGAGTCCCTGCCGTCCTCGCCGCCGCCGGCGCACTGACCCTGGCCGGGTGCGCGTCGGGTGCGACCACATCCGACGCGGAGAGCGCGACCCCGACTCCCACACAGACGGCGCCCTGGCCGGACGGATCCGGCCCCGTCGTGGTGATCGAGTTCGAGCGCGACGGAACGCCGACCACGCTGACGGGAGAGCTGCGGCCCGGCGGGCTGCTCTCGTGCGCCGGAGAACTCGCGACCGCCGCGAACAAGTCACCCGACGCCGGAGTGGGCGCGAGCTTCTCCACCGACGGTGGCGACCTCGCCCTGAGCTGGGTGGTCGGCGACGACCTCGTCGCCCAGTTCAGCGGGCACGGATCGATCCAGTCGGAGGCCGCCGACGGCGGTGCGACGACGTACACGGTCCTCGGCGCGGAAGGACGAGCTTCGGTGCAGCCGCGCGATCCCGCCCTCACCACGATCGGCGACTACGACCCGAAGGTCGCCGAGCAGCTCGACGCTACCACCTCCTTCACGGTCACCTGCCCCGCCTCCTGACCCCGTGGGCGCGAAAACGCAGGGGCTCCGGCCCTTCGTCCCCCATATATGGACGACGCCCCTGAGCCCCTGCGTTTTTCGCGCCACCGCGCCGGTCGGAGGCGCAGACGCAGCCGCTGGTAGGCTCCGAGCCCCGCACCCCGGGCATCCGCCGGGGTAGCATCGCGGGCGTGGAGTACCGGGACATCGCGGGCGTCATCTACGCCGACGGCACGGCCGTGGCCGGGTGGGTCGGAGACGGGCGCTACCGCATCGGGCCCGACGTGTGGGACTACGGCCACGACTCGATCCTCGACCGCCTCCACGCCGATGTCGGCGCGACGCGATGGATGCACGCCACCCGGATCACGGACCATGTCTGGTACGTCGCCAACCCGTCCGGCGCGTTCGAGCTGAGGCGTCGCGTCGACATCGCACCCTCCGCGTACGAGCTGGTCGGCGAGGTCGCCTTCGGGCGTCTGGATGGCGCCGCAGGCGGGTCGCTCGTCGTGCCGCCCGCGATGCCGGTGGCGGAGGCGGTCTTCTCGCTGTGGGCCGCGCGTCGCATCACCGAGGTCAGTGCATCCGGGGCTGCGGTCGCGGCGGCGACGACGTCGGTGATCACGGGCGTCGCGGTGACGAACGCCGTCAACTCGGTGACGATCGCCTCACGCTTCTGAACGACGAGGGTCTGCCGTCAGCGCCCGGGGATGATCTGCCACGTCCGCTGCTGCTCGTCGAAGCCGGTCACCGTGCCGAGCGCGCCCGGATCGACCTCCTTCTCGCGCGCGCTGCTGGACGCGGTGCGCTGACGGGGGATGCGGGGTCGCCGTCATCCCTTCGTCGGCGCGGGCACCGCACCGAGAGCAGTGCCACCGAGCGCGGCTACCAGACCGTCGAGCCCCCACGGGATCGACAGGGCGGACGGAGACCCCACCGCCTGGACGAGGTCTGCCCCGATGACGGGGGCGACGTTGCCACCGGCCACCTGCGCCAGTGACTGCGCGACCGGCGAGGCCAGCCAGGCGTCGTACTCGGCCTGAGTGGCCGCGTAGTAGACGAGGATGTCGGACGTGAGCCCGGCCGCCTGGTCGGCGGCGACGGGGAAGGTGGACGAGTCCAGCCGCGTTCCTTCGACGACGCTCGCCGGGATCGTGAAGCCGAGATCTTCGAGCAGCTGCACCGGCGACGCGTCCTCGGCGAACACCGAGAAGGTCCCCGTGGGGTCGGTCGCAGCGGTGGTCGCGGCGGCGACGGTCACACCGTCGAGCTGCGGATGGGCGTCGGTGATCGCGGTCAGCTTCTGGTCGACCGAATCGATCGCGGCGGCGGCGGCCTCATCCTCGCCCATCACCATGCCGACTACGGAGACGGCATCCTGCCACGACGTCGTCCCCGGGAGCGTCGCGACGGTCGGCGCGATGGCGGCGAGCTGCTCATACCGATCCCGGTCGAGCTCGACCGAGACGGCGAGGATGAGGTCGGGCTCGAGCGCGGTGATCTCGGCGTAGGGCAGCGTCTCTCCCCCGGGAAGCACCTCCGGATCGTCGACGGCGAGCTCGTCGAGGGCCTCCTGCGTCCAGACCGGCAGTTCCGCCGGATCGCCGCTGTCGGAGAGGACCGCGCCGACGGGTCCGCGCACGCCGAGCGCAAGCAGTGCATCGGTGCCGTCAGGGCCGAGGGTGACGATGCGCTGCGGGGCGCGCGGCACGACGGTCTCGCCGTAGGGGTTCTCGATCGTCACGGGGAAGCCGTGGTGCTCAGCGGATGTCGCGCTGGGCTCGGGCTCGGTCTCGACCGATGGCGTGCAGCCGGCCAGCAGCGCGACGGTGGCGAGCGTGACCGCGCCCATGATGGTGCTCGTCCGGCGTGACATCGCGAAGTCCCCTGCCTGCTGTCGTGACGCTCAACGAGAGCCCCTCAGCCCCCTGACCCCGATCATCCCACCGCACTCGCCGACCGGCACCGCATCGGCGTAGAGCACTTGCCGGTGGGGCGGATGTGGGCTCGACTTGCGGACATGGGCCGGACGAGGAGCGGGGCCTCGCGGCCGGAGCGGGAGGGACCCGGGAGCACGAAGGTCTGCGAATCGTGCGGCCGGGCGTTCGCGTGGAGGGCGAAGTGGGCGCAGTCCTGGGACGACGTGCGCTACTGCTCCGACGCGTGCCGTCGACGCGGGGTCACCGAGCACGATCGAGAGCTCGAACGGCGCCTGCTCGACGAGCTCCGCCACGCTCCGCGTCGGGCAATCGTCGATCTCGACGCGGTGACCGAGGCCATGTCGACCGAGGCCAGGGAACCCGGCGGCAGCGGGGCGTCGCGCGAGCGGGAGGGGATGCGGCGGGCCGCCCGCCGGCTTGTGGCACAGGGTCGCGCCGAGATGGTGCAGAGCGGACGCACGGTCGACCCCTCGACCGCGCGCGGGCGTGTCGGAGTCAGACTCACGGCCCGCGCGCAGCGGATCTGACGCTTGTGGCGGCTCCAGAGGGACGCAAGCCGCCGCGAGTGCCAGATCCGCCGCGCAAGGGGCGGAGTGCTAGGGCTTGAACACGGCCCGGACGCATCCGTCGGTCTTGTCCTTGAACATCGCGTACCCCTGCGGCCCCTCCTCGAGCGGCATCACATGGGTGGCGAGGTGCTCGGTGACGAGCTCGTCGCGTGACATGCGCTCCAGCAGCATCGGGATGTACCGGTGTCCGTGCTGCTGCGCCGAGCGGAGCGTGAGCCCCTTGTTCATGAGCGGCCCGAGCGGGAACTTGTCGACCACGCCGCCGAAGACGCCCAGCACGAAGACGCTCCCGCCCTTGCGAGCCGCGAAGATCGCCTCGCGCACGGCCGTGGGCCGGTCGGTCTGGAGCCGCAGCTGCTGTTTGATCTGGTCGTAGGCGAAGTCGATCCGGTCGCTGTGCGCCTCCATTCCGACGGCCTCGATGCACACGTCGGGCCCGCGACCTCCGGTCAGCTCCCGCAGCTCGGGCAGCACCTCACTGGTCTCGTAGTTCATGGTCTCGGCGCCGATGACGCTCTCGACCTGCGTGAGCCGCTCCTGGAACCGGTCGATGACGATGACCCGTTCGGCACCGAGGAGGAGGGATGCGCGAGCCGCCATCTGCCCGACCCCGCCGGCACCCCAGACGGCCACCGTGTCGCCGGGCTTGACTCCGCCGAGGTCGGCTCCCATCCAGCCGGTCGGGGCGGCATCCGACGCGAACAGGGCTCGCTCGTCGGACACGCCCTCCGGCACGGGGAAGGCGCCCTGGTCGGCGTACGGGACCCTGATGTACTCCGCGTGGCTGCCCGCCCACCCGCCCAGCGCGTGGGAGTAGCCGTAGCATCCGCCGGGCGCCTGACCCCAGAGCATCTCGGGGATCGCGGCGTTCGGGTTGCCGTTGTCGCAGAGGGAGTAGAGCTCGTTCTTGCAGTACCAGCACTTCCCGCAGCTGATGAAGGAGCACACGACGACCCTGTCGCCGACGCTGTGCTTGGTCACCGCGGAGCCCACCTCGACGACCTCGCCGATGAACTCATGGCCGAGCACGTCACCGGCGCGCATGGTGGGGACGTACCCGCCCAGCAGGTGCAGATCCGACCCGCAGGAGGTCGTGAGGATGACCCTGACGATGATGTCCTGCGTGTTCAGGATCTCCGGGTCGTCGACGTCTTCGACCGAGAGCTCGTTCACTCCGGTCCAGCACAGAGCCTTCACAGCACACCCTCGCCCTTCGCGTCGTCCTCGGCCTTGTCGACGACCGCGCCGAACAGCGTCGTCGGCCGCTCCCCGTGAGGACGCGGCACGGAGCGGAGCACCTCGCCCGTCTCGAACACCTGCTTCGCGTCCCGCAGCGCCGTCCGCAGGGCCTTCTCGGGATCCTCGTCACCGAACGACTCCGCCTCGACACCCTCCTTGATCCGCGCGTGCACCTCGAAGCCCTTGTCGCCGGGGGCCGGCTGCACTCGCACCTCCAGAGCCTCGACGAACCGCTGCAGGGGCGGCGGGTAGCCGTCCTGTTCGAACGCGGCGGGGTCGCCCAGGACCGTCACCGACTTCCAGCCCTCGGGGTGCCGTCCGTCGCCGTCGTGCTCCGACTTCTTCTTCACCAGCGACCTGGCCACGAGGCCGGCCGCGACGCCCGCCGCGCCGACGGCGACGGCTGTCTTCACACCCATGAGCTTCTCCTTCGTCTTGGGGGCCCGAGAGATCTCTACCGCCGGGCCCCTCTGTCCATATGCCCGACGCTAGGCACGCACCTCATCCGGGGCGGGGGCCTTCCCAATCGACCGCGGAGAAGAGACAATCCCATCGGTCCACTCCACTCAGGAGTCCGCCGAGGGCTGCATCAGCGGCACGTACAGCCCCTCGCGCTGCGCCCGCACGGCTGCATGAGTGCGGGTGGGCGACCCGAGCTTCGCGAGGATGTGCTCGATGTGCGTCGCGACGGTCCGCTGGGCGACCGTGAGGTGATCCGCGATCTGCGCGTTCGAGCAGCCGTCGATCATGCCGCCGAGCACCTCGAACTCGCGCGCCGTGAGGCCGTGACGATCGCCCGATGGCGAGAGGAACAGGAGACTGGAGGGTGGGTCGGCGTCCATCCGGAGGCGGGTGACGCGCACGTGTGCGGTCGGCTCGTCCCGGCCGGGCCACAGGAACACCGCGTGGGTCTCGCCGTCTCCCCCTCCACCACGGATCCACGACAGGAGCGTCGACGTCTTCTCGAGCAGCGGATCCCCGCGCAATCCGGACAGCCGGACCAGCCCCCCGTCGCGCATCACGAGGATCCCCGCGTAGACGTCTCGAAGCAGGCTGCTCGCCGCCATGATCGATGCCACCGGTGTCACCCATTTGCCCAGGGGATCCCGTTCAGAGACCTGCTCGGCATGGTGGTCGAGAGAGGTGATGGTGTCCTCCGATCGCCTCGGATGCTGCCTCGGATGGTACGAGGGCCCGCGAGTCACCGGGCTGGCCCCGTCGTGTCCGATGCTCGTCGTCTCCTTCCTGATCGGATAGGGGGTTGCGCTCGTGCCTCCACACGCCGAGCACGACGGCGGACACGGCGCCGTCGCCTCCGTGGAGTACGCGGCCCCTCAGGCCAGGAGGTCCGGCCCCGAGCCGAGTCCCTGGACGTCCGGAGCGAGAGCGATGATCTTGTCGTCGGAGGCGTCGACCAGCAGATCGCGTCGCTCCCTGAGGGCTCCCCGCCGCTCGGGAGGAGCGGTCGCGAGGAGATCGTCGAGCGCCGCCAGCAGTCGTCGCGCCACGAGGGGTGACGACGAACCGACGTCGACGAGCTCGTCGAACGCGACGGCGACGTAGCCGGGCCAGGAGAGCTCGCGCGTGACCAGACGGACGGTGCCCTCAGCATCCCGATGCAGGCTCTCGCTCAGCGGGCGGACGCAGAGCTGGCGCATGGCATCGTGCAGCCGGTCGATCGACTGCACCGCGGTCGCCGGATCCTGATGCGGGCTGGAGGCGATGCTCCGCTCCGCGATGTCGACGAGCTTCCGGAGGCCGTAGGCGGCGTCGCCGACGTGGCTGCGCTCGTTGTCCAGCACGACGGCGCGCCGCACCGCCCGGGTGTCGACGGGTCCTTCCCCCGTCCGGCGCACGAGGGGGGCGCCCCGGGGCACGAAGTCTCCCACCGCGGCCAGCATCTCGAGACGGACGTCGCTCCGGCGAGCCTCCTCCACGAGCCGCCGGTGGTCCAGCATCACGACGACCCCTGACTCGGCGGCCGGGACGACGTCGTCCTCGGCGGGGACGGCTCCCTGCGCGGGGAAGGAGCGGTCGATCTCGCTCTGCAGGCTGTCGCCGACCACGTCGATGAGGCCCGCCACCCGCAACGACTGCCCGGCATGGTGCACGTAGCCGACCAGCACGATCAGGCTGGCGAAGAGCAGCACGTAGCCGAGTGCCACCGTCACGCTGGGTACCTGGTGGCCGGGTTCCGCGGTGTCGTCGACCTGCGCGACGGCGATCATGCAGAAGAGGAACGTGGCGGCGAAGAGTCCATGGGAGAACTGGCTCGCCCTGTCGCCGAGCAGCGCACGCACGATGCGCGGTGAGAACTGCTGCATCGCCAGCTGAACACCGAGCGTGAGCACCGTGAGCACGATCGTGGTGAGCGTCAACATCGAGGAGGCGGCCGTGCTGAGGATGGTCTGCACGGCCGTGGGGGTGCCGAGCACGCTGCTCGGCAGCGCGTCGTAGCCGACCGCGTGGTCGACGGAGAGCGTGATGGCCGCGACCAGCGCGCCGCCGAGGATGCACATCATCGGCACGAGCCACAGGCTGTGGATCTGCCAGAAGTACTCCCTCCGGGTCGGGCCCCGCCCCGATCGATCGGGACGGCGTCCCCGGGACGGGTCCCTGGAGGCCATCAGGTGCCTGCGCCCGGCTTCAGCACGACCTTGGTCCAGCCGTCGTCGCGGGCGTCGAAGTGCCGGTACGCATCCGGCGCCTCGTCGAGCGGCAGCTCGTGGCTGACGACGAACGACGGGGTCGCCTTCCCCGCGGCGATGAGGTCGCGCAGCTGACGGTTGTAGCGCTTCACCGGAGCCTGTCCGCTGCCCAGCTTCTGACCCTTGAACCAGAACATGCCGTAGTCGAACGCCAGCTTGCCCTGCTTCGCCAGGTCGTCGGCCGCGCCCGGATCCTGCGGCACGAACACGCCGACGCATCCGATCGTGCCCGTGAACCTGACCGAGCCGACGAGGCGGTTCATCGTGAGGTCCGCCTCTTCCTCGCCATCCGGCTCATGCGCCTGGTACCCCACGCACTCGCAGCCGTTGTCGGCGCCGAGCCCCATCGTCTGCTCGAGCACCGCCTCCACGGGGTCGACTGCGGAGTCGTCGATCGCGATCGCCCCGATCGACTCCGCGAGCGCCAGGCGGTCGGGATGCCGGTCGACCACCATGACCTTGCTCGCACCTCGGATCGTCGCCGACAGCGCGGCCATCAGACCGACCGGCCCCGCGCCGTAGATGACGGTCTGGTCGCCCGGCTTCACACCGGCCATCTCCGTCGCGTGATAGCCCGTGGGGAAGATGTCGGCGAGCATCACGTAATCGTTCGCCCGCTCCTCCGCGTCCTCACCCAGGCGCAGGCAGTTGAAGTCCGCCCAGGGGACGCGGAGGAACTCCGCCTGCCCTCCCGCCCAGGGGCCCATGTCGGCGAAGCCGTAGGCTGCGCCCGCCCAGGCCGGTTCGGGCTGCGCCGTCAGGCAGTAGTTGGTCAGGCCGCGTTCGCAGTTCTTGCAGTGCCCGCAGGCGACGTTGAACGGCACGACGACCCAGTCGCCCACCTTGACCTTGTCGACCCCGGATCCCACCTCGATGACCTCGCCCAGGTTCTCGTGCCCGAACCACCGGCCGGTCTCGAAGTCCGTCCGGCCCTCGTACATGTGCAGATCGGATCCGCAGATGTTCGTGGTCGTGATGCGGATCAACGCATCCGTAGGTCGTTCAATCCGGGCGTCCGGGACGTCTCTGACGACGACATCCCGCGGCCCCTCGTACACCACTGCCTTCATGATCACTCCTCCCGTGCGTCCAGATCCGGACACCACCCAGTGCACGCCGCGACGGTGAGGAGCCCCATCGGCAGACATGCCGATCTCTCGCGAGGAGCCGTCCCCTACCCGAGCAGGAACGGATGCAGGATCTCGAGCAGCTCCCGCGGGCGATCGAGCGGGATGATGTGGCCGCTGTCCGCGAGCAGACGCGCCTCGAGGTGATCGGTCAGAGGCTCGAGCTGGGCGGCCGTCGCCCCGCCCACGACTCCGCCCCCGAGGGCGAGCGTCGGCATGACGAGCCGGCGCGTCCGGACCGCGTCGGCGACCTGCGCCGCAGTGGCGGGAAGAGCGCGGTAGTGCTCGAACGCGCTGCGGAGGGAGTCTCGTCCACGATAGGCCGCCACGAACGCGTCGCGGATCTCAGAGTCCACTCCACGACGGTCGTGTGTTCCGATGCGGAGGAAGTACTCGACGTACTCGGGCTCGTGCCCCTCGAGGACGGTCTCGGCGAGGTCCGGGATCGCATGGAAGCCGAACCACCACGGAGGTCCGCCGCGCAGGAAGGCCTCGGCTCCCGGCAGGGCGCCGACCATGCCCTCCATCAGCACCAGGCGATCCACCCGATCGGGATTCTCGAGCGCGAGCAGGAACGCGGGGGTCACTCCGGCATCGATCGCGACGACCGCCGTGGTCTCGATGTCGAGTGCGTCCAGGATGCGGAGCGCGTCTCGCGCGAGGCTCCGTGCGTCGTAGCCCGACGCCGCCCGGTCGCTGTCGCCGAGCCCCCGCAGATCGGGGGCGATCACGCGGTGGGTCGCGGCGAGCGCCGGGATGGCCGCGCTCCAGACCCGCCAGGTGTGCGGGAAGCCGTGCAGCAGCAGGACGGCCGGCCCCTCGCCCTCGGTGACGACGTGGAGTCGTGCTCCGTCGGACTCGACTGTAGTGGACGCGGTCATGACGTCTCCTTTAGGTTTCTCTTGGATACCAAGTCACGATAGGAAGCCATCGATGCCACCGGAAGACGGCACTTTCCACTCACCCGGTTCCCTCGAGGGAACCGGGTCGCTGGGCAACCGTGGGGATCTGTTCGATCCCGCATGCCCCACCCGCCGACTCCTGGACCGGATCGGCAGCAAGTGGACCGCGATGATCGTGATCCAACTCCACGACGCCTCACCGGGCGAGCTGCGCTTCTCCGAACTGAAGCGCAGAGCCGCCGGCGTCTCGCAGAAGATGCTGGCCCAGACCCTCCGATCGCTCGAGCACGACGCACTCGTCGCACGCCGGGTGGAGGGGACCACCCCGCCGCGCGTCCACTACCGCCTCACCGAGCTCGGCGAGTCGCTGTATCCGCCGATCGCAGCACTCCGCGAGTGGGCGGAGTCCAACATGAAGACCATCGACTCGGCGTCGGCGTCGGCGTCGGCGTCGTGAGACCCTGTGACGATGGAGCCGAACAGCACACGGGCGGGGTCTGGGCGTCTCTCGGTGCGAGCAGCCGGAGCTCAGCGGACCCGCGCCCTCATAGTGGAGGCCGCCGCAGCGCTGTTCAGCGAGCAGGGGTACGGCTCGACCACGTTGAAGGGGATCGCCGAGCGTGCGGGAGTCTCGGCGGAGACCGTCGGTCTGGCGGGCCCGAAGCGGCGCCTTCTCCGGGCCGCGTTCGACATGGCCTTCGCGGGCAGCAGCAGCTCGTTCCCCGCCGCGGGTGAGCCGGCGTACGTCGCGCTGACCGAGGAGCTCGGCTTCGAGGCGGCGACCGGGGAGTACGCGAGACTGCTGGCATCCTCGATCGCGCGCACCGCCGGTCTCTGGTCGGCGTTCCAGGCTGCCTCGGACGCAGACCCGCAGGCCGCGATCCTGTTCGAGGAGATCCGGCAGATCCGCCGGGTCGAGTTCCGCCGAACCGCGCAGTGGCTGGCCGACCGCGGCATCATCACCGACGAACAGGTCCCGGGCATGGTCCGCGAGTTCTTCCTGCTGGCCTCACACGAGACCTACCTCCTGCTCCGGAGCGAATGCGGATGCACACCGGACATGTTCGCCGATCATCTGCAGAGCGGGATCACCCGTCTCCTCGGCGACTCGAGGTCGTGAACTCCACAACTCACTACGGTCAGACCGCAATGAGATGGCCGGTGCGTTACCCGATCTGCTAGCTTCAGCCCGATCTCCCTCGAATCCGCGGGCGAGGGACAGCACGAACGGGGAGCTCGCATGGGTCGAGGACTGTCAACCGAGCCGACGGGCAGCACACCGCGGGCGAGTGCTCGATGGGCCGCCCTGGCGGTGGTGACGGGGCTCCTGGTCGCCGTCCCCGCCGCCCCGAGCTTCGCGGCGACGTCCACGGTGACGACCTTCGCCGGACTGCAAGCCGCACTCGGCGATTGCGGGTCCGCTCCGAACACGATCGTGCTGGGCGCCGACATCTCTCAACCCGAGACCGGGATCACCGCTGAGTGCGACACCACGCTCGACCTGAGCACCCACGACCTCTCGGTCTTGAACGTCCAACTCGGCACAGGCGTCGAGTTCACCGTGACCGGCCCGACGGACGGCAGCGGCGGCACCCTCACCGCTGACGCCAGCGATTCGAGCCAGGCCGGCATCAGCACGTCGGAGGCGACACTGACCGTTCGGGGAGGAAGGGTGAACGCCTACGGGGGATCCTTCAGCGCGGGGATCGGCGGCACCCTTTCGGGCCAGCTCGCCAGTCCGGACGCGGGAACCCTCAACGTCGAGGGCGGCACGGTGGACGCCTACGGAGGCGTGCAGGCCGCGGCTGTCGGCGGAGCATCCGGAGGAGGCTCGGGTGGAACGGTGACGGTGACATCCGGCGCCCTCAACGCCTTCGGCTTCCGCTACGACTCCGTCGGCGTGGGGGGCGGCGGCGGCGGTGGCGACGGCGCGGACGTCACGGTGACGGGCGGGATCCTCACGGCCAGCGCCGGCGGGATCTACGGCACCGCGATCGGCGGCGGGGTGGCCCTGGCCTCCTCGGATGGTGGTTCCGGCGGTTCGCTCACCATCGGGGCGGGAGCCGAGGTCGTCGCCATGGCCGAGAGGAACGCCTTCGGAGCAGGCTGGAAGGGCACCCCGACCGGAGACTTCGGGTCTCTCCGTGTCGACGGCACACTGCGTCTGCCGTCGGGACGCCTCTACGTGGGCAGGAGCACGAGGACGAGCACCGAGGTGAGGGTCGGAGCAACCGGCCGCATCGTCGGTTCGGTCGCCGACCCCGCAGCGGGCGCGACCCTCGAGGGTCCGGGATGGATCGACAACCAGGGATCCATCACCCTGTCGTCCCGACCGCCTGCCGGAATGGTGACGGGCAACAACACGCTCGTGCACTTCGACTCTCCGACGGCCACGGACGTCCAGGTGCTGGCGCCGTCGTTCGCGGACGGTGCGCGCATTCTGCCGACCGCGCCTGCGGGAACGGCGTGGAACACCGCGGCCGATGGCTCCGGCAGCTGGTTCACCAGCACCTCCCCGCTCGGGAGCGTGGGGTTCCTGAACCTCTACGCCGTCGCTCCTGCGACCATGACCGTCCCCACCGACTTCACCATCGCCGCCGGCGAGAACGTCTACCTCCCGATCACGGTGAAGGGGCCCGACGGCGCCCCGCTGTCACCACAACCGGGCATCGAGTTCACGTTCGCCGGCTGCTCCCTCGCCGACGGCGGGGTGTTCACCGTCGCCGGCCCGTGCACCGTGACGGCGTCCACGACCGTCCAGGGCACGCTGATACAGAAGACGTTCACGATCAGGATCGTCCCGGGCCCGCTCACCTCTCTCGGCATCCGTCCGGCGCCGGTCACGGTGACGCAGGGCTCCTCCGTCGCGTTCATGGTCGACGCCGCGGACAGGTACGGCAACGCCATCGACACGTCCGCCGCCGTGCTGACCTCCGACCGGGAAGCGGACGTCCTGAACGGTCACACGGTCGCGTTCTCGGGCGCCGGCAGCCACACCATCACCGCGACGTTCCAGGGCTACACCGTGGGCTCGAGGGTCACGGTCGTCGCCGGCCCGATCAGCTCCCTCTCGATCACCCCGACGAACGCGACCGTCATCCAGGGAGACACGATCACGTTCACAGTCGACGGCACGGACGCCGGCGGGAACCCCGTCGACACCTCCAGCGCGGTCCTGACCTCGGGCGGCCGCGACACGGTCGGCGGGCACACGATCCTGTTCTCCGGCGCCGGCGACCGGACGGTCACCGCGACCCTCGACGGAGTGACGGCGTCCGCATCGGTGCGAGTCGTCGCCGGACCTCTGGCGGCCCTGTCGCTCTCGCCTAGCACCGCGACCGTGGTCGAGGGAGGCACGACCGCCTTCACCCTCACCGGGACCGACGCGGCGGGCAACCCGGTGAACGTGGACGGGGCCATCCTCACCGCAGCACCCACCGACACCATCGAGGGGCGCACGATCAGGTTCTCCGGCGCCGGGGTCCGGACGGTCACCGCGACCCTGAACGGCATCACCACGACCGCCGAGATCACCGTCATCGCCGGCCCCCTCCACACGCTCACGATCACCCCGCGGAGCACGACCGCCACCCAGGGCGACACGATCACGTTCACGGTCGACGGCACCGACACCGCCGGGAACCCCGTCGACACCTCCGGCGCAATGCTCGCTTCCGAAACGCGCAGCGACAGGGTCGACGGCAGGTCTGTGACGTTCTCCGGCGCCGGCACCCACGTCGTGACCGCGACCCTGGACGGCGTGTCCACCAGCGCGAGCATCGACGTCGTCGCGGGCCCGCTCGCCTCGCTGTCGCTGACACCCGCCACCGCGACCGTGATGCAGGGCAGCACCACCGTGTTCACGATCACGGGTGCGGACGCCGCCGGCAACCCCGTGAACGCGGACACCGCGACCTTGTCCTCGACCGCACGAACGGATGTCGTGGACGGGCGGGCGGTGACGTTCTCCGGCGCCGGCATCCGCACGATCGCCGCCACCCTCGACGGCGTCGAGGCGACCGCCACCGTCGACGTCGTCGCGGGCCCGGTCGCCGCCCTCACCCTCACGCCGTCCTCCGCCACCGTCACCCAGGGCGACACCCTCGGCTTCACGGTCACCGCCGCGGACTCCGCCGGCAACCCGATCGACACCACCGGCGCCGTGCTGAGCTCCGACAACCGTGCCGACACGATCTCCGGCACGTCAGTGGCCTTCTCCGGGGCCGGCGCCCACACGATCACCGCGACCCTGGACGGAGTGACCGCCGCCGCCTCCATCACCGTCACCGCGGGCCCTGCGGCGACACTCGCGATCACCCCGTCAGCGACGAGCGTGGACCAGGGCGGTACGCTCACCTTCGCCGTCACGGGAGCGGATGCCGCCGGCAACCCGGTCGACACCGGCACCGCCGTGCTGACCTCGTCCGTCGACACGGACGTCATCGCAGGCACCGCGGTGACGTTCCCTCATGCGAGCCCGCACACGATCACTGCGACCCTGGGCGGCCTCACCGCCACCGTCACGATCGAGGTCATCCCCGCCGTAGCCCCCTCCCCCGCACCGACGGCACCCTCCTCACCAGCCGCATCGGCGGCGGGGCTGGCCGACACCGGCCTCGACAGCGGAACGGTCGGTGCCGCGGGCGCAGCAGCCCTCGCGCTCCTCCTCGCCGGCGCCGCCCTCCTCCTCCCCCGCCGGACCCGCATCGGCAGGGCCACCCATCAACCGCCCCGCCCGTGACCGACCACGACCCAGGGCGCGGCAGCGGATACGCCGAGGCCGTCCTCGGCGGCAGACCACGATCCCGAGGATCCTCGCGCCCCGGCCGGTCAGCCCAGGAGCTCCGCAGTGCTGGTAGCCAGGACCTCGGCCAGGGCGTCGTCCGAGAGCGCATCCGCGGAGTCGGAGAACAGCTCGGGCCCGACCAGGTGGAGCCCGCCCGTCTCGCGGAGGACGTCGATCAGGTCGCGCAGGGGGAGCGCTCCCCGGCCCGGGGCCTCGCGATGATGCATCTGGTCGTTGTAGAGCGAGCCGTCCTGCACCTCGGCGGCCGCGTCGGAGAGCTGGACAGCGAAGATGCGGTCGCCGGGGACTCGACGGAGCAGGTCGAGGTCGGGGTAGCCGCGGAAGAAGTGGTAGGTGTCGAGCACCAGGCCGCCGTTGTCGCGGTCGGCGCGGCGCACGATCTCCCATCCGGTCGCCAGGTCCGGGATGCTGCCGAAGGGCATGAACTCCAGCTGCACGCGCATGTCGAGCTCCGCCGCGCGGTCGCACATCCGCTGGAAGGCGGAGACGACGTCGTCGAGGTCGTTGCGCTGCCCGATCCCGTCGATGACGGACATGCTGTCGACCTGCAGCCCGGCGGCGTAGTCGAAGAACGTGGTCTCGTCGGTGATCTGGAACGCGCGCTCGTCCTCGTTCATCCACGCCGGCAGCTGCCAGCCCGGCAACCACCGCGTGAAGGGGTCGAGGATCGTGATCGGGACGCCCGCGGTGCGTGCCTCGCGGGCGATGTCGGTCAGGGTGCGGCCCTGCTGCAGCCAATCGGTGATGTGGCTCGGGAAGACCGACTGCTGGGTGAATCCGGCCGCGCGGGCCACGGCGAGCCGGTCCTGCAGGGGGCGGTCGCGCACGCTGGCGTCCCAGAGCACCAGGTCCGGGGAGGGGGCGGTGTCGTTCATGGTGGAGTCCTTTCGAGGTCTCAGCGCTGTGCGTCGAAGTGGTGGTGGAGGAACTCGAGCGCGGCGGGGAGGCCCTCGCGCACGATCTGGAAGTGGTCGACGCCCGGGTAGCAGCGGTAGGCGATGTTCTGTGCGCGAGGGCCCAGGTTGTGCAGGAACGCTCGAGTGATGGGCTCCGGGACGGAGACGTCGACGTCGCCCTGCAGGATCAGCGTCGGGCGTTCCGGCCGGAAGCGCGGCATGATGGCGAGGTCGTTGCGTTCGAGGAAGCGACGCACGGTGGGGACGAGATCCCATCCCGGGCGTAGCCCCCGGAAGTCGCGGATCGAGGCGCGTGTGATGCTGTCGGCGATCGCACTGACGATGCCGACCGATCCGGTGGCCGTGAGCGTCGGCATGACCGCGGCCAGGTCCACCCCCATCACGGAGCCGAAGTCGAACCCGTCGTCGAGGGCCCGGAGGCCTGCGGCGATCAGCGCGACGTTGAAGTTCTGCTGCACCACGTGGTCGAACGCCTCCTCGGGATGCCGGATTGCCTGGTCGCCGTGGTAGTCGACGATCGCGGTCACGCTGGTGAAGGGCGCGAAGGCGACGGTCCCAACGAGATCAGCGTCCGGGAGCTCGTGTGCGAGCGACTCGGTGGCCAGCGACCCGTGGCCGCCTTCGGAGTGCCCGATCACACCCCACGCCCGAGCGAGGCTCGGCTCGACGTCCCGAGCAGCGCGGACGGCTCCGTTCACCGAGCGAGCGAGGCTGTCCGCGCCGTAGTACGGGTGCGGCGTTGCGGCTGTCGGCCCGAGACCCTCGAGATCGGGAGCGACGACCGCGAAGCCGCTTCGCAGCATCCGATCGATGGCGTCGACGTAGTCGGTGACGTACCCGTCGCCGGTGAGGCCGCCGTCGAGGGTCTCTGAGAGACTCGGCGCTCGATCGGGTGCGCCGCCGGTCGTCGTGCCGTGCACCCACGCCAGCAGCGGCCAGCCCGCCTCGGGCGGGGGGCCGAACGGGACGAACAGGAGCGACGTGGCGGGGACCTGCTCGTCGTCGTGCCGCATCGGATGTTCGAGCACCCATGCGGACGCGGTGATGGGGTGTGGGGTGGCGAAGGGGCGGCGCCGGACATCCTGGGCGGGGCGCGGCTGCAGTGAGTGGGGCATTGAGGGAATTCCTTCGAAACGGGGACTGAGTTCGTTTCGACCGTAACGGGGAGTGTCCCCGTTTTCAAGCTCAAGTGGGGAGTCAGTCCGTTTCGGGTAGGATGACGGCATGGGTACGCGGTCAGCACAGGGCTCGGCGGCCCCGCCGTCGATGCGCAAGGACCGGCTCCGCAATCGCGACGCCATCCTCGACAGCGCTCGTCGAGTGTTCATCGAACAGGGTGTGCTCGCCCCGCTCGATGAGATCGCCCGTCGCGCCGGCGTCGGCAGCGCCACGCTGTATCGTCATTTCCCGACGCGGGACGAGCTCGTGTTCGCGGCGATCGAGCGCGACATCGGCGCGATCGGGGAGGACGCCGAGCGCCGCCGCGGGTCCCCACAGCCCGCCGAGGCGTTGCAGGCGTGGCTGATCGAGCTGGTCTGGCATCTGCGCACCTGGCACGGGCTGCCCGAGGCGGTCATCGATGCGCTCAACACCGCGTCGCCCCTGGCGACCGCGTGCGCGCCCTTGCAGCAGCACACCGAGGCGCTCCTGCGCGAGGCGCAGGCCGCCGGGGCCGCCGATCCCGGCGCGACGGCGGAGGCCCTCTTCCAGCTCGCGACACTGCTGTCCTGGGGGGCCGACCGCTACGGCGACGACGAGGCGGCGGCCCGGGCGCGCACCGAGCAGGCGCTCCGCGGCGTGCTCGTCTGAGGCGGCCGAAGGGGTCCCGCGCATGGGGCCAATGGCCGGAGCCGGCCCCCCGCGACCCTGTCTACGTCTGATCGGAGTGATGGCGGCCGATGGGGATCATGAGGGGCGTGCCGGACACGGGGTCGGTGATGATGCGGTTGCGGAGGCCGAAGACGCGCTCGACGACGGACTCGGTGAGCACCTCGGCGGGCGGGCCGGCGACGTAGACGGCGCCGTCGGCGAGGGCGACGAGGTGGTCGGCGTAGCGGGCGGCGAGGTTGAGGTCGTGGAGCACCATGACGACGGTGGTGCCTCGCGAGCGATTGAGGTCGGCGAGGAGGTCGAGCACCTCGACTTGGTGGCTGACGTCGAGGAAGGTGGTCGGCTCGTCGAGGAACAGCAGGTCGGTCTGCTGGGCCAGGGCCATCGCGATCCAGACCCGCTGCCTCTGCCCGCCCGACAGCTCGTCGACGGCGCGGTCGGCGAGCTCGGCGATGTCGGTGGCGTCGAGCGCCTCGGCCACAGCGTCGTCGTCGGCGGCGCTCCAGCGCGAGAACACGCTCTGGTGCGGATGCCTGCCGCGGCCGACGAGGTCGGACACCGTGATGCCCTCCGGCGAGACCGGCGACTGGGGGAGCAGGCCGAGCACCCGCGCCAGACGCTTGGTGGGCATCCGGTGCACGGATTCACCGTCGAGCACCACGGATCCGGCGCGCGGCGAGAGCAGGCGCGACATCGAGCGCAGCAGCGTCGACTTGCCGCACGCGTTCGCGCCGACGATGGCGGTGACGGCACCGGGCGGGATACGGAGGTCGAGGGCGTCGATGACCGTCCGGTCGCCGTAGCCGAGGGTGAGGTCGATCGCCTCGATCGTGTGGCCGTGCGTCACAGCGAGCCTCCTGCTCGATTGCTGCGGATGATGAGGTAGATCAGATACGGGGCGCCGAGCGCTCCGGTGACGACGCCCACGGGGAAGCGGGTGCCGAAGGCGAACTGTCCGGCGAAGTCCGCTACGAGGACGAGCAGGGCTCCGACGAGCCCCGCGGTGACGAGCGGGGCGGATCCCGAGCCGACCAGCCGCGCGGCGATCGGGCCGGCCAGGAACGCGACGAACGCGATCGGCCCGGCCGCGGCCGTGGCGAAGGAGATCAGTCCCACGGCGGCGATCACGACGATCAGTCGGGTCAATCCCACCCGGACGCCCAGCGCGGTGGCCGTGTCGTCTCCGAGCCGCGTCACCGAGAGGTCGCGGGCCTGCGAGAGCAGCAGGGGCCCGAGGACGACGAGTGCCGCGAGAACCGGCAGCACCTGATCCCAGGATGCGCCGTTCAGGCTGCCCGTCAACCAGCGTGTGGCCTCCTGGAGATCCCACTGCCCGGCCTGCGACAGCACCCAGGCGGTGAGGCTCTTGAGCATCGCCGCGACGCCGATCCCGATGAGCACCAGCCGGGTGCCGGCCACGCCGCCCCGGTAGGAGAGCAGATACACCGCCACGGCGACGACGAGTCCGGCGACGATGGCCAGGACGGAGACGCTCGCTCCACCGAGGCCGAGCATCACGATGCCGAAGGCCGCCGCCGCGCTCGCGCCGCTCGAGATCCCGATGATGTCGGGACTGGCGAGAGGATTGCGGAGCATGGTCTGGAACGTGACGCCGCCCAGGCCGAAGCACAACCCGGCGACCACGGCGAGGGCGACCCGCGGCAGGCGCAGTCGGCCGACCGTGAAGGAGGCCCCGGGCACGTCGTCGCCGAGCACAACCCGCACGACGTCGGAGGTCGAGTACACGGTCTGGCCGATGTGCACGGTGACGACGATCATCGCGAGGATGAGCGCCGCGAGCACGCCGACGACCACACGCGACCGGGCCGAGCGCCGGTGTCGCGAGCGCCGGACGAGCACTGTCGTCGCGCTCACAGCGTCCCGACCTTCCGGCGGCGCACGAGGTAGATGAACACCGGCGCCCCGATGAGCGCCGTGATGATGCCCACGTCGATCTCGCTCGGCCGTGCGACGATCCGGCCCAGGATGTCCGCGCCCGTGAGCAGCGCGGCCCCCACGACCGCCGAGAACGGGATGAGCCAGCGGTGGTCGACCCCGACGAGCAGACGGCAGGCGTGCGGGACCACGAGTCCGACGAACGCGATCGGGCCGGTGACGGCCGTGGCGGCGCCGCAGAGCACGACGGATCCGAGCGCGGCCAGCCCTCGCGTGAGCGCGACGCGCTCGCCGAGCCCGGCGGCCAGCTCGTCGCCGAGGGCGAGCGAGTTCAGCCCCTTCGCCGAGAGCAGGCAGAGCACGAAGCCGCCCGCGAGGAACGGCGCCACCTGCTGGATGCTCGCCATCGTCGCGCCGCCGACGCCGCCGATCTCCCACGACCGCACGGCCTCGCCGATGTCGGCCCGCGGGAGGACGACCGCGCTGATGAACGAAGCCAGGGCCGCGGAGGTCGCCGCTCCAGCCAGGGCGAGCTTCAACGGGGTCGCCCCGCCGCGCCCCAGCGATCCGACGGCGTAGACGAACACCGCGGCGACCGCGGCCCCGCCGATCGCGATCCAGATCTGCACCGTCGCCGACGACAGCCCGAACCAGGCGATCGCGCAGACGACGGCGAGCGAGGCCCCCATCGTGACGCCGAGGATGCCCGGATCGGCGAGCGGGTTGCGGGTGACACCCTGCATGGCGGCCCCCGAGACGCCGAGCGCGGCGCCCGCGATCATCGCCAGGAGGGTGCGGGGGATCCGCGTCGCGATCGAGGCGCGGTCGAAGCCCTCGATCGAGCCGCCGAGCGCCGCGAGGACGTCGTCGATCCCCACCTCACGCGACCCCACCAGGATCGACGCGGCGGCGAAGGCGCCGAGCACGACGACCGATCCGATCAGTGCGAGCGCACGCCGTCGCCTCGGGCGCCGCACGGCGGCGACACCCGAGGCGACAGGTGCGGATGCGGCAGTCGCGGTCACGCGACCTTGGCAGCGGCGCCGGCCAGAAGGTCGAGGTAGTCGTCGAGCACCCACGAGATCGACAGCGGCGTCGGGTTCGCCGCGGTGCCGAGGGGTCCGGATCCGTCGAGGCTGACGATCGCGCCGCTCTTGACCGCGGGGATCTGCGAGAGCAGCGGGTCGCTCTCGAGGGTCTTCACCAGCTCGTCATCGCCGTAGGTGACGATGATGTCGACATCGCTGAACGCATCCGCCTGCTCTGCGCTCTGCGTGAGCGAGAACTTCTCGGTGGTCGCCGAGGCCGCGGCGATGCTGGGCGGTGCGATCAGGCCGAGGTCCTCGAAGAACGCGGCCCGGGTGTCGTGCGTGGTGTAGAAGCTGACCTGGCTGAGGTCGGCCGGGTCGACGTGCGTGAGGAACATGGCCGACTTGCCGGCGAGACCCTCGTGCGAGGCGACGGTGTCGGCGATCTGGCCCTCGAGGTCCGAGACGAGGGCGGTGCCCTCCTTCTCCATCCCCATGCCCTTCGCGTTGTACTCGATCATGTCCCGCCACGAGGTGCCCCAGGGGGTCTCGGGGTAGGCGACGACCGGTGCGATCTCGCTCAGCATGTCGTAGTCCTCCTGCGTGAGACCGGAGTACGCCGCGAGGATCACGTCCGGCTTCGTGTCGGCGACCGCCTCGAAGTCGATGCCGTCCGTCTCGTCGAAGAGCGCGGGCTTCTCGCCGCCCAGCTCGTCGAGGCGCTCGGACACCCAGGGCAGGATCCCGTCGCCGTCGTCATCGCCGAAGTTCGCCGCCGCCATGCCCACGGGCACGACGCCGAGCGCGAGGGGCACCTCCTGGTTGGCCCAGTTCACCGTGGCGACGCGTTCGGGCTTCTCCGAGATCGTCGTGGTGCCGAGCGCGTGCTCGATCGTGATCGGGGTGAACCCATCCGATGCGGCAGTCGACTCAGACGAGCCCGCTCCAGACGAGCAGGCAGCGAGCGCGGTCGTGAGCAGGGCGGCGGCGGTCACGGCAAGGAGCCGAGGGGCACGGGACATGGGGGGCGTCTCCTCAAGTTAGGTATAGCTAACCTAACGCAGAGCCGGCCCTGTCGTCTCTCGCGGCGGCGCCGACGGGAGTCTTCATGCCGAGAGCAGCGTGTTGACCTCCTCGACCACGGCCTCCATCTGGGTGGCGAGTGACGGATCCAGTGCCGCGCCGGATGTCCTCTCGCTCTGCAGGACCGACCTGAGCCGCATGAGTACCTCGGTACCCGTCGCTCCCGCCGCGACCGCATCCGCAAGCCGCAGCGCGACATCCTCGCGTCCCCTGCTCGTGAGCTCCGACTCGAGTCGGCGCAGGCGCGCGAACAGGTCATCGGGTTCGGGCGCCTCCCAACCCCGTTCCGCGGCCTCACGCTGAAGGCCGTCGCGGGTGTGACGCAGGTCTCTCTCGAGGTCCGCCGGAACGTCGACGCCGACCGCCCAGGTCGGCCACAGCGCCCAGAGCCTGCGACCCAGCGGTGCGTCATCGTCGAGCAGCCGGTGTCCGCCCAGCCGGAGGATGTCCCTGATCAGGGAGTCGACCGGCTCACCGAACGCCTCCGCGCCGAAGTTCACGAGATCGGTACGCCAATGGTCCCCCGGTCCACCTGCTGCCATGCACCCACGGTGCCATGCCTCACCGCCCGCACCCCGGGAGGCACGCGGATGGCGCTCGTCACGTCGACAGCGTCACATCGTGGCCGACACGGGCGCACCTGGCCCTGGGCCTGGCGCTGATCCCTCACTCCCGGGACACGTCCATGCCCGGCCCGGAGTCGGGTCGGCGTACGAAGCCGTGACGCTCGTAGAACTCCGCTCGACCCGACGCCGCGAACAGCTGGATGTCGTGGACGCCACGGCGACGAGCCTCCTCCACGAGACGGTCGAGGATCTGTCCGCCGACACCCGCACCGCGGGCACCCTCGGCGACGATCATCTCGGTCACGAACGCGTGAAGAACTCCATCGCTGATGAGCCTCCCCACACCGATCAGACGACCTGCATCATCTCGAACAGTGCAGACGACCCAGCTCCCGGTCAGCGCCCGTTCGAAGCGCTCAAGATCCCAGTCGGCCCACCCCGTCTCGTCGTAGAGCGCTTTGAACTCCGACGCTGAGGGCGGTGAGAGCGAGACGCCCACCCTGCGACGGTACCGCGGGGCTGAGAGACTCGAGGTCATGGCCGGATTCCATCATGTCGAAGTGTGGGTCGCGGATCTCGCGGAAGCCCGACATCAGTGGGGCTGGCTGCTCCGCGAGCTCGGGTTCGATCGTGCAGACGAATGGGCGGGCGGTGAGTCGTGGGCCGCCGGTGGGGCGTACCTGACCCTGACGACGTCGCCGAACCTGACGGGGACGACCCATGATCGACGATCACCCGGAGTGAACCATCTCGCGTTCAAGGCAGGATCCCCTGATCGCGTCGACGCCACCATGGCGGAGGCCGAGCAGCACGGGTGGCGACCGCTCTATCAGGACCGCTACCCGCACGCCGGTGGAGCGGACCACTACGCGGGCTGGTTGGAGAACTCCGCCGGATTCAAGGCCGAGCTCGTCGCGGACCGGACGCGGCCGACGGACTGAAACTGCGCGCCGGGGTCGCACTCCGCCGGACCTGACCGCCACCCAGACCCGCACGACGAGGGGCGTGGCATCCTGAGGGGATGGCGGACACGAACGCGATCAGCGCAGCGAGGGCGGGCTTCGGGATCGGGGTGATCGGCGGCCCGACGGTGGTCATCGACCTCGCGGGGCTGCGGATCCTCGTCGATCCGACATTCGACCCGCCGACCGACTACGGGCGCCTCGTGAAAACCCAGGGGCCCGCCGTGCCGGCGGAGGCGCTGGGCTCCGTCGACCTCGTGTTGGTCAGCCACGACGAGCACGCCGACAACCTCGACGAGTCGGGCCGCGCGATCGCCGAGGCGGCTCCGACGATCGTGACGACCCCGTCGGCGGCGACGCGACTCGGGCAGCACGCGAGGGGGCTGCGTGCGTGGGAGTCGGTCGACCATCCGTCGGGCCTCACCGTCACCGCGACCCCCGCGCTCCACGGCCCCGCCGACGAGATCACACCCGAGGGCTGGGTGAACTGCGAGGTCACCGGATTCCTGCTCTCAGGGCCCGAGGCGCCCACCGTCTACGTGGGCGGCGACAACGCCTCGCTCGCCGCCGTCGTCGAGGTCGCCTCGCGCATCCGACCGGATGTCGCCGTTCTCAACGGCGGTGGAGCTCACGTCCCGGCGAGATTCGACGACCGACCCCTCACCTTCACGTCGACCCGCGTGGCGGCCGCCGCCGAGGTGCTCGGCAGCCCCCGGGTCGTGGTCGCCCACCAGGACGGCTGGCGCCACTTCGCCGACGACGCTGCCGCGACGCGGGCGGCGTTCCTGGCCGCCGGCATCGAGGACCGCCTCGTCGAGTCGCCCCTCGGCCGTTGGGCCCTCCGCGCCTGAGGTCGCAAAGAAACCCTTGCAAAGCAACCTTGGCAAAGGTATCTTTGCACTCATGAGTGAAGAGGACGCGACGCCAGGGGCTCTGCACCGCACCCTCGACATGGAGTCGCTGAAGGGGCTGGCGCATCCGCTACGGGTGCGCATCCTCGACGTGCTCACCACCTACGGCCCCCAGACGGCCTCGAGCCTGGCCGACCGACTGGGCGAGTCCTCGGGGTCGACCAGCTACCACCTCAGGCAGCTCGAGCGACACCACTTCATCCACGAGGTGGCGGGGCGCGGGTCCGCGCGGGAGCGGTGGTGGGATCGTGTGCCCGGCGGCATCTCGCTGGAGGTCGGCCACCTCCCGAACACCTCGGCCGCGCGGGCAGCGAGCGGCATCGTGCTCTCGGAGTGGAATCGGAACCGCCAGACCCTGCTCGACGACTTCGTCCGGCGAGGCGACGACGAACTCCCCGCCGCGTGGATCGACGCCTCCGCCATCAGCACCGGCAACGCACAGGTCACGGTCGAACAGCTCGCCGATCTCACCAGTCGGCTCCAGAAGACCATCGACGACTTCATCGACGATCACCGCGACCAGAAGGAACGACCCATCGAGGGATCGAGGCCCGTTCAGATCCAGCTCAGCGCCTTCCCCGTGATGGACGCCGACGAACACCACGAAGGGAGGTGAACACCATGGCAGTCGCCCTTGATACCACCCCGCGGGGCCTCGAGCTCCTCGCCGTGCGGGTGGGCTCCACCCTCGAGCGCTGGGGCCGCGAGAGCGCGGCGCACCGCGCCCTCGTCGCCGCCCGCCTCGTCGACCACGCCGCCGACCCCGCGTCGGCCGCCGCTCTCGTCGCCTGCCGCGAGGCGGCCCGCGCCCACGCGGCTCCGCTCACGCGCATCCGCTGAGCAGCTCGCTCACCTAGCGTCAGAGTCTCCTAATGGTGGTGGCCATGCCCCGAGTACTCGGCCGTGTGTTCTCCTTCTGCCTTCTCTCGTTCGTGTTTCCTGAGGGCGGTTCACGGGCTTCTCTCTGCCGGACCGACTAGCGTGATCGGACACCCACTGGAGGGGAGCTGATCATGGGAAGTATCATCGCCGCAGTCAGCGTCGGAGCGCTCGGCCTTGCCGCAGCTATGACGGCGACGGTCGCACTGCTCCGCCGTCACGACACCGTGGGGCGACGAGCTGATGCGGTCGCAGGGTCCGATCCTGGTCTGGCGACCGAGCTTCGCGTCCTCCAGTCCCAAATCGACGCAGGCCGTTCGGGCTACCGCCGCTGATTCCTTCGCCGAGAGGCGCTTTCGGCCGATGTGATCGGGGCGCGGCGGCGCTGTGGTTTCTCGATGAGTTCCGTGTTGACGCGGCGCTGCGCCTGTATCCGTGCTACTGCACGCTCTCGCCCGCGCGACATTCGCTAGGAAACGCGCTCAGGACACCCGATGATGGACCTACCGGTCCACGGGCTGCGCTGGGGAGGCACGGATGCCGCTGTTCGAGTTGGAGGCCACTCCGCACGGCCGCAGGCGTGTGTTCATCCGGGCCCAGCTGCCGCTCCTCGTCGGATCCGCGTTCGTCGCCGTCCTGGTCGCCTTCTCCCTTCCCGGCGAATTCGGCTCACCGACGCTGCTCGCGGGACTCGCCCTCATCGTCGCGGCCTCCGCGCTCGCGTTGTTCCTGCCCTGGCAGCGTTGGAACCCCAGCAGCCTGATCTCGGTGGCGGTCGTCGACATCGTCGGAATCGCCCTCGTGCGTGGCGAGCTGCTCGACGCGCTCCCCTCCGTGGGCATCCTCGCGATCTTCCCCGTGCTGTGGCTGGCCTACGGATTCAAGCCGTGGGCGATGGTCATCGCGGTGGTCGGCGCACTGGCCATCACGTCGCTTCCCTTCGCCTTCCGCGGCAGGTGGCCCGCGTCGCCGCTCGAGTGGTCGAACGTCGTCCTGCTCCCTGTGCTCATCGTGGGCGTCGCATTCGTGGTCAACCTGGCGGCGGCGCAGCTCCGTCGCAACCGGCGGCGCCTCGTCGCCTCGATGGATGCGCAGGCCGTCCTGCTCCAGCAGACGCAGGACAGCGCCCTGCTGTCGCGGGCGATCTTCGACACGGTGAACGCGGGCGTCGCGTTCTACGGCGCCGACAAGAGACTCGTCATCGCCAACGAGCTGGCGTCCGACCTGGTCGGCCTGGTCGGATTCGCCCTCGACGAACCGCCATACGCCGGCGACGACGTCCTCATGGCCGACCGAGAGACGACCATCCCGTACGACCAGCAGATCATCCCGCGGGCGCTCCGCGGCGAGGAGATCGCGGATCACGTCGAGTGGGTCGGTCCGGCGGACCATCAGATCGCGATCATGGCGTCATCCCGCCGCGTGCACCGGGCGGATGGCGAGCTCCTCGGCACGGTCATCGTCGCCTACGACATCACCGAGCTCGCCCTCGCCATCGACGTCCGCGAGGAGTTCCTCACCACCGTCTCGCACGAGCTGCGCACGCCGCTGACGAGCATGACCGGCTTCCTCGACCTGCTGGAGGACTCGATCGACCCGGCCGATGCCGAGAGCCTCGGATACCTCAGCGTGGTGCTCCGCAATGTCGCCACGCTCCGCGATCGCATCGACCAGCTGCTGGCCGCGACCTCGATCTCCTCCCCGCTCGCTCTCGAACCCACCGATGTCGGGGCCGTGCTCGACCGCGCCGTCGCCGCCCTCCAGCAGCAGGCGCAGACGCGCCAGCAGCGCATCGAGGTCGTGCGCGACTCGACGGAGGCCGCTTCAGCGGAGGCGGATCGCGAGCGCCTGCAGAGGGCCTTCGAGGAGATCATCGACAACGCGGTGAAGTTCGGTCCGGTCGGGTCGACCATCCGGGTCACCGAATCGGTCACCCCCTCCGCGATCTCCATCACCGTCGAGGACGACGGCCCCGGCATCAGCCGAGGCGAGCAGACCCGCATCTTCGACCGCTTCTACCGCACCCCCTACGCGCACCACAACGCCATCCAGGGCTTCGGCCTGGGGCTCACGCTCGCGAAGAGCACCATGGCCGCCCACAAGGGCCGCATCGCGGTCGAGAGCGACGATACGGGAACCAGCTTCACGGCCACCATCCCGCGCTCCCGCCTCGCCGACGCGGCCTGACGCCCTCAGGCTCTCGGGAAGCCGTAGAAGACCCCCTCGGGGTCGAACCGGGCGATGAGGTCCTGCACGCGGGGCCAGTCCTCGTGGCGGAACGAGCGGGCGATGCGCTCGGGGTGCTCACGGATGTCCGCTTCGCTCAGCGCGTGCCCCGTGCACGTCGGCAGCAGGGCGGCGGCGACCTCGTCGAGCCAGGCGCGGTTCGCCGCGTCGTCCGCGGGGTCGTCCCAGATCACGTAGACGATGATGAGCGTGGTGTCGTGCATGCCGTAGGCGGCCTCGCCGACGGGCAGCAGATCGGCACCCCGGCCGTTCGCGGGCATCCCCGTCAGCACGTAGCTCTTGCCCGACGGCGCGGACGCCATCAGCGCCTCGAGTGGAGCGACGGCCTCGTCGAGCGGAGCGTGCGTCCAGAACGTGTCGGCGAGGTAGCGAGCGCCCTCGGGATAGGTGGCGTCGACCGGCACGTGCAGCTCACTCATCCGTGCCGGCCCCTCGAACCGCTCGAGCGGGACGAGCCCGGGTGCCCCGTCGCCGAGCGGTGCGAGTGCGTCGATGTCGCTGCCCGCCTCGATGACGGCCGTCGCGGCCACGCTGACGACCAGCGGATGCTCGCCCGAACCGCCGGCTCTCTCCGCCCCCTGGGTCGCCACCGCCACCTCGACGTTCGGCACGAGCCTCTCCGAGGCCTCCGTGATCCATCTCGTGACGGCGGCCACGTCCTCGAGCGGGTACACCCACGTGCTCACGCGCACCGCCTCGGGTGCCGGGCGAAGCGCGACCTCGATCGATGTGACGATCCCAGGGAAGCCCGGCCCGGCACCACGAGCCAACCAGAACAGCTCGGGGTTCTCCTCGGCGGATGCGGTCCGCAGCTCGCCGTCCGCGGTCACCACCCGAAGGCTGCGGATCGAGAAGCACGACGGCAACCAGGCCCCCCAGTTCACGCCGAGCCCTCCCCCGAGCAGGAACCCACCCACGCCCGGGTCGCCGCAGTGCCCCACGGGGAACGCCAGCCCCTCGGCCTCGAGCGCCGCCGACAGCATCCTCCCCCGAACCGCGGGCCCGATCGTCGCGACCATCTGCTGGGCATCGACCGTGATGCCATCGAGCTTCCCCAGGTCGATCAGCACCCCACCCTCGCGCACGGACGCGGCCACCCAGCTGTGCCCACCCGAACGCACCGCGATCCTCTGCCCGCCCGCGACCGCGTCCTTCACGGCCCGCACGACCTCGTCCTCGCTCCGCGGCCGCACCACCGCCGCCGGCCGCCCGGCCGCCACCATCGCGTTGAAGACGCCCTCGACGACGGCCCTCTCGAACCCCTCGTCCCCAGGGCGGATGGTCTCAGTGCTCATGTCCTCGGGGCTCCGCTCATCGGTCACGAGGCTCACGCTATCCACCGCCGCTGCGCCCTGCCCGCCCCCGAATGGGTTCACCAGAGCGAGCCGACCGTTCCGCCAGGCGGATGACGACGAGACCCAGCACTCCGCCGGCCGTGTTCGTGAGCACGTCGGTGGTGTCGGTGACGCCGACGGCGAGCACGTACTGCGCCAGCTCGAACGCGCAGCTGGTCGCGGCCATCACGAGCGCGCTGAGCCAGAAGCGGGCCGGCGCGAGGAGCCCGAGCAGGAGTCCGAACGGCACGAACACCACCACGTTGCCGACGACCTCGATGGGCCGGCTCGCACCGGCGAGCTCGGTGGCGACGAACGGGATCAGCTTGAGGTGCCGGTCACCGGACGTCCCGACGTAGGGTTCCGCGAGCTTCCAGACGACCAACCACGTGAGGACGACGAGGTAGAGCACGAGGACGGCAGCGAGGAACGGTCTCCCGACCGGCCGGGCGGCCGAGTGCGTGGCGCTCATGACTGCAGCCTCGGATCCTCGGTGGGATCGAGGTAGGTCGGCGGGCATCCGCCGCCCATCGCCTCCAGGCGCAGCTCGAAGTGCCACGGCTCGTTCACGTAGATCCGGCACAGGCCGTACTCGGCGCCGTGGTCGTCGAGCCAGATCGCCGCATCCCATGGGCCCACATCCACCGCCTGGCCGGCGACGTGCAGCGAGGTCTCGGGGGTCGCCACCCACCGCTCCGCCTGCTCCCGCGATCCGTACTCCCCCACCGCCTCCTGCAGCAGCTGCTCCTGCAGGGCGGCGGAGCGCCATCCGCTCGTCACCGTCATCCGGATGCCGTCACCCGCCATCGCCTCGGCCGCGGCGCTCAGCGCGGAGCGCAGCGTCGGGTCGAGGCGGGTGATGCCCGGATACCGGTCGTCGTCGATGGTCGCCCCATCGGGGAGAGCGCCGTCCGCCGATCCGGTGCCTGCGGCGGCGCCGGATCCCTCCGACGCCGTCGCGGGACCGAGCAGCGGAGCATCGTGGATGGGACGCCCGCCGAGCGACAGGGCCGAGGACGACAGGAGGAGCGGGAGGGAGAGCGCGAAGAGCACGGCGAGGGCTCCCACCGCGATCGCGACGAGGGCGAGGGTCCGAGTACCGGTGCGCCGGGGTGCTGAGGTGGTCATGCCTCCAGGGAAGACGAGCGCAGGTTGCGAGGGCGTACGCGGATTCTGATACGCGGACGATAGGTCGCGGCTCCTACCATGAGGTCATGCGGGTGCTGATCGTCGAGGATGAGCCGTACATGGCCGAGGCCATTCGCGACGGTCTGCGTCTCGAGGCCATCGCCTCCGACATCGCCGACGACGGCGACACCGCCCTCGAGCTGCTCGACCTCAACACGTACGATCTGGCCGTGCTCGACCGCGACATCCCCGGGCCGTCGGGCGACGAGGTCGCCGCCCACATCGTGTCGTCCGGCCTCGGCATCCCGATCCTCATGCTCACTGCCGCCGATCGGCTCGACGACAAGGCGTCCGGATTCGAGCTCGGCGCCGACGACTACCTCACGAAGCCGTTCGAGCTGCGCGAGCTCGTGCTGAGACTCCGCGCCCTCGACCGGCGGCGCGGGCAGCTGCGGCCGCCGGTGCGTGAGCTGGCCGGGGTACGGCTCGACCCCTTCCGGCGCGAGGTGTTCCGCGAGGGGCGGTACGTGGCGCTGACCCGCAAGCAGTTCGCGGTGCTCGAGGTGCTGCTCGCCGCCGAGGGCGGCGTGGTGAGCGCCGAGGAGCTGCTCGAGCGGGCGTGGGACGAGAACGCCGATCCGTTCACCAACGCGGTGCGGATCACCGTGTCGGCGCTGCGCAAGCGGCTCGGCGAGCCGTGGTTCATCGCGACCGTGCCGGGTGTCGGCTACCGGATCGATGCCGAGACCCGCATCGGGACAGGATCCCGATGAGCGACCGACTGCCGGGGATGAGCGTGCGGGTGCGGCTCACCCTGAGCTACGCCGGGTTCCTCCTGGTCGCGGGCACGCTGCTGCTCGCGGTCGTGTGGGTGTTCCTCCTCCGCTACGTGCCGAACGGCGACATCACGTCCGCGGGTCCGTTCGTCCCGAACCGCGGCGACCTCGTCCGGGCCTTCGTTCCGCCGGCCGCCTGGGCGCTCCTGTTCCTGCTCGTCCTGGGGCTCGTGGGCGGGTGGGTGCTGGCGGGCCGGATGCTCGCCCCGCTCGCGCGGATCACCGCCGCCACGAGGCAGGCGGCACGGGGCACGCTGTCGCACCGCATCCGCCTGGAGGGCAGGCAGGACGAGTTCCGCGAGCTGGCCGACAGCTTCGACTCGATGCTGGCTCGGCTCGAGGCGCAGGTCGCCGAGCAGCAGCGGTTCGCGGCGAACGCCTCGCACGAGCTGCGCACCCCGCTCGCGACCACGCAGGTGCTGCTCGACGTCGCCCGCAGCGATCCGGATGCCGACACCCGCGTGCTCATGGACCGTCTCGCCGAGATCAACGGCCGGGCGATCGACCTCACGCAGGCGCTCCTGCTGCTGAGCCGGGCCGAGCAGGTCCCCTTCGAGCGCGAGAGCGTCGACCTCTCGCTGCTGGCGGAGACCGCGGCGGAGTCGCTCCTCCCGCTCGCCGAGCGCAGGGGCGTGACCGTCGAGGTGTCGGGCGAGGCGGCCCCGGCATCGGGCTCGTCGGCGCTCCTTCTGCAGCTCACCACGAACCTGCTGCACAACGCTATCGTGCACAACCTGCCGTCAGGCGGGGTGGTGTCGGTGACCACCGCATCCTCCCCGGAAGGGTCGACGCTGACGCTCGAGAACTCGGGCGAGCCGCTGACCCGGTCCGAGGTCGTCCGCTACACGGAGCCCTTCCAACGGGGCGCCGCCCGCGCCCGCGTCGACCACGCCGGGGCCGGCCTCGGGCTCGCCATCGCGGCCCGGATCGTGCACGCCCACGGCGGCTCGCTCGAGCTCGTCCCCCGCGCCGGCGGCGGCCTGCGCGTCACGGTCCGCCTCCCCACGGCGGGGTGAGCTCGCCCTACCCGAGGGGTTCGATCACGGTGTCGACGGACCCGAACGGGAACGGATACAGGAAGAAGTACGGCTCGTCGGGCACCCAGGACCGCACCGGGATGAGCGCGAACCACACGTAGGCGATCACGAGCGAGCCTGCCGCAACGGCGACGACGACGATCGCGGCCCGATTGGCCATGCGGATGGCGTGCTCCTGCGTCGTCGCCCGACGCAGGATGCGAGTGACGGCGACGATGACGATCACCGCCAGGGCTATGAAGACCAGGGGGTTCGGGCCGAGCGTGAGCGTGATGCAACTCGGCGGAACCGTGGTGGATTGGCCGTGGGCGTCGATGTAGCTGCCGTCACCGCGCACACCCCCGGGGCAGAACCCCGGGCTGGCCCTCATCACCGCGCCGTATACGACCCCGGCGCCCGCGGCGACGATGAGCAGGAACCCTAGTCGCGCGATGATCGTCGCCCCCGGCAGGGTCGCATCGTGTGCGGTGGGTGACGGTGGGCCGACTGAGACGGTCATCTCCCCACCCTCCCGGCACGCGCCGGCGCCGTCAACCGGCGACCACTCTCGGAGTCCGGGCCTGTGATGAGCGTGTCATGCATTTCTCATACCGGTAGCCGATCGCTGGCCGAAGTGTTTCCGAGTCAATCAGTGGCCCCGGAATCTGTTCCACCGAGCGCTGCTGCGCGCGCCAGTCGGGGATTGGCCTGGCGTCGCGTCGCGCCGGTCCACTTCGAATGCCTTCACCGCGGCTCCGGTCGCTGATCGGTGACGGCCGAGCGCCACACCCATGCCCCCTGCGTCTCCCCGCCGAGCACGTCGTATTCAACCAGCGCCACGCGCTCGTTGAACGCCAGCACTCGGCCCTCCACCTCGACGGTGGCCTCTGGGTAGCGCACCCACGCCTTCACCCGAGGCGGTGTGGCCGGCTCGGTCGTGTCCTCTGCCGAGCGCAGCTCCTCGTCGGTGAGGGTGATCGGCTTCGGGCGGGTCAGGAAAGTGTTGACAGCCTTCCACGTCACGTCTGAGCCGTAGCGCCGGTTCTGCCCTGTTATGTCCCAGGACATCAGTGACGAATCACCAAGAGATCGGTGACAGTGCAACGTCCGTTCCTGGTGACGCTTGTTCCATGCCCACGCCCCCTACATCGACACGACAGGGTTACGGACCTGATCATGGGCGGAGGGGTGAATCGATATCCCGTCAAACGTGAACTCAAACTCCTCAAATGGGCAATACAGACGTGAGCACCGACAACGAACTGATCGAACGGTCCCGCGATGAGCCGGGAGCGTTTGCGATGCTCTTCGACCGACACGCGACGACGGTCTTCCGTTACGCGGCTGACCGGATCGGTGAGCACCGAGCCGAGGACGTCATGTCCGAGACCTTCCTCGTCGCCTTCGAACGGCGCAGTGGTTACGACCTCACTGTGATTGACGCGCGCCCTTGGCTACTGGGGATCGCCACCCGTCTGATGCGCAAGCACGTGCGGTTGGAGGCTCGGGCGTGGAAGGGCATGGTCGCTGATCTCTCGACCATGCTCGCGCCAGACATGATCGAGCAAGCCGGCGCCCGGATGGATGCCGCGCGGTTGGCGCGTCGACTCGCTAGCGCGTTGCGCAGATTGCCTGCTGCCGACCGGGACGCTCTTCTGCTGTATGCCTGGGGTGACCTGGACTACGCCGGCGTCGCTGCTGCACTGAACGTGCCCGTCGGGACCGTTCGCTCACGACTGAATAGAGCCCGCCGACGCCTTCGTGGCGCGGCGGGTGTGTCCGACACAGAACGGGAGACAGATGATGGACGAGTTGACGCTGCTGCGCAGGGCGCGTAGCGACGCGCAGCCGTCGCCGGCGGCACTCAACCGTGGGCGAGCGGCCCTCCTCGAGCGAGCAGCAGGTCCCGTGACGACAGCTGAACGCCCTCCTCACCGCGCACGTCGACGCCTGGCCATCGGCGGGCTGTCCACGATCGGCGCCGCGGCCCTGGCCGGTGCTCTGGTCATGACCGACATCGTCGGGTTGGCGGGCTGGCGAGGATCGGCCGACCCTGCCGCCGCCGCCGCGCTGAGCGAGGCCAGCGCGGCCGCGATAGCCGCCACCGATCCGGTCTTGGCCCCCGGCGAGTTCCTCGAGGTGCGCACCCGCGCCGAGAACATCGCCCATGTTGACCTCGGCGAAGGGACCACCCCATTCGCCATCAGCACGGACGACACCCTCTACCGACCGGCCGATCCGGCCGACGACTGGGTGTGGGTTCGCGGTCCGCAGACCGTGGCCCAGACCTTCGGCGCCGCCTCTGCAGCCACAGCCGCGGAGTGGACGCAGATGATGACCGAGGAGAACTCCTTCGAGACCGGGGACCTTCTCCGCGCGCCGGGCGGCGCTTTCTATGGTGGAGCGGCAGGCGCCGGTTTCGACGACCTCACAGCTCTTCCTCGTGATCCCTACCGCCTGCTCAACTACATCTATCGGGTCACCCTCGGCGCTGGACCTTCGCCGGACACTGAGGCCCTGGTGTTCATCGCGGATCGCCTCCGGATCGGCAACGTCCCCGCAGACCTCCGGGCGGCGATGTATCAGGCCGCGGCCATGATCCCAGGAGTGGAGTTCCTCGACGATCAGGTCACCCTCGATGGTCGTACCGGAGTCGCTATCGGACGCGAAGAACAGGCCTGGGGATCGCGAGTCGAGATCATCGTCGACCCCGAAACAGGCACGTTCATCGGCGAACGCGAAGTCCTCGTGAAGGACCAAGACGGTCTCCCAGCTGGCACGGTCACAAGATGGTCGGCCGTGACAACCACGATCACGGACAGCGCCCCGCCTGGAGGAACCGTGTGCGGCAAGATGCCCGTGAACCCGGAGACAGGACAGTGCTGAACGCGCTGGTTGTCACGGACCGCAACGGTGCCACGATAGGCCCGGCCGACCTCGATCTACCGCCCACCTTGACCATCGTGGTCACGATGAACGCCAGCCAGCAGATCTGATCTCGTGCGTGGGTCCGCCGACTGCCCGAACACCTGGCATCGGCGGGCCTCCGGCACTACTCCAGCTATGCGGCCAGCAGACCGGTCGCGTCACAACAACAACGACCGGACTTGGTGGGCGACGCGGGCATTCTGTCGGGGTCGACTACCGCTCGGCGAGTCTGCTGCTTATGCCTTAGGGCTGGTCTTCGCTGTATTCGGCGTGTCTAGGTCTGTCGTTTGCGGATGGTGGCGCGACGCCGGACGATGCCTATGATCGCGGTCGCCACGAAGAGGACGATCGCGATGATCGCCAGCCACAGCAGGCCCTTGATTGTGAAGCCCACGATCGCGAGAACGACCCACGCCGCGAGGATCACCACGATCGCTATCAGCATGAGGGCTCGAATCGGTGAGTGATGTCGGCATGTGATGCGGTCATGGGAGACCCTCTTCCGTCGAACCCGACACTAGCTTTCCCACATGTGTGCGTACACAAGTTCAGCTCCATGCGGTCACGCGGGCCGGCCCGGGGTGTCGGAGCCGTCGCGCTGGCGCTGCCGGTCAGTTCGACGCCGAAGCTCCCGTGTCGAGGCTGCTGCTGGGGTTGAAGCGGATCGTTGCTGCCGCTAGCGCGACCAGCGCTGCGCGGTCGGTTTCCTGTTGCGTCGCGGCTGACAGTGCGGCTGAGATCCGATCACGTTCCGCGGCAGCATCGGCGCTGATGCTCTGCAGGCGGTCCGCGAGGATCGTGGCGAGGCCGTCTGCGAGCTCTTCCAGGTTCGTGTTCTCGATCTCCAGCCGGCGATCACTGACCTTCAGCTCCACTGTCGGGTAGCCCGCTGCGCTCAAATGGTCCCGGGTGTCTGTCGACAGGATGCCTGTGATCTCCTCCTTCATCGGCCGCCGAGTGAACACCGCGGACACCGTGTATCTCTCCGGAGCCTCGGGGGTCAGCAGCGAGGTGGGGAGCTCGTTGGTGAGGACGGTGGCCAGTCCGAGTGAGGCGGTGCCGACGGAATGGGGATCTGAGTTCATGTTCGGACGTTACGGGGTCTGACTGTGCGGCCTCACAGCCGAAGCGCGTCCGGTCCCAGCGTCGGACTGCGCTTTCGTCCATCAGGCGCGCGGGCGGCGCGAATCCATCGTCCCGCCGACAGGGGATGGCTGCCCCTTCTCGCCGGCACGCCGTGCGTGGGCGGTAAGGGGTCTATGGTCGGGGGTTATGACGGGCGGGCTGGCGATGGAGATCAGGATCGTGGGTGAGCTCTCCGATGTTCACGGGACCTCATCCGATGTGGATGAGCAGGTGGTCCGTGCCATTCGTGCCGTGTTGGCGTTGAAGCCGTCGGTTGCGGATGTGGAGCGCGCGGAGAATCTCCTGACGTCCATGGCTGACGGCGCGCTGCAGGCGGGCGCTGACGCGTCGGTCGCGGATGATGACGGTCAGATCTTCTGGATGGAGCAAGGCATCACACGAGAAGCAGACCGAGACCAGCGGTTGCGGGCACTGCGGGTGGTGCGAGAACACCTCACCTGAACGTCGCTCCCACAGCTCAGCTGTAACGGGAGGGACCGAAGCTGATGGTGGATGTGATGTCTCGCACTCTCTCGGCTCGTTCGGCGTCGGCGGCGAGGGCTTGGGCGAGGTCGGTCTCGACTTGCTGCCGCCGGATCACGGCCGTGGTCGCGGCGTCCAGGAGGAGTTGACCGATCACGTTCGCCAGTCCCGCCTGCAGCATGTCGAGGTTGGTGTTCCCGATCAGCAGCCTGCGGTCAGAGACATGCAACGTCACGCCCGGGAACCCCGCAGCGGTGATCGTGGCGGAGGACGTGTGCGAATGCAGGATCGCAGCCTCGATCGGGTCCACACTTCGGGAGAACACCCCGGTCACCGTGTAGGTGTCGGGCGCGTCCGGGGTCAACAGGGTGACCGGTAGCGCGGATGCGACGATCTCCATCACCCGCAGGTCTCCGGTCCTCGCGGTATGGATCGGGGTGATCGTCGCGGACCTCTCACGAGCGGTAGGTGTGTCCATTTCCGAACCGTAGAGCGCACACATGTACACGCTCCCAGCCGGGAACCTCGGCCATACGTCGACGTCTTACCCGGGAAGCCACGTCGTTCACCACCCCCGACCACCGGCACGGACACGCCCCTGTCGGGGCAGCCCACGCATCGCGGACCATCTCCGATCGGACGCCGATCCGGGAGAGACGTGGCCTTGCGGGATCTCGGAGGCTCAGACGGTGGGTGTAGCGTGACAGCATCTGAAGGGGGAGCTCCCCACAACCCCGGCTGGGAAGTCGACTCCGACCAGTCAGGAGCCCACGCATGGGCACCACCCCTCAACCGGAACCCGCTGACGCCACCCCCATGGTGGACGCGGACATGATCCCCACCAACCGGGGACACTTCCGTTACCCCCAGCAGGTGACCGATACGGACCTGCTGGTGCCGAAGGTCGAGCTGACCGCCACGGCGTCCGCCGAGCAGCTCACCCGCAACGACAGCGAGTACACCGCCTACCTGCAGCGGTACCGCGACGCCATCCAACCGCCCAGACCCTCACGGCCACGCCACGCCACCACGTTGCAGCGAGCCCGCGGCACCAAGCGCGCCGGATAGCCGCGATTCGGGTTCCGCGTCGACGGAACGGCCCGGCACAGCAGCCTGCGCCCTGTCCGGCCCTACGGACGGGCCGTCTCGGCCAACAACTCGCACCACCGCCCACCGGCGTCCGCCCCACCCCCTGGACGCGGTGAGCATGTCCCCGCTTCCCGCCGGTGACGCGATCCGGCGGGAAGCACCCGGGGCTCTATCACCCACCTGCCGTTTGGCTCATCCGGGCGTGGATGAGACGATCGTGTCCGATGGACATCGACCTATCCGACGTTCCCTACCGTTCCAAGGCCCTCCTCGAAGAGTGGGTGCAGGAGTTCCGTGAGCAGGGGCACAGCATCGCCGGGAGCCTGGACGTCGCGTTGCAGGACGGATCCGATGGCGCGGACACCGGGCTCGTGATCGTGCACCTGAAGAACGAGTACGCCGACGTCTACATGCAGCCGCAAGGGCTGGACGATCCCCTCTGGGAAGCCACCCTCACCCCACGCCCCGGCGACCTGAACCTCACCCCCTACCAGCTCGCCGGCCTGGCCGCGGAACTGGTGGTAGCGGGCAACCTGTGCACGTTCCTGCAGTTCAAGTCCCTCGACTGGGACCGCGCCAGCGGCACCCGCGGCATCTCCCACCCCACCGCGACAAACTAGGGCAGAACCGCCGCCTGCCGGGATTTATCGCCAGCCCGTGTTCCTGCTGAGCCTGGATGGTTTGTCAATCCCCGCCTCCGCCCGGGGGGCCGGTGCCTAGGGTGAGGGCACTCGCCGATCATCCAGACAGCGAGCGCACCCGGTGGACGCTCCGCCGATCACCGGAAGAGCCCCCCATGCCCACAGTGCTGCAGATCGGCCACGGCCGTTTCGTCCTCGACCCGGATGTCGACGTCGAACGAGTGCGCGCAGAGATCGTCGCCGCCGTCCGCTCCGGTGGCGACCTGCTCCACCTCCTCCACAGTCGCGGCAGCAGCGACGTGCTCATCAACCAAGCCACCCCGGTCCGGTTGGATTACCTCCCCGCACGCAGCACCCGCCTACCCGAGACCACCGAGGACGAGGACACCGACATCACCTTTGTCGACTTCGATCTCGACCTCTGACCGTCCCCCTCCCCATGGCCGGGAAGGTCCATCCCGGCGCGGGTGTAGCCTGACGGGATCTGAAGGGGGAGCTCCCCACGCACCCGGCTGGGAAGTCGACACCGACCAGTCAGGACCCGCCATGGGCGCCACCCCACCCTCTGCACACCACGCTGGCCGCGGCATCTCCCGGTGGACTCGATGAGCGTGGGGGAGCCGCAGCGCATGCAACTCAGCAAAGCCCTCCTCGAAGAATGGGTGCAAGAGTTCCGTGAACAGGGTCACCGGATCGCCGGGAGCCTGAACGTCGCCCTCCAAGACGGCTCGGACGGCGCCGACACCGGACTCGTGATCGTGCACCTGAAGAACGAGTACGCCGACATCTACATGCAGCCCCGGGCGATAGGTGATCCACACTGGGAAGCCACCCTCACCCCACGTCTTCGTGACCTAGCTCTCACCCCCTACCAACTCGCGAGTGTCGCCGCGGAATTCGTCGTCGCCGGCAACCTCTGCACCTTCCTGCAATACAAAGCTCTCGACCTCAACCGCACCCACCGCAGCCGGGACGCTTCAGGCCCCATCACCCACGCCGGTTGACCGGGAGGAGACAACCGCCGCCTCCACGCACCTCTTCACCACAACCCGGAGTCTGACCTGCTTCCCGGACGGGTGGCGGCTCGTCGACTACGACGACGCCGGCCGGCGCCCCGCGAACCTCAGCATCGACCACTCCGCCGGCTGCCAAATCGCTCTCGCCGCCATCGCCCACCTCAAAACCGTCACCGCCACCTTTCTCAACACCGACGCTGACGCAGACTCCCTTCCCCCCGTCGATGAAACCTGGATAGCCGGCATCCTCTCCCAGATCAGCCACCAAGCCCGAGCCGGACGAGACATTCCCCTTCGCCACGACGGCGCCCACCAGATCGTCATCACCGAAGGCGCCGTGCGGGCTCTGATCCGAGCCGCGGGCGACAGCCTCCCCGGACTGATCGTCGGCGGCATCCGCTTCCGCGGCGACATCACCCAACCCGACACCCCCATCGGCGTCGAAGTCGAAGCCACCGCGCTCTGGGGCTACAACATCCCCGCCAGCGCCGACGACCTCAAACGCGCCACCGATACCGCACTCCGAACCCACACCCGCCTCAACGTCACCACCATCGACATCATCGTCCGAGACGTACTCAACCGGCCAGGAAGCTGACCATGACGAAAACTACCTCGTCCCTCGCCGACGGCATTGAGACCCTCCTCCGCAGCATTCCAGGCGTCCAAACCATCTACGCCGCCACCCCCGCCCCGGCCTTACTGCTCAACACCCTCCTGCCCGCCCAATCAGGACCTCTCGTCCATATCCAAGACCATCCCGACAGCACCGCCATCAGCGTCAACATCGGCATCAGCCCCACACCCTCAGCCGACATCACCGGCCAGGAAGTCACCCGGGAACTCCTCCACCACCTCACACACGCCCACCCCAAACCCGTCGCCCTCACCGTCCGCATCTGCATGATCGAAAATCCGCGACCATGGATCCAGCCCCCTTCACCTCCACGCACATCTCATCACCGTGCTGGACGCTGAGGGGCCCACGACAATGAGTCGCGCTACGAAACTGACGACACCGCGAGCTACCCGCGGCATCGTGGCCCTAGCCCGGACGGGACGTACCGGTGGGGAGCGCATCCCAGCCGACCCAGAGCCGGCCCACTCACAGGGCGGCCTGGTGTCGAGGGCCCGTGATCTCAGGTATCACGAACCCGCGTCGTCAACGTATTCCTCCGCGAGCCGACCACCCGGCCTCCCGGCCGGTTCATCCATGATGTAAAGGCCGGTGTCTGCCTGGCACGACGCAACCATAATGCGAAGCCAGCTGGGGTTAAGGCGTGGGGGACGCCCGCCGAGGAACGAGAATCTGAGGTCGGTGCCAGGATGGATCCAGAACGTCTCCCGGCCACCTCCTTCTGCGGTGCCACGACTGAGGGTAAGCGAGAGTCGCTGATCTTTCCGGAGTGCTGAGAGCACGACGACTTTGAGATGGGCGAGTGCCCGGTCGTCGATGGCGGTGACAAATCCTGTTTGTCCAATGTGCAGGTATCCCATGGTCGTTCTCCGACTGGTGACGGACCAGGAATCTTGTGAACCTCCTGTCGATGCCACGCCTGGCCGCCTCATCTGCGTATGTGGAGCAAGGCGATGGCTGTGGCAGTCATCAACAGAGAAGGACGCCGCAGAACGTAGTCCGACTACGTGGCGACCGGGTCCGGGGCTGCCTGGCTCCAGCTTAGCTCGGCTGGATTGCCCGCCACCAGAGTTCGCTGCCGGATTCGGCTAGGGCCGGCTAGCAGAAGCGTCGATGATCTCCTGCGCGACGACGGACAGGCGTCGGCCGGAATGACGGGCTCGATCGCGGAGCATCGTGAACGCGTCGTGCATGTCGACGTGCATGGTCTGCGCAAGAACACCTTTGGCCTGCTCGATGAGGATGCGACTGTCGAGGGCACGTTGAAGTTGTTCCCGAGCGAGATCAGATTCGCGCAACGCGCGCTCTTGAAGGATACCTATCGTGGCGATGTCAGCCAACGCCCTGGCAGCGGCTGTGTCTTGTGGGTCCATCGGCCCGGATCGGTCGCTGAAAAGGTTCAACGACCCAATGGTCTCAGCCCGCAACCTCATGGGAATGGCGTACATGGCTTGGTAGCCCGCCGCTCCTGCATCGGTGGCAAAGGTTGGCCATCGGGCATACGTGGCGGCGATGTCGTCAACGGAGACAATCTGGCCGTTGATGTAGGCGTCAAGACAGGGCCCTTCATCGGCGCCAAGTTGCAGCAGACCGATGAGGTGACTGCGCTCACTGGTCGAGGCGACAACGTCAAGGGTGCCGTTGCTATCGGGGAGCAGGATGCCGGCGTCGGATGCCCCAAGGATGCGCACGGTGCGTTCGACGAGGGTGTGGAGGAGCTCGACAATGTCATAGTCGGCGATGAGAGTGTCTGCAAGGCTCACAAACGTTTCAGCGAGGAGCTCTTCGCGGTTGTGTGCCTTCATGCGCCCAACTTACGCCCCACCGTCGGACTGATCGGGTTCCAGGCTGATGGTGCGGGCGATGATGTCCGCGGCTGTCTCCCGAACACTCCGGCCAGATGCGTAAGCGTGCGCCCGGATGAGCAGCAGCGCATCGGCAGGAGTGACCCGCATTTGCGCGATCACCATCCCGGTTGCTTGATGTACCTCGCGGCGGGCATGTGGACCGTCGTCCTCCGCGCTGTCGTAACGATGTTCCAGGGCGTGACGCAGCACGCCAGTCGCGGTGGCGTCTGCCAGAACAGCACCCGCAGCCAACGCCATCGGGGTCAGCGTATCCGTGACGCTGGAGTAAAGATCGACCGCCCCGATCTTAAGAGTGCCCACGGACAGCGGGAACGACCAGGTCGCGTTGACACCTAGCGCGGCGATAGCTTCGACCAGCAACGGCCAGCGGGCGCTCACGACGGCCACATCGGGAACGGCTACCGGCGCCTGGGTGGCGAACGCGTCCCACCCGGGTCCTTCTCCGATGTCAAGCTGCAGATCGCTCAGCCGAGCAGCGAGCTCGTCGCTTGCGTCGACAGTCTCGGCATCGAACGGAGCCGCGAACGTCGAGATCGAGGCTCGATCCACAGCCAGAACGGCCACGAAGCGCTCACAGAATCCCAGCGGATTAGATTCCGACGAATAGGTGATGGCGTTCTCCAGACCAGTGCCAGCGGGGTCGTGAGCGGCCTGGGTCCAGGACTACCTACCATCCACCCTAGGCTCTCCCGCCTCGAATTCACCGAACTGGGGGCTCGACGCCTCGATCCTCCCCGGTAATTGAACTAGACTGAACACAGGTTGCCCCAGCCCCGGTCGCCACGCGATCGGATCGAGCCCAGAGTGAGCACCAATTCCGCCTCGCTGCAGTCCTCTACTGTGCGGACGGCGCGTCCCCGTCGTGAGCGGAGCAACATCACCTCCGAGTACTCGGCTCTGCTGCGTTACGTCCGCGACGCCGGCCTTCTGGGTCGGCGGCGGGGTTTCTACCTGCTCGCCTTCACCACCATCAGTGTCGCGCTTGCCGTGGCGGTCACCGTGTTCCTGCTCTTAGGCGACTCCTGGTGGCAACTGATCGTGGCCGGGGCGCTGGGCATCATCTTGACCCAGTACGCGTTCCTCGCGCATGAGGCTGCGCACCGGCAGATCTTCACCTCCGGCCGTGCGAACGACTTCGCCGGCCGCACTTTGGGGAACCTTTTCGTGGGCATCAGCTACTCGTGGTGGATGACCAAGCACAGCCGGCACCACGCCAATCCCAACGTCCTCGGCCGCGATCCCGACATCGCCCGCGACGTCGTCTCCTTCACCGCAGACGACGCGGCCCGAGCACGCGGACTGTACGGGTGGTTCACCCGCCGGCAGGGGTACCTGTTCTTCCCGATCCTGGTGTTCGAGGGCCTGAACCTCCACCTCCACGGCCTGCGCACCGTGTTCGGTCGCGGGAAGGTCGACAAGCGGCCCGTCGAGATCGTGATGCTCCTCACGCGCCTCGGCCTCTACGTCACCGCGATCTTCCTCGTGCTCTCACCAGGGGTCGCCGCGGCGTTCCTCGGCGTGCAGCTGGCCGTCTTCGGCGTCTACATGGGCGCCTCCTTCGCACCCAACCACAAGGGGATGCCGATCCTCCCGCACGACAGCCGGGTCGATTTCCTCCGCCGCCAGGTCCTCACCAGCCGCAACATCTCCGGCGGCCCCATCGTGCAGGCGTTCATGGGCGGCCTGAACCATCAGGTCGAGCACCACCTCTTTCCCAACATGCCCCGCCCGCACCTGCGACGCGCCCAAGCACTCGTGAAGGACTACTGCGCCACCCACGAGATCCCCTACACGGAGACCACGCTCGTAGGCTCCTACGGCATCGTCATCCGCTACCTCAACGCCGTGGGCCTCTCCGCCGGCGCCGATCCCTTCGACTGCCCCGCACGCACCGCGTTCGGCCGATAACTCGCACCACCGCCCGCCGGCGTCACACCCCACCCTGACATGGCGAGCATCCCCGCTTCCCGCCGGTGACCCGATCCGGCGGGAAGCACCCTCATCAACCCCGCCTAGTCAAGCCGACGTGCCACACCCGCGAGGTGATCTGGCGCAACCCCAGCCCCCACCCACACGGCAGAAGGCGCGACCCGCGCGGTCCGGTACCTCGGTGTCGGTGGCTCATGAGACATTGCTGGGTTATGGGTACGCTCCAGTACGGCTACAAGGGACGCCACTACGATTTCGACGACCGCACCCTCATCCACCTACGCATCGTGATCATCGACAAGCTCCGCCGCCACGAATCCTTCACACTCTCGTTCTCAACCAACAGCCCCCGAGGCGAGGTACGAGAGACACTCTGGCTCAACCCCAGCATCCCCATCCGGTTCAGCATCGACGACCTCGATCAGAACCTGACACTCAATCGCACCTGGATCGAGCAACTCGCCCGCACCGCCGCCAACGGCGACATGAAACTCACTTCAGAACCCGACCGAACAAGCTGATGGCCCGTTGGTGTCGCCGCCATGACGGACGCAGAGAAGAGCGCCGGACTGGCATCCGATAGAGGATCGTTTACCGGAGTGCTTCGCGTCCTCAAGGTACTGACCTCCTCTACTGTGGTCGGATGTCGACGAGTTCCGTGCGCAGCCGGGCGATACGGACATCGGCGACCCTGCTGAGCGGGCCTGTCGAACTGCTCGACTTCCTCGTCCCGCTGTGGGCGGGCGCGATGCTCGGCCTCGACGCCCCGACGATCGGATGGCTGGTGGCCGCCGAGCTCGTGGCCTCGGTGCTTGTACGGCCTGTCGCCGGCTATCTTGCCGATACACGTCCACGGTCCCGGGTCGCCGCGGTCGGAGCCTTCGTCTTCAGCCTCAGTTGCGTGATCTACGCGGTAGCGGATGCGCCCGTCATGGCGTTCATTGCGGCAGTCGTCGGCGGCATTGCCGGCCCGCTATTCTGGATCTCGCTGCGCGCGATCGCCGCCGAGTACCTCGCCGACGAGTCGGGAACGTTCGCGGGGCTCATGTCCGCAGAGGCTCTTGGCTCGTGGATCTTCTGGGGGCCGGCGATGGTCCTTCTCGGAGCCTTCGGATACCCGGCAGTCTTCATCGGACTCGCCGTCGCGGCGGCCGCCGCCGGCGCGCGCTTGATGCTCACCCCCAAGGAACCACCCGTTGTGCGGGAGGAACTCGCCGGCGGCATCCGTGGACATGCCCGCCGACTCGCACCTCTGATGACCATTGGTGGCTTCGTCACTGCAGCCGAGGCTGGTGTGGGGCTGGCGCTCCTGCTGCAGCTGCAAGATGCTGGCCTCGAAGTCTGGCAGATCGCTCTGGTCTACCTGCCCGGCGGCATCGCACTCACCCTTCTCCCGCGCCCCCTTCACGGCGTGGTCGAGCGATGGGGTCGCAAACCCGCCTACGTCGCAGCGTCTCTCGCGAGTGCTGCGAGCACAGCGGCGCTGGCCCTCTCGCCGCCGGTGATCCTCATAGCCGCACTGTGGATCATCACGTCTGCCTCTCTCGCCCTCCTGTATCCGCTGCAGAAGACACTTGTCACGGAGGCGAGCGGCGATCGGGTCGCCCGCGGGATGAGCCTGCAGGCGAACGCGGACACGATCGGCGCGGCAGTCGGAGTGGTCACGGTGGGCGCCATCGTCGCAGACGGCCGGTGGGCCCCCGCATTCATCGCCTGCGCCGTCATCATCCTCGGCGGCGCGGCCCTAGCTCCCTGGGTCATCGCTCGCACCGGCCAGCAACGACAGGCGCGGGTAGCGAGGGGCGCATAGCCTCTCGAAGCGTGGTCAGGCCAGTGAACTTTCCTCGGCGATTCTTGGACGCATCGACGGCGGGTAGCTTCCGTATCGAGGAGTGACGGGCACCGCAGCTATCGCTGCTAGGACCACGCCACAAAGCGTTGCGGTTCAAGACTATGAGGCCCGGCGAACCTCCCGTTAGCGGATCCCTCAGCGGGCAACGCCTACGCTTTCGAGCGCATCTTCTTTGACATCTGCTCGCACGGAGCCGACTAAGGCGCGAGCCAGCTCATGGATGGCAGCGATCAGTGCACCGATGATAAGGGTGCCGGCCACTATCAGAGACTTCGAAATCACACCCAAGTCCCCGCTCATTAGCAATGACACGACTATCAGGACACCAAGGCCATACGCCGAAGTCGAGCAGTTGAGTGCCCGCTAGACGGTCGTCGTACGCTCCTCAAGAGCAGCACGGGTCACCAGCAGCAGTGAGAGCGTCGCGGTCTTTGTCGTTGAGGGACCTGGTTGTGGCGTCGTTGTCATCGGTGATGATGACGAGGTTGCTCAACCGCGGAAGAGTGAGCGCGATGATGACGGCGGGTTGCCCGTACCGGTAGCACCACCAAGATCGCTCTCCCTCGGCCCGCATAACCCCGCCCTGATGGACACGGTGCCCGTGCCGCCGACGCGGAAGCGGACGGGAATCTCAATGGTGGGGTCTTTAGCCACCCGCGCGGAGACGATGGCCGAGCGAGGAATTCGAAAGCGTCGACGCAGGCTGAACATTTTCCACCACCCCCGTGGCTCGATCACCAGGTCGCTGTCGTTGATGGTGACATCGACGGTGCCGGTCATGGAGTTGTTCACGCGGCTTCCGGGTTCAGGATGTGGAGCCCTGCGATCGTGCGGTCGTCGCGGAACGCGATGCGCGCCACATAATCGCCGGCTTCGAACCCCAAGGGCGTGTTGGTGATGGTGATGTCCGCGGCCCGAGTCGCCTCGGTAGCCCCGCGCTTTTCGTAGCTGCCAGCGAGCCCGACGATCTGCGCCCACGCTGCGGCCAGTGCGTCTGCGGAGAGGCCGGCGCGCATGGTGTCGTCGAACCGGGCGGTCACCGCACCCCACCGCGCCTCGGCGAGGTCATCGATCACCGTGGCGGCGAGAGGGGCGGCATCGGCAAATGGAATTGTGTTCATCAGTTCTCCCGTTCGTGGATCGGTGGGTCGGCCGTAGCGCTGGAATGCCGCTTGCCGGGTGACACCTAACGCGTCCCCGATGACCTGCCAGCTCGCTCCCTCGCCACGCACCTGCTGCACGGCTGCCACGACGACTCGCTCGGCGCTCTCCCTCAGCTGGACAGCGCCGAGAACGATCCGCGCCCGGTCCGCCGGGTCACCGAGTATCGGAGCGACGAGCAGCTCATCACACCTGGCCTTCAGATCGGCGAGAACGCCCGGTAGTCCACCTTGCACCTGTAAATACTATCTTTACAACCTTAACAGGGTCCATCCACGGTGATCGTCGCCGTAAGGCGATCGGTCACCGAAGTGTTTGCGGGCCGATCGGCAGCCGCGAGGCGCCGCAGGGCGGGTTCTCTTGTGGATTGCAGTGCTAAATGGCGGCGTTCTCACTACGCAAATTGACGGCCCGGCAGTCCTAGCGGATTGCGTCCGGATCGAGATTTATCGAAATCGGATAAACCGGGCTAAACGTCCTAATGATGATTGAGATCGTGCATGTAGGACGATCGTTCATTGACGTTGGTCTGGCGCTCTGCGAGCCACCTCGCCCTATCCGAGGGGCTTGATTATGGTGTCGACGGTCCCGAACGGGAACGGATACAGGAAGAAGTAGGGCTCGTCGGGCACCCAGGACTGCACCGGGATGAGCACGAACCACACGTAGGCGATCACGAGCGAGCCTGCCGCAACAGCGACGACCACGATCGCCGCTTTGTTGGCTATGCGGATGGCGTGCTGCTGTGTCTGTGCCCGGCGCAGGATGCGAGTGACGGCGACGACGACGATCACGGCCAGTGCGACGAAGACCAGGGGGTTCGGGCCGAGCGTGAGAGTGATGCAACTCGGTGGAACTGTGGTGGCTTGACCGTGGGCGTCAGTGTAGCCACCGTCACCGCGCACACCCCCGGGACAGAATCCGCTACTCGCCCTCATCACCGCGCCGTACACGACCCCGGCGCCGGAGGCCACGATCAGCAGGAACCGTATCCTCGCGATGATCGCAGCCCCCGGCAGGATCGCGTCTTGTGTAGCTGGTGACGGTGGGCCGGCTGAGACGGTCATGCCCCAACCCTTCCGGCACGCGACGGTGCCGTCAACCGGTGGCCACGCCCGCAATTCAGTCTCTGAATCGCGAGTCCCCCCATTCCGATAGCCGATCGCTGAACGAAGTGTTTTCGAACCGACCAGCGGTCGCGGAATGGCGTGTGAACCGCAGCGCTTTGAGGCGTGCTTTTCGCGGCGATATCTGTCGCTGTCGTGCGTCATCCTTGGGTGAGCTGTCGTGATCTCCGGTAGTACGTAGCGCGGGACATCCCGAGGTCGCGGGCGACCTGGGCTGCCGGTGTTCCTGCGTCGACGAGTCGGAGGGCGCTGCGGATCTGACTGTCGGTCACACGCTGGGGGCGACCGCCGAGGTCCTGGCCGGCGGCGCGTCTTTTACTGATGGAGTCAGTGACGCGTTCTCGTTTGATCTCGTGCTCCATCTGAGCGAGCGCCGCCATGATGGTGAAAACCATCGACCCCATAGGGGTAGAGGTGTCGACATCGCCGCCGCCGAGGTTAAGGACTCGAAGGCCAGCGCCGCGTCCGCGGAGCTCATCAGCTAGCGCCAGCATGTTTGCGTCGATCGACCCAGCCGATCGAGTGTGGTGATCACAAGGGTGTCACCCGGTTCCAGCGCCGCGAGGGCGCGGTCGAATTGCGGTCGGGAGGCGCGAGCACCGGAGACGCCATGGTCGACGTAGAGGTCATCGCGGCGGACGCCGGCAGCGAGTAAGTCCGCTTCCTGCCGGTCCGTGGACTGCTGTCGCGTGGATACTCGCGCGTACCCGATGAGCTTGGCCATAATCGCCTTCCTGCCGTCTCGTAACTAACCTCTCGTACCTGGCCGCGGGAGTGAGGTTGCAACACGTAGTTACGAGATTTGCCGGACGCAAAGTCCTGCGGGCGTCGGCCCTTCGCCGCTGGTCTCTTCGAGACGTCTCGTAAGGCAAGCAATATGCGACACGGGCGGAGGAGAGCGAATACCAGTTTCATGCCTTGCCGCGTAGGGGGTTGCTGAGCCTTCGCGACCGCATGACAGGTGACCTACTGGGCGCTGGCACAACCACCCCTGCCAAGGTTCGCTCTTTGGCACGGAATCAATCCGTTTCAGGTGTAGTCCTTTGCCGCAGCATTGAGTACGTGAACCAATCGGTATCGGCGTCTTTTGCTCGACCGATGAGGGAAGCAATGAAGTCCTTCTCGCGCTTCGTTATCGCGTCATCGTCCAAGCATTGGCGGGCGAATGGATCGCCGCCGAGGGTCCACATTGCGTGCGGCTGTAGCAAGTGATCGTAGGTTAGGGCCATGCGCAGATGTGTTCCGTCCGGGTTGCGCGTGGCGATTGGATCAAGCGCGCCATCGGTGTCACGGGAGTACTGACAGGCGACCACCCCGCTCCAGGGGGAGCGCAGTGCGACGGTGAGCAGGTCAAGTTTCGCGAGTTCGGGTTCAGTGAGGCCTGTGGCAGCGCGCTTGACCTCAATCGGCATGAATTCGCCCCGCCGAGTGAGAATTAGTAGGTCGGCTTCACCAATTTCATTCTTTGCGCTAGTCGAAAAGACACTCATACCGGGATGCACTCCAATCAGCTGACTCTTCGAGCCAAAGCTGAAGACTGAATTGAAGAACCTAGCGGCCAGGACATGTCCCATGGCGTCGATCTCGTAGACGCGTCGGGTTTGTTCGGTCAGTCTGTACTTGAAATCGATCGAAGGCCGGTCTCCAAAGGGGAATTCAATTTCAACTGCACAGCCTCGACAGGTTACGGGAGGGGAAAAGTTCCCGACCGGAATCCACTGCTTGGCGCCGCATCTGGGGCATTGCACAGGAAAACCCTTTATGACAACGCTCGACCTTTCTGCCCACGCAAGCCAATACTTCGCCGCAGCATCGCTGTTACCGAGAACGCGCTTGAAATCGTGGAATGACTTCTCTGGGAGGTCGTCGATGGATGAGCTAACCGCGTCCCCGGGATGCGCATCGATCCCAGCTTTCCTGAGTCTGTCCTTATACCAATTGAAGCCTTGGCGGGCGGCCATAGATTCGAGCAGCCCGAGAAGGGGTGCGTGGCACAACAAGTAGGCGCTGTCGAGATCACCTAGCCGCTCCACGAATATTCGCGCGGCGATACCGGGCGCAGATTCGCTCAGTCTGAGGTCTCTCGTGGAGGCGAGGCTGTCTGCCGCAAGTCCACGAGAAGGCCAGGTGACGGACGCAATCTTGTCGCTTGATCTGATAGATGACCAACTGGTGTGTGCACCGTTATAGAAGCTGCCATTCCAGGGTTCAACTCGATAATCGTCGCTGATAGGTAGCGGCATGTCCTCAACCGAAACGTCAAGTTGCATTATGAGCATTTCGTTGAGATTGCGTCGCTGCAGAATGTCAGGGTGCCTCGCAACATCCATTGACTGGAATGATGCCTTCCCGTCGTTCCAGAGCAAGACTTCGTCCCGGCTCAACCCGAGGACGGAGCCAAGCGTCAGCATGTCCGCCGGCGGGCGAACGGAAACGTTTTGAATGTCACCGATCACGTCCATGATCTGCTTCACGGACAGGCTGCAACTTGTCACATACAACGTGTTGGCCGATAATCCGTGCCGAGCGAGCCCTGATCCCCACATAAGCTTCTGCACGGCAGAGACCGATAAGTCATCAGATGGAATTCCGATTGGCGTGGCATAGAAATCTCCGTGAGCGGCTCGAAGATTCCAAAGCAATGAGAGGTCGTCGACCGAGTCCGGAGAGCACACCACAAGCACGTTTGGACCTGCGTCGTAGCGCGCAAACCAGGGGTCCGGAAGGACGGGTCGGTCGGAACGAATCGACGAGCTAGCCGTCCCCGCGTACGACAGATTGATCATCGACAACTGGCGTGGTGTTACTACTCGCTCCTTTGGCCAGGTCCGATCTAGTAGATCTTCCAGCGATCCGGTCGCGCTCACTCGCCGGAGCTCCGTGAAGTCGGCGTACTCGATTTCCGGCAACCAATTGCCAGAGCTTATGAGCTGAGAATCGATTTTCTCGGGCAATGAGCCAAGACATGTGAGATAGATGCCGCGCCAAGGGTCGCTCTCGTCGAGTGCGGCCACCTCCAGCGGCACCGTCTTTTCGGTCGACTGGAACGGCAGCAGACCCACCGCCAGCTGCGATCTTGAGACGTCTCTAACGCTGTTGAGATCGATCTCGCCTTTCAGTGACATATTGGGGTCGTCGTTGAGACCAATTACGTCATCGATCTGCGATCCAGGCAGGACATCCCGGTACATCCCTGGGATCTGACCGTCGCTATCGATGGGTAAAACCACATTGGCAGCTCCGCCCCATAGTTGACACTCGAGCTCAAGGATGGGCATCAACGCTTCCGGGTCCGCAGCGCTTACTGGGCGAGCGATCCGGCGGGGGCGAGAGCTGATTCTGGCCACGTGCGGACCATTTAGTCGCTCTCCGTCAAGAAATCGCGTCATGCTGCGATGATCGCACGGAGGTTCAACTTGTCGACGATATTGGGACGATCACGACCATAGAACGCTGCGAGAAGGGCGACACCGAGCGAAGCCGCTCACAGGAATGGCGCGGTTCGAGTTCTCTCGTAAGACCCTCCCGCTGAATACTTCGGTGAAGGGGTGCTGAACGGCATAGTAGGGGAGTGGCACACCACCTCATCGGCTACGCCCGAGTGTCGACCGACAAGCAGGACGCGACCATGCAGCGTGACGCGCTCCTCGCGGCCGGGGTCGAGGAGAAGAACCTCTACGTCGACCACGGCCTGACCGGCACCAACCGGGCCCGCCCTACCCTCCGGGAAGCACTCGCCGCTTCACGAGACGGCGACACGTTCATGGTCACCAAGCTCGACCGTCTGGCCCGATCCGTCCCGGACGCCCGGGATCTCGTCGACGAACTGACAAGCAAGGGCGTAAAGCTACGGATCGGGGAGAGCGTGCACGATCACCACGACCCGACGGGACGGCTGTTGTTCAACGCACTCGCGATGGTGGCGGAGTTCGAAGCCGACCTCATCCGGTCACGCACGCGCGAAGGCATGAGGGTCGCCAAAGCCAAGGGCCGGCTACGAGGCAAGAAGCCCAAGCTGTCAGAGACGATCGAGGGACACCTCGTCGCCGAGTACCGCTCCGGGGACTTCACGATCGCTGAACTCTCTGGCCGGTACAAGGTGGCGCCGGCGACGGTCTATCGGGCGGTCCGGCGTGCGGAGGCGAAGGCGGAACCGATCGCTCCGGTGACGCTGCCGCGACTGGTCGACGAAGGATCATGAGGCGATACCGCTGCCGCTTCGCGGGAACGCGGCCCCTAGTCGGAATGGTCGTGGGATTCGTCCGGCACCCGCCGCTTCGCGCGCCTGCCGGGAAGCATGAAGCGGTTTGCGGAGCGCCACCCGCATCTGCGGCCCCAACCGATCGACGAGCACGCTTGACGCGCATCGGCTTCTTCGCTCCGGTAAAAAAGGTGCTGACATGGCCGACCGAGAAAAAATTTGCTTGACGCATAGAAAATACTGAGGCTAAGAATAGGGACTTGGGGGGTGTTCCGGCCCTATCTGGGCTGACCCGAGTTGCACTGCCTCTTGACGAGAGGAAATTGACAGTGCGCGTATTGATTCCCAGACGAGTTCTAATCTCGGCGTCCGCGACAGCTGCGCTCGTGTTCGGCGTGGTGGCACCCTTGCCGGCTTGGGCCGGTGAGTCTGACATCAGCAGCGAGGTTGTCGATGATGTCGTCAACTCCGTCGTCTACATCGCTCATGGCGAGGTCTTCGACGCGGATTACAACGCGATCGGCTCCATTGACGAGGTCGCAGAGGCGCTCAATTCCGACGGTTCGGCGGTGGCCGTAAAGGCCGCCGAACATCTGACCGAAGAATCCGCCCCGATCTTCGCCGCTGAACAAGCCTCACGCGACGCCAACGGCATCACAGCTCCGGAACAGTCCAGCAGTCAGGCCGCTGCCGCGGTCGAAGCGCCCGGGTGCTCCGGATACAACACCAATTTCATTCTCCGCGAGTACCCCACCGTGGCATGGCCCGCGGTGGGGGCACCGAAGGCCAGTTCGCCTCTGCGGTGCGGCAATAGCGGCGCAGTGAGCGCGTTCGGGTGGCGCCACGTATGGAGCGACGGACACAAGGCCGACTACCAAAGCCTCGTCGCCGCCACGCATGGGCCGATCGATGACTCGAACATGAAGTCGTTCTTGCAGGAGTTCATCTTCCCCCAAACGCTGGGCTGGCCGCTGAACGTCGTCGACCGACCGGACTCCAACTCGTGGAGGTACTCGACCACAATCGAGATCTACGACAACACCACCGAGACGCATCGCACGTTCATCGCCTACGTGGCTGTAGGAAAGACCACCCAAAACATCGTCACATCGTGGCCGTCGACGTCGGTGGAATAGTAGGACCATGAACAAGAAAGCCGGGCCAGCTGCCCTGAGTCTCTTTCAGCAGCTGACCCGGCTTTCGCTGGCCCCTTTCGAGGACTACTCCGACAACAACGACATAGACGAGACCGTCCTGTTCCGAACCCACGACGGGCGATTTGTCCGATTCAGAGTCCGCTCAGAAGCCCTGGCCACGCTGTTGCCGGAGCTGAAACGCGGAGCCAGCGAAGCCCTCGGGTACACAAACCCTGGACTGCGAGAAGCCGGCCGATGGCTTGCGTCAATGATCACCGAGAAGGCTGAAGACATGAGCAGCCCTGGCGCTCATGGATACGACCTCACCGCCGCCGGCTTCATACCACGGCCCTAAGCGCACAGCAGAGCTGATCATCGAGCAACGACAAGGCGCTCACAAGCTCGGGCTTCTCATTGGAGGAGGGGCGACCGCAGGGCATAAATCGTCCCCGGTTTGATGCCGTTACCTTTCGAGTGTGGAAGGAAGATGTTGATCATGCCGGGGACGGTTTAACGTCCGTCCGGTACGGACGCAGTCAGGCCGAAACTTGATGGAGGGTGGCGATCCGCCGGTTCAGTGTCGCGCGAAATCTCCACGAACAGTAAAGCTCGGCTCATGGCTGTCGGTGTAACGAATTCGGGGTATTAGAACGACACGCTGTTTCCCCACGGCAGTTCACGACTGAACGTAACTCTGCGTTTACCCATAGAAAATCGCCCGCTTAGGAGCGCTGATAATATATATTATGTCAACAGCACCTTTTCCAGGCTCCTGCGAGGCCCGGTATCGGGTCTAATAAACGTCCAGCACCGCGCGGCGAGACCTGAGAATCGCACCCCTCGCGGTATGGCGGCGCTGTGGCGAGTACAAGGAATTGGACTTTAGGTGGCTTTATGTCGTCTTCATAAAGCCGACCCCAACAGAGATCATGGGCCGCTGTGATCGCCCGCCCTCCGGTCGTTCGTTGCTAAGACCGCGTCGATGACTGGATCGTGCTCGAGCGTCCCCGGTGAACCACGGCCACCAGACACACGATCCAGCTCGACGACACCATCTAAGCCGACGTCGAATGGTCGACTGCACTAGCAGGGCCGGTGAGATCGCCCTCGCCCCTATGGCAGCGCCTTCCTGGTCCCTCCACCGCGTCCGTCGTAGGAGCAGAGAGGGCACCCGAACCCGAGACCGGTCCCCTCACGATGACGGTCGTCAGTCCGAAATGGCCGCCACAAGTCGATCGCGGTCGAGGTTCTCCCGGGGATGACGAGACTTAACCCTCCCGGCATGTACAACGAGGACCTCATCAGCCAGGGAGACCATCTCTTCGAGGTCATCCGTGACTATGAGGACTGCTGTCCCCTCTTGTGTGACTCGTCGGATAAGGCTGTGAATCTGAGCTTTCGTGCCGACGTCCACCCCGGCTGTCGGTTGGTCGATGATCAAAACCCGCGGCTTAGCCAGCAGGGCTCGCGCAAGGAGAATCTTCTGCTGATTGCCGCCACTGAAGCGGCCAGCTGAAAGCGTCGGCGTGTGCGGCCGGATCTCGAGTTCGGAGAACTTCGCCTTGGCGAGTGCTTGCGCTCGGCCGGGTGGCACAATCCCTGCTATGGAGAGTCCTCGGTCTAGGGCATTGAGGATCATGTTCTCCTGGGCTGAGGCACCCCCAATAAGGCCTTCGGTCTTTCGGTTCTCCGGGAGCATCACGATCCCCCTCTTCAGGGCGCTGCGCGGATTGCGGAGTTTGACTGCACGACGGTCGAGACGGATCTCTCCTGAGACGGCGGGCTCGGCGCCCGCAAGCGTCCGGGCTATGCGCGTTCTGCCCGAGCCGACTAGGCCGGCCAGTCCGAGAACCTCCCCTTCGCGAAGCACAAAGCTGACTCCGCTAATCCGCGTACCCGTGACAGACATGAACTCTACGATGGGTGCGCCCGCGAGGTGTGCCTCGCGGCTGCGCAGCGCCTCGTACTCCTCCGCGGCGAGTTCGCTTCCCAGCATGTCGCGTGTCAGCGAAGACATCGTGTAAGAAGATGTAGCTCCACGCGAGATGACGCGTCCATTGCGGAGGATGGTGAGCGAGCTGCAGTACTCGAAAACTTCCTCCAAGAAGTGGGAGATATAGATGATGGACACGCCCGCACCCGAAAGCTCCCTGATGAGCTTGCCTAGATCGATCCTCTCAGGTCCGGATAAGCGGGCGGTTGGCTCGTCCATCACAAGGACTTTCACATTGCGAGCGAGTGCCTTGGCGATCTCGATCCTTTGCTGCAGTCCGGTGCTGAGGCTGCCAGCCGTTGCGTTGAGTGGAAGAGCCGCCAACATGGGCACGCCTGCCACCACGGCCGATGCGGCTGCTTGTGTAGCTTTCCGACTGTAGCTGAGCCGTCCAGGCTCGATGCCGAGCAGGATGTTCTCAGCGACTGTCAAGGAGGGCACGAGGCTCAGCTCCTGGTGGATGATCCCGATACCATTTCTCTGAGCCTCACGGGGACTGCCAAGGGCCACCTCGTCACCATCGATTCTGATGACACCTTCATGCTCCGGGTATAACCCACTGAGAATCTTCATCAAAGTGGATTTCCCAGCGCCGTTCTGACCAACCAGAGCGTGAACTTCACCTGGCGCTACCCGAAGGTCGACGGCATGAAGAACTCGGGTGGTCCCGAAGGTCTGAGAGATGGCCTGCATCTCAACGCGAAAGGGAATTTGCGTCGTCTGAATCATCATCTTTCCTTGACCGGGTTGAGCCGTGCGCATTGTGGGTTCGAACCAATTACGAGCCGTCGATATCGACCAGGATCTTCATGGCACGACCGCCGCGCAGCTGTCTGATCCCCTCATCTACGAGCTGCGGAAGCGGTATGTGGTCGACCCAGCCCGTTGTGTCGAACCCTCCTCTGGACATCATTTCGATGGTGTCGTCGAAGTCGGGCCCCGCGTAAGCGAGACAGCCCAGGATCTCCACCTCGTTGAGGAGGATCGTGCTCGCTGGAAATGGCGGCTCACTCTCGTACGTGGCCACAACCACCACCTGTCCGCGGGCGCGCACAGAAGAGCATGCGCTCACGAAGCTGCGTGCCACTCCAGCGCACTCGAACGCGACATCAGCGCCCCTACCACCGGTGTGAAGTCTGATCTGTTCGTCTGCGTCCGCGTCACGCGGGTCTATGACGACTCCAGCCCCTAGCCGAGTGATCGCTTCACGACGTTCTGGGCTGGGTTCGACAATAATCACATGGTCGATATCCCGTGACCGAAGGCCGAGAAAGGTACCGATTCCGATGGGACCGGCGCCGAACACTACGACTCTGGACTCCTCAGTGAGGCTAGCTCGATTGATTGCGTGCGTCGCCACCGCCATGGGCTCGACAAGCGCGCCCAGCTCGAGAGACACGTTGTCGGGGAGCTTGTGGACCATGAAGTCCTTGACAACGGTGAACTCCGAGAGCCCGCCGCCGGGCCCCGAGAGGCCATGCACGGCGAAGGTAGTGCAGAGATTCGGCATGCCTGCAAGGCATCTGTCGCAGCTGTCGCATGGATAGACCGTCTCCACGCAGACTCGATCACCGATCGACACACCGACGGCGCCTTCGCCGACCGCCTCCACTGTCCCCGAGAACTCGTGGCCGAGGATGACGGGTCGGCTGACGCCGGTACGAGGATGGGTCGTGGCCGGAACCCATGCTGGCCCCGAGTAATATTCGTGCACGTCAGTGCCGCATATGCCGTTGAACGCGACTCGGATACCGACCTCTCCAGGACCAGGCGTTGGTCTATCGACGTCTTCGATGCGAATGTCCTCGCGGTCGTGGTAGCGAGCTGCACGCATGCTGGAGTCCTCTTCTCTTGTGTATCTGCGGTTGTGCACTGGTGTCGGCGACGCGCTGTGCGGGCGATACGTGGGTGGCGACCGGTGGGCTGGCCGCCACCCAGCTCAGGTCACCAATTCCAAGTTGTGTCGTACTGGGAGACGTTCTCTGACGTGATGGATGGCAGGTCGAGAAAGTCAGTCGGGGTCGGCACCGATTTGCCTTCCACATGTGCGCAGAGATCCGTGACGGCCTGCGCACCGATTGTGGCCCCGTCCTGGAGCACCGTGCCGTAAAGGTCACCGGACTCGATGGCCTCCTTCACCTCAATGGGGAAGTCGCCCGCGATGAACTTCACGTCTGTCCTGCCGATGCTGGTGGCGTACTTAGCTCCGACGTACATCTCGGGGCCTTCGGCGACGACCGCGTCGAGTTGCCCGGCGGGATATTTGGCCAACAGGTCCTGCACAACGGCGAGGTTGTCCGCGTTGTTCCAGCTATCGGTGACTGTTGCTACGACGTCGATGGAGGGGTTGGCGGCGAAGGTCTCATTGATCCCCTCCGTCCGGTCGATTTCGACGGGGTTGCCCACGACGCCCTGGATGATGGCGACCTTGCCACCGTTCGGCAGCGCTTGCTCAACCAACTTGGCTAGCGCAATCCCGTAATCCTTCTGATCGACACCGACGAATGTGACCACGTCGGCCCCTTCTCCGATGTTCGCGTTCACCGTTACAACCGGGACCGAGGCCTTATTTGCAAGCTTTACGCCGGGGACGAGGCCGGTTGACTCCGTCGCCTGAAGCAGGATGCCGTCGGGGTTGGAGGTGATTGCCTGTTGGAGCTGAGATGTCTGATCCGAGACGACGCCACCCGCGTTTTGGATGGTCAGATTGACGCCTAGCTCATCCGCCTTAGTTTTCATGCCTGAGGCAAGGGTGCCGTTCCAGGGGTTCTGGATGTCATTGACGAGCGCGGTCACATTCGAGCACGTACCGCTTGCCGCGGCCCCTGTCGTGTTGCTCGCCGTCCCGGAGCTGCAGCCTGCGAGAGCCGCCGTGAGCGTGATGCCGGCAATTGCGGCGGCCGGAATGACCGCGCGTCGCTGTGTTGTAGTACGCCACTTCATTGTGATGCCTTTCGAGGAGATATTGCAGGTGGACAATGTGGTGCAGTCAGCCGTGGCTGCGGTTGCGGGTGAGCTGGTCCGCGATGACGGCGACGAGGATGATGGCTCCGGTTACGGCCGGCTGCCAGTAGGGAGAGATTCCGAGCTGGTTCATGCCCGTGCTGACGACGCCGAGCACCAAGACCGCCGCCACCACGTTGCTCACTCGACCTATCCCCCCGGAAAGTGACGTACCGGCAATAACGCAGATCGCGATCGCATCAAGCGGCCACCCGGTGGCCGCATTGGGTTGCCCAATCGCAGACTGGCCGAGCAGGAAGATCCCCCCAAGCCCCACGGCGAGGCCACCGAAGACGAATGCAGCGACCTTGACCGCGAGTACCGGAATCCCCGACAGATAGCTGGCCTCCGGGTTCGCTCCAACGCTATAGAGCCAGTGGCCCCACTTAGTTCGCGTGAGGATAAGAGACGTCAGGACGGCGAAGACGACGAAGGCGATAAAAAGGACGGGTATGCCGACCAGGTCCTGAAACGCAAACTCCGTCAACGCGTCGGACGCTCCGACGACAGACTGACCAGAGGTCAAGACAAACATGATTCCGGTAATCACACTGGCGATCGCGAATGTGGTGATGAAGGAGTTGATACGAAGCCGGGCGATGATCACACCGTTGATCAGGCCGATGAGCATCCCGAGCACAACGCCCGCGAGGATGGCCAGCGGGAGGCCCCAGATGTTCGAAAGGAATGCAGTCAACATCCCAACAGCCCCTCCGGCCGCTCCGACCGAAAGGTCGAATCCTCCCGAGATCATCATCACGAGCATCCCGATGGAGACCACCCCGATGATGGCGTTCTGCATGAGGATGTTGCTCAGATTTGCGGGGTTCCTGAACGACTCTGAGCTCAAGATGAGCACCCCAACCAACACGACCAGCGCGATCCAAAGGTTGTTGCGGGCGATGAACGTCATCACGGCCCCGCCGCGTGTGGAGCGCTGGCGCGGAAGAGCTGCCTCGGGTGACTCCGAGGCAAGGTCTGCGGTGGTGGTCATGGGTCTCCTCGTGCGAGAAATCGGTGGTGGGAGTCGCATTGGGAGGGCGCTGGAGGCGTCCACCTGGCGCACCCTCGGTTTGTAGGCAGGGGAATGGCGATATCAGCGGCATGGCCGCAACGAGGTGCATGACCTCAGGTGCTCTGCGCCGCTGGAGACGTGCTAGGAACGGTCGTTTTTGGCGGACGTGGTGGTGGATCCACAGCTCGGGTCGAGCTGAGCGCTGTTTCTCCGTTGAAGGGCGCAGTGAGATCGTGGCACGAATTGGGTGTGATGTCTATATGGAATTCATTTCATATAGATCTATTAGATTTGGGTGGCCTTGACCGTTGCAATCCAGGTGGTAGCGGCGGCGAGAATGAATATGACGCCCTCTTGTGCAACCGAGGTCATGCCGCCGTTAGCAAACACGATTGGTCCGAGCAGGGTTCCCAGGGAGCCGCCGAGGAACACGAAGAACATAAACAGCGTGTTGGCCTGCGCCGACACTCCGGGGTTAGCCGCCAGCACCCTGTTCTGATTCGCGGACTGTATGGACTGGTTCGACCAGGTGGCGAAGAACATTGTGATGGCGAACAGGATGACGAGCTGCGAGTCGAAGATCATTGCCATGGTCGAGATGAACAGCAGCCCGAGGAACACGCCGGCCACCGGCATCGGTCCGAAGCGGTCGATGAAGCGGCCAACGAACGGCGTCACGATTCCGGCCGCCAAACCGACGAGTCCGAACAGTCCAGCGGCGAGGACGCTCCAGCCGAACGGCTCCCCGGTCAAGTGCAGCACCATCACCGTCCAGATCGAGTTGAACGTCGCAAACACGAAAAACTGCATGATCGCGGACTGCATGAGCGCGGGACTGCGCTTGACCAGGGCGAGCGTCGACAGCAGGAGCCGACCGTAGCTCTGCGGCGTTCCCTCCACCGGTAGGTCCCCCCCAAGAGCGCGACGAACGAGCGGGAGGACGGAGAGCACTAGCGCGGCGAAGATCTCGACGACGAACCGCCATCCGATTGCCTCCACCAGGAGACTTGCGACGATCCGTCCGCCGAAGATCCCTATGAGCAGGGCCCCGACGAGTGTGCCGGTGGTGGACCCGCGCCGATCCACCGGGGCGAGCCGGTTCGCGGCGGGGATAATAACCTGGGCGATATTGGCCACGAGCCCTATGACGAGGAAACCCACGGCGACGCTGATGACATCGGGGAGCATGGCGGACACCGCCAACGCGCCCGCAAGAATGATCGATTGGACCGTGACCTGCTGACGCACCTTGATGCGCTCTCCGAGGGGTACCAGCAGAAGAATTCCCAGCGCGTAGCCCGCCTGCACAGCCGTCGCCACGACGCTTGCCGTCCCGGTCGGCACACCGAGGTTCTCTGCCATGTCGGTCAGAAGAGACTGCGGCAGATAGATGGCACTGACTGCTATCGCTGCTGACACGGCCAGGACGAGCAAACGTGGTGTCCAGGACGGTGCGGCCGTTTGTGTCAACATCAGGCCTTTTCGAGCCGAGGAACGCTTTTCGCTTGTCCTGCGCCTTTCCTTTCCGACTGCCACATGCGTTCGTCACAACGCCAGGGGTCGATTGCCGAAGAACTGGGCACTAGGGGGGAGTGGAGCGATCCCCTTTCTCAGGTCCATCAACAGGCAGGCGTGGCGGCTGAGGCGACGATCTTCATCAGAGACAACGCGCAGTTCCGGGACCGGCTGAGCCTCTCCCCCGTAGACATCCGCAAAGACCGTCATGCTCCGCGTAGTCAGAACAGGTGGCTTGCCTGGCGGCGCAGCCCTGACGAGCACAGCGAGATGCATGCTTCGGGGTGTCGTGTGAATGAGTCGAGCGCGGAGCTCCACAACATCCCCTATCCGGATGGGCGCATGGAACTGGATGCCGCCAGCGTAAACCGCGACAGCATGGGCGGATGACCATGCTGCCGCGCAGGAGTAGGCCGCCTCGTCGATCCAGCGCATGACAGTCCCTCCATGCGCGTTTCCACCCCAGTTCGAATCTCCTGGAGCAGCCAAGAAGCGGAGGACACTTTCGGGTACGGTGTGGTCGGAGGTGTACTGCTGAGAGGCCATCTCCCGCTGAATGGCACGACGTGGAGCTACACGTTCGGCGGCGAGCTGCTGCAGTTCGAAGTCCGTCACGCTAGACGGTGTCCATTCAGGTACGGGTTGTGGGCAACTGTCGTCATCAACTGCCACGAAAACGAGAATGCAGTGCATCGCCGGCATGTACCGGCGTTCTCGGACGTCGCTGGCTTCGACGGTGACGAGGATGTGGATACTGGTCCGGCCGGTGAGGATGACGCGGGCGTGCACCTGAACAAGAGCGCCGGGCCTGATTGGATGGGTGAAGTGCACGTTTCCGACGTAGGCGGTGACGCAGTAGCTCTGAGACCAACCTACGGCGCAGGCATAACCGGCCTTGTCTATCCATTCCAGGACCCGTCCGGCGGGTACCGAGTCACCGCGGACGTTGACATCACCGTGCGCCGCGAGAAATCGGAGAGTGATCCGGTCTTGTCTCTGGTCTGCCTCGAGGGCTTCGAACATACCGATCGTCCTTCGATCAATGGGATATCGGAGGAGCGCGGACCGGGCGCCTCGGCACCATCGCTTCTTCACGTGTCCTTGCCTCGTGAGCGACCGCGGGGGCATCGGCGGAACGATCGGGCCGAGATCGACAGACCAACTGGGATGCTGTCCGAGGCGACGAACGAGACTACGAAAGTTTGACATGTCGAGTCGGTATTCGTCAATATATTAACACTGCTTCAAATCACGAAAGTAGTGATATCTCGATAGAACACTCCGCCCGAGCCACGGCGTAGCGCTTATCCCAAAGACGGGAGACCCTTGGACATTCGAATTGTTCTTGACGTGAAACCGGTGCTTGGTGAAGGCCCTCTATGGGATGTTGGCCAGCAGCGGTTGTATTTCATCGACAGCCTTGGTAAGCGGGTGTTCCGCTGTGCCGCGGACGGCGGTGAGTTGCGTGCGTGGACAGTCCCATCGGCTATTGGCTCCCTGGCGCTGACACGAGACGGGGAGGGCGCCGTGGTCGCGCTAGCCGACGGCATCCACATACTCGACTTTGCTAGCGGCGAGATCGTGGCGGTGATCGATCCGGAGCCCGGCCTAGAGAGCAATCGCCTCAACGATGGGAAGGTCGACAGAGGCGGTCGATTTGTTTTCGGGTCAATGAATTTGCCCGAAACCGAGTCGAGCGGCCGTCTGTATAGCCTTGACCCGGCCTGGAGGCTGCGTGTTCTGGATGAGGGAATCGTCTGCTCCAACGGTCCCTGTTGGGCGCCCGACGACCAGACCTTTTTCTTCGCAGACTCCTGGGCCGGAGAAATCTGGGCCTACGACTATGACATTCAAACCGGTGATGCGACGAACCGCCGCCGATTCGCAGCTCTCCCCAGCGCAGAAATGGGTGCTCACGACGGGTCAACGGTCGATTCCGAGGGATTCGTATGGAACGCATTCGTGTACGAAGGGAAAATCGCACGATTCGCGCCCGACGGCACTATCGACCGGATCATCGAGATGCCCGTTAGGAAAACCACCAGCGTCATGTTTGGAGGTGCAGACCTCGACGTCCTCTATGTAACGTCGATGGCCGAGCCCCCGCTGCCGCGCTATCCTGGGGACCCCGCAGCCCGGGGCAGCCTGTTCGCGGTCACCGGGCTCGGCGTCACGGGCATCCCCGAACCACGCTTTGGAGGGGTGGCCTCAGACGCTCACACCGCTCGGCTAGTGCAGCCCCGGACAATCAGCAGGTGACCCGCCGGGGGGAATCTAAGAGCCGGTCAGCTCGTCCTCGACGGTTCTCAGCAGCGCGCCGACGTCTTCAAAATCTAGGCCTTCGGCGCCAACCGCGGTGAGGGTCACGACGTTTCGGATCTGGAGCGCCTCACCTCCACCGGGCAACGGTCGGACAGCGGCGATTCGCCGAAGACGTCCGATGTCGACCGTGATGCCCTGTACCGCATTGGGGTCGATCGCTGAGTCCAGGCCGTGGCGGCCCGAGTGGGTCACATGTAGTGGTACGCCATTGGCGGACTTCGCGGCCAGCGCCTCCCCCACCCTCACATGGGCATGCTCGTCAGCCGTGTCCGGTTCCACGCGAGCAACGCACGCCGTGACGTCGATCTCACGGGTTACCCACGAGAAACCGGCTACAGGCTGCGAAGGCTGAGAGCGTGTGGCAGCGGCCTCCACCCGTCCACGACCGCGGATAGCGAGATCCGAAAGGGACGGAAGCTCGATTCGGCCACGTCCGGTTACCTCCCCCGTCGTCGCTCGGGTGCGTAACGCCAGGTCGGGCAGAGGCACGAGTTCGTCACCCACTGGTCGGTTCGCAACCTGCCCGCCGATCGAGCGGGGATCACTGGGGTGCTCACCAAGTTCTTGGACGACCACGGACATATATGGCCGCAAGGGCAGGGTGGCTAGGGCCTGATCGAGCGTGCTGCGGCTGGGGGCGCGCCAAAGCCCCACATTGGCCCATCGTCCGGGAACGCGCCAGAGAGCGACTATCCGCCCCTCTTCGGCAAGTCGAGTGGCTTGTACGCCCTCAGCCTGTCGCAGACGCGTGACCTCCGCGGGATCGAGGTCGCCGGTGTCGATATCGATCGTGACGAGGTATTCGGGCATCGCACTCACCGGGAGAGGACACGGTGCGCTGCAGCGACGATGTCCTTTGCGCCGGGTACGACTGCCTCTTGCAGAGACGGAGCAGACGGCATCCTGACATCCGGGGTACCCACCCGAGCAATCGGCGCAGAGAGCTGGCCGAAGTGACGATCGCTGATAAGTGCAGCCACTTCGGCTCCGAACCCTCCCGTGACAAACGCTTCGTGAGCGATGACCACTCGACCGCCCGAATTTGCTACTGCACGAGCGATTGCCTCGGTGTCCAGCGGGCGGAACCAGCGTAGATCGAGCACGGTCGCCTCAATACCTGACTGCGCGAGAGTATCTGCCGCCTCCAAAGAAGCCGAAACCATGGAACCCCACGTGATGATGGAGACGTCGTCCCCGGAACGACGCTCCCTCGCGCCCCCGACTATCTCGGTGGGCCCGGCGAGAGCAACCGTTCCGGTCTCCTGGTACATCGCCCGATGCTCGATCAAGACGACTGGATCGGGGTCTTCGATGGCAGCCAAGGTCATCGCGTACGCGTCCTGGGGGCTGGTGGGCATGCCGACCTTGATTCCGGGAATATGACTCAGGATGGCTTCGATGCTCTGAGAGTGCTGGGCGCAGGAGCCGGCCGTCACGCCCTGCTGCATCCGGATAACGAGGGGAGCGCTGACCGTGGATCGGTTGATGTAACGGACGTTCGAGGCTTGGTTAATAATTTGGTCCAGGGCGACGAAGACGAAGTCGGCCCACATGATCTCCACTACGGGCCGAAGACCATTCATCGCGGCGCCGACAGCGGATCCGAGAATTGCAGTCTCTGCAATTGGGGTGTCGAAAACCCGCTGATCGCCGAACTCCTTTTGAAGACCTCTGGTGACGCCGAAGATGCCCCCTGCGTAGCCGACGTCCTCGCCATAAACGATCACCTCCTCGCGACGGCGCAACGCATCCTTCAGTGCTTCATTGATCGCTCGGAAGTACGCAATTTCTTTGCCCTCGACCGGATTGCCCGTCGGGACTGGAAGATCGGGCGCGTAGAGGTGGTCAAGAACATCGGAGGGATCTGGCGCCGGAAGGGCTCGTACACGTTCTGCGAGAGCCTTGATCTCTGCCGTAACTTCGGCTTCGATGCGGGAGGCATCTTCGTCGGAGATTCCCTCAATCTGTCGGAGGCGCAAAAGCGGATCCTGTAGCTGTGCAGCTTCGATGTCATCCTCGGGTCGGTAGTGCTGGATGTCCTTGTTGTAGTGACCGGACATGCGAACGGTCTTGAACTCAAGGAGCACGGGACCCTGGCCGGATCGGCACGTGCGGGCGGCCTCAGCGACCGCTTCGGCGACGGCGACGGGGTCACCCCCATCGATGACGTGGCTCTCGATGTTGAGTCCCTGCCCACGGCGCGCGAGGTGCTCACCGCGCGTCGTCGTGGCGATCGGGGTCATCTCAGACCAGCCGTTATTCTCGAGCGCAAAGATTACGGGGAGGTTCCGAGCTGCGGCAAAGACCATGGCCTCGGTCGTGCCGCCCTGGTTCATCGCCCCGTCACCGAGGGAAACCAGGACGATGCCATCACCGCCCTGGGCTCGGTCTGCCATTGCGACTCCAGCCCCGATCGGCAGTCCCGCGCCGATGATCGAGTTCTCGCCGAGGAAGCCCACGCTTGGCGCACTGAGCATCGGCGATCCGGCACGCCCCCCATTGGTACCTTCAGCGCGCTGCGCGATTTCAGCGAGGACAGCAAGCGGGTTCGCGCCGCTGGCCAGAGCCCAACCGTGTCCCCGATAAGTAGAGAGCACCTTGTCACCTGGCTGAAGCACCGACATCGCCCCGACGGGGATCGCCTCCTGCCCAAGGCAGAGGTGCACGGAGCCCGCAACATGCCCCTCCCGTCCGAGTTCGAGGACTTCCTCCTCGAATCGTCGGATGAACGCCATCCGACGATAGCTGTCGGTGGGGCTGTAGGCATAAGACATGATGGCTGTCCAATCGGAGAGATAAGCCGGGCAGAGGGAGCGATTTCGGAATGGCGAGGGTTCGCAGCAAGAAGGGGACGCAATGGCGCCGCCCGTCTGCTCTGCGCACTCCATCAGATCGACGGCAGCTATGGCGGAGGGGTCATCGTTCTCTCATTCCGACTCGGCGACACCTAAACCGCCTGCCCAGGCGAGTTCCGCCGGCATGTCGATCAACACGGCTCCCTTGCCCTTGCGTTCAACGGCGGTCCTTCTCGCACTCGCATGCGGCACGAGCGTGGAGAGAAGATGCCTCAATGCGTCTTGTCCACAGTGCGACAACCCAAAACTGGGTTAATTACTATGAAACCTTCTTCATTCTATGACAGAACAGGTAAGCATCTGCAACCCTTGAGGACGGTAAAAGTAGACAGCACGCCCTCGACTTATCGAATGAGGTGCCCATTGTTCCTGATTTCATCGATTTGATTTCACATGGTGAGTATCATGTGGGCGATGAGCACGGGAGATGTAGCAACCGACGAGCCGCGAAGCCAGACTCGGATCCAGTCCGTCAGCAGGGCCGTGGACCTTCTGCTCGCAGTTGCGGAGAGTCCAACCGGCGAGACAGCAAAAACACTCGCTGATCGATTCGGGCTGTCGCTGCCGACCACTTACCACCTACTGACCACGCTGTGGGCCGAAGGACTCATCTCAAAAGACGCTCAGCGGGTATTCCAGATCGGGCCTCGTGCCGAGATCATCGCCCAGGCCGTCCAGCGCGCTGACATTGTGCCGCCGGCATATCGGGCGGCTTTGCACCAGCTCGTGTCCGAGACGGGCGAGACCACTTACCTGGGCGCCTGGCGCGGCGGAACAGTGAAGGTCCTCGAAACGGCGGAGGGCGCACATGCCGTAAGAGTCGTGGGCTTGAACGACGCATATGCCGCCGAAGACCTTCACGCGCGAGCGAGCGGGAAGCTGCTCATGGCATTCAGCTCGCCCGAGGTGCAGGCAGAGACGCTTTCGCGGCTGCGCCTACGTCGCCTGACACCCCATACCATCACGCGGCGGGCGGATCTTGTCGCGGAACTGGACCGCATTCGCGTCCAGGGCGTGTCTTACGACCGTGAAGAGTTCCAGCTTGGCGTCAGCTGCATCAGCGCCCCGATCCGCCGCAACGGGGACGTCGTGGCGTGTCTCACAGTGTCTTCGCCGATGCAACGTTTCCCGCAAGTCGAATCCACAATCTTGCAGGCCCTGGACCGGGCGGTGTCAACAGCGGAGGAACGCCGCTAAGCAGAGACACCAAATGAAATCTGTTCCAAATAGACAATATGCTCCGGCCGGCGCAGAATAGGTGAGCCACGACCCGGGAATCTCCCCGGGCGCGACCTCAATGAGGAGAGCCCACCGCAGATGTCCGAACGCATCGACCGCATCGAGGCGTGGCAGTGCCCACTCACCATGCCGCACGAGCTGCATCTGGGCGCTATCACCTACAGCACGAGGGACTACATCGTCCTACGAGTGACGACATCGTCTGGTCTCGTCGGGGCTGCGATCGGGTACACCCGCGGCACCCCTTTGCTAGCAGCTCTCGCCGGGCTCACGCCCGAGCTGCTCGACATGGAAGACGTCAGTCCCAGCTCTGTCCACCACACACTGCGCCGGCGCTACGCGCCCGGCTGGGGCGCTATGGCGCGCGCAGGGGCACTCATCGACGTGGCGCTGTGGGACATCGCCGCTCAAACCAATGAAATCCCCCTCGCGCAAGCGCTAGGCGGCACTGATCGCGAGGTGCCCCTCATGGCTGTTGCCGGCTATTTTCTGGACCACCTTGGCGAAGGCCCGATACTCGACGAAATTGCGAACTTCGTCGACCAGGGCTATAGCAAGATCAAGCTCATTGTCCCGGGTCATGATCTTCCGACCGACCTACGTTTCGTGGCCAACGTTACGGAACTCCTCCCGGCGGGCGTGGGACTCGGAATTGACTTTCACGGGGCGTTCACGACCGTCGACGAAGCAGTCGCCTATGGATCGGCTTTTCGGGACTTCGACCTTGAATTTATCGAAGACCCCTTTCCGAGCTACGAGACAGCCGCCGTTATCGCGACAGCGCAAGGTCTCGAGACCGCGGTCGCAGCGGGCGAGGATCTGATCACCGCTACCTCATACGATCTCCTCGTCTTCGACGGCGTGCGGGTAGTCCGAGCCGATGTATCCGCCACTGGCGGATACACCGAGGTCTTACCCGCGGCCCACGCGCGCGCGCGCCTCCGGGGCACGCGTTGCGCCACATGTCTGGCCCCACCTGCATTTCCCGCTCGCTCTGGCATCCGCCGACCTGGTCGAGGTAATACCCCACACGACCGGAGCGGATCCAATCGACCAGATTCTTCTCGAACCCTTTCCCATCAGAGACGGCCATTGGCACAGCCCAAGTCACCCGGGCCTGTACCTTCCCCTCGACTGGGACCGCGTCGCTCAGACGGCATCCGAGACGTTCATCAGCACCCCTTAGGGAAGGACCACCACCATGCCCGCTTCACACGCTTTGATCACGGGTGGCGCCTCTGGCGTCGGCTTCGCGACCGCGCAGCAGTGGATCCGCGACGGGGGGCGCGTTGCACTCCTCGACCTGAACGAGGAGTCCCTGGCTCGTGCCTCTGAGACTCTCGGAGCGGGTACGACCTATGCGGCCGCCGATGTCAGCTCTGACGACGCAGTCCGCGCAGCGGTCGAGACGGCCGCGGCCAAATTGGGCGGGTCTCTCGATGTGGTGATTAACTGCGCCGGAATCGCTAGGCCCGCCGCCGCCGCTGAGGTCGCGGACTCCGAGTGGTCAGGTCTTGTCGACGTTCACCTCAACGGGACCATGCGCGTGAGTCGGGCCGCGTATCCGTGGCTGACAGAGTCATCGCAGGCAGCTATCGTGAACGTTTCTTCCGTCGCTGCGCACGCAGGAATGCCGGGCCGCTCCAGCTACTGCGCCGCCAAGGCTGGCATCGAGGGACTCACTAGAGCCCTTGCCGTGGAATGGGCGGGACAGGGCATCCGTGTAAATGCGGTCGCTCCGGGCTACATCAACTCTCAGATGACTGCAGGACTCGTCGCGAAGGGCTCCTTGGACCTGAACCCCGTGATCGCTCGGACTCCGATGGCCCGCCTGGCGGAGCCGGAGGAGATCTCTTCAGCGATCGTTTTCCTCGCGTCCACTCAGGCCTCCTACATCACGGGACAGACTCTCTACGTCGACGGTGGCATGACGGTCGACGGCAACTGGTACTGACACCTTCGGGCTGTCTGTCAGCGGTCGCATGAATGCTGACCCTCCCTACCCTCGCGCCATCCGTAGACCTCCATCGATACGGACTACCTCACCATTGATGTACCGCGCGGTCAGCAGGAAAGCCGCAAGCTCGGCAAACTCGTCGGGCGTGCCCAGTCTGGTCGGAAACACGACATCTTCCGACAGCTTCCTACGGCGATCGGGCGTGAGTCCATCGAGGAGTGGACTGTCAATCACCCCCGGGGCTATGGAATTGACACGAATCCCATGCTCGGCCAAATCGCGGGCGAGGGTGATGGTCATGCCCGCCACCGCCGCCTTGGATGCGGCGTAGGCAGCCTGCCCGGGAAGTCCTTCATAGGCTGCGATCGAGGCCGTATTAACGATGGCCCCCCGGCCTCCCTCGTCGTCAGAATCCGTCCGTGCAATCATCTCAGCAGCAAGTCTGGTCACGTTGAAGGTGCCGACGAGGTTCACATCGAGCACCCGGCGGAACTCCGCCAGCGGATGAGGTCCGGCTTCGCTTAGGACGCGAGTGGACGATCGTATACCTGCACAGTTGACGACGTAGCGGAGAGGAAAGCCCAGTCCACCCACAACCTCGAGAGCCGAACGCACGCTCTCTTCGTCTGCCACGTCGCAGGCGACGATTTGATCATTCTCCGACGGTCGAAGATCGGCACCAACGACCAGGGCACCCCGTGCTCTGAGAAGCCGAGCGGTGGCCTCCCCAAGTCCCGACGATGCCCCAGTAACGAAGGCCGCGACGCCATGAAGGACTCCGTTGTCAGGCATTGCCCACATCCTTGAGGTCAATTCCGCGGGTCTCGCGCCACCTGACGATGACGACGAGAGACGCAGCGCACAAGACAATGAAGTAGACCTGAAAGATCCAGCCCAGCCCGATGGACGAGAGCCAGGTGTTGAGATAAGGGGCGGTCCCACCGAAGAGGGCGACGGACAGCGACATGGCAATCCCGATGACCTTCGTCCGCTGCGCGGTGGGCAACTGCTCCGCGATTACAGCGGCGTAGATGGACGTCGCGCAGGCTGCGACGCTGAGCGCTACAGCTTGCGCGACGAACAGCGTCCATGGTGCGGATCCGATCATGTTCAGCAGCGGGAACACCAGGATGATGAAGAGCACCGCCCACGCAATCAGAAGCGGCTTCCGGCCAATGCGATCGGACAAAGCACCGAGGAGCGGCAGCACGGCAATTCCTACCAACTGTGCCCAGAGACTGGCCTGGAACGCGCCGGCGGCATCCATCCCACGCTGTGAAATCGCGAACGCAGAGGCAAAGGAATTAAAGGTATAGAAGACAACCGACGTGCCACCCGTGAAGATGAACAGCTTCACTCCGGCACTGAAGAGACGCCGTTGTGACCAAGCCCGTCGAGTTGGAGCCTCACTGGACTCGGCCTGAAAGACATCACTTTCCATCATTCCGCGCCGCAGGTACAGAGCGAACACCGCGAGGAGCGCCCCGAAAGCGAACGGGATCCGCCACCCCCACTCATCCAACAGATCGGCATCCATGGTGACCGCGAGGAGGCTACCAAACAGCGTCGCCAGCACAGTACCGAGGCCGACACTGATATATACGGTGCTCGACCAGAGGCCGCGTCGTCTTGGTGGCGCGATCTCTGAGACGTACGCGTAGGACGCCGTGGACTCCCCGCCGTGGGCGAACCCCTGTGCCAGCCTCGCAAGCAGCAGCAGCAGCGAAGCCCACCCTCCGATCATCTCGAACGAGGGTGCCACGGCTATGAGTAGACCCGCCGCGGCCATCGTCAGCATTGTGGTGATGAGCACGGTACGGCGACCAAGGCGGTCGGCCAGCCTGCCGAAGATGATGCCACCAATGGGCCGAAAGACGAATCCGACAGCGAAAAGCAACAGAGTGCTTAAGAGCGCAGACACGGGGTCAGCTGGGTCGAACATTGCCTTGGCGATGAATGGAGAGAAGACGGCGTAGACGGTCCAGTCGTACCACTCCAGCGTGTTGCCGACGCCGCTGGCAATAAGGGACTTCAGCCGCCCCCGGGGCGAAGGCTTCGTGCCCGATGTTTCTGCCGTGGCGCTCTTCGAAGTCGTCATTGACTTGCCTTCCGTTCGGAGATCAGACGCGCGCGATCGCGTCGTTGGTGAGTGAAATGCAGGCCGCCACGATTGTGTCGGCTCCGGGGATGACAGCGGACTGGAGGATGCCAGGCGTAGGAATGCGTGTGTCGGGCGCGGCCACCCGGCGGATGTCGAGCGAGAGCTCCTTGCCGAGCTCTTCGTGGATGCGGGTGACAACCTCAGCCCCGAATCCCCCGGTCTGATTGGCCTCATGTGCGACGACTGCGCGGCCACCGGCGGCGCGTACAGCATCCAGGATCGACGGGAGGTCGAGCGGAGAAAGCCACCGCACATCGAGCACCGACACTTCAATACCGTCCTCGGCGAGCTGGGCCTGTGCGGAGAGCGCGCGCTGAACCATGGCACCCCACGTGATGACGACAACCTGGGAACTGCGGCCGTGCAGCCGTGCGCCTCCAATCGGTTCGACCTCCGCATCGATGGCGACTTCGCCTTTGAGCTGATACAGCTCCCGCGACTCGATGAGGACGACGGGGTCGGGGTCGGCGATGGCGGCACGGGTCATCGCGTAGGCGTCCGCCGGGGTTGCAGGTAGTCCCAGCCGAAGGCCTGGGATGTGAGCGATCAGCGCCTCAAGGCTTTGCGTATGCTGAGCGCAAGAACCGGGAGTGGCGCCTTGCTGCATACGGACCGTGAGGGGAGCCGTCTGCCGACCCTGGCTGACGTATCGGACGTTCGCGGCCTGGTTCACGAGCTGGTCGAGGGCAACCATCAGGAAGTCCATCCACATGATCTCGACTACCGGACGCAGACCCTCAATAGCAGCACCCACGGCCGTCCCAAGGATTGCGCTCTCAGCAATGGGGGTGTCGAATACGCGATCGGTTCCGTACCGCTTCTGCAGGCCGCGCGTGACCCCAAAGATGCCACCCGCGCCAGCAACGTCTTCCCCAAAAATCACGACATCGCTGCGCTGGTCGAGTTCTGATGAAAGGGCCGTGTTGACGGCTCGCCAGTACTCCATCGTCTTGGACTGAGTGACAGGAGAAGGCGCACGCCAGGAGGTAGGCGAGTCTGCGGCATAGAGATGATCCTGTGCACCCATGAGCTCAGGCGCAGGCATGTCACGCACAAGGGCGGTAGCCGCCTCTACTTCCCCGGCAACCTCTTCATCGATGGAGGCCAGGTCATCGACCGACACACTGCCCTTCCGGACCAGGTCGGATCGGAGACGAGGCAAAGGGTCTCGCAGCTCTGCCTGCTCGATGTCATCCTTCGAGCGGTAGTGCTGGATGTCTCTGTTGTAGTGGCCCTTCAGCCGCGCGACTGTGAACTCGAGAAAGACCGGGCCTCTGCCCTCTCGCACCTCGGCGAAGGCCCATTCGGCCGCCTCAACACTCGCCTCGAAGTCGCTGCCGTCGACACTACGGGCCGGGATTCCATACGCCTCGGCGCGGCGCGCCAACTGAGGATGCCGGGTCACCTCTGATGTGGGCGTCATCTCCGCCCAGCCGTTGTTCTCGCAGATGAAAATCACAGGCAAGTTCTTCGCCGCCGCGAACACCAGGCCCTCATGCAGGGCGCCTTGGCTCATGGCGCCGTCACCGACGGTGCTGATCGCCACGCCGCCTGTTTTGCGAAGACGGGCGGCGAGTCCCACACCGTCCGCGATCGGGACGCCGGCGCCGACGATCGAGTTCTCGCCAATGAAGCCGTATTCCGGAGCTGTAATCATCAATGAGCCCGATCGACCGCCGTTGATCCCTCCAGCCTTCTGGCAAATTTCCGCAAGCACCTCTGTCAGCGGGATTCCGCACGCCAGCGCCCATCCATGACCTCGGTAGGTCGCCAACACCTTGTCTTCGGGCCGGCGAAGAGCACCAAAGACGGCCGGAATCAGCTCATGGCCATTGCAGACGTGGACTGACCCCTCAAAAACTCCGTCTGCACTCAGTTCCAGGGCGCGATCTTCCAACGCCCGAATGCGGGCGACCTGACGGTAGACATCTGTTGCCGAAATCATGTGCGAGCTCCTTTGCTTCGGCTGCGAGCGTAAGTCGCTACCACTCGCCATGTCAATAATCGGAATACGTTTCATTTATCGAAATCTGACTTAGTAGTCTCAATGCGTGCAGGAATCGCCGCCAGAAAAGACGCCCTCGAGATTGCAGACGGTGGAGAGGGCTGTCGCTTTCCTCGAGTACGTCGCCGCCCATGAATTGCCCACGGTTCGGGACGTGGCCGTGGGACTGACTCTCAACCTGACGACGGCGTATCACCTGTTCAATACGCTTCACTACCTCGGGTACCTCGATCGAGACGCGGATCTCCGCTTGCGCATCGGTTCGCGTGTATCAGCCCTCAACCAGGCCTATAGCCGCGGGATCTCTCTGAACCGTGAACTTGTCGCCATCGTCGAAGATCTCTCGAAGAGCACCGGCGAGACCGCCTCGGCGTCCCTGCTAGTAGGAGACAGTGTCGTAATCCAAGCTCTAAGCGAGGGCCATCAACCCGTCCGCGCGGCCGGCCTCTACGTGGGTCTTTCTGGCTCTGAGCATCTCCGCGCCTCGGGGCGCCTCGTGCTCGCCTTCGCCGATCCGACACGGCGATCTCGCATCCTCGAATCGGCGCTACGCAACGTCACCCAGGAAGAGCGCGTACAGATCGAGTCACGGTTGAACCGGGAGGCCCATGTAATTCGAGAACGAGGGTGGTCTCTAGACGACGGGAGCTACCAGCCCGACATATCCGGTGTGTCAGCACCCATCCTCGATAGTTCAAACGTGGTGGTGGGAACCATCAACGTCTCGACACCGTCGTCGCGATTCGCTCAACGACAAGCAGATGTAGTCGCAGCCACGGTCGCTTCCGCTGAACGCGCGACACTCCTTTACTCTCAAGGTCGCTAGATATTCTCGTCAGCCGCGTGTGACATGCCCGCTCTTGCTGACTCCCGTGATCGGCGCCGCCCCGTCGTCGAGCAGCGTCATGGTCAACCAGGATGAGCGAGTCTCTCCCGGCGCGATGAACTCCGCCTGACCACGCTCGACAGCGCCGGCTAGGCCATCAAAGGGCCAGGCGCGCTGCGGTTCAAGGCCGAGCATCCGGGCTCGGCCATACCAGGGGAACCCAGGATCACCATTCTGTAACCACATCCAGAGAAAGGGGTACGCCTCGGTATCCCAGCTCATGGCAACGCTTGGAGCACCCGAACCCGGGGGATTTCTCAGCGCCACCCACCCCTCAAGGTCCCGGATATAGAGGAGTCGCACGAGCTCCTCCGATGCCGATGGGAGCGAGCTGACGTCGACGGAAGCTCCGTGCGCAGCCAACGTCGTAGGCCAAGCGAACTCTTCCAGCCTCAGACCTCCTGCGGCGGTGGGTTCGACTGCGACCTGCGCACCTGCGCTCAGATCTATCCGTGCGCCGGCAATTGCGGGGAACGTAGGGTGATGTCCCCAGAGGAAAGGAACCCCCACCGCGCCGACGTTACGGACTGACTCCTCCACATAGACAGTGGGCGTGTCCAGCGACACACGGATGGTGCGCGTCAGTTCCAAAGGCAACCGGGCCGATGTGCGGATGCTGCATGACGTCTCCGTGTGCGAGAGAACCCCCACACGCGCTAGAGATGATTCGCCGTGAAACGCGACAGGAATGCCCGCTGCGTGAGACTCGGCACCTGCATTCGGGAACAGGAACTGCCAGCCCGCTTGATACTTCGACAGCCAGTCAAGTTCGGTCGATCCATAGCTCGGCCCGGACGAGCCCGAAAGGGGGGCTTCCCAATCGAAATAAGCGAGTGCGTTGCGCTGATCAGCGCGCGCAATATAGGTAACCTCACCCCCTCGATCCGCGTCTAGACGAAGGGTGAGGTGGCGACTGTGTAGTGTCAGTTCTCCCATACGGGGCCTCTCAGCTCGCGGCGTGGACGACGGAATGACTCATTTATCTTGGTGTCCCACGGATCCATTGAGAGTCAGTCCACCGTCGACTGCGATGATCTGGCCTGTGATGTACCGGGAACTCTCGGACGCAACGAGCAAGATAGCGTCGGCGATGTCTTCAGGGGTTGCAATGCGCTGCAAAGGAATCCGCTCTCGGTAGGTCTCTCGGACATCCTCTGTCCAAGAGTCGGTATTTAGCGGTGTCTCGGTAGCTCCAGGTGCTACGGCGTTCACTGTGACTCCGAAGGGAGCCAGCTCAACAGCTAGGGCACGGGTGAACCCCGTGATGCCGCCCTTCGCCGTGACGTACCCGGTCATATGAGTAGGCGGTTGCTCAGCGACCACGGAGCTGACGTTAATAATGCGCCCATAGCCGGCGGGAATCATGGCACGGGAGGCAGCCCTTGCCCCCCGAATGTACCCGAGGAGATTTGATCCGAGCAGAGACAGCCAATCTTCATCGGCCATGTCGGTGAATGGCCGGACCAGAAGCCGCGCCGCATTATTTACCCAGACGTCAATGCCACCCCACTCGGAAATAACCCGGTCTGCGGCAGCATCCACATCTGCGGTCACTCCGACGTCACCCGTCATGATCATCGCTTGACCCCCTCGGCTCTCGATCTCTCGAGAGAGCTCGTCGGAGACGGCAGGATCAGTTCCGCGATGAATTCCCGCGACGTTGTAGCCAGCTTCAGCGGCGGTGAGGGCAAGGGCACGCCCAATTCCCCGCGAGACCCCCGTTATCACGATGGCAGGTCGGTGCCCGTTGGCTTCCATTCTTTTCCTTTCTTAACAAGGTCGTAAGGTCGGTCCCAAAACCAGCCGAAGCGGGCCAGACAGGTCCTCGAAATGCAAGACCTGCCCGGCCCGCTTCAAGCACGCTGGGAACCGGAGCGATCAGAGAGACTTATACGAGATCGTCTGTCGCGTCCCAGTCGCGGCCGAACGCTCGATGGCATCGACGATCTCAGCCACCCGGTAGCCGTCCTCGAGCGTGGCGCCGTGCGGTCCGATCGGACCATCCGCTGCGATCGCTTCGAGGAGATGGCCAATCTCGTGGACGAAGCTGTCTTCCCACCCGATCATGTGGCCGTGGGGCCACCAGTGCTCCCAGTAGGGGTGGTAGCTCTCAGACACAAGCACGGTCCGGAATCCCTGCGCATTAGAGCCCGGCTGCGTTTCTATCAAGTGCAGCTCAATCTCATTCATGCGCTCCTGATCGAAGATCACCGTGCCAGTCGTCGTGCTGATCTCAAAGCGCATATGGTTCTTCCGCCCCGGGGCGACTCTTGTCGCCTCGAGCACGCCCAGAGCCCCATTGCTGAACGAGACGACTGCGTCGAACGCGTCGTCGACATCGACACGCCCCCCGGGCCGTTCCTCAGTAAAGGTGCGAAGGTTGGCCGAGACAGTCTCCGGCTCACCGACGAGATAGCGTGCAAGGTCGATGACATGGGATCCGAGGTCGCCCAGAGCTCCTGATCCAGCGATCTTCTTCTCCAGTCGCCACGACGTGGGGGTAGACGGGTCTACCAGCCACTCCTGGTGATAGCGCGCCCGGAAGTGGCGCACTTCGCCCAAAGTGCCGTCATCGAACAAGCTCTTGATGAGTCGAATGGCAGGAAAGAACCGGTAGTTGAAGGCGGTCATCGCCTTCACCCCGGTTTTCTCAACCTCCGACCAGATCTGGTACGCCTCGTCCGCCGTCCTCCCAAGCGGCTTCTCGCAGATAAGGTGCTTGCCGGCCCGGGCCGCGGCGATAGTCGGTTCGACGTGCTGGTCGTTGGGGCCGGTGTTGTCGAAGATACCGACCTCCGGGTTCACGACAACATCTCTCCAGTCGGTGGTGGACTGCTCGAACCCGTATCGACGAGCAGCTTCATCGACCGCAGCCTCCGTACGGCCGGCGATCTCGACAAGCCGAGGTACCAGCGGCGGCGGCCAAAAGGTATAGGCGATCTTCTTGTAGGCGTTGACGTGGGCGCGCCCCATGAACGCGTAACCCAGCATGCCGATGCCGATCGTTGGGACGTCGCCATCCGTGCCCTTGGCTTCGCCCTGAGTGAAGAAGGAAGGTGAGTTGCTCATCGTCGACTCACACCAGCCAGAAGTGCTGAGCTTCGGGGTCCATCGGCTCCTTCACGATGAGGGGACGAAGGTACTCGATCGCCTTCTCAGCGCCGTCACGCTCACTCATCACCGGGTCCTCGTGCTCATATGACATGACATAGTCGTAGCCGACTTCCAGCAGGGCAGTGATTACCCTCTTCCAAGGCACCTGCCCCCAGCCCACCACCCGGTATCGCGCCGCGCGTCGCATGTTGCGCCAGGACCCTGTGGACAGGACACCGTCGCGGCGAATCTCGTCCTCCTGGACCTCGAAGTCCTTCGCGTGAACGTGCAGGATCCGGTTGCCGAACGTCTTGATGAAAACCACGGGGTCGATCTGCTGCCAGATGAAGTGGCTCGGGTCGAAGTTGAAGCCCCAGTCGTCGCGGTCGAGCTTTTCGACCGCGGTCTGGGCAGTGGTGATGTTGTAGGCGATCTCGGTGGGATGCACCTCGTGCGCGAACTTCACACCAAGCTTGGCGAACTCGTCAAGGATGGGATTCCAGCGCTCGACGAACAGATCCCAGCCGTCGTTGTAGAGCTCGAGATGCTTCGGCGGCCAGGTGTACCAGGATCCCCACACCGTCGACCCAAAGAATCCATTGACGACGGGGATCTCGAGGTCAGACGCCGCCTGCGCTGTACGGATGAGGTGCGCCTTGCCGTACTCGAACATTTCCTGCTTATCAGTCGTGACCGACCAATCGTCGAAACTGGCATCGTTCGGGGGAAGAACCTGCTGCGCCGAGAGGTGGTCCGAGAGCGCGGAGATGGAAAGGCCGCGGGAGTCAAGCATCTTCTTCAGATTGCGGCCGTACTGCTTGTCGTTCGTGGCCTGATCGAGATCGAAGTGACCCGACCCATTCCACGTCGTCAGCTCGACCGCTTCGTAGCCGAGGTTCGACACGTAGTCGGCCACTTCATCCAACGGCTTGGAATCGAAGAGAGCTGTCAGGATACCGAGCTTCATTTCTCTGTTCCTCTTCCTTGAGGTCTATATGGTGGAGGGTCATGCGCCCTAGCGACACCATTGTGGCTGGGTCGAGCTAGCTTGTCTATATGAACTGCAATTCAGACTATGTTGAAGTACCTCGAGTTGCAAAAGTGCTCGCGACTTACCACGAGTGGGGATGGAGCTCGCAAACGGGGCCGGCGCCAGCAAAATTTCGACCGGACAAGGCCTGAGCGCCCTCTGGACAGGTAATCGTCCTTGTCCACCCCCGCCTCAGCGATGACGGAATCCACGAAGGCCGAGAAGGATGCCGCGTTGAGCCCAGATGCCCGAGGGGTTACAACCTGTCATCAGCCGGCAAGCAGGAGGGCGCCCGACCCGCCATAGTCGATATGTAGGAGGTTTCCGGCTGGTAGAACCCGGCTCAGCTCGGCACGGCGCTCGTCGCGATTCCCTTGCAGGGTGCCCCGAGTGCCGACCTGGTCATCAAAATTCGAGAGGGAACCCGCGAGGTACCAGAACGCGACTGATCTGGACAGCGCATGCGCTCGTGTCGGCTCGAGCTCGATGGCCTTAGTGAACTCCGCGACGGCCGCTTCGAGGTCGCCGGCCGCCCTGTGCCGTCGGCCCTCGATGATGATCCGCTCGTAGTCGTCAAGATCGCCCGTGATCACGATGCTCCTCCGGTTCTCAGCGACGCGGCGCAGTAGATGACCAGAGCGGCGATCTCCGCCGCCACCAGTGCGAGGACCGCGATGAACGCTACCCGTTCTCTCCAGGTGAAGGGGACGCGGTGTGGGTCACGGTTTGCGGGTCTGTCCTCGTCCATCGGTCTCCTTCGTTCCAGGACGCCAGGTAGGCGTTGTACTCCTCGAGCTCGTGCTCCTCCGAGCGGCCCGGGTTTCGGCTCTTCGTGGCGTTGCCTGCGACTCCGAGGATGACGGCGAGCGCGATGAGCGTGGGGACGGCGGTGAAGCCCCACGCGATGCCGCCGGCAGCACCCTGGTCCGCCAGGGCGTCCGGGATCCACGGGTACATCGGCATGCTGAAGAAGGGCACGATGACCGTGGCCGACATCATCACGACCACTCCGAAGAAGGAGTGGATGGGCATGGGGATCGCGAGCTCGACTACGTTGAGGTAGAGCCTTCCGCGGTGACCGCGTCCGACTCGCCGCGGCCCGAGGTCGACTCCGAGTGCGCTCCAGAAGTAGAGGTAGCCCGTCGCGAGGAACATCAGCAGCATGGTGTTGTGGCCGGCCGCCGTGTTCATCAGCGGGGTGAACCACACGGTGAAGTAAATGCCGTAGAGGCTGAACAGGAACGCGGCGCCGACGACCAGCGGGTGCGTCAAGGCACGGGCCACCCGACTGCCCAGCACCCTCAGGAGGGTCCGGCGCGAGAAGATCCTCGAGGCGGCCCCGTGGGGTAGCGCCCAGAAGACAAGCGACACGGGGCAGCCGAGCACGAGCAGCAGCGGGGAGAGCATGTTCAGCACCATGTGCTGGAGCATGTGGATGCCGAACGACTCCATCCCGAAGCCGTCGACGGCGGTCGCCGTCGTGAGGGCGATCGAGACGATCCCCGTCAGCCACCACACCGATCTGCTCATCGGCCAACGCGTACCCTGCCGCCGTGCGGAGGCGACAGCGAGGGCGTAGAGCGCCAGGAGGACGACACAGACGGCGGGGACGACGGGATAGGGCTGGAGGTGGAACGAAAGGGCATCACCGAGCGTCGGAGGGACATCCGGCATCCACATGTCGTCACCCATCGCGATGCCTCACGCCGTCTCGCCACCGACGTCGTCTGTCTCCGGGGGTCCGGTGAGGATCCAGCCGGCGGGCAGGTTCGCTTCGCACGGGCCGCAGCCACAATCCATCGGGACGGCGATGACCGGCCGAGGGCGAGTGTGAGTCATGAGGTTCCTCCGGATCGATGGGGCGTCAGTGTGCGAAGTAGCCGCGGTAGTACTCGTAGACCCATCCGATGACCGCGACGACGACGAAAGGGGCTCCCGATGATCCACAGCCAGCTCGTCCCGAGCGCGAACCCGACCATCAGCTACATGATGAACTGCATTCAGACCCTCAATGCGGGCTCGTTCTGGGACAAGCTGACCGCGGTGTGGGTCCACCGCGGTCAGCTCGTCACGCTCACGCGGTGCGGTCGGCGAGGTGCTCGACGAAGAAGTCCCGCGCCGTGGTGACCGCGGTTTCGAACGACGTCCCGCCGTAGGGGTCGTAGTGACCGCCGGGCAGGATCTCGAGCTGCTTGGGTTCGAGGGCTTGTTCGAACGCCGCGAGCGGCAGGTCCGACGAGGCGACCGTGTCGTCCTGTCCGACCATGAGTAGAAATGGAGTCGGGCTGATGCGGTCGATGTAGGCCCGCGGTTCGTATTCGGTGAGCTTCTCGAGGCTCGCTACGGTCACGACGTTCTCCCAGGCGGGCGCGTTCTGCGCCGCGCTAGTGAACCACTTGTACGAATCGGCGGTCGGGAAGGCGACGCTGGCCGTGGGGTCGGGGTCGACGATCGGGATGGTCGCGGGCGCGGCTCCTGCGAATCGGTCACGTCGGTCCTTCTCCCAGGCCGCGCGCTGGTCGGGAAGAAGGTCTTGACGCACGAGGCGCTGGACGGCGGCGAAGCCGCTGACCACCGGCACCTGGGAGGAGACGGCCTTCACCCGTCGGTCGAGGGCACCGAGGATGATGACGTGACCGCCGGAGTAGCTCGTCCCCCATGCTCCGATCCGCTCCGGATCGACGTCGGGTCGGGTCTGGAGGTAGGAGACGGCGTGGCGGTAGTCGGTCATCTGCTGCCAGGGGTCGATCTCGAATCGGGGCTGGCCGTCGCTGGCACCGAAGTTTCGATGATCGAACACCAGCACCGCCAGGCCCGCGTCGACGAACCGGAGGGCGTATTCGTGCAGGCCCATCTCCTTGAGTGCCGCGAACCCGTGGCTCATGACGACCGCGGGGGCAGGAGTGGACGATTCCGGCGAGTAGAACCATCCTCGAAGGGTGACGCCGTCGGCGTCGAACTCGATGTCAGTGCGCATGACTGTTCTCCTTAGGGTCAGTTGGCCAGCTGGCGAGAGAGCTCGTCCGCGTCGAAGACGGCGTAGAAGCTGCTGATGAGGCCGTCGTCGTCGAGGAAGAACGTGTTGATGCCCGACCAGCGGACGGGGTTGCCGCCGGCGGACACACCGCTTCCGGTCCATCGGACCGATGTGACTGGTCCGGCCGTGATCACCTCGTCCTCCTGGATGCCGTCGAAACGGCCCCAGGTGGGCAGGAAGCCGGTCAGCATCGTCCGGAACGCGTCGCGTCCGACCAGCGGCGGGGTGCCGGCGGGGTCGTACCCGACCGCGTCCGCTGCAAAGACGCTTGCCCACGCGTCGGGGTCGTTGGCACGAAGCGCTGCGAAGTAGCCGGCGACCGCATCCGGCGCCTGACGCTCCGACTCGAGGACCGCGGCGATGGCCGCCTCCGCGACCCGCTTGTCCTCGAGCGCGGTCCCGCCCGAGACGCCGACCGCGCCGACGACCTCACCGTCGACCGTGATCGGCACTCCCCCGGCCATGGGGACAAGGTCGTCGACCGCTGCCGCGACCATCGCCACTCCCGACTCGCCGAAGGGCTTCGCGCGTTCGAACCACGCCTCGGAGGGGGCCTTGAAGCTGACCGCGGTGTAGGCCTTGTTGCGCGAGATCCGCTCGGAGTGCAGCGGCGCGCCCGGCAGGCGCTGAAAGGACAGCGTCACGCCCGACCGGTCGAGCACGGAGATGCAGAAGGGCTTGCCGACGAGCGCCGCCTCGTCGACGGCGGCGCGGATGAGGCGCTGCGCAGCGCCGGCGGTGAGGTTTGGCACGGTCTCGGTGGTGGGTGTCATGGTGGTCACCTTTCGGGAGAAGGTTGGGTGGGGGTCAGACGAGGCGGGCACCGCCGTCGACGTGCACGGTGCTCGCCGTGGTGTAGCCGTTGTCGATCAGGTGGAGCACGGTCGAGCCGATGTCGGCGGGTCGGCCGACGCGGCCGGCGGGCAGCGAGCGCCCGGTCTCCTCGAAGAAGTCCGCCGCTCCGTCGCCCAAGTGCGCCCATCCCTCGGTGTCGACAACGCCGGGGCTGACCGCATTGACGCGCACAGGCGCCAGCTCGACGGCCAGCGACCGGCTCAGGCCCTCGATCGCGGCGTTGACAGCGGTCACGGCGACGGTGCCCGGGCCGGGCCGGTCGGCGGCGACGCCGGAGAAGAGGGTGATGCTGCCCGTCTCGGGCAGAGCGAGACCGAACACCTGCGCGGCCCGGTAGTCAGCCCCAGAACTTCTCGAAGACGGCCTGCGCCTCCTCGACGGAGAGCTCGGCGAAGGGCGCGTAGGTGAGCGCGGCCGCGGAAAGCACGAGGTGATCGATGGGGCCGAGAGTGGTGGCGGCAGCGCGGATCGACTCCATGTCGGTGAGGTCGATGGCGACACCCTTGGCCGAGCGTCCTATCTCCTGAGCGACGGCGTCGGCGCGGGCCTGGTCGCGGCCGGCGACGATGACGACGTCGCCGCGTGCTGCTGCCTGCTCGGCGATCGCGCGGCCCACGCCGGAGGTTCCTCCTATGACGAGGATGGTCGCGGTGGTGCTCATGATGTGCCTTTCGTGTGGTGGGGGTGGTGGGGACGGCCGGTCAGCGGGCGAGCGAGTCGATGCGCGCGATCTGCGCGTCCGTCAGCTCGAACCCGTCGAGGTCGATGTTCTGGGCGATTCTCTGGGGGTTGCTCGAGCGGGGGATGGCCACGATCTGCTTCTGCAGCATCCACCGCAGGACGACCTGAGCCTCGGAGACCCCGTGCTGCGACGCGATCGACGTCAGCTCGGGACAGGCAAGGAGCGGTCCGCCCTGTCCGAGTGGCGACCAGGCGGTCGTGACGATGCCGCGTCGCTGGTTCTCGCCCCGCAAGGTGGTATGGGGCCTCAGGGGATTCAGCTCGATCTGGTTGACCGCTGGCACGACGTTGGAGTGCGCGGCCAGGAGGTCAAGGTCCGACTCGCTGAAGTTCGACACCCCGATCGACTCGACGTCGCCCTGCTCCAGCAAGTGCTCCATCGCTCGCCACGTCTCGATCATCACCCGGTCGTCGGAGTGCGGCCAGTGGATCAGGAAGAGGTCGAGCGCGTCGACGCCCAGGTTGCGGCAGGAGGCGGCGTACGAGCGGAGGGTGCTCTGGTACCCCATGTCGCTCCGCCAGACCTTGCTGGTGAGGAACACGTCGTCAGGCGTGAGCCCGGCGTCGCGGAAGCCATCCCCGACCTGTTTCTCGTTCGCGTACATCGCCGCGGTGTCGAACGAACGGTATCCCGCCGCTGCGGCAATGGCGACGGCCTTCCTGCCGACCTGCCAGGTACCGAACCCGACCAGCGGCATCCGATGGCCGGAGTCGAGGGTGACGGTGTCGGAGGTGGTGATCATGCTGCTGCCCTCGCTTCGCCCGGGTACGCGGCCGTGCGCCGTGCCCGCCTCGTGGCGATGACCCAGGTGACGGCGGCGATGAGAATGAAGACCACGCCCTCCTCCGCGACCCGGACCATGCCGCCGTGGGCAAACGCGATCGGGCCGAGGAGCGCTCCGACGGAGCCCCCCAGGAAGACGAAGAACATGAAGAGCGTGTTCGCCTGCGCCGAGGCGCCCGGGTTGGCCGCCAACACCCTGTTCTGGTTCGCGGATTGGATGGACTGGTTCGCCCAGGTGGCGAGGAACATCGTGATGCCGAACAGCACGATGAGCTGCGAGTCGAAGATCATCGCGACGGTCGACACGAGCAGGAGCCCGAGGAAGACGCCTGCAACCGGCATGGGCCCGAAGCGGTCGATGAAGCGACCACCGAACGGGGTGACGATCCCGGCCGCGAGACCGACGAGCCCGAATAGCCCTGCGGCGAGCACACTCCAGCCGAAGGGCTCTGCGGTGAGGTGCAGCACCATCACGGTCCAGATCGAGTTGAACGTCGCGAAGACGAAGAACTGCATGATCGCGGACTGCACGAGCACCGGACTCCGCTTGACCAGGGCGAGCGTCGAGAGCAGGAGTCGTCCGTAGCTCTGAGGTGCTCCCTCCACGGGCAGGTCTCCCCCGAGCGAACGGCGGAGGAACGGCAGCACGGCGAGCACCAGCGCAGCGAAGATCGCGACGACGAAGCGCCATCCGATCGCCTCCACCAGGAGGCTCGCCAGGATGCGCCCGCCGAAGATGCCGATGAGGAGGGCGCCGACGAGCGTGCCGGTGGTGGACCCACGCCGGTCCTCGGGCGAGAGCCGGTTCGCGGCGGGGATGATGATCTGCGCGATGTTGGCCACGAGACCCACAATGAGGAAGCCCACGGCGACGCTGACGACCTCTGGGAGCACGGCGGAGGCCACCAGCGCGCCCGCGAGGATGATCGACTGCACCGTGACCTGCTTGCGCACTTGGATGCGGTCCCCCAGCGGCACGAGCAGCAGGATGCCGAGCGCATAGCCCGCCTGCACCGTCGTCGCCACAAGGCTCGCAGTCCCGGCCGGCACTCCGAGGTTCTCGGCCATGTCGGTCAGAAGCGACTGCGGGAGGTAGATGACGCTCACCGCCACCGCGGCGGCGACGGCGAGGACCAGCAGACGCGGGGTCCAGGATGCTGCACCCGTCTCTTCTGTCATAAAAATCCTTCCAACTCGTTAGTTATATTACTCGTCAGTTAGGATTGTGCTACCTCGACGATGAGGAAGAGAGAGGAGACATCGTGCCGGCCTACAACAAGGAGCAGACCAAGGCGCGCATCTTCGACGCCGCCATCGACGAGTTCGCCGCCAACGGTATCGCCGGCGCCCGCGTCGACCGGATCGCCGAGATGGCGGAGAGCAACAAGGCCCTGATCTACAGCTACTTCGGCAATAAAGAGGAGCTGTTCGCCCAGGTGCTGCAGAAGCGCCTCACCGATCTCGCCGAGGCCGTCGAGCTGCGACCGGATGCCGTCCCCGACTACATCGGCGAGCTCTTCGACTTCATGGTCGCCAACCCCGACGTGCTCCGCCTGGTCCAGCACGAGACCGCCCACTTCCCTCCCAGCGCGGCACCGCACCGCGAGGAGCGGGCGGCGCACTACGCCGACAAGGTCACGGCGGTCGCGACAGCTCAGGACGCGGGGTCGATCGATCCTGGTCTCGACCCGCGCTTCATCGTCCTCAGCCTGATCGGGCTCGTGAGCTGGTTCGTCGCGGCCCCTCAGATCACCGAGATGGTGTTGGCCCGCGAGGTCGACCCCGAGGTGCTCGCGGCGTACCGTGCCCACCTGATCGAGATGGCCACCAGGATGCTCCGCGTCCGGTAACGCATCGACCCACCCCAGCAGACAGGACCTGACCGTGAGCATCCCCTCCCTCATCCTCAACGACGGCCACCGCATCCCCCAGATCGGACTCGGCACGTGGCCACTCAAGGACGACGAGCTTCCGGACGTCATCAGTACCGCGCTGGCCATGGGATACCGACACATCGACACGGCGGCCGCCTACGGCAATGAGAGCGGAGTGGGAGAGGGCATCCGCTCCAGCGACGTCGACCGGTCGGAGCTCTTCCTCACGACGAAGATCCCGAACGACTCGCACGGCTTCGACGAGACCCGGCGCGCCGCCGAGGACTCACTGCAGCGTCTGGGGACCGACTACGTCGACCTATTGCTCATTCACTGGCCGATGCCGCAGGTGGATCGGTACGTGGAGACCTGGAAGGCACTGGTCTCCCTGCGAGACGAGGGCCGAGCGCGCTCGATCGGCGTCTCCAACTTCCGCCCCGCTCACCTCGAGCGGATCATCGAGGAGACGGGTGTTACGCCCGCAGTCAACCAGATCGAGGTCAACCCCGTCGTTCGGCACGACGCCTACCGGCGGACAAATGCGGAACACGGGATCATCACCGAGTCGTGGTCTCCCCTCGGACCCGCCACCGGACTACTGGCAGACGAACGCCTCGCCTCCATCGCAGCGAAGTACGGCCGATCGGTCGGACAGATCGTCCTGCGGTGGCACCTCGACCTCGGACTCGTCGCGATCCCCAAGTCGTCGTCACCCGACCGTATCACTCAGAACATCGACGTCTTCGACTTCCAGCTCGATACGGAGGACCACGCGACGATCGACGCTCTCGACCAAGGCCACGACGCGACCTACTCCACCCACCTGGCGGGCGACGCCATCTGATCGTTTCCAGGCGAGCCAATCTCGTCCCCCGAGAGCACGCTCTTCACGAGCACCGGAATCATGCTCGGGCCCGAGCAATTGAACGGCCTACTTGCTACCGGTTACGAAAACTCGGGATTCATCACCTTTCAGGTCCGACCAGAGTTTGCGGGTGAGTGAGGTTTCCGATAGGGATGGTCCAGCGATAGACGCAACGCCGGGTCGAGATCCACGGAACGGCGCTTCTCGCAACACCCCTCCGGAATGGATTCCGGTGACGGGGTGGTCTGCGAGAGTTGGGAGAGTGGTTTCTCACCTCATCGGATACGCACGAGTATCCACCGACAAGCAGGATGCGACAGCGTAACGTGACGCGCTCATCACGGCGGGCGCAGACCATGTCTACGTCGATCACGGTCTGACGGGCACGAACCGGGATCGGACCGCTCTTCGAGAGATAGATCCCATACGCACCCTCTCCTCCCTTCGGGCCTGCGTTCCGACAGATTCGAGCCAGTCCGGCCCTAGAGGCCCGGCCCCACGACACCACGGCATAGGTTTACAGGTTCTCGGGTTCCGATTAGGGACCCGCAGTCCCACTCTGGACTCACGAAGCCCCAAGTCGGCCACTCCGAATCAATACACAGGTGTTTGCGGCCCATGTGCTTGAACCGCTGAAACCTCCGTTATGCGGGCCGCAGTATCCTCGTACCCGGGGGGAACACATGCCACTTATTCCGCAGCAGGACTTTCTCTCGTCATCAGGCGAGACGCCGGAGCTGGCGCTAGATCGGTTGCGTACCAAGCTCGAGAATTACCCGCCCACGCGGGTAGTCAGTATTTCGATCACGAAGGCCACGCTGGTGTACTCCATCATTGCCGTCATCGAGACGATCTGAGATGGCCGAGCGCCCGTACTCCGAGCGCCCGGCCGCTCGCCCCGCGGACAATCAACAGCCTTCGAGCCTCTCATCCGCGGGCCCAAGCCAGCCGCCGCCTCCATCGAGACGATCGGGTCGAGGTTGTCTGATCTTCGCAGTGATCGCAGTCGTCCTGGTCGGGTTGATCATCGGCTGCACCACACTCCTGTCCTCAAACGCCAGTGACGATCCGGGCACGTACAACGGATGCAGCAAGGCTCTCCCGCCCGACGATTTTCATGACTGCATCTACCGCCAGGGCATATGGCAGGGCGTCCAGTAGCCGGGTGCGCACCGGCGTCTACGTGTGACTGCTCCACTGAGCGCTGCTGCGCGCCAGTCGGGATAGGCTGACGTCGCATCGTACCGGTCGACAGCAGGCCGGCCGCCCGGCATAGGCGACCGTGAAGTGAGTGGCCGGGTGCATCGAGCGGTCAGCCGATGCACCCGGTGGTGATCGCTACTTCGAGCCCTTGGACCTTGGCCTGCGTCAACTCGGCACCATCTTTCTGTAGAAACTCAATGCCCAGCAGGCACTCAGAAGAAGAGCCGATAACCGTAATTATGTCAGTCTGGGAGTTTTCCGAGCGCTAGTCTATGGATAGTCGCTGGACCGCTCGTGCTGCGGCCCGATCTCCTTCCGCCTGCGCGGTCGCGATCTCGTCCACCAGCTCGCCGGCGGCCGCACCGATACGCTGCAGAGCGTCCTTGAGCGCGCGCAGCTCAGCCGGGGAGACCGTGCTCCGCAGACGCGCTTCAAGGCGCCGGATCCGCTCGTCGGCCTGCCCGAACACCGTCTGCCCGGGCGCGGTCAGTCGGCAGGTGGTGACGTGCCGGCACTGCGGATGCGCCTCCCGCTCGACCCCGTCCTTCCTGATCAGCCGCTGGAGCAGGGACGACATCGTCTGGGGCGTCACGCCACAGCGGCGGGCGATCTCAGCGGCCGTGAGGTCGGGCTCCTCGCTGAGCACGAGCATCGCGCCGTAGAGCGCGGGTGACAGATCCAGATCGCGGAGCAGCGTCTCCTTCGCCCCCTGGCAGGCGAGGTCGGCGAGGCGGACGGCGGTGAGGAGCCGACCTGACATGCCGAATCGGATCGAGCAGTACCTCTCCGGCCAGATGGCCGCGGCGCTCGATCTCGACCGCCAGACAGAGGTGCGGATCAGCGGCGGCGAGTCGCTGCAGTCGCCCTATCCGGTCTCGGCCCTCGCGGCGGCGGCGATCGCCGCCGCCGGGAGCGCCGTCAGCGGGCTCGTGGCCGAAGACGGTCGCCGACCTGCCGTGTCCGTGAGCCGGGAGGCCGCGGAGATCTGGTTCCGGTCGCCCCTGCAGCCGCAGGGGTGGGAGGTGCCGCCACCGTGGGACCCGATCTCCGGCGACTACGGCGCGGCCGACGGCTGGATCCGGCTGCACTGCAACACCCCCGCCCACCGATGAGCCGCGCTGCAGGTGCTGGGCGTCGCCGAGGACCACGACGCGGTCGCCACAGCGGTCGCCGCGCTGCCCGCCGGGCAGCTCGAGAGCGCCCTCGTCGAGGCGGGCGGCGCCGCTGCCGTGATGCGCAGCGCCGAGGAGTGGGCCGCCCACCCGCAGGGCATCGCGATCGCCCGCGAGCCGCTCGCGCACATCGTCGCCCCCTCGGCGCAGGCGAGCGGCACGCGGCGGCCGAGGAGCGGACGCCCGTTGGCCGGTCTCCGCGTCCTCGACCTGACCCGGGTGCTGGCCGGGCCGACCGCGACGCAGGCGCTCGCCGGATGGGGGGCCGACGTGCTGCGCATCGACCCGCCCGAGTGGGATGAGCCAGGTGTCGTGCCGCTCGTGACCTCCGGGAAGCGCACCGCCCGCCTCGACGCCCGGAACCCACCACGGCGCGAGCGACTGCACCGGCTCGTGCGCGAGGCCGACATCCTGGTGCACGGGTACCGTCCCGGAGCGATGGAGTCGCTCGGGCTCGACGAAGACACCCGCGCCGCGCTGAATCCGACCGTCATCGACGTGCAGCTCGACGCCTACGGTCACACCGGACCGTGGCGCCACCGCCGCGGCTTCGACAGCCTCGTGCAGATGTCCGCGGGCATCGCCGATACCGGGATGCGCGACACCGGCGCGGCGAAGCCCACCCCGCTCCCCGTCCAGGCCCTCGACTATGCGACCGGGTGGCTCGCCGCGGCCGCCGCGATCCGCGCCATCCATCGCCATCGCGAACACCACGTGGGCACCCGACTGCGCCTCTCCCTGGCTCGGACCGCCCGCCTGCTCGAGGATGCCCGCGCACAGGCGCCCGCAGAGCCGTCCGGCGTGCAGCCCACGATCCCGCCCTCAGCGCCGTTCGCCACGGCCTGGGGCGACGCCCTCCTCACCGAACCCCCGGTCGCGGTCGGCGACATCCGGCTGCACTGGTATCGCGGGCCGCAGCCGCTGGGATCGGACGCCGCCGGGTGGACGCATCCCTGACGGCCGCTAACCGGCGGCGAGGTAGTGACGCTCCGTGGGATCGGCGTCGACGAGCGCACGCACGTCCCGTTCCATCTCGCGGTCGCGCCCGGTGAGGCGCTGCGTCCGCTGGCGACGGTACTCGCTCCACGACGGCACGAGGAAGCTCTCGAGCACCACGTCGCCCTCCTCGAGGCTGCGGTAGACCCGCCACCGGTAGGCGCCGGTGCGACGACGCGAGCCGCCCAGCAACCGGACGGCGACGAGGAGATCGGGCAGCTTCTCCGGCGGCACCCGGTAGGCCACCTCGACGAGCACCGGCCCGTCGGTGGGCTCGGGCTCGACCTGCAGGGCAGGGGTGGCCCAGCAGGTGGCGGCGGAGCGGTCGATGGCGCCGGTCCCCGGCAGCAGCGGGAGGAAGCGGACGCTCGCCGCGACGATCATCAGCAGCGCCGCCGCGGCGAGCAGCGCGAACTGCTCGCCGATCAGCTGCGCGACGACGCCCCAGAGCAGCGACGAGATCGACATCGTCCCCATGAACACGAGGATGTAGACGGCAGCTCCCCGCGACCTCACCCACTGCGGGAGGGTGAGCTGGAGGTTCGCGTTGAGCACGGTGAGCGTCCCGATCCACGCCAGGCCCGCCACCAGCAGCACCGCGAGCGCCGGCCAGAACGGCAGCAGCGCCGCGCCTGCCGTGCTCAGACCGAACAGGGTGGCACTGAGCGCGAGCACCAGCGAGTCGTGCAGGCGCTTGCGCACGAGCGGCAGCAGCACGATGCCGAGCACCGCGCCCACCCCGAGAGCGCCGAGGAGCAGTCCGTAGCCGGTCGAGTCGAGACCCATCCGCTCCGCCGTGAGCGGCAGCAGCGCCCACAGCGCACCGGCCGGCGCGGCGAAGAGGGCGGATCGCAGCAGGATGCGGCGCACCAGTCGCGCCGACACCACGTACCGCACACCGGCGCGGAGCGCCGCGGTGAACCGCTCGCGATCATCGAGGCCCTCCTGCGGCGGGCGCCGCCAGGCCACCAGCGCGACGACCGCGCCCACGAAGCTGATCGCGTTGAGCGCGAACACCATCGGCGCTCCGAAGAACGACAGCACCACTCCCGCGAGCGCCGGGCCGACCGCCCGCGCTCCGTTCACGGCCGCACCGCCGAGCGCCGACGACGCGCCGATCAGCTCCCGCGGCACCAGCTCCGGCTGGATCGCCTGCCACGCGGGCGACGTGAGCGTGGATGTGACCCCGAGCAGGAACGTGATGGCCAGCACGAACACCGGCGTGAGCGCCCCGAACGCGGAGACGGCGGTGAGCACGGCGGCCAGCACCGCGCTCGCCGCCGATCCCCAGATCAGCAGCCGACGTCGGTCGAGCACGTCGGCCAGCACCCCCGAGGGGAGCGAGAGGAGCAGCGACGGCGCGAGGCTCGCCGTCTGCACCAGCGCGATGAGCGTGGCGCCGGCCGCCGCCTCGACGAGATACCACTGGGCGCCGACCGTCTGCATCCAGGTGCCGATGTTGCTGCCCAGCTGCGCGATCCACAGCATCCGGAACGCCGGGAGGGCGAGCGGCGCCCACGCCGACGGAGAGTTGGCCCGCGTGGGCGAGGAGGGCGCGGATGCGGATGCGGTCACGGGACTCCGGCTCGAGGCGGCGGGGTGGGGGTGCGGGTGGGACGGGTCAGGCGAGCTCGTTCGCCGCGTCGGCGATGACCTTCGCCACCTCGGCGGGGTGAGACCGCATGACGAGGTGGGGAGCGTCGATCTCGATCACCGACTTGAGCCCCGCGCGCTGGTAGCCGAAGCGCTCCACATCCGGGTTGATGGTGTGGTCGGCCGACGACACGATGCCCCAGCCCGGCTTGGTCTTCCAGGCCGCGACGGGCGCTGCCTCACTGAAGGCGACGGCCGCGAGCGGACGCTGTCCCGCGGCCAGCACCTCCGCGTCCGCGCGGTCCACGCCGTGCGCGAAGACCTCGGGGAACGACGCCACCTTCACCGAGACGTCGGTGCCGGGCTCGGCGCCCTCGATCGGGAACGGCGTGTAGACGAGGTTCGCGGCGAGGTCGGAGTCGGGGAAGCCGCCCTGCAGCTGGCCGAGGCTCTCGCCCTCGTCCAGCGCGTATCCGGCGATGTAGACGAGCCCGACGACGTTCTCGGCGGCGCCCGCGACCGTGATGACCGCGCCGCCGTAGGAGTGTCCGGCGAGCAGGACCGGGCCGTCGAGCTGCTCCACATACGAGCGGATGTACGCGGAGTCGCCGAGGAGGCTCCGGTTGGGGACGGCCGGGACCCGCACGGTGAACCCCTGGTCGAGCAGGATGCGGGTCACGGGGGCGAAGCTCGCCGCGTCGGCGAAGGCGCCGTGGACGAGGACGATGGTGGGAGTGGTCATGGCGCTGGTCCTTTCGAGGGGGATGTGCGCCACGCTAGGCCGGTCGGGCGCCGGGGTCGTGGCCCTGCGGCGGTCACCCATCCGTCTCGGTGAGGGAGCCGAGCGGCGGCGGCAGGTCGGGGCCGGCCTTCTGCAGCTCCTCGCTGACCTTCACCTTCGCGGCCAGGTACTCGATCGCGGCGGCCGCGGTCGAGCCCGGGTCGCCGAAGAAGGTGGTGAGGAACTGGCCGCCGCCGGGCACCTCGAGCGTCTGCCATCGGAAGTTGATGTAGCCGAACGGCTCGATCAGCGCGGGAGCGACGCCGCCGCGCTTCGGCTTCGCCTCGTGGCTCGCCCACGTGTCGCGCACGACCCGCGAGCGCTGCGACAGGGTGTCGACGAGGCGCTGCAGCCGCGGATCGTCGGGGTCGCCGTAGTAGCGGAGCGCGGCGGTGGTGTCGCGCACCACCCGATCCCAGTACTCCTGCCGCTCCGTCGCGGCGAGCGCGCCGTCGACCATCGCCTCGAGCATGTTGGACCCCGGCGGGAGCCCGAAGGGGATGAAGGACCGACCCAGCGGGTTCACCGCGAGCACGTCCTGGTTGCGGTCGAGCACGTACGCCGGAGCGTTCGTCCACTGGTTGAGGAAGGTGGTGACGTTGTCGATCGTCTCGGCATCGACGGTCTCGGCCGGTTCGGGAGCTCTCGTCGACCCGAGTCGTCGGCGCGACAGAGGGAGCGCCTGCCCGGCGAGACGGAAGAGGTACGCCGTCGCGTCGCCATCGAGCTGGAGAGCCCGCCCGAGGGCGAGCAGAACCTGCGGTGACGGCTGGTGATCGCGCCCCTGCTCCAAGCGGAGGTAGTAGTCGGGGCTGATCCCCGCCATGGTCGCCACCTCCTGGCGGCGCAGTCCGCTCACACGCCGACCGGCGTCGGCGACGAGCCCCACATCCTCCGGTCGCAGCACGTCACGCCGCGCACGGAGGTACTGGCCGAGTGATGAGTTCGAGTCGCTCACGGTGTGGCCCTCCCTGAGGACCATCATGCTGGATCGAGGATTCCAGAACCGGTCCGTGCGCCCGATCCTGCACGAAAAGCCGATTCCGGGCAACCGGAGGAAGCCTCACGCGAGGGACGTGTCAGGCAGCGGCCAGCCTCGGCGCCAGCCGCTCGACCGAGGCGAGCGCGAAGCGGCGGAGGCGCGTCGGCTCCGGCTCGAGCAGACTCGCCTGCAGGATCGCCTGCGAGGCCAGCACGACGGTCGCCGCGAGATCGCGGCGCGACGAGGCCGAGTCATGCGGCGATGCCCGACGGAGGCGCTCACCGACCACATCCTGCATCTCGCGGATGGTCTTCAGCGTCAGTTCGGCGACCTCAGGCCACTGACGCCCGAGCTCCGCCATCGACGTCAGCATGAGGCACCCCCAGCTGGGCCGGTGCTGCGCGCAGTCGTCGACGACGGACTCGAAGAGATCGCGCACCGCGTCGACCAGCGGCCCCTCGCCCCGCATCGCCTCACGGACGAGATCGACCCTGGTCGCGCAGTAGCGCTCGAGGACCACCAGGAACAGGCCCGCCTTCGAGCCGTAGGCGGCGTAGATGCTGCCGTTGCCGACACCCGTCGTCTCGGCGACGTCGGTCATCGAGGTCGCCTGGAACCCCTTCTCCCAGAACAACGGGATGCACGCCTCGAGCAGTGCATCCTCGTCGAACTCCCTCCGTCGGGCCATGGTCCGAGGCTATCAAGCCGGTGCGGTCACACCGGTGCGCCGAGGGAGCGCGACACCGACGAGCAGCGCGATCGCGAGCACGGCGGGTACGACCGCCGCTCTGTCGGACAGCAGGCCGGCCGCCGCGGCGCCCACCAGGCAGCCCACGATGAACCCGGCCACGATCGGCCAGGTGTCGTTCCAGCGTCGACGGCTCGCCAGGTCGGACGGATCGCGCAGGCTCGTGATGCCCGACACCGTCGCCGTGACCAGGTTCCCCGTCATCACGGCTGTCGTGAACGACATCCCGTGCACCAGGTGCAGGTAGGTGTTCTGCGCGGCCATGGCCGCCACCGCGCACAGCCCGATGACGACCGCGAGCGGCGCCGCGGGGTCGTCGGAGGCGGATGTCGTGAACGAGAGCACCGCGGCGGCCGCGAGCAGCACGGCCTGCGCGCCCAGGAGCACCGACGTCCGTCGGCGATCATCGCCGCCCATCCGCCCCGTGACGAGAGTGGCGATCGCCGCCACGGCGACGAACACGGGGATGGCGAGCAAGCTCGCCACGCCTGGCGCGCGGCCGTCCACGGCGTCGGCCGCGAGCACCACCACGTTGCCCGTCACGTGCGCCGAGAAGAAGCCGCCGAGGAGCAGCCAGCTGGTCACGTCCGTGATGCCGGCGATTCCGCTCAGCCCTGTCGCGATGAGGAGCGGGCGGAGCGACCGGCCCGAGTCGACGGCGGCCGGCGCGGTCATGTGCGCACCCTCCGCTTCTCGAGATGGGCGTAGAACGACACCGGGACGAGGAGGCCGATCGTCATCGCGAAGATCGTGAGCCACGCCACGTTCGCGTCGTCGACGGTCTGCACGAGCAGCTGCGCGGCATCCGCGCCCGTGGTGGTCGAGAGCGTCGCCAGGCCGTCCAGCGCCCGGAAGATCACCACGCCGGGCATGAGCGAGACCACCGAGGCGAAGCCCACCGCAGCGAACGGCACGCGGAACCGCGTCGACACGGGGATGAGCACGGCCCCCGCGACGAGGCACGCGAGGCCGGCCGCGAGCCACGACTCCCACCCCCAGACCGTGAGCGCGACCCAGCGGAAGGCGTGGACGGCCGCCCCGACGAGAAGCGGCCAGAACAGGATGCGCAGAGGCGCCGAGTAGAAGATGCCGTAGCAGACCGCCACCACGCCCGCGGCGACCCCGTCGAGCAGCACGGGGATCTCCCGTCCGGCCGGATCCGCGACGAGGTCGGCGCCCCCCGCGGCCAGTCCGACGATCAGTCCCGCCCCGATCGACAGGAGCGTGATCATCGCGAACGTGAGCCGGCTGAGCCCCAGCGGGATGCGCAGCCCGGCCAGGTCGAACGATCCGTTCAGGATGTGCGGGCCGGGGACCAGGATCATGCAGGGGCACACCACGGCCAGGCGGAGGTCGGAGCTGAACCCGACGTCGACGGCGATCGACCCGAGCACGCCGGCCACGAGAGCCGCGAGACCCACCTGCCAGAAGTTCGATGCGCCCCACGCCGCGAGTCCTCGACGCAGGACCGCCCCGATCCCCGCCGAGACGGCGGTGACCACGAGCGGCTCCCACCGGCTCACACCGAAGATGACCGCCAGGCAGCAGGCACCGACCACGCACGCCGCGGTGAAGATCAGCAGGTTCGCCGGCGGCAGCGCCGCGGCGCGCCGCACGGCCGCGCCGGCCGCCTTGAGCGTGAGGCTCCTGTCGCTGATCCCGTCGATCGCACGGTCGACGGCGAGCACGCGGTTCATGGCCACGGATGACGGCGACGCCCGCCTCACCAGCGCGGTGCCGGCATCCGGGTCGGCTGCGGCACCGGGCTCCCCGACCGTGATCGTCGACCGGCTCCACCCGAGGTCGATCGACACGGGGCGTTCGAGTGCCGCCGCCAGCTGCCGCGCACGGGCCCGGGTGCGGTGCGACTCGGCGCCGTCGGCGTGGAGGACGGCGAGCGCGTCGGCGACGAACCGCTCCTCGGCGGCAGCGGTGCCGGCCGCTGCCGCCGAGGAGGAGGGCGTCGCGCCCTGCGGGGTGTCGCGGTCCATCGGGTCAGGCCCCCTCGACACCGTGCCCGACGAGAGAGCCAGGAACGACGATCTGGTCGAACTGCTCCGCGGTGACCTTCCCCGACGCGATCGCCGCCTCGCGGAGGGTCTGGTCGTTCGCGAGGGCCGCCTCGGCGATGTGTGCCGAGTTCTGATACCCGATCACCGGGCTCAGGGCGGTGACCAGCATCAGGCTCTCGCCCACGTAGGAGGCGATCTTCTTCTCGTTCAGCTCGGTGCCCTTGACCGAGTAGGTGAGGAACTTCTCGATCCCGTCGCCGAGGATCCGAGCCGAGTGCAGGACGTTGTTGATGATGATCGGGCGCATCGCGTTCAGCTCGAAGTTGCCCTGCGATCCGGCGAACGCGACTCCGGCGTCATCCCCCAGCACCTGGATGGAGATCATCACCATCGCCTCGCACTGGGTGGGGTTCACCTTGCCGGGCATGATCGAGGATCCGGGCTCGTTCGAGGGCAGCACGAGCTCCGCGAACCCGGTCCGGGGGCCGGAGGCGAGCCAGCGCATGTCGTTGGCGATCTTCATCAATGCCACGGCGAGGCTGCGGAGGCCTGCGTGGGCGCGGACGATCGCGTCGAGCGAACCCTGCGCCTCGAACTTGTTCGGGGCCGTCACGAACTCCTTGCCCGTCAGCTCGGCGATCGTCAGCGCGATCTCGGTGCTGAACCCCTCCGGTGCGTTCAGCCCCGTGCCCACAGCGGTCCCGCCCGCGGCGAGCTTCAGGAGTCCCTCGCGGCTGTGCTCGATCTCGGCGATGCAGGAGCGGATCTGCGCCGCCCATCCCGACCATTCCTGGCCGACGGTGAGGGGCACGGCGTCCTCGAGGTGGGTGCGGCCGATCTTCACCACGTCCATCCACTGGATCGCCTTGCGCTCCAGCTCATCCGCGAGCTCGGTCACCCGGGGAAGGAGTCGGTCGTCGATCTCGAGGATCGCCGCGATGTGCATCGCGGTGGGGAACGTGTCGTTGCTCGACTGCCCCATGTTCACGTCGTCGTTCGGCCCCACAGGCTGCTGGGTGCCGAGCGTGCCGCCGAGGAGCTGGATCGCCCGGTTGGAGAGCACCTCGTTGACGTTCATGTTCGACTGCGTGCCCGACCCGGTCTGCCACACGTAGAGCGGGAAGTGCCCGTCGAGCTTCCCCGCGATCGTCTCCTCTGCGGCCCGGATGATCGGGGCCGCCTTCCACTCGGGCAGTCGCCCCGCGGCCTGGTTCACCAGCGCCGCCGCCTTCTTCACGTACCCGTAGGCGTGGTAGACCTCCTTCGGCATGTGATCGTTCCCGATCGAGAAGTGCTGCAGCGACCGCTGCGTCTGGGCACCCCACCCAGTACCGGTCGGCGGGCACGTCGACGGTCCCCATGCTGTCGAACTCGGTGCGTTCGCCCGTCGCGTCGATCCCGATCGGCACCTCTCTCATCACGGGCGTCTTCTCGGCGGTGCTCGGATCCTTGTGCGCGGAGTCCTTCTGGATGGTCATCGGTCGTTCCTCTCGCCTGGGTCGGTCACCCTCCGCGATCGCGGGGAGCGACACGATGCTCCGGCCGGCCCGAGAGCCGTGTCACGCGAGCTGCGCCACGGGACATGCGCTGCGGCACGCAGGGTCACGAGCGGATGCGCTCCAGCAGCGGCTCGGAGGCCCGCCGCCAGTCACGGGGCGAGACCCCGAGGGTACGGCTGAACGCGCGGCTGAAAGCCGACGCGGAGGCGAAGCCGCAGCGCTGCGCGACGGCCTCGATCGAGAGCTGGTACCCGCTGCGGCCGAGCAGCACCTTCGCGCGGGCGAGCCGCGCGTCCAGGATGGCGGCGGCGACGGTCTCCGCCTCCCGCTCGAAGGCTTTGTGGAGCGTGCGCACCGAGACCCCGAGATCGTCTGCCAGCGCCCCCGGGCCGAACGTCACGCAGGCCAATCGGAGGCGGATGCGGCGCCGCGCCTCCGCGACCAGGCTCCGGCGGTCCGCTTCGGGATCCGAGTCGTACCGGAGCAGGTCATCGGTGAACCCGGTCGCGAGGTCGACGACGGATTGGACGAAGGCGGCCTCCGAGGCCTTCCCGAGGACGCGCTCGGCGGAGAGGAGCTGTGCCGTCATCGTCGCAAGCAGGCGCGGAACGCTCTCCTCGATCGAGAACGGCCGGCTCTCGAGCGCGTCGATCTCCGGGCTCGACAGGGGCATCGCGGCGTGGTCGATGCGCAGTGACAGGGCCTGGAAGTCCGACGTCATCCGCATCCCCTCGAGCCGAGGCGTGTACGTCACGCCGAGCTCCCCCGCACGGATCACCCGCCGGTCGGCGGATCCGGCGATCTCGACGGCGCCCCCGGCCACGAAGGCGAACACGAAGGCGTCGCCCGGATCCACGTACGCCCTCGCGGAGTCACCATGGCAGGTGGGCGCCCGCACCTGCGTGAGCTTGAGCGGGCCGAGGTCGCGGAGACGCAGGAGCGTCGCCGCGGTCGGCGGGAAGCCTCCGGGCGTGCGGGCGGCGCCGGGGAGGAACAGCACGGACGCTCCTCTCGATCAGGTCGATCGAGAGGCTACGGTCGCGACGTCCGCCGGTCGTGGCCCTGGCTCGACCATGGCCCTCCGCGGACCACTCAGCGCTTCAGGCGTCTGCGTCGATGGGCCCCATCTGCAGGGCCTGCCGGAAGGCGGCCCGCGTCTGGGCGACGATGTCGCCGCGGGCGCCGGCGAGGAGGCGTCCGCCGGTGTAGCAGGCCACGGCGAGCTGGGCGGCCAGGGTGGCGGTCTCGCGAGCGGCGCCCTGCGCGACGAGCGCGGACGCGAGCTCGGAGGCGATGGCCTGGTTCTTCAGCGCGTCGCGCGCGCCGAGCTCCTCGTGCGCTTCGAGGAGGCGTGTGTGGCGCCGGAAGGCGGCGCGATCGGCGGTGGCCTGCCTGCAGGCCTCGAGCACGATCGGTTCGAGCGCGCGCAGGGCACCGCCGAGGGTGTCGATCGGCCGGCCGGCCGCCCACGAGCCGGTGGTCGCGCTCCGGACCGCCTCGTGGACCGCCTGCTCCCTCGCGAAGACGACCTCCGTCTTGTCGCCGAAGAGGCGGAAGAACGTGGTGCGTCCCACCTCGGCGCGCTCCGCGATGTCGGTCACCGACACCGCGTCGAAGCCGCGCTCGTCGAACAGGGCGTCGGCCGCCTCGACGATTCGAGCCCGCGCAGCGCGCTGCTTGCGTTCGACCAGGGACAGCGGGGATTCCGCGCTGTCAGAAGGTCGGGCCGCCACGGATCGAGTGTACCGCTCGCGCGATCCTGGTCCCGAACAGCACTCAGTCTGTTATGGTACTCAGTACCAAACAGAGGAGAGATATGATCACCGCACTCGATCACCAGCAGATCGCCGACACGCTCGCCCGCCTCGCGTTCGCTGTCGACGAGAACGACCTCGACCAGCTCGTCGACGTCTTCACCTCGGACGCGACGTACGACATGAGCAGCTCGGGGATGGGGGTCTTCCACGGGCTCGACGCCCTGAAGACCGCGACCGCGCAGCTGGCCGCCTCGGGGCACGCACCTCTGGCGCACTTCGTGACCAACACCGTGATCACCGAGATCGACGACGACACGGCCACGGCCCGGTCGAAGGCGCTGATGATCATGCACGACGGCGCGACCCACGGTGTCGTGTACGACGACTCCGTCGTCCGGCACGACGGGCGGTGGCTGATCTCGGGTCGCGTGATCTCGCCGCTCGGCGCCATCGCCGCTCAGCACTGAGCGCGAGCGCCTCCCGTCAGGACTCGAAGACGTCATGGAGCGTGACCGTGGGGAGGCCGCGCTCCACGAGGATGGTCGTGAGCTGCGGGAAGACCTCGGTGACGGGGAGGAAGTTGAGGTGCCCGATCACGATGTGATCGGGCAGGAACCACTGCGTGGCGAAGTCGATCACCTGCTGGTCGGTGAGCAGCGACGAGTCCGAGAGCGAGCCGTACCAGAGGACAGGGCTGGTGTATCCGATGGAGGCGGCGAGGCGGTCGACGCGGCCGTCATGGAAGCCGTACGGCGGCCGGAAGTACGGCCGCGGATCGACGCCGAACGTGCTCGTGAGGAAGTCGTGGTTGCGCTGCAGTTCGTCGACCACTCCGGCGTCGGACAGCGACGTGAGGTCCGGATGCGTCCACGTGTGATTCCCGAGCTGGATCTGCCCCGAGGCCACGAGCGGCGTCAGCAGAGCCGCGTTCTGCGCCCAAGCGGGGTAGCTCCCGGTGACGAAGAAGGTCAGACGCGTCCCCGTCGCCTTCGCGAACTCGACGTAGCGGCGCACCACCTCACCGTCCAGGCCGTCGTCGACGGTCCAGGCCATCGCGCCCGTGCCATCCGGCAGGGCGCTGATCGCGCCGCCGGGCAACGGCACTGGCGCGGCGAGGGGGTTCGTCGAGACGGGAGGAGCCGGGGTGGGGGTCGGGGTGGGACTCGGAGCAGGCGGGGTCGGAGTGGGCGTCGGGGTGACGACGGCCGCAGCGCGGGGGATGCCCTCGCCGTCGGTGACGAGCGGTGACCGGTAGCGGGCGAAGGCGGCAGCAGCGGACGCGCCGACCCCCGCGCTCAGCAGCGCGGCGATGAACGTCCTCCGTCGCATCGCGCCTCTCCCCGTCGTCCCCGACAGGAATGCTCCCTCATCCGCGCGGCGTTGTCGCCACCCCCGTCCGGGTCATCCCCGGGAGGACACCCGGCCGGTGCGCCGCAGCACGAGCACTGCGCCGGCGACGAGCAGCGACAGCCCGAGCAGCGTCGGCAGGGCGATGTCGCCCGATCCGGTCTCGGCCAGGGCGGGCTTGTGGTGGTCGCCACCGGGGTTCTCTGCCGGGACCGGCCTGTCCTCGTGCTGCATGATCAGCTTCAGCAGCTCGATGCCCAGCTCCGGGTCCGACCCCGTGGCGCGCTGGATGTTCCACATCGTGGTGACGCCGAGGCCGCGTTCGGGCGCCAGGGTGGTGTCGGTGCTGAAACCCGCCGTACCGCCGTTCTTGTAGGCCCAGGGGGTGTCGATGCCGTTCGTCCCGGCGGAGTAGAGCTGCCAGGCGAGGCCCATCTGGAAGGCGGGGACGGCCGCGCAACTGGTGGGGTCGTCGTCCGAGCAGGTGGTCGTGATGGTGCTCTGCGGCTGCAGGGTGTCCTTCATGGTCTGCACGGCCTGGGGCGCATCCGCCGGGAGGTAGCCGAGGTGCGCCTCGGTCCAGGTGGTCATGTCCTCGAGGTCGGAGACGAGACCGCCCTCACCGGCCAACGCGTTGGTGTCGTCCCAGTAGTAGCTGACCGAGCCGTCGCTCCCATAGGGCGTCGCGATCCGGGGGCCCGTGCCGAGCGTCGTCGAGGTCATGCCGAGGGCGTCGACGAACGTGTCCTTGATCACGGCCTCGTACGCGGGACGCTCTGAGCCTGTCGGCGGCTGGACGAGATCCGCCAGGATCGTGCCGAGCAGGCCGAATCCGAAGTTGGAGTAGAGCCAGTTCGTGCCTGGCTGCCAGAGCAGCTGCGTGCCGGCCAGACCCTTCCAGAGCAGCTCCCTCGTGTAGTCCGGCTGCGGGTTGCAGCCGTCGGGCTGTCCCTCGCAGGGCGTCCAGTAGTTGAACGCCGAGTCGGGCAGCCCGGCCTGGTGCGTGGCCAGGTCGCGGAGGGTGATCTGCGTCACTTCGCCCGTGTCGGAGTCGGTCCACACCGGGACGGTGGTCCCCGCGGGGGCGTACTTCTGCACGGGATCGTCGAGCGACACCCTGCCCTCGGCGAGGAGCGACGCCAGCAGGTCGGTGGTGAACACCTTGGTCTCCGACCCGATCTCGAACTGCGTCGTGGGCTCGACCGAGAGCCCGGACCCCACCGTCGGGGTGCCCGTGACGAACCGCGTGACCTCGGGCCCGGCACCGTCGGCCCCCGGCATGACGACCGCGACCGCGATGCCCGGCGCACCGACCTGCGCCTGGAAGTCGGCGATCCGCGCCTCGATGGCGTCGTGCAGCTGGGGGGTCATCGACGTCGGAGGCGTGCCGGTCGCCGCCGCCGCGGGGCTCGCCGCCGCCAGCAGCACTGCTGCCACGGTGACGAGCGCGGCCATGCCCGCCAGTCGTCGGCGGCCGGTCGTCGATGCGCTCATGTCGTCTCCCCTGCGCCGACGGACGGGCGCGCTTCCCCGGGCACACCGACCCAGGCGACGGCACGTGCTTCGGGCGACAGAGTATGGGCGCGTCGCGGCCGCTGTCGACTGGGAGTCTGTCCCAGTCGAGCCGGGCGCCCCGTGCGTCAGTCCGCGTCGCTGCCGGCCTCGCCGCCCGACCAGCCGGGGGCGTGCAGGCGGATGACGTTCTCGCCGACCAGTGCCCGCAGCACATCCTCGGCGTCGGCGAGCGCGCCGGCGCCGACCTGCGATTCGAGCTCGGAGCGCATCTCCTCGAAGACGGCCTCGCCCTCGCGGAGCAGATCCGCGTCGACACTGCTCGCCTTCCTCCACACCCAGGACTCGCTACGGTAGGGTGGGATCGTCTGTTCGTTGAGCGCCCGTGCGTTCGTCAAGCGAACGAATACCTGTTTCTCACCGAGGAGATCCGTGACCGCAGACGCCCCCGCCCCGTCCTCCCGCCTCGACCTGCGCGGCCGGCGCTTCCTCGTCACCGGTGGAGCGCAGGGCATCGGCGCCGAGATCGTCTCCCGCCTCTCGGCGCAGGGTGCGGGTGGCGTCGTGCTCGATCTCGCCGAGTCGACCGCCGATGCACCGTGGCCGGCCTTCCGCGTCGACGTCACCGACGAGGGGCAGGTCTCGGCGGCCGTCGCGACGGCGGTCGACGAGGGCGGGCCCTTCGACGGTGTCGTGGCCGCCGCGGGCATCGTGCCGTCGTGGCACAGCCCCGAGGACGTCGACCTGGCCCTCTTCGACAAGACCATGGCGGTCAACGTGCGCGGGTTCGTCGTGACGGTGAAGGCCGTGGCGGGGAGCCTCCCGCCCGGCGCCACCGTGGTCGCGATCGGTTCGCTCAACTCGTGGCGCGGCGATCCGAACCTCCTCGCGTATGCCGCGAGCAAGCATGCCGTGCTCGGGGCGATGCGATCGATGGCGATGGCGCTCGGGCCCAAGGGCATCCGGGTCAACGGCATCGCCCCGGGCCCGGTGGCCACGGATGCGCTCCGCCACCGGATGGCCGACCGCGCCGTCCGCACGGGCGACTCCCCCGAGGAGGCATTGGAGGCGGCAGCTCGCATGACGTCGCTGCGCCGGCTCGCGACCCCCGGCGACATCGCCGACGTCGCCCTGTTCCTCTCCTCCGACCTGTCGTCCGCGGTGACCGGCCAGCTCATCCCCGTCGACGGAGGACTGCTGTGAGCGTCGAGCCCACCCTCGCCGGCAGGACGGCACTGATCACCGGAGTGTCGGGCGGCATCGGATCGGCTCTCGCCCAGGTGTTCGGGCGAGAGGGTGCGTACGTCCTGGGCACCTACAGGTCGCGGGAGTCGGAGGCCCGGGCCGTCCTCGAGTCGGCGGCGCCCGGCCGCCACGAGCTCCTCCGGGCGGAGGTGACCTCGGCCGACTCGGCCCGAACGCTCTGGACGGAGGCGCGCTCCCGCCGACCGATCGACGTCGTGGTCGCGAACGCCGCCGTGATGGCGCGTACCCCGCTCACCGGCGACCCCGACGGCTGGGACGAGGGATGGGAGCGATCCCTCGCCGTCAACGTGACGGCGACCGCGACCCTGCTCCGCGAGGCGGCGATCGACCTCGCCGCGGGCGGGGGCGGCTCGCTCATCGTCATCTCGAGCTGGGCGGCCGAGCAGGGATCGCGCATCCCGGAGGCCGCGGCCTACGGCGCGAGCAAGGCCGCCATCCGCAACTTCGCCCAGACGCTGGCTCGGAGCACCGCCCGGAGCGGGGTCCGCGTCTACACGATCGCTCCCGGGGTCGTCGACACCGGGATGGGGACCGACGGGCTCTCCGACGAGCAGCTGCAGGCGGTCGCCGACGGGCTCGCGATGGGCCGTCGGGTCGCGGCGAGCGAGATAGCGGAAGTGGCCGCGTTCCTCGCCACCGACCGCGCGCCGAGCCTGTCGGGTGCCACCCTCGACCTCAACGGGGCGTCGTACATCCGCTGAGCGGCGAGTGACGTCGGTCGCGCGGGCCCTGCGAGTGCTCACTTCGGCCATCCGCGCGGAGATCGCGCGGGAAGTGAGCGGTGGACGGGGTGGGAGGGCACTGCCTCAGCGCAGGTCGGCCTCGATCGCGGCGGCGGTCGCGCGGGCTCGGGGCACGAAGTCGCGCTCGATCGTCTCGAGCGTGTGCCGCCCGACGCTGGTCGAGACGTTGAGCGCGGCGACGACCGCGCCGTCGCGCCCCCGGACGGGCACGGCCATCGACCGCAGGCCCTCCTCGAGCTCGCCGTCGACGATCGACCAGCCGCGCTCGCGCACCCGCGCGATCTCGGCGACGAGGTCGTCCACATCCGTGAGCGTCGCCGACGTGAACCGCTCCCGCGGTGCCGCTCGGAGGCGCTCCTCGAGATCACTCTCCGGCAGATCGGCCAGCAGGACGCGTCCCATGCTCGTGGCGACAGCGGGGAACCTGGTGCCGATCGTGATGGAGACGCTCATGATGCGGCGCGTCGGGATCCTGGCGACGTAGACCACGTCGTCGCCGTCGAGCACCCCGGCCGAGACCGACTCGGCCAGCTCGGTGGAGAGCTCCCGCAGATGCGGCTGCATGATCTCGGGCAGCGACAACGCCGAGAGGTACCCGTAGCCGAGCTCGAGCACTTTCGGCGTGAGCCGGAAGGTGCGGCCGTCGGATCGGACGTACCCGAGCGTCTCGAGGGTTCGGAGGAAGCGCCGGGCTGCCGCGGCCGACACCTCGGCGCGCCGCGCGACCTCGCTCAGCGTCATCTCGGAGTGCGCCTCGTCGAACGCGGAGATCACCGCGAGCCCGCGCGCCAGCGACTGCACGAAGTCCTCGGAGGCGGGCTCGGTCACCTCGTCACTCTATCCACGCCCGCCGCGCGCCCGAGGACACCGGCTCAGCGCTCGAGCACCACCGCGAGCGCCTGACCCACGCCGATGCAGACCGTCGCCACCGCGACTCCGCCTCCGCGACGAGCCAGTTCGTGCGCCGCTCGGCCGATCACCCGGCCGCCGGAGGCTCCCAGGGGGTGGCCGATCGCGAGCGCCCCGCCGTGGGCGTTGAGCTTCTCGGGATCGAGGTCGGGCCAGCCCACGAGGCACGCGAGGGTCTGCGAGGCGAACGCCTCGTTGAGCTCGACGACGTCGACCTCGGACCACCGCCGACCAGCCCGGGCGAGCGCCTTGTTCGCGGCCTCGATCGGCGCGATCGGGAAGTCCTGGGGGTCGACGCCGTGCGCCGCACGCGCCGTGATGCGGGCGAGCGGCTCGGCGTCGAGCACCCCCTCGCGGCCGAGGAGGATCGCCGAGGCGCCGTCGTTGATCGACGAGGAGTTGCCGGCCGTGACCGTGCCGTAGCCGTCGCGCGGGAACAGCGCACGCAGCCCGGCGAGCCGCTCGACCGAGGTGTCGTCGCGGATGCCCTCGTCGCGCACCAGCTCGGCACCGGGCACCTGCACGACCTCGCCGTCGAAGACACCCTCCGCCCATGCGGCGGCGGCGAGCCGGTGCGAGCGCACCGCGAACTCGTCCTGCTGCTCGCGCGAGATGCCGCGCTCCTGCGCCACCTTCTCGGCGGCCTCGCCGTTCGAGATCGTCCACTCCTCCGGGAGCCGACGGTTCGTCATCCGCCACCCGATCGAGGTGTTCCACAGCGTCGGGTTGCCGATGCTCGGGAAGCCCTTCGGCGACTTCTCGAGCACGTACGGCGCGCGGGTCATCGACTCCACGCCCCCGGCCAGCACGATGTCGGCGTCGCCCGAGGCGATAGCCCGCGATCCCTGGATGACGGCATCCATCGAGGATGCGCAGAGCCGGTTCACCGTCACCCCGGTCACCGAGGTGGGGAAGCCGGCGAGCAGCGCCGCGAAGCGCGCGACGTCGCGGTTGTCCTCCCCCGCCTGGTTCGCGTCGCCGAGGATGACGTCGTCGATCCGCGCCGGGTCGAGGCCGGTGCGCTCGACGATCGCGCGCAGCACGACGGCGGCGAGGTCGTCGGGGCGGACATCCGCCAGCGCTCCCCCCGACCGGCCGAAGGGGGTGCGGATGGCGTCGTAGACGACGGTCTCGATCATCGGGTGGTCCTCTCGGCGGTGGTGGCGCTCGTCGCGTCGACGAGGTCGAGCCCGGTGAGCGCACGCAGCTCGTCGACGGAGGTATCGCCGAACGTCTCGGTCACGGCGAACCCGTCGGCCGTCACGTCGAAGATGGCGTGGTCGGTGTAGACCCGGGACACGCATCCGACCCCCGTCAGCGGGTAGCTGCACCGCTCCACGAGCTTGGACTCGCCCGAACGGGTGAGGAGGTCGGTCATGACGTAGACGCTCTTCGCGCCGATCGCGAGGTCCATCGCACCGCCGACGGCCGGGATGGCGCCGGCCTTGCCCGTGGACCAGTTGGCGAGGTCGCCGTTGGCCGCGACCTGGTACGCACCGAGCACGCACACGTCGAGGTGGCCGCCGCGCATCATCGCGAACGAGTCGGCGTGGTGGAAGTACGCGGCGCCGGGCACCGCGGTGACCGCCTGCTTGCCCGCGTTGATGAGGTCGGGATCGACGGAGCCCGCCGCGGGCGCGGCCCCCATCCCGAGCATCCCGTTCTCGGTGTGGAGGATGATCTCCGCGCCCTCGGGCAGGAAGTCGGCCACCCGGGTCGGGGCGCCGATGCCGAGGTTGACGATCGATCCCTCCTCGATGTCAGCAGCGATCCGGGCCGCCAGGGTGTCGCGATCGATGCGCGTGGTCATGCCGCCTCTCCGTTCTCGTGCGGGGCGGGGACGTTCTCGTGCGGGGCGGAGCCGCTCTCGAGCGGTCTCCCCTCCAGGTCGACCCCGCCCACGAACGCGCCATCGCGGAGCCAGGCGCGCTCGCCCACCTCGACGACGCGGTCGACGAAGAGGCCCGGCGTGACGACCGTCTCGGGGTCGAGCCCGCCGAGGTCGACCGTCGAGTCGACCTGCACGACCGTGGTGCGCGCCGCCGTGCACATGATGGGGCCGAAGTTGCGGGCGGTCTCACGGTAGACGAGGTTGCCCCAGCGGTCGGCTCGCAGTGCGCTGACGAGGGCGAAGTCGGCGTGGATGGGGAGCTCGAGCGCGTAGGTGCGGCCTCCGAACTCCCGGGTCTCCTTGCCTTCGGCGAGCTGCGTGCCGACGCCCGTCGGTGTGTAGAACGCGCCGATGCCCGCCCCGGCGGCGCGGATGCGCTCGGCCAGGTTGCCCTGCGGCACGAGCTCGAGCTCGATGGCGCCCTCGGCGTAGAGGCGGTCGAACACCCACGAGTCGCTCTGGCGGGGGAAGGAGCAGATGATCTTCCGGACCCGGCCCCGATCGAGGAGCGCCGCCAGCCCGGTGTCGCCGTTGCCGGCGTTGTTGTTGACGATGGTCAACCCGGAGGCACCCTGCTCGATGAGGGCGTCGATCAGCTCGACGGGCTGCCCCGCCCGCCCGAATCCGCCGATCATCACGGTGTCGCCGTCCCGGACGTCGGCGACCGCCTCCGCCGCCGTGGCGATGCGCTTGTCGATCACGCCGTCTCCGATCTTTCGCTCAGCGAAATACTGTTCGCTGTTCGAAGTCTAGCGGCTGGACCTCGGCGCCGATAGAGCCTGCGCTCGTCGCTTCGACACCGAATCGAGCGAAGCGCAGCGAATACGGAGGGACTCCGGCCGAAACGGTGTCGAGGTGACGACGTCGGTGGAAGGCCGACCAGCGGGCTACAGCGGAAAGCGGGGCGGCGGGGTGGGGCCCCAGGTGTCGGAGAGGGTGTAGCCGGCGGGGAAGGGGTCGCTCGGGTCGAGGCCGATCTGGGTGATGTCGGTGATCCACGCCTGGCCGGCGATCGTGCACGTGACCGCGTCGATCCCGCCGACCGCGGTGGTCGACACGACGCGCGCCTCGTACTGCGACCCCAGCACCGACTCGTGCACCAGCGTCTGGCCGGTGGCGATCTCGCCGCGGGCGTGCATCACCGCGAGGCGGGCGGAGGTCCCGGTCCCGCACGCCGACCTGTCGAGCCGCCCGGGCGGCACGGCGACGGCGTTGCGCGACCAGAGCGCGCCGTCGCGCTCCTCGACGGCGCCGGTGATGACCGTCTGCGTGATGGTCGGGTACTCCGGATGCAGGGGATGGCGCACGTCCAGCCCGGCTGCCGCTCGCGTGATCGCCTGCCCCGCCGCGGCGAGGTCGCCCGCCTCCTCCGCCGTCATCGCGAAGCCGAGGTCGTCGGCGCGCACGACGACGTAGACCATCCCGCCCCACGCCACATCGACCCGGAGGGTGCCGATGCCCGGCACCTCGAGCTGCCGGTCGAGGTCGAACACGAAGGAGGGCTGGTTCTCGAGCTCGACGCTCGTGACCTTGCCGCCGTCGCATCGGCAGCGCAGGCGCACGAGCCCCGCGGGTGACTCGAGCACCAGCAGGGTCTCGGGCTCGGCCATCTCGACCAGTCCGGTCTCGAGGATCACGGTCGCCACGCTGATCGTGTTGCTGCCCGACATCACCGCGTACCCGCTCGACTCCAGGATCACGTAGCCGAGCTGCGCACCCGGATGCGTCGCCGGCACCAGCACGTCGGCCGCGTGCAGGACCCCGCCGAGCGGCTCGAAGAGCAGCCGTCGGCGGTAGTGGTCGGCGTGGTCCTGCAGCCAGGTGCGCTTGTCGAAGACCGTGGCGCCCGGCACGTCGACGATCCCGCCCGTCACGACCCGCGCGTACTCACCGCCGGAGTGGGTGCCGACGGCGGTGAGCACGCGGCTCCAGCGCACGTCAGGCCGTCGCGTGCTTGCGGCGGTACGCGGCCCAGGTGGTGGCCCAGCGGGCGGGGTCGTCGAGGCCCGAGCCGTCGATCTGCGCGACGACCTGGTTGTGCGGCGCCGTCCTCACGAGCTCGGGATCGCGGCGACCCTCCTCGAGGACGTGCTCGAGCACGTCGATCCACTCGTCGAGGTCCTCCTTCGACCACATCTCGCCCGCCTCGGGTGTGAAGGGCTCCGGCACGATCCACGGCTCGTGGGCCAACCAGTAGGCGTCGATGCCGAAGTCGGTCATCCGGTTCTGGACGTCGACGGTCGAGAGCCCGGTCTCGGCGGTGTACTCCTCGAGCGAGTACCGCGTCATCTCCAGGCGGGGCAGCGCCTTCCCGGCGTACGACATGGTCACGCCCGGGATCCGCATGAGCCGGCGCTCCATGTAGTTGTTCGCGAGCACCGAGAGGTCGGCGGCCTCGCGCAGGCCGTCCGTCCCCATCGCCCGCGTCCAGGAGTAGGCCTTCACCAGCTGGGGCACGTTGCCGAAGAACTCGCGCACCCGGCCGACCGTCTGCTCCGGCTCGACGAGCGCGTACCCGTCGCCCTGCCTCTCCACCCGGGGGCCGGGCAGGAACGGCGCCAGCTCGGCGGAGCATCCGTATGCGCCGACCGACGGACCGTTGCCGCCCTTGGGCGCCCCGAACGTCTTGTGCAGCATGTACATGCAGGCGTCGAACCCCAGGTCGCGCGCCCTCAGCCGGGTCATCACGCCGTTGAAGTTGGCGCTGTCGTAGAACGCGAGGCCGCCCGCCGCGTGCACCGCGTCGATGACGTCCTTGATGTGCGGGTTGTAGATGCCCATGTCGTCGGGGTTGTTGAGCACCAGCGCGGCGGTCTGCGGGCCGATGACCGAGAGGAACGCCTCGAGCGCGGGGTAGCCGTCCTCCTCCACCGGGAGGGTCACCACCTCGAAGCCCGCCGCCTTCGCCGTCGCCGGGTTGCACGGATGCGCCTGCGCCGTCGTCACGATCTGCGTGCGCTGCGCCAGCTCACCGCGCGACTCGAACCAGGCGCGCGTGATGACCATGTTGAGGTAGGCAGCATCCGCGCCGCCGCCGGGCTGGAAGCTGAACGCCGACATCCCGGAGAGGTTGCACAGCTCGTCCTCGAGGTCGGCCACGATGCCGAGAAGGCCCTGCATCGTGGCGGCGTCCTGACGCGGATGCACCGCGGCCACCTCGGGACGCGCCGCGATCTGCTCGTTGACGGTGGGGCTGTGCTTCATCGTGCACGTGCCGAACAGGCTGATGCCCATCATCCCCAGCGTCTGCTGCGACAGGTGGGTGAAGTGACGGCGGACCTCGTACTCGGCGAGCTCGGGGAGGTCGGCGTCGGTCTCGCGACGCAGGCCCTCGGGGAAGAGCGGGCGCTCCGCCCGCTCGGACGACTCCGCGCGCTCGGACGGCTCCGGCCACTCGGCCCACGAGGCCGGCGGCACGACACCCCGGCGCCCCGGCGCGCCGAGTTCGTAGACGACGCCCTCGTCCCAGGACGCGGCGTGGTAGCGACGGACCCTGCTCATGCGAGCACCTCCTTCAGCGCGGCGACCAGCGCGCGCACGTCGTTCTCGGTCACCGTCTCGGTGACGCAGTACAGCGCGCATCCGGCGACGTCGTCGCCCTCGCCCGTGAGGTCGTGCCCACCGAGGATGCCCCGGTCGAACAGCGCCCGGTTGATCTCGGCGACCGAGCGTCCGGTGGCCGAGAAGTCGACGACGAACTCCTTGAACACGCGGTCGGCGTGACGCACCGTCACCCCCGGCACCTCGTCGATGAGCTCGGCAGCGGCGCGCGCGTTGGCGGCGACCGTCTCGGCGAGCTCGCGGAACCCGCGCGGCCCGAGGAGCGCCATGTAGACGGCGGCCCGGACGGCCCACAGGTAGACGGAGTTGCCCGTCCAGTCGTTGCCCAGCTCGCGAGACCCGTAGGAGGACTGGCCGAAGAGCGTCATGCCGAAGGCGCGCTCGCCCGGCTCGATCGTGGGGGCGATGCTCACCTGGAGCGTCGGGAACTGTCGCGCGTAGCGCTCCTCGTCACGCGAGGCGATGAAGCCGCCCACACCCCCGCCGCCGTTGAGGTGGATGCCGAGGGGTTGGAGCGAGCCCACGACGATGTCGGCGCCGAACTCGCTCGGCGGGGTGAGCCCGCCCAGCGAGATCGGGTCGACGCCGACGACCGCCTCGGCGCCCACCGCGTGAATCCGTTCGATCAGCGTCGCGAGGTCGTGCTCGATGACGCCCCACGAGTTCGGGGTCTCGAGGTAGACGGCCGCGACGCGCTCGTCGAGCACCTCGGCAAGCGCGTCGGCGGTGACCGTGCCGGTCTCCGGATCGACGGCCACGCGCCGCAGCTCGAGCGCTCCGCCGAGCTCGCGCGATCCGCAGTAGGTCTCGACGACGAGGCGGCGCTCTCTGTCGAGGTTCGCCGGGATCACGACGACGTCGCGGTCGGTGAGCCGGGCCGCCATGCGCAGCGCGTGGCCTGCCGCGCATCCCCAGCTGTAGACGGGGAGACCGACGAACTCGAGCTCGAGCAGCGCGCCGAGCTGGGACGCGAACTCGAACCACGCCTGGTTGCGGCCGTGGTCGGAGCTGGGGGTGCCCCACACCGAGGTCGAGATCTCGGGACGGGCCGCGATCTCGTCGCAGAGGGCCGGCACGTGGTGGTTCCAGTAGCCGCCGCCGAGGAAGGAGATGTGACTCTCGGTCGACGCGACGCCGCGGAGCCGGTCCTGCAGCATCCGCTGCAGCTCCCACTCCGAGCGGATGCCCGGCCGGTGCTCGACGCCCGCGTCGCTGCGGTGGTCGGCGGGGATCTGGGCGAACAGCTCGTCGGGATCGTCGATCCCCACCGCTTCGAGAAGCGCCTGTCTGCTCGCGGCGGCCGAGTTCGCCATGTAGGGATGTGCCTCGTGGGTCACGACTCTCTCCTGTTCGTGGGTCGCGGGGGTGGGGGTCTGCGCGGTCATGGGGTCTGCCCGGTCATGGGCCGGTGGGATGCGGGTCGGCGGCGGCGTCGAGCACCTTCATCACGACGCTCTGCCGGGCGCCCGTGCGCACCCGACGGTAGCCGAGCAGCGGATGCGCCCCGGCCGCGTCGCTGTCGACGAGCAGGACGGGCGGGGTCAGGGCGCCGACCTTCGCCGTCGTCGCCACGACCTCGACAGCCCCGGCCCCGATCGCCGCCACCACACGGGGGCTGATCTGCTGGTTGCCGCGACCGAGCAGGAAGCCCTGCCCGCCCACGACGCCGAGCACGAGCCGGGGCCTCGGCGAGGCCGACACGATCTCGAGCAGGCGGCGTTCGTCGACGTCGAACTCCACCGAGCCGTCGGCGCGACCCACGTCGACGCCACGCAGGGTGGGCTCGAAGCCGAGGAGCTCGGCGACGGCGCCCGCCCCGGTCCCCGGTCCGATGATCCAGGTCGTGTCCGGCGCAGCCGCGGCGACGACGTCCCGCGCCACCGCCTCCCGCTCCGCCGAGGGCGGTGCGACCGACTTCGCCCGCTGCAGCGCCTCCCGCCCGCGCGGTGCGGAGACGACGGCGAGCGGCGCGATCCGGCCGTCGACGCCCACGTCGAGCACCTCGGCCGTGCCGAGCGACGCATCCCCCGTCGCCCACTGGGCGAGAAGGCGCCCGGCGCCCTCGGGCGAGCGGGCGAACACCTCCGAGTGCATCTTCACCCCGGCGGGGACGCCGACCACGGCGAGCCCCGGCGCGACGGACGCGGCCACGTCGACCGCGGTGCCGTCGCCGCCCGCGAAGAGCAGGGCCGAGACACCGGCGCCCTGCAGCTCGGCCACCGCGGCGCGGGTGTCCGACGAGTCGGTCCGGCTGGTCGCGGCGCCCCGCACGGTGCGGTGCGGGATGCCGGCGGCCGCCAGCGAGTCAGCGCCCAGGACGCCCGCAGGCGCGACGATCTCGACGTCGCGGGTGTCGGCGAGCATCCGTCGCACCGCGCGCACCATCCGCTCTGCCGCCCGCCCCTCCGCGGCGGCCTGGTCGAACTGGTCGTCGGTGAGGCCGTCGGTGCCGTGCAGCCCGCGAGGGCCGCCGAACCCCGCGATGGGGTTCACCAGCACCCCGACGGCCCCGCCCACGGCGCTACGCGGTCTGCAGGTCGCGGACGGCGACGTCGAGCGCGGCGCGGACGCCCTTGACCATGCGCTCGAGCTCGTCGTCGGTGGTGACGAACGGCGGCGAGAACGACACGGTGTCGGCCGCGGGCAGCGCCCGGGTGATGACGCCCTCGGCGAGCGAGGCCTTCGTCACCGCGGTCGCAAAGGCGCCCTGCGCCTTGAAGGGGCGCAGCGGCTCGCGCGACTCGACGAACTCGACCGCGGCCATGAGCCCGCGCCCGCGCACCTCGCCGACGTTCGGGTGGTCACCGAACTCGGAGCGGAGCATCTGCTGGAAGACCTCGCCCTTGCGCGCCACCTCGTCGATGAGCCCGTCGCGCTCGATGATGTCGAGGTTGGCCATCGCCGCGGCGGCGGCGAGCGGATGCGCGGAGTACGTGTACCCGTGACCGAAGCTGCCGTACTTGGCCGACCCGTCGAGCAGCACGCTCCAGACGCGCTCGCTCACGAGCACCGCCGAGAGCGGGACGTAGGCGGAGGTGATGCCCTTCGCCACGGTCATGAGATCGGGGCGCATGCCCACCGCCTGGCTGCCGAACGGCACGCCCAGGCGACCGAAGCCGTTGACGACCTCATCCGCGATGAGCAGCACGTCGTAGCGGTCGAGCACCTCCTGGATCTTCGGGAAGTAGGTCTCGGGCGGCACGATGACGCCACCCGCGGCCATCACGGGCTCGGCGATGAAGGCCGCGACCGTGTCGGGCCCCTCGTTGACGATGAAGCGGTCGAGCTCGACCGCGAGGGTCGTGGCGAACTCGTCGTCGGTCTGGCCGGGCTCGCGCTCCCACAGCTGGTGCGGCGGGCGGACGTGGCGGATCATCGGCAACGGCAGGTCGAACCCGTCGTGCAGGTTCTGCAGGCCGGTCAGCCCGCCGGAGAGGACGGTGACGCCGTGGTAGCCGCGGCGGCGGGCGATGATCTTCTTCTTCTGGGGCCGGCCCAGCACGTTGTTGTAGTACCAGACGAGCTTCGCCTGGGTGTCGTTCGCATCCGATCCGGAGTTGCCGTAGAAGACCTTGCTCATGGGCACGGGCGCCATGCCGATGAGGCGCTCGGACAGGAGGGCGGGCAGCTCGGTGCCCATCGAGGAGAACGCGTGGAAGTAGGGGAGCTTCGACGCCTGGGCGTGCAGCGCCTCCGCCATGTCTGGATGCGAGTACCCCACGTTCACGCACCAGAGGCCGGCCATCGCATCCAGGTAATCTCGGCCGTTCCTATCCGTGACCGTCGCCCCGTGACCCTCCACGATCGTCATGTGGGGGCCGTTCTTCTCGTGAGCAGCCAGGTTCGTCATCGGGTGGAAGAGGTAGTTCCGGTCGAGGTCCTCGATGGTCATGTGACACCTTCGTTCGTTCGCATCGCGCACTAGTGGTCGCATTTCGCACATTACCCTCTATGCTGGACGAGGTTCAAACGGTTTCGTGTTTTTCGCCGGAAAGTCGAGGATGACCATGGGCATCACCCGTCAGCAGCTCATCGAGGGCGACCTCCTCCGCACCCAGATCCACGTCGGTGGGCAGTGGCGCGACGGGTCCGGCGGGCAGCGACGACCGGTGACAGATCCAGCCACGGGCGAGGAGATCGTCTCCGTCGCCGTGGCCACCGCCGACGACGTGCGCGACGCTATCGACGCCGCGTCCGTCGCCTTCGCGAGCTGGTCGAAGGTGCCCGCGCCCCAGCGTTCGAAGATCCTCCGCCGCTGGTACGACCTCGTGGTCGAGCACACCGACGAGCTCGCCGAGATCCTCACCTGGGAGCAGGGCAAGCCGCTCGCCGAGGCGCGCGCCGAGATCCTCTACGGAGCCGGCTTCATCGAGTGGTTCGCCGAGGAGGCCAAGCGCCTGTACGGCGAGGTCATCCCCACCAACAACCCCAACCGGCGGATGCTCACCACCCGAAACCCGGTCGGCGTCACCGCGGCGATCACCCCGTGGAACTTCCCCGCGGCGATGATCCTCCGCAAGGCCTCTCCCGCCCTGGCGGCGGGCTGCACGATGATCATCAAGCCGGCGAGCGAGACCCCGCTCTCGGCGTTCGCTCTCGTCGCGCTCGCCGAGAAGGCCGGCGTCCCCGCCGGCGTGCTCAGCGTGGTCAACGGCTCCGGCTCCGAGATCGGCGGCGTGCTCACCGCCGACGACCGGGTGCGGACCATCAGCTTCACCGGCTCGACGGAGGTGGGGCGCACGCTCATGGCGCAGTCGGCCGGCACGCTCAAGCACCTGGCCCTCGAGCTCGGCGGCAACGCGCCGCTCATCGTCTTCGACGACGCCGACATCGAGACCGCGGTCAAGGGCGCGATGGACTCCAAGTTCCGCAACGCCGGCCAGACCTGCGTGTGCGCCAACCGCATCCTCGTGCAGGACGGCATCCACGACGAGTTCGTCGCGGCCTTCTCGAAGGCGGTCGCGAAGCTGCGCGTCGGCGACGGCCGCGATCCGGAGGTCACCCAGGGACCGCTGATCTCGCAGGGCGCACTCGAGAAGGTGCAGTCGCACATCGCCGACGCCGTCGGCAAGGGTGCGACCGTGCTCAACGGCGGCGAGGTGACCGAGCTGGGCGGCACCTTCTTCTCGCCCACGCTTCTCGTCGGGGCGACCCGCGAGATGGTGATCGCGACCGAGGAGACCTTCGGCCCCGTCGCCCCGGTCTTCCGCTTCAGCACAGAGGAAGAGGCGATCGAGCTCGCGAACGCGACGGAGTTCGGTCTGGCCGGTTACTTCTTCAGCCGCGACATCGGCCGCATCACCCGCGTCGCCGAGGCGCTGGAGGTGGGCGTCGTCGGCGTCAACACCGGGCTCATCTCGTACGAGGGGGCGCCGTTCGGCGGGGTCAAGCAGTCGGGGATCGGCCGCGAGGGCTCGCTCCACGGGATCGACGAGTATACCGAGATGAAGTACATCTGCATCGAGGGCGTTGCGTGACGCCGCGATCCGCCCGAGGATGCACGGATTGGTAGCCTTTACCATCTCTTCACGTTCGGCAGAGGATGCAGCGATGACCGATGTTGACCCTGATCGCAAGTCGAGTGAGTTCATCCAGTCACTCGACCGGGGGCTTGCGGTCATCAGGGCGTTCTCCGATGAGCGCGACCTGCTCTCCCTGGCCGACGTCTCGAAGATCACCAAGCTCAGCCGGGCCTCCGTGCGCCGCGCGCTCCTGACGCTCGAGACTCTCGGCTACGTGGGCAGCAAGCAGAACCGCTTCTACCTGCGGCCGCGCGTGCTCGACCTCGGCTACGCGTTCCTCTCGTCGTCGTCGTCGATCGACATCACCCAGGACCACCTGAGGAGGCTGTCAGCGCGTATCGGCGAGAGCGTCTCCGCCTGCGAGTACGACGACGGAGACGTGGTCTACGTGGCCAGGGCAGCGGCCGAGACGATCATGCCCATCCGGCTCGGCATCGGCCGACGCCTGCCGGCGTTCTGCACCTCGACCGGGCGCGTGCTGCTGTCGGAGTTCTCGCCCGCGCAGCTCGACCGCTACTTCGAGACGTACCCGCGAGAGAAGCTCTCGCCGGCGACGATCATCGACGAGAGCGCGCTCCGCGACGCGATCGCCGAGGTGCGCGAGCAGGGCTGGTCGCTGAACAACCAGGAGGTCGACCTCGGTGCGCGCTCGATCGCCGCACCCGTCGTCGGCGCCGACGGCCGCTACCTCAACGCGGTCAACATCTCCGTCTCCACCTCCCGGGTCTCGGTCGACCAGCTGCTCGAGGAGTTCCTCCCCCAGCTGCTCGCCGCCACCTCGAAGATCAGCGCCGACATCGGGCTGCTGAACCGTCGCAAGTCGTACGAGTAACGCCTCGTCGCCCTCCCCGAACTCCGCTCCACCTCCCATCTCCCGAAGGAGAGCCGTGCCCCGCGCCACCCCCCGCCTGTTCGAGCCCATCACCATCAACGGGCTGACCCTCCCCCACCGGCTCTGGGTCGCACCCATGTGCATGTACTCCTCCGTCGACGGCATGCCGAGCGACTGGCACATGGTCCACCTGGGATCGTTCGCCATCGGCCGTGCCGGCCTGATCATGACCGAGGCCACGTCCGTGTCGCCCGAGGGGCGGATCACGCCCGACGACGCCGGCATCTGGAACGACGCGCAGGCCGAGGCGTGGAAGAAGGTGACCGGCTTCGTGCACGGCATGGACAGCGCCATCGGCATCCAGCTCTCGCACGCGGGCCGCAAGGCGTCGACCTACCCGCCCACCCGCGGCCGCGGGTCCGTGCCCGAGGACGAGGGCGGCTGGCCGACGCTCGGCCCGTCGAACCTCGCCTACGGCAACTTCACCGTCCCCACCGCGCTCGACGTCGACGGCATCCGCCGCATCGTCGACGACTTCGCCGCGGGTGCGCGCCGGGCCGTCGAGGCCGGGTTCGACCTCATCGAGATCCACGGCGCGCACGGCTACCTGCTCGGACAGTTCCTGTCGCCGCTGTCGAACGACCGCACCGACGAGTACGGCGGCGACGCCGAGGGCCGCGCCCGCATCGTCTCCGAGGTCATCCAGGCCGTCCGCGCCGAGATCCCGGCCGGGATGCCGCTGGTGCTGCGCCTGTCGGCCACCGACTGGGTGGAGGGCGGGGTCACGGTCGACGACACGGTCGAGACCATCCGGATGCTGCCGCCCGTCGACCTCGTCAGCGTCTCCTCCGGCGGCAACGACCCGCGCCAGCGCATCAACGCGAGCCCCGGCTACCAGCAGCCGCTCTCGCGTCACGTCCGCGCGCAGACCGACGCGCCCGTCGGCGTCGCCGGCCTCATCACCACCCCGGAGCACGCCGAGTCGGTGCTCACCTCGGGCGACGCCGACGTGGTCTACGTGGCCCGCCAGTTCCTCCGCGAGCCCACGTTCCCGCTGCGCGCGGCCGCCGCCCTGCAGGGCGAGCTCCCCTGGGCCTGGCAGTACAACCGCGCGAAGTACATCGAGAGCATCCCCTGATCCTCCCCCTCCCCCGCGGTTTCGCTGCCTCTCTGACCTCTCGCTGGGCCATTGACCCCGCGAGAGGTCACGGAGGCCGCGACAACCTGGATGCGACGGGCGCGTCCTAGCGCGACTCCGCGATCCGCTTGATCTCGGCGAAGCGGGCATCCCACTGGGTGCCGATCGCGTCGAGCCGGTCGGTGGCGACCGAGAGCCGCTCGCCCACCGCCCGGAACCGCAACTCACGGCCCGATGGCACGGATTCGACCAGGCCTGCCTCCGCCAGCACGGAGAAATGCTTGGCGATCGCCTGTCGCGTCACGAGTAGCCTTCGCGCCGTACCCACGCTGCTTTCGCTGCCTCTTTGGCGTTTCGCTGGGTCATTGAACATGCGAGAAGTCAAAGAGGCAGCGAAAGCCTCGAGGAGGGGGCGCGGGAGCCGCGCGCGGGAGCCGCGCGCGGGAGCCGCGCGCGGGCGGGTCAGTGGCGCGGGGCGCGGGGCGCGCCGGCGGGGCCGGCGCCGTCCTGGTGCTCGACGGTCATGCCCTCGCGCACCCAGGTGACGCAGGTGCGGGTGTTGGGCACGCCGTCGACTACCATCACGCAGTCGAAGCAGACGCCCATGCCGCAGAAGTAGCCGCGCGGCTGCGCTCGCTCCGTCGTCCGCAGGCCGAGGTCGCGGTCGGCCATGACCGCCGCGGAGACGGTCTCGCCCTCGTAGGCCTCCGCGGGCACGCCGTCGAGCACGAACTCGATGCGGCGTCCGCGCTCGAGTCCGTGCCCGGGGAGGCGCGTGCCGCTCATGCGGACTGCGTGGCGGGCTCGAGCAGGCCCTCCTCGACGAGCACCGCGCGGAGCGCGTCGAGCTTGGCCGGGTCGGTGATCGGCAGGCGCGGGCGACGGACGTGGCCGGCGGGCTGCCCGAGCATCCGCATCAGCTCCTTGAGCTGCGCCTGGTACGAGCCGTAGTGCCCTGCCCAGCCTCCCGGCAGCCAGAGCTTCGGGAAGAGCGCATCGGCGCGTGCGGCGTACTCGCGCATCGCGTCGGCGTTCCCGGCCCAGTAGTCCTCCCAGAACTGCGGATCGGGCTGCCCATTGAGCGAGCCGCCGCCGACGAACCCGTCGCCGCCCTCGCTGAGCAGCACGTCCACTCCGCGGCTCGACATGTACGGGCCGAAGACGCGGACCCGGTCGCGCACCCGACGCGACGTCTCGAAGAACTGGTCGGCGTCGGGCGTGCTGTCCTTGATGGCCACGACAGAGTCGATGTCGGCCAGGCGGTCGGCGAGGTCGCTACCGATGTCGACGCCGGTGCCGTGCGGCCAGTTGTAGACCACCAGAGGCGCCTTCACGAGGTCGCTGATCTCCTCGTACCAGGCGACGACCTCGTCCGGGAACAGCTTGATGTACGGCGGCGCCGAGGCGAGCACGCCGTCCGCTCCCGCGGCCATCGCATGGTCGGCGAGGTCGCGCACGTTCGACGCCTGGTTCGACGTGCATCCGACCAGCACGCGGAGCCTGCCCCGGGCGGCGGCGACGGCCGTCTCCGCGACGGCCTTGCGCTCCTCGGTGGTCTGCGAGAACCACTCGCCGCAGGTCCCGTTGACGACGGCGCCGTGCATGCCTCTCTCGGCATACTGGTCGATCAGCGCGGCGAGCGTGTCGGTGTCGAGCTCTCCCGACTCGGTGAAGGGGGTGACCACGGCCGGGAAGTAGCCGGCCCAGTCGATGTCATCGCGGTTCATCGGCGACTGTCTCCTTTGATGAGGGATGGGATGGGGATGGTGGTCAGGCCGCCGCGGTGGTGGCCGCCCGATCGAGCGAGAACCGCTCGGGGAACGGCGTCGTCTGCGTTCGGCTGACGATCTGCTCGGCGAGCTGGCGGGCGAAGATCGGCGTGAAGGTGAACCCGGTCGTCGACACGCACGCGTAGTAGCCCGGGACGGCCTGCGATTCGCCGACGATCGGCGAGAGGTCGTCGGTGAAGGCGATCACGCCCGACCAGGTGCGCACGACGCGCACGTCCTCGAGCGCCGGAACCACGTCGAGGGCGACACGGAGGTTGCCTGCGGCGCTCTGCCAGGTGGTCGGGAACCGGCGCGGGTAGCCGCTCGTGGCCGTCGGCCACCCGCCGCCGATGATGAAGGAGCCGTGGTGCGACTGCTTGAGCGTGAGCCTGCGGCCGATGTGCTGCACCATCGACGGCAGCAGCGGCTCGCGGGCCTCGGTGACGTTGACGTGCAGGCCCTCACGCCGGATGGGGAACCGCAGCCCGACCATCGACGCGATCTCCCCCGCCCAGCCGCCCGCGCAGTTGACGATGCGGTGGGCGCGGACGGTGCCGTGATTCGTGCGCACCGTGAAGCGCGGCCCTGCACCGCTCTCGTTCACCTGGATCGCGAACACCTCCGCCCTGGTGCGGATGCGCGCCCCGAGCTCCATCGCCCGCCTGGCGTAGAACGGCGTCGCCACGAGCGGATTGGCGTGGCCCTCCAGGCCGCAGTAGGTCGCGCCGAGCACGCGGTCGGAGAAGTACGGCGCACGGCGGCGCAGCTCCTCGCCCGTGACGACCTCGGTCTCGATGCCCGCCGCCTCTTCGAGCTCGTGCTTCTCGAAGAGCAGGCGCACCTGCTCCTCGGTCTCGGCGACCATCCATCCGCCGGTCTGGTGCAGGCCCAGGTCGGCGTCGAGCTCCGCGCCCAGCTCGGTCCACAGGCCGTAGGCCTCGACGCTCGCCCGCGCCTCGCTGAGGAGTCGGTCATGGTCGGCGCCCGTGCCCTTGCCGGAGAGCTGGTGGATGGCGAGCTGGAAGTGGAAGCTGCCCGCGTTCGTGCCCGACGCCTCGCGGTTGAGCTCTCCGCGCTCGAGCAGCTCGACGTCGATGCCCTCCTTGGCGAGGTAGTAGGCGACCGCGGCCCCCGCGATGCCGCCGCCGATGATGAGGACGTCGGTGTCGGTGACCGGGCCGTCCTCGATCCAGCTCGGGCCCACCTCGGACAGGTCGGTGCGGGGCGGCTCGACGGGAGCACCCTCCTTGGCCTTGAACAGGCCCGGGTCGCCGACCCGTTCGTCGGCGATCGCGCCGATGGCGGTCGGACGCACGGGCATGCGCGGGGTGGCGACCTCCACTTCGGCGGCGGAGACTCCGCGCTGCGCGGCGACCATCGCGGCGATGTGGCGTCCGCACATCCGGCCCTGGCAGGGGCCCATGCCGGCGCGGGTGAGTCCCTTCGCGGCACTGACGTCGGGGGCCTCGGCGATCGCCTCGGTGAGCTGGGATGCGGTGACGCCCTCGCAGCGGCAGACCACGGTGTCGGGGGTGGCCAGGTCGTAGATGCCCTGACCCACGCCGTACATCCGCTCGGTGGCGCGCGTGAGCGCACGGCGGTGGCCGAGCCGACGGCGGAGCGGCCGAGCCTGCTGCGCGGTGGCCTGCTCGCTCATCCGACCCAGGTCGGAGGCGGCGGCGTAGGCGGCGAGGCGGCCTTCGTCGACGGCCACGGCGGATCCCTCGACCCCGGCGCCGTCTCCGATGGCGTAGACACCGGGGACGTCGGTCCGTCCCCAGTCGTCGCGGCGGACGACGGGGCCGCCGAGGTCCTCGTCGACGTCGAAGCCGCATCCGACGAGGCGCAGCAGCTCGGTGGACGGGCTGAAGCCGTAGCCGATGCAGAGCACGTCGGCGTCGACGGTCTCCTCCGTGCCGGGCACCACGCGCCACTCGTCGTCGACGCGGGCGTGGACCACGCGCTCGAGGTGGGTCTCACCCTCGGCGCGGATGACCATGCGTCGGTAGCGGAGCGGGATGCGGTGGGTCAGCAGGGCGGCCTGGTAGCGGGCGGCGTCGAGGAGCAGTCCGGCGTTGCCGGGCGCCACGGCCGCGATCCGTGCGAGGTCGCCGGGCGCCGGAGCGGGGCCGGCCTCGAGCGCGGTGACGATGTTCGCGCCGTACCCCGCCAGCTGGGCGGGGAAGGCGAGAGCCACGGGCCCGGATCCTGCGAACACGATGCGGTCACCGGGGACGTAGGACTGGGTCTTCGCGAGGGTCTGGAGACCTCCCGCGGTGATGACGCCCGGGAGCGTCCACCCCGGGAAGACCACCGGGCGGTCGTTCGCGCCGGCGGCGACGATCACGCGGCGGGCGCGGATCGGCTCGACGGCGGCGCCGTCGGTCTGCGCCATCGCGAGCCAGCCGTCGCCGGCCGGTTCGAGGTCGACGACGGACGTGCGCAGCAGCACCGTGGCGGCGCTCGCCTCGACCTCGTCGATCAGGGCCCGGCCGGCGCGGTACTGCTTGCCCATCTCCTTGGCGTCGGTGACGCGCATCCCGGGGCCGGGCTGCTTGTACACCTGACCACCGAGAGTGGGCCGCTCGTCGATGAGCACGACGTCCAACCCCGTCGCGGCGGCGGTGGCGGCCGCGGCCATCCCGGCAGGGCCTCCGCCGACGATCAGGAGGTCGAACGCGTGCTCATCGACGGTCATCTGTCAGCAGCCCTCCGGCATCGCGGGCATGGTCGGCGCCATCCACTTGGTGTACAGCTTCTCGAGCGTGCCGTCGTTCTGCGCCTTGCAGAGGAAGGCGTCGACCGCATCGGTGAGCTTGGTGTTGCCCTTCTGGACGCCGTAGGAGCCGTAGTACAGCGCCAGCGGGTCGTCGGTGTCGAGGGGCTTCACCTGGTTCGGGTTGCTGCGGTCGAACTCGGCGAGGATGTAGTCCTCGACGACGGTGGCGTCCGCACGCCCGGTCGCGACCTCGAGGAGCGCCGCGTTCTGGTCCGGGAAGGTCGCGACGGTGGCGTTCGGGAACGTGTCGCGGATGAGCTGCTCGCTCGTCGAGCCCTGGAGCGCCGTGATCGTCACGCCGGCCTGGTTGTAGTCGTCGACGTTCGTGCCGCGCGTGGAGTTCGGCGACGCCGCGAGCACGGTGGCGTAGGGCACGTAGCCGCGGCTGAAGTCGATGACCTTCTTGCGCTCGTCGGTGGCGCCGAGGCCCACGGAGACGATGTCGAACTGCTTCGACTGCAGGCCCGGGATGAGGCCGTTGAAGTCGAGGTTTTGGATGTCGAGCTTCACGCCCAGGTCGTCGGCCATGGCGTTCAGCAGGTCGACGTCGTAACCGGTCGGGTTGCCCGAGTCGTCGAGGTACATCTCGGGCTTGTACTGCAGGTTCATGCCCACGACGAGGGTGCCGGGGGTCATGAGGCCGAGGTCGTCGCCGCCGGAGGCGGCGTTCGAGTCGGAGGGCGCGCTGGAGCCGCCGCTGCACGCGGTCAGCGCCAGTGCTGCCGCGGCGAGCGCCGCTGCGAGGGGAAGTCTCAACGACTTCAGCATTCGAGATGTCACGGGTCTCTCCATTCTGTGGTGTGTGATTGCGGTGGGTGGAACGTGGTGCTGTCGGATGCCCGTGTCGCCTAGTGCAGCGACGGCACGGACGAGGTGGCGAGCTCGCCCGCCTTGACCCGGTCGACGATCGACTCGATCTGGCGCTGCTGGCGGGTGCGCAGCAGACGGCCCAGGATGCCGAGCGGCGGCCGGACGTAGGCTCCCTCGATGAGGCGGAAGACGAGATCGATCGCGAACGCGGCCAGGACGTAGATGATCGCGGCCGCCGTGTAGAGCACGAACGGCTGGAACGTGGTCGCCACGAGGTTCTGGGTCACGCGCACGACCTCGAGGAGGCCGATCACGGTGAAGGTCGAGGTGTCCTTGACCATGCCGATGAACATGCTGCCGATGTTGGGGAAGGCGATCTTCAGCGCCTGCGGGAGCGTCACCGAGAAGAAGATCTGGCTCGAGCGCATCCCGAGTGCCCAACCCGCCTCACGGTGCCCCGGGGGCACGGCCTGAAGCGCGGAGCGGAAGATCTCGGCGAAGAACGCGCTGTAGAGGAGAGACAGCGCGATCACGCCGGCCTGGAAGACGCTGAACTTGATGTTGAGCAGCAGGGCCAGGCCGAAGTAGACCCAGATGACGCTGACCAGCGCGGGCACGCCGCGGAAGATGTTGATGTAGGCCAGCGCGATCCAGTTCAGCGGTCGCGGCGCGGCGCGGAGGACGGCGAGCAGCAGCCCGCACACCACCGAGATGAGCAGGGCCACGACGGCCACCGCCGCCGCAGTCCACAGGCCGCCCAGGAGGGCGTCCCGGTTGTCCCAGATCAGACTCCAGTCGTAATCGCCGATGGACATCACATCACCGCCCTGAGGAACTCACGCGCGCGGTCGCTCGTGCAGTTCTCGTAGAAGCCTCGAGGTCCGGACTCGACGATGCGGCCGTCCTCCATGAACACGTTGAGATCACCGATCTCCTTGGCGAAGCCGAGCTCGTGGGTGACGACGACCATGGTCATGCCGGTCTCCGCCACCTCGCGCATCGTCTTCAGCACCTCGCCGACCAGCTCGGGGTCGAGGGCGGAGGTGGGCTCGTCGAACAGGATCACCTCGGGGTCGAGGGCCAGCGCGCGGGCGATCGCCACGCGCTGCTGCTGGCCGCCCGACAGCTCCGCCGGGTAGTGCCCGGCTCGGGCGATCAGCCCGACCCGTCGCAGGGCCACCGCGGCCTTCTCGCGTGCCGCCTCCTTGCCGAGGCGGTGCACCTTCCGCAGCGGGAGCGCGACGTTGTCGAGCGCGCACAGGTGCGGGAAGAGGTTGAACTGCTGGAAGACCATGCCGACCCGACGGCGGAGGGCGAGGCGTCCGCCGCGCTTCACACCGGCTTCGCCGGGCAGGCCGGGTCCGTATTCGACGCCGTCGACCTGCAGCGACCCGGAGTCGGGGTCGGCGAGCAGGTTGATGCTCCGCAGCACCGTCGACTTCCCGGATCCCGAGGGGCCGAACAGCACGACGTGCTGGCCGCGCTGCACCTCCAGGTCGATGTCGAAGAGCACCTGCGTCGCGCCGAACGACTTGTTGATGCGTCTCATCTGGATGATCGGCGCCTGCGGCCGATCGGCGGAGGCCTCCATCCGCCCTGTCGTCGTCGCGGTCACGCGCGTACCTCCGTCACACTCACGTACAGTCCGTCCGGGTCCTCGAAGTGGGCGTAGCGCCACGTCCCGCCCCCGGCCAGCTCGACCGAGGCCGGCTCGTCGATGAGCGGCACCTCGATGGAGGCCAGGTAGTCGATGGCGAGGTCCAGGTTCCGCGCCCCCAGCGCGAACTCGAAGGTGCCGAGGTGACCCCACTCGCCCCGCATGTCGGGGCCGGCAGGCGTCTGCTGCACGGGCTCGAGCGAACCGCCGTGCGGGCTCATCAGGAGCATCATGCGCTGCACGGGCGGCGTCCGGCCCTGCTCGAGGAACCACGGGTCCATGGGCTCGTTGACCCCGGACATGTCGAAGAGCTTGCTGGTGAAGCCGAGGCGGCGGTAGAAGGCCTCGGTCCGCTCCGAGTCGCCGACGCCGAACGCGACGTGGTTGACGCCCTGCGGGCCGGCCGGATGCGGCCAGCCGGCTTCGAGGGACCGCCACTCGATGAACTCGATCTTGGCGCCGTCCGGGTCCTCGACGTACGACAGGCCGCAGTGGGTCTGGTACGGGTCGAGGATCTGCTCGTTCGGCTCCATGAGGCTGCGGTGGCCGGCCGCGATGAGCGACTCGTGGAAGGGCTCGTAGTCCTTGACGTGCACGCAGACCTCGCAGATGCCCGGCTCGCCGTAGGCGAAGCCGGCGGGCAGCGGCGGCTGGTCGCGCCCGGTGATCTGCACGAGCTTGATGCCCGACCGGCCGAGGATCGTGGGGTTCCCGCTGCGCAGGTAGACGACGCGCGCGGTGGTCTCGTCGTGCCCCGTCACGCGGGCGAGGCCGGGCAGCGCGCCCGTGCGGTCGAAGACGACGTCGGTGAAGCCGAGCTGCGCGTAGAAGCCGAGCGAGGCGTCCATGTCGGACACGCCCACGCCGATGTGGTCGAGGCCCAGCAGAGTGCCGAAGCCCTGATGTGGTGCGCTCATTCTCTCGTCCTCACAGCGTCGTGCGTCGTCGGGTGGACCGTTCTCCCACGTACGCAGGGCGGTGTCCGCTGACTGAGATCGTATGCATAACGAACACTTGATCGCAATACGCACAATATCGTGCGTATTGCGATCGCGTGTTCGCAGAACGTACACTGCTCGCGCAGGCTCGCACATCGTCAGTGCGCCCGCCTCGTGACAGGGAACCAACGGATCGGACGAGTGATGGATCTCCTTCTCCCCCCTACCGCCGCGACGGGCACAGCCGCCCGTGAGCAGGTGGCCGTCGTCGGCGCCGGGAGCATCGGAACCGCGTGGATCGTCGTGTTCGCGGGCGCGGGCCTCCGCGTCCGCGTCTACGAGGCGAACGACGCGGTGCGCGCCACGACCATGGGGACGGTGCGGGCGAAGCTCGCCGAGCTCGCCACGGCCGGGCTCCTCGACGACGACCCGGCGGCGATCCTCGCCAGGGTCTGCGTCTGCGACACGCTCGAGGATGCGCTGACCGGCGTCCACTACGTCCAGGAGAGCGTCATCGAGGACCTCGACGTCAAGGTCGAGCTGTTCCGCGAGATGGACCGGCTCACCGGACGGGACGTGGTGCTCGCCAGCTCGACCTCGACCATCGTCGCGTCGTCGTTCGCCGCCGATCTGCCGGGACGCGATCGCTGCCTGGTCGTCCACCCCGGCAATCCGCCGTACTTCCTGCGCGTGGCCGAGATCGTGCCGGCCGACTTCACCTCGGCCGAGGCCATCGCCGCCGCCCGCGACCTCCTCGTCGAGGTCGACATCGCGCCTGTCGTGCTCGACCACGAGGTGGAGGGGTTCGTCTTCAACAGGCTGCAGGGCGCCCTGCTGCGCGAGGCCTACTGCCTCGTGAGGGATGGCGTGATCAGCGTCGCCGACCTCGACGTCCTCGTCCGCGACGGCCTGGGCCGCCGCTGGTCGGTCATCGGTCCGTTCACGACGAGCGAGCTCAACACCCGCGGCGGCCTCCGCCGCCACGGCGAGGTGCTCGGGCCCGTCTATGCCCGGCTCGGCCTCGAGCGCGGCCAGGAGAACCCGTGGACCGCGGAGACCATCGAGCGCGTCGCCACCGAGGTGCAGGCCCAGCTGCCGCACCGGGAGTGGGAGGACAACGTCCGCGAGCGCGACCGCGCCATGACCAACCTGGCCGTGCTGCTCCGGACGTTCGACAACCCGCTCGCACGCCGCCGTGAAGCGGTGCGCGAGCGGGCCGTCGTCGCCGACGAGACCTGATCCCCCCGGCGGTGCAGCTCTCAGGCCGCGGTCGCGTACGCCAGGCCGAGCGCCTGCGCCACTCCCTCGTTGCGGACGCGGCCGGCGCTGACGTTCAGGCCCTTCGCGAGGGCCGCATCGGCCGCCATGGCGGCCTCCGGCCCCGCGTCGGCCAGCCTCAGGACGAACGGCAGGGTCGCGTTCGTGAGGGCGACCGTCGAGGTCTGGGCGACGGCGCCAGGCATGTTCGCGACGCAGTAGTAGACGGAGTCGTGGACGCGGAACGTCGGCTCGTCGTGCGTCGTCGGACGACTGCCCTCGAAGCACCCGCCCTGGTCGATCGCGATGTCGACGAGCACGCTGCCCGGACGCATCCCCGCCACCATCTCGTCGGTGACCAGCTTCGGCGCCGACGCCCCGGGCACGAGCACGGAGCCGATCACCACATCCGCCTCGCTCAGCAGCTGGGCGATGGTGAGCTCGGTGCTCAGCGCGGTCTCGAGCCCCCGGTGGGTCGCGGCGAGGTCGCGGAGCCGGGGCAGCGAGATGTCGACCACGGTGACCTGGGCGCCGAGGCCGAGGAGGTTCGCCGCGGCGTGCTCGCCCGCCACCCCGCCCCCGATCACGACCGCGCGCGCCTTCCTGGTGCCCGCCACGCCCCCGGGGAGGAGCCCCATGCCGCCGTGGGGCGCCATGAGCTGCGAGGCCCCCACGAAGCCCGCCAGACGTCCGGCGATCTCGCTCATCGGGGCGAGCAGCGGCAGCGAGCCGTCGGCCGCCTGCACCGTCTCGTAGGCGATGGCGGTCGCGCCGGAGTCGATCAGCGCGTGCGTGAGGGCGGGGTCGGCCGCCAGGTGCAGGTAGGTGAAGAGCGTGAGGTCGGCGCGGAGGTGTCCGTACTCGGCGGCGATGGGCTCCTTGACCTTGAGCAGCAGCTCGGCCGAAGCCCACACCTCCGCGGCCTCGGCGACGATGGTCGCCCCCGCGGCGCTGTACTGGTCGTCCGAGATGCCGGATCCGAGGCCGGCGCCGGCCTCGATGAGGACGTCGTGACCGCGCCTCACCAGCTCTCTGGCTCCGGCCGCCGTGATGGCCACCCGGTTCTCGTTGTTCTTGATCTCCCGCGGGATTCCGATGCGCATGGTGAGCTCCTTCGATCGTGTCTGGAAAGAGTGTGGTGACACCGACAGGGGAGCGGCCAGCAGACCGACGACTCGACGGACGAAAGGGCGACATGCCGAACATCTCACCGACCAGCGGCGGCGCGGAGGCTGTCGGACGTCGCAACGTTCGGCGCCCGATCGACGACGTCGACCTGATGCTCGTGGAGCTGCTGCGGAAGGACGGACGCGCGACCTACGCCGAGCTCGCTGCGGCCGCGGGGATCGCGCCGTCGACCTGCCTCGCTCGAGTGCGGGCGCTCATCGACTCCGGTGTGGTGACGGGATTCGCGGCACGGATCGACCCGCGCGCTCTCGGCTTCACGCTGCAGGCGCTGATCAGCGTCAACATCAAGGCGGGCGCGCGGCAGACGATCGCGTCGTTCGCCGCGGAGGTCAGGACGCTGCCCGAGGTGACGCAGGTGTTCTTCCTGGGCGGCGCAGAGGACTTCATCCTCGATGTCGCCGTGCGGGACAGCGATCATCTTCGGGACTTCGTGGTCGAGAACCTGTCGAGCCACCCGTCCGTCGCGTCCACACGGACGAGCCTCGTGTTCAGCCACGAGTCCCCCGGCTTCCGCGTGCGGTGAGAGCGCGTCAGAGGCTGTCCGCGACGAGCAGGTCGACGTTCGACAGGGAGAGCTCCAGCTCTCCCCGCTCGACCCGGGCGGCCAGCTCCACCACCCGGCGGTTGGCGGGGGCATTCCTCCCGAGACCATCTCGGGTGCGGACCACGTGGCCGTTGATCTCGGCGACCTCGTTGCGGCGCCCCTTCAGCCAGTCCTGCAGCGACGTGGTCTGCGTCGAGGGGAGGGAGTAGCGGTCGAGCACCCGCTCGAACAGCTGACGCGCGTAGACATCCGGATCGCTCGTGTCGGCGCCGTCCATCCCGAAGATCGGACGCAGCGTGACACCCGACTCGAGGGCGGTGTGCACGGCCTCGCTCCCGCACTCCCGCATGAAGTCGCCCATCCTCGGCACGTCCACGGCCTCGGCGAGCCTCATGCCGAGCAGTGCCGACGGCACCAGCTCGGCGGCGTTCACGATCAGCTTGCCCCACTTGGACGCGATGATGTCGTCCGACACCTCCACCGCACCTGCGTGCGACAGCACCTCGGCGACGCGCTGAGCCCGCTCCTGAGCGATCGGCGTCCGACCCCCGACGGCGAACCAGGCGGTGTCGGGACCGTTCTCGCGGTTGACGACGCCGGGCTCCCACATGTTCGCGGCCACCTCGATGACGGCGCCGACGGCGCGATCCGGCCCGACGATGTCGCTGATGTCGTCGAGCGTCATGCCGTTCTGCAGCCCGACGACAGCGCCGTCCGGCGCCACGAGGGGCTTGATGAGCTCACAGGCCCAGCGGGTGTCGTAGGCCTTCACCACGATGAACACGATGTCGAAGTGGCCGCGCAGGGTGGCGACATCGCACAGGTGGTACGCGTCCACCGGGGTCACGTCGCTGCGGTCCGGGAGGTTGACCCGCACCCCGTGAGCGCGCATGGCCTCGACATGGGCGGGCCACTGCTCGATGAAGCTGACGTCGAGACCGGCCCTGACCAGGTCGGCGGCGATGCCCGCGCCGTTGGCGCCGGTGCCCACGAAGGCGATACGGGGTGATGACGGCATGGGTCCTCCTCGACCGATGGGGTGGGATGGCGCGGGTGGTGGATCAGGTGAGCGCGGGGTCGACGAGGATCTTGCCCTCGAGCCGGCCGGCGGCCAGGTTCTCGAGCTCGACGCCCAGCTTCTCGAGCGGGACGACCCGCTCCACGAGCTCGGGCCCGAGGATGCCCTCGGCGAGGATCTCGAGCGCCGGGCCGAGGTCGGTGCCGCAGACGTGCGCGAGGCTCGACTCGAGCGAGATCTCGCGGAACACGAAGGAGTGCACGTCGATCTCGGGCTTCGCCTTGGGCAGACCCACGGCGAGCACACGGCCGCCGTCGCGCACCAGCGCGATCGCCGCGGCGAGCTGGCCGGGGGCGCCGCTGGCCTCGATGACGACATCCGGACGGCGCCCGCCGAAGGCGTCGGCCACCTCCGCCGGCAGGCTCTCACCCGGCGCGAGCACGTGGTCGGCGCCGAAGCGGCGCGCCCGGTCGAGCTTCGGACCGGGGAAGTCGACGACCGCGACCTCCGCGTCGACGAGGTGCTTCAGCCCGGCGAGCACGAACGACGCGATCGCCCCCGCGCCGATGATGACGACCCGGTCGCCGTCCTCCGCACCCGACCGTCGCGCGGCGTGGATGCCCACCGCGAGCGGTTGGGCGAGCGCGGCGTGGTCGACGGGGAGTCCCTCGGGGATGCGCCACAGCGTCTCGGCCGCGGCCGACACCAGCTCGGCCATCCCGCCGTCGGTCGAGAGCCCGTACGTGAAGTAGCTCTCGCACATGTTCGTGCGGCCCTCGAGGCAGCGGGCGCACTCGCCGCACCACACCCCGGCGCCGCTGGCGACCAGGTCGCCGGGGGCGAAGCCGCTCCCCGCATCCGCCTCGACGACCTCGCCCACGAACTCGTGGCCGAGCACCATCGGCCCGTGGTGCCCGGTGACCCTGTGGGGCGTGGCGACGGGGAAGACCTTCGGACCCACCGACCACTCGGTGGCGTCGGTGCCGCAGACACCGGAGCGCAGCACGCGGATGAGCACCTCACCCTCCTTGCGCCTGGGCACCGGCACCTCGGTCACGCGGATGTCGTGGTCCCCGTGGTAGACCGCGGCACGCATCGTCGCTCCCGTCATCGGCTCCTCCTCCGGGTGACCTCCGCGATGGAGGCCCAATCGAGTTGTTCCTGGCCGTGCGACAGCGCATCCTCGAACACGCCCCGGAGCACGCTCTCGCTCGGGAGCACGGTCTCGGCGGCACGGGCGGCGTCGACGGCGAGCATGAGGTCCTTGAATCCCAGCTCGGTGGTGAACAGGGCCGGGGTATACCGCTCCTCGGCGATCATCGCCCCGTAGCCCGAGTACACCGGGCCGGGGAAGAGGCTGTCGCCCAGCACCTCGACGAACGTCCCCGTGTCGACCCCGCGGCGCTCGAGCAGGGTGATCGACTCCGACATCGCCTGCAGCGCGTGGATGAGGAGGAAGTTCACCCCGATCTTCACGAGGTTCGCCGCGCTGGGGTCGGCGCCGAAGTCCCAGACCCGACGGCCGATGATCTCGAGCAAAGGGTTCACCCGCGCGAGCTCGGCGGGCTCCCCGGCGGCGAGCACGGTCAGCTGCCCCGCCGCGGCGACCGGCGGTCGGCCGAGCACCGGGGCGGCCACGTAGCCGACTCCCGCCGCGCGGTGCAGGTCCGCGAGTCGCTGAGCGGCACCCGCCCCGACGGTGGCCAGGTTCACGTGGATGGATCCGGAGGGCGCGGCGGCGAGCACCTCGTCGCGGAACAGGTCGAAGACGACCGACTCGTTCGAGAGCATCGAGAGCACGACGCCCGAGTGCGTCGCCTCCTCGATCGACGAGGCGACGCGGGCGCCGCGCTCGGCCAGCGACTGGGCGCGATCCGGCGACCGGTTCCACACCACGACGTCGATGCCATGGTCGAGCAGGTTGCCGACCATGGCCGACCCCATCGAGCCGAGCCCGATGAAGCCGACCGTGGTCGGCACGGTCTGATCAGGCACCGGGCTCGCCCCGCCCTGCGGCGGTGTTGAGGTGCGACTGGGAGTCGCGCAGCAGCGGAAGCGGTCCGTTGATCGAGAAGTACCGCTTGCCCGCGATGATCAGGTCCTCGGCCGGGAACTTGGTGATCACCTGGCAGCCGTCCGCGGTGACCACGAGCTCCTCCTCGATCCGCGCGGCACCGATCCCGTCGGCCGACGGCCAGTACGTCTCGAGGGCGAACACCATGCCCTCCTGCAGCACCTCGGGGTGGTCGAGCGACACCAGCCGCGAGAAGATCGGCTTCTCCCAGATCGACAGGCCCACGCCGTGGCCGTACTGCAGGGCGAACGCGGCCTCCTCATCCGGGAAACCGAACTCCTGCGCCGTCGGCCACACCTTGACGATGTCGGCCGTGGTCGCGCCGGGGCGCACCAGGGCGATCGCGCGGTCCATGTACTCGCGGGCGCGGACGTAGGCGTCGCGCTGGGCCGAGCTCGCCGAGCCCACCGCGAACGTCCGGTAGTAGCAGGTCCGGTAGCCGTTGAACGAGTGCAGGATGTCGAAGAACGCGGGGTCGCCGGGCCGGATCAGCCTGTCGGAGAACACGTGCGGATGCGGTGAGCACCGCTCGCCGGAGATCGCGTTGACACCCTCCACGTACTCGGAGCCCAGGTCGTAGAGGGTCTTCGAGACCAAGCCCACGCACTCGTTCTCGCGGACACCGGGACGCAGGAACTCGTACAGGTCCTCGTAGGCCGCGTCCACCATCGAGGCGGCCTGGGTGAGGAGCGTGACCTCGTCGCCCGTCTTGATCCGGCGGGCCTCCATGAACACCTGCTGGCCGTCAGCGACCGTGATGCCCGCCTTCTGCAGGGCGAACAGCACGGGCAGCTCGATGACGTCGACGCCGAGCGGCTCGTTCGCGACGCCGAACTTCTCGAGCTCCCGCTTGATCTTCGCCGCCACGTTGTCGGCCATCTCCGCGTCGGGCGAGAACGCGCCGCGCAGCGTGGAGATGCCGGCACGCGAGCCGCTCTCGGCCCGCGGGCGCACCGCGCCGTGGTGGGGCGCGTGCGGGTCGGCGTCCGCCTCGGCGTGCGTGGTGTCGAGCCACGGGTTGAAGAGGGAGTGGTGCTTCGCCGCCGATCCGAAGTCCCAGATGATCGGGTCGCTGTGGCGGGTGATCAGGCTGAAGCGGATCAGCTTGTCCATCGCCCAGGTGCCGATGTGCGTCGACGTCATGTAACGGATGTTGGAGAAGTCGAAGGCGAGGAGCGCACCCAGCTCCGAGCGGTCGAGCTCGGCACGCAGGCGCGCCAGCCGCTCATCCCGGAGGCGGTCGAAGTCGACGCGCTGCTCCCAATCGACCGCGTTCATTCCGCGAGTGGCCGTGCTCATGTCGTGTCTCTGCTTTCTCTAGGAATCTGTTCTCGCCCGGTCCGGGATCAGACGAGCACCATGCCGCCGTCGATCATCACGACCTGGCCGGTGAGGTAGTCGGAGTCGCTCGAAGCGAGGTAGAGGGCGGTGCCGACGATGTCGGCGACCTGCGCGGTGCGCCCGCGGATGATCCCGGCGGCGAAGTCGTCCATCGCGGTGTCGGGGGCCTTCGCCTCGCCGATGTCGAAGAGATCCTGGTTGAGCTTCGTCCAGAGGGGCGTGTCGACCACGCCCGGGGCGAAGGCGTTCACCGTGATGTCGTGCTCGGCCAGGCCCCTCGCGCCCGCCTGCGTGAGCGAGATCACCGCGGCCTTCGAGGCGGAGTAGGGGGCGAAGGCCGGGAAGCCCTGGCGGCCCGCCATCGACGACGTGTTGATGATCTTGCCGCCGCCGCCCTGCGCGATGAACTGTCTCGCCGCCTCCTGCATCCCGATCAGCGTGCCGAGGGCGTTCACCTCCATGATCGACCGGAAGTTGTCCTCGGTGACCTCGAGAAAGGGGAGCGGCCGGTTGAACCCGGCGTTGTTGAACCAGACGTCGATGCGCCCGAACGCCGCGACCGCTGCCTCGATGGCCGCGCGGACGTCGTCGCGAGAGCTGACGTCGCCCGCGACGCCCCGCGCGGAGCCGGTCCCGATGGCGGAGGCGGCGCGCTCGGCCGCCTGTCCGTCGCGGTCGACGATGACCACCCGCGCACCCTCGTCGGCGAGCGCCTGCGCGATCCCGAAGCCCATGCCGCTCGCGCCGCCCGTCACGACGGCGACCCTGTCTCTCATCCGATCCGTCATCGAACCCGCCTCCCTCGCCACTCTGCGAACGTCGTTCAGTCGAACATGTTAAGTGTGGCTTGTCAACGTGTTCAGTGCAACGTGACACTCGGATTCTTGCCCGCCGTTATTCGGCGTTGCGAACCGGGAAAGGCGCACGGCGATGTTCTGTGCCGTAGAATCACCGCTACATTGCGGGGGGCTCGTCAGCTGAGGCTGCACAGCCGGCACTCGGTTCCGCAAGAGCTCGTCGCCGAGCGCGACCTGACGTGAGGAGCGGATCATCAGCGAAGGCATCGGACCACGGCTGCGCGCAGCCCGGGTCGAGAAGGGGATGAGCCTGCGGAGCGTGGCGTCTGCGCTCGGAGTCTCGGCCAGCCTGATCTCACAGGTCGAGACCGGCAAGACCCAGCCCTCGGTGAGCACGCTCTACGCGCTCGTCAACCACCTGGGCATCTCGTTCGACGACCTCATGGCCGATCACCAGTCCGAGGGATCCGCACCGGCGGCCCCCGTCCCGCCCCGTCCGCGGCCCGCCGTCGAGGCCGCGGCCGAGTCGGCCACCGGCGACTTCATCCAGCGCGGCGACGACAACCCCGTGCTCGAGATGGAGAACGGGGTGCGGTGGGAGCGCCTCGCCGCGGCCGACAACGGCTCCGTCGATCCGCTCCTCGTGACCTACGAGCCCGGCGCCTCCAGTTCGATCGAGGGTCGGATGATGCGGCACAGCGGCTTCGAGTACGCCTACCTGCTCTCGGGCGAGCTCACCGTGAAGCTCGACTTCGAGACCCGGACCCTCCGGCCCGGCGACTCGTTGAGCTTCGACTCGGTGCGCCCGCACATGTACATCAACGAGGGATCGGTCCCCGCCCGCGGACTCTGGTTCGTGGTCGGACGACGCGAGTACTCGCAGGAGATGCGCGAGGTGCACACCGTCGAGAATCGCGGCTCCCGGCTGACGAGCGCGGTCGACGTGCTCCAGGCGATGGACAAGCTGGCCTGAGCCACGTCGACCCGCGCCCGTCGGATCCGGTCGCCGCCGGCTGCGGCCGTCCTAGATCACGATCGACAGCGGATCCTCGATCCGCTTCACGAAGGCGTCGAGCCACTGCGCCGCCAGTGCACCGTCGACGGCACGGTGGTCGACCGACAGGGTGACCCTCATCACCGTGGCGACCGCCAGCTCGCCGTCGACCACCACCGGCTGCGGCTTCGCCGCTCCCACCGCGAGGATGCCGGACTGCGGCGGGTTGAGGATGGCGGCGAACTCGAGCGTGCCGTACATCCCGAGGTTCGAGACCGAGAAGCTCCCGCCCTCCAGCTCGTCCTGGCGCAGCTTCCGATCGCGGGCGCGCTCGGCGAGATCGGCCATCCGGCGACTCACCTCCGTGACGCTGGCCCGCCCCACGTCGCGCACGACCGGGGTGAGGAGGCCGCCGTCGGTGGCCACGGCCACCGCGATGTCGACCGTGCGGTGCACACGCATCCCCGAGTCGGTCCACGTCACGTTGGCGTCGGGGACGTCGGCGAACGCCGCCGCCACGGCCTTCACCACGAGGTCGTTCACCGAGACACGGCGTGGCGACGACGCGTTGATGCGCGCGCGGAGGGCCAGCAGCTCGTCGACGCGGCAGTCGGCCGTGAGGTAGAAGTGCGGGACGGTGGCCTTGCTCTCGGTGAGGCGCCGTGCGATCGCCTTGCGCATCGGGGTGTGCGGGACGAGGTGGTCGTCCGTCGGCGCCGTGGCGGATGCCGGTGCCGTGCCGGATGCGGGCGTCGGCGCCGCGGGCGGTACGGCCATGGGAGCGGCGGGCGCGGATGCGGCAGGCGCATCCTCGGGCGCCGATGCCGAGGCGGATGCGGTCGGGCCGGAAGCGCCCGGCTCGGCCAGGGCGCGCTCGACGTCCCGGCGCACGATGCGTCCGTCCGGCCCGGTTCCGCGGAGTGCCGCGAGGTCGAGCCCGCTGCGGCGCGCCAGCCTGCGCGCGATGGGGCTGGCGAAGCGGCGTCCACCCTCCTCCGCCTCCGTCATGTCGGCACCGCTCGTCGCGGGCCCTGCGACCGAGGACGTGACCGACGATGTCCCCGCCGTGCCCGCCGCTGCCGCCGCCGCGTCGCGCACCGAGTCGGCCTCCCCCTCGGGGGCGCCGGACTCGGGGTCCTCCTCGGGATCCGCCACGGTCGGCGTCGTCTCCTCGCCGCCCCCGCCCGGCGTCGGCGCATCCGAGCCGAGGGCGGCGTCGATGTCGGCGTCGCTCTCGCCGTCGGCCAGGAGCACGGCGATCGGCGCGCCGATCTCGCTCGACGCGCCCGCCTCCAGCACGATCCGGCCGACGGTCCCCGCCTCCTCGGCGGTGTACTCGACGACGGCCTTCTCGGTCTCGATCTCGGCGAGCGGATCGCCGACGGCGACCGCGTCGCCCGGATTCACGAGCCAGGAGGCGATGGCCGCCTCGTCGGCACCGGCCAGGACGCTGGGCATCCGGATGATCGTGGCCATGGTCAGTCCACCTTCCCGAATCCGGCGATGACGGCCTCGAGTCCCGTCACGACCTCTTCCGTGCGCGCGATGGCCGCCCGCTCGAGCACCTTCGAGATGCTGGGCGACGCCTCGCTGCCCGTCACCCGGCGCACCGGCTGATCGAGGTGGTCGAAGAAGCGCAGCTGGATCTCGTCGGCGAGCCAGCTCCCGTAGGAGGTGCCCCTGGCGCCCTGCTCGACGATGAGCACCGCGTTGGTCTTCCTGATCGACTCGCCGAGGGTGTCCCAGTCGAGCGACGCCCGGTCGAGGAAGCGCAGGTCGATCAGCTCGGCGTCGACACCGGTCTGCTCGATCGCCTCGAGGCTGTGCGCGACCATCGACAGGTAGGAGATGACGGTGACGTCGCTCCCCTCCCGGCGCACGGCGGCCTTGCCGAACGGGATGCGGTAGTCGAGGTCGGCCGGGATCTCCCCCGCCGCCGCGTACAGGTCGACGTGCTCGATCATGAGCACCGGGTCCTGGATGTCGAGGGCCGCGTTCATCATGCCCACGTAGTCGAAGGGTGTGGAGGCGGCCATGATCCGCCAGCCCGGGCTGGTGGCGAAGATGCCGGCCGGATCCATGAGGTGCTGCGATCCGTAGCCGGATCCCATCGCCACCTTCGTGCGCAGCACCAGGGGCACGGGGTTCTCGCCGCCGAACATGTGGCGCGCCTTGCCGATCTGGTTGAACACCTGATCGGCCGCGACCCACATGAAGTCGGGGTACATGAACTCGACCACCGGCCGGAAGCGGCCGTCGAGCGCGATGCCGCCCCCGAGGCCGGCGAAGGCGTTCTCGCTGATCGGCGTGCCGAGCACGCGGCCGGGGTACTTCTCCGACAGGCCCTTGGTGGCGCCGTTCGTGCCGCCCTTCAAGCGGTGGACGTCCTCGCCCAGCACGACGATGCGGTCGTCCTCCGCCATTCGGCGGTCCATCACGGCGGCGACGGCGTCGACGAGCTTGCCCTTCGTCGTGCCGCCCGTGTACTCCGCCTCCTCGAGCTCGCGTCCGCCCTCGAGCTCCGACAGGTCGCCGCGGATGCCCACGTCGACGAACTCCGGATCCGGCCAGAGGTCGGGGCGTATGCGGCGGGTGCCGGGCTTGCCCGACGGATCGGCTTCGACGAGCTCGGCCGCCGCGGCCGCCATCGCCGCTTGCGCCTGCTCGCGCACGGCGCGGACGCCGGCCTCGTCGAGGAGGCCGAGTCGCGTCATCTCCCGCTCCACCCTCCGCAGCGGGTCGCGCTCGCGCCACTCCTGCTCCTCCGTCTTCGACCGGTAGCCGAACGCGCTGCCCGGGTACGGGCCGTTCTGGTGGAAGTAGCGATACACGTCGGCCTCGATGACCGCGGGGCCACGCCCCTCGCGCAGGTAGCCGAGCGCCTGCTCCATCGCGAGGTGGACGGCGAGCGGATCCATGCCGTCGACGCGCCAGGACGGTATGTCGAAACCGAGCGCCCGCGCCGACAGCCGGGGCTCGCGCGTGACCTCGGTGACGTGTGTCGACACCGCGTACAGGTTGTTCTCGATGAAGAAGACGAGCGGCAGGTCCCACGCGGCCGTGAGGTTCATGCTCTCGAGCACCGAGCCGATGTTGGTGGCGCCGTCGCCGAAGTAGCTGACGGTGACATCCGACGTGCCCGCGTGCTTCTGAGCCCAGGCGTTGCCGGCTCCGAGCGGCACACCGCCGCCGACGATCGCGTTCGTGCCGAGCGCGCCGGCCTCGAACCACTGCAGGTGCATCGAGCCTCCGCGGCCCTTGCAGAAGCCCTGCGCCAGCCCGAGGATCTCGGCCAGCGTGCGCTGCAGCACGTCCTGGATGTCGTCGGTGACGAGATCGGTCAGGCTCAGGCCGTCCGGGGCGATGTGGCCGAGGGCCTTCGCGAGGAACTGGTGGTGGCCGCGGTGCGAGCCGTTGATCCCGTCGCTCGACCGCAGACCCACGATCGAACCGACCGCTCCGCCCTCCTGTCCGATGCTGGAGTGCGCGGGGCCGTGCACGAGCCCCTCACCGGCCAGCTCGAGGACGGTCTCCTCGAAGGCGCGGATGAGGTGCAGCTGCCCGAGCATCGTGGCCAGCAGGGCCGGATCCGCGTTCTTCCAGTCGGCGGAGGTGGTGGTCAGCTGCACCCAGGGTGACCCGGGTGCCAGCTTGGTGGTTCGCGGCATGCGACTTTCTCCTTTGCAAGTGCGTGCAGTGTCACTGTACGGACCGAATGTATCCATCCGCAAGCTTTTGTGCGGCATCGAGACCGCGATACCCTCTCATTGGATACATTCGAGGAGGAATGACATGACACTTCCGGGTCTGCGCGGGGCAGAGCACATCGGCTTCACCGTCCCCGACATGGAGGAGGCCCACCGCTTCCTCGTCGAGGTGCTCGGCTGCGAGTACGTGTACACGCTGCCCGAGATGCGCCGCGACGACGACTTCATGTGGGAGCAGCTGAACGTGCATCCGCGGAGCGTGGTCAAGGAGATCCGCTTCTTCCGCTGCGGCTTCGGCCCGAACTTCGAGGTGTTCGAGTACGAGGCGGCCGACGGCCAGCGGCCTGAACCACGCAACAGCGACCTCGGCGGCCACCACGTCGCCCTCTATGTCGACGACCTCGACGCGGCGGTCGAGCACCTGCGGGCAGCCGGCGTCCGCGTGCTCGGCGAGCCCGTCGCCAGCCGCAACGCCTCGGCGGGGCAGCGCTGGGTGTACTTCCTCAGCCCCTGGGGCATGCAGTTCGAGCTGGTCAGCTACCCTGACGGCAAGGCGTACGAGGCGCAGTCCGATGTGATCCTGTGGCATCCCGCTCGACCGAGCGAGTGATCGCACAGGCCGGGGTCGCCCGCCGACCGACGGGAAGGGGGACCATGGTGTCCGAAGCATCCCCCCGCGACTCCGTGCTCAGCCATCGCATCGCCGACAGCCTCCGTGCGGCGATCCTCGACGACGAGATCACCCCGGGGTCGCGGATCCGGCAGGAGGAGATCGCCGCACGGTTCGGAGCGTCGCGCATCCCGGTCCGCGAGGCCATCCGGATGCTCCACGCCGACGGGCTCGTCACGCTCGTCGTCAACTCGGGCGCCTGGGTCACCGAGCTCACCCTCGCCGAGTGCTCGGAGCACTACCGGATGCGCGAGCGCGTCGAGCCCCTGCTGCTGCGATCGAGCATGGAGAACCTCGACGACGCCGCGATCGATGCCCTGCAGCAGCTGGCCGACGACATGGAGTCGAACAGCGACGTCGGGGCGTTCATCCGGCTCGACCGGCGCTTCCACCTCGGCACCTACGCCGGGGCCGGCCGCACGTACCTCCGCGAGGTCGTCGAGCGCCTGTGGAACACGACCCAGCACTACCGGCGGGCGTACTCGCTGGTCACGGGTGCGGCGGTGCTGCCCGCGACGCACATGGAGCATCAGCTGCTCGTCGACTGCCTGCGCCGACGAGATCCGGATGACGCGGAGCGCATCCTGGTCACGCACATCCGGCGCACCCGCCTCGAGCTGGAGAAGCACCCCGATCTCTTCGCCTGACGTCGACGTGCATACCCTAGGGGGGTAGAGTACGGACATGGACGAGCAGCGCGAGCAGCACCCGGCGGTGGAGGGGCACGACCACTCCACGCCCGACCACCACGATCACTCCGGCCACGCGGGGCACGATGTCTCCACGCACGGTGGGCACGACCACTCCGCGCACGGTGGGCACGATCACTCCGCGCACGAAGCGCACGACCACGGGGGCCACGACGCGCACGCCGGTCACGGCGGGCACGACCACGACGCGCACGGCGGGCACGACCACCACGGTCACGGCGGGCACGCGGGGCACGTGGCCATGTTCCGGCGCCTGTTCTGGGTGATGCTCGTGTTCGCGGTGCCGACGGTCGCGTTCAGCGGCATGTTCGCGATGATCCTCGGCTACCCGCTTCCCGACAGCGGCCCCGTCACGTGGATCTCGCCCGTGCTCGGCACCGTCATGTTCGTGATCGGCGGCCGGCCGTTCCTCACGGGCGCGGTCGACGAGATCCGGGCGAAGCAGCCGGGCATGATGCTGCTCATCGGACTCGCCATCACGGTCGCGTTCGTCGCCTCCTGGCTCGCCACGCTCGGCGTGGTCGCGCACGACCTCGACTTCTGGTGGGAGCTCGCGCTCCTCATCGTGATCATGCTCCTCGGGCACTGGATCGAGATGCGCTCCCTCGCCCAGGCCGGCTCGGCGCTCGACTCGCTCGCGGCGCTCCTGCCCGACGAGGCCGAGCGGGTCAGCGCCGCCGATCCCGCCGCCACCGAGACCGTCTCCCCCGCCGACCTCGGCGTCGGCGACGTCGTGATCGTGCGCCCGGGCGGTCGCGTGCCGGCCGACGGCGAGGTCGTCGAGGGCGCCGCCGACGTCGACGAGTCGATGATCACCGGCGAGTCGACCCCCGCCGCCCGCACGGTGGGCGACCGCGTGGTCGCCGGGACGGTGTCGACCGACTCGGCCCTCCGCATCCGCGTCACCGCCACAGGCGACGACACCGCGCTCGCCGGGATCCAGCGGCTGGTGAGCGCCGCGCAGGCGACGAGCTCCCGCGCGCAGCGACTCGCCGACCGCGCCGCCGGCTGGCTGTTCTGGTATGCGCTCGGCGCCGGCATCCTCACCGCGATCGTGTGGAGCGCCCTCGGCCGGCCCGAAGACGCGCTCATCAACACGATCACCGTGCTGGTGATCGCCTGCCCGCACGCCCTCGGCCTGGCGATCCCGCTCGTGGTGTCGATCTCCACCGAACGCGCGGCCCGCGCCGGCGTGCTGGTCACCGACCGGCTCGCCCTCGAGACCATGCGCACGGTCGACACCGTGCTCTTCGACAAGACCGGCACGCTCACGAAGGGCGAGCCCGCGCTGGTCGGCGTCGCCGCGGTCGCGGGCGGCGACGAGGATGCGGTGCTCGCCCTGGCCGCGTCGGCCGAGACCGACAGCGAGCATCCGCTGGCCATGGCGATCGTCGCCGCCGCGAGCGCCCGCGGCCTCGACGTCGCCCGGGCGAGCGGATTCCGCTCCACGGTGGGCACCGGCGTCACCGCCACGGTCGACGGACGCACGATCAGCGTCGGAGGGCCGGCACTGCTCGCGGAGAGGGGCGCGCCTCCGCTGCCGGATGCCGAGGGCTGGGCGAGCCACGGCCGCACCGTGCTGCACGTGCTCGACGGCGACGAGGTGGTCGGCGCGCTCGCGCTCGCCGACCAGGTGCGGCCCGAGTCGCGCGCCGCGGTCGCGGCCCTCGCGAAGCGCGGCGTCGAGGTGGTGATGGTCACCGGCGACGCGCAGACGGTGGCGGATGCGGTGGCCGCCGACCTCGGGATCGCCCGCGTGTTCGCCGGGGTGCGGCCCGAGGACAAGGCGTCGACCGTTCGTGCGCTGCAGGCCGAGGGGAAGAAGGTGGCGATGGTCGGCGACGGCGTCAACGACGCCCCCGCCCTCGCGCAGGCCGACGTCGGACTCGCGATCGGCGCCGGCACCGACGTCGCGATCGCGTCGGCCGGGGTTGTCCTGGCGAGCTCCGACCCGCGGTCCGTCGTGTCGGTGATCGACCTGTCGACCGCGAGCTACCGCAAGATGCAGCAGAACCTGTGGTGGGCCGCGGGGTACAACCTCGTCTCCGTCCCGCTCGCCGCCGGAGTGCTCGCCCCGATCGGCTTCGTGATGCCGATGGCGGTGGGCGCACTGCTCATGAGCGCGTCGACGGTGATCGTGGCCCTCAACGCCCAGCTGCTGCGACGCATCGACCTCAGCCCTGAGAGGATCTCCGCATGAGCGACCACGCGCACCACGGCTACATCGCCGACAAGGACGCCTACCTCAAGCGGCTGAAGCGCATCGAGGGCCAGGCACGCGGCCTGCAGAACATGGTGGACGACGAGAAGTACTGCATCGACATCCTCACCCAGATCTCGGCGATGACGAGCGCCCTGGAGTCGGTCGCCCTGGGACTGCTCAACGACCACCTGGCGCACTGCGTGATGGAGGCGGTCGAGGAGGGCGGCGACACCGCCCGCGAGAAGATCGCCGAGGCCTCCGCCGCCATCGCCCGCCTCGTCCGCAGCTGAAGTCCCTTCTGCCTCGCGCGGAATAGTCGAGCGCGGTCGAGGCGTTTGCATGGAGTGACGCTCGACGGTGCGCGCCCATCCGACCGCAGAGACCCTGCCCCGCAGCACAAGGAAGAGAAGCAGCGACATGAGCATCGACACCACGTTCGACCGCGCCGCCGAGACGAGCGCACCCATCCTCGACACCCTCGCCGAGCGCTGGAGCCCGCGCTCCTTCGTCTCGAACGAGACCATCGACGAGCAGAAGCTCACCGCCGCGCTCGAGGCGGCCCGCTGGTCGCCGTCGGCCGCCAACTCGCAGCCGTGGCGCTTCCTCGTCGCGCGCCGCGGCTCGGCCGCCTTCGACCGGATCGCCGGCACCCTCATGGGCTTCAACAGCGTCTGGGCCGGGTCGGCGGGCGCGCTCGTCGTCGCCCTCTACGAGACCGTCGACGCCGAGGGCAAGCCCCGCGCCTGGGCCCAGTACGACCTCGGACAGGCGATGGCGCACTTCAGCGTGCAGGCGCACGCCGACGGTCTCCACGTGCACACCATGGGCGGCTTCCAGGCGGATGCGCTGGCCGAGGCCTTCGACCTGCCCGCCACCCTGCGCCCCCTGACCGTCACCGCGGTCGGTACGCTCGCCCCTGCAGAGGAGCTCGGCGACGAGACCCTCATCGCCCGCGAGAGCGCTCCGCGCACGCGCCTCCCCCTCGACGAGGTCGTGCTCGTCTCGGAGTGACCCGGGGCGCCGACGTGCTGCGACCGCACCGGCCGTCAGCTGAGCACCGGATACGCGAAAGCCCCGCCATATGAGCGGGGCTTTCGCGTATCCGGTGTCGAGGTGACGGGCAGCGCCTACTCGATGAGGTCGGCGACCACCATCGGTGACACGGTGAGGCCGTCGCCGTCCTGCGCGACGTCGACGAGCACGGACTCTCCGTCCCTCACCTCGCCCGAGAGGAGCGCGGTCGCGAGCCGGTCGTCGATCTCGTGCTGCATGAGCCGCCGCAGCGGACGTGCCCCGTAGATCGGGTCGTACCCGCGCTCGGCGAGCCAGCTGCGCGCATCCGGCGTGACCGCCAGCTGCAGCCGGCGCTGCGACAGTCGCCGCACCAGCCGGTCGATGTAGAGCGAGACGATCTGCGCCAGGTCCTCCCGCGAGAGCGCGTCGAAGATGACGATGTCGTCGAGGCGGTTGACGAACTCGGGCTTGAACGCCTGCCGCACCATCGTCTGCACCCCCTCCTCGCGCTGCTGGCGCGTGAGGGTGGGGTCGACGAGGAACTGGGACCCCAGGTTCGAGGTGAGGATCAGGATCGTGTTGCGGAAGTCGACCGTGCGGCCCTGCCCGTCGGTGAGGCGCCCGTCGTCGAGCACCTGGAGCAGCACGTCGAACACCTCGGGGTGCGCCTTCTCGACCTCGTCGAGCAGGATCACCGAGTACGGACGCCGACGCACGGCCTCGGTCAGCTGGCCTCCCTGCTCGTAGCCGATGTACCCGGGAGGGGCTCCGAGCAGCCGGGACACGGAGTGCTTCTCGCCGTACTCCGACATGTCGATGCGGATGAGGGCCTTCTCGTCGTCGAACAGGAACTCGGCGAGCGCCTTGGCGAGCTCGGTCTTCCCGACGCCGGTGGGGCCGAGGAAGAGGAACGAGCCCGTGGGGCGCCCCTCGTCGGCGATGCCCGCGCGGGACCGGCGGATGGCATCGGCCACCGACCGCACCGCGGCCTTCTGGCCGATCAGCCGCTTGCCGAGCTCGGCCTCGAGGTGCAGCAGCTTCTCGGTCTCGCCCTGGGTGAGGCGGTCGACGGGGATGCCCGTCCACGCCGCGATCACGGCGGCGATGTCGTCGCTCGTGACCTGGTCGTTGACCATCCGCTCGCCCTGGTCGACCTCGGTCTCGTTCGCCTCGGCCTCGCGCAGCTCACGCTCGAGCACGGGGATCTCGCCGTAGAGCAGGCGCGACGCCTGCTCCAGGTTGCCCTCGCGCTGGGCGCGCTCGGCCCGCATGCGGGCGGAGTCGAGCTTCTCCTTCAGCTCGCCCACGCGGTTGAGGGCGGCGCGCTCGCGATCCCATCGCGCCTGGAGCTCGGCCAGCTCGTGCTCGCGCACGCGCAGGGTCTCGCGGAGAGTCTCGAGGCGCTCCTTCGAGGCGTCGTCCTTCTCCTTCTTGAGCGCCAGCTCCTCGAGCTTCAGGCGGTCGACGCTGCGGCGCAGCTCGTCGATCTCGACGGGCGCCGAGTCGATCTCCATGCGCAGCCGCGACGCGGCCTCGTCGATCAGGTCGATCGCCTTGTCGGGCAGCTGCCGGCCCGGGATGTACCGGTTCGACAGCGCGGCCGCGGCGACCAGTGCCGAGTCGGCGATCGAGACCTTGTGGTGCGCCTCGTAGCGCTCCTTGAGCCCGCGCAGGATCGCGACGGTGTCCTCGACGCTCGGCTCACCCACGAACACCTGCTGGAAGCGGCGCTCCATCGCCGCATCCTTCTCGATGAACTCGCGGTACTCGTCGAGCGTGGTCGCGCCGATCAGCCGGAGCTCGCCGCGGGCGAGCATCGGCTTCAGCATGTTGGATGCAGCCACAGACCCCTCGCCGCCGCCCGCGCCCATGAGGGTGTGGAGCTCGTCGATGAAGGTGATGATCCGGCCATCCGACTCGTTGATCTCGGCGAGCACGGCCTTCAGCCGCTCCTCGAACTCGCCGCGGTACTTCGCCCCGGCCACGAGCGCCGACAGGTCGAGCGAGACGATCTGCTTGCCCTTCAGCGACTCGGCGACGTCGCCCGCGACGATCCGCTGGGCGAGCCCCTCCACGACGGCGGTCTTGCCCACGCCGGGCTCGCCGATGAGCACGGGGTTGTTCTTCGTGCGCCGCGTGAGCACCTGGCTCACACGGCGGATCTCGGCGTCGCGCCCGATGACCGGATCGAGCTTGCCGCTCGCCGCGATCTCCGTCAGATTGACGCCGTACTGCTCGAGGGCGCTCTTCTGCTCGTCGCCCTGAGCGCTTCCCGGCATTGCCATGTCTGTTCAGTCCTCCTCCGCTGTGCGGAACACACCTCTCGGGCGCGACCTGATCCGGTCGACCGAAAGAAACTTGAGTTTGTTGGACTCAAGTTTAGCTGAGTGCAGGCGGGGCCGCCAGTGCGAATCGTTATATTCCTGACCGGCATCTCTTCAGTTCCGCATGATAGGCAGGTATGGTGCATCTCCTTCCTCCTCGATGGCGCCTGCCGTTAGGAGTGATCGGATCGATCGGCATCGCCGCCGGCTCGCTCGGCGTGGGCTGGCTCGGCCCTGCATCCGTACTTCACTCCTGGCCGCTGGTCGACACCATCCGCAACGCGCGGATGGCGGAAGTGCTGTGCGCTCTCGCCGTCGTCGTCGGCGCCCTCCTCCTTCTCGCCGCGTGGATCTCGCTGGGTCTGTCGCTGCTCCGCCGCCGCGGTGAGCCCGCCCCGGATGCCTCGGGCGCCACCAAGCGGGTCGTCACCGCCGCGATCGCCTGGACCGTACCGCTGATCGTCGCGCTCCCGCTGTTCTCGCGCGACATGTACGCCTATGTCGGCCAGGGCCGGCTCATGGTGGCCGGCAGCAACCCCTACCTCACCGGCGTCGCCGACATCCCGGGTTGGTACGGCATCGGCGTCGACCCGCTGTGGGCCGACACCTCCACCCCGTACGGACCGCTCTTCCTCTGGTTCGAGAAGATGATCGTGACGGCGACGTCCGGCTTCCCGACCGAGATCGCCGTCCTGCTGTTCCGTCTTCTCGCCGTGGCGGGCCTGGCGATGATGGCCTACTACGCCTGGCGCATCGCACGACTGCGCGGCTACAACGAGGCCGCTGTGCTGTGGTTCATCGCCGCCAGCCCCCTCGTGCTGATGAACTTCGTCGCCGCGGGCCACAACGACTCGCTCATGCTCGGGTTCATCGTCGCCGGCGTCTACTACGCGATGCGGAAGAGGCCGATCCTGGGCACCCTCCTCATCGCCGCCGCCATCGGCGTGAAGCCGATCGCCCTCATCGCGCTGCCCATCATCGGGCTCATCTGGGCCGGGCAGCAGGCATCGTGGGGCGTGGTCATCCGGCGTTGGATCGCGGTCGCCGCGATCGGCATGGGCAGCCTGCTCGTGCTGGGCTGGGTGCTCGGCGTCGGCGCGGGCTGGATCATCGGCCTCGCCACCCCGACTGCCGTGTCGAACTGGTACGCCCCGGCGAACATCATCGGGCTCACTCTCGGCGGCTTCGCGCCGCTCGTGCACATCGACGGCGGCATCACCCAGTCGGTCGTCAAGCTGCTGTTCATGGCGGCGGGCGCAGGCTTCGCCACCTGGCTGCTGATCAAGCGCCGTCACCTCGATCCGCTGCTGCTGCTGTTCGGCTGCTTCGCGGCGATCGTGCTCACCTCGGCGACCATCCACCCCTGGTACGGCATCTGGCTGATGACGCTGCTGGTGCTCACCGGCATCCGCCGCGCCTGGGCGGTGCGGACGATCGTCTACCCGACGGTGTTCTTCATGGTCATCGGGCTCGCCGAGCCGTTCAACCTCATCATGCGGCTCGAGAACGACCCGCTGCTCACCGTGCTCCCGCGTGCGGTCGCGTTCCTCGGCGTGGTCGGCATCATGATCCACGCCGAGCTCGTCGCCCGCCGCCAGTACGCGTTCGATCGCCCGGTCCGCTTCCCCGCGCCCGTCCGCACCCAGTACATCTGACGCCTCGCCTCGTCCGCGTCGGGGTTTGTCCCGGTTTCCGTCGCCTTCCGCCCGTTTCGCGACGGAGAGGTGGACAAAGCCGGGGGCGCTCAGCGGCGGACGGACTCCGTGAGCGTGAACTTCGGGGTGCGGGCGAGCTGCTCGGTGGGGCCGACGATCCGCTCGAGCTCGCGGCGGTAGCCGAGACCCGAGTTCCACACGGCGACCAGGCGTCCCCCCGGGGCGAGGATGCGCGCGGCCGCGGCGAACAGCTTGCTCGCGATCGCGGTGTGCACGGTACCGCCCACGTGGAAGGGCGGGTTGAGCAGCACCACGTCGGCCGAGGCGTCGGGCAGTGAGTCGCCCGCATCCGCGCGCAGCACCTCGACGCGTGGACCTGCGTCGTTCGCGGCGACGGTGAGCTGGGCGGAGGCGATGGCCGCGGCCGACTGATCCGTCGCGATCACCTGCGCCTGCGGGAGCGCACGGGAGGCCGCCACCGCGAGCAGACCCGTACCGCATCCCAGGTCGACCACGGTCGCCTCCGAGCGCATGCCGCCGACGACCTCGGGCAGCCGTTCGAGCAGCACGCGCGTCCCGATGTCGAGCCGCGCCCCGGCGAAGACACCGCCGACGGCGCAGTTCCAGAGGCCGAACCCCTCGATGCGGGCGCGTTGATGTCCCGGCTCCGCCACGTCTCGACGGGGTCCGGATGCGCGCAGCACGCGCGCCTTCTGCCTCGCCAGCGACGCCTCGACCGTCTCGAACGCCCGGTCGAGCACGTCGTTCATCGAGTGGCTCATGTGCTTGACGCGGGCTCCAGCGACGACGCGGACGCCGTCGTCCGCATGGCGGGCGATGAGCCGAGCGATGTCGTCGAGCGCCTCGAGACTGCGAGGCAGCTTGAGCAGCACGACGTCGGCGCCCTCGACCACCTCCGGCGTGAGCGACGGGCAGGACCGGAACCGCGCAGGATCGACCCCGGTCCGTTCGGCGTTCGCCGCGAGCGCCCGCTCGCCGGAGAGAGCGTCCTGATGCACGCGGACAGGCTCAGCGTCGGGTCCCTGGGCGGCCCCGGCACCCAGCGTGAGCGCGCCGTAGTCGTCGCCGATCACACTGACGCGGTGACCCGCCTCCAGCAGTCCCGCCTCCGCCGCCTCGTCGAGGATGAGGCGGTCCGCCGCATCGACCGCCACGAGCTCGGGAGCCTCGACATCGGGCCACCGACGCAGCGCGTCCCACTCGAGCGTCGTCATCCCCTCACGCTACGGGATGTGGGCGGCACGGCCCCGACGCACGCGGGCGGGAGTCTCCGAATCAGGTGGACAGTCCGGCCACGCGCGGTGGGCGACGGTATGGTCGGGGCCACACGAACGAGGAGGAGATCGATGGCAGACACCACCACCTGGATCGTCGTCGCCGCCGTGGTCGTGGCGGTGGTCGCAATCGTGCTCGGCTCGATCGTCGTGAGCAGACGACGCCACAGGCTCGACCAGAGCGTCTCGCGTGACGGCGAGAACGACGCGGTCCGCCCGCCCGCGGGTGAGGGGCTGCCCGTGGCCGAGGAGGCGCTGGGCGACAGGAGCGAGATCTTCCACCGCGCCCGACGCGGCTTCTGAGACACCTCGAGCCGAAGGCCGAAGGCCGAGGCCGGAAGGCCGGGTACGGCCCCCATCCGCCGGGCCCGCCCGGCCGGGCTCAGGCCGCGCGCGCCCCCGTGAGGCGCCCTCGCTCGGCGCGTGTGAGGGGCGGGATCGACGCGAGCAGCGAGCGCGTGTACTCCGCCTGCGGGCGGTCGAAGATCTCCTCCACCGGCCCGGTCTCGACCTCCTTGCCGTGGTACATCACGAGCACGCGGTGCGCCAGGTTCCGCACGACGGAGAGGTCGTGCGAGATGAAGAGGATGCTCAGTCCGAGCCTGTCCTGGAGGTCGACGAGCAGGTCGACCACCTGGGCCTGGATCGTCACGTCGAGCGCCGAGACGGGCTCGTCGCAGACGAGGACGTCGGGGTCGCGCATGAGCGACCGGGCGATGCCGATGCGCTGCCGCTGGCCGCCGGAGAACTGGTGCGGGAAGCGGTTCATCATGTCGGGCGTGAGGCCCACCAGCTCGAGCAGCTCGGCGACGCGGTCGCGGCGGGAGGCCGGCGTGCCGACCCGCGCGACGGTCTGCGGTTCGGCGATGACGTCGCGCACCCGCATCCGCGGATCGAGCGAGGTGTACGGATCCTGGAACACCATCTGCACCCCCGCCTGCGCGCCCGGCCGACGGCCGCGGGTGCGACGCGTGACGTCGCGCCCCCGGTAGAGCACGGTGCCCTCGTCGACGCTCTCGAGCCCGACGATCATCCGCGCGAGCGTCGACTTGCCGCTGCCCGACTCCCCCACGATGCCGAGCGTCTCGCCGCGGCGGAGCACGAGGTCGACCGAGTCGACGGCGCGCACCTCGCGGCGGGTGAGGGCGCCGCCGGTGCGGAACGTCCTCGAGAGTCCGGTGACCGACAGCATGAGCTGCTCGCGCTCGGGCTCCGCCACGGCGAGCTCGCGCGCGGGCTCGGGCCGGGGTGCCGAGCCCAACAGGGTGCGTGTGTACGCATCCTGCGGATGCGCGAAGACGCTGTCCGCGTCGCCGCGCTCGACCACCACCCCGTGGTGCATGACGACGAGGCGGTCGGCGACCTCGGTGACCACCCCGATGTCGTGGGTGATGAGCAGCACTCCCATGTCGAGACGCCCGCGCAGATCGTGGAGCAGCCTCAGGATCTGCGCCTGGACGGTGACATCGAGCGCCGTGGTCGGCTCGTCGGCGATGAGCAGGTCGGGTTCGAGCGCGATCGACATGGCGATGAGGATGCGCTGACGCATGCCTCCCGAGAACTGGTGGGGGTAGTCGTCGACGCGGGTCGCCGGATCGACGATGCCGACGAGGTCGAGGAGCTCGACGGCGCGGGCGCGCGCCTGCTTGCGGTTCATGCCCCGGTGCACCCGGAAGATCTCGCCGATCTGGTCGCCGATCTTCAGCACCGGGTTGAGCGACGACAGCGCATCCTGCAGCACCATGCTCATCCGGTCGCCTCGCAGTCGTCGGCGCTGGTCGGCGGTGAGGTCGAGGAGCGAGACGTCGCCCAGCCGCAGCTCGGCGGCGCTCACCACCGCCGACTCGTCCTCCACACCCATGATCGCCCGGGCGGTGACCGTCTTGCCGGAGCCCGACTCCCCCAGAAGCGCCACGAGCTCACCCGGCCTGACGTCGAGGTCGACGCCGCGCACGGCGCTCGTGATCCCGGTCGAGTTCCGGAAGCCGATGTCGAGCCCACGGACCGTGAGGACCGGGGGTCGTGTCTCGTCGAGGTTCTGCACGGCACCATTCTGCACCGAATTCTCCGCCGAAATGTTTCAGGTTCATAAACTCTGTGCCGAATCATCCCATTTTAGTTGACCCAGAAGCCGGAATAGTGGATCGTCTCCTGTCAACGGCGCCCGACTCCGCCTCCGGGACGGTGACCTGGGCCCGCCGAGGAACGACGAATGGAGATGCAACGTGCTCGAACCAGCTGAGCGCTACACCGGATACACGGCCTACGACTACCTCGAGAAGGGCGTCGACTACCGCGAGTTCGCCTACGCGAAGCAGATCGGCCGTGTGCCCGAGTACCAGGGGCTCGCCCTCAGCGACGACCAGGCCGCCCGCGCCGCCCGCCTGCTCGAGAACGAGACGGTGATCTCGCTGCACGAGCACGTCCAGGTCTTCCCCGAGGACATGGGCCAGCTCCGCGACCACATCCGCCAGGGCCGCGAACCCACGGGCTACGAGGGCCTGTCGCGCTCCGGGCTCACCGCCGTCTTCGACAACGGGATGGACGGCACCTGCTGCATCTCGAGCGATGCCGGCTGGAAGTACCAGGACGTGCTCTTCGACCTCGGCGTGCGCATGGCCGACCTCGCCCACCAGGACTACGTCATCAAGGGCGAGACGCTGAAGGACATCCAGTACGCGAAGGAGACCGGCCGCGTGGCCCACATCTTCGCGCTCGAGGCGGCCACCCCGATCGAGAACGAGGTCGACCGGCTCGACGTGCTCTACGGCTTCGGCGTGCGCCAGATGGGCATCGCCTACTCTGAGGCGAACTACCTCGGCAGCGGCCTCAAGGAGCGCGGAGACGGTGGACTCACCTACTTCGGCGAGCGTGCGGTCGCCCGCATGAACAAGCTCGGCATCGCCATCGACATCTCGCACTCGGGCGACCGAACCTGCGTCGACGTCATCAAGGCCTCGACCAAGCCCGTCTTCATCACGCACGCCGGTGCGCGCGGCCTCTGGCCCACGAACCGCATGAAGACCGATGAGACCATCGTGGAGTGCGCGAAGCGAGGTGGGGTGATCGGCATCGAGGCCGCTCCCCACACCACCCTCTCGCCCGAGCACCCGAGGCACTCGCTGGAGTCGGTCATGGACCACTTCACGTACTGCGTCGACCTCGTCGGCATCGAGCACGTGAGCTTCGGACCGGACACGCTGTACGGCGACCACGTGGGCCTGCACCACGCCTTCGCGAACCAGCTCTCGATCGGCCAGGCCCACGGCCACGTCGACTACGAGGAGGTTGAGTACGTGGACGGGGTCGAGAACCCCACCGAGGCCATGGCGAACATCATCGGCTGGCTGGTCAAGCACGACTACTCCGACGACGAGATCCGCGCCGTCGTCGGCGGGAACACCCTGCGGGTACTCGAGGAGGTCTGGGTCTGATGCGTCACAGAGGATTTGCGTTCGGGGCGGTGGCGGCTGCGGCCGTGCTCGCCCTCAGCGCCTGCGCTCCGCAGGCGCCCGAGGAGGCCGCCGGCGGCACTCCCACGGCCGGCGACGACACACTGACGATCGCCACCACCACCGACGTCGTCAACTACAACCCGCTCATCGGCAACAGCCGGAGCGACTACTGGATGACGAACCTGATGTACCCGCATCTGCTCTCGATCGGAGACGACGGGTCGAAGTCGGCGGAGCTCGCCACCGAGTGGGGCTACGTCGACGACACCACCGGGTACTACGAGATCCGCGACGACATGACATGGAGCGACGGCACCCCTGTCACCGCGAACGACGTCGCCTTCACGATGAACGCCGTCAAGCGCGACGCGCCCTCGGGCACGTTCTACGGTCAGATGACGAACTTCGAGTCGGCGACCGCCGTCTCCGACACGCGGGTCGAGATCACCCTCACCCAGCCCGACTCGTCGATCGTCGAGGAGATCGGCTTCTGGGGCAACGTGGTGCCCCAGCACGTGTTCGAGCCGGCCGGATCCGTCGCCGAGTTCCCGAACGACGGATCGAACGGCGGCTGGGTCAGCGCCGGACCGTTCGTCATGGACAGCGTGCAGGTCGGGCAGTCGTACACGCTCGAGCGGACCGAGGACTACCCGCTCGTCGAGGGCGGCACGCCGCTGCCCGCGAAGATCGTCTACCGCGTCTTCCCCGACGTGAACACCGAGATCCTCGCCCTGCAGAGCGGTGAGGTCGACGTGATCGCGAACTCGCTCCCGCCGGCGCAGGTCAAGCAGCTCCAGGGCACCGACGGCATCGAGGTCCAGGAGGTCACGGGCCTCGGCTACTCGCACATGACGTACAACATGACGAACCCCGACCTGGCCAAGGTGGAGGTCCGTCAGGCCCTCGCTCATGCGGCCGACTACGAGGCCATCCGCAACGTCGTGCTCCAGGGCCAGGCGGTGTCGACGGGATCCAGCCCGCTGATGCCCGTGCTGTCGAAGTACTACGACGACTCGATCACCGAGTACGAGTTCGACACCGACAAGTCGCGTGAGCTGATGGAGAAGGCCGGCTACACCGCCGACGCCAACGGGATGTTCCCGGTGTCGTTCCGCCTGATCTACTCGCTCCAGGACCCGGTGACCAGCCAGTGGGCCCAGCTCGTGAAGGACAGCTCGGCCAAGGCCGGCATCTCCATCGAGCTGCAGGGCACGGAGCGCAACACGTACCTGGCGATGACCAACCAGGGCGACTTCGACATCTACGCCGGCAACTTCGCCATCATGGACGACCCGGTGACGAACTTCGCCCTGTCGTACCTGCCGGACGGAGCGATCAACTACACCTACGTCGACGACCCCGAGCTCAACGCGCTCATCGCGAAGGCCGCACAGACCTTCGACGAGGACGAGAAGATCTCGATCATGCGGGACGCGGCGAAGATCGTGCACGAGAACGTCTACGACAACATCATGTACACGCAGAACCTCTACGTCGCCCACAGCTCGGACTGGTCCGGATTCATCTCCAAGCCGAGCGAGCTGCTCTCGATCGTGAACCCCATCTCGGTCGCGAGCGCGTACAAGGTGTCCGACTAGCACCTGGTTCTCCGACCGGTCGACGCCCCGTCGACTCCCACCCACCAAGGAAGGGCCGCCCGAGTGTCCATCGCCCTGTTCGTCCTCCGACGCTTCGGCAGAGGACTGATCACGATCTGGTTCGCCGTGACCGTGACGTTCCTCCTGCTGCGGCTGCTGCCCGGAGATCCCGCGCTCGCCGTCGCGAGCACGAACATGACAGAGGACACCCGGGCGGCCCTGCTCACCCAGTACGGCCTCGACCAGCCGCTCATCGTGCAGTACGTGCTGTACCTCGGGCAGCTGGTCCAGGGCCACCTGGGCACCTCGTTCACGCAGTCCATCCCGGTGGCCGACGTGCTGCTGCAGCGGCTGCCGTGGACGCTGCTGCTCACCATCACCGCGCTCGTGCTGACGGTGATCATCGGCATCCCCCTCGGCGTGCTCGCCGCCTCGTACAAGAACCGCTTCCTCGACCGCCTGGTGCAGGTGCTCGGCGTCACCGGGCAGTCGCTGTTCGTGCCGAGCGTCGGCATCGTGCTGCTCCTCGTCTTCGGGCTCACGCTCGGCTGGTTCCCCATCGGCGGCGCCTACTCGACGGGCGTGTACGGGATGGAGTGGTACGGCTCGGTCGCGCAGCACCTGGTGCTGCCCGTGGTGTCGCTCACCCTCATCCAGCTCGGGTCGTACGTGCTCACCATGCGCGGCACCCTCATCGACGCGCTCGGCGAGGACTACATCACCCTGGCGAAGGTGAACGGGCTGCCGTACCGCCGCATCCTCTGGAAGCACGCCCTCCGCAACGCGCTCCTCCCCGCGACCACCCTCATCGGCCTCCAGCTCGGGTTCGTGGTCGGCGGTGCAGTGCTCACCGAGACCGTCTTCGCCTACCCGGGCATCGGGCGCGGCATCTACGAGGCCGTCACCCAGCTCGACTTCCCCGTGCTGCAGGGCGCGTTCCTGCTCCTCGCGGTGACCGTCGTGATCGTGAACATGCTCACCGACATCGCCTACGGATTCCTCGACCCGAGAGTGAAGACCTCATGACCGCACCGCTGCCCGAATCGGAGCTCGTCGGCCCGACCGTGGAGCCGGCGGGGACCGACGGCCGACGCGCCAGCTCGGCGACGTGGCGCGCGCTCCGGCGGATGCCGCTCGGCATGGTGTCGCTCGGCATCCTGCTGGTCCTCATCCTGATCAGCATCCTCGCTCCGCTCCTCGCGCCCTACCCCGCGAGCTACGGCACCGACGTGCTCAGCCCACCGAACGCGACGAACTGGTTCGGCACGGATGCGCTGGGTCGCGACGTCTTCGCCGAGGTCATCTGGGGCACGCAGCAGTCGGTGCTCGTGGCGGTCGCCGCCTCGGCCATCGCCATCCTGTTCGGCACGCTGGTCGCGGTCGTCGGCGCCTATGTGCCGAAGCTCGACACCGTCATCAGCGTCTTCGTCGACCTGACGCTGTCGCTCCCCGTACTGCCGCTCATGATCCTGGTGGCCGCTCTCGCCGGCCCGTCGACGTCGACGCTGATCCTCGTGGTGGCCGCGTTCTCGTGGCCCGAGGTGACACGACTCGTGCGGTCGCAGGCGCTCACCGTCGTGAAGCTGCCGTACATCGACGCCGCCCGCCTCATGACGCGCAACCACCTGTGGATCCTCGGCCGTCACGTCGTGCCCGCCGTCACCCCGGTCATCGTCGTCTCGGTGGTCGTCACCGCCTCCCGGGCCGTGCTCTCGGCCGCGGGCCTGTCGTTCCTCGGACTCGGCGACCCGACCACCTGGTCGTGGGGCCGCATCCTCTACGAGGCGCAGCAGTCGGGCGCCATGGTGAGCGCCTGGTGGCTGACCCTGTTCCCGTCCCTCGCGATCCTCGCGCTCGTGCTCTCCGCGACGCTGCTGTCGATCGCCTACAACGACGCGAGGAACCCCCGCAATCATGAGCGCTGATACCGACACCGCCTTCTCGCAGAGGCTCGCTCCCGAGGTCTACGACCGCATCCAGCACCGCATCGTGCCGCGTCTCGAGCAGGAGGGGCTGTCGGCCATCGTCACCGACGACCCCGAGGACGTGTCGTACCTGAGCGGCTTCTTCCACCACCCGGGCGAGCGCCCCGTGGCGGTCCTGCTCGACGCCACGGGGCGTGCGGTGCTGCTCGTTCCCGAGCTCGAGCGCCAGCACGCCGAGGAGCAGCGCTCCCGGGCCGAGATCGTGACCTTCGCCGAGTATCCGGGGCTCGAGAACCCGTTCGCTCCGCTGGCTCGGGCGGCCGTCGGCCTCCGCGGTCGCGTCGGCGTGACCACCCAGGTGACCCAGCATCGGCTCGCGATGCTGCAGGCCGCGTTCGCGGATGTCGAGTGGGTGCCGACCGAGCTCATCACCCGTGCTCGGTACCTCAAGCTCCCCGAGGAGGTCGAGCAGCACCGAGAGGCCGCCCGCATCACGGACGTCATGCTGCAGGCCGGGGTCGACCTCATCCGCGAGGCCATCGATGAGGGACGCCCGCTCCCCTCCGAGGCCGACCTCGCCGGGCACGTCGGGCGCACCGGCGTGGGGATCATGTACGGCGAGCACCGCGACGTCGTCGTCATCTCGTTCCTCGCCGGCGGACTCGTGTACGCCGGCGCCAACTCCGCCATCCCGCACGGCCTGCCCTCCGGCTACCGCCTGCGCGACGGCGACACCTTCATGCTGTCGCTCGGCGCGGCCGTGGGCGGGCGGTTCGTCGAGAGCGAGCGCACCTTCGTGCTCGGCTCCCCCCACCCCCGAGCAGCGTCGCTACCACGACACCATCCGCGACGCGCAGGCCGAGGGATCGCGCGCGATCGCGCCCGGCGTCCGCTGCGCCGACAGCAATGCGCGGTGCCTGGCCGTCATCCGCGACGCCGGTCTCGGACAGTACCTCCGGCACCGGCAGGGCCACGGCATCGGGCTCGGGATGCACGAGCCGCCGTGGCTCGAGGACGGCGACCCGACCCCGCTCGAGGCCGGGATGATCGTGTCGAACGAGCCCGGGATCTACATCCCCGGCCACGCCGGCTACCGGATCAGCGACAGCATGCTCGTCACCGCATCCGGCTCGGAGCCGCTCACCCACTTCCCGCGGTCGCTCGACGACTGCGTGATCCCGCTCTGACCTGCTCCTCAGCTTCACTGCTCTACTGCACCACCGTTCCACCGCTCCATCGGAAAGGACCACCATGGCCGACGTCTCCCCCGAGTTCGCTCGAGCGACGAGCACCGCGCAGCGAGTGCGCATCAACGACAACGAGCTCGCGGTCGAGGTGCTCGGCCCCGAGGGCGCGCCCGTCATCATCGCCCACCACGGGGCCCCGGGCCTCGGATCGCGCGCCGAGCCGCGGGCGAGCTTCGGCCGGCTCGCCGACGAGTACCGCGTGGTCGTGTTCGACGCCCGCGGCAGCGGCGAGAGCGAGGGATCGGGCGATCTCAGCCACGAGCAGTGGGCCGCCGACATCGACGGCCTGCGCGAGTGGATCGGCGCGGAGCGCATCGCGATGGTGGGCGGATCGTACGGCGGGTTCATGACCCTCGAGTACGCCACGCGCTACCCCGACCGCGTCGCCGCGATCGTGCTGCGCGACACCGCCGCCGACCACACCCACGGCGCGCTCGCCCGGGAGAACGCGCTCGCCAGCGATCGGGTCACGATCGACATGGAGAAGTTCGACCGCATCGACGAGGGCCGGGTGCGCGACGACGAGGATCTCAAGGACTGCTGGCGCGAGATCCTGCCCCTCTACGACTTCCACTACGACCCGGAGGCGACCGAGCGGAAGGTGGAGGCGACGCCGTACCGATACGAGGCGCACAACTACGCGTTCTCCGTCAACCTGAAGCACTACGACGTGAAGCCGCTCCTCCCGACGATCGATGTCCCTACACTGATCACCGTCGGACGGACCGACTGGATCACGCCGGTCTCATGCAGCGAGACGATCGCGGAGCTGATCCCCGGGTCACGGCTGGTGGTGTTCGAGCGCTCGGGCCACTCGCCCCAGATCGAGGAGGCGGAGGAATGGACGCACACGGTGAGGTCGTTCCTGCACGAGGTCTACCCGCCGTCGAGCCCTTCGGCCCGGTGAGACACCCGGCACTCGACAGGCTCACCGACCTCGACAAGCGGATCGTCGTCGCGCTCCAGCGTGACGGGCGGGCGAGCTGGCGCACCATCGCCGAGGTCGTGGGCGCTCCCGTCACCACGGTCGCCCGGCGCGGGCAACAGCTGATCAACGACGGCGTCATCCGCATCGCCGCCGTGCCCGCGCTCGGGGCGGAGGGGCCGTACGACTCGTTCTGGGTGCGGATCAACGCCACCCCGGGCAAGCACATCGCCGTCGCGGCCGCCCTCGCCGCGAATCCGGATGTGCGCTTCTGCACCCTCGTCACCGGCAGCTACGACGTGGTCGCCGAGCTCGTCGTGCGCGGCGGCGCCACCCGCTATCCGGAGCTGATCACCGACCTGCAGTCGATCGAGGGGGTCGCCCGCTGGCGCAGCGACCTCATCATGCACGTCTACAAGGTCAGCCTCGACTGGGGCCGCCAGCTGTACGGCGAGATGTTCGGCAACGGCGAGGAGGTGCACGACCTCACCTCGGCGTCGCTCGAGGACTGCGCCCCCGAGCACTTCGACACCGCCGACCGCGCCATCCTCGACGCCCTCCGCGTCGACGGACGCGAGACCTTCAGCGCGATCGCCGAACAGATCGGCCTGAACGAGTCGAGCGTCCGTCGACGGTTCGAGCGGATGCGCGCCGCGCGCTGCGTCGACGTGCTCGCCCTGGTGCCCTCCGCCGCGCTCGGCATGGGCGCCGAGACGCTGCTCACCGTCACGGTCGCACCCGACCGTCTCGAGCAGGTCGCGCAGGAGCTCGCCCGCTACCCGTTCGTGCGCTACCTCGCCGCCCTCCTCGACGAGAACGCCCTCCTCTGCGAGGTCATCACGCCGACCGTCGCCGACCTCTACTCCTTCACCCGCGAATCCCTCGCCCACCTCGACGGGGTCCGCGGCTGGTCGGCGAACATGGAGCTGCTCTACCTCAAGCGCGGCTTCGTCGAGACCCCCTGGTGGCCCGCGGAGGCCCCCGCCCCCGCGTCCGCCTCCTGAGTCCCCGCGGCGGGCGCGGGTCTTCGACGCCGTCAGCGCACCCAGCGCCAACCGATGGCGCCCGCGCCGACGGACAGGACGAGACCGGCGAGGCCCACGCCGACCGCCGACGGGCCCATCCTGGCGAGATTCTGCGGGAAACCCACCAGTCCGCCCGAGAACACGATCACGAGCGAGAGGATGATGGCCGGGGCGAAGAGGATCACCACCGCTCGGAGGACGGCCTCAGCGGTCTCGGCTCGCGGATCGGGCGCACCGGCGGCACCGAGTCGTCGGACGCTCAGGATGATCCCCAGCAATGCGAGACCAACGGTCACCGCGTCCGTGATGACCATCGCGGGAGAGAACAGGGCACCCAGCGCGTGCGTGATCTTCTGACGGATCATCGCGTCGTACTCTCCCGAGGACTTGTCGGGGTCGTCGGTCCAGATCACCATCAGCGCGAGGAAGAGCACTTGCGCGACCAGCCACGGCACGTACACGACCAGAGGCGCGACGAGGGGAAACGTGGTGGCACCGACGATCGTCCGCACCCGCCTCTGCCGCCGGATCTGCTCTGCGGTCACAGCCACGGGAACGGGGCCTTCACCTCTGACCACCGTCTTCCGCGAGCGACACCGACGCCTGTCAGCGGCAGCAGGACGACGGCGTCGACGAGGCCGCACACGATGAGGAACGGCGCGACCGGTGAGTGGTCGGACCCCGGATCGTCCAGCAGGACCGCGTAGAGAAGGCCGCCGAACACGAGCATCGAGCCGAAACCCCCACCCGTGATGGCGACCCAGCGTCGAGCCAGCCGTGCCGCCCCATCGTCGCCGGGTGATCCCCACGACGCTGCCCGCCACGCGATGCCGGCCACGCCGAGACCGTACAGCGCCATCGCGGCGAGGGCGAAGCACATGCCCGCCCCGGCGAGCGCGGTCGGAAGATCGAGGCAGATCTTCAGGAGCACGGTCGTCACCCATGCCAGGAGAGCGAGTATGAGCCCGGCCAGCCACCCGGCCGCAGTCCTCCGCGCCGACCGCGGGGGACCTTCCAGCACCGGAGTCCCGAAGTCGCGCGCGTCATCCATGACCGTCGCCCTGCCGACTCACAGCGTGGTGAGGCGTCGAGCCATCCGGAGCCAGATGACCGCCCCGCCGACGACGGAGAGGACGAGTGCGGCGCCGATGGTGACGAGGACGTTCACCGTGAGGTCGGCGGAGCCGACACCGAACCACTGCGCGAGGGTCGACAGGGCGATGCGTGCGGCGACCAGGAGCGCGGTGCCGATCCCGATGCCGGCCCAGGTGACGGCCCCGCGGCGGTCGACATCCGCGATGCCGAGGATCACCAGGCTCGAGATGAAGCCCACGATCACGGCGATCAGGCCGACGGCCGCGATGACCACGCCCACCACGGGATCGGCGACGATCGGGGGGATATCCACCGTGACGCTCACGCCGGGCGGCGGCTCGAACCCCATCGGATCGAACGATGATACGTACGCTGCCGCGACGAGGCTCAGCCCATCCCCGAGCGCGGTACCTCCGGTGCCCATGAGCCCGAACCCCACCGCTCCGGCGACCAGGGCACCCCTGGTCGGCTTCGCGCGCGCCGCTGCTCCGTCGTCGCCGAGGATGGGCGCGTGGTCGAGTGAATCGGTGTCGGTCATTCGAACATGATGAATCCTCGGTACGGTGGAGTCAAGAAGGCGTAATCGCCACTTGGATTGCGGATACGCAACTTGAGTTGCTTTGTGGCAACTGGAGTTGTCCGCGTCCGCGCTCAGTCAGCAGATCACGACGTGGACCGGCAACGAGGGTCACATCTACAACACGACCCGATCATCGCTGCGGAAGTCGATCGAGAGCTCCGACTCCGTCATGCAGACGATCCGCGACGAGGCCATCCCGCTGACGGGACCCGAGTTCGAGCAGTTGCTGCGGACCATCGGCTCCACGAGGCGTGCGAGTGCCTGAGAAGGGCAGCACCGTGAGCCTGGACAGGGCGGCCGCGCGTGCCCGGTTGAGGGAGGCGCACCTGTACCTCTCGACAGCGGAGCTCTCAGCTCAGGCTCGCCCGCCGAGAACAAGGTCGCCGGATCCAACGCGATCCTCGCGGGAATCGCCGCCGCGGATGCGATCTGCGGGCTCGTGTTGGGCTTCGCAGCGCAGGTGACGACCACGCCTCGGCCGTGGCGCTCGTCGCGCGAGCCACACATCCCGCGACCAAGGCGGCGAACAGCCTGCGGAGACTGCTCACCCAGAAGACGCCCGTCCAGTACGGGGCCGATGCCATCACGGCCACCGACGCGGCCAACCTGATCAAGTGGGCACGCGAGGTCGTGCTCGAAGCGGATGCCCGCGACCTCTAGCTCGGCGTGCGCATCAGTTCACGCGGGCAAGCAGCCCCGCCAGGAGGGCGCGCTCGCCTGGGGTGAAGCCGGCGAGGGTGGGGGATGAATCCTCGGTACTGGGAGGTCAAGGGGACTGTCGACCGAGATCGCTGCTCGCGACATCGACGTCCAGGCGGGTGCGCGCCACGCACAGCGTCGCCTCTCCTCGGCTCAGCGACCGGGGCGGATGGCAGCTCGACGGATGGCTGCTGCATAGGAGTCGAGCACGTCAAGAATCCCGGGGTGCTGCCAGATCCGATTTCGAGCCTGCCCGGTGCGCTCCACCAGGACGCCCCGTTCCGTGAGCGCTGCCAGAGCTCGGAGAGCAGTCATCTCGCTCAGCCCGAGAGCGGTCTGAAGGTACCGAGCATTGACGACCGGCTGACCGATCAGGATCGGCAGCACCCTCCACGCCGCGGCCTGCGACCGGAGACCCTCGAGCTGCGATCGCGAGCGCTCGAGCTCGCCCCGCAGGTCGTCGACGAGCACGCGCCCTGTCGCAGCGGCATACCGCGCGGCGGCCGCGAATCGGCGGATGATGGGCCCGGCATCTCCACTTCGGAACGTCTGCAGATCGGCGAAGTAGCCCTCGGTGTCCGTGAGCAGTCCTGCGGAGAGGGGGACGGTCGCGTGAGTGGCCAGGCCCTTCGCCCTCAGCATGGCCTGCGCCAGGGCCCGACCGGTTCGGCCGTTCCCATCGACGAAGGGGTGGATCGTCTCGAACTGGGCATGCGCGACCGCGATCTGCACGAGCGCGGGAAGGTCATCGCGGGCGACGAAGGCGAGCATGTCGTCGATGGCCGGTCGAATCAGCGGATGCTGCGGTGCGATGAACTCAGCACCCCGCGGTCCCGCGGTATCGCGGTTCCCGATCCAGACCAGCTCGTCCCGGAAGGCGCCGGCGTGCTCCTCATAGCCAGGTTGAGCAAGAAGGAGCTCCCGCTGCATCGCGAGGATGCTCGCCGCATCCAGCGCGTCCGAGAGGCGCAACGCGGCCTCCATCGCTCGGACGTTGCCGACGACCGTGCGGGCGTTCGCCCTGTCGCTCTGGTCGAGCTCGGCCAGCGCGAGCTGCCGGGCGGAGACCGTCAGTTGCTCGATCTGCGAGCTCGAGGCGCTCTCGGTCCGCAGCAGGATCGATGCCATGGGGCCGAGAGCCGGATCCTCCGCACCGAGCACGGTGACGGTGTGCGCATCGAACGACACGAGAGCCGCCGACGCGTCCACCACGTCGGCGGCCAGGTCTGCAGTCAGAGCAGGCGCCCAGGCCGCTATCCGCTGCGGGACGGCGGACTCGTAGTCCCCCGTCTGCCGGGCGACCTCCGCCCTCGAGAACAGTGCAGGATACCGTGGCTGCCAACGGTGCGTCTCGTACTCGAGCGGGGGAACGGGCACACTCTTCGCCCCGCTCACCTCGGATCCTGTTGCCACGACGTGATTTTACTAACAGTTCGAGCGGTAAGTGTTAGTCAGTGGCGTTCCAGCTGTCACTTCTCGACCGCACGGGGAGATCAGTTCACGCGGGCGAGCAGCTCCGACAAGAGGGCGCGCTCGCCCGGGGTGAAGCCGTCGAGAGTGGGGAGCGCCGCGCCGAGCGTGACCGCCGCGACCGCTGCAGGTGGCGCGGCCGACGAATCCTGCCCCGTCAGCCCCGACCGCCCCGATGGGGACGACGGCGACGTGAGGATCACCGCGGCCAGAGCCAGCCACGCCGACTCGCGCAGGGCGTGCTGCGGCGCGATCCCTCCGTCGAGCAGCGTGAAGACGACCCCTGTCGCACTGGCGCGCACGAGGTCGACGGCGAGCGGCTCGGCCACGGCGAGGCGCCCCGCCTCGGCCACCCGCCGCACCCGCGTGTGCAGCACCGCGGTGCCGCGCTGCAGCGAACCCGACGCACCCGAGCCCTCCGGCGCGAGGGCGGAGAGGCCGCTGTGCATGAGGCGGAAGAGCTCCGGATTATCGAGCCCGAAGTCGATGTGGACATCCCACCCCAGGCGCAGGTCCGCGACAGGATCGGCGGCCTCATCGACGTGCTTGGCGCCGACGTAGGAGGCGTACCCGTCCTCGACGACAGCGGCGAGGAGCCCCACCTTGTCGCCGAACAGACGGTAGATCGCGGGCGCCTGCATCCCCGCCGCCTGCGCGACGGAGCGGGTCGTCACCGCGCTCGGCCCGCCCTCGGCCAGCAGGCCCGCGGCGACCTTGACGAGCTCGGCCCGCGTGCGATCGCGGCTCGAGAGAGGTGGCGCATCCGTCATGTTACCGATGTTATCGGATGCTTGCGATCACTGTGATCACGCTGCTAACGTGCGAGTGATATCAGCGATAACAAAGGAGCAGCATCCATGATCGTGATCACCGGAGCGACCGGCGCCCTCAACGGCGCGACCGTCGAGCACCTCCTCGAGCGGATGCCTGCGAGCGAGGTCGGTGTCAGCGTCCGCGACACCGCCAAGGCGCAGCACCTCGCCGACCGGGGTGTGCGCGTGCGACGCGGGTCGTACGAGGATGCGGACGGCCTCCGCCACTCGTTCGAGGGCGCCGACCAGGTGCTGCTCGTGTCGTCGAGCGACCCGACCGCCGATGCTGTCGCGCTGCACGCCGCCGGGATCGAGGCGGCCGTCGCGGCGGGAGCGTCGCGCATCCTCTACACCAGCCACCAGGGCGCCGGTCTCGGCAGCCCGTTCGGGCCCGCGCACGACCACGCGGCGACGGAGGAGCTGCTCGCTCGGTCGGGTGTGGCCTGGACCTCGCTGCGCAACGGCTTCTACGCGCACACCCTCGGCTGGATGCTCAGCCCCTGGAGCGAGACCGGCACGATCGCCACCCCGGCCGACGGGCCCGTGTCGTGGACCTGGCGAGAGGATGCGGCCGAAGCCGCCGCGGTCATCCTGGCCGCTCTGGCATCAGGCGACGACGGTGGTGAGTTCGACGGCCCGGTGACCCTCACGGCCGGGACCGCGCCTGACTTCGACGAGATCGCCGCCACCGTCTCCGAGCTCAGCGGACGGCCGATCGCGCGCGCGGTGCTCGACGACGAGGAGTGGCTCGCCCGTCAAGCCGCCGCCGGGCAGCTTGAGCCGATGAGCCGCTTCACGCTCGGCTTCTTCCGCGCCGCCCGCGAGGGCCGCTTCGCGGGCACCTCACCCCTGCTCGGCGAGCTCCTCGGCCGTGCCCCGCGCTCGGCTCGCGACATCCTCGCGGCGTAGCGAGCCAGGGTCCGAGCCGGCTAAGTCTGTCGCTTCAACACCGAAACGCGGAAAGCCCCGCGATATATGCGGGGCTTCCGCGGATTCGGTGTCGAGCGTCACACCGCACGCCCGTGGGGCGCGGCACGAACTCAGTCGAGGGTGGGGAGCTCGGGGTGGTGGCGCGAGCCGGGGCGCCACACGACCACCTCGGTGCGGCGGGAGGTGCGGGTGCCGTGCCGGAGCGGGACGGTCTCGCCCTCCATGGAGGAGGCGAACACGCGCCGCCCGGGGCGGTTGAGCACCTCCTCGGCGAGGGCCGACTCGAGCTCCTGCACCCGCGCGGCGAGCGCGGAGACCTGGTTCTCGAGCTGCAGGATGCGGGCGATGCCCTCGAGGGAGACACCCTCGGAGGAGAGACGGGCCACCTCCCGCAGCTGCGCGACGTCGCGCATCGAATAGCGGCGCGACTTGCCCGCCGTGCGGCGGGGCGACACGAGGCCGAGCCGGTCGTACTGGCGGAGGGTCTGCGGGTGCATGCCGGCCAGCTCCGCGGCCACGGCGATGGCGAAGAGCGGCGAGTTCTCATCCATGCACGTCACCTCCTGAAGGACGGATCCGCCGAGTGGCGACATCCCGCCCCTCCCGGCGTGCGGGAAGGGCGGAAGGTCGCCACTCGGCGAGAAGGACCGCGCGCACGACTACTCGCGGGCCTTGGCGAGGAGATCCTCGCGGGGGTTCTCGTTCGGCTCGGCCTCGCGGAAGGCCTCGAGGGCCTCGCGGGCGGCGGGGGTCAGGTGCGACGGGACCGCGACCTGGACGACGGCGAGCAGGTCGCCCTTGCCCTTCGACGTCTCGACACCGCGCCCCTTGACGCGCAGCACGCGCCCCGACGGGGTGCCGGGCGCGACCTTCAGCTTCACCGGGGCGCCACCCAGGGTGGGGACCTCGATGGTCGCGCCGAGAGTCGCCTCGACGAACGTCACCGGCACGGTCACGCGCAGGTTGAGGCCATCGCGCTCGAACACCGGATGCTTGCGCACGGCCACCGTGAGCACGATGTCGCCGGGCTCGCCGCCGTCGGGCGAGGGCTCGCCCTTGCCGCGCAGTTTGATCTTCTGCCCGTCGGAGACCCCGGCCGGGATCTTGACGGTGATCGGCTTGCCCTCGGAGGTCTGCAGCTTGATCGTGTCGCCCTTCACCGCGGTGACGAAGTCGATCGTCGTGCGGGCGGTGACATCGCGGCCGCGCTGCGGACCGCCGTAGCCGCGGTATCCGCCGGTCGACGTGCCGAAGCCGCCGCGACCGCCGAAGAGGCCGCCGAGCAGGTCGTCGTAGCCGGCGCCCTGCTGGTAGCTGTAGCTCGTTCGTCCGCCGCCACCGCCGGCGCCTCCGCCGAACATGCCGCCGAAGACGTCCTCGAAGCCCCCGGCGCCCTGGCCACCCGCCGTGAAGCGGGCGCCGGAGCCCATGGCCCGGATCTGGTCGTACTCCTTGCGCTGCTCCGCATCGGAGAGCACCGCGTAGGCCTCGCTGATCTCCTTGAACCGGGCCTCGGCTGCCGCATCTCCCGGATTGGAGTCCGGGTGGTACTGCCGCGCGAGCTTGCGGTACGTCTTCTTCAGGTCTGCCTCGGAGACGTCCTTCGACACACCGAGCGTCGAGTAGAAGTCCTTGTCGAACCAGTCCTGGCTAGCCATGGGGCACCGCCACTACGACCTTCGCGGCGCGTAGCAGCGTCGACCCGAGGTAGTACCCCGACTCCACGACATCGGCGATCTGCGGCTCGGTGACCTCGTCACTGGGCTGCTGGAAGATCGCCTCGTGCATCTGAGGGTCGAACGGCTCGCCCGCCGCCGCGAACGGCTTCAGGCCCACCCGCTCCACACCCGACCGCAGCTTCTGAGCGATCGCGGTCAGCGGCCCGCCCTCGACGAGATCGCCGTGCTTCTCGGCACGGTCGAGGTCGTCGAGCACGGGCAGGAGCACCTTGACGACATCGCCGACGGCGCGCTCGCGCTCGACCTCGCGGTTGGCCTCGGTGCGGCGCCGGTAGTTGGCGTACTCCGCGGTCGTCCGCTGCAGGTCGGCGAGACGCTCGGCGGCCAGCTCCTCGGCGGAGCTCTGGCCCGAGAGGAAGCTCAGGTCGGCATCCGTCAAAGACGTCTCGACGTCGGGGCCCTCGGCCTCGATGAAACCGGACTCGCCGGCGCCGGGCTCGCCGGACTCGGGGGCCTCGTCGGCCCCCGAGTCGGCAGGCTGACGAACCCGACCCGTCTCGGGGTCGATCCTGCGCTTGTCGCGGATGATCGGCTCCTCGCGGCCCTCGTTCTCGGGACCGGTCTGGTTCTCGTCAGTCATGATTACTTCTTCTCGTCCTCGTCCTCGACGACCTCGGCGTCGACCACGTCGTCGTCGTTGTTCGACGACGCGCCGGCCTCACCCTCAGCGCCCGCAGCACCGGCACCGGCTGCGCCGGCACCCGCATCCTGCTGGGACTGCGAGTAGATGGCCTGGCCGAGCTTGGTCTGCGACTCGTTCAGCTTGTCGAACGCCGTCTTGACGGCGGCGTCATCCTCGCCCGCGAGTGCGGTCTTCAGGGCGTCGACATCGGCCTGGACGTCGTTCTTCACGTCCTCCGGCAGCTTGTCGGCGTTGTCCTTGATGAGCTTGTCGGTCTGGTACGCCAGGGTCTCGGCCTGGTTGCGGACCTCGGCGGCCTCACGACGCTTCTTGTCGTCGGCGGCGTGCTCCTCGGCCTCGCGGACCATGCGCTCGATGTCCTCCTTGGGCAGCGACGAGCCGCCCGTGATGGTCATCGACTGCTCCTTGCCGGTGCCCTTGTCCTTCGCCGAGACGTGCACGATGCCGTTCGCGTCGATGTCGAAGGTGACCTCGACCTGCGGGATGCCGCGCGGAGCCGGCGCGATGCCGGTCAGCTCGAACGTACCGAGGTTCTTGTTGTCGCGGGTGAACTCGCGCTCGCCCTGGAACACCTGGATCGCCACGGACGGCTGGTTGTCGTCGGCGGTGGTGAAGGTCTCGCTGCGCTTGGTGGGGATGGCCGTGTTGCGCTCGATGAGCTTGGTCATGATCCCGCCCTTGGTCTCGATGCCGAGGGACAGCGGGGTGACGTCGATGAGGAGGACGTCCTTGCGCTCGCCCTTCAGCACGCCGGCCTGGAGGGCCGCGCCCACGGCGACGACCTCATCCGGGTTGACGCCCTTGTTGGGCTCCTTGCCGCCGGTGAGCTTGCGGACGAGCTCGACCACGGCGGGCATGCGGGTGGAACCACCCACGAGCACGACGTGCGCGATGTCGTTCACGGAGACGCCCGCCTCGGCGATGACGTCGCGGAAGGGCTTCTCGGTGCGAGCGAGCAGGTCGCTCGTCAGCTCCTCGAACTTGGCGCGGGTGAGCGTGACATCGAGGTTGGCGGGGCCGTTCTCGGTCAGCGACAGGTAGGGCAGCGTGATGCTGGCCGACATGCCCGAGGAGAGCTCCTTCTTGGCCTGCTCCGCCGCCTCCTTGAGGCGCTGGAGGGCGATCTTGTCCTTCGAGACGTCGACGCCGGTCGTGTCCTTGAAGTTCTTGATCAGGTAGTCGACGACCCGCTGGTCCCAGTCGTCGCCGCCGAGGCGGTTGTCGCCGGCGGTGGAGCGCACCTGGATGGTGGAGAAGTCGTCATCCTTCCCGACCTCGAGGAGGGACACGTCGAACGTGCCGCCACCGAGGTCGAAGACGAGGATGAGCTCGTCCTCCTTGCCCTTGTCGAGGCCGTACGCGAGTGCGGCCGCGGTGGGCTCGTTGATGATGCGCAGCACGTTGAGGCCGGCGATCTCACCGGCATCCTTCGTGGCCTGGCGCTCGGCGTCGTTGAAGTACGCCGGGACGGTGATCACCGCGTCGGTGACCGTGTCGCCGAGGTACGACTCGGCATCCCTCTTGAGCTTGGCGAGGATGCGCGCCGAGATCTCCTGCGGCGTGTACTTCTTGCCGTCGATCTCCACCGTCCAGTCCGTGCCCATGTGGCGCTTGACGCTGGAGATGGTGCGGTCGACGTTGGTGACGGCCTGGCGCTTCGCGGTCTCACCCACGAGCACCTCGCCGTCCTTCGTGAAGGCGACCACCGACGGGGTGGTGCGGAAGCCCTCCGCATTGGCGATGACGGTGGGCTCTCCACCTTCGAGCACGGACACCACGGAGTTGGTGGTACCGAGGTCGATTCCTACTGCACGAGCCATGATCGCTCTTTCTCTCTTTCCCGATGTTGCGTGAATCTGTCTGAAGTCTTGAGCGACTCAAACTTGAGCCGCATAGCCTCAATCCTGGCCCGGTCGTATCCGGGTGTCAAGACCTCACAGCAAAACTTGAGTCTGTTCTACTCAACTTTTTCGGGGTGGAGAGAATTCCCTCAAGCGAGAGGGGAGCGGGGCTCGGCGGCTCAGCCGTCGAAGGGGTTCGCGCAGGTCTGCTCAGCGGCGGTCTGGCCCTTGAGTCCCTCGATCACCTCGGGTGTCGCGGCCGAGTCGGTGGGCGCATCCGTCGCGTCGGGAGCACCGGCGGTCGCGGTGGGCTCCGGAGCGGGCGGCGTGGTGCCCGTCGAGGGGTCCTGCGACGAGCCCGTGGCCGTCGAGTCGGAGTCGAGCGTGAACGGCTGATCGGACGCGACACGCTGGAACAGCTCGTCGGCGAGGCTCTGGATCGGCTGGACCTTGTTCGGATCCTCGACGTACGCGCTCACCGGGTACGAGACGAAAACCACCTTCGAGAGGTCGATGTCCTTCAGCGAGAGCGCGAGCGACACCAGGGCGTCGGGGCTCTTGAGCGACGTGGACGGGGTGATGTTCTGCGCCGCCGCCTGGGCGAGCCCGTAGACCTTGGTCGGGTCGGAGAGCGTGCTCGAGTCGCGGATCTTGCGGAGGAGCGACGAGAGGTACTGCTGCTGCGAGCCGATGCGCGCGAGGTCGCTTCCGTCGCCGACGCCGTGGCGGTTGCGCAGGAAGGCCAACGCCTCCGAGCCCTCGACCGTGCTGTAGCCCTGGGGGATGAAGAGGCCGGAGTCGGGGTCCTCGATCGGGGCGGTGGCGCACACCTGGACACCGCCGACCGCGTTGGTCATCTCGATGACGCCGTTGAAGGAGGTGGCGGCCGCGTACCCGATCTCCAGCCCGGTGAGGTCGCGGATGGTCGCCGCGACACACGCCAGGCCGCCGCCCTCTCCGCCGCGCTCCCAGGACGTGTTGAGGGGCTGGTCGTACACCTCGCCCGAGTCGTTGCACGACGGCTGATCGATGACGAGGTCGCGGGGGAAGCTCACGACCACCGCGTTCTTATGATCCGGCGAGACGTGCAGGAGGATGTTGACGTCGTTCAGCGTCGCGTCGCGCTCACCGAACGAGTCGCCCTGGTTGGCGTCGTTGTCGGTGCCGACCACGAGCATGTTGAAGCCGCCGTCGATGGCGCCGAGGAACGGTGCGGGCTGCATCGTGGCGTCGCCGCCGATGTCGACAGCCGCGCTGCTGATCTGCGAGGTGATGTCGTTGTACGCGTAGGCGGCGACCCCGACCCCGCTCACGAGCACGACAGCGGCCGCGACGGCGATCGACTTGAGGAGCAGTCGGGCCCGCGAGGGCGTCTCCTGCCGTCCATGGCGAACTTGTTCTGGCACCCGGTTCCCTCCACCAGCATGCGGGCATACGACCTGCCGACGGTATCCGCCGTTCCTGGACGAAAGCGGCGACTCACCTCTGAGCACGGTGCACGGAGGCGCGAGCGCTCACGCCGGGCCCCGCCCAGGGCGGCGGCGGTAGAGTGGCGCGGTGTTCGTCAAGATCTGCGGGATCACCACCCCCGAGATGCTCGACGTCTGCGTCGAGGCAGGTGCCGATGCCGTGGGCGTGGTCTTCGCCCCGCACAGCGTGCGGTACCTCGAGCCGGGTGCGGCGCGGGCGCTCGGGGAACGGCTGCCCGGCGGGATCGAGTTCGTGGGCGTGTTCCAGGATGCGCCCACCGCCGAGGTGCTCGCGAGCGCGAGCGAGGCGGGCCTGACGACGGTGCAGCTGCACGGCGCCGTCGAGCCCCGGGGAATCGAGGCCGCGGAGGCCGCGGGACTGCGTGTCATCCGCGCGCTCGGCGCCGCCGAGTACGCGGCGGGCGCGGCGGACGACGCCCACCTCCCCGCGGTGCGTCTGCTGCTCGACGGACCCGACCCCGGTTCCGGGGAGGCCGCCGATCCCGCGTCGCTGCTCTCGCGTCCGCCGGAGCGCTCGTGGCTGCTGGCCGGCGGGCTCACCCCGGAGAACGTCGCCGAGCGCATCCGCGCGTACGCCCCCTACGGCGTCGACGTGTCGAGCGGGGTCGAGTCGAGCCGCGGGGCGAAGTCCGCCGATCTCATCCGCGCCTTCGTCGCCGCCGCGCGCCAGGCGTAGATCGCCCCACCAGGCATCGCGCGTCCCCGCGTCGGGGGTGGCCGTCAGAAGGTCGCCTCAGAGCCGACACGACCGCATATGCGCGCCACCGTCGCTCTCACGCGACCTTTCAGCGGTCATCACGCCCGCCAGCCCCCAGGACACCCGCCGACCCCGACGACGTGCGCCGCGCCACGAGCGCGGCGACCGGGCGGTACCCCGCGCCCGAGCGCCGATGGGTCTCGACGACCTCGAACCCCGCTCGCTCGACCTCGGCGCGGATCCGCTCGGGCGACCAGCGGTAGGCCGTGACGACGGCGTGGTCGAACGGCTCCACGTCCGCTCCGTCGGGCGCGTCGAAGCAGCCGAGCACGAGCGTCCCGCCCGGGCGGAGCACCCGAGCGAACTCCGCGAGGGGAACGCCGATGTCGCCCGGCGTGTGGTGGATCGTGGAGAACCACGAGAGCACGCCGCCGAGCGCGGCGTCATCGTCCGCGAGCCGATCGATGCTCCCCCGGTCGAACCGCACACCCGGATGCGCCGAGCGCGCGTGATCGAGGAACGGCTCGACGAGGTCGATGCCCCGGACCTGCAGCCCGAGATCGACGAGGTGCGCCGTCCAGTGGCCGGGTCCGCAGCCCGCGTCGAGCACCGGCCCCTCGACCGTGCGGGCCCAGGCGTCGATCAGCGCCAGGTCGGACGGATGCACCGCCGACATCGACCCGAGGAGCTCGGTGTACTCCGCAGCCCGACGGGAGTAGGCGTGGGTGACCTCCGACATGCCGCGACCGTACCGCCGCGCGCCCGTCAGGCGAGAGGCGCCTCGCCGGCGCGCAAGGGGCTGTCGTCGACGGTGACGTAGATGCTGCCCGAGTCGTCGGTGCCCACACCGCTGATGCGGTACGCGCGGCCCTCCCTGCGTAGGTAGATGCCGACGACGGGGAACGACTGCGGCCGCAGCGCGTCCTTCTGGTGCGAGAGCACGGCGGCGGTGAACTCGACCGGGTCGGTGCTCGACACCATCGGCGTGTACGCGATCGACGACTCGTTGTAGGTGTGCTCGAGCTCGGAGCGGAGGAGCTCGGCGGGAAGGTCGGGCGAGGCGCCGCCGGCGTCGACCACCGCGTCGGCATGGGCCGGACCGTCGTGAGGGACCGAGATCAGACCGTGCATGGCGACATCCTCTCGACGCGAACCCGCCGCCGCGGGCCACCCGGGCGGATGCCCCCCATACTAGTCACACGGCACCCGCGGAGACCGGGCGGCTCCGGCATCACGTCGTCGCGTGCACGGTGGTCGTCACGGTGATGTCGTAGGTCGGACCATCGGGCGCGCACGGCTGCATAGTGAGCTCGAGGTCGAGCTGTTCGAGAGTGCGGAGCAGCGGATCGAGCTCCGCGCGCTCGTGCCCCTTCTCGAGGCGGGCCAGCCACTGGCGTGTCACGTGCGCACGCTCCGCCAGCTGCTGCTGAGTGAGTCCGGCCGTCCTTCGCCTGTCGCGAACGAGAGCCCCCAACTCCTGGGCCGTACGCATCGCCACGTCCTTTCCTGCTGATGACGATCAGATCGCCATGTTAGCGATCGTTTACATTTCGCGGTAGACTTGGACTCGACCCTCTCCCCCACCGTGAGGAGATCGCATGATCGCCCTTCTACTGCTGTTCGCGGTGATCGGTGCGCTCACTCCGGCCCTCACCCGGGTCCTCTCGACGCGGGTCTTCTACGTCGTGGCCCTGGTGCCGGCGGCGGCCTTCGTGTTCTCGCTGACGCAGACCGAGGCCGTGCTCGCCGATCGGCCGCCGACCGAGTTCGTGCCGTGGATCCCGCAGCTCGACGTCGCGTTCTCCTTCCGGGTCGACACGCTCTCGTGGGTGATGGCGCTGATCGTCACCGGCATCGGTGCGCTGGTGCTCGTCTACTCGGCGCGGTACTTCAGCCGCGATGAGCCGTCGCTCGGCCGCATCGCCGCCCTGCTGCTGCTCTTCGCCGGCACGATGTACGGCCTCGTCACCGCCGACGACGTGTACGTGATGTTCATGTTCTGGGAGATCACATCGATCCTCAGCTACCTCCTCATCGGCCACTACACGAACCGGCGCGAGAGCCGCGGCGCGGCGCTCCAGGCGCTGCTGGTGACGACGTTCGGCGGGCTCGCCATGCTCGTCGGGCTCGTGCTGCTGCAGGTCGAGACGGGCACGAGCTCGATCTCTGCGATCGTCGACTCGCATCCGGAGGGCGCCCTCACGACGGTCGCGGTCATGCTCGTGCTCGCCGGCGCGCTGTCGAAGTCGGCGCTCGTGCCGTTCCACTTCTGGCTGCCTGCGGCCATGGCGGCCCCGACACCCGTGAGCGCGTACCTGCACGCCGCGGCGATGGTGAAGGCCGGCGTCTACCTCGTGCTGCTGCTCGTGCCGGGGTTCGCCGACACGCCGGGGTGGGTGCCGGTGCTCGTGATCCTCGGGTCACTGACCATGCTCGTCGGCGCATGGCGCTCTCTCAAGCAGAACGACCTCAAGCTGCTCCTGGCCTACGGCACCGTGAGCCAGCTCGGCTTCCTCATTGTCGTCGCCGGCTTCGGCACGCGCGATGCGGCCCTCGCCGGGCTCGCGCTCGTCATCTCCCACGCGCTGTTCAAGTCGACCCTCTTCCTCGTGGTGGGCATCGTCGACCACGACGAGGGCACCCGCGACCTCCGCAACCTCTCCGGCCTCGGCCGCCGGCGTCCGGTGCTCGCCACGATCGCGATCATCGCGGCCCTGTCGATGGCCGGGATCCCGCCGCTCGTCGGGTTCGTGGCGAAGGAGGCGGCCTTCACCTCGTTCATCGAGGCGGCGATCATGGGCGACGGATGGGGATGGGTCGCGATCATCGCCACCGCCCTGGGCTCGGTGCTCACGGTGGCGTACACCGCCCGCTTCCTGTGGGGCACGTTCGGGCGGAAGCCCACCCCCGCCAGCACGACGGCGACGGCGAGCACACCCGCCGTCGCCGCGCATCCGCATCACCCCTCGCGGGGCATCCTCGTCGCCCCCGCGGTGCTCGCCCTGGCGTCGATCGCCGGCGGGCTGCTGGCGAAGCCGCTGCTCGATGTCGCGCTGTCCACCTACGCCGACGACGCGGGCGAGGGCGACTACCACCTCGCACTCTGGCACGGGCTCGAGGCCGCACTGTTCGTGTCGGCGGCGGTGATCGTGCTCGGACTGCTCATGTTCCGGTGGCGGGCCCGCGTGCGCGACGTGCAGAGCGTGCTGCACCTGCCGCTCGACGCGGGACGCGCGTACTGGCACGTGCTCAGCACGATCGATCACGTCGCCGCACGCGTGACGATGTTCGCTCAGAAGGGCGGGCTGGCCCAGTACCTCGGCACGATCCTCGTGGTGTTCGTGCTGTCCCTGGGCACGGTCACCGCGATCAGCCGGCAGTGGCCCGACACCTTCGTGCTGTGGGACTACCCGGCGCAGGTGTTCGTGGCCGCTGCGATGGCGATCGCGGCGGTGATGGCGGCGCGCGCCCAGCAGCGCCTCGCCGCCGTGCTCCTCGTCGGGTCGACCGGCTACGGACTCGTCGTGCTCTTCGCGATGCACGGCGCCCCCGACCTCGCGCTCACGCAGGCGCTCGTCGAGACGGTGACCATCGTCGTGTTCGTGCTCGTGCTGCGCCGCCTGCCGCGCCGGATCGCGCAGCACAACAAGCCCAAGCACAAGAAGCGCCGGGCCTTCATCGGCATCGCCTTCGGCGCGACGGTCGCGGTCGTGGGCTGGGTGGCGCTCGGCGCCCGCGAGGCCGGCGGGCTCGGACCGGAGCTCGCCCGCCTGGCGCTCCTCGAGGGTCACGGGCAGAACGTCGTGAACGTGATGCTCGTCGACATCCGCGCGTGGGACACGATGAACGAGCTCTCGGTGCTCGTCGTGGTGGCGACCGGAGTGGCGAGCCTGCTCTTCGTGAGCGGACGGCACGAGCTCGTGCCCCGGCTGCGCGAGTCGCGTGACCGACGCCGGGCGGCGAACCGCCAGAAGCTCGTCGACGATCCGCACACCCCCACGGCTCCCGCCGAGAACGACCGCCAGCACACCTGGCTCCTCGGCGGACGCACGCTCGCCCCGCGCGACCGCTCCCTCGTGCTCGAGGTCATCGTGCGCCTGGTCTTCCACCCGGCGATCCTGGTGTCGATCTACCTCCTCTTCGTCGGCCACAACGCCCCCGGCGGCGGGTTCGCGGCCGGGATGCTCGCCGGGCTCGCCCTCATCGTCCGCTACCTCGCGGGCGGACGCTACGAGCTCGGCGAGGCGGCCCCCATCGGACCGGGCCCGCTGCTGGGCGCCGGCATCCTGCTCGCCACGGGCACCGCGCTCGCCTCGCTCTTCATCGGTGCGGATGTTCTCACCTCGGCGTACTGGTCGGCCGACGTCCCGGTGCTCGGCTACGTCTCGTTCGGTACCTCGACGATCTTCGACATCGGCGTGTACCTCGTCGTGATCGGTGTGGTGCTCGATGTGCTGCGCTCGCTCGGCGGCGAGGTCGACCGGCAGCTCGCCGAGGACGACGAGGTCAGCGGCGCCCCCGACGCGCACACCGTGTCGGAGGAGCAGGCCGAGACGCAGGCGGCACAGGCGGACGGGCACCCCGAGGCCACCGCCACCGCAGGGGGTGAGGCCCGATGAGCGCCTCGATCACCCTCCTGCTGCTCTCGGCCGTGCTCTGCGGCACCGGCGTCTACGTGATGCTCGAGCGGAGCCTCACGCGCATCCTCGTCGGCTTCCTCCTGCTCGGCAACGGCATCAACCTGCTGCTCTTCCTGATGGCCGGCCGATCCGGCCAGGCACCGCTGATCGGCGACGTGAGCGAGGCCGACTCGATCGTCGACCCGGTGCCGCAGGTGCTGATGCTCACCGCGATCGTCATCAACTTCGGCATCACGGCCTTCCTCCTCGCCCTCATCTACCGCTCCTGGTGGCTGGCCAACCTGGGCGACGAGGGCGACACGGTCAGCGATGAGCACGAGGAGGACGAGCGCGAGCTGGAGGACGCCGAGCGGATGAGCGTGTCGATCGAGGAGGACGACGAGGCGATGCGCGCGGAGCTCGCCTCCGAGGTGGAGGACACCGCGCACGCGGTGCTCGACGCGGCCGACAGCGCCACCGGCGCGACGGCGACCGTCGGCGAGTCCTCCCCGTCGGTCTCCTCCCGTGACTCGACGGGCTCGCGTGACTCGTCGCGCGACGACAGGGACGTGACCTCATGAGCGCCGTGTCCCTCGTCCCCCTCGTCGTCGTGCTGCCGCTCGTCGGCGCGGCGCTCGCGCTCGTCTTCGGACGTCGGCGCCTGGTGCAGATCGTCATCTCGATCACCACGCTGACCCTCGTCACGATCATCGCGTCGATCCTCCTCGCGGTCGTCGACGCCGAGAACGCGCCGCTCGTGATGAACGTGGGCGGATGGGCGCCGCCGTTCGGCATCGTCCTGGTCGTCGACAGGCTGTCGGCGATCATGGTGCTGGTGTCGGCGCTGATGCTGCTCGGCGTGCTGCTGTTCGCCATCGGCCAGGGTGTCGCGGACGGCGACCGCGAGACGCCGGTGTCGATCTTCCACCCGACCTACCTCATCCTCGCCGCAGGCCTCTTCGATGCGTTCATCGCCGGCGACCTGTTCAACATGTACGTCGGGTTCGAGATGCTGCTCGCGGCCTCCTACGTGCTGCTCACCCTCGGCGGCACCGGTGCGCGCATCCGGGCCGGCACCACGTACATCGTGGTGAGCCTCATGTCGTCGCTGCTCTTCCTCGCGGCGATCGCGGTGATCTACGGCGCCACGGGAACCGTGACGATGGCGCTTCTCTCGGAGCGGATCGGCGCGCTCCCGCTCGAGATCCAGGCGGTGCTCTGCGTGGCGCTGCTCGTGGGCTTCGGGGTGAAGGCGGCCGTGTTCCCGATGTCGTTCTGGCTGCCCGACTCGTACCCGACGGCGCCCGCGCCGGTCACCGCGGTCTTCGCCGGTCTGCTCACGAAGGTCGGCATCTACGCGATCATCCGCACCGACCGGCTGCTGTTCATCCAGGTGCCGCTGCAGATCCCGCTCTTGATCGTGGCGCTGCTCACGCTCGTGATCGGCATCCTGGGCGCGATCTCGCAGGCCGACATCAAGCGCCTGCTCTCGTTCACCCTCGTCAGCCACATCGGCTACATGCTGTTCGGCGTCGCGCTCGGCACGGAGATCGGCGAGGGGGCGGCGATTTTCTACATCGTGCACCACATCATGGTGCAGACCGCCCTGTTCGTGACCGTCGGACTCGTCGAGAGGGTGGGCAGATCGACGTCGGTGACGAAGCTCGGAGGCCTGCTGAAGACCGCACCCTTCGTCGCCATCCTGTTCTTCGTGGGTGTGCTCAACCTCGGCGGCATCCCGCCGTTCTCGGGCTTCCTCGGGAAGGTCGCACTCTTCGAGGCCGGCGCGGCCGCGCCCAATCCGCTCGTCTACGTGCTGATCGGGGCGGGCGCCCTCACCTCGCTCCTCACGCTCTACGCGCTCATGCGGGTGTGGAACCTGGCGTTCTGGCGGCCGGCCTCCGAGGTGGCCGACTACGAGGGCCGCCTCACCGACCGCTTGCAGGAGCACGCGGATGCGGAGGGCTCGTCGACCACGCTGTCCACCACCCCGCGCCTCATGGTCGTGGCGGCCACCGGGCTCATCGCGTTGACCGTGTGCCTCACGGTGTTCGCCGGTCCGCTGTTCGCTCTCGCCGAGCGGGCGGCCGAGAACGTGGTCGAGCCGCAGGTGTACATCGACGCGGTGTTCCCGAACGGGTCGTTCGACGCGGGCGACACGGGTTCGGGCGGCACCGGTTCGGGTGGCGCGGGTGCGGGCGACGACGGAGGTGGCCGCTGATGGCGCCGCGCAGCCGGGCGTCGGTGATCCGGGCGCGGATCCTCAGCGGGCTGCTGCCCTTCCTCGGGCTCATCCTGCTGTGGATGCTGCTCTGGGGGCAGTTCACCTGGCTCTCGCTCCTCACCGGAGCCGCGCTGGCCGCGATCGTGTCGATCGTGTTCTATCTGCCCGCCGTCCGGCTCAGCGGACGCGTCGATCCCCTGCGGGCGATCTGGTTCATCGTGCGGCTCGCCGTCGACATGGTGTCGGCGTCGATCCAGGTCGCCGGGATCGCCCTCGGTCCGAAGCGGCGACAGCAGAGCGCGGTGATCCTCGTGAAGCTGCGCACCCGATCCGACATCGTCATGGTGTTCACGTCCGAGGCGCTCTCGCTCGTACCCGGCTCGATCCTGCTCGACGTCGATCGGGATGAGGCGACCCTCCTCATCCACACCCTCGGCGTGCGCGACGACGCCGCGGTGGAACTCGCCAAGCGCAAGGTGCTCGAGACCGAGCGGCGGATCATCCTCGCCTTCGGCTCGCGCGACGACCGCGCCCGACTCGACCAGGAGGCGACCACGTGATCATCGTCGTCATCATCGCCGCCGTGCTCTTCGGCGCCGCCGCCATCGGGGCCCTGTTCCGCATCATCAAAGGGCCCAGCGCACTCGACCGGATCATCGCCTCCGACGTTCTCGTCGCCACCGTGATGTGCGCCCTCGGGGCCGAGATGGCGATCAACAAGCACACCGACACGCTGCCCGTGCTGCTGGGGCTCGCGATCTTCACCGTCGTCGGATCGGTGAGCATCGCCCGCTTCATGGCCACGAAGGACGACACATGAACGGCCTCGACTTCTCCGACCTGGGCGGATGGGGACCCCGCGAGGTCATCACCGCGATCCTCGTGCTGCTCAGCGCGTTCCTCTGCTTCGCCGCCGCGGTGGGGCTCATCCGCTTCCGCGACGTGTTGACGCGGCTGCACGCCGCGACCAAGCCGCAGGTGCTCGGACTGATCGCGATCGTCATCGACGTGGCCGTCTCGATGCCGTCGGTCGCGACGGTGACGCTCGCTGTCGCGATCATCGGGTTCCAGAGCCTCACCGCGCCGCTCGCCGCCCACATGGCGGGTCGCGCCGCGTACCGCACGAAGCACTACGACCCCGCGCTGCTCCTCCGCGACGAGCACGCCGATCCCCCGCGCTGAGCCTCCGCGCGCCGCGCCGTGCGCCTGCGCCCGCGCGCCGCGCGCCTCGCGCCCGTGCGGGGATGCGGTTTCGCCACCCTGGTGGAGTTTCGCCACGATCATGCGTGTGGCGAAACGCCAGGAGGGTGGCGAAACCGCGGAGGGTCAGGCGGCGGGGCCCTGCGTGAGGGTGACCGCGGCCGTCTGCGAGGCGCCGGACGCGGTGGTCCACGTGAGGGTGACGACCTCGCCCGGCTCCATCTGACCGATCTTCGCCGTCAGGTCGTCGGCGCTCGCCACCGCGGTGCCGTTGACGGCGGTGATGACGTCGCCCGCGACGAGCCCCACCTCATCCGCCGGGGTGCCCGCGATCACGCCGCCGACGGTGGCGCCGGATGCGGTGCTGCCGGATGCGCTGCTGCTGCTGCCGCGTCCGGTGCGGCTCCCGGAGGCGGATCCGGTCGGCGCCTGTGCGACCTCCACCCCGAGGAATCCGGGGTAGCCGATCTCGATCGTGTCGGTCTCCGTGCCGGCCTCGATCTGCGATGCGATGTCGAGTGCGGTCGAGATCGGGATGGCGAAGCCCGTGATGTCGGTCGAGCCGCTGGAGGCGGCGGTGTCGATCCCGACGACGTCGCCCTGCGCATCCAGCAGCGGCCCGCCCGAGTCGCCCGACACGATGTCGGCGTCGACCTGGATCAACCCGGTCAGCGTCTCGCCCGTCACCCCGGCCTCGCTCTGCGTCGTGATCGTCTGGTCGAGCGCGGCGACCGTGCCCGACGCGGCCACGAGGTCGCCCGTGCCTCCGGCGTTGCCCACGGCGGTGACCGCGTCACCGACCGCGGCCGAGCCGGAGGTCTCGAGCGACGCCGTGGTGAGGCCGCTCGCGTTCTGCAGCTGGAGCACCGCGATGTCGTGCGTCTTGTCGGTGCCGACCACCGTGGCCGTGTAGGTCTTGCCGGTCGTCTCATCCGTCACCTGGGTGGCCGTCGAGCCCTCGACGACGTGGTTGTTCGTGAGGATGAGGCCATCCGAGGTCAGGATGATGCCGGTGCCCGCCGACTCGGCGCTCTGGTAGCCGAGCTGCGACACGATGGTGACGACGCCCTTCTTCTGCGCGGCGGTCGCGGCCACCGCGTCGGTGCTCGTGTCGGTGCCGCCGCCGGCGCCGCTGCCGTACTGCTGGCCGTAGTCGCCCTGGCCGGGGATGAGGAGGTACGGCGAGGAGCCCTGGCCGGAGGCGCCGCCGTCGGTGCTCGTGCTCCCGCCGGAGACGTGGGAGTCGACCGCGGCGGCGGCGGGGGTGCCGAGCGAGGAGCCGAGCGCGTATCCGCTCGTGCCCACGATCGCGGCGAGGGCGAGGCCCCCGGCCACGGCGAACGCTGCGGTGCGGCGACGGCGCATCGCCGCGCGGCGGTCGCGGCGCGGGGGCTGCGGAGCCTGGTCGGCGTAAGGGCCCTGGCCGCCGGGGGCGCCCGGTCCGCCCGGCGCACCCGGGCCGCCCCGTGGCGCCGGCGTGCGGCGCGGAGTGCGAAGGCCAGTACGGCGATGGGGATGCGGCGGAGGCGGGCGCAGTGCGCGCGAGGTACTGCTGCCACGCGGCCCACTGCTGTGCGGCGGCCTGTCGCTGTGCGGCGGCGAGCCTGGTCGCGTGGTCGTCGCCGTCTGCGTTCTGGTCGCCGATCGCAACGGGGGCGCCGCTGGCGGCGGTGACCGCACCGGGGTGGGTCCAGCCGTGGCCATCGTGGCGCATCCGGAGGGTGTCGCTCGTCGCTCCGGTCGTCGGCGTCGTCCCGGGCTCGGTCGTCGCCGCGTTCGACGCGGGCTGGGTGGGGATCTGGTCGCGCGGCGTCTGGTCGTCGGCGCCTGTGGGCTGCTGCATGGTGTGTCCTCGGATCTCGTGCCTGCTGGAGTGACTCCATGTCACGACCGCCGGCCGTGCGTGGACTTTCGCCCGGCTATGACGCACCTATGACTGCCTTCGCGGTCCCTGTGAGGCCGGGCGGATTCGTGCACGGGATGATTCCGCCGCACGTCTCCTGTGGCCTCACCGCCGAAGGCGAGGAGATCGGTGCCCCTACACGGCGTGATGGACTGCGGATGCGGGTTCCGCCCTCTCTCCGCACGCTCGAGGCCGCAGGGGCGTTCTCCGCGCGCAGACGGGACGCAACCCGCGACTGACGCTCGTCCGTACGGCGGCCAGGCCCACATCACCGGCCGGCGGGATCGCCCGCGCAGCCACCCGGTTTCGCGATCCCCTCGAGTTCCGGCGGGTTCCGTCCGATCGCTGCACCCTGAAGGCCGCAGGCACCCTTACCCGGTGCAGGTCGGGCGCAACCCGCCTGGACCCCCTCGGCGCCCCGCGGCAGGCCCCGCTGTGCCGCCGCGGCAGGAGCTCAAGGGAAGGTCGAGGAGGGGGCGGAGGCGCCGAGGCCGGAAGTCTCCGTGCGGTCGACGAGGGTGTGGTCGGGAGCGAAGTGGAAGCCGACGACGGACCACGCCGAGACCTCGAGGAGGGTGCCGCCCTCCGTGCCGCGCCCTCGAAGTACCAGACGGGCGCCGCCGCGAGCGCCTCGGGGGTCGTGATCTCGCGCTTGCCCGTCGTGAGGTAGCGGTACTCGTGCGGCGGTCGGTCGAGGCAGATCGACAGCTTGTCGGCGCGGAGCACCGCGCGGTAGGGCGCCAGGAGCGCCTCGGCTTCGTCAGCCTCGCCCCGGAGGAAGCGCTCGGCGAGAGCGATCAGCTCGTCGAGCTGCGCGGCCGCGTCGGCGAGAGCGCGGTCGTCGGGGTCGGAGGCTCGCAGCCCCGCCATCCGCTCGCGCAGCGGGAGGAAGTCGCTCAGCGCGTAGTCGACCTGATCGTGGTCGAGCGACCCGCCGCCCGACACGAGATCGTCGCGGTAGGTGCCCACGTGGGTCTGCACCGACGCGATCGCCGCCTCGGCCTCCGCCGAAGGTGGCTCGGCATCCTCGGTCGTGGCATCACCATCGTCAGGCTCGGACAGGTCTACGAACCGGGAATACCACGCGGCGACGTCGATGTCGTGATGAACGTAGCCGCCCCAGACGGGACTCCCGTCGGCGAAGATGAGGAGATCGCCATTCAAGTCGAGCTCGGCCGGCCCTTCCGTGACGAGGACACCGTCATCGACGCGGAACGCGAGGGTCTTCGACTCCGACGCCGTGGAGAAGGCCATCGAGTACTCTCCCCGATTCGCGAAGAGGTCGAACGATCCGTCGTCGGAGTCTTCACGCACATCCCATGCCCTGATGAACTCCGAGTCGGTCACATGGAACGTGACCGACTCATCACCGCTTCCGAACGTGGTCACGTACGAGCCCTCGATGTCCACATCCTGGGTCTCGCCGTCAAGCTCCAGAACCACGTCGATGTCGTCCAGCTCGAAGGCCCCAGGCATCCACGTCCCGGTCCGGAACCACGGAGCCTCCGGGTCTCCTGACGCCTGGATCGCGATGAAGTCCCCGGGAAGCTCGGCAGGCCGCGCATTCCACGAGCCCTCATCCTTCTCGACGATGACCGTCCCCGAGAACAGCTGCATCCCATCTGCGCGGATCTCGAAGGACATCTCCCCTCCCGCGGTGACGACAGGCCCGTCCGGGAGAAGCGCTCTCGTGGAGACACCCTGATCGTGCGCCGACATCGGCAGCTCGTAGGAGTGGCCGGCAATGCTGAGCTCCATCGTGGTCACAGCCCCACGCACGTCGGCCTCGACGAGCGGGAGCCAGCCCTCGACCCCGTCTCGCGACACGGTGTGCGCGCGGATGAGCAGGGACGAGACGACGAGAACGGCCACGGTTCCTCCTGAAAGACGAGCAGTCCTCATCATAGCTGAGGATGCGTCGCCTTTGGTCTATCACCTATTCAACAGGTGTAGTGTTAAGTCCGGCCTCGCGCCCGTCGAGGCCGGACTCGCCGCCCGTCGAAGGACCTCGAGCCCTCCACATCCGAAGCCGTCTTGGAGGCTGCATCATGTCCACCCGTTTCACCGACCGCGTCGTCCTGATCACCGGAGCAGGCTCCGGGCTGGGCCGCGCGACCGCCGTCCGCCTCGCCTCCGAGGGCGCGAAGCTCGCCCTCGTCGACATCTCCGAGAAGGGCCTCGAGGAGACCGTCGCCGCCGTCAAGGCGACCGCGGCCGACGCCGAGGTGCTCGTCGCGACCGCCGACGTCTCGAAGGAGGCCGAGGTCGAGGCCTACGTCGCGAAGACCCTCGAGGCCTACGGCCGGATCGACGGCTTCTTCAACAACGCCGGCATCGAGGGGCGCCAGAACCTCACCGAGTCGTTCACCGCCGAGGAGTTCGACCGCGTCGTCGCCATCAACCTCCGCGGCGTCTTCCTCGGGCTCGAGAAGGTGCTCGCCGTGATGCACCAGCAGGGATCCGGCTCGGTCGTCAACACCGCGAGCGTCGGTGGCATCCGCGGCGTCGGCAACCAGTCGGGCTACGCCGCTGCGAAGCACGGCGTGGTGGGGACTCACCCGCAACTCGGGCGTCGAGTACGGCGAGTTCGGCATCCGGATCAACGCCATCGCCCCCGGCGCCATCTGGACCCCCATGGTCGAGGGCTCCATGCGCCAGATCGACCCGGAGAACCCGCGCCAGGCGGCGGAGCAGTTCATCCAGGGCAACCCCACCAAGCGCTACGGCGAGGCCCCGGAGATCGCGGCCGTGGTCGCGTTCCTCCTCTCGGACGACGCCTCCTACGTCAACGCCGCGGTGATCCCGATCGACGGCGGCCAGTCGGCGAAGTACTGACCCGCATCCGCAGGTTCGGGGAGGCGGGCGCCATCGCAGGCGCCCGGCCTCCTCGCGCGTGAGGCGGATCAGTGCGACGCGGGGGCGTCCGTTCTCAGGAGAGTCGCCGCAGATCGTCCGTTCTCAGGACGATCCGTCCTGAATCGGGCCGTAGATCCTGAGAACGGCAGGAGGGCACGGCCGCAAACGCGGCGCGGATGGCTGCCCGCGGGGCACGGGGCTCAGACGGGGGTGGACTCCGTGGAGAGGGGCTCGCGGGAGTCGGCGTCGGCGGCGCCGGCGCGGACGGGGATGAGGAGGAGCAGCCCCACGACGAGCACCAGCACGATCCCGAGGATGCCCCAGTACTGGGTGCTCGAGCCCTCCGGCAGCACGGCGCCGGCGATGCTGATCGCCACGGCCCACATCGCGGGGGTGAGGAAGGTCGCGGCCTTGCCCGTGGTGGCGTAGAGGCCGAAGATCTCGCCCTCGCGTCCGGCGGGGATCTGGCGGGCGAGGAACGAGCGCGAGGCCGACTGCGCGGGCCCGACGAAGGCGCAGAGCGCGAGGCCGAAGATCCAGAACGCGGTCTGGCCGCCGTCGTGGAAGATGAACACGAGGATCCCGAACACCACCAGCCCGATGAGCGAGCCGACCATCACGGGCTTGGCACCGATGCGGTCGTCGAGGAGTCCGACGAGGATCGTGGAGATCCCCGCGACGACGTTGGCGGCGATCGCGAAGATGATCACGGAGCCGGCCGAGAAGCCGAACGACCCGGCGGCCAGCACGCCCCCGAACGTGAAGACGCCCGTGAGCCCGTCGCGGAACACCGCGCTGGCGATGAGGAACAGCACCGTGTGCCGGCGCTCCCGCCACAGCGTGCGCACGTCGCGGAACAGCACCACGTACGACTGGAGGAAGCCGATCCGGGGCGCCCGGGGCGCCGACGGGTCGTGGTACTCGGGCACGGCGAGCAGCACCGGCAGCGCGAACACCGCGTACCAGAGGGCGGCGACGAGCACCGTGGCGCGGATGGGGAGGCCGTCGGTGTCGGGCACGCCGAACAGGGCGCTCCCTCCGATCGGCTCGATGAAGCCGAAGTAGACGATGAGCAGCAGGACGATGCCGCCCACGTAGCCCATCCCCCAGCCGAAGCCCGAGACGCGCCCGATCGTGCGGGGCGTCGACACCTGCTGGAGCATCGCGTTGTAGTTGACGCTCGCGAACTCGAAGAACACCGTCCCCACGGCGAGCAGCACGAGCCCGAGCCAGAGGAAGCTCGGCGCGGGTTCGACGAAGAACATCAGCGCGGTCATCGCGACGACGACGTACGTGTTGACCGCGAGCCACAGCTTGCGGCGACCGCCCCGATCCGATCGCTGCCCGGTGACGGGCGCGAGCAGAGCGACCACCACCCCGGCGCCGGCCATGACCCAGCCGAGCGCGGCCGAGCTGGCGTCGGTGTCGCCGAACGCCGACGACGTGATGTACACGGTGAACACGAACGTGGTGATGACCGCGTTGAAGGCTGCGGACGCCCAGTCCCAGAGCCCCCACGCGACGACGTGGCCCCGGGAGGTGGTGGCTGACATGCCTTCACAGTACTGACGCCCGGTGAACGGGCGGTAGCGGCTTCCCCGCAACCCCCTCCCGGATGCGGACGGTCGGCCTAACGTCGATCGCATGAGCCCCGAGGACGAGACCGAGAGCACGCACGACGAGCTCACGGGCCAGACGATCGTGGTGACGGGAGCGTCGAGCGGATTCGGCCGGGGCGCCGCCCTCGAGCTCGCGGCCCGCGGCGCTCACGTCGTGGTCGCCGCCCGCCGCGGTGACGCCCTCCACGCGCTGGTCGCCGAGATCGAGACGGCGGGCGGGTCCGCTCTCGCGGTCGCGGCCGACGTGAGCCGGCTCGAGGACGTCGAGCGGATCGCCGCGAGCGCGGTGGAGCGCTTCGGCGACATCGACGTCTGGGTGAACAACGCGGGAGTGGGCGCGCTCGGACTGTTCTGGGAGATCCCGGTAGCGGACCAGGAGCGGATCATCGACGTCAACCTGAAGAGCGTGCTCTACGGATCGCACGTCGCGCTGCGGCGGTTCACCGACCGCGGCCGGGGTGTGCTCGTCAACGTGGGCTCGGTCGACAGCGAGGTGCCGCTCGCGTACCAGACCGTCTACGCCGCGACGAAGGCGGCGGTGCTGAGCCTCGGCCGCTCGCTCGCGGAGGAGCTGCGGCTCGCCGGACTCGACGATGTGAAGGTCGCCACCGTGATGCCCTACGCGATCGACACCCCCTGGTGGACGCACGCCGCGAACTACACCGGCCATGCGCCGCGGATGGCGATGATGGACGACCCGCAGCTGGTCATCGACGAGATCGTGAAGGCGTGCGCGCATCCGCGGACCCAGATGCCGGTCGGGCCGAAGGCCCGCGGCGCGACCGCCACGCACCGCTTCCTGCCGGGCGTCACCGAGCGACTCACCGGGCGACTGGTGGAACAGGAGGTGGAGCGGGCGTCGGCCTACCCGTCCGGCCCCGGCGCGATCTACGAGCCCATGGCCGGCACCCTCACGGTCGACGGCGGGATCCGCGCCCGGATGCGCGCCGAGGACGCGGCCACGAAGGCGGCGAAGAAGGCGGCGAAGAAGGCGGACGAGGCCGGCACGCCAGCGCCTGAGCCGGCGCCGGACGGGAGCCTGTGAGCCGAGCGCGGGACGCGCTCACCGAGCCCCGGGTGGAGTCGAACGGGTCACGACTCCACCCGGTGGGCAACGGCTCCTCCCCACGCTCGCGGATCGCGGCCCCCGAGGATCTCACCCTCGAGGGTGAGGTTCTCCTGTGCACAGGGTGAATTCTCACCCTCACACGTCCATGATGAGAGGATGACGGTCGGGGACGGGGTGGGGGCGCTGAGCGTCGTCGACGAGCTCGAATCGCTCACTCTGCGTGCGGTCGAGCTGAGACGTTCCGGGCGGTTCGCCGCGGCAGTCGAGCAGGTCCGGGTCTGCCACCAGCTTCTCGAGGTCGTCGGCTCGGACCATCTGCGCGCCATCGAGCCCGCCCTCGTCGACCTCCGGCGCGAGTGGGCGATCTGCCTCTCGCTCGCCGGCGACGACCTCGCCGGACTGCGCGCCTGGGAACGCGTCTGGGACACCGCCCAGGCGCACGGGCGCGCCGAGGTGTCGGCCCTGGCCGCGGCCACCGTCGCCTACATCCACGCCGTGCACGGTGACCGTCGCTACGCCGGCCTCTGGGTGGGCCGATCCGAGTCGATCGCCGAGCATCCGCTGGCGACCGCGGCGCGGGCGATGCTCGCCATCGACTGCCTGGAGCTCGACGAGGCCCAGCGCCTCGCTGACGCGGCGCAACCGCTCGACGGGACGGAGGCCTGGGCCGTGCTGGTCTGGCTCGACGCCCGCATCGCCTCACTGTCGGGTTCCACGCGGGCGGCGATGACGCGGCTGCGCGCCACCTGCCTGGCGCACTACCCGAAGCAGTGGGAGAGCGGCCTCAACTGGTACATCATCGCGCTGTCGACGCACCGACTCTCCCGCGAGGATCTCGGCGCCCCGACCCTGCGCCTCGACGTGGGCCGGGCCGGGGAGATCGCCGTCGAGACGAACAGCGTCGACGCGGCCCTCGCCGCGGTCGAGAAGGGCGACGCGATGGCCGCCCGCGCCGTGACGGGGCCGCTGCTCAACGATCCGGACCTCAGCATCCGGGCACGGGTGAAGATCGAGCTGCTGCACGCGACGGTGACCGAGGATGCGGCCGAGGCCGCCACCCTCATCGAAGCCGCGCTCGAGACGATCTCGCGCGAGCAGATCTACACGGTGCTGCTCGACGTGCCGGTCTCGGGACTCGAGGCCGCGATCGCGAAGCGGGCTGCGACCGACGAGCGGCTCGCTCGGGTGCTGCCGCGGATCCTGGGCGACCCGACCGACGAGCTGCCCGCGCTGACCCGGCGCGAGCGGACCATCTGGTGGTACCTCGGAGAGGGCCTGAACCTCAACCAGATCGCCGCCGCCGAGTTCGTCTCGCCCAACACGGTGAAGACGCACGTGCGTTCGCTGTACCGCAAGCTCGGAGTGAACACACGGCAGGCCGCGGTCGAGCTGGCCCGGACGCATCCGAACGGGCCCCTTCCGCCCGCATCCTGACCCTCCCGTCTCCTCTGCACTCTCTGCACGTTTAGGGTTGAGGGGATGGAGTTGGGCGTCTACGCGGTCCTCGCCGTCGCGGTGATCGTCGCGGTGGCCGCCTTCGCGAGGAAGCTCGGCATCGCGGCACCCATCATCCTCGTGGTCGTCGGCGTGGGGCTGTCGTATCTGCCGGGGGTGCCCGACGTCGAGGTGCCCCACGAGATCATCCTCGACGGACTGCTGCCGCCCATCCTCTACGCGGCCGCCGTCAGCGTGCCGATCATGGACTTCCGGCGCAACCTCGCCCCCATCGCGAGCCTCTCCGTGCTCCTCGTCGTCGTCACCGCGTTCGCGACGGGGTTCCTGCTCTTCGAGCTGCTGCCCGACCTCGACTTCGCCGCGGCCGTGGCGCTGGGCGCCATCATCAGCCCACCGGATGCGGTGGCCGCCACCTCCATCGGCCGCCGGCTGGGCCTGCCCCCACGACTGCTCACCGTGCTGGAGGGCGAGGGGCTCGTCAACGACGCGACCGCCCTGGTGCTGCTGCGGTCGGCCGTCGCCGCGTCGGCGGGGCTGCTCGCCTCGCCCTGGGCGGGGGTGGGCGACTTCTTCTACGCGGTCGTCGCCGCGGTGGTGATCGGGCTGCTCGCCGGGATCGTCACGGTGTTCGTGCGCTCGAAGCTCGACGACCCCGTGCTCGACACGGCGCTCTCGTTGGCCGTGCCGTTCGTGGCGTTCATGCCCGCGGAGGCGCTGGGCGCATCCGGGGTGCTCGCCGTGGTGGTCGCCGGTCTCTACACCGGGCACGCGGCGCCGTCGCGGTTCTCGCCGCAGTCGAGGATCAGCGACCGCATCAACTGGCGCACCATCCAGTTCCTGCTCGAGAACGGGGTGTTCCTGCTCATCGGGCTCGAGATCCGCACGCTCGTCGAGGACGTCGACGACTCGGTCCTGAGCGTGGGCGCCTCCGTGGGGATCGGACTGATCGCGACCCTCGCCCTCATCCTGCTGCGGTACCTGTGGATCGGGCCGCTGGTCTTCGGGCTGCGCCAGCGCGAGCGGCGGGCCGAGAGGCGCACGTACCGGTCGCTGCTCGCGCTCTACTACTACCGCACGCACCCGGTGACGACGAAGCGGCAGGCCCGCGTGCGAGACCGGCTCGAGCACGATTACGAGCGGCGACGCGCCGACCTCGAGCAGCAGCGTCAGGAGGGCATCGACTGGCGCGGCGGCGTGGTGCTCGGCTGGTCGGGCATGCGCGGCGTGGTCACGCTCGCCGCCGCGCAGTCGCTGCCGGACACGACCCCGTATCGGCCGCAGCTCATCCTGATCGCGTTCACCGTCGCCGTGGCGAGCATCGTGATGCAGGGTGGCACGCTGCCCGCCCTCATCCGTCTGCTCAAGGTGCAGGGCATCGACGCGCGGGAGGACCGCAAGGAGCTCGCCGCGCTGCTCGAGACGATCAGCGGCGCCGGGCTCGACGCGCTCGACGACCACGTGTCGGAGATGAGCGACGAGGTGGACCCCGACGTCGTGGAGCGCGCACGGCAGACCACGTTCCTGCGCACCGAGGCGGCCTGGGAACGTGCCGGCCGCCGCGAGCTGCAGGATCAGACGCCGCACCGGCAGTTCCGCGAGCTGCGGCTGCTCATCGTGGCCGCCGAGCGGGAGAAGATGCTCGAGCTGCGGTCGCTCGGCAGCTACTCCTCACGTGTGCTCGCCGAGGCGCAGTCACTGCTCGACCAGGAGGAGACGCGGCTGCGTCGCCGCCCGGGAGGCGGCGGGCACTGAAGCTCGGCACCGGTCGGATCGGCGCACGGGGGCGGTGGGTGATGCGGGTTCCGCCCGCTGCGCACGCGCCGGGCCGCCCGAGGAGGCGGTGCCGAGTCAGAGGCTCGCGCCGAGGAGGTAACCCGCGAACGCGAGCGCGACCGAGGCGGCGAGCATCCCCACGCCGTTGGCGAACGCGGCGCCCCAGCGGCGCTGCTGTGCCTGCCGGACCGTCTCGAAGCTGGCCGTGCTGAACGTGGTGTATCCGCCGAGGAAGCCGGTGCCGAGCACGAGCCGCCAGTCGTCGCTCACCACGTGCGAGAGGGCGAGGCCGGTGAGGAACCCGAGCAGCAGCGATCCGGAGAGGTTGATGACGGTGGTGCCCACCGGGTAGCTCGTCCGCACCAGCGACTTGATCGCGCCGTCGAGCACGAAGCGCGCCACCGCGCCCACGCCGCCGGCCAGCGACAGCAGCAGGAACAGGAGGGGGGTCACTCGGCCCCCTCCTTCGCCCGTCGCGGAGATGCCAGGGCGATGCCCGCGAGGGTCGCCCCCGCACCCAGCACGACGGTCGCGAGCGCGTAGACCACGCCGAGCCACGCCTCCGGACCGGTCAGCAGCACGGCACTGTCGGCGGCGAGGGCGCTGTACGTGGTGAATCCGCCGAGCACTCCGGTCCCGAGCCCGAGCCGGAGGAGGCGACGGCGGCCGGTGTCAGGTCCGCGCCTCGACAGCGCCTCGAGGAGGAACCCGAGCACGAACGCCCCCACGAGGTTGATGCCGAACACCGCCGCCGGGAAGCCGCCGACCGCGGGCACGGCGAGGCTCACCGCCTCGCGGAGCGCGGTCCCGATCGCGCCGCCCCCCGCCACGAGCAGGATCAGCCCGGGCCGCAGGTGCACGCCGCGGGGCGGCCGCAGGGCTCGCGGCTCGACGAGGTCGGAGTCGACGGGCAGCTCGCCGTGCTCCTCCCGCGGAGGGGAGCACGGGGCGCGAGAACGGCCCGGATGCGGGTCCGGCGGATGCGCACCGCCGGCCGACGGGGTCCCGCCCGCGGGGCGGGGATCCTCCTCGGGCCGGTGGCGCGCATCCATCACGGTCGGATCCTATTCGTCCGTACTGTCACGCGGCGGCACGCGGGTCGACGGCCCGGCGGAGGGGTTCCCCCGGCTGCGCCGCCCGACGAGCAGCACGACGGTGAAGACCGCGGCGAGCACGAGCAGTCCGCCCGCCGTGATCAGCCCCACCAGGACGGGCGGGAACCCGCCCGTCGTCTGCGCGTCCGACCCGCTCGTCGCGGTCGCCGAGGGGACGACGAACGCCGGGTCGGGCGTCACGGTCGGCACCGACGACGGGACGGGCGTGCTCGGCGCAGTCGGGTCGACCGTCGGGGCGGCGACCGGACCGGCGTAGGTGAACACGTACGTGCCGGAGACGGTGTGCCCGTCGCCCGAGACGTTCTGCCACTCCACCTGGTAGGCGCCCTGCGTCGTGGGCGCCACCGCCGTCGACAGCGTCGAGTCGGTGATCGACACCCGGCCGTCGGAGACGACCTGGCCCGACGGATCCGAGACGCGGATGCCGATCGCGGCACCCGCATCCGCGAACGGCGGCTCGTTGAACGTCAACGACACCGAGGTGAGCGCGTCCGACACGGTGGAGTCGGCGGCCGGACTCGTCGAGACGAGGTAGTCGTGCGCCGACGCGGGGGCCGCGACACCGACGGCCGCGGCGCCCGCCAGGAGCGCCCCGGCGACCGCCGAGGCGAGGACTCGGAGGCGGAGGCTCACGGGGCGCCTCACTCGGACGCTCCCCCGGTGCGGGGGCGGCGCAGCAGGGCGACCAGCGCGATCGCCAGCGCCACGGCGCCGAGCGCCAGCCCGCCGATCCCGAAGCCCAGGCCGAGGTCCGCGCTCGAGTCCGCTGAGGCGCTCGCCGACGAGTCCGCCGAGCCGGAGTCGCCACCGGAGGTCATCGTGACGCTCATCGAGCCCTCCTCCGCAGGCGGGGCGGCGTCGATGTACACGACGGGAGCCGGATGCTCGGGCTCCTGCCCCGAGGCGGGCGTCGGCTCGTTCCAGTCGACGACGGTGCCGTCGGAGTAGCCCTGGTGAGCCGGGAGCGTGATGCTGTCGACGTCGGGCAGCGGGCCGAGCTGCACGGGGAAGCGCTGGAACTGCGCCGTCTTGATGCCGACGCCGTCGTCCGCGGTCCAGACGATCTGGGTGGGCGCCTCGGTGATCGTCACGTCACCCTCGGTGACGGGGGCGGGAAGGGTGCTGGTGATGACCTTCGCGGTCCAGCCCGGCACGGGCTCGGTCGCGGCGAACGTCACCGGGGTGTCGGTCGGCAGGTCGACGGTCAGCGACGAGGTGGTCGCCGTGTCCGACTCGTTGGGCACGCGGAACGTGAGCACGGCGTACGCGCCCGCCGAGGCGGTGTCCGGGTCGACGTGCACGTGCGCGCTGGCCGCGAGCGGCGTGGCGAACAGCGCGCCGCCCGCCACGGCGAACGCGGCAGCGGTGGTCAGGAGGGCGGTCTTCTTGGTGATGCGTCTCTTCACGATGTCTCTCTTCACGAGGTGTCTGGTCCGGGCGCGCGCGCAGAGGCGCCGCACACCCTGTCGTCATGGATGCGCCCCGCGCTCCCGACGACGACCAACGATTCGTGGATCGTGGCGCGGGAGGCTCAGGCGAGTGCGGACTCGAAGCCGAGACGGGCGGGCGGGCCGCGGTGACGCATCCGTCCCAGGAGGAGACGGGCGTGCGGGGTCCAGTCGGGGGTCGACGCGACGACGGTGCCGCGCAGCCCGTGTGCCGCGACGGGAAGGAGCGACACGGCGCGAGCGACCACCAGCCGCAGACCCAGGTCGACGAGCGTGCCGAGGGCGGCCATCGCACGGGTTCCCCAGACCGCCACCGCGATCGTGGCGGCCGCCGCGACGAGGTGGGCCACCCACATCCATGCCCCGTCGTGCCCGGCATGCGCGCTCGCCCCGTCGGGAGACGCGACTCCGAGGGGGAGGGCGCCGAGCACCTCACCGTGGTGTCCGAGGTGCTGCGACCAGTCGACGCGGGAGTCGCCCGCGCCCACCCCGAAGAGCAGGTGGAACAGCACCTGGCTCGCCACGACGCTCACGACCAGGCGGGGGACGGTCAGACGCCGGCCCGCGAGGGCCGTGCAGACGAGGACGGCGAACGCGAACGCGATAACCACGCCCACCGCACCCGGCGCCGTCGACCCCGCAGCCGCGTGCGAGAAGGCGGCGAAGAAGGTGGCGAAGGATGCGGCGGCCGCGCCCCGGCCCACCCGCGTCCATCTCTCCACGTCGCCCTGCTCTCGTGAGTGCTGTCCGTCCAGCCTATTCGACGGTTCACCGCGTACCGTCGCGAGGGCATCGTCACCCCCGTTCGTGGGTAGGGAGCGGACAATGGCACACCAGATCACGGCGTGTCAATCCCGAATTCTTCATTTTGGGTTCCAGAGATAACTAGCTAGCCTGTCTAACGAGCCGGGATGCTCACACCCTACGGAGGATGAAGATGTCAAACTCAGTAGCAGTCCACGAGACGCACACCGAGGCCGCCGAGCCTGCCCCCAGCCTCAACATCCGAGGGGCATCGGAGGACCCGGTGAAGGACTACCTGCGACAGATCGGGCGTACCGCCCTTCTCAGCGCGGAGGACGAGGTCGACCTCGGACGCCGCATCGAGGTCGGCGTCATCGCCGAGGAGAAGCTGGCCACCACCGAGATCGACGATGCCGCGCTGAAGCGCGACCTCGAGTGGCTCGTGCGCGACGGCAAGGCTGCCAAGCGGAAGCTCATCCAGGCCAACCTGCGCTTGGTGGTCTCGATCGCCAAGCGCTACCTCGACCGGGGCCTGCCCTTCCTCGACCTGATCCAGGAGGGCAACATCGGTCTGGTGCGCGCGGTCGAGAAGTTCGACTACCAGGCCGGCTTCAAGTTCTCCACGTACGGATCGTGGTGGATCAAGCAGGCCATCAACCGAGCCCTCGCCGACAGCGGACGCATCATCCGCATCCCGGTGCACACCTCGGAGAAGATCTCCTCCATCACCCGCATGCAGCGCCGGCTCATGATCGAGCTCGGCCGCGAGGCCACCATCGAGGAGGTCGCGGTCGCCGTCGACCTGCCGCCGGCGAAGGTGCAGGAGCTGCTGCGCCACGGCCGCGACACCGTCTCGCTGCACACGCCCGTCGGCGAGGACGACGCCGAGCTCGGCGACCTCATCGAGGACTCCACTCAGCCGCAGCCCTTCGACGCCGCCGCACTCCAGCTGCAGCACGAGGACCTCGCTCGTCGCCTCGCGACTCTCCCCCCGCGCGAGTCGCGCGTGGTGGCGATGCGCTTCGGCCTCGACGGCGACGACCCCATGTCGTTCGACGAGATCGGCGAGGTTCTCGGCGTCTCGCGTGAGCGCGCCCGTCAGATCCAGCGCCGTGCGCTCGGCATGCTGCGCGAGGAGTACCTGCACGACTACCTCATCGCCGGCTGAGCCGGAGGGGTCGCATCCCCTCCGGACCCGGCTCGGGCCCCGGTCGCTTCGGCGTCGGGGCCCTTCCTCTTAAGGCGTCTGCTATGAGGTCGACTACGCGGGTCGGTATCCGCCACTACCTACTGGTCTTCATCTGAGTAGTCCCCAGTATTGACGAGTGCTCACCGAGAGCGTTTCGTGGGATCACCAGACCTGTACGGCATGGGAGGTGATGCGCTGTGGCACTCGAAACGGCTCTGCCCGCCGAGCGGTCGCGCGCGCACCACTGGCTGCGGATCGGACTCGCCACCGCCGGCGCCACCGCGGGTCTCGTCCTCGGAGGACTGCTCCTCAGCTCCCAGCCTGCGCACGCGCAAGACGGAGCCGGGCTGGGCGGCGCGCTCGGCGGGACCCTCAGCGCGGTGACCGACGCCGTCGAGACCCCGGTCTCCGGCGTCACCGACGCCGTGTCGACGCTCGTCTCCGGTACCGCGGATGCGGTGGCCGCCCCCGTCGCCGACATCGTCGAGCCTGTGGTCGCCGCCGTGCCGGATCCGGTCGTCGATGTCGTGGCCCCCGCCGTCGACGTCCTCCCCGAGCCCGTGGTCGAGGTCGTCGCTCCCGTCGTGGATGCCGTTCCGGCACCGGTGGACGACGTTGTCGCCCCCGTCGCCGCGGCGGTGCCCGGCGGGCTGACGGATGTCGCGGGTGCCCTCGGATCGAGCCCCGTGGCGGGCGTGACCGACCCGATCATCGGGGCGGTCGACGGCGTGGTCAACGGTCTCCCGGTCGTGTCCGACGTGCTCGGCTCCAACCCCGTGTCGTCGATCACCGACCCCGTCGTGGGCGCTGTCGACGGTGCCGTGGGCGGTGCGGCCGGCGGTGTCGTCCCGCCCGTGGTGGGAGCCGTCGAGCCCGTGCTCGGGGGCATCGGATCGGGCTCCGGCTCCGGCGCTCCGGTCGTGACGGTGCCCGGCATCCCGTCGATCCCTGTCGGCCCCGGCGCTCCGGGCGGCCCCGGTTCTGTGCTCGGCGACTCCTCCTTCGGCGCTGCGTCGCCCGCGGGGGGTCGCCTCTTCGACGTCGGCTGTGGCTGCCGACCGCGCCTCGTTCGCCGTCTCGGGTGGCGGCGTCGCCTCTGCGGGCGCGGGTTCTGCGGCAGCCACGGCCGTCCCCTCCTCCGCTCCTGCCGAGCCGGCCGCTCCCGCGCCGACCGCTCCGGTCTCGCCCGTCTCCCCGGCTCTGCCGTCGGGCGGCGCCGGAGCGGGCGGCGCGGGGGCGGGCTCGTCGGGCTCCGCCGCTTCGGCCGCCGATCTGACCGGCGCCGCGAGCGCCGCCCTCGCGGCGGGCCTGCGCGGCACGTCTTCCGACGACGATCTGCCGCCGGCCCCGGTGTACGACACCGACTCCTCCCCCGACTGAGTCGAGGATCCCGGACCCACCCGCGACGCCTTCGTCGGCAGGGCCCAGACGAGATCCCTCAGCGCGATCCACACGACCGTGTGCGCGCATCCGACTCAACACCTTGAAGGGGTGAGAAGCACCGTGAACAAGTACCTGTCACGAGGACTGTGGTTCGTCCTCATCACCGGCGGCCTGACGGCCGCAGGAGCGGGCATCGCGAACGCGGCCGAGACCAACGGGGACGACTCCGTCGCCGGTGGCAACCAGGCCATCATCAACGTCGAGCTGCCCATCAGCGTCAGCGGCAACGGCATCTCCGTCATCGGAGACGCCGGGAGCAGCGACTCCAGCGCCGCGGCACCGGCCGAGGCGTCGGCACCGGCACCGGCACCGGCTGAGGCGGCTCCGGCTGCCACGGTCGACACCAGCGGTTCGGACTCGATCCTGGGCGGGACCCAGGGCATCATCGACGTCTCGATCCCGATCGACGTCTCCGGCAACGCCGTCTCCGGCGTCGGCGACGCCACCACCGAGGACGCCTCCAGCGGCTCGGGCGACTCGGCTCCGGCCGAGGCGGCTCCGGAGACCAGCGGGTCGGACTCGATCCTCGGCGGAACGCAGGCGCCCGTGAGTGTGTCGGTCCCGATCGACGTCTCCGGCAACGGCATCGCCGTGATCGGCGACGCGTCTTCCGAAGGATCCACCACCGGTAACGGCACCGGCACCTCGGCCCCGGCCGAGCCCGCCGAGACCAGCGGGTCGGACTCGATCCTCGGCGGAGCGCAGGCGCCCGTGAACGTGTCGGTTCCGATCGACGTCTCCGGCAACGGCATCGCCGTCATCGGCGACGCGTCTTCGGAGGGGTCCACCGCCGGTAACGGCACCGGCACCTCGGCCCCGGCTGAGCCCACCACCGGCGCCACCACCGATGGAGACGACTCGCTCGCCGGCGGCAACCAGATCCCCGTCGACGCCACCGCCCCGATCACCATCGGCGGCAACGGCATCGCCGTGATCGGCGACGCCACCTCGGAAGGATCCACCACCACGGCCCAGCCCGGCACCGGCACCACCGGCGCCACCACCGACGGAGACGACTCCCTCGCCGGCGGCAACCAGATCCCCGTCGACGCCACCGCCCCGATCACCATCGGCGGCAACGGCATCGCCGTCATCGGAGACGCCACCTCGAGCGGATCCACCACCGGTAACGGCACCGGCACCTCGGCCCCGGCCGAGCCCACCACCGGCACCGGCGCCACCACCGACGGAGACGACTCCCTCGCCGGCGGCAACCAGATCCCCGTCGACATCACCGCCCCGATCACCATCGGCGGCAACGGCATCGCCGTCATCGGCGACGCCACCTCCGAAGGATCCACCACCACGGTCCAGCCCGGCACCAGCACCACCGGCGCCACCACGGACGGTGACGACTCGGTGGCTGGCGGCAACCAGGTCGGACTCGACCTCGGCACCCCGGTCACGGTCGGCGGCAACGGCATCGCCGTGATCGGCGACGCCACCTCGAGCGGATCCACCACCGGCGTCGTTCCCGGCACCGGCGGCTCCGGAGACGGTGCCACCACCGACGGCGGGGACTCCGTCGCCGGGGGCAACCAGGTGATCCCGGTCGTCGGGATCCCGGTGACCGCCGGCGGCAACGCCGTCTGCGTCATCGGCGACTGCACCACGGAGGATGCGACCACGGTCGTCACTCCCGGTACCGGCACGGACGACCCCGCCACCAGCGGTGACGGATCGGTCGGCGGCGGCAACCAGATCATCCCCGTGATCGGCGTTCCGGTCTCGGTGGGTGGCAACGCCGTCTGCGTGATCGGAGACTGCACCACGGTGACGCCCGGCACCCCCGTCGACCCTGTCGACCCGGTCGACCCGGTGGACCCCGTCGACCCGGTGGACCCGGTGGACCCCGTCGACCCGGTCACCCCGGTCATCCCGGTCACCCCGGTCACGCCCGGCACCCCCACCAACCCTGGTACCCCCGGAACCCCGGGGACCGGTGGTAGCGGCGCCGCCAGCGTGATCGCATCCGTCGGAGGCAGCGCTCCCGCCGCCACCACCGCGGGCACCGGCTCGCTGCCCAACACCGGAGCCGACGTCGCCCCCACCCTGGGCGCGATGATGCTCCTGCTCCTGGCGGGGCTGTCGCTCCTGCTGCTCGGAACCACGCGTCGGAAGGCCCAGCGCTAACCGCCGCACCAACCGGGGGAATCACCGCCGGGCGCCTCACACGGGGCGCCCGGCACACCCCTGCCCACATCCCGCGAGCACACGTCCGCGCGGATCTGACACTCCTGGCGGGCACAGGTGCGCAGAGGCCACCTCGCCTGTCACTTCCGCGGCCCGTGACCGGATCTCACTGCGCAGACGGCGCCGGCCCGAAGTAGAGAGGTACGCGGCGTGTGAGTTCGGGGGCAGCTTCCCAGAATTCCGCGTCGAGGTCATCGAGGTGGGCGGAGAGGCCCGCGTTCTCGACCGCCTCCCACACGCCGTCCCATGTGTTCACTGCCTCGGACTCGGCGAGCGGTGCGACCGCGTCCCAGAATGCTCGGACGACCGCGAGAGTGCGGACCGCGCCGACAACCGACAACGCCTCGATCGCGACCTGGACCTCGTCCGGGCCCCAGTTGCCGAGGAACTGCATGAGTCCCCCGTTGCAACCGTCCGCGACGAGCCGCCAGAGCGCCACGAGCAACCGGGAGCGCTCAGTCAGTAACGAGACATCCCGGTGCGCAGCCCTGAGGTCGTTCAGCGCTCCTTCGTACAGAGCGTCCTCCTCCAGTGCCCACGCGCTGATCACGCCTTCGGATGAGGAATGGCCGACGGCCGGCCAGTTCACACCCGTCCCGTCATCTGTGCACACCCAGCGTGCTCGAGCGGCATCGTCCATGCTCGCCACCTCAGGCCCAGCCCAGGAGAGTGGCGCAGACAGCGTCCGTCCGTCCCTCAGGCGGAGGAGGATCCGCTCACCCTCGAACTGGACATCTGTGATCGCGGGGCCCACCCTGCCCATGCTGATTCCACCTCCCAGAAGCGTCAGAAGCGAACTCTAGCGAAACGCTCTCGCGGATCTGGCACTTGCGGTGAGTTCGACGAGCCGGAACTCACCACAACTGCCACATCCGCAGCCCTCACGGCGCGGCAACGCCGCCCGGGCAGCGGCGCGGGGGGGAGCTACGCGGAGAGGGCGACGGGGTCGGCGAGGACGTCGAGGCCCACCCGGGCGCCCGGGGTGGGGCGGACGGAGGCGCCGTGCTGCGCGAAGACGACCTCGCCGGCGTCGGTGCGGAGGGTGGTGCGGCGGAGGGAGCCGAGGAAGCTCGTCGCCATCACCGTCGCGGGGAGGCCCGAGCCGAGAGGGCCGATGACGACGTTCTCGGGGCGCACGAGCGCGTGGGCCTCGCCGTCGGGGGCGGAGGCGTCGAGGAGGGGCAGCACGATGTCTCCGATGATGGCCCGCCCGGCGCGGACGGTCGCCGCCATCGGGTTCGAGAGGCCCACGAACGACGCCACGAACGGGGTCGACGGATGCGAGTAGAGCGCCTCGGGGGATCCGATCTGCTCGATCCACCCCTTGTTCATCACGGCCACCCGGTCGGCGACGGCGAGCGCCTCCTCCTGGTCGTGCGTGACGAAGAGGGTGGTGATCGCGAGCTCGGTCTGGATCCGCCGGATCTCGTCGCGGAGGGACGCGCGGACCTTCGCGTCGAGCGCCGAGAGGGGCTCGTCGAGGAGGAGGACGCGCGGACGCGTCACCAGCGCGCGGGCCAGCGCGACCCGCTGCTGCTGGCCGCCGGAGAGCTGGTGGGGGTAGCGCTCCCCGAAGCTCTCGAGTCCGACGAGCGCCAACGCGTCAACGGCCCGGGTGCGCCGCTCGGGTGCGGGGACCCGGCGCATCTGCAGCCCGAACTCGACGTTGCGGGTCACGGTCATGTGCGGGAACAGCGAGTACGCCTGGAACACCATCCCCATGTCGCGCTTGTTCGCGGGCACGGCGGTCACATCCGCACCGTCGATGGTGAGCGATCCCGACGAGATGCTCTCGAGACCGGCGAGCGAGCGCAGCGCCGTGGTCTTGCCACAGCCGGACGGACCGAGCAGGGCGATGAACTCGCCCGGCTCCACGTCGAGGTCGACGCCGTCGAGCGCTCGCGAGTCGCCGTACTCCTTCACGACGGAGCGGAAGCCGATGCGGGCGCCGCCCGTCGAGAGCGTCGGTGCGGGGATCGTCATGGGGCGGAGCCTTCCGAGGGGACTGGAGGAGAGAGGACGACAGCAGGAGCGGCCGCAGCGACGGGCGCCGAAGCCGACCGGCGGATCCGCCGACCCCGCGGCGAACGCCCGCCGCGCCCGACCGCCGACACCCGCCCGATCACGAGCAGCAGCACGAACACGAACGCGAGCGCGAGCAGCGCGAAGATCACCGCGACGTACGGGTCGCTCTTCGACACCTGCACCAGCGCGGTCTGGAGCGTGTTCCGGTTGAGCAGCGACGCGATCGTGTACTCCCCCAGCACCACGGCCGCGGTGATGATCGACGCGACCAGGATGCCGCGGCGGATGTTCGGCACGATCACCCGGAAGAAGACGGACCTCCACGATGCACCCAACGAGCGCGCGGCCTCCGACAGCGTGACCACATCCACCCCCGCGAGGTTCGACTGGATCGCCCGGTACGCGTACGGCAGCACGGTGACCCCGTACGCGAACGCGAGGGTCCACGGGGCGCTGCCGAACACCTTCACGACGACCGAGTAGACCGGGGCGAGTCCCACGACGAGCACGATCGCGGGCACCGTGATGGGGATGATGCAGACGAACTCGAGCACCCGGCGCAGCCGCGGCGCGCCGACCGCGACGATCACCATCGCGGGCACGAGGAACACGACCACGATCACGACGGTCGCCACGGCGAGGATGAGGGAGTTGCCCAGCCCCTGGAAGAGCACGCGGTAGGCGCGCTCCTTCTCGGGATCGAACACGGCCGCCCAGTGGCCGAGGTCATACGTGCCCGCCACGGCGCCGCGGAGCGTGAACTCGATCATCGCCAGGATCGGAATCGCGAACAGCAGCCCGACGACGCCCAGGACGATCCATCGCACGAGCGGCGAGGGAGCCGCCCCGATGGGCCGGTTCACCGCTGCCACCGCTCGGTCCGCGATTGCAGGAGCGAATAGGAGTACATGAGCACGACCATCACGATGATCATCCCGAGGGCGAGCGCACCCGCGACGTTCTCGCGCCCCAGCACCGTCTCGCTGACCAGTGCGGCGCGAATCTGCAGCGGCACGATCTGCGACCCCTGGCTGATGAGCGCGGCAGCCGTGGCGTAGGAGGAGAACGCATTGGCGAACAGCAGCAACAGGCTGCCGAAGAACGACGGGGCGAGGATGGGGAAGGCGATCCGCCACCAGTAGGTGGCCCGGGATCCGCCGAGCACCGCGTTCGCCTCCGCCCACTGCGGCTTGAGGCCCTCCATCGCCGGCATGAACGTGATCACCATGAGCGGCACCTGGAAGTAGAGGTAGGGAAAGAGGAGTCCGGGCACCTGGTACAGCCAGACCCCATCCGCGTAGATGTCGACACCCCAGCCCTTCAGCAGCACGGTGACGATGCCCTGGATGCCGATGGTCGCGATGAACGCGAACGCGAGCATCACGCCGCCGAACTGGGCGAGCACGCTCGAGATCGAGTCGACGACGGCGCGCAGCGGCCCGTCCGGGCGGGTGCCGAGCAGCGCGTAGCAGACGAGCGCGCCGACGACGGCGCCGATCACCGCCGTGACGGCCGACACCCAGAACGAGCTGCCGAACGCGCTGAGCACCGCCGGATCGAGCAGCGCGGCGACGTCGGCGAGCGTGAACCCGCCATCCGGACCGACGAAGCCGGTCGCCACCGCGAGCAACGTCGGGATGGCGAGGAAGAGCAGGACGTAGGCCGCGAACGGCGTGAGCCCGAGGTAGGCGGCGCGCACGCGCATCCGGCGCCTCGGCGCACCGGGGGTGGTTCCGGTAGCGAGGTCGCCGGATGCGCGTGCTGCCGTGGCCGTGGTCACTGGATCGCGGCAGCCCAGTTGCCGGCGAGGAGAGCCGAGGCGGCCTCGGTCTGCTTCGCGGTGAACTGCACGACGTCGGCCGGCGGGGCGCCCACGGCGTCGAGCGCGTCCTTGTCGACGGTGCCCGCCTCCTGCATCGCCGCGAGGCGGACGGGGTACGCGCCGGCGGCGAGGAACATGTTCTGCGCGTCGTCCCCGTAGAGGAACTCCTGCCAGAGGCGCGCAGCCGCCGGGTGCGGCGCGTCGACGTTGATGGCCTGGTTGTAGTAGCTGCCGAGCGCGACGCCGGGCAGGATGACGGTCTTCCACTCCCGGCCGCTCGAGGCGTCGACGGCGCTGAGGTTGTTGTAGCTCCAGTCGAAGACCACCGGGGTCTCGCCTGAGGCGATGGTCGCGGGGGTCGGGTCGACGGTGAGGAAGTTGCCCGCCTTGTTCAGCTGCGAGAAGAAGTCGACGCCGGGCTGGATGTCCTCCGCCGTGCCCTTGTTCTGCAGGGCGGCGAGCTCGACGGCGGCGATGGCCGCGCCGGCCTGCGTCGGATCGCCATTGATCGCGACCTTCCCCTTGTAGTCGGCGCCGAGGAGATCCTGCAGCGACTTCGGCGCGGGGACGGCCTTCGGGTCGTAGCCGATCGACATGAGACCCGTGTAGTCGTTGACCCAGAGGCCGGTCGACTCCTTGTTGTCGGCGGGGATGTCATCCCACGACTCGACCTGGTACGGCGCGAACTGGTCGGTGTTCGCGAGCGCGACGGCGGCGCCGAGGTCGAACGCGTCGGGCGCGGTGTCCTGGCCCTTGAGGTTCTGGGCGGCCTGGATCTCCTCCGCGCTCGACACGTCGGGGTCGGCCGAGTTGACCGTGATGCCGTACTCGTCCTCGAACGCGGAGATGATCTTGCCGTAGTTGGCCCAGTTGTCGGGCAGCGCGATCACGTTGAGCTGACCCTCGGCCTTCGCGGCCGCGACGAGGGCGTCCATGCCGCCGAGGTCGGCGGCGCTGGTGGCCTTCGCCGCGTCGCCGGCGGAGCTGCTGCCCCCGGTGGCGTCGGCCGAGCTGGAGCACGCGGCGAGGGTGAGCGAGAGCGCCGCGGCGGCGGCAGCCGCCACGAGCACGGTGCGGCCGGGACGGCGACCGGCGCGGACGGCGGTCGGGGTGGTCGGGTTCACGGGTCTCCTCCGATGCTGTGGACCGGATGCGCGGTCTCGCGCTCCTGGCGCGGCGCATCCACTGGAGCACGGTATGCACCCCGTCCGACCCGCCGGGGTCGCCCCCGTGAACCGGGCGTGAACAGCTGCCGCACGTGCCGCACGGCCGTCCCACTGCGTTTCCGCGGCCCGCAGAGGCGTGTGGCTCGGGTGAGGGAGGCGTGATATAACCGAGTATGTCTCAGCTGACGATGGTCGCGCACCGGCGGAATGGGCCGGGGCTCGCGTCGGTGATCGTGGGCGGCATCGGGGTGCTCGCGGCGGTGCCGATCGTGCTCGTGATCGTCGTGCTCGCGGCCGTGCTGTGGGGCGGGCTCGAGCTGGACGACGCGGCGCAGGTCGACGTCGTCGTCGGGCTGCTGTCGTGGATCCTCGCGGCGCCGCTCGCGGGACTGCTCGGGCTGGGCGGCACCATCACGGCGATCGTGGGGCTGTTCCGACGACCCCGCACGCTCGCCGGCATCGGGCTCACGCTGTCGCTTCTCGCGCTGCTCAGCGCGGCGGCGGCGCTCACCCTCGTGCTGCTGTCCAGCGCCGCTCTCGAGTCGATCGAGCCGCTCCTCGGCACGCGCGCGTGAATCGGGCGGCGCGCGGGCGCGGGTAACATCGAAAGCGCTCCGACACGTGCACACCCAGAGAAGAGCCCGAGACGATGACGTTGCCCACCACCTCCCGCCCCGCCGACGAAGCCGACGAGGTGTCCGCCGAGATCGCCCGCTCCTGGCTGCTGGTGTCCGCCCGCCGCACCGACGAGTTCGACGTCGCGCACCGCTCGCGGGCCGATCAGATCGTGCTCGACATCGAGGACGCGGTCGATCCGAAGCTCAAGCCCCAGGCCCGCGACGACGTCGCGACCTGGCTCTCCGGCGGCGGCAGCGCCTGGGTGCGCATCAACGACCGCACCACCGACTTCTGGAGCGGCGACGTCGACCACCTCAAGGGCCTCCCCGGCCTCCGCGGCGTGATGCTCGCGAAGACCGAGTCGGCCGCCGACGTGACCGAGACGTTCGACCGGCTCGGCGGATCCACCCCCGTGCTCGCGCTCATCGAGTCGGCTCTCGGCATCGAGGAGGCGGTGTCGATCGCCCGCGCCCGCGGCGCGTTCCGCCTCGCGTTCGGCAGCGGCGACTACCGTCGCGACACGGGCACCAGCGCCGACGACATGGCCATGGCGTATCCCCGCTCCCGCCTCGTCGTGGCGTCGCGCATCGGCAAGCTCCCCGGCCCGATCGACGGCCCCACCGTCAGCTCGAGCCACCCGATCCTGCGCGAGCAGTCGGAGGTGGCGGTGGCCCTCGGTCTCACCGGCAAGCTCTGCCTCGACCGCGACCAGCTGCCCGTCATCAACGAGGCCATCTCCCCCACCAAGTCGGATGTGACGTGGGCGCGCGACTTCCTCGCCGACTTCGAGGCCCGTGGCGGTGTCATCCGCGACGGGTCCGACCTGCCGCGCCTCGGCCGCGCGCAGAAGATCGACAAGCTCGCCCGCGCCTTCGGCGTCGAGCCGCTCTAGAGCGTCGCGCACCCGCGCACAGACCCGCGCTCAGCGGGTGACGAGCTCGATCTCGACGAAGGCGAAGCCGTCCGCGTTGTGGTTCACCACGTTGTGGCGGGCGCCGGGCTCGCGGCTGTAGCTGCGGCCGTGCACGTACTCGAAGACCGCGTGGCCGCCGTCCTCCTGCTCGACGGCCAGCGTGCCGGTCGAGAGCGGCACGACGACGTACGGATGCTCGTGCGTGTGCCATCCGGTCTCGGCGCCCGGCTCGAACCGCCACTCCGTCACCCGGAAGGTGCCGTCGTCCACCTGCACGGTGGGCACCGCTGATCTGCGCTCCATGCGTCCACGCTATCCCGTGCCCCGGCGCATCCGGGACGGATGGCGCTCCGCGCCGGTCCGGGGTAGGCCACGACGACGCCGGCGAGTGGCGGGTGCGCGGCTACAGCCAGCCGTTCGCCTCGGCGATGCGGGCGGCGTCGGCCCGGTTGCGTCCGCCGGTCTTCCCGATGGCGGCGGACAGATGGTTGCGCACCGTGCCCTCCGAGAGGTGCAGGATGCGGGCGATGTCGGCGACCGTCCCTCCGGTGCGGGCGAGTGCGAGCGCGTCGGTCTCGCGCTCCGTCAGGGGCGAGTCGCCCTGCGCCAGCGACTCCGCGGCGAGGGTGGGATCGAGCACGCGTTCTCCGCGATGGACCCGGCGGATCGCATCCGCCAGCTGGGTGGCCGGGGTGTCCTTCACGACGAAACCGGAGGCGCCCGCCTGGATGGCGCGCTTGAGGTATCCCGGCCGTCCGAACGTGGTGACGATGATCACGCGGCACGACGGCCGGGCCGCACGCAGCTCGGCCGCGGCGGCGATCCCGTCGATCCCGGGCATCTCGATGTCGAGCATCGCCACCTGTGCGTCCGCCGCCACCGCCGCCGCCACGACCTCGTCTCCCCGCCCCACCTCCGCAACGACCTCGATGTCGGGCTCCAGCCCGAGCAGGGCCGACAGCGCTCCGCGCACGAGCGCCTGATCGTCGGCGACGAGCAACCGGATGGAGGACGCATCCGACGACACGGCCGCACCCCCGCTCACAGCAGCACCCGCAGACTGAACCCGCCGAGGTCGCTGCGCCCCACGCTCATCCGCCCGCCCGTCGCCTCGACGCGCTCGCGCAGCCCCGTGAGCCCCGTCGACACCGCGGCGGGAGCGGCGGGCCCGATGCCGTCGTCGGCGACCTCGACCTCTCCCCCGCGGAACGAGATGCGGCAGGTCGCGGCGCTCGAATGACGGATCACGTTGGTCACGCCCTCGCGCACCACCCAGCCGGCGAGCTCGCGGCGGTCGGCGGGGACGACGTCGGTCGACGACGGCAGGTCGGCCGTGATGCCCGCCGCCGTGAGCGCCGACCGCGCGGCGGCCAGCTCGGTGCTCACGTTGACGCCGCGGAACCCCGCGACGGTCGCCCGCACGTCGGCGAGCGCTCCCCGAGCGAGCCCCTCGACCTCGGCGATCTCGGTGCGTGCCCGCACCGGATCGGCGTCGACGAGCCTGCCCGCGAGCTCGGCCTTCACCGTGATGACGGTGAGGGAGTGCCCGAGGATGTCGTGGAGGTCGCGGCCCACGCGACTGCGCTCCCGCTCCACGGCGAGGATCTCGAGCTCGGCCTGGGTGTCGCGCAGCTGCGCGATGGTCGCCGTGGTGCGCGCGAACGCCGCCATCATCGCGGAGATCGACAGGATGATGGCGGGGACCCACAGGATGTCCTCGCTCCAGCCCTCTGTGACGCCGAGGGCGATGAGCGCGGCCGCCGCCAGCCCCAGGATGACCGGCCAGGTGACCCGCCACGGGAGCAGACCCATCCCGACCAGCACGCCGACGTAGGTCCACGATCCGACGACGTCCCACTGGATCCACGGGAAGAGCGCGAACGACAGCACCAGAAGGCCCGCCGGCACGAGGAGCCGCCGCCGAGCCGGGAGCGACCACGTGAGCGGCGCGCCGGCGAGGAAGGCGAGCCCGAAGACGACGACGAGCGCGACCCCGGCGACCGCGGCGGCGACCGAGCCGGAGTGGTCGACGGCCGCCTGCGCGATGCTGACGAGCCAGATCAGCGCGATGGCCGCCCCGAGGTACCAGCGCCTGGCGCCCGCCGACAGGAGGATCTGCCGGGTCGAGAGCTTCCCGAACGAGGTGATGGACGAGGGACGGATGGGCCACCCGGGCCCGCCGTCCGCTCGTCCATCCACCATGGGGATCACTCTACGGTCGAGGAGGCTCACACCCGCTTGGTGTCGCGGCGGAAGGCCCAGGCCGTGCCGCCCACGAAGATCGCCAACCACACGAAGGCGTTGACCACCCACAGCAGGTCGACGGTCTCGCCGGTCAGCGGCGCCCGAGCAATCTGGCTGATGCCGTAGACGGGCGTGAAGGAGGCGATGGTCTGCATGAAGTCGGGCATGCTGCTCACCGGGTAGAAGAGTCCGCCGAGGAAGGCCAGCAGCACGATGGCGAGGCTCGTGATCTGGGCGGCGTTCTCGCCGGGCACGAGGTAGCCGACCATGAGCCCGAGCGCGGTGAACACCGCGGCGGCCAGCAGCCACGCGACGAGACCGGTCGAGATCCACTGCCAGGGGTCGAGCTGGATGCCGCTGATCGCGCCGGCCGCGAAGGTCGCCACCACGGCGAACAGGCCGAGCAGCATGCCGGCGATCATCTTGATCACCACGTTGACGAGCGGGTTGATCGGCGTGAGCCGCAGCTGGCGGCTCCATCCCTGGGCGCGTTCGACGCCCACCGCGGCGCCCGTCTGCGTGGCCGACATCATCGCGCCGTACATCGCCATCGAGACCATGATGTAGGCCGCGACCGACAGACCGCCCTGGTCGAGCGGCTTGTCGGTGAGCGGCACGTCGCGGAGGGGCAGCCCGATGATGATGAACATCACGATCGGGAACGCCACGGTGAAGACGAGCGTGCGACGGTTGCGCAGCTTCCGCTTGAGCTCGATGCTCAGGTACGTGAGGTTGAAGCCACCGAGGGGCGGCACCCGGCGGTCGAGCGTGACCCGGTCGGATGCCGAGGTCGCCTGGGTTCCGGCGGATGCGCTGGTCGCTGCGGTCATGAGCGTGCTCCCTGCTTCTGGTCGTCCGACTCGTCGGAGGTGAGCGCGAGGAACACGCTCTCGAGGTTCTGCGGCGTGATCTCGACGTTGCGGGCGTCTGTCTGCGTGAGCAGGTACCGCGCCACGGCGTCGGAGTCCTTGGTGTGGAGCACGATGCGATCGCCCTTGATCTCCACGTCGTCGACGCCCGGGAGCGCCGCGAGCGCGACCTGGTCCGCCTGCGGCAGCGTGGCCTGCACGACCCGTCCCGAGACGAGGTTCTTGATCTCGCTGGTCGTGCCGTCGGCGACGATGCGTCCGCGGCTCATCAGCACGATGCGGTCGGCGTACTCGTCGGCCTCCTCGAGGTAGTGGGTGGCGAACAGCACCGTCCGCCCGCGGGCGGCGTCGGCGCGGATCGCGTTCCAGAACGACCGGCGCCCCTCGACGTCCATGCCCGTGGTGGGCTCGTCGAGGATGAGGAGTCCCGGGTCCGAGAGCAGCGCCATCGCGAAGCGCAGCCGCTGCTGCTGGCCGCCGGAGCAGACCCCCACGCGGCGATCCGCGATCTCCGCGATGCCCGCCCGCGCCATCACCTCGGCCACCGGCCGGGTGTCGGCGAACAGGCTCGCGGTGAGCTCGAGCGTCTCACGCACGCTGATGTCCTTAAGGAGTCCGCCGGTCTGGAGCACCGCCGACACGAGGCCGTGGGCGATCGCCGCCCGGGGCGCCTCGCCGAACACCTGGACGGTGCCCTCATCCGGAGTGGTGAGGCCGAGGAGCATGTCGATCGTGCTCGTCTTGCCCGCGCCGTTCGGGCCGAGGAAGGCGACGATCTCGCCCTGCCGGACGTGGAGGTCGACACCGTCGACCGCGCGGACCGAGCCGAAGCGCTTGACCAGCGCGGTCGCGTCGACCGCCGGTCGGAGAGTGGTGGCGGCGGGGGGCGCCTGCCGGGGAGGTGTCGTCGTCTGCATGTCCCCAGCCTGACGGGCGCGCGACGCGGATGCCTCGGCCCTGCGTCACGACCTCACCGTGACATTCGTCACGGTCGCCCCGCGATCAGGAGGTGAGCAGCCAGGTCCAGATCAGGAGCAGGGTGATGAGGAAGCCGCTCACGAAGTTGAGCAGCAGGAAGCGGCGCCAGCCCCGGTTGGCGCTCTCCGCCTCCGGGTCGGTGATCGACCAGAACGGCAGGATGCTCACCGCATAGGGCAGGGCTAGGAGGCCTGCCAGAGGGCCGGGCCAGGGGGTGAGCAGCATCAGGAGACCGCTCGCCACGTAGGCGACGAACGCCAGACGCACGGTGGCGCGCGCCCCGATCACCGTGGCGACGGATCCGATCCCGGCCTCGCGGTCGGGCAGGATGTCCTGCACCGCTCCGAACGCGTGACTCGCGACGCCCCACACGAAGTAGGCGGCCAGGAGCGCGACGAGCCCCGGGGTCACGGTCGCGCCCGCCAGCGCGAAGCCGTAGACGGCGGGGCTCACGAAGTGCGTGCTCGAGGTGAGCGAGTCGAGGAAGGGCCGCTCCTTGAACCGCAGCACGGGTGCGCTGTACGCGATCACGGCGAAGACGCTCACGGCGAGCACCAACCACGACAGCGGCGACCCCGCCAACACGAGCACCACCAGGAAGGGCACGTTCGTGATGACGACGCCCCACAGCGTGATGCGGTGCAGCGACCGGTCGAGCACCGCCCCCTCGACCCCTCCCTTGCGCGGGTTGCGGAGGTCGGACTCGTAGTCGAAGACGTCGTTGATGCCGTACATCGCGAGGTTGTAGGGCACGAGGAAGTAGATCGTGCCGACGATGAAGACCCAGTCGACCTCGCGCACGGTCAGCAGGTACGCCGCCGCGAACGGGTAGGCGGTGTTCACCCACGAGAGCGGACGGGATGAGAGCAGAAGCTGGCGGATCACCGCGGTCCCTCCTCGGACGTCCTGGCCCGGGGTTCCAGCAGCACCCAGAGCGACGGCAGCAGCACGGCCGCGGCGATGGCGTAGGCGAAGTCCTCGACCGGGGCGATCCCGATGAAGGCGCCGCTGATCCGGTCGGGGGCGTACGCGACGAGCCCGACCGCGATCATGACGTTATCGAATACGGCCGTCATCACCAGCAGCACACCGAGGCCGATCGCCCCGGCGCCCAGCGTCCGGCGCAACGAAGCGCTCCGTCGCCGGGCGAGCGACACCACGGCGACGATCCCCACGGCCGCGACCACGGCGAGGAAGAAGGAGTTGAGCGCCCAGTACGTCATGCCCTCTCCCCCGCTCTCGTGCGCGGGAGACGAGCCGCGAGCATCCGCCTCGCCGCGCAGAACACCACCATCGTCAGGTAGCAGAGCAGCAGGAGGAAGAAGACCTCCTCGACGGGCAGCTCCGGCGCGATGACCAGGCCCGTCATGAACGCCGTCTCCCCGCGGAAGAACACCCCGAGGCCGATGCCGAAGAGGTCCCAGACTAGGAAGAACACCACCCCGGTGACGAGCACGGCGATCGCGCGCCACGGCACCCCCGCGAAGACGAACAGCCGGAACCGTCGGTCGAGCGTGATCATGCCGCCGATCGAGATCAGCAGTGCGCAGAGGTAGAGGAAGCCCATTCAGCTCACGCCGCCGGCGGGCGCATCGGGCGCCATCCGGTCGGCCTTCTCGAGCGGCTCGAGCGGCTCCGGCAGCGGCGTCGTCGAGACGTCCCCACGCAGTCGCTTGATCACCAGCTCCGCGCTGATGAGGCACATGGGCAAGCCCACACCGGGCATCGTCGATGCACCGGCGTAGTAGAGCCCGCCCACCTTCGAGCTGACGCCCTTCGCGCGGAACATCGCGCTCTGACGCAGCGTGTGGGCCGGGCCGAGGGCGGTGCCCTTCCAGGCGTGGAAGTCGTCGGCGAAGTCGGCCGGGCCCACCGTGCGGCGAACCAGGATGCGCGACGCGAGATCGGGGATGCCCGCCCAGGCCGCGATCTGCTCGATGGCCGCGTCGGCGATCGTCTCGATGCGGGCGTCGCCGTCGCCGTCGACTCCCCCGCGTCCGAGCGACACGTCGGGCGCGATCGGCACCAGCACGAAGAGGTTCTCCTCGCCGTCGGGCGCCACGGCGGCGTCGGAGGCGCTGGGCCGGCACACATAGATCGACGCGGGGTCGGGTACGGCGGTTCCCGGCTCCGAGTCGAAGATCGCGCGGAAGTTCGCCCGCCAGTCCTTCGTGAAGAACAGCGTGTGGTGCTCGAGCTCCGGCAGGTCGCCGCGCACGCCCAGGTAGATCAGGACCGCCGAGGGTCCGGCGATCCGCTTCTCCCAGTAGGCCTCGGGGTAGGTCTGGAGTTCGGGCAGGAGCAGGTCGACCTCGCTGTGGTGGAGATCGGCGGTGGACACGACGAGATCCGCCTCGATCGAGTGCGCTCGACCGTCCGCATCAGACCAGTTGACCCCGCCCACGTGGGGCAGTTCGCCTCGGGAGGGCTCTCGGGGTGTCTCGATGGCGGCGGGAACCGTGGCGGCAGGCTCATATTCCCCGCCGAGCATGCGTCGCAGCTCGTCGCGGTCGAGCACGGTCGTGTCGAACTCCGTTGTGGGGTAGTCGTACGGATCGGCGGGCTTCGTGATCACTGCAGCCGCCACATCCGCCTCCGCCTGCAGCACGATGCGGGTGGCCTCGGCACCCGTGATGATCTCGACACCGGCCCGGCGCGCGATCCGCTCGATCGCCGCGATCACGGACGTGAACCCGCCCCGGGGATAGAGCACGCCGTCGGCGAGGTCGAGGTGGCTCATGAGGTGGTACATGCTCGGAGCGGAATACGGCGACGTGCCGAGGAACACACCCGGGTACCCGAGGATCTTCTGGAGCCTGTCGTCGCGGACCGTCCGGCCTGCGAAAGACATCAGGTTCTCGGTGAGCAACCGCACCAGCCGGGGGAAGCGCTTCAGCACCGGACCGACGAGCAGCGGCCGGACCTGGTCGAACGTCGAGTAGAGGAAGTGCTCCTTCGCCAACCCGTAGGTCTCGGCGGCCGAGTCGAGATACGCCTCCATCTTCGGACCGGAGCCCGGCTCGAGCGACTCGAAGAGCGCGATGTTCTCCTCGCGGCTCGCCGCGATGTCGATCGGCTTCGCGTCGCCCTCCGTGTACACGCGATATCCGGGGTCGAGACGCACGAGGTCGAGCTCCCGGTCGGCACTCGTGCCCATCAGCTTGAAGAAGTGATCGAACACCTCGGGCATGAGGTACCACGACGGGCCGGTGTCGAAGCGGAAGCCGTCCTGCTCCCAGCTGCCCGCACGACCGCCCAGGGCGTCGTTCTTCTCCAGGAGCGTGACCTGACGCCCCTCGCGGGCCAGCAGCGCGGCTGTGGCCAGGCCGCTGATCCCACCTCCGATCACGACCGCTCTCGACGTCACTCCGCTGCTTCCTTCTCGACCGTCCGTGGCAGCCGCCCGACGGCGGCCCCTGCAGCTATTCTCGCCTTCACAGCGTTGGGGACGCGGATGCGCGTGGTCATGAGCGTGGCGGCCGGTGTCTCGCGCAGCCGCGAGGTGAGCTCTTCGAAGAGCCCCTGGGCCAGCGCCACGGCCTTGCGCGACGACGGCGGGAGTCCCGGAAGGCAGCGCGCGGCGCAGTCGAGGTCGTGCTCGATCTCCGCCAGGATCTCGGCCTTCTGGGCTTCCGTGAACGACTCGACGGTCACATCCGGGAAGTAGCTGCGCCCGAGGGTGCGGAAGTCGGCCGACAGGTCGCGGAGGAAGTTGATCTTCTGGAAGGCGGCACCCAGGTGCCGCCCGCCCGCTTCGAGCCGGGCGCGCTCCGACGGCGTCACGTCGACGCCACGCAGGAAGGCCTTGAGGCACATCAGGCCGACGACCTCCGCGGATCCGTACACGTAGTCGTCGAACGACTCACGGTTGTGGGCGGTGCGCGTGATGTCGGCGCGCATCGAGCGGAAGAACGGCCGGGTGAGGTCGGTGCCGATGCCCACCTGCCGCGACGTCAGCGCGAACGCGTGCACCACCAGGTTGGTGCTGTACCCGCAGCGGATCGCCTCCTCCGTCTCGGCCTCGAGCGCATCCAGCCGCTCGCGGATGGCATCGGCGTCGAGGTGGGCCGACTCCCCCAGCCCGTCGACGACCTCGTCGGCGATCCGCACCAGCGCGTAGATGTTCTCGACGTCGCGACGCACCGTCGCCCCCAGCAGTCGGGCCGCGAGGCCGAACGACGTGGAGTAGCGGCGGATGACGATCGACGCCGTCTCGACGGCGACGCGATCGTAGAGGGAGAGCTGCGACTCGCGTGCGGGGTCGCTCATCGGACGCGCTCCAGCACGCCGGCGACGACGGGCCGGAACTCGTCGCGCACCCGGTGGGTGAGCGCGGGGGAGGCCAGCGCCTCCCAGGCACGATTGGCGTAGTCGCGGGCGAGCGCCTCGGCGAATCGCCGCGATCCCGTCGTCTCGAGCACGGCGCGGATGCGCTCGGCCTGATCGAGCGTGAGGTTCGGGTCGCCGACGAGCTGGGCGACCTCCTGGTACTCCGGCCGTGTCACGGCGTGGGCGAGGATGACGGTGCTCTTGCCCTCGCGCAGGTCGCCGAGGTTCGACTTGCCGGTGGCCTCCTCGTCGCCGAAGACCCCGAGGAGGTCGTCGACGATCTGGAACGCGATGCCGATGCCGCGTCCGAAGTCGCCCAGCGCATCCACCGCATCCTGGCCGGCGCCGGCGAGCAGCGCACCGGCCCGCAGCGGCCCCTCGAACGAGTACATGGCGGTCTTGAGCCGCTCCATCTCGACGATCTCCTCCACGGGAGGGATGCCCGCCCGGATCGAGAAGTCGACGTCGTAGAGCTCGCCCGCCGCCGACAGGAACATCGACTCGTCGAGCACATCGAGCACGCTGCGGCGCACCGCGTCGGGCAGCCGGCCCGTGTCGATCAGGCGGTAGGCGTAGAAGAGCGCGAGGTCGCCGGCGATCACGGCCACCGACATCCCCCGGTGCTCCGCGATCGGGATGGGGATGCCCGCGGTGGTCGCGATGTCACGGTAGCTGCCCGATACGTTCGGGCTGCCACGGCGGACGAAGTCGCGGTCGATGACGTCGTCGTGCACGATGAGGGCCGTGTGCAGCAGCTCGAACGCCGCACCGACGGTGGCGGCCGACTCGATGTCCTGGCCGCCGAGCGATTCGTAGGCCGCCATCACCATCCGGGGTCTGAAGCGCTTCCCGCCCGCCGAGTTGCGCTCCAGCGTCTCCCAGAGTGTGCTGTAGGCCTCACCGATCCCCCGGGCGCGACCGCGCTGCTCGGTGAAGAAGCGCGCGAGCACCTCGTCGACAAGGTGCGTGCGCCGTTCGGAGAGAGCCAGGAGGCCGTGTGCGTCCACCTGGTTCACATTACATGGCAGTCTAGTAATAAAGGAGGTCAACGACATGGCACAGACGACCGAGCAGGTGGTCCTCCTCTCCGACGACGGCGTCGCCATCGGGACCGCCGACAAGGCCACCGTGCACACCGAGGACACCCCGCTCCACCTGGCCTTCTCCTGCCATGTCTTCGACGACGAGGGGCGGATGCTCGTCACCCGCCGCGCGCTCCACAAGCGCACCTGGCCCGGCGTCTGGACGAACTCGTTCTGCGGACACCCCGCGCCCGGCGAGGACATCGTCCACGCTGTCAGCCGTCGCGCTGCCGACGAGCTCGGCATGGAGCTCGACTCCGTCGAGCTGGTGCTGCCCGACTTCCGCTACCTCGCCGTCGACGCCTCCGGCATCGTCGAGAACGAGGTGTGCCCCGTCTACACCGCGCGCGTCGCCGGCCCGTTCGAGCCCCACCGCGACGAGGTGATGGAGTGGCGCTGGGTCGACCCCGCCGAGCTCCGCGTCGCGGTCTCCGCCGCGAGCTGGGCGTTCAGCCCCTGGCTCGCCCTGCAGCTCGAGCGCCTGCACCCGGACACGGTCGGCGCCGCGGCCCGCTGACGCGCACTCCGTCTGTCGAGGGCGTCATCGGGCAGCTGCGTCGCGGAGCAGCGCGGCGAGCGCCTCGTCGTCGCCGGTCACCTGGTACAGGTACGCCAGGGTCTCGGTGATCCCCGGCTCGTCCGGCGCGAGCGTGCGTGCATCCCGGAGCGCCGCGTCCGCCTCGTCGTACCGGCCCTGGAGGATGAGGACACCGCCCAGCCGGTGCAGTGTCTGCGGGTCGTTCGGTGCGCGCAGGTCGAGGTCGCGCAGGGTCTGCTCGGCGGCGGCGAAGTCGCCCGCGTGCTGCCGCGAGGCCGCGAGGGCCTTCGCGGCGGGCACGGACGCGGGCAGCGCGTCGACCGCGCGCCCGGCCCAGGTCGATGCGAGACCGCCGACATCCGCATCACCGCGATCCGCGGCTGCGGCGAACTCCTCGGCGGCGATCACGAGCACATCGGGATCCCAGGGACGGAGGTGGACCGCGGTCTCGAAGGCGGTGTTCGCCCGCTCCGGCGACTCGGCGACGGCCTCCACCCCGGTTCGGAGCGCCACCTCACCCGCCAGCGCGGTCGCGGTGAGCATCGACCAGGCTACGACGGCGACTCCGGGGAGGAGCCGGACCACGCGTGCACGTGCTCCGGTGATCGTCACGGTCGACGGCCGCGGAGGATGCGCGACGATGACGCCGATGCACAGCGCCACCAGGATCACCGGCCCCGTGGTCGTGAAGTGCGTGCTCGCTCCGAGCATCCAGACGAGCACCGCGACGAGGGCAGAGAGGACCAGTGCCCGCCTGCTCCGCTCCGACTCGGTGAGCCCCAGCTCGCGGATGCGCCGGATCGCCGTGCCGAGCACGCCGAGCACGAGTGCTCCCGCGAGAAGCAGCAGCGGCAGTCCACCGGCGAGAATCGCCTGCAGCGCGATGTCATGCGGCGAGTCGACCACCGAACCGTACCCGAAGAGCGGGAACCACTCCGGCCCATGCTCTGCGGGCACTGCATCCTCGAAGCCGCTCGGGCCGGTGCCGAGAAGCGGCGAGCTCGCGAGCACCCTCAGCGACTCGACCCACAGCTGGAAGCGGCCCTCGATCGTGGTCGAGGCGAAGGGGCTCGTGCCCAGCAGCCTGCTCTGCGTCAGTGGCACGAGCAGCGCGGCGGCCGTGAGCCCGGCCAGGATCGCCGTCGTCATGAGCAGACGCCATCGCCGTCGACCCCGAGGCGCCGTCGCCACCCAGAGGACGCCGAGGAGCACCATCCCGAAGGCGAGGGAAGCGATGGCCGCACGGGATGCCGAGAGGACCACCGCCGCGAGCGCTGCGGTCGATCCGAGGGCCAGGAGAAGTCTCTGCCCGGTGCGACGGTGGGTTGCGGTCGCAGTCGCGAGGGCGACGACGAGCATGACCGCGAGCATCGCCCCGAGCAGCCCCTGGTCGGTGGCGTTCCCGAGCAGGGATCCGGGCCGGCTCGTCACCTCGGACTCCGACCCGGGAAGGAAACGGATTCCGCACGTCTCGAGCACCGCGGTGCCCCCGACCGCCAGCGCGACGACCGCCAGGGCGAGGCTGGAGAGCTCGCGATCCCGTGTGGTCGAGGACGGACCGAGCACCCGTGCGCCGATCCAGAGCGCGATCGTGTAGCCGCCGAGCGCGAGAGCGCCCTCGAACCGAGGCCAGCGGCCGAGCAGCTGAGCCAGGGGAGCGTCGCCCAGCAGCGCGGCGATCGCCAGGACGGCTGTGGCGAGGGCCACGAGCAGGATCACCCACCGCGGGAGCCGGCCACGAGGCACGGCTACGGCGGCGGCGATGCCGGCCGCTGCCAGGACGGCGAGCTTCGGCAGCACCCACGGAGACAGCGCGGCAGGCAGGAACGCCACGAGCGACACAGCGACGAGCACGAGCGCCGCACGAGGCGCAGCGTCGCGGCGCGCATTACCGACGGTGGTCACGATCTCCCCGACCTGATCAATTCTCAGCTTGTTCTGAGCATCGGACTCTACAGTCCTTGGCTTGCTCATGGTGAGCATTCATCACGAAATCTCAGGAAGAGACCGACCCACATGATCACGACCCGTTCCGTCCTCGCGAAGGCCGCGCTCGTCGCGCTGCCCCTCGCCCTCACCCTCGGTGCGCCGGCGGCCGCGTTCGCCTCCGCGCCCGCAGCACCGACCACCTCGACGCGCACCGCCACCGCCGACGCGGGCGCCGGCCACTCCGTCCCGGGCATCGGTGCCCGCACGGGGGAGACCAGCCGCTGCACTCGCGACAGCGGGTGGGAGTGCCTGACGTCGCCCCAGCCGCCGGTGGGCACCGTCGGTGTGCCGTACTCTTACCAGATCACCGTCGACGGCACCAAGGTGGACCCGAGTGCGTCGATCACGATCAGCGGCTCGCTGCCGGGCGGTCTCACCTTCGATCCCAGCAGCCGGATGATCACCGGAACGCCCAGCAGGGCCGGTGTGTTCGGCATCAACATCGGCGTGACCGACGCCGATGGCCGCGTGCTGCTCGGTGCGAACCTCGTGATCGCCGATGCCGCGACCACGATCTCCTGCCCGTCGACGATCCTCACCCGCGTCGACCGCCCGGAGTACATCCGCTGTTCGACCAACCAGCCCCAGGGCGCTGGAACATGGGGTGTCGACACGAACATCTCCGCGCTTCCTCCCGGCATGTACCTCGGTGGCGAGGGTGCGATCGCCGGCACGCCCACCGCGGCGGGCACCTACCAGGCGCTGATCACTTACACGACCCCGACGTCGAGCGCATGGACGTGGGTCACCATCACCGTCAAGCGCTCGCTCACCGGCCTCTACTGACACCTGCACGACAGCGGCCCGTCGTCTCCTCGGAGGCGGCGGGCCGCGCCGCGTTCCGGGGGAGGATGGGGGTATGAGCGAGCTGCGCGTCGGTGTCCTGCCCGAGTCGAACGAGCGGGTGGAGGGCGCGGTGCGCGACGGGGGCGGGCGCGTCGTCGAGGTACGCGACGGGGAGCCCGTCGACGGGCTCGTGGTCTGGTTCGGCACCCGCCCGGAGGCGCTGGAGCGGGCGCTGGAGGCGCATCCCGAGGTGTCGTGGGTGCAGCTGCCGAGCGCGGGGATCGAGAAGTACGCCGACTCGCTGCGCGCGCATCCGGACCTGGCCTGGACGAGCGCGAAGGGCGCCTACGCCGAACCCGTCGCCGAGCACGCGCTGGCGCTGACTCTCGCGTTGCTGCGGCTGCTGCCCGAGCGGGCGCGGGCGACGAGCTGGGGCGAGGTCGCGGGCACGAGCCTGCACGGGCTCGAGGTCGTGGTGATCGGGGCCGGGGGAGTGGCGCTCGAGATCGTTCGGCTGGTGAAGACCTTCCGCACGACGGTCACCGTGGTCCGCCGGAGCGACGCGCCCGCCGCGGGCGCCGACCGCACGGTGACGAGCGATCAGCTGCGGGAGGTGCTCGCCGGTGCGGATGTCGTGATCGTCGCCGCCGCGCTCACCGACGGCACCCGGCGCCTGCTCGACGACCACGCGCTGGCCCTCCTGCAGCCTCACGTCGTGCTGGTCAACATCGCGCGCGGAGGGCTCATCGACACGGATGCGCTGGTCTCCGCCCTGCGCGAGGGACGGATCGCGGGGGCCGCGCTCGACGTGACGGATCCGGAGCCGCTGCCCGACGGACATCCGCTCTGGACCGAGCCGCGGGCGCTCATCACGCCGCACACGGCCGACACCCCGGCGATGATCGAGCCGCTCCTCGCGGATCGCATCGGCCGCAATGTCGCCGCCCGCATCGGCGGAGGCGGCCTCGAAGGTGTCGTCGATCCCCATCTCGGTTATTGATATTTTCTCAGCATCGTCGCAGCCTCATGACGTACCCTCCGGGGCCATGATCCGAACCCGTAAGAACCCGGCCGCCCTGGCGGCCATGCTCACGCTCCCACTCGCCCTCGTCTTCGCGGTGCCGCTCAGCGCATCCGCCGAGGATGGGGACTCGGTCGACACCGAGATCGCCACCGAACCGTACGCCTGCGATCGGTCGACGGGTGATGCTTGCGTCGTCTCACCCCGCCCGGGCGACGCGAGCCTCCAGCGGCCCTACTTCCATCGGATCGAGGTGGTGAAGCAGGGGACGCGCGGGCGCATCTCCTTCGGGATGGGGGAGGGCAGCCTCCCTCCGGGCCTCTCGCTCGATCCCTTCGCGGGCACCATCACGGGCACCCCGACCGCGGCCGGCTCCTTCGCCTTCCAGCTCTACACCTACGACGAGACCGGGTCGGGGTCCCTCTGGTACACGCTCGACGTGATCGACCACTCCGTCTCCCTCCAGTGCTCCCCGGGCATCTTCGGCACCGTCGGGCTCGCACTCAACGAGCGGTGCACGGCATCCGCACCCGACCGCGGCACGTGGCGCGTCGTCGCGGGCGCACTCCCTCCGGGAGTGACCCTCGACGCGGACACGGGTCGGCTGACCGGCGTCCCCGGTTCGAGAGGCGAGTACACGGCCACGCTGGAGTACCGCACGGCCTACGCGAGCGCGAGCACGCCCGTCACGTTCCAGATCAGGCCTCCGCGGATCTGGTACTGATCACCGGGGACGGATCTGACAGTCGTGGCGGGTACAGGCGACACGAGCCCGCCACGACTGTCAGATCCGCGGATGCGAAGCCCCTGCGAGGACTACTCCGAGAGCGCGCGGAGGCGAGGGGCGAGGTCGCGCTCGAAGAGCTCGAGGAAGCGGCGCTGGTCCTGACCCGGCGCGTGGAACACGAGGTGATTGAGCCCCGCGTCGACGTACTGGGCGATCTGCGCGACGACCTCGTCGGGGTCGGCGCCCACGATCCAGCGCGAGGCGATCTGCTCGATGGGCAGCGCATCCGCCGCCTTCTCCATCTCGACCGGGTCGGTGATGTCGTGCTTCTGCTCCTTCGACAGGGCGAGCGGGGCCCAGAAGCGGGTGTTCTCGAGCGCGGTGTCGTAGTCGGTGTCGTAGGAGAGCTTGATCTCGATCATCCGGTCGATGTCGTCGAAGGAGCGCTCGGCCTTCGCGGCGCCCTCCTTCACGGCGGGGATGAGGTCGTCGGTGTATAGCGACATGCCCTTGCCCGAGGTGCAGATGAAGCCGTCGCCGGCCCGCCCGGCGTACCGCGCGACCACGGGGCCACCCGCGGCGACGTAGACCGGGATGGGGGAGGAGGGGCGGTCGTAGATGGAGGCGTCGTGGGTGGAGTAGTACTCGCCCTCGAAGTTGACGCGGTCCTCGGTCCACAGCGCCCGCATCAGCGAGATCGCCTCGCGGAGGCGCGCGAAGCGCTCCTTGAACTCGGGCCAGGTCTGCTCGCCCGCGCCGCGGAATCCCGTCGCGATCTCGTTCAGCGCCTCACCGGTGCCCACGCCGAGGAAGATCCGGCCGGGGTACAGCTCGCCCATCGTCGCGAACGCCTGCGCGATGACCGCGGGGTTGTACCGGAACGTCGGGGTCATCACCGAGGTCCCGATCCGGATCGACGACGTCCGCTCGCCGACGGCGGCCATCCACGTGAGCGAGAACGGCGCGTGTCCGCCCTCGTGCCGCCAGGGCTGGAAGTGGTCCGAGACGGCCACCGACTCCATCCCGTGCGCCTCCGCGGCGACGGCGATCTCCACCAGCTCCCGCGGGTCGAACTGCTCAGCGCTGGCCTTGTATCCGAGTCGAAGCGTCATGTCCCTATTCTGTTCCCGTCCCGCGCTCGATGCGCGTTCCCATCCGTGCGCTCAGCGCGCGACCTCGTCGGGTGCCGCGTCCAGCAGCACGAGCTCGTCGCGCGTGGGCGCGCCCTCCCAGTCACCGCGGACAGTGACCGCGAACGCCCCGGTTCTCGCTGCGAGCGCGAGGCACGCCTCCGGCGACTCGTCCGCGCACAGACCAGCCAGGTACCCCGCCGCGAAGGCGTCTCCTGCACCGACCGAGTCGATGGCGGTGACCGGGATCGGGAGCACCGCCAAGTCCTGCCCGTCGATCACCGCCACGGCGCCGAGCGAACCGCGCTTGACGATGACGGCCGACGGCCCGAGCTCGCTCAGCTCACGGGCCAGCTCCGCCGCGTCCGCGCCGTCGACGATCATCGACGCCTCCGCCTCCGTCGCGAACACGATGTCGGATGCGGCGACGAGCCGGCGGTACACGGGGGAGGCGGTGGCTGCGTCCCAGAGGGCCGAGCGGTGGTTCACGTCGAGCGACACGAGCACTCCCGCGGCGCGGGCGTGCTCCACGGCCGCGAGCACAGCGTCGCGGGCCGTGGGGCTGAGCGCGGCGGTGATGCCCGACACGTGCAGCACTCGCGCCGCCGCGATGGAGGCCTCGTCGATGTCGTCCGGCGACAACCGCGATCCTGCGCTGTGAGCCCGGTAGTAGACCACCCGCGTGGCGCGGGACATCCGCTGCTCCTTGAGCATCAACGCGGTGGGGCCGTCGGGGTCGATCACGGCGCGCACGTCCACGCCCTCACCCCGCAGGGTCATCGTGATGAGGCGCCCGAACTCGTCGTCGCCGACACGACCGATCCAGCGGACGGATGCGCCCAGGCGCGCGAGCCCGATCGCCACGTTCGACTCTGCGCCCGCGATGCCGACGGCGAGCGAGTCGGCGTGCCGCAGCAGCCCCACCTGGTGCGGGGTGAGCAGAGCCATCGTCTCGCCGAACGTGAGCACGTCGGTCATGCGGTCCCCTCCGGGGCCGCGGCGGCGAGGATCGCTGCGGCCCGCGAGCGCAGGCCGACCAGATCGCCCGTCGAGAGCGCATCGCCGATGAGCGGCGATCCCACTCCCACGGCGGAGGCGCCCGCCCGGAGGTAGGCAGGGACGTCCTCGGCCGACACCCCGCCGGTCGGGATCATGAGGACGTCGTCGAGCGGCGCCCGCACCTGCTTCAGATACTCCGGTCCCCCCGCGGTCGCCGCGGGGAACACCTTCACGGCGGTGGCACCGGCGTTCCAGCCGGTCACCATCTCGGTCGGGGTGAGGGTGCCCGGGTACCAGCCGAGGCCGGCCTCGGCCGCCACCGCGCCGACGCCCAGGTCGAGCGACGGCGACACGAGGAACGAGCCGCCCGCATCGACCGTCTGCGCCACGTGCTCCGCCGTCAGCACGGTGCCCGATCCGAGATCCACCTCCGCACCGTACCGCGAGCGGAGGGTGCGGATGCCCTCGATCCAGCCCGGCGTGTTCGTCGTGATCTCGAGGCACCGCACACCCGACTCGATGAGCGTCTCGCAGACGGCCTGCAGGTGCTCCGACGAGCGGCCCCGGACGATCGCCACGACACGGCTCGCGAGGAGCACCTCGCTGATGGGCAGGCGAACGGTCATCGGAAGTCTCCTATCCGTCGGACGCCCTCGAGGAGATCGTCGGTGTCAGCGGCGAGGGAGAGTCGGATCCAGCCCTCTCCGACCGGCCCGAATGCCGTCCCGGGCGCGACCGCGACGTACTCGTTCTCGAGCAGCCGCACCGCCCAGGTGGCGACGTCGCCGTCCGTGCGGTCGCTGACGTCGAGCCAGAGGTAGAAGGCGCCACGAGGGGTGAGGTAGCGGATGCCGAGCGCATCGAGGGCGCCCATCACGGCGTCGCGACGCGTGCGGTAGATCTCGCGCATGGCCACCACCTCGTCCTGCGGACCCGACAGCGCCGCGAGGGCTGCGGCCTGCGCGGGCGCGTTCACGCAGGCGATCATCGGCTCCTGCAGCTTCGCGAGCGTCGGCGCGAACTCCGTCGCGGAGACGAGGTACCCGACACGCACCCCGGTCATCGCATAGGTCTTCGAGAAGCTGAACGCGCTGAGCACGCGTCCGTGGCTGTCGAAGCGCGCCGGGGAGGTGTGGGCCACGTCGTAGGTGAGCGCGTCGTAGCACTCGTCCGAGAGCAGCCAGATGTCGTGACGGTCGGCGAACCGCACGAGCGCCTCCACGACCTCGGGCGGCATGACCGTCCCGAGGGGATTGGACGGGGTGTTCACGACGATGAGCCTTGTCCGAGGCGTGATCAGACGCTCGAGCTCGTCGAGGTCGGGCATGAAGCCGTTCTCCGGCCGCAGGGAGTAGCCCACGGGGGTCGCCTGCAGCAGACCCACGGCCATCGTGTAGTTGGGCCAGCCGGGGTCGGGGATGAGCACCTCGTCGCCGGCGGTGAGCGTCGCCGTGAACGCGACGTGCAGCGCCTGCGCACCGCCGGCGGTCACCACGACCTGCTCGGGCGAGACCTCGAGCCCGTTGTGCGACCGCAGCTTGTCGGCGATCGCACTGCGGAGCGCACCCACGCCGGCGTTCGGCGTGTAGTGGGTGTCGCCGGTCTCGTACGCGGCCTCGGCGGCGGCGATGACGTGCGCCGGCGGATCGAAGCTGGGCTCCCCGACGTGGAGGCCGATGACCGGCCGGTCGAGCTTCCACGCGGCATCCATGACCCGCCGGATGCCGGATCTCGGCATCGCGTCGGCCGCGGGTGCGAGCTGGGGCATTGTGTCTCTCTCTCGTCGTTCTGGTCGGTGGTAGGTCGTGAGGCGGATGAGCGTCACCTGACTGCGAGCAGGGCGCGTCCGGCGCTGGGCTGGGCGCGGGGCTCAGGCGGGAGCGAGCGCGAAGAGTCGCGAGGCGGTCCCACCCAGCACGAGCTCCCGCTCGGCGGCGGAGGAGCCGGCCTCGTCGAGCGCCGACCCGATCGCATCGAGGAGGGCACCGTACCCGGGCGCGGCGGCGGGCCAGGGCATGTCGGACCCCCACATCACCCGGTCGGCGCCGTAGGCCTCCAGGTACCGCGTGGTCGGCCCGCGCAGGTCGGAGTAGGGCGCGTCCTCCTGCGACACGGCGTAGTGCCCGGAGACGAGCACGTGCATCCGCGGATGCGCGGCCAGCGCGCACACCGCGTCCACCCTCTCGTCGGGGAGGCGGGAGGCGAACCAGGGCCGTCCGTGCGCGTCGACCCTCATGTCCGCGGGCGAGAAGCCGAAGTGGTTGAGCGCGATGGCGAGATCCGGCAGCTCGCGAGCCACCGCATCCACCAGCGGGAACTGGTCGGGCGGCAGGTAGGCCCAGAGGACCACGCCCTGGTCGGCGCACCACCGCAGCATCGGCAGGGCGGGCGAATCGCGGATGTCCTGACCGGGCTCCCCGAGCCAGGTCGTGCGCAGGCCGCCGAAGCGGAACCCGGCGCGTCGGCGGTCGAGCGCGTCGGAGACGGACTCCGCATGCCTGCCACGGGCTCGTCCGCGCTCGGCATCGGAGGACACCGCGACGGCCGCGAAGCGGACGGGGTCGGAGGCGAGGCACTCGCGCACGTAGTCGTCGTGCTCGTCGAGCGGCACGAGGACCGCCCGGTCGACGCCGTGGCGCTCGAGCTCGGCGGTGAACCCCTCGACGGGGGCGTCTCGATCGTGCGGGGCCAGCTCGTCCGACCCCCGCGGCGACACCGCGGCGGGCCGGAAGACGTGAGCGTGCGCGTCGACCCGGGTCAACGCTTCGCCTTCACCACGAACAGCGTCGCCGCGATGACGATGACGGCGCCCCGGATGAGGTCGGTGAGCGTCGAGGGCATCTGGAGCAGGGTGATCGAGCTGGCGACCAGGGCGAGCAGGAGCACGCCCCCGAGCGTGCCGAAGAGGCTGCCGCGGCCGCCGAGCAGCGAGGTGCCTCCGATGACCACGACCGTGATCGCCGAGAGCTCGAGGCCCTGTCCTGCGGTGGGTGAGCCGATCGACGAGCGGGCGGCGAGCATGATGCCCGCGAGGGCCGCGAGGATGCCCGAGGCGACGTACACCCAGACGAGCACGCGGTCGGCCTTGATGCCGACGGCCCGCGCCGCCTTGAGGTCGCCGCCCACCGCGTAGACGTGCTTGCCCCAGCGGGTGCGGGCGAGGAGGTACCCCACGACCGCGACGGCGATCACGACGACGACGAACGAGTAGGGGATCGGGCCGAGGCTCCCCAGCGCGAAGTTCTTGAGGTCGGACGTGACCTTCCCGGCAGGGACGCTCGACACGGTGAGCGCGATCCCCTGCACGATGTAGAACGACGCGAGCGTCACGATGAACGCCGGCAGCTTCGCGAACGCCACGAAGGCGCCGTTGAAGAGGCCGACCAGCGCTCCGAGCACGAGCATCCCGAGCAGCACCGGCAGCACGCGGATGGGATAGGCGTCGATGAGCACGGCGGTCAGCAGGGCCGAGAGCGTGGCCGTGGATCCGACCGAGAGGTCGATGCCGCCGGTGAGGATCACGAGGTGCTGACCCAGCGCGACGAGCCCGAGGACGACGGTCGCCGTGAGCACCGTCGAGAGGTTCGACGGTGTCCAGAACGCCCCTCCCTTCACGATGCTGAGCGCCACGACCAGCGCGATCACGACCACCCAGACCGCGAACCCGCCGCGGACCAGGGCAGCGAAGCCGAAGCGCCGGGATCGCTCCGGGCGAGCGTCGACGGAGGCGGTGACTGTGCTCATCGGTTCGTTCCCATCGCGAGGTGCATGACCTCTTCCTCGTTCCCGAGCCCGCCGGGCAGCTCGCCGACGATCGAGCCGTCCTTGGCCACCAGCACACGATGCGAGAGCCCGAGCACCTCGATCAGCTCGCTCGAGGCGACGACGACCGCCAGGCCCTGGGCCGCGAGCTCGCTGATGATCTGGTAGATCTCCGCCTTGGCCCCGACGTCGACGCCTCGGGTGGGCTCGTCGAGCACGAGCACCTTCGGGCCCAGCTCGAGCCACTTGGCGATGACGATCTTCTGCTGATTGCCGCCCGAGAGCAGGCGCGTCTCTTGGTCCGGTCCGGAAGCACGGATGCCGAGGCGCTTCTGCTCCGTCGACCATCGATCGCGCTGAACGGCACGGCGGATCCAGCCGAACCGGGCGATCCTCCCGAGCACGGCCATGGTGGTGTTCTCGGAGACGGTGAGGTCGAGCACGAGGCCCTCGGTCTTCCGCTCCTCGGGCACCAGCACGACTCCTGCCCGGAGAGCGCGACGGATCGAGCCGCCGATCGGCCTGCCCGCCACCTCGATGCGCCCCGCGGCGAGCGGATGCGCACCCGCGATCGTGCGGAGGAGCCGACTGCGACCCGATCCCACGAGACCCGCGACTCCGACGATCTCTCCGGCCCGCACCTCGAGGTCGATCGGCACCACGCGGCGGGTGCGGCTGCGCGGCACCACGCCGGTCAGGCGCAGCACGACGTCGCCGGTGAGCTCGCCGGGCTCGGGGAACACGGCGTCGACCGTGCGGCCGACCATCTCGCGCACGATGCGCTCGGTGTCGAAGTCCTTCTTCTCGCCCTCGGCGACGGTCGCACCGTCTCGGAGGATCGTGACGTCGTCGGCGAGCTCCTGCACCTCGTCGAGGAGGTGCGTGATGTACACGACGGCGGTGCCCGCGGCCGCGAGCTCGCGGACCACCGCGTGCAGGGCATCCAGCTTGTCGCCCGAGAGCACGGCGGACGGCTCGTCGAGGATGACGACGCTCGCCTTGCGGATGAGGGCACGCGCGATCTCGATGAGCTGCTGGTTCGCGAGCGAGTAGTCGCCGGCCTGGGCGCCGAGGTCGATGTCTGCCAGGCCGACACGGGACAGCGCGTCGCGGGCGATGGTGCGCTGCTGCGAGAGGCTCAGGGATCCGGCTTTCGTCACCTCCTGACCGAGCATGACGTTGTCGAGCACGGTCATCGCCGGGAGGACGGTGAGCTCCTGATAGACAGCCATCACCCCGGCGTCGAGCGCCTCGCGGGGGCTGCCGAAGTCCCGGGTCTCACCGGCGACCGTGAGAGTGCCGGTGTCGGCACGCTGGTTGCCGGTGAGGATCCCGACCAGGGTCGACTTCCCCGCGCCGTTCTCACCGAGGAGGGCATGGACCCGTCCGGCGCGCGCGGTGAAGTCGACTCCGGAGAGGGCCCGGACGCCCGGGAACGACTTCGTCAGTCCCCGGGCCTCCAGAACCGTGTGCTGCATGGACATGACTAGCTGCAGAGCCCCAGCTCCACGAGCGTGGCGTCGTCGAGCGTGGACGGGACGAACAGGTTGTCGCCGCAGTCCTTGCGCACGTACTGAGACGCGTCCTCGTTGGTGAACGACGGGGAGTCGATGAAGACCTTGTTCAGCACGGGCTCGCCCTTCAGCACCGACACGGCGGTGTCGAGGCAGTCGGCGCTCATCTCGGGCGGGAAGGTCGACAGGGCGAACTCCACGTCGGTGCCCTCGGTGGCCTTGAGGAAGGCGTTGCTCGAGTCGCCGGTGAGCGGCGGCACGGTCTTGCCCGCCTCGGTGTACGCCTGCACGACGCCGAGGTCGCCGTACCCGGAGTCGCTCCAGATGCCGTCGAGGTCCGGGTACTGGGTGATCAGGTTGTCGGCGACGGTCTTCGCCACGGTGGGCGACCACTCGGTGTACTGCTGGGTGACCACCTCGATGTCCGGGTAGTTGGCGAACACCTTCTTGGCCGCGGCGGCCTGGTACTCCGCGGTCGGCACGCCGGCGAGACCGCTGAGCATCGCGACCTTGCCCTTGCCGCCGAGCTTCTGGACGAGCCACTCGGCGTACGCCGAGCCGAGGAGGTCGTACTGGCGGGTCACCGTCGAGGCCGCGCCGCTGTCGTCCGGCAGGATGCCCGAGCACAGGATCACCGGGATGCCCTGCTCCGCCGCCGCCTGGACCTGGCCGGTGATGCCCTCGCCCATCGGCACGACGACCATGGCGTCGGGCTTCTGGCTGGCGAGCTGCTGGATGTTGTCGACCTGCGTCGTCGCGTCGCCGTTCGCCGACGCGTAGAGGGTGCTGACGCCGATCTCGTCCGCATGGCGCTTGAACGCCTCCTCGCTGAGGGTGCCCCACGAGTTGATCGGGCCCTGAGCCGCGAGCGCGATCGTGTAGCCGCCCGCCGGCGCGTCCTTCTTGTACGACGAGGTGTCGATCTCGCACACGGTCTCCTCGACCGGGGTGAGGTCCTTGATGCCGAGCTCCTCGGCGGTGGTCGACCAGGCCTTGGTGTAGGTGTCCTGGGCGGCGGCGGCGTTGGAACAGTCGGCGTTCGCAGCAGAGGTCGAGGACGACCCCTCCTGCTCGGAGCTGCAGGCCGCGAGTGCGATGAGCACGCCGGCGCTGGCCACGATCGCGACCGCGGAGCGGGCACGAGCGGACCGGAATGGACGGAAGGACATGAGCGGGTCAGCCTCTCTCTGCTGTGGTGGTTCTGCGGGTCAGATGACGGATGGTGCTGAGGGTGAAGCGTCCGGACTGCAGCCAGACCGCGCCGAGAATGACGATCCCGGAGACGATCAGCTGGGCACCGGCGCCTGCTCCCAGCTGGACGAGCCAGGTGAGCAGGACGGCGAGGAGGACGACGCCGACGGCGGTCTGGCCGATGCGTCCCTTCCCCCCGGTCAGGGCCACGCCGCCGATCACGGCGGCGGCGATGGAGTTCAGGTCGAGGCTGCGCGACAGCCCCGCGTCGACATAGCCGATGTAGCCGGCGTTGACGAACCCGGCGAGCACCGCCGTGAGCGCGCTGGCGAGGTAGGCGCCGGTGACGATCCAGCCCGTCGGGACCCCGGAGAGCCGGGCGGCACGGGGGTTCGCGCCGGTGGCGTAGACCCGGCGGCCCAGGGTGGTGCGCATGAGCACGAGGCCGACGACCACCGCGAGGACGGCGAAGACGACGGCCGGCACCGGGATGAAGTCGAACAGCCGGCCGATGCCTAGCCAGCGCATCGCGTCGGGGATCGCACCGGAGGGCGCCCCACGGGTCCAGGCCACGATGATGCCCTGCACCAGCACGAACGTCGCGAACGTCGCCACGAAGGGCGGGACGCTGCGCAGCTGCACGAGGGCGGAGTTGGCGGCCCCGACGGCGAGGCCCGCGAGCAGCGCGAGCACCACCGCGATGAGGAGCGCGCTGTCGGCGCCGTTCGTGGTCGAGGCCACGATCACCGTGGCCAGTGTCATCACGGCGCCGATCGAGAGGTCGATGCCGCCGACGAGCAGGACGAGGGTCTGACCGATCGCGGTGATGCCGATGAGGCCGATCTGGAAGAGGACGAGACGCAGCACGTCGGCATTGAACGACCCCGGCGTGGTGATGGCTGCCGCGACGAGCACGACGATCAGGCCCGCCAGCGGGGCCAGCGTGCGCCCGCCGCGGGCGAGGAAGGCCGAGGCGGCGCTCATGCCGGTACCTCCACGCGCTCAGCGCAGAAGGCATAGACGAGCTCGCTGTACAACGGAACCGCCTGTCTGAGCGCATCGATCGACACCCACTCGTCCGCACCGTGGCACCGCGACAGGAGGCCGGGGCCGAGTGCCGGAAGCGTGGGGATGCCTGCACGATCGAACCAGGTCGCATCGGTGGTCCCGGGGAACGCCGCCAGCGGCGGCTCCACGCCCAGGGCGATCGCGGACGCGCGCCGAGCAGCGGCGACGACCGGATGTCCGGGATCCACCGCCGTCGCGGCGAGGAAGTCGTTGGGCGCCGCGTCGAAGTCGATCCCGACCTGGGCGTCGTGGAGAGCCGGGTCGGCGGCCACCGCCGCCGCGAGCGCCTCGCGGATCTCCTCCTGGCGCATGCCGGGAAGGGTGCGGACCTCGGCGGCCGCCGAGATGGCGTCCGGCAGCACCCCGTAGCCGACTCCACCGGAGAAGCGCAGCGCCGGGTTGATCGTGGCCTGCCAGTCGACGAGACCGGCGGGATTCTCCGGGATGACGAGCTCCGTGCGGTCGGCGATGGCGACGAGCGCACGGGCGGCGTCGACACCCGCGTTGCGCGAGCCGAGGAGCCCGGAGAGGCTCGAGTGCCCCTGCCGCGCCGAGGCCGTGACGAGCATCCGGGCGATGCCGTGGCTCACCAGGTGCAGTCGATCCCAGTCCTCGTGGATGCCGCCCGGCTCGCCGATGACGACGGCGTCGGCCTCGAGGTCGAGCGCCCGGCAGAGATGCTGGGCGCCGTACTCGGCGCCGTTCTCCTCGTCGGCGACGAGGGCCAGGGTGACCCGGCCGGACGTCGGCGCCCGGTCTCCGGTGAGGCTCGCGACGGCGAGCATCATCGCGGCGATCGCGCCCTTCATGTCCGCCGAGCCGAGACCGTACAGACGGTCGCCGTCGGTGTCGGCGGCGAGCGGGTCGACCGTCCAGGCGGCGTCCCCGACGGGCTTGGTGTCGATGTGCCCGGCCAGCACGAGATGACGACCACCCGGACCGAAGTCCAGAGTCGACACGAGGTTCGGCCGCTCGGCTGCTCGAGCGACGGTGCGGGGGAAGGGCAGACCGAGCTCGAGCATCGCGTCGGTCATCACGGTGGCGACGGCACGCTCGTTCCCGCCCGGGTTCGGGCTCGGTACGCGGATGAACCGCTGTGCGAGCTCCACCACGTCGGAGGGACGGCTCATTTGTAGCGATCCGCCCAGTCGTTGCCCTGCCAGGTCTGCATCTTCACCGGATCCAAGCGGATGAGCCACCTCGGCTTGTCGAGGGTGGGCTCCAGGTACTTGACGCCGTTCTCGCCGAGGTAGCGCACCGACATCCGCTCGGCCACGGGGACCCATGCGCCACCGACGTTCGGCTCCTCGACGACGACGGCCCGGAACTGGCCGGTGACCTTTCGCTGGGCACCGGACTCGTCGATGGTGAGCGCACATCGCCCGTCGTTCTGCAGGTACCGCGCCCAGGCCGACTTCTGGCGCGCGACGAGCCAGAACGCGCCGTCGCGCCACTCGTGCCACATCGGCACGGCGTACGGCCAGCCCTCCAGGTCGAGGCAGGCCAAGCGGGCGATCTGGGGCTCCTCGAGGAACGCCTCGATCGCCTCATCGTCGAGGGCGCCGACCTTTCCGCGCCAGCTCTCGTCAGTCATCGGTGTCTCCCTTCGTGGCGGCGAGCTGGACCTCAGGCTCGTCCGCGGGTGCCTCGGCGGCCGCGGCCGTGGTGCGGTCGCGGTATCCCAGTCGCGCAGACAGCTCCGACGTCGCAGCGACGACCGTGGGCGCGAACTCGAGCACGTCGTCGCGCGTGAAGCGGTAGGCCGGCGCCGACACCGAGATCGCGGCGATGACGGTTCCGAGGTGGTCGCGCACCGGGGCAGCCACGCACCGCACGCCCTCCTCGTTCTCGATCTCGTCGATCGAATAGCCGCGCTCGGCGATGGCGTCGAGCTCGGCGGTGAGAGCGTCGCGGTCGGTGATGGTGTTCGGCGTGCGGCGCTCGAGCTCGCCGGCGCCCAGCAGTTCGGCCCGCTCGGCGGGGGTGCGGAAGGCCAGGATCGCCTTTCCGATGCCCGTGCAGTGAAGCGGGTTGCGGGCGCCGATCCGCGCTGCCGGCCGCACCGGCTGCGGGCTGTTGACGGCCGAGATGTAGAGCACCGAGCTGCGGTCGAGCACGCCGAGGTACGAGGTCTCGTCGCTCTTCGCGACCAGGCCCTCGATGATGTCGAACGCCTGCCGGGTGAGGTCGAGTCCGTCGAGGAAGGCCTGCCCCCAGGCGGCGACCCTCGGGCCGAGCTCGTACAGACCCCGCGACTCGATCCGGAGGATGTCGAGGTCGACGAGCGACTCGAGCAGGCGCACCGCGGTGGGGCGGGGGAGACCGCTCGCCTCGACGAGGTCGACCTGGCGCAGGGGCTTCACGCTGGCCGCGACGATGTCGACCAGGGCGATCCCCTTCACGAGACCCTTCGCGGATCCCGACGAAATGGACGTGGCGTCCATACTGCTTTTGGGCATGACGTCCACTTTGGTGCACGACGATGTCGCGAATCAACCCCGAATGTTTCGGCCGCGTTACTTCTGTGGCCATCCTGGGCCCGGTGGATCCGCTACGCGCGCCCGCGGACACGCACGCGCGAGTCAGGTGAGCGTGCGCTCCCGGATGGCGGTGGCGAGCGCCCGCACCGGCTCGACGGGCGCGATCGGGTTCTCGAGCAGCGTGAACTCGACGTCGCCGATCGCGGGGAGTCCGAGCCGCGCGCCCACCTGCACGAGGTCGCCCGGGATGAGGCGGCTCGGCAGCGCCGCGAACCCCAGGCCGGCGCGAACCGCGGCGAGCACGCCGTTGACCTCGCGCGTGTTGCAGGTGATCCGCCAGGTGCGTCCCGCGGCCTCGAGCGCGCGGATGGCGAGCCGGCGGCTGATGCTCGGCGCCTGATACGTGACGAGCGGCACGGGCGCCCCCTCGGCGATCGACGCCCCCTCCTCGCCCACCCAGACCAGCTCGTCGCGCTGCACGACCGTGCCGTACTCGGGCAGTCCGCTCTCGTCGCCCGGCACCTGCTTGACGAGGATGAGGTCGAGGTGGCCGCCCTTGAGCCGCCGGTACAGCGGCCAGCTCTGCCCCACGGTGAGCTCGAGGTTGATCTGCGGGTAGAGCCGCCTGAAGTGGCGCAGGATCCGCGGCAGCTGGGTCTGCGCGAGGTCGTCGGCGGCACCGAACCGCAGTCGCCCCTTCATCGCGGATCCGCTGAAGTACCCGTCAGCGGCGGCATGCGCGGCGAGGATGGTGCGCGCGAACCCCGCGAGCGCCTCCCCGTTGTCGGTGAGCGCGACCTCTCGGGTGTCGCGCGCCACGAGCATCCGCCCGGTGGCCTGTTCGAGCTTGCGGATGTGCTGGCTCACGGTGGGCTGGCTGATGCCGAGCTGGGCTGCGGCCCGGGTGAAGCTCCCGGTCTCGGCGACGGCGAGGAAGCTCCTCAGCATGACGGGATCGAGCACGGCGACTCCTCATTACGAATCGTGATGAGAATAATAGGCTCCATCCGGTTCCGCAATGGATACGCCGAGCGTAGCGTCGAAGGACCGTGACGACCACTGCTCCACCCTCCCCGCCCACAGAACCCATCGCCGTCCTCTCCTCGGCCCCTCCCTGGCGACAGACGTTCGTCTCGCTCGGGGTGCGCAACTACCGCCTCTTCGCCTCCGCGAACCTCGTCGCCATGTCGGCGGTCTGGATGCAGCGGATCGCGCAGGACTGGCTCGCCCTCGAGCTCACCGGCTCCACCGCGGCGGTCGGCGCGATGTCGGCGCTGCAGTTCGGCCCGATGCTGCTCTTCGGCCTGCTCGGCGGACTGATCGTCGACCGGTACCGCACTCGCACGCTGCTCGTGATCACGCAGAGCCTCTCGTTCCTCACCAGCGCCGTGCTCGCGGTGGTCGTGCTCCTGGGTGTCGCCCAGATCTGGCATGTCTTCGCCGCCGCCCTCGTGCTGGGCTTCGTCACCGTCGTCGACAATCCGGCCAGGCAGGTCTTCACCGGCCAGCTCGTCGGGCCGCGTCTGCTGCCCAACGCGATCAGCCTCAACTCGTCGGGCTTCCAGCTGGGCGGCATCATCGGGCCCGCCGCGAGCGCCGTGCTGCTCGTGAGCGTGGGCGCCGGATGGTCGTTCGCCATCAACGCGCTCGCCTGCGCGGCCACCGTGGTGGCGCTCACACGCCTGCGCAGCTCCGAGATGCACGCGGTCCCGCGGGCTCCGCGGCGGCGCGGCCAGCTGATCGAGGGGCTGCGCTACGCCGCGGCGAAGCCCGCCATCCTCTGGACCATCGTGATCATGGGTGTGCTGGCCGTCTTCTCGCAGAACCTCCCCGTGCTGCTCGCGGGCTTCGCCGACCACGTCTTCGGCACGGGCGCGGGCGGCTACGGGCTCTTCAACACGCTGGTGGCGGTGGGCGCGCTGACGGGTGCGATCCTGTCGACACGTCGGCGCACGGTGCGGTTGCGCACGGTCGTGCTGTCGGCGATCGGATACGCCGCCGCGCAGGCCCTCACCTCGCTGCTGCCCACCGAGGCCGTGTTCGGCGCCGGTCTCGTGGTCACGGGTCTGGGCTGGCTGCTGTTCATCACCTGCGCGAACACGCTCGTCCAGATGTCGACCAACGCCGCGATCCGAGGCCGTGTCATGGCGCTCTACGTCCTGGTGCTCCTCGGCGGCCAGGCGGTCGGCGGGCCGATCATGGGCCAGGTCGTCGAGCACCTGGGTGCGCGCGCGGGGATGCTGCTCTCCGGCGTCATCCCGGTGGTCCTGGTGGGTGTGATCGGCCTGGCCATCGCCCGCCGGAGCCGATCACCGCAGGGTCGGCTCGTCGGCGGCTGACGTTCACCTGGACGACACCCACCCGCGCTATCGTCGCTCGCGATGACGCCTCAGGTGCATGTCCGCTGGGTTCCTCTCCCCACGGGGGAGGACGTCGGTGGCATGCTGCCCCTGCTCACCGAGGAGGAGCGCAGCCGCCACCGCGCGATGAGCGATCCGGATGCCGCCGACCGCTTCGTCACGGGACGGATCGCGGTGAGGCGGCTCGCCGCCGAGCTGGCCGACCCGCCGGTGGATGCCGCCGACGTCACGGTCTGGGCGATCTGCGCCCACTGCGGCGGCCCGCACGGGCGCCCGAACGTCGACGTGGCTCGCCCCAAGGGGCGTCGGCTCAGCGTGAGCATCGCGCACTGCTCGGTGGGCATCGCGGTCGCGGCGAGCTGGAGCGGCCTGGTGGGCATCGACATCGAGCCCGTCGACACCTCGGTCGACGCCGTCTCGGCGATCGCCGCCCTGGTGCCGCCCACCTCGCGCCCGGCCGGTCGCACCTGGGATCCGGTGCAGCACTGGACCCGACTCGAGTCGGTGCTCAAGGCCGACGGCCGGGGCCTCACCGTCGACCCGTCCTCGGTGGTCATCACCGCCCAGGAGGGCGCCATCTCGGCGACCATCGGATCCGACCCCGAGACACCCCGTTACGCGCTGGCGGATGTGCGGCTCGACCGCCGCGTGAGAGCGAGCGTGGCCGTCGCCCCGCGCAAGCCGAGCAAGAAGCGGGTGGTCCCGGTGGTGAGCTGGCGCAGCCTCGAGCTCACCACGACGGCAGAGCGGGCCGACTGAGCCACTCGTCGAAGAGCGTCCGCAACGGCGCGCCCGACACCTCCTCGGCGAGCTGGATGAAGCCCTCGGTGTCCGCCACCCCGTGACGGTGGGCGGTGGTCCAGCGGCGGAGGAGGGCGAAGAAGGCGTCGTCGCCGATCCGCCTGCGGATCTGGTGGAGGGTCAGCGCGCCGCGCTTGTAGACACGATCGTCGAACATCGACGCCGGACCCGGGTCGCCGATGACGATGTCCTCGGGCGCGAGGCGCAGCCGCTCGTAGTGCTGCGTCGCGAGGCCGTCGGCCGAGGCCCCGCCGCGCTCCTCGGACCACAGCCACTCCGCGTAGCAGGCGAAACCCTCGTTGAGCCAGATGTGCCGCCACGACGACACCCCGACGCTGTTGCCGAACCACTGGTGGGCCAGCTCGTGCGCGATGAGCCGGTCGGAGCCGTGCTCGCCGTCGACGTGGTTCTCGCCGAACACCGCCATCGCCTGGGCCTCGAGGGGGATCTCGAGCGTGTCGCGGGTGATCACCACGCCGTACCGGTCGAACGGGTACGGCCCGAACGACTTCGAGAAGAACGAGATCATCTTGTCGAGGCGGCCGAAGTCCTTCGCCCGCCTCTTCTCGAGCTCGAGCGGGTACGCGTAGTCGACGGGCACCTTCTTGCCCTCCGTCCGGCGCGCATAGCGGCCGACCTGGACGGTGGCGAGGTAGGCGGCGGTGGGTGCGTCCTGCTCGTAGACCCAGGTCGTCCGTCCGCTCCTCGTGGAGGTCTTCGTCAGCTCGCCGCTGCAGACGACCGCGTAGTCCTCCTCGGCGGTGAAGCGGATGCGGTAGCTCGCCTTGTCGCCCGGACGGTCGTTGCAGGGGAACCACGTCGACGAGCCCATCGGCTGGGAGGCGACGAGCACGCCGTCGGCGAGCTCCTCCCATCCGATCGGACCCCACGGGCTGCGACGCGGACCGGGCCGGCCCCCGTACTCGATCTCGAGGGTGAACGGGGTGCCACCCGCGATGGTGGCCGGCGGTCGCACCGCGAGCGTGTGCCCGACGTGCGACACCCCCTGCACACGCTTGCCGTCGAGCTTGACCTTCGACGCCTTCAGGCGGGAGAGGTCGAGCTCGATGCGGTCGAGGTCGACGGTGGCGACGGCCTCGATCACGGCGACGCCGTCGAGACGGTTCGTCGGCACACGGTAGTCGAGATCGAGGTCGTACGACGACACCCGGTACGACCAGGTGCCCACCCCCGGGGTGTACGGATCGCCCGAGAACACGACTCCGCGTCCCGTCATCGGGCGGCTCCGGCCGCGCGGTACTCGCGAGTCCGCACCTCGCGCCACGGCCCGATCGGGTTGCCGCTCCAGCGGCTGCCGAGCGGCACCAGCTCGCCGCGCATGACGAGCGACGCGGGGCCCACCGTGCCCTGCGCCGCGATGCGGGCGGCGGGCAGGATCACGCTGTGCGGGCCGAGCGTGGCGCCGGCGTCGAGGGTGACGGTGTCGAGGCTCATGATCCGATCATGGAACAGATGCGTCTGCACCACGCATCCGCGGTTCACGGTGGAGGCGTCTCCCAGCTCGACGAGGTCGGCCTCGGGCAGCCAGTAGGTCTCGCACCAGACACCCTTCCCGATGTTCGCGCCGAGGCTGCGCAGCCACCAGACGAGCGCGGGCGTCCCGCTCGCCGCCTGCGCGAACCAGGGTGCGGCGACCAGCTCGGTGAAGACGTCGGAGACCTCGCTGCGCCAGACGAAGCTCGACCAGAGCGGATGCTCGCCGGCGCGGATCCGCCCGATCAGCGCCCACTTCGCCGCGGTGCTCACCGCGGCGGCGACCGCGCCGGCCGCGAGCATGACGGCGCCGCTCAGCACGACGCCGAGCCACAGCTCGATCGAGGCGAGCGCGGCGAGCGTGAACACGACGCCCAGGCCGATGGCGCACGTGACGACGACGGGCACGAAGCGGCACAGCTCCCACAGCACACGCGCGACGCGTAGCCGGGTGGGCGGGGCGAACGTGCGCGACTCGTCCGTCTCGGCGGGCGCCCGGCGCAGCCGGACCGGGGGAGACCCCAGCCACGACGAGCCCGACTTCGCCTTGCGCGGGGCGCTGGAGAGCACGGCGACGAGCCCGTCGCGCGGAACGCGGTGGCCCGCGGCCGCCATGCCCGAGTTACCGAGGAACGCACGGCTGCCGATCTCGGCGCGGGCCACGTGCATCCAGCCGCCGGCCAGCTCGTAGGAGCCCACGAGGGTGTCGTCGGCCAGGAACGCGCCGTCCTTGACGCGCGTCATCGCGGGCACCAGCAGCACCGTCGAGGCCTCGACGTCCTTGCCCACCTCAGCCCCGAGCATCCGCAGCCACACGGGCGTGAACAGGGCCGAGTACAGCGGGAAGAGCAGCGTACGGGCCATGTCGAGCAGCCGCTCGGTCGACCAGACCTGCCAGCCCACGCGGCTGCGCACCGGATGCACACCCTCCGTCATCCGCAGGCCCAGCAGGCGGGTGAGCAGCAGCACGAGCCCGGCCAGCAGCACGCCCGCGACGATCGTGGCGGGCACGAGGCCGAGGGCCGCGCGGCCGATGGCCTCGCCGAGGGCCTCCGATCCGCGGATGAAGGCCGCGATGACCACCGCGCCGGCCGCGAGGGAGACCAGCGGCAGGAGGGAGAGCACGACGCTCGAGGCGCCATACGCCACGAGCCACCGCGAGCGCCGGGGCGGTCGCTCCTCGGGCCACCATGTGCGCGCCTTGCCCACGCGCTGGGCGGGCGAGCCCGCCCAGCGCTGGCCTGACGGCACCCGCCCGAAGACGCTCGAGCCCGGCGCGATCGCGGCGTCCTTGCCGATCTTCGTGCCCGGCAGCAACGTGCTGCGGGCTCCGATCGAGCTGCCCGCGCCGATGCGCACCTCGCCGATCCGCACGGTGTCTCCGTCGACCCAGTACCCCGAGAGGTCGACCTCGGGCTCGATCGCGGCGCCGCGTCCGATGCGGAGCAGGCCCGTCACCGGCGGGAGCGAGTGGAGGTCGACGTCGTCGGCGATCCGCGCGCCGAGCGCACGGGCGTAGTAGTTGATCCAGGGGGCGCCAGCCAGGCTCACCGCGGCCACCTGGTGCGCGACCTGCTCGGCGAGCCAGAGCCGCAGGTGCCACGATCCGCCGCGCGGGTAGTCGCCGGGCTTCAAGCCCGCGAGCAGGAGTCGGGAGGCCGCGACCGACAGCGCCATCCGGCCGAACGGGGTCGCGAAGAGCACCAGGCCGATGACCAGCAGCCACCAGGGCGCGGTCGGGAGGAACGCGAAGCCGTCCGTCGTCTGCAGCAGCGCGGAGGCGGTGAGGAGGTAGACGAGCCAGCGCAGCCCGGAGAGGATGAAGAGCGGGGCGCCGAGCAGGGTCTGCAGGATGCGCATCCGTCGGGGAGTCTGGACGACGGGTCGGGCGGGCTCGCGGGTATCTGGGCCGCTGCCGCCGGTGCCGTCGCTGTTGCTGCCGTCGTTGTTGCTGCCCTCGGGCAGGCGGGCGGTGAGCTCGGCCGAGAGCGATCCGAGTCGCGGATGCGCGTAGACGTCGGCGACGGTGAACTCGGGATCGATCTCGCGGATCCCGGCGACGAGCTGCGCGGCCGAGAGGGAGCCGCCGCCGAGGTCGAAGAAGTTCGCATCGGGGTCGGTGACGGAGATGCCGAGCACGCGCGTCCACAGCTCGGCGAGGCGCGCGGTGAGCGGGTTGAGCGGAGCAGCATCCGGGTCCTCGTCCGCGACGTCGGCGGGGAGCGGCCAGGGGAGCGCCGCCTTGTCGACCTTGCCCGACGTGCGAGTGGGCAGGTCGTCGAGCACGGCGAGCAGCGGCACGAGGGCCGACGGGAGCTCCGCACGGAGGCGCTGGATCGCGAGCTCGCGGTCGAACCCGGCACGGTCGGTCGCGACCACGTATCCGACGAGGACGGTGTTGCCCGCCGCCGTGGTGCGCACCGTCACCGCGGCGCCCGAGACGCCGGGGAGGTTCTGGAGCGCCGACTCGATCTCGCCGAGCTCGATCCGCCGTCCGCCGACCTTGACCTGGTCATCGGCGCGGCCCTGGAAGACGAGGCCCTCCGCCTCGAAGCGCACGAGGTCGCCACTGCGGTAGGCCCGCTCCCAGCCGAGCGACGGCATCGGGGCGTACTTCTCCGCATCCTTCGCCGGGTCGAGATAGCGGGCGAGGCCGACTCCGCCGATGATGAGCTCGCCGACCTCGCCCTCCGCGACGCGGGCGCCGTCCTGGTCCACCACGGCGAGCGTCCACCCGTCGAGGGGGAGACCGATCCGCACCGGGCCGTCGCCGCCGAGAGGCGCCGCGCAGGCGACCACGGTCGCCTCGGTGGGGCCGTAGGTGTTCCACACCTCGCGGCCGGGGGTGGCGAGCCGCTGTGCGAGCTCGGGCGGAACCGCCTCGCCGCCGAAGATGAGCAGACGCACGTTGTCGAGCGACTCCGTGGGCCACAGCGCGGCGAGCGTCGGCACCGTCGACACCACCGTGATGTCGCGGGTCGTCAACCACGGGCCCAGGTCCATGCCGCTGCGGACGAGCGAGCGGGGAGCCGGCACGAGGCACGCGCCGTGCGCCCAGGCCAGCCACATCTCCTCGCAGGAGGCGTCGAACGCGACCGAGAGGCCGGCCAGCACGCGGTCGCCCGGGCCGAGGGGCTCGTCCTGCAGGAAGAGGCGCGACTCGGCGTCGACGAAGGCGGCCGCCGAGCGGTGCGAGACGGCGACACCCTTCGGGGTGCCCGTGGAGCCGGACGTGAAGATGATCCACGCGTCGTCGTCGGGGGTCGGGGGAGTGACGACGGGGAGTGCCGAGGTGCTCGCGTGCGGCGCGGCGCGGCCGGTGTCGAAGAGGCGGCGTTCTGGGGGTGCGGCCGGAGGGGTCGGGTCTGTGTCGGTCGGGTCCGCGGGGGTCGTGTCCGCGGGGGTCGTGTCGGAGGGGGTCGCTTCGGTCGGGGTGTACACCCCGGATCCGCTGATCACGCCGACCACATGCGCCTCGCCGAACACGAGGGCGGCCCGCTCGTCGGGGTCGTCGACGTCGACGGGTACGTACGCGGCGCCGGCGGCGAGCACCGCGAGGATCGCGACGTACAGCTCGCGCTGGCCCGACGGCATCCGCACGCCCACCCGGTCGCCCCGTCGCACGCCCGCCGCGTGGAGCTCGGCCGAGGTCGAGATGACCCGCGCCATCAGCTCCCGGTAGCTCAGCGATCCCGCCGCATCCTCGAGGGCCGACGCCTCGGGTGCGGCCTCGACGGACGCGCGGAGCACGTCGATGAGCGTGCGAGGGTGCGCCGCGGCGCCGCCCCGGTCGAGGACGGCCTGGTCGACTTCCGCGGCGCCGTTCGTCACTTCGAGCTGGCGGACTTCTTCGCCTTGAGGGCGTCGCGCTCGGCGCGGAGCGACGCCAGCGTGTCATCCGGGAGCTTCGGGTCGACGATGTCGGTGAACGGGCTCTCGGTGTGCGCCTTCGCGTAGGTCACCGAGGCGTACGTGGTCGCGGCGCTGCGCACGCGCGCGGCGGCGCGGACGACCTTCTGCTTGCTCGTGGAGCTGTCGGAGACGGCCTCCGCGTGCTTCTCGAGGGCCTTGACAAGAGCCTTGAGGGCGGCATCGATCTTCTTGGACATGGGGTCATTGTGCACGATGGACGTTAACGCGCGAGTCGACAGATTCTCGCGTGCTGTTCACCGCCGTCGCGTTCGACATTCACCGGCCCCGTCAGTGGAATTGGGGGATGATCAGGTAGAGCCCGTAGAGCACCGCGGCGACGCCGATCGCGAAGCAGACGTAGGCGCCGACGGTGGCGATCGCAGGCCGCTGCTTCGCATCCGCTCCCGTCGCCAGCAGCCGCAGCCCCACGGAGTACGACGCCACGATCGCCACCGTGGCGGCCAGGGCCACGGCGAACACGAGCACGAAGGCGCCCCAGTCGATGTCGATGCTCATGCGCTCGCTCCCGCCTTCTCGTCGTCCTTCTCGCGATCCCTCTTCGCGTCACCGGGTTCTTCGTTGACGTTGTCGTGGTTCACCGGGTTCCTCCTCGAGAGCAGGTAGAAGGTGAGGATGGCCGCGGCGGCGAACGCGATCACGATGAAGAGGCCGATCACGCTGGTGCTCGCCACCCAGGCGGCGACGCCGCCGACGAGCGCCGCGGCCGGAAGTGTCACGAGCCAGGCGATGCCGATCTTGCCGACGACGCCCCAGTGGACCGACGCCAGCTTCCTGCCGAGCCCCGCGCCGACGACCGCACCCGAGGTGACCTGGGTGGTCGACAGGGCGAATCCGAGATGTGAGGACACGAGGATGGTGGCCGCAGAGCTGGTCTCGGCCGAGAAGCCCTGCGGCGACTGGATGTCGGTGATCCGCTTGCCGACCGTGCGGATGATGCGCCAGCCGCCGAGATAGGTGCCGAGCGCGATGGCGAGGCCGCAGGCGAGGATGACCCAGAACTGCGGGCCGCTGTCGCCACCCTGGTAGCCGGCGGCGACGAGGGTGAGCGTGATGACACCCATGGTCTTCTGCGCGTCGTTGGTGCCGTGAGCGAGGCTGACCAGCGACGCGGAGATGGTCTGCGCGTGGCGGAAGCCGGTCTCCGATCCGCGGATGCGCGCATTCTTCGTGATCCGGTAGGCGAGGTAGGTGGCCACCAGGGCGATGAGCCCCGCGACGAGGGGCGAGAACAGCGCCGGGAGCACGACCTTGGAGATGACGACCCCGAAGTTCACCGCGTCGAAGCCCGCCCCGATGATGGCGGCCCCGATGAGCCCGCCGAAGAGCGCGTGCGTGGAGCTGCTCGGCAGGCCCAGGTACCAGGTGGCGATGTTCCAGATCACGGCGCCGACCAGTCCGGCGAAGATCATGACGGGTGTGATGTCGAGACCGTTCGGTCCGGCGTTGATGATGCCGCCCGACACGGTCTTGGCCACCTCCGTCGACAGGAACGCCCCCACGAGGTTCAGCACGGCCGAGATGCCGACCGCCACCCGCGGTTTGAGCGCCCCCGTCGCGACCGAGGTCGCCATCGCGTTCGCCGTGTCGTGGAACCCGTTCGTGAAGTCGAACACGAGCGCCAGCCCGATCACGAGGACCACGGTGATGAGCACGTCGTCCACCGCGCCACCTCCCTTCCCGTGCGGTCGGCCGCAGGTCGGCCGGTGCCTCGCGCCTCGACGCGATCCGCACGAGAACCTGCCTAGCCCTCCCTGCGGCGGGCGGCCCCCGAACGGATGGTGAACACCCGGTGTCGTCCTGTCGCCGCCACCGCTGCGGCACCTGCGGCCGCGAGCACGAGGGCGAGCACGCCGACGGCGAGCTGCGGTGCGCCGCCGCCGTTCGCGGTTGTGCCTGCGCCGAGGCCCGTGCTCGCGAGGGTGCCGGGGCGCGTCCCTGTCGCGGCGCCGGCCGCGCCGCTGCCGCCCGTTCCGGCGCCGGTTCCGGTTCCGGTTCCGTTGGACGAACCGGGTGTCGTGCCGCCCACGCCGCCGCTGCCGGGCGTGACGGCGAGCGGCTCCACGACGATGCGGTATTCGCGCGACACCTCGCCGCCTGCGTTGGTCGCGGTGAGCGTGAAGTCGGCGGGCCCTGCGGAGATCGGCGTCCCGGAGATCTGCACCCCACCGGCGACGCGCATGAGCGTGAGCCCCGCGGGTAGTGCACCGCTGGTGACCTGGACGTCGACCATTCCTGAACCCGTCACGGGGATCGTCGACTCGAACGGGTCACCGACCCGGGCGGTCGACAAGGTCGCCGCTCCCAGCGTGGGCGCGACGGGAGCGGGTGGGGCTGCGGCGACGGAGATCCGATACGTCTCCTTGTCGCTGCCGCCGGGATTGGCCGCCGTGATCGCGACGTCGAAGTCTCCGACTGCGGTCGGCGTGCCGGACAACGTCGCCGTCCGGCCGGTCGACGTGAGCTTCACTCCCGGCGGCAGTGTTGCGGGGTCGGCGGAGAACATGATCGGCTCGTCTCCCGTCGCGGTCAGGGTCTGCGAGAACGGCGTGTTCACCTGCACCGCAGGCCAGCTCGCCGACGGCAGTGTCGGAGCGACCACGGGCGCCGCAGCCACCACCACGTCGTACGCGTTCGTGTAGTCGCCGCCATCGTTCTCGGCTCGAAGCTGCACGTTGAAGCTTCCCGCCGCGGTGGGTCGACCGGTGATCGTGACCACCCGGCCACTGACCGACAGGGTCGTCCCGGGCGGCGGCGACCCTCCGACCAGCGTGATCGAGTGGGGCACACCACCACCGGCAGTCACGGTCGCCGTGTACAGCTCACCCACGACGGCGGGTGCGCTCTCGACGAGCGGCCCGAGCGTAGGCGGTGCCTCGTCGATCGTGATCGTGCAGTTGCGGTCGTTCGACGCCTCCCGGGCGCCGAAGGTCGCGGTGACGCGGAGGGCGAACGTCCACGACCCGGCAGCCGCGGGTGTTCCGGTGATGGCACCGGTACTGGCGTCGATCTTCAAATCGGGGGGCAGGCTGCCGCTCGAGACGGCGAACCGGCTGGGCGCGCTTCCGGACGTCGGCAGCGCCCCCGAGGAGTAGGTCGAGCCCGCCGTCCCCTTGGCCGAAGGGCAGGCGGTGATCGCGGGAGGGACGAGCAGCTCCATCGCTGCGAGGAAGTTCGATCCGCCGGACATCCAGAGCCTGGCGCCGATGACGGCCACATCGGACACCCGTGATGTGACCGGCCCATACGTTCCTGTGGTGCCGTCGGGGAAGACGGCGAAGAGCCTCTGGTCGGAGAGCGAGGCCCAGAGGGTCCCGTCGGGAGCGACATCGAGCGAGTCGACGACCGTACCCGCGGGGAGCGGCGTGCGGTTCCACATCGACGAGGTCCCGGCCACGGAGACGTGATAGACGCTGTCGCTGGCGGTCATCCAGACGGTGCCATCCTTCACCGCAGCGACGCGTCCCGCCGACAGCAGCCCGTCGGGGTTGGGGATGCGCACGTAGAGGTTGGTCGCGGGATCGACGAAGCCGACGTACTTCGTGTTGTACTCGGCAAACCAGACCCGGTAGCTGCCTGGATCCGCATCCAGGTCGAGAACGGACTCTGGGAGGTCGATGAAGTCCTCGAACGACCCATCGGTTCCCATCCTGACGACCCCGGTGAACCCGGAGCTGGCTGCCGCCCAGATCGAGCCCGAGCCTTCGGCGAGGCTGCCGGGATCGACGTCCTTCCCGCCGGCCGGATACGCGCCCTTCAAGCTGATGACGGCATCGAGTCCTCGCCCCGGGGCGTACACGCCGATCTTCTGAAAACTGGACAGCCACAACCTACCGTCGGATCCGGCGGTGATGCTCGAGATGCCCCCCATCCCCGGCAGCGGTCCGAAGACATTGAGGTGCTCGCCTGCAGCGCTGTACTGATGCAGGTACGGGTCGAGGCCCTCCGCCACCCAGATGGTCCCGTCCGGCATCGTGACGATGTTCGACGGGTTGGCCATGGCGTTGAGGTCCGTGTACACGCGGATGTCGCCGGCGGCCGCCTGGGCGGGCACTGCGGCGACGAGCGCGCCGGCCGCGACGAGAGCGCCGGCGAGCACGGCGGAGAGGGCACGGGTCAACTTCACGACGGATCCTCGCTTTTCGATGAGTGATCGTCAGGTTAGTCCACCTCGCCGACATCGGGCAAGGCGGCCATCCCGCAGCACTCAGCGCGTCGCGGGAGGCCAGACGTACGGGAGATCCGGCGCCACATTCGGGAAGAGGGGTGCGTAGAACTCGGGATCCTTGCGCACGAGGTTCGAGCGGTGGCTGCGGTGAACGGACTCGTCGCCGATCCACGGCGGCAGCTCGAGGTCCTCCTGCGCGACACCGTCGACCTCAGGCGCGAACGCGACGACCTGCGGCCGCACGGTGTCGGCGAAGCCGGCCGCGATCCAGGCGTCCGTCATCGCGAGGGAGTACGCCGCGAGCGCCGGCACGTACCCGCGCCACATCTTCGCGGCGGGGTGGTGCCGCCAGCCGTAGTCCGGCACCGTGATCGCGCGAAGCACCTGCAGCGCCTCCACCCTCTGCTTGCCCAGCCGCCGCGGATCGAGCACCGCGGCGCTGCGCGTGAACGACGCGTAGGGGAGGAAGGTCTGCACAACCCAAGCCAACCCCGGATCCATCCACGGGGCACGTGATGTGATTGAGGATTGCTCGCCTACACGCTACCGTCATCGCACGACCCGAAGGAGGTGCACGATGGGAACCCTTCCCCCCAAGCCGACCAAGGACTGACGTCCGGTCTACAGCCCCGGGAGCGGGCGGCCGAAGTGGCGTGCGAAGTGCTCGTCCTCCATCGGAGGCGAGTCGATCGCGGTCGAGTCGTCGACGGGTTCGGCGTCGCCGATCCAGTCGCGCAGCGCCTCGCCCGACACGACGTGCGGGCCCGCCTGGCGCGCCGCTCCCGGGGCCTCAAGGCGCTTCAGCACGGCGGAGAGCGATCCGGAGGAGGCGACGAGCACGACGTTGCCGAGCTCGGTGTTCGACACCATCTGCGGCTCGATGAGCGCGGCGACCGAGGGCAGCAGCGACGCGAGGGTGGCCGCCTGCGCGCGCGTGTACTCGAAGCCCGGACCGTCGAGCAGGTTCACCACGAGCAGCCCGCCAGGCGCCAGCCGCTCGGTGACCAGCGCGTAGAACTCGCGGCTCGCCACCCGCGCACCGATGAGCGCTCCGCTCCACAGATCGACGATCGCCACGTCCGCCGCCTCGGGCCAGCCATGCGCCTCGGCCTCGGCGGCCACGGCGCGCGCATCCCCGTACGCGATCGACACCTCGGCACCCGACGGAAGGGGCAGCGCATTCAGCACACCCTCGAGCAGCTCCTGCTCGCGCTCCACCACGAACTGCGGCGACTCCGGGCGGGTCGCGGCCACGTACCGGGGGAGGGTGAGCGCCCCCGCGCCCAGGTGCACGACGGTGAGGGGGGCGGATGCGGGAGCGGCCGCGTCGAGGATCCTCCCGATCCACTGCGTGTACTCGAACGACAGCGTCCGGGGTTCGAGCAGCGAGATCCGCGACTGGGGGATGCCGTCGACCGAGAGCTCGTACACGTCACGGCGCCGCCCGATCCGCTCGAGCGCCGCCACGGCGTCGCCCACCTCCAGGACGAAGACCACGTGTCGCATCCGTCGATGATAGTGAAGGAGACTCACCCCGCACATCCGCCGAAGCTCACCCGTATGGGGTGGTGCTCACTCCCTCCCGCCACGCCGCCGAGCTATGGGATGATGCGCGGATGGACGCCCATCAGATCCGCAACTCCTACCTCGCCTACCTCAAGGACAGAGGGCACGTCATCATCCCGCGCGCGAAGCTCGTGCCGCAGGGCGACCGCTCCACCCTGTTCACGGGCAGCGGGATGCAGGCGCTCCTCCCGTACCTGCTCGGGGAGGAGCACCCCGCGGGTGTGCGGCTCACCGACAGCCAGCCGTGCGTGCGTGCGCAGGACATCGACGACGTGGGCGACAACCGTCACACCACCTTCTTCGAGATGCTCGGGAACTGGAGTCTGGGCGACTACTTCAAGGAGGAGCAGATCCGGCAGTTCTTCGGGTTCCTCGTCGACGTCGTCGGCCTCGACCCGAACAAGCTGTACGTCACGGCGTACATCGGCGACGAGTCGCGCGGCATCCCGCGCGATGAGGAGGCCGCGCACATCTGGCAGACGGTGTTCCGTGAGCGCGGCATCGAGGCGGAGATCGTGGCGATGGGCAGCCAGGCGGATGGCGACGCCCGCGGCGTGAACCCCGGCGAGCGCGTCTTCTACTACGACGGGGGAGAGAACTGGTGGTCGCGCGGCGGGTCGCTCGAGGGCACCCCGATCGGCGATCCCTGCGGGCCCGACAGCGAGGTGTTCTACGACTTCGGTCCGGAGCACCACGACGCGTCGTACGGAAAGGCGCACCCCGCCTCCGACAGCGGCCAGTTCATGGAGATCGGCAACGAGGTCTTCATGCAGTACCACCGCCTCGAGGACGGCTCGTTCGAAGAGCTCACCCGCCGCAACGTCGACTTCGGCGGCGGCCTCGAGCGCATCGCGGCCGCGGCGATCGACTCGCCGGATGTCTTCCGCATCAGCCTCATGTGGCCGATCGTGGCGAAGCTGCAGGAGCTCACCGGCCGCGCCTACGAGGACGAGACCGTCGCGATGCGCATCATCGCCGACCACCTGCGCGGCGCGACGTTCCTCGCCGTCGATGGCGTGCGTCCGTCGAACAAGGAGCAGGGCTACGTCATGCGGCGCCTGCTGCGCCGCGCCATCCGTCAGGCGCTGGCGCTCGGGCTCAACGAGAACTTCTTCGTCGAGATCGTGCCCGTGATCGCCGACCTCTACCAGGACGACTACCCCGAGGTCGCGGAGAGCCGCGACGAGGTGATCGCGGTGCTCGTGAAGGAGGAGACCTCCTTCCGCCGCACGCTGGAGGCCGGGCTCGAGATGGTGGCCGAGTACGCGGGCAGCACCATGACCGGGCGCGACGTCTTCCGCCTCTCCGACACGAACGGCTTCCCCAAGGAGCTCACGCTCGAGGAGGCCGGGCGCCTCGGCATCCCGGTCGACCCGGCCTGGGAGGCCGAGTTCGAGGAAGCCCTCGAGGAGCAGCGCGCCCGCTCCCGCGGTGCCACCACGCTCGGCGCGGCGGGCCTCCCGGGAGGCGCGACCTCCTAGCGCCCGCACGGATGTGACACTCGTGGCGACCTCCGGATGCGGAAGGTCGCCACGACTGTCAGATCCGCTTCACCGTCAGATCGCGGGCCCGGACTCCGTCGACGGCGGGACGACCGTGCGGTGGAAGTTCTGGAACGAACGGCTCGCGGTCGGGCCGCGCTGGCCCTGGTACCGCGACGAGTACTCCGCCGATCCGTACGGACGCTCAGCCGGGCTCGACAGCTGGAAGAAGCACATCTGCCCGATCTTCATCCCCGGCCACAGCATGATCGGCAGGGTCGCGACGTTCGACAACTCGAGCGTGACGTGCCCCGAGAACCCGGGATCGATGAAGCCCGCCGTGGAATGGGTCAGCAGCCCGAGCCGACCGAGCGAGCTCTTCCCCTCGAGGCGCGCCGCGATGTCGTCGGGCAGCGAGACCAGCTCGAGCGTCGATCCGAGCACGAACTCGCCCGGGTGCAGGATGAACGGCTCGTCGCCCTTGGTCTCGATCAGCCGCGTGAGGTCGGGCTGGTCGGCGGCGGGGTCGATGTAGGGGTACTTGTGGTTGTCGAACAGCCGGAAGAACCGGTCGAGTCGGACGTCGACGCTCGAGGGCTGCACCATCGACTCGTCGAGAGGCTCGAGGCGGATGCGCCCCTCCGCCAGGCGGGTGCGGATGTCGCGGTCGGAGAGCAGCACGCGCCCAGCATAGCGAGGCGCGGTCGCCGTCACCCCACACGCTGCGCCGGTCTCCGCTAGGATGTGGAGACCGCTTCGGCGGTACGCGGATGTAGTTCAATGGCAGAACTTCAGCTTCCCAAGCTGATAGCGCGGGTTCGATTCCCGTCATCCGCTCCACGACCCGGGTCCGTGCCGGCGCCGCGCCGACGCGATCCGCAGGAGGTGCAGCCGTGCGCAACCCGGTCTCCGCCGCCGCCGTCACCGGCATCGCCCTGATCGTCCTCGGCGCGGTCGTGTACGCGGTGTTCTCCTCGCTCGACCTCGAGGACTACGCGATGACGTGCACCAGCGGCCTCGGCTGCGTGAGCCGCGATCCGCTCCTGTTCACCCTGCACGGCGCCGCGCTCGATCACGTGCAGCCGCTGTTCACCGCGGGCGCGGTGAGTGCGTCGGCGGCCCTCGCCCTGGCGGCCGTGCGACCGCTGCTGCCCATCCCCACGAACGCGAGGAGAGTCGCCATGCGCCCCACCGTCGCCCTCTGGTGCGTCGCCGTCGTGCTGATCGTCGGCGGTGCGGCGTACGCCACCTGGTCGCGGACCCCGGATGTCACGAACTCGACCATCCAGGAGTGCACGCCCGGGGTGGGCTGCAGCCAGACCGTCGTCTACACGCTGCAGCAGCTGTCGTACGTCGTCGTGCCCGCAGCGCTGACGGCGGGGTTCCTCGCCCTGGCGCTCGCGATCGTCGTGACGGCGATGCGACGGCGGCGCCCGGTCCTCGAACCCGACGGGGCCGACGAGGCGGACGATGAGAGCGACGGCGTCGGGTCGACGACACGTGAACGCGCCCGCGCCGCCGTCTGGGGCGGCCGCGACCTCACACCCTTCATGCCCCCGTCCGACAGATCAGCCGAGCGGCGCCGCTGAAGGGCCGTGATCCCGCGCCCGGGTGCGACACAGGATGGCGACCACCCGGTCCGACCTGCCAGACTGCTCCCCTCGAACCACGAGCCCACACCGAGGTGGGCAGAGGGGGGACCCATGTCGGGCATCCGCATCCGCGACTTCCAGGTCGACGACCTCGACGGCGTGCTGCACCTCTGGGAGCAGGCGCACCCGGCGGAGCCGGTGTACGCGCTCGGCGAGGTGATCGCGAGCTGCCAGAAGGACCACGCGATGATCGCGGTCGACGGCGACCAGGTGGTCGGCGCCGCCGTCGGACGCGCGGCGCACGCGCAGGGCTGGATCGTGTTCTTCGGCGTGCTCCCCTCGTACGCCGAGCGGCAGGACGGGCTCGGCACGCGCCTGCTGTCGGCGCTCGAGCGGAGGATGGCGCCCCTCGGGCTCGGCAAGCTCTCGGCGCTGCTGCCCGCCACCGACCAGCACCTCGACGACTACCTGAGCGCGTCGTTCACGCTGAAGCAGGACCTCCACTACGTCGAGCGCACGGTCCCTGTACGGCGCGAGACGCTGGCGGTGCTGCAGGAGCTCGGCGGGCGGATGCCCGCGCCCGGGCTGTGGGATCGCGTCGGAGGCATGACCCGCGAGAAGGAGCTGCTCGAACTGCGTCTCGTCACGCCGCTGTCGCATCCGGACGTCGCCGCCCGCCACGGGGTCGTCGCCCCGCGCGCCGCGATGCTGTTCGGCCCACCCGGCACCGGGAAGACCACGTTCGCCCGCGCCGTGGCGAGTCGCCTCGGATGGCCCTTCGTCGAGGTGTTCCCCTCGCGCCTGGCCGGCGACCCCCGCGGGCTGGCCGGTGGTCTGCGCGAGACGTTCGCCCGCATCGAGGAGCTCGAGCACGCCGTCGTCTTCATCGACGAGGTGGAGGAGATCGCCTCCCGCCGCGGAGGCGAGCCGCCCAGCGCGATGCAGGGCGTGACGAACGAGCTGCTGAAGCTCATCCCCGAGTTCCGCGAGCAGGAGGGGCGGCTGCTGATGTGCGCGACGAACTTCATCCGCGCCCTCGACCCCGCGTTCCTCCGCCACGGGCGGTTCGACTACGTGATCCCGATCGGGCTCCCGGATGCGGCGGCCCGCGCCGCCATCTGGCGCGGGCACTTCCCTCCCGCGGCGGGTGACATCGACCTCGACTCGCTCGTCGAGGCCACCGACGGCTTCACCCCCGCCGACATCGAGTACGCCGCGCGCCGTGCCGCGCAGGCCTCCCTCGAGCGCGCGCTCCCCGCCGAGGGGGATGCAGCACCTTCCTCCGCGACCTCGTCCGACCCGGACGGCCCCATGACCGACGACTACCTCGCCGCCATCCGCGCCACCCGCCGCACGGTGGCCGACGACGTCGCCGCCGACTTCCTCGCCGACATCGACACCCTCGCCCGCCTCTGAGGCCCGAGATACGAGTATGCTTCATGTGTGACGATGCCGAAGACGCACTCGCGGCAGATAGACGTCGACGGTCGTGCGTACCGCTGGATGGTGAACCGGACGAGCGCTCGCGAGCCTGAGATCGTGGTCTCGATCGAGCTGGTCTCGCGAACATCGAGCATCGCACGAGCGCGTGTGGACGCATCTGCCCGAGCGGTCGGGGTGACGCCAGCAGTGGTGGCCCGCATCGTGCGGCAGGCGCGCCGGGCAGGATGGCACCCCGAGTCGGGGAGCGCGGTCCCCTTTTTCTGCTGACGTCTGTCTCGACGTCACCTCGACACCGAATCCGCCCGACTCCCCCGAGATACGGAGTCGGTCCGGGGGAATCGGTGTCGAGGTGACGCGACCTCGCCGTCGCTCGTCACGGAATGCGCGCCACTGACGTGCCCTACGCGGTCGCTCGTCGGAAACTCGTGATGAACGACGGGACCCACGCCTCTTGCGGCGCTCAGGGAATGCGAAGGCGCGCCGGAGGGCCCGCTCGGCTGCCCGGCGTACGTTCGAACGCATGCAACGAGTCCGCGCCCGCATGCCCCGGGTGCGGCGTGGGCTCGAGCGGCTGGCCGACCTCGGTCGGCCCCGGCGCGTCCCCGTCTGGATGTGGCGAGGGCTCATGCGCGCCGTGCGGCGCAGTGAGCTCGCCCGGTTCAACGCCGATCCGGTGACCGACGTCGACTACCACCTCGACCTCGACTTCGTGGGCGACGGCATCCGCGCCCACCGGCTCGACGTCATCACGCCGAAGCGCCCGAGTCCGATTCACCCAGGCGGCAGCGGCGCCGGCGAGACGGGAGAGGAGTCCCTCCCCGTCTACGTCTACTTCCACGGCGGCGGATGGACGAGCGGCGACAAGGACGCACTCACCAAGTACTGCGCCAGCCAGGCCCTCCACGGCATGGTCGTGGTCAACGTGAACTACCGCCGCGCCACCCGCTTCCGCATGACGCACATCATGCACGACGCGGATGCGGCACTCGCCTGGGTGCGCGCCCACGTCGCCGAGTTCGGCGGCGACCCCGACCGCATCGTGCTCGGGGGCGACTCGGCCGGCGGCCAGATCTCCGCCCTGCTCACCGCATCCGCCCACCACCGCACGCTGGCCGCGCACTACCGCCTGCGGGCGGCGCCGACGGCGGGGGCCGCGGGCGCGATCCGGGGGCTGGTGCAGCACTGCAGTGTGGTGGACTTCTCGGTGCTCTTCGAGCGCGGCTTCATCATGGGCCTGGGCTTCGTGCGGATGCTGCTGCCGGGCGGCGCCCGCAGCGCGACGCGCGCGCAGCTGCGGCGGGCGTCCGGTCCGCTCTCGCCCATCGAGTGGGTCGACCGAGGATTCCCGCCCGTGTTCGTCACGACGTCGGAGAGCGACTACTTCTACCGAGCGAACCTCAACTTCATCGAGCGCCTCCGCGAGCACGGGGTACGTGTGCGGTCGCTCGTCTACGACCGGGCCACCCCGAACACGCTCCACACCTGGCAGCAGTTCGACGGGTATCCGCAGTCGCAGGAGGTGTACCGCCGGCTCCGCGAGTTCGTGCGCGAGGTCACGCACGTCCGCGCGTCGCGCGCGACGGCGATCGGGCCTGCGAACGCGCCCGCCCCGGTACATTAGGGCGAGTGGCACACCGCATCCTGCTCGACGTCGACACGGGGATCGACGACGCGATGGCGATCCTCTTCGCCGTCGCCCACCCCGACATCGAGGTGCTCGGCATCGGCTGCGTGGCGGGCAACGCCCCGCTGCCGCAGGTGGTCGCGAACACGGTGCGCGTCCTCGACGCGGCGAGGGCCCCGTCGATCCCCGTCGCGGCCGGCGCCTCCCGCCCGCTGATCGAGCCCGCGCGTCCCTCGCACGTGCACGGTGAGGACGGCCTGGGCGGTCTCGACCTGCCGCCCTCGTCGCGCCCGGTCGATCCACGGCACAGCGTCGACCTCTTCCGCGACCTCATCCTGGAGGCGGCGGCCGACGGAGGCGGCAAGGCGACGATCGTCGCGCTGGCCCCGCAGACGAACATCGCTCTGCTGCTGCGTCAACACCCCGAGGTGGCGGGGGCGCTCGAGCGGATCGTGTTCATGGGCGGCTCCGCGTCGGGCGGGAACGCCACCGCGGTAGCCGAGTTCAACGTGTGGCAGGATCCGGAGGCCACGGCGGTGACGATCGGATCCGGGGTGCCCACCTACATGTACGGGCTCGACGTGTTCAACGCCGTCGAGATGCCCCGCGACGAGCGCGACCGACTCGCCGGCAGCGAGCGCCTGGGGGAGCGGGTGGTCGCGCAGCTGCTCACGCATCCGATGGCCGACCCGGACCCCGAGAACCCGGACGGGTACTCGGGGCACATCGGCGACGCCGGCGCGGTGGTCGCCCTGGTCGACCCCGAGGCGCTGCTCACCCGCGTGCACCCGGTGCGTGTCGAGCTCGAGGGCGCCAGCCGCGGGCAGACCGTCGTCGACCGGCGGGTGCGTCACGGCGAGGATGCGGTGCACGGCTCGGCCGCGGCGGCCCACCCAGTGGAGGTGGCGCTGGGGGTCGACACCGCGCGGGTGAACCGCGTCTTCCTCGACACGATCGCCCTGCTGCCGTGACCGACGAGGTCGCGCCGCCGGCTCTGAGCGACGCCGAGCTGCGGGCGTCGACCACGCGCACTCCGCCCGCGTCGGAGGAGGCGGGGCACGGGATCTCCACGGTCGCGCTCCCCCTCCCCCCGGGGCCGAACGTGCCCTACACGCTCGCATACCTCGTGGCCGACGCCGACGGCGCGCCGCACCTCGTCGATGCCGGATGGGATTCACCCGACAACCTCGCACGCCTCGAGACCGCTCTCACCGCGCGCGGGTGGCGGCTCGCCGACCTGCGCTCGATCATCGTGACGCACCTCCACAGCGACCACCTCGGGATGGCGGCGACCCTCCGCGAGCGCACCGGCGCCTCCGTCGTGCTGAGCCGCGCGGAGCAGGAGTCGATCGACGCGCTCGTGTCCGCCGCTCCCACCAGGGTCGAGCGGTCTCGCGAACGGGCGATCGGATGGGGTGTGCCTGCCGACAGGATCCCGGAGCTCCTCGAGGTGGCCGAGCGGGCGGCCCACGTCACCCCCTTCCGGGCCGACGTGCTGGTCGAGGACGGCGACGTGCTCCCGATCGCGGGTCGTTCCGTCCGCGCGGTGGTGACCCCGGGCCACACCCCCGGGAGCCTGTGCCTCGCCGACGACGGCTCCGGTGTCGTCTTCACCGGCGACCACGTGCTGCCCACGGTCTACAGCGGGCTCGGTCTCGGCGGGCCCTCGCCGCGCAACGCGCTCACGGCCATGCTCGACTCGCTCCGCCGCATCGCCGAGCTCGACGACCTCGACGTGCTCCCCGGGCACGAGTACCGCTTCCGGGGCCTCGCCGACCGCTGCGAGCGCATCGCCGAGCACCATCTCCGACGCGGGGGAGAGGTCGCGCAGGCGCGAGGTGCGCTTCCCGATCCGACCGTCTTCGAGATCGCCTCGCGCGTGAGCTGGTCGCCCGGATGGGACAACATGCGCGGCTTCGTGCTGCAGTCCGCCCTGCAGCAGACGGCGATGCATCTCGAGCACCTCCTGGAGGAGGATCGTGAGCATGGCTGAGTTCGTCGAGATCCCGTCGCCCGGGTGGCCGCTCACCTTCGGGGAGGAGGGGCGGCCCGGGGTCGTGATCGTCCACGACGCCTACGGGCGCCTGCCGTACCTCGAGTCGTACGCGACGGCGCTCGCCGCGCAGGGCTTCTTCGTCGCCGTGCCCGACCTCTTCGACGGCCTCGCCACGGTCGACCGCGCCGGGGCGGAGGAGCTGCTCCAGCGGATGGACGCGGGCTTCGCCATCGCGACGCTCGACGACGCGATCGAGCTGACCCGCGGCGCGGGAGCCACCCGTGTCGGCGTGATCGGGCTCGGCGTCGGCGGGTGGCTCGCTCTGCGCGCGGCGCAGAGCGGCTCGGTGGATGCGGTGGTGTCGTACTACGCCGGTCTCGCCGACGACGAGGCCGGGATCGTGCCGGCACCCGTCCTGGTGCATCGCTCGGAGGCCGGCGTGTGGGAGAACGGGGCGGAGACCGACCGCTTCGTCACCCGACTGCGCGAGCACGGCACCCCCGTGACCCAGCACACCTACGTCGGCACGGGCGACGGCTTCGCCAACGCCACCATGCTCGAGCTGCTCGACAAGAACGCCGCCGCGCTCGCCTTCGCGCGGTCCGCGTACTTCCTGCAGTCGCATCTCCTCGACTGAACCTGCGGCCCGGCCCGCGACCCGGCTCACGGCGAGCGCCTGAGACGTCCGCACGCCTGCGCTACCGTCGAGGGCATGAGCGCTTTCGACCCCGACGTCGTGCAGGCCATCCTGCGCCACATGAACGGCGACCACACCGACGACAACCTCCTCATCGCGCGGGCCTTCGTCGACCCGTCCGCGGAGGAGTCGGTCATGACGGGGTACGACGCCGACGGCGGGTCGTGGGACGTGACGACGAGCGGTTCCCTGCGCCACGCCTCGGTCGCCTGGCCGAACGGCCCGATCGCCGAGCGCCCGGATGTGCGCCGCGAGATCGTGGCCCTCTACGACGAGGCCTGCGCGGTGCTCGGCGTCGAGCCGCGTCCGCATGCGTGACGGGAGGCGATCCGTCCGCTAAGTTAGGTGACACTAACCTAACTCGGGAGTGACGATGGCCACTGTGATCCCCTTCTCGCAAGCGCTGCGCGAGCGCACCTGGAGCGGCCACAGCGACAGCGAGGGCGCCGGCTTCATGACCGACCTGATGAGCGGCAAGGGCACGCGGGACGACTACATCTCGCTGGTCGCCCAGCACTGGTTCATCTACGCCGCCCTCGAGACGGCGGCCGAGGCGATGAAGGACGACCCGATCGCGGCCCTCTTCATCACCCCGAAGCTCACGCGCCTGCCCGCCCTGGAGCAGGACCTCCGCTTCCTCCTCGGCGACGACTGGCGCGACCGCATCCGCCCGCTGCCCACCACCGAGCGCTACGTGGCCCGCATCGACGAGGTCGCAGCCACCTGGAACGGCGGCTTCATCGCGCACCACTACACGCGGTACCTCGGAGACCTGTCGGGCGGGCAGATCATCCGCACCCTCATGCAGCGCCAGTTCGGCTTCGAGACGAACGGCGTCGGCTTCTACCTCTTCGACGAGATCGCCAAGCCGAAGCAGTTCAAGGAGCACTACCGCACCCAGCTCGACGCCGTCGGATGGGATGAGGCGGAGCGCGACCGCGTCATCGACGAGGTGCTCGTGGCCTACCGCTTCAACACCGAGCTCTTCCTCGACCTGGCCGAGGCCAAGGCGGCCGCCGTCGCCTGAGCGGACCCTCTGGGTCGCCTGAGGGCGACGCGCGGGTATCGCGGAGGGGTTCACCGGAGCGTCACCCGTCGTTCATCGACCGCGGGGCGGGATCGTCCTACCGTGGGCGCGAGGAAGTTCTCAGGTGTGAACTTCCGACCCCCTCGAGAGGAAGACCCGACATGCGCATGCCCTCCGTGCGGTCCCGCTTCGCGCGTCCGTTCGCCGCGACAGCCTTCATCACCGCCGCCCTCGTGGCCGTCCCGGCCGCCGCGCACGCGGCGCCCACGCCGCCCGACGTGATCCCGGCGCTGTCCGGGTACAACGCCTTCTGGACGCCGGACTCCCGCGTCTCGCCCACCGTGCAGCAGGGCACGGTCGACAACCCCGACGTGATGGCCTACGACGACGAGCTCGCCGTCTGGATCAACCGCTCCGCCACCGGCGCGCAGCAGTTCAAGGCTCTGCAGGACGCCGAGTACGACAACACCGGCACCGCCTACGACCAGTCGATCACCGTCGGCACCGGCCTCGGCACGACGCTCGGCGCGCTCTACATCGCCGGCCGCAACGACGGCTCGCTCCCGCTCACCTCGGCGCTCATCAACAGCGAGACCGGATCCGCCGGCGCCTTCGTCAGCACCGGCAAGGCGAAGAGCTACTTCAGCCACCCGCGCCCCTACATCGCCACCGACCCGAACACCCCGGCCACGCCGGGCGACGCGGCCGTGTGCGCCCCGAGCGTCACCAATGCCACCTCGCTGAGCGGCAACCGCGTGGGCCGGCCGTGGGCATCCGCGGGGTCGAACACCCAGGGCGACCTCCTCATCGAGCGTGTCGCCGACACCGTCGACACCACGCACCAGTTCTCGCCGAACGACGTGCCGATCAGCGCCGGCTACGGTACCGCCGGCATCTGCCAGGGCGGATCGTTCCCGAGCGGCCACACCACCACCGCGTACCAGGCGGGCATCACGCTCGCGACGCTGCTGCCCGAGCTGGCGCCGGAGATCCTCTCGCGCGCCTCCGAGAACGGCAACGATCGGATCGTGCTCGGCGTGCACTACCCGCTCGACGTCATGGGCGGGCGGATCGCCGGCGAGGTGGCGCTCTCGACGCTCTGGTCGGATGCGGACTACCGCACCACCGTCCTCGAGCCGGCCCGCGCCGAGCTGGTGGCGTACCTCGAGGCGAAGTGCGGCGACACGCTCGCGAACTGCATCGCCGCGCAGGCGTCGGCCGGAGGCCAGTATGAGGCCGACCCGTACGGCGGTCAGGCGTTCTCGGCCGACTTCGGGGCGCAGATCGTCACCGACCGCGCCACCGCCGTCGCCGCGTACCAGCAGCGGCTCACCTACGGCTTCGGCCAGGTCGGCACCCCCGGCCTCGCCCCCGACGTGCCCGCCGGCGCCGAGAACCTGCTGCTCACCACGTTCCCCACGCTGTCGGACGCGCAGCGCACCTCGGTGCTCGCCCAGACCCAGATCGACTCGGGCTTCCCGCTCGACCTCACCGGGTCGGGCAGCGGATCGTGGCAGCGGCTCGACCTCGCCGCGGCCATGAGCGCCACCGTCGAGCTCGAGGCCGACGGGTCCGTCCGCGTGCTCAGCACGGGCGGCGCGGCGCAGGTCGTGACGCCCGCCGGCCCGAGCCCGGCCCCCGCCGGCGGTGGGGCTGCTGCGGCGCCCGCGGGCAAGGGCGCGCTCGCGGCGACGGGCCTCGACGCCGGCGCGATCGGCGGCGCGGGCACCCTCGTCCTCGCGGCCGGCGCCCTCCTCCTCGTCGGCCTCCGCCGCCGCACCGCCCGCTGACGCGTCGAAGACGGGGCGGGCCCGTTTTCAGGACCTACGCCCGTTCTCAGGACACATCGTCCTGAGAACGGGCGTTTCCGTCGTCCCGTCCTGAAACGGGCTGCGGGCTGGGCTCCGTCCACGAGGTTCTTCTGGAGGAGCGGCGATGACGGGCGAACGGTCTCCTCTTCCCGCCTGGGGTTGGGCGCTGATCGTCGTCGGTGCGGTGATGGTGCTGCTGGCCGTGCTGGCCTTCGTCGCCGCGCTCGGCATCGTCGGAGGCCTGCTCTCCGTCTTCGTCGGCGCTCCGTCCGGCGCTGGTGGGGCCGGCTGACGAGCTCGACCTGAGCGCCGTCACTTCGACACCGGATGCGGCGCAGCCCCCGCGCATATGGAGGGGCTTGCCCGGATCCGGTGTCGAAGCGACACGGACGGGACGGGACGCCGTCGCTCGTCACGGAATACGGCACAGCCCCCGCACATATCGGGGGGCTTGCACGTATTCCGTGATGAGCGTCAGCGCAGCAGCGCCCGACGCGCCCGCGGCGCGGGGCTCAGCGGCGCTGGGGGCGGGCGGAGATGAGGCCGAGGCCGACGCTGATGCGGTCGGCGGTCTCGATGAGCTGCTCGGCGAGCTCGTCGCGGTCGAGCTCGCGGACCACCGAGAGGCGGCCCGACACGGAGATGCCCGCGACGATGCCATCGGCGTCGCGGATGGGCGCGGCGATCGAGAGGCGGCCGAGCGCGAGCTCCTGATCCTCGAGGCAGTAGCCGCGCAGCTCCGACTCGGCGAGCACCTCGGTGAGCCGGGGGTGGTCCGTGATCGTGTGGGCGGTGTAAGCGGGCAGCTCGTCGCCGAGGAGGGACCGCCGCTCCTGCTCGTCGAGGTCGAGCAGGAGGCACTTGCCGAGCCCGGAGGCGTGCAGCGGCTGGTGCATCCCCACCATCGTGTGGGCCTTGGGAGCCAGCGCGCCCTCGAAGTGGCAGAGGTACACCAGAGACGATCCATCGCGGACACCCACGTTGACGCTCAGCCCGATCCGGTGGGCGAGCTCCTCCGCGGCCGCTCGCGACTCCCGGTGCACCGGGTTGTGATTGAGTCCCTGGCTCGCCAGCTCGAGGATCGCCGATCCGATCGAGTACAGCTGCCCGTCGGAGCGCACGTACCGCAGCTCCTCGAGCGAGGTGAGCAGACGGGCGGTCGTCGAGGCGCCGAGCCCGATGGCCCTGGCGATGTCGGAGGCGCGCAGCGCGCCCGTCTTCGACTCGCCGAGTGCGGTGAGCACGGCGGCCGCGCGCCCGATGCCCTGGTGCACCTCGCCCGTCATGTCGGCTCCGACTCCCTCGTGCGCGCGTCTGCCCGCGGGCGCGGGCTCAGTTCACCGTACCGGAGCCCGGCCACGGCGTGACGCGGCCGCTGGGCTCGGCGTACGCCTTCAGCGCGTGCACCGAGACGAAGGGCGCCCCGGCGGTCGCGGTGCAGACGAGACGCAGCTCGCTGGTCTCCACGGGGTCGACGTCGTGGATGCGGTGACGGTGCCGGTTTCCGCTCTCCGCTGCGATCACCCGCCACTCTCCGCCGACGCAGGCCTCGATCCGGTAGTCGGTGACCAGCTCGGGGACGACGTCGAAGTCGGTGCGGTGGTGGTGCAGGTTCACGAGGTCCTCGTCGACGTCGTCGTTGAGCACGACGCGCACCGAGCGGATGGTGACGGGCGCGTCCCAGCGCGCCGTCAGCACCTCGGGCCGTTCCGCGAACGACGACGACGCGGATCCCGCATCCCGCACCTCCGACGACCACAGGTGGGGTCCGCCGTACGGACGCTGCAGCCCGTCGGCGGCGTGCTCGGCGGCGTACGCCGTCGTGGCCGGCGTGACCGCGAGCGCGATCGAGCGGCGGCGCAGTCCGCGCGCCACCCAGTCGGTCGCGGGCTGGTCGTGCTCCTCGGGGATGTGGTGGTCGAACGGGGCGTCGTCGTGACGCCGTCCCGCGAGCGCGAGGAGGCCGTAGGGCCGCCCCTCCCGCAGCCCGAGCCGCACACCCTCGTGGGCGCGCACGACGACCACGCCGTTCTGCGGCACGTCCGGTGTCCAGTCGAACCGCGCGACAGCCTCCCCGTGTCCCGCGGACACGGCGACGACGGCTGTCGCGACGTGGTCGATCGGCGCGTAGTTCTGCGGCTTCCCGGTCGTCCAGAGCTCGACCTGGAGCTCGCCCGCCGCCTCCGCCTCGACCTCGAACGTGACGGTCTCGAGCGACGGTTCGACGGGGATCACGACCGCGAGATCGCGGTCGAGGTCGACCGTCCCGGCGGAGGGCAGAGCACGGGTGTCGATCGACTCGAGGGTCGACGACGCCGAGAGCCGTGCCGATCGCACGAGGTCGTCGGGTTCGTCGGACCGCACGCCCACGAGCGGCGCGTCCTCACGGAGCAGGGTCGACTGCAGCAGCGCGAGCCTGTCGCGCCCCAGCTCGCGCGGGGTCAGACCGTGGCGTGCGGCGAGCGCGGCCGCGGTCCCCGCCGCCTGCCCCTGCGTGGAACAGGTCGCCATCACACGGGTGGACCCGAAGGCGACGTGCGAGGCTGAGATGTCGCGCCCGGCGAAGAGCAGGTTGTCGAGGTCGCGGGCGTACAGCGACCTGAACGGGATGTCGTAGGTACCTGGGCTGTATCGCTGCTGCGCTCCGGCGCGGTCGGCGTAGACGCCCTCCACCGGATGCAGGTCGATCGACCAGCCGCCGAAGGCGACCGCATCCGGGAACGACACCTGGTCGAGGATGTCGTTCTGCGTCAGAGTGTGATCGCCGACGAAGCGCCGGTACTCGCGCTTGCCCGGCACCGATCCCACCCACTCCAGCGTCAGCGTCTCGGCGTCGAACTCGCCGGAGTTCTTGATGTGGTCCCAGATGCCGAAGACGACCCCCCAGAGCTCGTCGCGGATCCGCTCGTTCTCGGCGACGGTGTCGAGCTTGCCGCCCCACTCGATCCACCAGTAGTCGCAGCCGTTGTCGCCGGTGCGGATGATGCGGTTCTGAACGATGGGCGTCTGCGTGATGTCCTTCGCGATGCTCGGCGCCACGTACCTCGACGGACGGCCGGTGTCCTTCGTGTAGAAGAACAGGGAGCTGCCGAGCAGCTCGTCGTCGGCCGTCTCCGGGGCCCACTCCTCGCCGTACTCGTCCCGCCCCTCGCGGCCGATGCGGTACGACGCCCCGGCGAGATGCCCGATGAGCCCGTCGCCCGTGCAGTCGAGGAACATCGGCGCCTCGAACGCGGTCTCGATCTCGCTGCCCATCGTCCACCCGGTCACCGAGCGGATGCGTCGCCCATCCTCGCTCATCTCGAGCGAGCGCACGTCGGTGTTGAGGTGGAGGGTGACCCCGGGCTCCGCCCGCACCAGATCGAGCACCACCTGGTCCCAGTAGTAGGGGTTGCCCTCGGCGTTGCGGTACTGGTTCTCGAGGAACAGCTCGCCCATGATGCCCGTCTCGCGAGCGAACTTCTGCGTGCCGTGCGCGGTGGCGCCGACCACCCAGACGCGCACCTCGCTGGAGGAGTTGCCGCCCAGGACGGGCCGGTTGGTGACGAGCGAGACGGTGGACCCGAGCCGCGCCGCGGCCACCGCGGCGGAGACGCCCGCGAGCCCGCCCCCCGATGACGACGACGTCGGCGGTGGTGGTTCGCTTGAGCATGGGTCTCCGATCAGCGTCGATCCGCGCCGGTGGTCGTACCGACGTCGATCCTCGACAGTACCACTCGATGATCACATCCTACCGTTCAGTGGTAAACACATTGCGTCTAGTGATACAGTCGCCACCAGACCGAGCCTCGAGCCGAGCCCCGACAACGATGTGGGAGACACCATGACCGTGACCGATCCGACCTCCGCGAGCGCGGCGACGCCGCTCGACGATCACCAGCGCTCCCGCCGCATCCGGAAGGTGATCCTCGCCGCCGGCGCGGGCCACTTCGTCGAGTGGTTCGACTTCGGCCTCTACGGCACGCTCGCCACGGTGATCAGCATCAACTTCTTCCAGCAGGGGGATCCCGGTGCGGCGCTGCTGTCGGCCTTCGCGGTGTTCGGCGCCGGCTTCGTGATGCGACCCCTCGGCGGCCTCTTCTTCGGGTCGCTCGGCGACCGGATGGGACGCAAGTCCACGCTCGCGACCGTCGTCCTCGTCACGTCGGGGGCCACGGTGGTGATGGGCCTGCTGCCCACCTACTCGATGGTGGGGCTGTGGGCGCCGCTGCTCCTCGTGCTCGTCAGGCTCGTGCAGGGCTTCGCCGCCGGCGGCGAGAGCTCGGGCGCGACGACGCTGCTCGCGGAGTACGCGCCGTCGAACCGGCGCGGCTTCGTGTCGAGCTTCGTCGACGTGTTCGGCTTCGCCGCGTTCGTCGTCGGTGCCGGCCTGGTGCTGATCTTCACCTCGACCCTCGGTCCGGATGCGCTGAACAGCTGGGGATGGCGTGTGCTGTTCCTGCTCGCCCTGCCGCTCGGTCTCGCGGGGCTCTACCTGCGGTGGAAGCTCGAGGACACCCCCGAGTTCAAGGCCATCGAGCAGAAGGGCGAGGTGACGAAGTCGCCCCTGCGCACCTCGCTGCGCACCTCCTGGAGGGCCCTGCTGTTCTGCGTCGGCTTCGTGGTCATCAAGGCCGTGGGGCACTGGATCCTCCAGACCTTCATGCCGTCGTACCTGCAGACCACGCTCCACTACAACCAGACGACGAGCTACGCGGTCACCACGATCGGGCTGCTGGCCATCGCGATCCTGGTGCCCTTCATGGGCCTGCTCAGCGACCGGATCGGACGCAAGCCGGTGATGATCGCCGGCTGCATCGGGTTCGTCGTGCTCACGTATCCGACGCTCATGCTCATGAACGCCGGCAACTTCTGGGCCGCCACCGCCGCGATGATCCTGCTGGGCGTCTTCATGGCCGCCTACGACGGTGCCTCGAGCGCCGCGATGGCGGAGCTCTTCCCCACGAACATCCGCTACGGGTCGATGGCCATCGCCTACAACGTGTCGGTCGCGATCTTCGGCGGCATCACCCCGTACTTCGCCGCCTTCCTCATCACCGCCTCGGGCAACCCGTTCGCCCCGGCGTTCTACGTGATGGCCGCCGCCGCTGTCTCGCTCGTGGTCGTGCTGCGTGCCCGCGAGACCTTCCGCCTGCCGCTGCGGCAGCAGGCGTGAGCGGGGCGGATCGGATGCGCATCGCCGTCACCGGAGCCTCCGGCCGAGTGGGCCGTGCCGTCGCCGCGGAGCTGGTCTCGCGCGGGCACGAGGTCGTCGGGCTCGACCTCGTGCCTCCCCGCACCCCGCTCGACGGGGTCGAGTACCTCGTGGGCGACCTGTCCGACCTCCCGGTCGCCGATCCCCGCCTCGCCGGGGTCGAGGCGGTCGCGCACCTCGGCGCCTACATGTCATGGTCACCCGCCGACGCGGAGCGGATCCTCGCGGCCAACACCGACGCCACCGCGCACCTCGTGCGGGCGCTCGAGGGTTCGGCGGTGCGGCGCTTCGTGCTCGCCAGCACCGGGGAGGTGTACCCCGAGAACGCCCCGCAGTACCAGCCGCTCGACGAGGACCACCCCCGGCTGCCCACCACCTGGTACGGGTTGAGCAAGGTGCTGGCGGAGGAGGTCGTCGCCTTCGCCGGACGCACCCTCGGCTGGGCGACCGTGGTGCTGCGCTTCTCGCACACCCAGGATCCGGCCGAGCTGCTCGACCCCGACTCGTTCTTCTCGGGCCCGCGGTTCTTCGCCTCGCGGCGCCTCGCCCGCGAGCGCGCGGCGGGGAACACCGCCGTGGTGGCGGCGCTCGAGCCGTTCGCCGGCGACGACTCGACCCTGCTCGTCGCCTCCCGCGAGGATGGGGCGCCCGTGCAGATGGGCATCCTCGGCACGCCCGACCTCGCCCACGGCGTGGTGCTCGCCCTCGAAGCGGAGACCACGGGCCACGAGGTCGTCGGCCTCGGTCCGGACGAGCCGCTCGACCTCGGTGCCTTCGCGCGTGATCTCGCCGCCGCCGCGGGCCTCGGCACGGTCGACGTGGTGCTGCCGGTCTCGGCGCCGAGTTACACGACGTCGAATGCGCGCGCCCGAGAGCTGCTGGGCTTCGCGCCCCGCCTCGCGCGCGCGGACCTCATCCGCCTCGCCGTCGCCGCCCGCACCGAGCGGCTTGCCGCCGCCGGTGCCTCCACGCCCCGATAGCGCGGCCTCCTCGCCGTCGCTTCGACACCGGATACGCGCAACCCCGTCGATATAGGCGGGCGCTTCCCGATGTTCCGTGTCGAAGCGACGGCATCAGCGCGGCGCGGTGGCGCCGCCCCCCGGGGCCGGGAGGCGGGGCGTGCGGCGCAGTCGCGCGAGCTGTCCCGTTTTCAGGAGCTGCGCCCGCATTCCCGGCCGAACGTCCTGAATACCGGCGATCCGGGCCAGTCGTCCTGAAAACGGGCGCCCGGGATGGCCGCAGCGGCCGGAACGGCGACGTCCGGCAGGCGACGTGCGGCAGGCGACGTCCGGCAGGCGACGTGCGGCAGGCCCAGGCCCAGGGCCGCAGGCCTCCGGCCGGTCGGTGTGGCGGGAGCCGGCGCAGCGACGTGCGGCAGGCGGCCGCCGCCGCGGCCGGACCCTACGCGCCGGAGGGCGCCGGGGGAGGAGCGGTGAGCCCGCGGGTGCCGTGGGGGCCGCCGAGCGCACCCGGCGTCCGCGGCCCGTCGGCCGGGGGCGCGTCCGGGGGCGTGGCCGACCGCGCGACATCGCCCCCCGCGGGCGCGGGCGCGGTCTCCGCCACCAGGTCGCGCGACCGGGCGCGGGTGGCCGCGACGATCGCGAGCGCCAGCCCGATCAGCGCGAACACCAGGAGCACGAGCGCCTCCTGCAGCACCGACGTCAGCGAGCCGCCGGTCGCGAGCAGCTGCATGCCCGTGATGGCGTGCGACAGGGGCAGCACCGTGGCGAGCCCGGTGTAGGCCGGCGAGCTCAGCCCGGCCGGGATCACCACCGCGGCCGCGACCACCTGCACCACCACCAGCGCGAGCGACAGGATGCGCCCACCCTGCCCGAGGAGCGCCACGAGTCCCTGGTGGAGCATCACGAACGCCACCGCCATCACGAACGTGAAGACGACCGAGCCGACGAGATGCGCCGGACGGACCCCCACCGCGAGCAGGATCGCCGCCACGAGCGCCGCCTGTCCCGCCCCGAGGATCAGCGGCCAGCGCAGCGCCGACACCACGACGCGCAGAGTGGATGCGGTGGACAGCAGCGCCGACCGCGTGAACGGCATGAGCACCAGGTACAGCACGAGCGCGCCGATCCAGAGCGCGACGGGCACCGCCACCGCCGCGATCGCCGCACCCCGCACCCGGGAGAGCCGACACGTCGGACGTGGTCGACACGACGGGCTGAGCCACGACGGTCGCGACCGACTTCGCCTTGTCGGGGGTGTACGTGGGGATCTGCCCGACCGCCTGATTGAGGCCGGTGGCGAGTCCGCTCATGCCGGTGGCGATCTGGCTCGCGCCGCTCGTGAGCTGGTCGCTGCCGGTGGCCAGCTGACCGAGCCCCTCGGCGAGACCCGCGGTGCCCGTGGCGATGCCCGCCGCCCCGGTCGCCGCACCCTGCAGCCCGGTGCTGAGCTGCGGGAGGTCGTTGGCGAACTCCCGCGCGCCGCCGGTCACCAGACCGGAGCCGTACTCGAGCACATCGCCACCGAGACTCCCGAATGCCAGGCCTCCGGAGATCAGCACGGCGTCTGCGGTCGTGCCGTCGATGCTCGTGGCGACAGCGTCGAGCTGCTGCGCCGTGGTGGGGTCGGCCTGACGGATCCGGTTCGCTATGTCTCTCAGCTGCGCCGCCTGCGCCGCCTGATCGGCCGCGAGCGCGCCCACCTGCTGCGACTTCTCGGTCACACCGTCGCGCAGCAGCCCGATGCCGCTCGTGACCAGGGAGCTCCCGTCGGCCAGGTACCCGGCGTACGTGGGCAGGTCGGCGGTCGCGGTCGCGATCGTCTGCATCACGCCGGCGTAGGTCTGCACGCCCTTGTTCAGCTCGGCGGCGCCGTCGGAGGCCTTGTGGAGGTTCGTCGCCAGCTCGCCGGCGCCCGAGGCGAGCTGCCCCTGGAGGCCCGCCAGCTGCTCCGCGCCGCTCGCCGCGGGCTGCAGCGAGGTCTGGATGGTGGTGAAGCCGCCGAGCGTGGTCTGCACGAACTGCTCGGTCACCGAGCTCGACAGCGCCATCTGCAGGTTCACCGACAGGGCGGAGGCGAGGAGCTCGCCCACGTAGCTGCCCGCGCCGTTGGTCTGCACCTGGAGCTGCGACTGCACGGGATCGCTGCTCGACAGCGACACGTACGACTGCGAGAAGTCGCTCGGGATGGTGACGACCGCGCTGAACCGACCCGAGGCGAGGCCGTCGGATGCGGTCGCTGCGTCGGTCACCGTCCAGTCGAAGCCGGTGGCCGAGCCGCTCGACGTGAGCTGGCTGACGAGCAGCTTGCCCGCGAGCACCGGGGTCTCGGTGCCGTTCTGGTCGATCTTGACGAGCTGGTCGTCGTTGACGATCGCGGCGGGCAGCACCGTCGGGCTCGACTGGGAGCCTCGATCGGATGCCTGGATGGCCGACACCGAGACGCCCGCCACCACGAGAGGGGTGAGCACGGCGAGCACGAGGACGACCGTGCGGGCGAACGGGGAGAGGGCGCGCAGGTCTCCGCGACGGGTGAGTGCCTTCAAGCGGTTCATGCCGTCACCTCCTCTCTGCTGTCGTCCGATCCGATCCTTCCCTGCGCCTGCCCTTCCGAGGGTGGTGCGGGCCGGGTCTGTGGAGAGATCGACGGTGGCGGCGAGAGGTGCAGGACCCGAACCTCCCGGCCGAGCACGGCCCACCTGTCGGCGTCGGATGCGCGGGTCGCCACCACGATCGTGGTGGAGAGCGAGACGGCTCGGTCGATCGCGGCCAGGTCCGAGCTCGTCCCGGACCCCATCGGCCCGCTGAGGTCGACGGCGACCAGCGCGGCTCGCCTCGGCAGCGCCCCCAGCGCATCCGACGACAGACCCGACCGGGCGGGTCGGGCCGCATCCTCGGAGTCGTCGAGCACCAGCGCGGCCTCGCGGCGGAGCCTGTTCGCCGAGTAGGGCAGCGGATGCGCGAGCACGACGGCGTGGCCCGACTCGACGTGCTGCCGACCGGTGAGGGCCGCGGCCACCGCGAGCGGATCGGTGCCCTCGGCCCCGATCACGACGACCACGTCACCGGGGCCGGCCGTCACGGTCAGCGGGCCGGATCCGGAACCCGCGACCACCGCATCCTCCAGCGCGATCACGAAGTCCGGCTGGTCCGGAGCGGTCGGCACGAGAGCCGCCTCCTCAGCACCCGCGAGCAGACCGTCGATGCCGTCGACGGGCTCCTCAGCCGGCGCCACAGCACCCGAACCCGCAGCGGCACCAGCGACAGGACCCGCGTCCGCAGCACCCGCATCCCCAGCACCCGCTCCGGCGGCGGAAGCGCCGAGCCCGACAGCACCAGCACCACCAGCCCCCGCGGGCCGCCACGCGGCGGCGGCGAGCATGTGCCGCACCCGCTCGCCCTCGAGGTCGACGTCGGGCAGCACCCGCGCGAGCCGCGTCGGCAGCGCCCAGGCGAGCCTCCCGAGCAGCATCATCAGCGCCGGGATCAGCGTCATCCGCACGACGAACGCGTCGAGGAAGACGCCCGCCGCGAGCGCGAGCGCGATGGGTTGCAGGATCGCGTTGCCTCCGGGCACGAACGACGCGAACACGGCGAACATGATGCAGGCCGCCGCGGTGACCACGCGCGCCGCCCCGGAGAAGCCCTCGATGACGGCCCGGTGGGGGTCGCCGTGCTCGACGAACTCCTCGCGCATCTTGGAGACGAGGAAGACCTCGTAGTCCATCGCGAGGCCGAAGAGCACCGCCATCACGAGGATCGGCATGAAGCTGATGACGGGCCCGACCTTGGCGACGGTGAGCGCGTCGGCCAGCCACCCCCACTCGAAGATCGCCGTCGTCACGCCGAACGAGGCGACGACCGAGAGCAGGTATCCGACGGTCGCGGTGAGCGGCACGGCGAGGGATCGGAAGACGATCGTCAGCAGCACGATGCAGAGGCCGACCACGACGAGCGCGAAGGGGAGGAGCGCGTTCGAGAGCCTCTCGGACACGTCGATCCCGAGCGCGGTCTGGCCGGTCACCTGGTAGGAGAACCCGTTCGCGTCGTCGAACGCGGCAGCCCTGTCGCGCATGGTCTGCACCAGCTGCACGGTCTGCTCGCTGTCGGGCGACGAGTCGGGGATGATCGACACGATCGCCATGTCGGCCGTGGCGTTGGGGATGGCCTGGCTGACCGAGGCGACGTCGGGCAGGCCGGCGAACTCGTCGTGGAGCGCGGTGAGCGCCTGGTTGATCTCGAGGGTCTTGCTGATGTCGGCGGTGACGAGGAGCGGGCCGTTGAAGCCGGGCCCGAATCCCTGCGTGAGCAGGTCGTAGCCCTCACGCGACTCCGAGCCGGGTGGGTTGTAGCCCGCATCCGGGAGGGTCAGGCGCATCTGCGTGGCGGGCACGGCGAGGATGAGGAGGCCCAGCACCGTCGCGACCACCGTGATGATGGGTCGCGCGGTGATGAGGTTCACCCACCGCCGGGCGAGTGTCGGACGGGCATCGTGGCCGGCGAGCTCGCGCTTGGCGGCCCGCGAGGTGGCCTTGGGGATGAGCCGACGCCCGAACAGGGCGAGGAGCGCGGGCAGGAGCGTCACCGCCACGACCACGGCGAACACCACGGCGATCGCGGCGCCGATGCCCATGACCGTGAGGAACGGGATCTGCACCACCGCGAGCCCGAGGAGGGCGATGATGACGGTGAGCCCGGCGAACACCACCGCGCTGCCGGCGGTCGCCACCGCCATCGCGATCGACTCGCGGACCGGGATGCCCCGCGCCAGTTGGGACCGATGGCGCGACACGATGAAGAGGGCATAGTCGATGCCCACAGCGAGCCCGAGCATCGTCGCCAGCAGGGGAGCGGTCGCCGAGATGGTGGCGAAGCCCGAGGCGATCGTGATCGACGTCGTCGCCAGGCCCACCCCGATCAGCGCGGTGACCAGCGGCATCCCGGCGGCCAGCAACGATCCGAAGGTGATGACGAGCACGATGAAGGCCACGACGAGGCCTACCGCCTCCGTGTAGTCGACTCCCGCCTCCGGCGGATCGGTGACCCCGGCGAAGCCGACCGTCACTCCCCCCGTCGCGGCGATGTCGCCGGCCGAGACGATCGCGCTGGTGTCGGCCTGGGTGAGGGATGTGGAGGGCACGTCGTACTGGACGGTGGCGTAGGCCATCGACCCGTTCGACGCGATCTGCGCGTCAGCGCCCTGATCCCACGGGCCGGTGACCATGGAGACGTGGTCGAGCGTCTTCAGCTGCGCGATCGAGTCATCGATCTGCGACTCGAACTGCGAGATCTGCTGACCCTGCGGGGCGACGTAGATGACCTTGGATGCGGCTCCGCTGGCCTGAGGGAAGCGCTGCTGGAGCATGTCGAGCGCGTTCTGCGACTGCGTGCCCGGGATGGTGAACGAGGAGACGAGCGTGCCGCCCAACAGCTGAGCACCGCCGACGGCGAGGCCGAGGATGAGGATCCAGCCCACGATGACCAGGATGTGGAAGCGTGCGGCGAATGCGCCTACGCGGTAGAGCAGTGTCGCCATCGGATCGGGTCCCCTCCGAATGGCAACAGTAGCGGCAACGCGAACGCCCCGTCGGGTGTTGACCCGAACGGGGCGTCTGCGCTCCAGCGATCAGTGACTGATCAGTACGTGGTGTACGTGGCGTTGGAGGCGACGAGCGCCACGCCCGCGATGATGTAGATGATCGTGAACGCGATGGCCACGAAGCCGATGATGATGCCGGCGATCGCGAGACCGCGACCCTTCTCACCGGTCTTCTTGATCTGCGACAGGGCGATGAAGCCGACGATGATGCCACCCAGCGAGATGAAGAACGACAGGATGAACCCGACGATCGCCAGGGTGTTGTACTTGGCCTCGCCGTAGGGTGCGGCGGTGCCGTACTGCGGCTGGTTGTAGGCGGGCGGCTGCTGCTCGGTCATGTCGTTCCCCTTTGTCAGGCCCGTCTCGGGCTCGTCGTCTCGCCCTGGATGGGCCGTGCATCACTATGGCAGGGGTGGTAGTGGACCGCAACGGACGATGACACTCGGGGTCTCGTCGGTTCAGCTCGGGTAGCCGGCACTTCCTACGGCCGCGGCAAAGAGGCCGACGACGAGGATGAGCATCAGAAGTCCGAATCCGGTGACCACGAAACCGACGATCGTGCCCGCGATGGCGAGCCCTCGACCGCGGTTTCCCGTGCGCTTGATCCGCGAGAGCGCGACCAGGCCGAGGATCGCGCCCACGACCGCGCCGACCGCGAGGAAGGTGAGGAAGAAGCCCAGGATCGCGGCCCCGCCCGCGACGCTGATCGAGGCGATGGCGAGCGGCTCGTAGGGCGGCAGCTGCGGATAGGGGCTGTACGGGGATCCGTACCGCTGCGGCTGACCGTACTGCGGCTGCTGACCGTAGGGCTGCTGCGGGTACGCCTGAGGCGCGGGCGGCTGCTGCCCGTACGGCTGCGGCGCACTCAGCGGAGGCGCGGGCGGGGCGTACGGCTGCGCAGGCGCGGCCGCCCCGGCCGGAGGCGCAGGCGGCACCGGAGGCGCGGGCGGCGCCGGAGGCACGGCCGCCCCCGCGGGCGGCGCAGGCGGCAGCGGCGGCACCGCCGCGGATGGAACCTCCGTCGACTCCTCGTTCCCCTGCTGCGCGTCGGTCATCGCCAACCCCCTGTCTCCCCGGCCCCCGATCGGACCGTCTCGCAGACTAGCACCGGCATCCGCGCCGCCCCGAGAGCGCCGCGGATCAGCTCGCGGCGGGTTCGCGCGACCGGCGCATGAACTCGAGCACGTCGCGGTCGACGATGATGTCGCTCGGCCGCAGCGGCCGGGTGAGGTACAGGCCCTCGAGCGACGTGAGCCGACTCAGCGCCACGTACGTCTGCCCCGCGCTGAAGACGCGCGGCCCGAGGTCGACCACGGCCTTCTCGTAGGTCTGCCCCTGCGACTTGTGGATGGTCACCGCCCACGCCAGCCGCAGCGGGAACTGCGTGAACTCGCCCACGACGTCCTTCGTGAGCTGCTTCGACTCGGCCGAGTAGGAGTAGCGGTACTTCTCCCAGGCGACGGGCTCGACCTCGTGCTCCTCGTCGTCGACCTCCACCCGCACCTTGGTGCCGTCGATCCGCGTCACGGTGCCGACCGTGCCGTTGACCCAGCGGGAGTCGGCGTCGTTGCGCAGGAACATGACCTGGGCGCCGGTCTTGAGCTGCAGCTCGACGTCGGCGGGGTACGCGCGCCCCCCGAAGTCGCCGCTGAGCTCGGCCTTCGCCGTGAGGACACGACCCGGCAGGCGCTCGAGCGACGCCTTGTTGATGCGGGTCACCGCGTCGTTCCGGGTGGCGAGGGTGATCGTGCCGTCTTCGGGCGGGGTGCGAGCACCCGCGCCGTTCAGCACGTCGGCGATGTCCTTCGTCACCTGGCCGAACCGGACGGCGTTCAGCATGTACCGGAACTGGTCGTCGTTCTGCCGGTGCACCTGGGTGAGCTCGACGATCCGCAGCGGCGTCTGCTGCCAGACCACGGCGTCGAAGAACCACATCGACCGATACCGGTCGGCGAAGTACGCCCGCTCCTCGCTGTCGCCGGGCACCGGGGGCAGCTGATAGGGATCGCCGAACAGCACGATCTGCACGCCGCCGAACGGCTCGAGCTTGCGGTGGCGGGCGATCCGGAGCGACCGGTCGATCGCATCCATCAGGTCGGCGTTGACCATCGACACCTCGTCGATGACCAGGGTGTCGATGGTGTTGAGCACCTTGCGCACGTCGGCGCGGAGCTCGATCTCGTGATCGGCGATCAGCCCGATCGGCAGCCCGAACAGCGAGTGGATCGTCTGCCCGCCCACGTTGAGCGCCGCCACCCCGGTGGGTGCGCTGATGACGATCTGCTTCTCGGTGTTCCACGAGAGGTGGTTGAGGAGCGTCGACTTCCCGGTGCCGGCTCGGCCGGTGACGAGCACGTGCTCGCGGGTGCCCTCGATGAGGTCGAACACCCGCTGCTGCTCCTCAGACAGGGGCGGACGATCCATGACTGGCCTTTCGGGATGCGAGTACCCAGGCTACCCGCCCGGGCAGCCGCGACGACCCCCGTTCCCTAGACTGTGGACATGAGCTTGTCGTCCACAGGCGAGCAGGGTGCTCGCCGACGCACGCTGCTCATCTGGGGCGGCATCGGCGCTCTGCTCCTCGTCGCGTTCAGCGCCTCGGTCGGCGCGATGGCGCGCGAGACCTACAGCCCCGAGGCCTTCGTCCGCGAGTACCTCGACGCCCTCGCCCGGCACGACGTCGACGCGGCCCTCGGCATGCCCGGGGTGGTGCTCACCTCGAGCGACGAACCGGGGACCGGCGCCGCCTCCCTGTTGCAGGCGGATGCGCTGGGCTCGCTCAGCGATGTCTCGCTCGTCAGCGACGTGGAGATCGCCCCCGACCGGTACCGTCTGGTCTTCAGCTACAGCCTGGTCGGCTCCGATAGGCACGTCACCGACGGCCGTTCCGAGTTCGACGTCGTGCGCAGCGGGTCCAGCGCTCTCGTCTTCCCCACCTGGTCGTTCGCGAAGTCGCCGATCGCCTCCGCCACGGTCACCGTGGCCCACGCGTCGACGTTCACGGCGGGCGCCGCCGAGATCGACACCGGCGATCCCTCCGCGTTCCACGCGAGCGGCTCGTACGAGGTGCTCGTGCCCGGGATGTACGTGCTCTCGCACAGCGGCGACTTCCTCGGTGCCAAGAGCATCGGCATGGCGGCGACCGCGCCGCTCAGCTCCATCAGCGCCATCGTCGACGTGCAGCCCAAGCTCGCCCTGGTGAACGCCGTGCAGGACTCCGTCAACACGTTCCTCGACGCCTGCGCGACGCAGACCGTGCTCTATCCGCCCGGCTGCCCCTTCGGCCTCGCGGTCGACAACCGCATCATCGGCTCGCCGCAGTGGAGCATCGAGCAGTATCCGACGATCTCGATCATCGCGGGCCAGTCGTCGTGGGTGGTGCCCTCGAACAGCGGATCCGCGCACGTCACGGTGGGGGAGCGCTCGCTCTACGACGGCTCCGAATCCACGATCGACGAGTCGGTGCCCTTCACGGTCACCTTCACCCTCACCGTCGAGCCCGACGGCACCGTCACCTTCGCCCAGCGCTGAGGCTCACGCAGGTCCGGCCGATCCCTCACCAGCCGGGCGGTGCGGCGAACCCGATCAGCCCGGCCTGGGTCAGCAGCCGGGCGAACTCGATCGTGGCCCGGTCGCCGAGTCGCGGTCCCACGATCTGCGCGCCGAGGGGAAGACCCGCGCTGTCGAGACCCACGGGCACAATCGTCGCGGGCACACGGTGGGTGTTCACCAGGGCGCTCCACGCCGAGGTGATCGGCCCCGCCGGATGACGGATGCCGTCGATGTCGTAGAGCCGCTCGCCCTGGGGCCCCTCGTCGAGCAGCGGGGCGCTGCCGAAGGTGGGTGGCGCGATCACCAGCGCGCCGGCGAGGCGGCGGTCCCACTCCTCCGAGAGCTCGAACTGCTCCTCGACGTCCGCCCACGAAGCGGGCGACCCGGCGGTGCCGTACGAGAGCTCTCCCGCCACCAGTCGGCCGAAGAGCTGCACGACGCCGGGCCAGTCGGTCTTCAGCTCGGCGACCCTGGCGCCCGCATCCGAGATGCCGTCGGCGAGGCGGGCGACCGCATCCCCCTGCTCCCGGGTGGTGGGTGCGGATGCGTCGGACCAGACGAGCACGCGGGTGTCGCGCAGAGTGGTCGCGGCTGCCGGCGAGAGCGAGGGCGAGGGCTCACCGTGCGTCGCCGGTCCGGCGAGGATGCCGAGAAGCAGGGCGAGATCATCCGCTGAGCGAGCTATCGGGCCGCTCAGCGACAGCGGCGGCTCGAGCCGCGACCCGAGCGGACGGGGCAGATGCCCGCGCTTCGAGATCACCCCGTGGCTCGGGACGTGCCCGAACACCCCGCTCCACGCGCTGGGCACGCGGATCGATCCCGCCAGATCGCTGCCCAGATCGGCCGCCGAGAGCCCCGCCGCCACCGCGGCCGCGGATCCGCCCGAGGAGCCTCCCGGGGTCCGTGCCCGGTCCCACGGATTGCGCGTCACGCCGTACAGCTCGCTGCGCGTCTGGTGATCGCCGAGCTCGTCGGGCACGTTGGTCTTCCCGAGGATGACCGCGCCCGCCGCCCGGAGCCGGCGCACCGCCGGGGCGTCCTCCACCGGTGACAGCCGAGACGAGACACGGCCGTCGGATGCGGGCATCCCGGCCACGGCGAAGGAGTCCTTCACCGTCATCGGCAGTCCACCGAGGGGGCCCGTGTCCTCGCCCGCCGCACGCCGGGCATCGACGACCCGGGCCTCAGCGAGCGCCCGGTCGCGGTCGACGACCACGACCGCGTTCACCTCGTCGCCGCGGCGCTCGATGAGGTCGAGATGGGCCGACACCAACTCCACGGCAGAGACCTCGCCGGCGGCGAGCATCCGCAACGCCGTGGTGGCGTCGGCGACGATCACCGGCTGCCGTCTCGGGCCGAGAGCTTCTCGAGCATCGCGTTGTACTCCGAGAGCTCGGCGTTGTTGTTCCGGTCGGCCGCACGGTCCTTGCGCTTGGCCTCCTTCTTGTCGCTCAGGCTCCATTGCACGGCCACGACCACGGCGAGGAGGAAGGTGGGGATCTCGCCCACGCTCCAGGCGACCCCGCCGCCGTTCTGCTGGTCGACGAGCGCGCTCGGCCCCCACGTGCGGCCCATCGCGCCGAACCAGTCGGCCATCAGCAGCCCGGTGCCGCTCATCAGCGCCAGGCCGAAGAAGGCGTGGAACGCCATGGTCGCCAGCAGCAGCAGGAGCCGGAACGGATACGGCAGCTTGTACGGCACCGGGTCGATGCCGATCAGCGCCTGCACGAAGAGGTACCCGACGATGAGGAAGTGCACGATCATCCACTCGTGACCGATGTGGTCGACGGTGGCCCAGCGGAACAGGGGCGTGTAGTAGAACGCCACGAGCGAGGTGGCGAACAGCACGCCGGCCACGATCGGGTTGGCGATGACGGTCGCCACCCGCGAGTGGACGGCGAGGAGGATCCACTCGCGGATGCCGCGGGTGCCGTCGGAACGCTTGTCGATGGCGCGCAGGGCGAGCGTGACCGGGCCTGCGGGCACGAGGAGCAGCGGCACCATCATGCTCAGCGTCATGTGCCCGAACATGTGCACGCTGAACAGGTACTTCTCGTAGACGTTGAGCCCGCCGTTCGTCACCCAGAACAGCAAGAGCATGCCGGCGACCCAGAGGACGGCGCGGTACCAGGGCCAGGAGTCTCCGCGGCGACGCAGCTTGATCACGCCGGCCAGGTAGAACGCGATCCCGAGGCCGCAGACGAGCAGCCACAGCAGGTCGATGTTCCACGACGTGAGGTACGTCGCGAACGACGGCTCGGGCGGCAGGGGCTCGCCGGTGAGGATCTGCGCCGGCGTCTGCACGACCGGCACCTCCTGCGACACGGGGGTCGCGGTGCGCCCGAGCGCCGCCGCGAAGCCGGTCGCTATGCCCATGAACACCATCTCGACGGCGACGAGCCACCAGAAGTACCCCCGGTGGCCCGTGCGGTCGAGCCTGCGGACGAGGAACGTGCGGTGGAGGGCGCCGATGACGCCGAGGGCGATGAGCGCGCCGGCCTTCACCAGCACGAGGACACCATAGGAGCTGGCCAGTTGGTCGAGCGTGCCGATCCGCAGCTGGGCGCTGACGTAACCGGAGAGGGCGACGACGATGAAGCAGATCAGCGCTACGGCCGAGTACCGCGACACCGCGGCGACCAGGTCGAGCGTCTCGAGGCGGCGACTCAGCAGCGCCAGCACGAGGAGTCCGCCGAGCCAGGCGGCCGCGAAGATGATGTGCAGAGCCAGCGCGGTGACCGCGGCGTCATGGCCCGAGGTGCCCGAGGCGTGGCCCTGCTGCGCCATGGGGACGAGCGCCGCCGCGGAGAGCAGGCCCACGAAGAACAACGCGGTCTGGTTGCGGACCGCGAAGCACAGCACGGTGAGCACCGCGCCGAGGAGCGTGGTCCAGAGCCAGGCCTGGCCGAGGGCGATCTGCGTGAGGAACTGGCCGAGGCCCTGCGAGAAGCTGTCGTCGAAGCTGACCGTGCGGGCGGTCACGCTGAGGTAGTTGAAGAAGCCCGTCACCGCCGCCGACACCGTGAACAGCGCCGAGGCCGCCGCCGCGATGTCGAGCGCCTTGCCGTACTCGTCGCTGCCCGCGCGGAACACGAAGAGCGCCATGCCGAGTGCGCCGATCATCCCGGCGGCCGCGATGTTCACGACCATCTGCGCCACGGGGAGCCCATAGCGGACGACGGCTCCTGGATCCTGCAGCAGCTGCGGCGCGGCCGCGCCGCCCACGGCGAGAGCGATCAGGAGTGCGGCGAACGACGCGACCACCAACGCGGCGGGCGCGACGATCCTCACGACTCGTGTCACCCGACAAGCGTACGCGCCCCATCCTGAGCGCCTGCCCCCGCGAGCGCACACGGCGCCGGCGGAGATGCGCACACGGGCCGGGGATGCAGAAAGGGCGCCGACCGTGAGGTCGACGCCCTTTCCGAGAAGTCGGGGACTTACTTGGCAGCAGCCTTCAGCTTCGAGCCCGCCGAGATCTTGACCGAGTGACCGGCCGGGATCTCGATGGTGGCGCCGGTCTGCGGGTTGCGGCCGGTGCGGGCGGCACGCTCGGTGCGCTCGACGGCGATCCAGCCCGGGATGGTGACCTTGGTGCCGCTGGAGACGGAGTCGGCCAGGGTCGAGAACAGACCGTCGAGCACGTCGTTGACAGCGGACTGGGTCTGACCCGAAGCGGCGGCGACGGCTGCGACGAGCTCGGTCTTGTTGAGTGACTTATCAGCCATGGGTGTCCTCCTCGGACCTTCTTCGCTACCGACCGGTAGCTCCCTGATTGATACAGGCGGTCGGGAACGACCGCCTGTAACCTACCAGCTGGACTTGGTGATGCCCGGCAACTCGCCACGGTGAGCCATGTCGCGGAAGCGCACACGGGAGATGCCGAACTTCGTCAGCACTCCACGGGGGCGTCCGTCGATGGCGTCGCGGCTGCGGACGCGAGCCGGCGAGGCGTTGCGGGGGAGCTTCTGCAGACCGAGGCGGGCGGCCTCGCGCTCCTCGTCGGTGCTGGTGGGGCTCACGAGAGCCTTCTTCAGCTCGAGGCGACGCGCGGCGTAGCGGTCGACGATCACCTTGCGCTGCTCGTTGCGCGCGATCTTGCTCTTCTTGGCCATTGTTTACCGCTCCTCTCGGAAGTCGACGTGCTTGCGGATCACCGGGTCGTACTTCTTGAGCACGAGGCGATCGGGGTCGTTGCGACGGTTCTTCTTCGTCACGTAGGTGTAGCCGGTGCCCGCGGTGGAGCGGAGCTTGATGATCGGCCGGATGTCCTGCTGCTTAGCCATTAGATCTTCACCCCACGAGCGAGAATGTCCTTCACGACGGACTCGATGCCGCGGGCGTCGATGACCTTGATGCCCTTGGCGGAGACGTTGAGCGTCACGTTACGACGCAGCGAGGGGACGTAGTAGGTCTTCTTCTGCACGTTCGGGTCGAACCGCCGCTTGGTGCGACGGTGCGAGTGCGAGATGTTGTGACCGAAGCCGGGAACGGCTCCTGTCACCTGGCACACTGCTGCCACTGTTTCCTCCATTTGGTTACCGTGAAGACGAGTGCCTTCACCCAAGATGACTTGTCGGCGAGCGGGCCGTTGCCCTGCTCACAATGGGCGGAGGATTCCACCCAACCTTCCTAGGGTACGTGACGGGCCCGGATCCGACAAGTCAGCGGCCGAATGGGGTGGGTCAGCGCTGCGGCGGAACGCAGGCCGAGCAGAACCCGAAGATGTCGACCACGTGCTCGGGCCGGCTGAAGCCGTGCAGCTTCGCGGTGCGCTGCGCCCACTCCTCGACCTCGTCGGCCTCGATCTCGACGGTGAGCCCGCAGCTGCGGCAGATGAGGTGGTGGTGATGGGCCAGCGAGCAGGCGCGGTAGAGCGCCTCGCCCTCGGGCGACTGCAGCGAGTCGGCCTCGCCCTCCTGCGCGAGGTCGTTCAGCGCGCGGTAGACGGTGGCCAGGCCGATCTGCGATCCGGAGCCCTTGAGCGAGGAGTGGAGAGTCTGGGCGCTGACGAAGCCGATCTGCGATCCGAGCGCCGATCGCACGGCCTCCCGCTGCCAGGTGTTGCGCTTCATGCCCTCTCCGTCCTCCGCTACAACGGTAGCGCGGGTCGGCTGGGGGTGAGCCGTCTGCCGTCACGCCCTCGGCGGACGCGCTCGACTATGCGGCAGACGACGTAGATGAGGAACGAGATCGTCGTGACGTACGGGCTGATCGGCACGGACGAGCCGAGGGCGAGCAGGATGCCGCCCACCAGCGATCCGACCGCGAAGAGCGTGGAGAGCAGCGGCACGACCACGGGCGACTTCGACAGGCGGAGCGCTGCCGCGGCCGGCGTGACGAGCACCGAGAGCACGAGGAGCGACCCCACGATCTGCACCGAGACCGCGACCGCCAGACCGAGCAGGAGCATGAACCAGATCGACATGGCGCGGGTGGGCACGCCGCGGGCGGCCGCGACGTCGGCATCGACGCTGGAGAACGTGAGCGGACGCCAGGTGAGCAGGAGTCCGGCCACGACGATCGCGGAGATGATGATCAGCGAGTTCAGCCGGGGATCGTCGACCGCCACGATCTGCCCGGTGAGCAACCCGAACTTGTTGGCCGAGCGGCCGGGATAGAGAGCCAGGCACAGGATGCCGAGGCCCAGCCCGAAGGGCATGAGCACGGCGATGATCGAGTTGCGATCGCGAGCACGGGCGCCCAGGATCCCGATGAGCAGAGCCGCGACGATGGAGCCCGCCAGCGCTCCCTCGACCACCCCGACGCCGAACAGCAGCCCCGCGGCGGCCCCGGCGAACGAGAGCTCGCTGATGCCGTGCACTGCAAACGCCATGTCGCGCGACATGACGAACACCCCGATGAGGCCGCCCACCAGGCCCAGCACGGCGCCCGCGATGATCGAGTTGTGCAGCAGCGCCAGCAGCTGACCGTAGTCGCTGAAGTCGAAGATCTGCGACCAGATGTCGTCCATCACTCCACCTCGTCGTCGTGGTGGTGGTCGTGGCCCGCATCCGGAGTGCCGACCACGATGACGCGCCCCCGGGTGCGGATGACGTCGACCGGGGATCCGTACAGCTCGGAGAGCACGTCACTGCGGAGCACCTCATCCGGCGGCCCGATGCGGAAGCCCCCGCCCGCCAGGTAGAGCACGCGGTCGACGAAGGCGAGCACCGGGTTGATGTCGTGCGTCACGAAGAGCACGCCCATCTGCCGGGCCTGCCGCTGGCGGTCGATCAGCTCGCTCACGCCGCGCTGATGGGCGAGGTCGAGCGAGAGCAGCGGCTCGTCGCAGAGCAGCAGGCGCGGCTCTCCCGCGAGCGCCTGCCCGATGCGGAGGCGCTGCTGCTCGCCACCGGACAGGCTGGAGACGCCGGCGTCGGCGTAGCCCTCCGCCCCGACCTCGGCGAGCAGGGCGTCGACGCGGGCTCGCCGCGAGCGCGAGGGGAGTGGCAGGCCGAACCGGTGCCCGTCGATGCCGAGCGCGACGAGGTCGCGCGCGCGAAGCGGGGTCCCGTCGTCGGCGAGCTTCTGCTGCGGCACGTAGCCGATCCGGCGATCGCCGCGCCGGGCCGGCCGGCCGAGGAACTCGATCGAGCCCTCCGTGAGCGGCTGCTGGCCGAGCACGGCGCGGAGGAGGCTCGTCTTGCCCGATCCGTTCGCCCCGAGCACCGCGATGAACTCGCCCGGCTCGACGTCGAGGTCGAGGCCCGACCAGAGCCGGCGCGGGCCGTAGGCGAGCGCACCGTCGCGGATGCGCAGCACGGGAGTCGCGGCCGGCCCAGTCATCGCGCCAGCGCCTCCGTGATGAGATCGAGGTTCGCCTTCATCCAGGTGAAGTAGTCCTCGTCCTTCGGCAGGGTCTCGGAGAGCGCCACCGTCGGCGTCCCCGCGTTCTTCGCGTTCTCGACCAGGGCGTTCGCCTGCGCGGTCGGCGTCTGGGTGTCGTGCACCACCAGCTCGACGGTCCCGCCGGTGGCGAGCTCGATCGCCTGGAGGAACTCGTCGGGCGGGATCTCGCCACCGCGCTCGACCGCATCCTGCAGGCCCGGCGGGGTGGCGTCGACGAGGCCGATCGCGTCGAGCATGAAGAGCGCGAGCGGCTCGGTCGCGAGGAACCGCTGACCGCGGTAGCTCTCGGCGAGATCCTCCTCCGCGGACGCGAGGGCGGCGAGCTGGCTCTTCGCGCTGGTGGCGTTGGCCGTGAACACCGCGGCGTCGTCGGGGTCGAGGTCGCCGAAGCGGTCGGCCAGCGCGTCGACCAGGCGCTCCATCGTGGGGACGTCGTACCAGAGGTGCTCGTTGAGACCCGCGGCCGGGTATCCGGATACATCGGCCACCGACACCATCACGGGGCTCGAGCCGCCGGCCTCCACCATCTGCGGGAGGAAGTCGTCGTAGCCGCCGCCGTTCGCGATGACGAGGTCGGCGTCCTTCACGGCGAGCTGGTCCCGGGCGCTGGCCTCGAACTCGTGCGGATCCTTCGTGGGGCTGTCGATGAGGCTCGTCACCGCCACCTGGTCACCGCCGACGGCGGTCGCGAGGCTGCCGTACACGTCGGTGGAGGCCACGACCGAGAGCGACGCCGGAGCGCCGGTGCCCACCGTCATGGTCGCGGCCGGCACGCTCGTGCAGCCGGTGAGAGCCGCGGCCGCCGCGAGCACTCCGGCGACCACGAGCGCGCGCGCCCGCCGACGTGGGCGAGCACGATTCGGGGTCACGACCCCCGACTCTAATCACCTGAGAACGGTTATCAAAATCTCTGTGATCCCGGCCCCGCGGATGCGCGGCGCGGCCGCAGTGCCAGGCGGGTCTGCGTCTGCGCCGCGCCGCCTTCTCTCTTCACCAGCCTGAGAAGACCGTCGAGCGCGGCCGTGTCGCGCGTGTGGACTCGGAGCAGGTAGTCGTACGGCCCTGTCACGTGGACCGCGTCGAGGATCTCGCGGACATCCGACGCCCACTCCAGGAACTCCTCCGAGTCGCGGTCGGTGTCGAGGCGCACATCGACGAACGCCTCGAGCCCGCTCACCTCGTCGGGCGCGTCGGTGCCGAGGATCGCCTGGTACCCGGTGATCACCCCGCTCCTCTCCAGGCGACGGACCCTCACCGCTGCAGCGTTGGTGCTCAGCCCGATCTCGCGGCCGAGCGCACTGAACGAAGCACGCCCATTCGCGCGCAGAACCCGGATGATCTGCTCGTCGATCGCATCCATGTGGTGAATGCTCTCATGCCACAGTGTTTTCGGTCAGGGCGTCCGGTGGTCACTCCCGACACTCGGATGCATGGACCTCTTCGCCGCACTCGGCGCGGGCCTCCTCGCCGGCCTCGCCCTCGTGCTGCCGCTCGGCGCCATCGGCGTGCTCCTGCTCCGGGAGGGCGCCACCTGCGGGTTGGCGCGCGGCGCGGCCGCCGCCCTCGCGGTGGCCGCCGTCGACGTCCTCTACTGCGCCGCCGCCGTCGCGATCGGCACCGCATCCGCCCCGCTGGTCGCCACGTGGGCCCCCTGGCCGCAGGTCCTCGGTGGCGCGGCCCTGCTGGCGATCGCCGCGCGCGGTTTCGCCCATGCATCTCGCACGCCCACGGCGGAGGAGGGCGCGGGCCCGTGCCCGCACTCATCGCGCTCGGGCCGCCGGTTCATCCTCTTCGTCGGCCTCACCGCGATCAACCCGGCGACTCTGCTCTACTTCACCGCGATGGTCGCAGGCCCGACCGCAGTTGCCTCATCCCCATCCGCAGCCGCCTTCTTCATCGCGGGCGTGGGCCTGGCCTCAGCGACGTGGCAACTCCTCCTGGTCGCCGCAGGAGCGCTGGTGAGCCGAACGGCGGGGCCGAGGTTCGCCCGGGCGACCACCCTGATCGGCAACACCGCGGTAGCCGCCCTCGGCGCCCTGATGATCGCCGAAGCGATCACCCGCATCCCCTCGTGAGCGTGCCCCGGCCGTCGGCCGGCGTCCGTTCTCAGGACCGACGACGAAGTTCGCCCGTTCTCAGGACGATCTGTCCTGAAAACGGACGTACCTCCTGAAAACAGCCCGGTGCGCGCCCGAGAGAGGGCGCCCCGAGTGCGGCCCGCCTCACGAGCACTCACACCCCCACCAGCACTCACGCCCCCACCAACACTCACGCCCGAGCCTCACGGGCTGAGGAAGCGGCGGCGTGTACGTCGCTTCCTCAGCAGACCCGCGGCTCAACGCGAGCTTGCGCGGCAGATCGCAGTGGACGCCGCAGGGGCGGCGGCGGCCCCGACAAGCACCGTGGCGGCGGCCTAATCAAGCAGCAGCGCAGGCTCCTCGAGGATGGAGGCGACGTCGGCGACGAAGCGGCTCGCGACGTCGCCGTCGACCACGCGGTGGTCGAAGCTCGCGCCGACGGTGGTGACGTACCGGGGCCGCACCTCGCCGTCGACGACCCAGGGCCGCTGCTTGATCGTGCCGAGCGCGATGATCCCGACCTCGCCGGGGTTGAGGATCGGGGTGCCGGTGTCCATCCCGAACACACCGATGTTCGTGATCGTGATGGTGCCGTTGGCCTGATCGGCGGGGGTGGTGCGGCCCTCGCGCGCGGTCTGGGTGAGCTGCTGCAGCGATTCGGCGAGGAGGCGCAGCGACATGTCGTGCGCATCCTTGATGTTGGGCACGATGAGTCCGCGCGGGGTCGCTGCCGCGATGCCGAGGTTGACGTAGTTGCGGACGATGATCTCCTGGTCGGTCCAGGCGGAGTTCACCATCGGGTTGCGGCGGACGGCCCAGATGACGGCCTTGGCCATCATGAGCAGGGGCGACACCTTGATGCCGGCGAAGTCGGGCGACGTCTTGAGCCGCTGCACGTACTCCATGGTTCGGGTGGCGTCGACGTCGACGAAGAGGCTGACGTGCGGGGCCTGGAAGGCGCTGGTCGTCATGGCCTGGGCGATCTGCTTGCGCACGCCCTTCACGGGGATGCGCTCCTCGCGCACGGGCGCCCACTGCGGGGTCTCGATGTTCTGGAACACCTTGGCCTGGTCGGCGTGGAGGATGATGTCCTCCCGCGTGACCTCGCCGCCGGGACCGGTCGGCGCGACCTCTTCGAGCACGACGCCGAGGTCCTTCGCGAGCTTCCGGATGGGGGGCTTCGCGAGCACGGGCATGCCGGGCACGGGCTGATGGCGACCCGGCCGGGCGCGGGGTCCGCTCTCGTCCTCGCCGATGGCGCGGATGGTCACCTTGCCGCGGCCGGCGCGACGGCTGGTGACGCTTCCGTGGTTGCCGTAGCCGACGAGCACGGAGCCGCCGCCGACCTCCTCCTCGGGCGTGACGACGGGGGCCTCCTCGCCGTCGACCGCGTCGACCGTGATGAGGGCGGTGCCGACGTCGACGGTGGTGCCCTCCTCGACGAGGATGCCGGAGACCACTCCCGCGAACGGCGAGGGGAGCTCGACGAGAGACTTGGCGGTCTCGATCTCGACGATGACCTGGTTGATCTCGACCGGGTCGCCGGGGGCGACCTTCCAGGCGACGATCTCGGCCTCGGTGAGTCCCTCGCCGACGTCCGGGAGGTGGAACTGGGTGCTGCTCATGCGGATCCTCGAATCAGTAGGCCATGGCCCGGTCGACCGCCTCGAGCACACGGTCGGCGTCGGGCAGGTGGAGCTTCTCGAGCTTCGCGGGCGGGAACGGGATGTCGAAGCCGGAGACGCGGAGCACCGGCGACTTCAGCGAGTAGAACGCGCGCTCGGTGACGGTGGCGGCGATCTCGGAGCCGAGCGACACGAATCCGGATGCCTCCTGCGCCACGACGAGCCGGCCGGTCCTCGTGACCGACTCGACGATCGGGCCGTAGTCGACGGGGCTGAGCGATCGGAGGTCGATGACCTCGGCGCTGATGCCCTCCTCCTGCGCGACCTCGGCGGCCTGCATGAGCACGCTCACCATGGCGCCGTGGGCGACGAGGGTGACGTCGGTGCCCTGACGCACGACCCGGCTGGCGTGCAGCGGCGTGGTGCTGCCGCCGAAGTCGACGGCGCCCTTGGGCCAGTAGCGGCTCTTGGGCTCGAAGAACATCACGGGGTCGTCGCTGCGGATCGCCTCCTGGATCATCCAGTAGGCGTCGTGCGGCGTCGACGGGCTGACCAGGCGCAGGCCGGCGGTGTGCGCGAAGTACGCCTCCGGGCTCTCCTGGTGGTGCTCGACGGCCCCGATGTGGCCGCCGTAGGGCACGCGGATGACGATGGGCAGCGAGAACGCGCCCTGCGCCCGGTTGGTGAGCTTGGCCAGCTGGGTGGTGATCTGGTCGAAGGCGGGGAAGATGAACCCGTCGAACTGGATCTCGCAGACCGGACGATAGCCGCGCATGGCGAGTCCGATCGCGGTGCCGACGATGCCCGACTCGGCGAGCGGGGTGTCGAACACGCGCTTCGCACCGAACTCGGTCTGCAGACCCTCGGTCACACGGAAGACGCCGCCGAGCGTGCCGATGTCCTCTCCCATGAGGAGGACCTTCGGGTCGTCGGCGAGCGCCTGGCGGAGGCCGGCGTTGAGCGCCTTCACCATGGGCAGCTCCTCCACCGCGGCGCGCGTCGGCGCGGCGGGGGCGGTCACCTGGTCGTGGATGGTCACTGCACTCCTTCTGCGTACGAGGCCTCGTAGCGCTCCAGCCAGAGCTTCTGCTCCGTCATGACCGGATGCGGTTCCGCATACACGTGGTCGAACATGGTCGCGGGGTCGGGCGACCCTGCGGTGAGGATGCGGCGGCGCATGCGGTCGCCGAACTCCTCGGCCTCGGCGACGACGTCGGCGAAGAACGTGTCGCCCTCGCCGAGCAGGCGCAGGTGCTTCTCGAAGCGCACGATCGGGTCGCGGGCGACCCAGTACGCGTACTCCTCGGGGTCGCGGTACTTGGTGGGGTCGTCGGAGGACGTGTGCGCCCCGAGCCGGTACGTGAGCGCCTCGATGAACCGGGGGCCGCGCGCCTCGCGGGCGTCGTCGAGGAACGTGCGGGTGACGGCGTAGCTCGCCAGCGGGTCGTTGCCGTCGATCCGCACCCCGGGGATGCCGAACCCGGTCGGGCGCTGCGCGAGCGGGACGGGGGACTGCACCCGCACGGGCACCGAGATGGCCCACTGATTGTTCTGCACGAAGAAGACGGTGGGCGCCGCGGAGCTCGCGGCGAAGACGAGCGCCTCGCTCACGTCGCCCTGGGAGGTGGCGCCGTCGCCGAAGTAGCAGAGCACGGCGGCGTCGCGATCGAGGTCGCCGGTGCCGACCACCCCGTCGAGCTGCAGGCCCTGCGCGTAGCCGACGGCGTGCAGCGAGTGCGCGCCGATGACCAGCGTGTAGCCGTGAACGTTCCCGTTCGCGGGGTCGGTCGGGTCCCATCCGCCGTGCGTCTCGCCGCGCAGCAGGCGGAGGATCTCGTAGAGGTCGACGCCGCGCACCATCGCGACGACGTGCTCGCGGTACGCCGGAAAGATGTGGTCCTGCGCGCGGGCGGCCATCGCCGAGCCCACCTGCGCGGCCTCCTGGCCGTGCGAGGGGATCCACAGGGCGAGCTGGCCCTGACGCTGCAGGTTCGACGCCTCGGCGTCGAAGTGCCGGGCGAGCTGCATGGTGCGGTACATCGCCCGCAGATTGTCGTCGGTCAGCTCGGCGAGCCGATCCGCGAACTCCTCTGCGGCGTCGGTGGGTCGCAGCTCACCCTCGAGGGAGAGGAACTGGACGGTCGGCGTCGTGTCGGACAACGGCGGTACCTCCTGACAACGTCGGATCTACCGTACCGGCAGGTGCAGACCCTTCCCTTGGAGAGTCTGCACAATCTCTTCGGCCGCAGCCAGGACGTGCTCCACAGCCTCGTCCTCGCCGATGGTCACCCTGACCCCGTCGGGCGAGTAGGCGCGGACGATGACACCGTGCTCCGAGAACACCTCCGCCGCGCGCTCGCTGTGCTCGCCGGTGGCCAGCCAGACGAAGTTGCCGTGCGGCTTCGGCACGTCCCAGCCCTGCTCGACGAGTGCCGCCCACACGCGGTCTCGACGAGCGGCGATGTGGGCGACACGCTCATGCAGCTCGTCGACCCGGTCGAGGGAGGCGACAGCGGCCTGCTGGGCCGCATCCGTGACGCTGAGCGGGATGATCGTGGTGCGTGCCGCGGCGAGGATCGAGGCCGGGCCGACGCCGTAGCCGATGCGGAGGCCGGCCAGTCCGTAGGCCTTCGAGAACGTGCGCAGCACGACGAGGTTCGGATGGCGCAGCGCCAGCGTGCGGCCGTTCACGGCAGCGACGTCGGTGACGAACTCGGCGTACGCCTCGTCGAGGATGACGAGCACGTCGTCGGGCACCTTCGCGAGGAACGCGTCGAACTCCGCCTGCGTGACGACGGTGCCGGTCGGGTTGTTCGGGCTGCAGACGATGACGAGGCGGGTTCGGTCGGTGATCGCCGCCGCCATCGCGTCGAGGTCGTGGCGCTCGTCGGGGGTGTTGGGCACCCTGATCGCCGTGGCGCCGGGCAGCACCGCCATCCACGGGTAGGCCTCGAAGGAACGCCAGGAGAAGACGATCTCGTCTCCGGGGCCGGCGGCCGCGAGGGTGAACTGCACGAGGAGGGCCACCGAGCCGGCGCCGATGATGACCTCGTCCTCCGCGACACCCCAGGTGGCGGCGACGCGGGCGGTCAGCTCGGGGGCGGCGGCGTTCGGGTAGCGGTGCAGCGACCGGGTCGCGCGATCGACCGCCTCGAGCACCCCCGGCAGCGGATCGAACGGGTTCTCATTGGACGAGAGCTTGTACCCGCCCGCTGCCGCCTTGCCCTGCTTGTAGGCCGGAAGGGCGAGTATCTCGGGGCGCAGCTTCACCATCCCGTCATCCTACGACCGGCCCGGGGCCGCGTCTCCGGCAGCGCCCTGCCCGGCGCGCGCGCCCGCACCCTGGTCCGGGGGCGCCACCTCTGGGATAGTGAGGCCATGCGCAGATTCCTCGTGTCGCTCGTGGCCAACGCGATCGCCCTCTGGCTGACGACACTGATCGTGAGCGGCGGCATCCATCTCGACGCCTATGACACCGGCGTCCTCCCGTCGATCCTCACCCTGCTGCTCGTCGCCCTGATCTTCGGCGTCGTCAACGGCATCCTCGGCTCGATCATCCGGGTCGTCGCCTTCCCGCTCTACATCCTCACGCTCGGCCTCCTCGCACTCGTGGTGAACGGCCTCCTGCTCATGCTCGTGAGCTGGCTGTCGACGACCATCTTCGGCTTCGGCCTCGTGGTCGACGGATTCTGGTGGGCCGTGCTCGGCGCACTCGTGATGGCGATCCTCTCCGCCATCATCGGCGCGATCCTGCGGCCGCTCGCGCGGAGCCGACGCGACCGCTGACCCGCGTCACCCGACCGCTGGACCGCCTCCGGCGGCGACCGACCCTGCCCCCGCCGGGCGGGATGGGAGAATGAGGCCCATGGCCGATCCGTTCCGCATCTGCATGGTGTGCACCGGGAACATCTGCCGCTCCCCGATCGCCGAGGTGGTCCTCCGCCGCATGGCCGAGGATGCCGGGCTGGGCGACGCGATCAGCGTCACCTCCGCGGGCACCGGCGAGTGGCACGTGGGCGAGCAGGCCGATCCTCGCACGCTCGTGGCCCTCGAGAACGCCGGCTACGACGGCCGCACCCATCGAGCGCGCCAGTTCGACCCGAGCTGGTTCGACGACCTCGACCTCGTCGTCGCCCTCGACCGCAGCCACGAGCGCATCCTGCGCTCCTGGGCCCGATCCGACGACGACCGCTCGAAGATCCGCCTGCTGCTCTCGTTCGACCCGGAGGCGCGTGGCTCGTCCGACGTCGCCGACCCGTACTACGGCGACGCGGCCATGTTCGACGCGGTGCTCGCCGAGATCGAACGCGCCGACCGAGCCCTGTTCCACCAGATCGCGCCCGCCATGCGAGCGACGCACCACGACGAAAGGCCGACGGTCAGCCCCTCATGACCCTCCCCCCTCAGCCCATCAGCCCGCTCGACGGCCGCTACCGCCCCGCCGTCCAGGCCCTCGGCGACCACCTCTCCGAGGCGGGCCTCAACCGCGCCCGCGTGCTCGTCGAGATCGACTGGCTGATCTACCTCACCGATCACTCCATGTTCGGCACCACCCCGCTCACGCCCGAGCAGCAGCGATCGCTGCGCGGCCTGGTCGACGGCTTCGACCAGTCGTCGATCGACGAGCTCGCCACGCTCGAGGCGACCACGCGCCACGACGTGAAGGCCGTCGAGTACTTCATCCGGAAGCGGCTCGACGAGCTCGGCCTCACCTCGATCGCCGAGCTCACACACTTCGCCTGCACGAGCGAGGACATCAACAACCTCTCCTATGCGCTCACGATCCGCTCGGCCGTCACCTCGGTGTGGCTGCCGGCCTTCGACGCCGTGATCGCCGAGCTCATCCGCCAGGCCGAGCTCTACCGCGACGCACCCATGCTCGCCCACACGCACGGCCAGCCTGCGACCCCGACCACCATGGGCAAGGAGCTCGCGGTGTTCGTGCACCGCCTCCAGCGCGTGCGGGCGCAGGTCGTGGCGACGGAGTACCTCGGAAAGTTCAGCGGTGCCACGGCGACGTTCGCCGCGCACCTCGCCGCCGATCCCGATGCGGACTGGCAGGCGATCTCGAACGAGTTCGTCACCTCGCTCGGGCTCACCTGGAACCCGCTGACGACGCAGATCGAGTCGCACGACTGGCAGGCGGAGCTGTACGCGCGCATCAGCCACGCCAACCGCATCCTGCACAACCTCTGCACCGACGTGTGGACGTACATCTCGATGGGCTACTTCACGCAGATCCCGGTCGAGGGCGCGACGGGCTCGTCGACGATGCCCCACAAGGTGAACCCCATCCGCTTCGAGAACGCGGAGGCCAACCTCGAGCTCTCGAGCGCGCTGCTCGACTCGCTCGCCGCGACCCTCGTGACCTCGCGCCTGCAGCGCGACCTCACCGACTCCTCCGCGCAGCGCAACATCGGCGTCGCGCTCGGGCACTCCGTGCTGGCGCTCGACAACATCCGCGGGGGGCTCGGGCAGATCTCTCTCAACGCCACGGCCCTCGAGGCTGATCTCGACACCAATTGGGAGGTGCTCGGCGAGGCCATCCAGACGGTGGTGCGCGCCGAGGTCACGGAGGGCCGCTCCTCCATCGCGGATCCCTACGCGCTGCTCAAGGAGCTGACGCGCGGCCGCCGGGTGGGCGCCACCGAGATGGCGGAGTTCATCCGCGGGCTCGACATCGGCGACGCCGCCAAGGAGCGGCTGCTCGCCCTCACCCCCGCGCGCTACGTGGGGCTCGCCTCACGGCTCGTCGACCATCTCGCCGACTGACCGAACCCTGATCCGTCACTTTCGGCTAGTGCGAGCGCTCTGCACTGACCGAAGGTGACGGATCAGCGTGGGGCGAGCGGGCTCAGTGCCCGGTGGGGCGCTGGGCGTCGTCGTCGTCGATCTCGTGCTTCTCGGACTCGTTCGGCTTGAAGGTCAGCGCGAACATCGCGATCACGACGAGCGTGACGATGAACGCGACCCCCGCGAAGATGCCCGCGAGCGCGATCTCGCGCGTCGACATCAACACCACGAGGCCCACGAAGGCGGCCATCACGGCGGAGAGGACCAGCAGTTCGACCGGCCGCAGCCGGTCGCGTCTCGAGGGAGCGTTCACGATGTCTTCCGGGTTCGGGTGGTGGAGATCTGGTGGCCGCCCCAGCGCAGCGAGAAGCCCGCGATCACGAGGAAGAGCCCGATGATGATCGCGTAAGCGCCGACGATCCCGACGGCGAGCACCGGGTCACCCGGCGGCAGCAGCAGCGTCACGATCGCGAGCACGACCGTCGCGCCGCCCACGACCATCCAGTCTCTGTGGCCCGGATGCTTCGATCGGAGCCCCGTGTAGAGCTCGAGGAACCCGGCGATCGCGGCGTTCATGCCCACGACGAAGACGAACGCCTCGAGACCGGCTCCGCCGCCGACGCCGGCGAAGACGAGGGCGAGCGCGCCCAGCACGACGCCGACCACCGACTGGATGAGGAACAGCAGTCGTGCAGACCGGTCGCGCGGCTCGGTGAGCGTCCGCAGGGTGAGCACGCCGACGATCACGCCGACGATGAGGGAGAGCAGCCCGTAGCTGATGAGGCCCATGACGGGGGAGTGGTCGGAGGTGAAGGTGATGACCAGTCCCGTGACGAGATAGGGGATCGCTCGAGCCAGTGGCACGCCCCAGTAGGGCGATCTCCCGGCGGCGCTCGTCGCGTCGTTCACTACGGCATCCTTCTTCGTTCCGACCGTTCGAGTGTAGTCGGCGCTCCCTGGACGCCCGCCCGGCCCGCGGCACCGGGCGGCACGTGAGGTCTAGCATGGCTCCCATGGCCGACAGCGCGCGAGACGCGACCGCACTCGCGACGACGCACGGCATCCCCGAGCCCACCACCATCGGTTCTCAGCTCCGCGAGATCCTCACCTTGGCCCACGCCTTCGAGCGCAGGCTGGGCGCACGGCTGTCGGTGAACCCGACCGACCTCGCCGCGATGGAGCACCTCATCGAGGAGGGCCCGCTCACCCCGAGCGACCTGGCGACGCGGCTCGGCATCTCCACCGCCGCGTCGACCCTCGTCGTCGACAGGCTCGTCTCGCTCGGCCACGTCTCGCGCAGCCCGCATCCGCACGATCGTCGCAAGATCGTCGTCGTGCCGTCCGCCGAGTCGGTCGCTCGGGCGATGGGCGAGCTCGTGCCCGTGATCTCGAGCGTGAACGACGTGGTCGCGTCGCTCGATCCGGAGGAGCGGGAGACGGTCGAGCGGTTCCTCGACCGCGTCTCGGACGTCTACCGCTCGGCGGTCGACGCGCCCTGACGCCTCCGGGCGGAGGCGATCGCGAGTGCTCCGCCGAGGAGCCCCGCGAGGCCGATCGCACCGAGTCCGACCAGCTCGAAGGAGTCGGCGCCGGTGTTCGGCAGCGCGCCACCGGCCGCATCCCCACCTGCGGCGGCCGCCACGACGCTGAACGCACCCGTGTAGACCCGGCCGCTGTCGAGGCCCCTGAGTTCGACGGCGTAGTTGCCCCGGCCGTCGTACGGGGCGGTCACCTCGACGAGGAGCGCACCGCTCGGTGAGGCCTGGCCGGTCGTGCTCGCGGTCTCGACGGCGGGCGCCTCGACGACGCTGGCGGTGATCAGGAGCCCGAGCGCGGCTTGCGTGGCGGCGTAGCCGTTGACGGCGACCCGCACCGGTTCCTGCGGGAGGAAGGAGTTCGACGAGGCGCTGATCGTGACGACGCCGCCCGGTGAGACGCTCGCCGGGCTGATCGAGACGCGGCCGTCGGGCACGTACGCCGACGCTGAGGAGACGGAGACGGCGGCCGTCACGACGACCGCCGCGCCCGCGAGAACGGATGCGAAGAACCTACCCATGATGACCCCCGACGAGTGATGAGTTTTCCTCGCACTCTACCGAGTGATCCTCAGCTCTGTCAACGCATGGGCCTCATCCGCGGTACGGCTCGAAGAACAAGGTGAGCTCCGTCACGTACGACGCGGGCACCTCGAACGCGGCGAAGTGGCCGCCGCGCTCGGGTCTCGTCACACGGACGACCGTCGCCATCCGCTCGAGCCACTCATCGGGCGGAGAGGAGATGTCGCCGGGGTAGAGCGTGAAGCCCGACGGCACCTCCACGCGCCGCACGAGCTGCTCCGCCGGGATCGCGGCGTTCGCGTGGTACATGCGCAGAGAAGTCGGGATGCTGCCGGTGTGCCAGTAGATCGAGACCGCCGTGAGCAGCTCATCTCGCGAGTACACGTCCTCGAATGCACCGCCGGGGCCGAGGTCGCTCCACGCGTGGAGCTTCTCGAGGATCCACGCGGCGACGCCGGAGGGAGAATCGGCGAGGGCCACGGCCGCGGTGTCGGGCTTCGTGCGCTGCATCGCCGCGTACGCGCCCTCGGTGGCGCTCCACTCGGCGACCCGGGCGACCCAGGCCCGCTCGGGCTCGGACAGGGTGGACGGATCGAGTGTGGCCGGCGGGAGGCCCGCATCCGTCCTGTGCACCGCCATCACGCGATCAGGGTGATCGAGCGCGAGATACCTGGCCACGTGGCTGCCGATGTCGCCCCCGGCGACGAGGAACCGGTCGTAGCCCAGCGTGGACATGAGCTCGGCCCACAGCGCGGCGACCCCGCGTGAGTCGAGCACGCGGTCGCGGGGCGCCGCCGAGTAGCCGAAGCCCGGCATGTCGGGCACGATCACGTCGTAGCCCGCCTCGGTCAACGGGCCGATCACCTTCGTGTAGCGCCAGAAGGAGTCGGGCCAGCCGTGGCAGAGCAGCAGCGGGGTGCCATGCCGTCCATCGCCGTTCCCCGCGCTCAGCGCGTGCACCACGTGGATGCGCAGGCCGCCCACCTCGACCAGGTGCCTCGGCAGGCGGTTGAGCGCGTCCTCCTGCACCCGCCAATCGAAGCCGTCGGCCCAGTACGCGCAGAGGTCGCGCAGCCACCCGACGTCGATCCCGTACGTCCACCCGGATCCGTCGATCACGTCGGGCCACCGCGTCCACCGCAGCCGCGCCCGCAGCTCCTCGAGCTCGTCGTCGCCCACCTGTGGCGCGAACTCCACCGCCTTCGTCATGCCCTCACGCTACGCCCGGGCTGCGTTCGGTCGCAGGGCTGCGTCGCGGGCTGCCTGGGCTGGTACTCTGCCGGCACACCGTGAGTGAGGACGAGGAGGTGGTACCCGTGAAGCAGACGACAAGGGTGCTCCTCTCAGGGGTCACGGTCGGGCGATAGGTCGTCCGGGAGCGCCGTACATCCAGCGCTCCCGAAGGGCACGACCATGACCATCCAGATCCTCTCCGAACGCCGCGTCGACGGCGATCTCCTCGAACGCTCCGTCCTCGTGGGCGATGTCCCCGGCATCCTGTGGATGCCTTCCCTCGACCCTGCGGGATCCGCTCCGCTGATCCTGCTCGGGCATCCGGGCGGCCTCGATGCTCAGCACCCTCGGCTGCTCGCGCGCGCTCGGCGCGGTGCGCAGGACGGGTTCGCGAGCGCTGCCCTCGAACTGCCCGGGAGCGGCGCCCGGCCGCGGCTGCCGGCGCTCGAGGAGGCGCGGGCGGAGCTGCGCGCGTCGATCCACGCGGGCGAGCCGGTCGCCGACGCCACCGTCGACCGGCTCGTCCTCCCGCTCGTCGACGCGGCCGTGCCGGAGTGCATCGCCGCCGTCGACTCGTTGTCCGCTGTGCCCGGGCTCGGCGGCCCGGTCGGGTACTCGGGCGGGAACATCTCGCTCGGCGTCCGGCTGGCACTCGCCGACCAGCGGATCGCGGCGGCCGTGCTCTTCGCCGGCAGCCGCATCCCGCGCGCCATCGTCGAGGAGGCCCCGGCGGTCCACATCCCACTCCACGTGCTGCTGCAGTGGGACGACATCGACAACCCGCGCCAGGCCGCGCTCGATCTGTTCGACGCATTCGGGTCGCCCGAGAAGTCGCTCGCCGCGAACATGGGCGGTCACACGGGCGTCCCGCCGCATGCGGGCGACGAGGCTGCAAGGTTCTTCGCGCGCCACCTGGGCGGCGCCCTCCGCGCGGCCTGAGGCTCGAGTGCACCCAGGAACTGCGGATGCGCGGCGCGTGCATCCGCTCTTTCCGGGTGCACTCGGGCGTCTCCTCGGGCATCGGCTCGCGCCTCAGCGCGGGCCCGGGCCGCCCGGGTGCCGACGCGCGGCGATCATGCGCGGCGCGATCACGAGCAGCGAGACCGTGCCGATGATCGCCCGCAGCAGCGCGAACAGCAGCACCCACCACCCGACACCGTTCCCGTCGAGCAGCAGCCAGACCCCGATGATCACGAGTCCCGCGTCGGCCACGTAGGGCACGCGCAGCCAGAACAGCAGCCTCCGCGTCGCGACGTCCTGCTCGTCGCTCACCGAGGGCTCCGGCTCGTCGATCACACCCCCACGGTACGCTCGCAACACATCTGGCGTGAGACGAGGAGGGACGGCATGGGATTCTTCGACTTCGAGGTGCCGGGAGTGCCCGGCTACCGACCGCGCGAGGAGTTCGCCCGACACGAGGACTTCGTCCGTGCGAATCAGGGTCGCCCGGGGGTCGTGGCCGACGGCGTGACGCTGGTGGACCTCTACGACCGCATCGCGGCCCTCGAGGCCCGCGTCCGCGAGCTGGAGGAGCGTTCACGCCTACCGTAGAACGAGAACGGACTCAGATCGCGGGCATGTCGGCGAAGCGGGAGAAGTGGCCGTGGAAGCCGACCGTGATGGTGTCGGTGGGGCCGTTGCGGTGCTTCGCGACGATGAAGTCGGCCTCGCCGGCGCGAGGGTTGTCCTTGTCGTAGGCGCCCTCACGGTGCAGGAGGATGACCATGTCGGCGTCCTGCTCCAGTGAACCGGACTCGCGGAGGTCGCTGATCGCGGGCTTCTTGTCGGCGCGCTGCTCGGGGCCACGGTTGAGCTGCGAGAGGGCGATGACCGGCACCTGGAGCTCCTTCGCCATGAGCTTGAGGGCTCGGGAGAACTCGCTGACCTCCTGCTGGCGGCTCTCGACGCGCTTTCCCGAGGTCATCAGCTGGAGGTAGTCGATGACGACGAGCTTGAGGCCCACCTTCTGCTTGAGGCGCCGGCACTTGGCGCGGATCTCGACCAGCGACATGTTGGGGCTGTCGTCGATGTAGAGCGGGGCGTCGTTGATGCGGCCGCGCGTGGAGGCGATCGTGGTCCAGTCGCGGGAGTCGACCTTGCCCTTGCGCATGCTCTGCAGCGGCACCGACGCCTCGGCCGAGAGCAGACGCATCGCGATCTCGCTGCGGCCCATCTCGAGCGAGAAGAAGATGGCGGGCATGTCGTTCTTGATCGCCGCGGCGCGGGCGAAGTCGAGGGCGAGCGTCGACTTTCCGAGCGCGGGTCGGGCGGCGACGATGATCATCTGCCCGGGGTGGAAGCCGTTCGTGAGGTTGTCGAGGTCGGCGAAGCCCGTGGGCACGCCGGTCATCTGGCCGTCCTTGCCGGCGGCGGCCTCGATCTCGTCCATCGCGGCGGTGACGGCGTTGGAGAGCGGGACGTAGTCCTCGGTCTCGACGCCACCGTTGACGTTGTAGATCTCGGCCTGCGCGTTGTTGACGAGGTCGATGACCTCGCCCTCGCTGGCGTAGCCCATCTGCACGATGCGGGTGCCGGCCTCGACCAGGCGCCGCAGCACCGCCTTCTCGGCGACGATCGAGGCGTAGAAGCCGGCGTTGGCCGCGGTGGGCACCAGGCTCGTGAGCGTGTGGAGGTACTCGGCGCCGCCCGCACGGGTGAGCTCACCGGTCTTGGTCAGCTCGTCGGTGACCGCGATCACGTCGGTGGGCTCGCCGTGCGAGTACAGGTTGAGCACGGCCTCGAAGATGACCTCGTGCTTCGGGATGTAGAAGTCGACCGAGCGGACCGTCTCGACGACGTCGGCCACCGCATCCTTGCTGAGCAGCATGCCTCCCAGCGCGCTCTGCTCGGCGAGGAGGTCGTGCGGGGGGACGCGGTCGGTCGCGGGACCACGGGAATCGTTGCCCTGACGGGACTCGAGACCGAGGTGAGCGATCGACACGGGCACTCCTTCTGAGGTCGCATGACCGGTGTTCTGACAAGTCGGATTATCGCGCCCACGACCGACATCCGACGGGTTCCCCCGGGGCGCGCCTCACCTTACGGAAGGACTTCCAGGGGCTTCAACACGACCTGTGGACAGAACTGTGGAGTGGATGGGCAAAACGCCGCGCGGGTTGTGCACAAGCTGTGGGAACGACTGTGGAAAGATCACCCATTGGCTGAACGATAACGCTCCTGATCAGGTGATTCGACTCTCCGCAGCCTGTGAAATCCATAAAGCTTCGACTGGTAGTAGAGACTTCCATGAAGGGTCTTCACCTGTGGATGGATCTGGGGAAAGCAAAGGGTGGCAAGAGCCCATTCGGCTCTTGCCACCCGGCAGCGGATGCTGCTACTTTGCTGCGACCACCTGGAGGGCGATCGAGGCGGTGAGGTCGTCGCGAAGACGGACCGTGGCCTCGTGAGAGCCGACAGACTTGATCGCGGTGGGGATCTCGATCTTGCGGCGGTCGAGCTCGCCGATGCCGGCCGCCGACACCGCGTCTGCGATGTCGGAGGTCTTCACCGAGCCGAACAGACGACCCTCCTTGCCGGCCTTGACGGTCAGCTTGACGGTGGTGTCCTCGAGCTTGGCCTTGAGCGCCTGCGCCTCTTCGAGGGTGGCGAGCTCACGAGCGGCACGGGCCGACTTGATCTGCTCGACCTGCTTCTCGCCACCGCGGCTCCACGCCACGGCGAAGCCCTGAGGGATGAGGTAGTTGCGGGCGTAGCCGTTCTTGACGTTGACGACGTCGCCGGCGGAGCCGAGCCCGGTCACCTCGTGGGTGAGGATGAGTTTCGACATGGGTGCGCTCCTTAGTTGCGGCCAGAGCCTGCGTAGGGCAGGAGCGCCATCTCGCGCGCGTTCTTGACGGCGCGGGCGATGAGGCGCTGCTCCTGCACGGAGACACCGGTGATGCGGCGGGCACGGATCTTGCCGCGCTCGGAGATGAACTTGCGAAGGGTGGCGACGTCCTTGTAGTCGATGACGCCGACACGGATCGACTTCGCGGGCGCTGCGTTCTTCGCACCCTTGCCGCGGAGCGGCTTGCGGCGGTCGCCGCTTGACTTTCCAGCCATGAGAAGTGTCCTGTTCTGAGGAAGAAGTGTTTAGAAGGGGGTGTCGTCGGCGTAACCGCCGCCGCCACCGCTGCCCGGGTTGCTCCAGGGGTCGCTCGACGAGGTCGCGGGCGCGGATGCGGCCCACGGCTCACTCGACTGGCTGACCTGACCGCGGCCACCACCGCCACCGCCGCCACCCGACGTGCGGGTGACCTGAGCGGTCGCATAGCGCAGCGAGGGGCCGATCTCGTCGACCTCGAGCTCGATCGAGGTGCGCTTCTCGCCCTCTTTCGTCTCGTAGGAGCGCTGGCGCAGGCGGCCGGTCGCGATGACGCGGCTTCCCTTGGTCAGCGACCCGGCGACGTGCTCGGCGAACTCGCGCCACACGCTGGCCCGGAGGAAGAGCGCCTCTCCGTCCTTCCAGTCGTTGGACTGGCGGTCGAAGGTGCGCGGCGTCGACGCGATGGTGAAGTTCGCGACAGCGAGCCCGTTCTGCGTGTAACGCAGCTCGGGGTCGGCCGTGAGGTTTCCCACCACGGTGATGACGGTCTCACCTGCCATGACGGGCTACTTGCTCGCCGCCGCCGCACGGGGAGCCGACTTCGGGCCGGCCGCCTTGCGGGCGGCCTTCTCGTCAGCCAGCTTCTGGGCCGCCGCGACCTGGGCGAAGCCCTCTTCGGCACGGAGCACCTTGGTGCGCATGACGGCCTCGGAGAGGTTCAGCTGACGGTCGAGCTCCTTGGTCGCCTCCGACGTCGCGGTGAGGTTCACCACGGCGTAGATGCCCTCGGACTTTTTGTTGATCTCATACGAGAGACGGCGACGACCCCAGATGTCGACGTTGTCCACGGTGCCACCATCGTTGCGGATGACGTTGAGGAACTTGTCGAGGCTCGGGGCCACGGTGCGCTCATCGATCTCGGGGTCGAGGATCACCATGAGTTCGTACTGATGCGTCACAAACCCACCTCCTTCGGACTAGAACGGTCACAGACGGTCTGTGACAGGAGGGTGTATCTGCATCTGCCTGCGTCCGCGTGACGATCGCCACTGGGCGCAGGACAACCTGAACACTCTAGCAGAGCAGTGGATGCGCGGCCAGAAGCGGCCAGAGCCGGCCGGCATCCGCCCGTACTCTGGAGGGGTGAGCATCCGCGTCGCCCTGGTCTCGATGCACACCTCACCCCTCGACGTGCCGGGGGAGGGGGATGCCGGGGGCATGAACGTGTACCTCGCCGGCCTCGCGGAGGCGCTCACCGCCCGCGGCGCCGACGTCGAGCTGCTCACGCGGCGTTCGTCGCCCGAGCAGCCCTCCGGCGACCTCCACACGACTCCGGGCGGCGCGCTCGTTCGGCACCTCCCGGCGGGCCCGGCGGCGCCGGTGCCGAAGGCGGGGCTCGCCGCCCTCACCGCGGAGTTCGGCTCCGCGCTCGCCGAGCTGCCCCGCTTCGACCTCCTCCACTCGCACTACTGGCTGAGCGCCGCCGCCGCGCTGCCCGTCGCGGAGGCCCAGGGCGTCCCGCACGTCACGAGCCTCCACACCGTCGCGACCGTCAAGAACGCGCTCCTCGCGCCCGGCGATCGCCCCGAGCCGCAGACCCGCATCGACGCCGAGCGCGATGCGGTGCGCCGATCCGCCTTCACGATCGCAGCGAGCCGCTTCGAGGCCGAGGCGATCGTGCGCGACTACGGTGCATCCGAATCGTGCGTCGACGTCGTCGGGCCGGGCGTCGACACGCACCTCTTCCATCCGCTCGACCCCGCCCCGCCCGCCGGACCGCTGCTCCTCCTCGCCCGACTGCAGCCCCTCAAGGGTGCCGACCTCGCGATCGAGGCCCTCGCCCGCATCCCCGCCACCGCGCGGCCCCGTCTTGTGATCGCGGGCGGCGTGAGCCCGGGCCACGAGGAGTACGGCCGGATGCTGCGCGCCCGCATCGCCGCGCTCGGCCTAGGTCCTTGGGTCGAGCTGCTCCCGGCTCGCCGTCGCGCCGATGCGGCGGAGCTCCTGCGGCGGTCGGCCGCTCTCCTCGTCCCCTCCTTCTCGGAGACCTACGGCATCGTCGCGCTCGAGGCGGCCGCCAGCGGTGTGCCCGTCATCGCTTCAGGCGCCGGCGGACTCTCCGAATCGGTCGTCGACGGCGTCACCGGCCTCCTAGTGCCGGAGCGCGACCCCGCCGCGTGGGCCGCCGCCATGCTGCGGATGACGCGCGACGACCTGGAGCGCATCCCGCTGCGCCGAGGTGCGCTCGCCCACGCGGCCGCCCACACCTGGGAGCGGGCCGCTGACCGGATGCTCGACGACTACGAGCGCGTCGTCTCGCTGCGGACGGCGTGCGCATGACCGATCTCCTCGCCGCGTTCGGCGACCGCGTCCTGCTGGCACACGCGCATCCGGACGACGAGACCATCTCCACGGGCGGCACCATCGCCGCCCTTCTCACGCGGGGCGCCGACGTGCTCGTCGTCACGGGGACACGGGGTGAGCGCGGCGAGGTGGTGCCCGGCCCGCTGCACGAGCTCGAGGGTACTTCCGCGCTCCCCGCCCACCGCGAGCGCGAGCTCGCCGCCGCCCTCTCCGCCCTCGGCGGGCCGGGCCACGCCTGGCTGGGGGAGGAGCGGAGACGCCGCTACGTCGACTCGGGGATGGCCTGGGGCCCCGACGGCTTCGCGGTGGCGGCCGACGACGCCCCCACCGAGGCCCTGAGCCTCGCCGCGCTCGACGAGGTCGTCGGCGACCTGAGCATCCTCGCGACCGCGTTCCGACCCACCTCGATCGTGAGCTACGACGTGCGGGGCGGATACGGCCACCCCGACCACGTACGGATGCGCGAGGCCGCCGGTATGGTCGCCGAGCACCTCGGTCTGCCGCTGTTCGAGATCGTGGAGCCGAGGGTCGACGACGGCCCCGGTGAGGCCGCCCTCGACCTGATCGCCCTCGGCTCGCTCCCCGCGAAGCGTGCCGCGATGGCCGCCCACGCCACGCAGCTCACCCTCGACGGCGACGACTTCGTGCTCAGCGGCGGCCAGCGGCACCCCGTCGCCCGCGTCGAGCGGTACCGCCGCGCTGGGTAAGCTCGTTGCGTTTGTGCACCGAGCCGTGTGCGCAACGAGTCGGAGGATGAGGTCGGATGAGCGTCAAGGTCGCCATCGCTGGTGTCGGGAACTGCGCGAACGCGCTGGTGCAGGGTGTGACCTACTACCGGGACGCTCCCGATGACGAGGCCGTGCCCGGCCTCATGCACGTGCGCTTCGGCCCGCACCACGTGGGCGACCTCGAGTTCGTCGCGGCGTTCGACGTCGACGCCGCGAAGGTGGGGGTCGACCTCGCCGAGGCCATCTGGGCGAGCGAGAACAACACGCTGAAGTTCGCCGACGTCGCCGAGACCGGTGTTCTCGTGCAGCGCGGACCCACCCTCGACGGCCTGGGGGAGTACTACGTCGACATGATCGACGAGTCCGACGCCGAACCGGTCGACGTCGCGGCGGCGCTCCGCGCCTCCGGAGCGGACGTGCTCGTCAGCTACCTCCCCGTCGGCTCGGAGGAGGCGACCCGCTTCTACGCGCAGGCGGCCCTGGATGCGGGTGTCGCGTTCGTCAACGCCATCCCGGCCTTCATCGCCAGCGACCCCGAGTGGGCGGCGAAGTTCGCCGAGGCGGGTCTGCCGATCGTGGGCGACGACATCAAGAGCCAGGTGGGCGCCACCATCACCCACCGCGTGCTGGCCAGACTGCTGGAGAGCCGCGGCATCCGGATCGACCACACGTACCAGCTCAACGTCGGCGGCAACATGGACTTCAAGAACATGCTCGAGCGACGTCGTCTGTCGAGCAAGAAGATCTCGAAGACGCAGGCGGTGACGAGCAACATCGACATCGACCTGCCCGCGCACGACGTGCACATCGGGCCGAGCGATCACGTGCCGTGGCTCGACGACCGCAAGTTCGCGTTCGTCCGCCTCGAGGGCCACGGCTTCGGCGGCGCCCCGATGAGCCTCGAGTACAAGCTCGAGGTGTGGGACTCGCCCAACTCCGCAGGCGTCATCATCGACGCGGTGCGCGCGGCGAAGATCGCGAAGGATGCGGGCCTCGGCGGCCCGCTCGAGGCGGCGAGCGCCTACTTCATGAAGAGCCCCGCCCGCCAGATGCCCGACGACGACGCGCGCGCCGCCCTGGAGGAGTTCATCGCCGCCTACGGCTCCTGACCCCCGTTTCGCCATGCTCGTGGCGTTTCGCCACGCGCATGCGTATGGCGAAGCGCCAAAAAGGTGGCGAACGCGGCAGGCACCGCCGCGGGCGTGACCGCGCCTCAGGCGCGGGCGGCCCACCAGGCGCGGAGGCGCTCCTCCGCGACCTCGGGCGAGAGCGGGCCCTCGTCGAGGCGCACCTCGAGCAGGTGCGCGTACGCCTGACCCACCTCGCGGCCGGGGCCGATCCCGAGGATGCGCATGATGTCGTTGCCGTCGAGGTCGGGCCGGACCGCGGCCAGCTCCTCCTCCTCGGCGAGCACCCGGATGCGCTCCTCCAGGTCGTCGTACGCGAACTGCAGCCGGTCGGCCTTGCGCCGGTTGCGGGTGGTGACGTCGGCGCGGGTGAGGATGTGCAGACGCTCGAGCTGGTCACCTGCGTCGCGCACGTACCGGCGCACTGCGGAGTCGGTCCACGCACCATCGGTGTACCCGAAGAAGCGGAGATGCAGCTCGATGAGCCGCGACACCGCCGCGATCGTGTCGTTGTCGAAGCGCAGCGCGCGCAGGCGCTTGCGCGCCATCTTCGCGCCGATCACGTCGTGGTGGTGGAAGCTGACCTGACCGCCCGGCTCGTTGCGCTTGGTGGCCGGCTTGCCGATGTCGTGCAGCAGCGCCGCGAGGCGCAGCACCAGGTCGGGCGGCGATCCGGGATGACGGCTCCGCTCGAGGTCGATCGCCTGGTCGAGCACGGTGAGGCTGTGCTGATAGACGTCCTTGTGGTGGTGGTGCTCGTCGATCTGCAGCTGCAGAGCGGGGATCTCGGGGATGATCAGGTCGGCCAGCCCGCTCTCGACCAGCAGCTCCACACCGCGGCGGGGCGCATCAGTCTTGAGCAGCTTCGACAGCTCGTCGTTGACCCGCTCGATCGACACGATGCCGATGGTGTCGCGGAGCTCGGTGATGGCGACGGCGGTGTCGACGTCGACCCTGAACCCGAGCTGCGCGCTGAACCGGATGGCGCGGAGCATCCGCAGCGGGTCGTCGCCGAACGACCGCTCGGGAGCACCGGGGGTGCGGAGGACCCCGGCGATCAGGTCGTCCATGCCGCCGGAGGGATCGACGAGCTTGAGCTCGGGCAGCCGCAGGGCCATCGCGTTGACGGTGAAGTCGCGGCGGGTCAGGTCGTCGTCGAGCGTGTCGCCGAACTCGACCTCGGGCTTGCGGGTCTGGCCGTCGTAGACGTCGCTGCGGTAGGTGGTGATCTCGACCGTCTCACCGTCGATGCGAGCGGCGATCGTGCCGAAGGCCCGCCCGACGTCCCACTGCACCTGCGAGAGGGGCGTCACGATGCGCAGGATGTCGTCGGGTCGCGCATCCGTGGTGAAGTCGAGGTCGGTGATCGGCCGGCCGAGGAAGGCGTCGCGCACCGGACCGCCGACGAGGGCCAGCTCGTAGCCGGCCTCGGCGAAGGCGACGGCGAGTGTCGCGACCGGCCCTTCGGAGGCCAGTCGCGAGAGGAACTCGAGCGACTGCTGGACCGACTGCACCGGGACAGTGTAGCCGCGACGGCCTGTCCCGCTCTCGCCTCCACGGCCTCTCAGCAGCGGCGTCCTACACTTGTCACGGATGCGCGGCGAGCGCCGGTGTCCCAGCCCACCCATGCACGAAGCGCGCCGATCCCCTCGAGTCGCGCCCGCGATCGCAGCTGCAGCCCTCGTCGCCGGCGCGGTCTTCGCGACCCCTGGTGTCGCGCTCGCCGACACGACCCCTACCCCTGTCCCGAGCGCGACGGCGTCACCCACGCCGCTGAACGACGGCACGGTGTCGATCCAGGTGTCCCCGTCGGCCAACGGCGTCGTCACTCCCGGAACCCCTTACACGGTCCAGGTGCAGGTGACGAACGGGACCACGTCCCCCCTGCCGTCCGGTGCGGTGGAGGTCGAGCTCGATCGCGACCGCCTCGCCGACGACGCCGCCCTGACCGCGTGGCTGAACCCGTCCGACGGCACCGCCGAGACCACCGTGCCCATCGGATCCGCACCGATGCCGGCCGTGCCCTCGGGATCGACCCACTCCGTCACGATGACGATCGATCCGACCGCGTTCGGCCTCACCGACTGGGGTGCGTACGGCGTCGCGGCCGAGGTATCGGTCTCCGGCGAGGTCGAGGCGTCGAGCCGCACCGCCGTGGTGTGGAACCAGGGCGCGGCACCCGCCGCCGACCCCGTCACCCTCGTCGCGCCGATCACCGTGCCCGCCGTCACGACCGGGCTCATCAGCAGCGACGACCTGAAGACGTACACCGCGAGCGACGGCGTGCTCACCGCTCTGCTCGACGCGTACGCCGATCGCCCGGTCGCCCTGGCCATCGACCCGCGCATCATCGCCTCCATCCGGGCCCTCGGCACGAAGGCGCCCGACTCGGCGGTCGCGTGGCTCAAGCGCCTGTCGGACGCATCGAACGACACGTTCGCGTTGCAGTACGGCGACGCCGACCTGTCCGCTCAGGCGCAGGCGGGGCTGTCCGCGCCCCTGACGCCCACCTCGTTCGCCTGGGCGCTCGATCCGGACGACTTCGCCTCCGGCAGCGTCCCCACGACGGAGCAGCTGCTGGCGTGGGACTACACGACCACCGGTGTGGCATGGCCGCGCGACGGCACCGTCGTCTCCACCGACCTCGGCGTCTACCAGGCGGCCGGGCTCGGCACGCCCCTCATCGGGTCCAGTCAGCTCACCGACTCCACCGGCGGCGAGTACGCCGGCTCCACCGCCCTGGTCGGCGAGACCCCGGTTCTCGTCTCCGACCGTGCGGCCTCGGTCGCCGCCCGGGGCGCGGTGGGCGACTCCGACGACGTCACCCGCGGCCAGTCGCTCGCCGACCTCTCGGCCGCGCTCGCAGTCGACGCCCAGCGCTCCGCCACCACGGGCGACCGCGGCACCCTCATCGTGCTCGATCGAGACAGCACCCGGCCGACCGCGACCGACCGTCTCTTCTCCGCGCTCGAGACCGCGCCGTGGGCGGGGACATCCGACTTCAGCGACCTCGCCGACTCGGTCTCCCGTGCCTCCGCGTCGGCGACCCTCGTCGACGCCGCCGAGTCGCCGGAGCGGATCCAGCAGGTGCAGGCCGTGCTCGCGACCCTCCCGCCCCTCGACACGTTCTCCAGCATCCTCGAAGACCCCCAGCTGATCCAGGGCCGGGCCCGTGCCGTCGCCCTCAGCACCCTCGCCAACGCGTGGGCCGATCAGCCCGACGCCTTCGCCGAGGCCGCGTCCGGCGTCGTCGGCGCCTCGACCAAGACACTCCAGTCGGTGCAGATCGTCGACGGGTCCAGCATCACGATGGTGAGCAACCAGTCGGAGCTGCCGATCACCCTGGCCAACGACCTGCCCTACCCCGTGAACGTGGTGCTCCACGCCGTCCCCTCGAACGGACGCCTCGTGGTCGGCCAGACCGACACCGCCGTGACGCTCGAGGCGAGCTCGCGCAAGAGCGTCAAGATCCCCCTGCAGGCCCAGGTCGCGAACGGTCAGGTGCTGCTGCGCCTCGACCTCCTCGCTCCCGATGGCACCGTGCTGTCGTCGCCCCCGGCGCGGCAGGTCACGGTGAGTGCCGACTGGGAGACCGTGGGCACGGCAGTCGCGGGAGGCCTGGTCGTGGTGCTCTTCGGCATCGGGATCTCGCGCGAGGTCATCAAGCGGCGCCGACGTCGTGCGCTGGCCTCCTCCGAGGGGCAGGGCGCCGAGTGAGCCCGTCGAGCATCGGGCGCTCGAGCGTGCTGCTCGCGTCGGGCACCTTCGTCTCACGCATCATGGGCTTCGTCCGCTCGATAGTGCTCGCGGCGACCATCGGCGCGGTGGGCAGCGCCAGTGCGGATGCGTTCGCGGTCGCGAACCAGCTGCCCAACAACATCTACGCGATCATCGCCGGCGGCACGCTGTCGGCGATCCTCGTGCCGCAGATCGTGCGGGCGATGACCCACACCGACGGCGGCAGCGCCTACATCAACAAGCTTCTGACGATCGCGATCGCGATCCTCGGGGTGACGACGCTCGCGGCCACGGTGTTGGCCCCGGTGCTGGTCTTCATCTCGGCGGCGAGCTGGTCGAGCGATCAACGGGCGCTCGCGATCTTCTTCGCCTACTGGTGCCTGCCCCAGATCTTCTTCTACGGGCTCTACACGGTGCTGGGGGAGGTTCTCAACGCCAAGAGCGCGTTCGGCCCGTTCACCTGGGCGCCCGTGCTCAACAACGTCGTGTCGATCGCCGGCCTCATCGCCTTCATGCTCATCTTCGGCGCCGACTCCGAGGGGGTCAGGTCGGTCTCCGACTGGTCGCCGGGCATGATCACCCTGCTGGGCGGGTCGACCACGCTCGCGGTGGCCGCGCAGGCGCTCATCCTGTTCGTGTCGTGGCGTCGTGTCGGCATCCGCTTCCGCCCCGACTTCCGGTGGCGCGGTGTGGGCCTCGGCGCCGCGGGCAGGCTCGCCGGATGGACCTTCGGGATGCTGCTCGTGACACAGGCGGCGGGTCTGGTCGAGACGAACATCGCGGCGCTCGCCTCGGGCGACGGCTCGTCGGTCGCCTCCGTGCAGTACGCCTGGCTCATCTTCATGCTGCCGCACTCGCTCGTCACGGTGTCGCTGGTCACCGCCTACTTCACGCGGATGAGCGCCCATGCCTCCGCAGGCGACGTCACCGCCCTCCGCACCGACGTGTCGGCGACCATCCGCACCACCTCGGCGTTCATGGTGCTGAGCGCGATGGTCCTCGCCGTCGTGGCCTACCCCTTCACCAGCCTCTTCAACTCGACCTACGCCAATACCGTCAGCATGGGCAACGTGCTGATCGCGTTCCTCGTCGGGCTGCTGCCGTTCAGCGTGCTCTTCGTGCTGCAGCGGGTGTACTACTCACTCAGCGACACCAAGACGCCGTTCTTCCTGCAGGTGCTCCAGGCCGTCCTGTTCACCGGGCTCGCGCTGCTCTGCTCACTGCTCCCGGTCGAGTGGATCGCCGTGGGGCTCGCCCTCTCCCTCTCGTTCGCCACCGGTGTCCAGACCGTAGTCGCCGCCATCCTCATCCGCCGCAAGCTCGGTGGGCACGGTGGACGGGGCATCGCGGTGAGCCTCGGGCGCTTCGTCATCGGCGCGATCCCCGCGGGTGTGATCGGCGTGGGCGTCCTGCTCGGGCTGCAGCTGGCCTTCGGACTCGACTTCACGACCTCCGGATTCGTCACCCCCATCCTCACGATGGTCATCGTCGGAGCGGTGATGCTCGCGGTGTACGTCGGCACCCTCCTCGCCCTCCGCTCGCCGGAGGTGCACGAGGCCCGCAGGCTCGTCATGTCGCGCGTCCGCCGGGGCCGCCCCGACGCCTCCTGAAGGCGCGCCGAGCGTCCGCCATCGGCGGAATAGCGCGAGATTAGGATGTGTTCTACTGCACGAGGACCGCGTACCCGCGGTCTGCACATCCGTGGTCTCCACGAGGAGTAGGACTCACATGCGCGACATCGTCATCATCGGCTCCGGCCCCGCCGGATACACCGCTGCGATCTACGCGGCCCGCGCCGGCCTGAAGCCTGTGGTGCTCGCGTCCAGCGTCGAGGCCGGCGGCGACCTGATGAACACCACCGAGGTCGAGAACTTCCCGGGCTTCCCCGAGGGCGTGATGGGACCCGACCTCATGTCGAAGCTCCAGGAGCAGGCCGAGAAGTTCGGCGCCGAGGTCATCCTCGACGACGTGACCAGCCTCGACATCACCGGCGACGTCAAGCACGTCGAGACCGGCTACAGCGGATCGTACGACTCCCGCGCGCTGATCTTCGCCACCGGTTCGGCCTACCGCAAGCTCGGTCTGCCCGACGAGGAGCGCCTGTCGGGCCGCGGCGTCTCGTGGTGTGCCACCTGCGATGGGTTCTTCTTCAAGGGCAAGACCATCGCCGTCGTCGGTGGCGGCGACTCGGCGATGGAGGAGGCGACGTTCCTCACCCGCTTCGCCGAGAAGGTCTACGTCGTGCACCGCAAGGACTCCCTGCGCGCCTCGAAGATCATGCAGGAGCGCGCGATGACGAACGACAAGATCGAGTTCGTCTGGAACTCCGAGGTCGCGGGCATCACGGGCGAGAACGCCGTCGAAGCGCTCACGCTGCGCGACACCATCACCGGCGAGATCCGAGAGCTCCCCGTGCAGGGCCTGTTCGTCGCGATCGGCAACGACCCCCGCGTCCACCTCGTGCACGGTCAGCTCGACCTCACGGCCGAGGGCACCATCGCCGTCGAGGGTCGCTCCTCGAAGACCAACCTCCGCGGTGTGTTCGCCGCGGGCGACGTCATCGACCCGAGCTACCGCCAGGCGGTGACCGCCGCCGCATCCGGCACCGTCGCTGCTCTCGACGCCGAGCACTTCCTCGCCGCCCTCGACCAGATCGAGGTCGAGAAGGCCGCGGGCATCCCCCTCGAGGCAGAGCAGCTGGTCAGCGCCGAGTAGGCGACCACGTCACCCCTCGAGTCACGAGCATCAGAGACCATCAGAGAGAAGGAATCATGTCCAACGCAAAGGCAGTCACCGACGCCAGCTTCGCCTCCGACGTCCTCGGCAGCGAGAAGACCATCCTGGTCGACTTCTGGGCCGAGTGGTGCGGCCCGTGTCGTGCGGTCGCCCCCATCCTCGACCAGATCTCGGCCGAACACGGCGACAAGATCGAGATCGTCAAGCTCAACGTCGACGACAACCCCGAGACGGCCATGAAGTACCAGATCACGTCGATCCCGGCGCTCAAGGTCTACAAGGGCGGTGAGGTCGTGAAGACGATCATCGGCGCGAAGCCCAAGGCGGCCCTCGAGGCCGATCTCGCCGACTTCATCTGACTCCTCGCCGGCAGCGCCGGCTCCGCGGCGTCCCCGGCGCCGTCTGCCGGAGGCGTCCACGCGCATCCAAGTGGCCCGTCGCACCTCGTGCACGGGCCACTTTCGTCTGCCCTAGCATGGGATCTCGGTCAACATGGGATGAGCGCAGTGAGCAGTCACACGTCAACGCAGTCTTCGGGCAACAACCTCGACCCCTGGTACGGCAACTACGCCGCCCGCACCGCCGGGCTCGCCGCCTCCGAGGTCCGCGCCCTGTTCGCCGTCGCGTCGAGGCCCGAGGTCGTGTCGCTCGCCGGCGGCATGCCGGCCGTCTCCGCGCTTCCGCAGGAGCTCGTGACCGAGTCGTTCAACCGGGTGATGGCCGAGCGAGGCTCTGTGGCGCTCCAGTACGGATCAGGCCAGGGCGTTCCGCGCCTGCGGGAGCAGATCCTCGACGTCATGTCGATGGAGGGCATCAGGGCCAGCGCCGATGACGTCGTCATCACCACCGGATCGCAGCACGCGCTCGAGCTGGTCAGCAAGCTGTTCCTCGATCCCGGCGACGCTGTGCTGGCCGAGGGGCCCACCTATCTCACGGCGATCGTGATCTTCAAGTCGTTCCAGGCCGACGTGTTCCACGTGAAGAGCGACGACGACGGCATGATCCCGGAGTCTCTCCGCGAGGAGATCGCCCGACTCAAGGGTCTGGGCAAGCGACTGAAGCTGCTCTACATGATCCCGTCGTTCCAGAACCCCGGGGGAGTGACGCTCACCTGGGAGCGCCGACTCGAGATCCTCGAGATCGCGCGCGAGAACGGGATCCTCGTGCTCGAGGACAACCCGTACGGTCTGCTCCACTTCGACACGCCCGCTCCGCCCGCGATGCGCTCGGTCGAGGAGGACGGGGTCATCTACCTGGGCACCTTCTCGAAGACGTTCGCGCCGGGCTTCCGGGTCGGATGGGCTGTCGCCCCGCATGCCATCCGCGAGAAGCTCATCCTCGCCAATGAGGCGGCGATCCTCTCGCCGTCGTCGTTCTCGCAACTAGTCATCTCGGAGTACCTCGAGACGGTGGACTGGCGCGCTCAGGTCGACCGCTTCCGCGGCGTGTACCGCGAGCGCAAGGAGGCGATGATCTCCGCGCTGCAGGAGTACCTGCCCGAGCTGCGATGGACCGATCCTCAGGGCGGCTTCTATGTCTGGCTCACCCTCCCGCCGTACCTCGACTCGAAGAAGATGCTGCCTCGAGCGGTGAAGGAGCTCGTCGCGTACACCCCCGGCACGGCCTTCTTCGCCGATGGGGGAGGGCACGACAACATCCGACTCTCCTTCTGCTATCCGACGCCGGAGATGATCCGGGTCGGGGTCCGACGTCTGCAGACCGTGATCAGCGGCGAGACCGATCTCGTCCGCACGTTCTCCTCCGGAGCACCCGCACCGCTCCGCTCCGCCTCCACCTCGTTCTCCGCGCCGCCCCCGAACCTGGACTGACATGACCTCCACCACTCCCCGCACGGTTCTCGTCCTCGCCGGAGGCATCTCGCACGAGCGCGATGTCTCCCTCCGCTCTGGACGTCGGGTCGCCGAAGCCCTGTCCGCCCGCGGCCACCGAGTCGTCGTGCGCGATCCCGACGCGACACTCCTGCCGTACCTCGAGGAGTCGCGGCCCGACGTGGTGTGGCCCGCGCTGCACGGAGCGAGTGGTGAGGATGGCGCACTCCGCGCGCTCCTCGCCGCGCAGGGTGTCCCGTACGTGGGATCCACCGCCGATGCTGCCCGTCTCGCCTGGCACAAGCCCGTCGCGAAGGTGCTCGTCTCGCGGGCCGGCTTCAGCACGCCCGAGTCGCTGACCCTCACCAGGGACTCCGTCCGCGAGCTCGGGGGCGCCCAGGTGCTCTCGCGAGTACACGCTTCGTTCCCCGGTGCCGTCGTCGTCAAGCCGGCCACGGGTGGATCGGCACAGGGCGTGACGTCGGTCGAGTCCGAGGACGAGCTTCCCCGTGCCATCGTCGACGCGTTCACCTACGTCGAGACGGCGCTCATCGAGTCCAAGGTGTCCGGTACCGAGGTGTCGGTCGCCATCCTCGACCTCGGCGATGGCGCTCGGGCTCTTCCCGTGGTCGAAATCGTGCCCCGATCAGGTGTTTATTCCTTCGAGGCGCGCTACAACGCGGGCGAGACCAGCTTCTTCACGCCCGCCCGACTCGACGACGTGGTGGCGGCGGCCGTCAGCGATGCCGCCCTGCGCATCCACGAGGTCCTGGGACTTCGACACCTCTCACGAGTCGACTTCATCGTCGATGAGGCGGGTGTGCCGTGGTTCCTCGAGGCGAACGTCCTGCCCGGGCTCACCGAGACTTCGATCGTCCCCCAGGCTGTCGCTGCAGCCGGGCTCGACCTGGGTACGGTGTACGAGTCGCTCGCCGAGGTCGCCATCCGCGACTCCGGCGAGCGTCCGTTCGATTAGGACCTGCCGAAACCGTCCTCGCCGATCTCGCCGAGGATGCGGTTGAGATCGGTGATCGTCGCGAAGTCGATCACGATCTGACCCTTCGTGCGGCCCAGGCTCACCCGCACCCGGGTGTTGAGTCTGTCACCCAGGCGGTCGCCGATCTCATCCAGGTGGCCGCGCTTCGCGCCGGCGGTCGGCTTCGATCGGTTCTGCTTCGGCGTCTCTGCCGCGAGGGCTTCCGCTGCGCGGACGGAGAGCTCCTCGTTGACGATCCTGTCGGCGAGCTTGGTCATCGCATCGACATCACCGACGGAGAGCACCGCCCGAGCGTGGCCGGCACTGAGCACTCCGGCGGCGACGCGCTTCTGCACCTCCGGGGGGAGGCGGAGCAGACGGATCGTGTTGGTGATCTGAGGACGCGACCGACCGATGCGCTCGGCGAGCTGGTCCTGCGTGATCCCGAAGTCGTCGATCATCTGCTGGTAGGCACTCGCCTCTTCGAGCGGGTTCAGCTGCGAACGGTGCAGGTTCTCGAGCAGCGCATCCCGCAGCATGTCCTCGTCGGCGGTGTCGCGGACGACGGCGGGGATGCGGTCGAGCCCGGCCGCCTTCGTGGCGCGGAGACGACGCTCGCCCATGACGAGCTCGTATCGGGGCTCCCCGCCTGCGGTGCCCGTGTCCTTCGGCAGCTCACGCACCACGATGGGCTGCAGCACACCGATCTCGCGCACCGAGTGGATGAGCTCCTGCAGGTCATCCTCGTCGAAGACAGCCCGGGGCTGCTTCGCGTTCGGGACGATCGACGCGGGGTCCAGCTGCACGAGGCGTGCGCCGGGGACCGCGACCAGATCCGGTCCGCTGTCGGTCGTCGCATTCGCGTCGGTGATGCCGGGGACCGCGGTCTCGACCGCCACCGCACGGGTGTCAGGGAAGAAGACATCGACCGGACGACTGCCGTCGCTGCTCGTGGGCTCGGTCGGGATGAGGGCACCGATCCCTCGGCCGAGCCCGGTGCGCTTCTTAGTGGCCATGTGCTGCTCCTCTGTCTGCGATCTCGCCTGCTGCCTCGAGGTAGGAGACGGATCCGGTCGATCCCGGGTCGAAGGTGATGACGGTCTGGCCGTAGCTCGGTGCCTCGGATATCCGCACCGTGCGCGGGATCACCGTGGAGAGGGTCTGTGACGGGAAGTGCGTGCGCACATCCTCGGCCACCTGGAAGGCGAGGCGGGTACGCGCGTCGTACATCGTCAGCAGGATCGTGCTCACCGCGAGCGTGGGGTTGAGATGACGCTCGATCAGCTGGATGTTGCTGAGCAACTGGCTCAGGCCCTCGAGCGCGTAGTACTCGCACTGGATCGGGATGAGCACCTCGCGGGCCGCGACGAAGGCGTTGATCGTGAGCAGACCGAGCGACGGCGGGCAGTCGATGAAGACGTAGTGCAGCGGATCACCCTCGGCGGCGCGCTTCTGGATGTACTCGTCCAACGCCGTGCGGAGCCTCTGCTCACGCGCCACCATCGGGACGAGCTCGATCTCGGCGCCGGCGAGATTGATGTTCGAGGGAAGACACCACAGGGTGTCGAACTCGGGGCTCTTCGCCACCACGTCGGCAACGTCGTCGTCGTGGATCAAGACGTCGTAGATGCTCGGGGTGTCAGCGCGCCGCTCGATCCCGAGGGCTGTCGAAGCATTGCCTTGGGGATCGAGATCGATCACGAGGACAGTGGCGCCGTGCTTCGCGAGAGCCGCAGCGAGGTTCACTGTGGTGGTCGTCTTGCCGACGCCGCCCTTCTGGTTCGCAACCGTGAAGATCCGCGTCTTCTCAGGGAAGGGGAAAGTACGTGCGGCCAGTCGTCGTTTGCGCTCCGAGAGATCGGCGAGTTCTCGCGCTAGGGGAGTGGTCTCGTCGAAGGCTGATTCAGACGGCATGCGGGGCGGTTCTCCATCACGACGTTTCACGTGAAACATCCGGGTCTCGACTCGGTCACAGAGCCCTACGATGCTATCCAACGAACCTGTGCGCAGGAGCGTTCCGGGCGCACAACCGTCTCTTCAGGAGCGATCGAGAGGTCCATTCGATCCGAACGACAGCGATGGGTGGTCCGCGATTCCCAGGAGAATGGCTCCTGACGAACCGATCTACGAAATCCTGGACCGCTTTGTCCGTCCACATGCGTCCACTTCCCCGCATTTCGGTCGGCGAGACCGACGTTTCACGTGAACATCATCGCCACTCATCGACCGACACCGGAGTCGCGCAAGTCCACACGGCGATCGCACGTGACGGGAGCTATCCCTCATCCGGGACCCTCGACGCGAGCGCATCGGAACTCTGTCAGATCTGGCGGAGCGCGGCAACACTGCTGGGCTGATCGGGCCGCCACCGCGCCGACGTTTGTCGCGTCCTCACTCTGATGAGTGCATGACCGGCCCGCCTTCTAGCAGGGGGCATTCATGGCCGGCATTTACAACCGTGCCGGCGGCCACCTTGGTCTCGCTGGCGTTCCCCCACGGCCGGACGCGCGTGGCGAGTTCTTCGTGCTGTCGCAGCGCGCGTATGTGGCGAGATCGCTCGGCGTGAGCCGGATGCGGTATTGATGGCCATCTCGAAGCTCATTTTCGATTGCGGTGCCATTGATGGGGGAGAGTAGTCGCCCTCATTTCCACGGAGGGCGTAGATGGTATTGGGGTCTGACTCCGCCTCGTAAGACGCAATCAGTGTCGAAGCCGGGGCGAGTGAGAGCTTCGCACCCTTGATGACTCTCGGGCGTCAGAATCCTGACGAATCGGCGTCTGGTCTCGAGCCCATTCCCTCCTCTGCGGACCATCACGGCACGTTGTGAGATGGACGTTTCACGTGAAACATCCCGGCGCTCCACACCACCGAAGCCCTTTGCGCTCCCGATGAACAGCCGTCCGAGGCGAGACGTCATCGCATAGGCAACCCCCTCCCTATCGCCGCCAGATCTGCGGCGTGGTTGGGTCGGGATTTCTCAAGTGCACGTTCTGCCGAACCCCGAGGGTTTGGCCTTCCGGACGGCCTCTGAGACCGAGAGGTTCATACCGGCGCAATGGTTGGTCAGGTTCAGCCCATGGCGTCCCCCTCAAGGCATGGCGATGGTCATGACGAGTGCTGGGCGACCGCAATCAACCTACGCGACATGGACACGGAGGCCGCCGATGTTTCACGTGAAACGTTCGACCGGAGCGGGGAGTCGGTTCGATCTGTGACGACCCGGCGAAGCCCCATACTCCGCATCGCATCGGAAGTGATCCGCGACTGACTGTCCTCACAACCAGCGGGGGAGGAGTCCGACCGTCATCCACTGACCAGCAGGAGCGCTTGTTTCACGTGAAACACTCTCTACAGGCGGCGAACCTGGCCTGTTCCGGTTCGTCAGGAGCGATCCTCAGCGCGATCTTCACACCGTCGGCGCGCCCAAATCCGAGCCTCCGACCACAGAATGCCTCTCCAGAAACCGATGTGTGGCAGTCTTCGACGCCAGGACCCTCGAGACAACTCCAGAGATCCGGTGCAACACGCCGCCGAAAGCCCGGAGTCAGTTCGCAGGAGCTGAGGTTTCCGGAGTCAGCCCCAGGGGGAGACAGCCTACGGAACCACCGCGGTGATCACCCGCGTCGGCTCGACCGGCAGGTCCGAGCCCAGCACCGATACCTCGACATCCCGAAGACGGAACCGCGCGATCACCTTCGACGCTGCCGCGATCTCTGCCTCGGCGTTCGCGCCCTTCATGAACACGAGCCGCCCGCCGTCGCGCGTCAGCGGAACAGTCATCGGGACGAGCTTGGAGAACGCACTCACCGCCCGTGCCGTCACCACGTCGAATGAACCCGTCGCATCCTGCGCACGCGCCCGCACCACCGTCACGTTCTCGAGAGAGAGCAATGACTTCTGCTCCTCGAGCCACGCCACCCGACGTTCCATCGGCTCGATCAACGTGAAGGACACATCGGGCCGCGCGATCGCCAACACCACCCCGGGCAGTCCGGCACCACTGCCGATGTCGGCGACGGACGTGCCCCCAGAGAACAGGGGAGCGGGCAGCGCGCAGTTGACGATGTGCCGGCTCCACAAGCGGGGGAGCTCCAGCGGCCCGATCAGCCCGAGAGTCTCCCCGCGCTCAGCCAGGTCGGCGGTGAAGGCACGCGCCTTGTCGATCCCGTCGCCGAAGAGCGAAGCCGCCACCTCGGGCTCCGACTCGACCTCGACAGCGGGGGAGTCCATGCTCACGCGCGGGTGATCACCGTGTGGCGGTCGCGTCCCTCGCCCTCCGACTCCGAGCCGAACCCGCGCTCAGCGGCGATGTCGTGCACCAGCTTGCGCTCGTACGACGACATGGGCTCGAGGTGAGCCTCCTCGGCGCCGGCGTCGAGCTGACCGATGGCCCGGTCGACCATCACCTCGAGCTCGCGCTGGCGCGCGTCGCGGCTGCCCCCCACGTCGAGGATGAGACGGCTGAACTCGCCGGTCTTCGCCTGCACAGCGAGACGGGTGAGCTCCTGCAGCGCCGTCACGGTCTCGGGGTTCGACAGGACGTGCAGGTTGCTGTCGCCCGCCGCCACGACCGACACGTACGTGCGGCCATCGCGCACCTCGATGTCGATGTCGCCGTCGATGTCGCAGATGTCGAGGAGCTCCTCGATGTAGTCGGCGGCGATGTCGCCGTCATCCTGGGCCGCGCCCGCCGGCTGGTCGTCGACCAGCACGTCGATCTCGGTCGACTCGGTGTTCGTCATACCGCTCTTCGTCACGTCGGTCTCGGTCACTTCTGACCCCCCTGCTTCTTCGCTCGCGCCTTGCTGATGGGCTGCTGGCGCTGGGTGCTCTGCTTCGGCTGCTCGATCTCCTCGACGCCCGGATCGTCCTTCTGCACCAGCTTGCCCTTCTTGGCCAGGCGCGCCTCGCGAGCCTTCGCGGCCTCGCTGCCGGGCGTCGGCATGTTGCGGATCACGAGGAACTGCTGGCCCATGGTCCAGAAGTTCGACGTCAGCCAGTAGAACATCACGCCGAGGGGGAAGGCGACACCAGAGAAGACGAAGACGAGGGGGAGGATGTAGAGCAGGATGCGCTGCTGGCGGTACATCGGGCTCGCCTTGGCCTCCGGCGACTGGTTCTTCGCCATGATCTGCAGCTGCGTGTAGAACTGCGAAGCCGTCATGAGGATGACCATGAGACCCGCGATCACCATGACCTGCCAGGGGCCGCCCGCGTTCCACGATCCGATGAAGGTGTCGTGCAGCGGGGCGACGCCGAACAGCGTCGCATCACCGAACTGCTTGCCCAGGTCAGCGTTGAGCGGACCGACGCCGGCCTGGCCCTTCTGAGCATTGTTCAGCACCGAGAAGAGGCTGAAGAAGATCGGCATCTGGATCAGCAGCGGCAGACACGACGACAGCGGGTTCGTCCCGGTACGCCGGTAGAGCTCCATGGTCTCGCGCGACATCGCCTCGCGAGAGAACTGGTCGCGCTTGCCCTTGTACTTGTCCTGGATCTTCTTGAGCTGCGGCGCGACCTCGAGCATCTTGCGCTGGCTCTTGATCTGCCTCACGAAGATCGGGATCAGCGCAGCACGCACCACGATCACCAGGCCGACGATCGAGAGCACCCAGGTGAGACCGGCTGCCGGGTCGAGCCCGATGCTCGTCCACACCCAGTGCCAGGCCACGAGGATCAGCTCCACCACCCATTTGATGGGCCAGAGGATGGTATCGATGAAGGGGATTTCCATGGTGGTGAGCGTCAGCCCTTTCCGTGGCTAGCTGAGACGACGAAGCCGAACGAGGTGGTGCGGTAGCGCGGACGGCGCACCGGCGGCACGTCGTCGACACCGCCCTTCGCCCAGGGGTGGCAACGCGCGATGCGGTACACGCCGAGCGCGGTGCCCACGAGGAGCCCGCGCGTCTGGATCGCCTGGAGCGTGTACGACGAGCACGAGGGGTAGTACCGGCAGACGTCGCCGTAGAGCGGAGAGATCACCGCACGGTAACCCCGGAGCAGGAGCACGGCCACATTGCGGGGCAGAAGGAGGATCGTCGTCAGCAGCATCCTCATGCGAGCACTGATCCTTTTCTGAGCGACGTCGAGAGTTCGTCGAACAGTACCCCGTAAGGCTGGGACGAAGCTTCGGGGAGGGCCCGGATGACCACGTCGAGCCCGGCCGGTGTCGACGAGAGCAACTCGTAGCTCGCAGCCTTCAGCCGGCGCCGAACCTGGTTCCTCACCACGGCTCCGCCCACGTTCTTCGCCACGATGAACCCGAAACGCGCATCCGACGAATCGGATGCGCGAATGTAGGTGACGGTGTGAGAGCCGACGACGCGACGCCCGCGCCTCACAGTGGAGCGGTACTCCTCACCCGAGGTGAGTCGATTGCGTCTCGCCAGCACTGCTCCGCACCGTCGGTGGCCGGGGCCGGACTAGGCCGAGAGCTCGGTGCGGCCCTTGGTGCGGCGCGCCGAGAGGATGGCACGGCCGGCACGGGTACGCATGCGGGCGCGGAAGCCGTGCACCTTGGCGCGGCGGCGGTTGTTGGGCTGGAAGGTTCGCTTGCTCATGATTCGTTCTCCGTGTCCGGGTACGGCGCAAGACGCTCACCCGGCGAATAGAAAGGGGGACGGGCTCGGCAGAACCCATAAGTCAACTGATTAAAGCTACGTGCACATCGCCGAATGGTCAAATGTCCGTGCCGTCCACAGTTGTCCACACCTGTGGACAACACCTGTGTATGACACACCTGCGGTCAATACCGCAAACTTGCCACCGACCATGGCAGTGGCTAGCTTAGGTGCTCACAGTTGCTGCCAGCCGGGGGCTGACCGACTGGCAATGTTCGCAATCTCGCACGCGACAGCCGTCGTCGTTCGGCAGTCGTCTCGACAGGAGTTCCGTTGGCTGAGGTAGGAGATTCCACCGAAGACAACTGGCGCACCGTCCTCACCGCTCTCACGGCCGACGAGCGGATCACCCCCCAGCTCAAGGGCTTCCTCTCGCTCGTGGTGCCCAAGGGCATCATGGGCGGCGCCTTCTACCTCGAGGTGCCCAACGACTTCACGCGCGACATGCTCGAACAGCGCGTCCGCCCCGCTCTCATCGAGGCGCTCAGCGCGCTCGACGGCGACCTCGGGGTCAGCACGTTCGCCGTCGTGGTGAATCCCGAGATCGACGGATACCGGCTCGCCGAGACCTCGGTCCCGCTCCCCGCTCGCGGCGAGGTTCCCTCCGTCGCCGTGACCGAGGCCGCCTATGTGGAGGCACTCCCTACTCCCGTCCAGGAGACCGCGGTCGGGCCGCAGCGCAACAACGACACCCGGCTCAACCCGAAGTACAGCTTCGACAACTTCGTCATCGGCGGCTCCAACCGCTTCGCCCACGCCGCCGCGGTCGCGGTCGCTGAGGCGCCGGCGAAGGCGTACAACCCGCTCTTCATCTACGGCGACTCAGGCCTGGGCAAGACGCACCTCCTCCACGCCATCGGCCACTACGCCATGAGCCTCTACCCCGGGGTGCGGGTGCGATACGTGAGCTCCGAGGAGTTCACGAACGACTTCATCAACTCGATCGCCAACAACCGCGGAGCAGCCTTCCACTCGCGGTACCGCGACATCGACCTCCTTCTGATCGACGACATCCAGTTCCTGCAGGGCAAAGCGGAGACGCAGGAGGCGTTCTTCCACACCTTCAACACCCTGCACGACCACAACAAGCAGGTCGTCATCACCTCCGACCTCCCGCCCAAGCACCTCACCGGCTTCGAGGATCGGATGCGCACGCGCTTCGAGTGGGGGCTCATCACCGATGTGCAGACGCCCGACCTCGAGACTCGCATCGCGATCCTGAGGAAGAAGGCGCAGAGCGAGCGGCTCCGTGTGCCCGACGACATCCTCGAGTTCATGGCGTCGAAGGTCTCGTCGAACGTCCGCGAGCTCGAGGGCACGCTCATCCGCGTGACCGCGTTCGCGAGCCTCAACCGCACACCGGTCGACATGCAGCTCGTGCAGACGGTGCTGAAGGACGTCATCACGCTCGACGACGACAACGTCATCGCGCCGGTCGACATCATCAACAACACCGCCGAGTACTTCAAGCTCTCCGTCGACGACCTCTACGGGTCGTCGAGGTCTCAGGCCATCGCGACGGCACGTCAGATCGCCATGTACCTGTGCCGCGAGATGACGAGCCTCTCCCTCCCCAAGATCGGCCAGCTCTTCGGCGGACGAGACCACACCACGGTCATGTACGCCAACAACAAGATCGGCAAGCTCATGACGGAGAAGCGCTCGATCTACAACCAGGTCACCGAGATCAGCAACCGCATCAAGCACGACCAGCGCTACAAGGGCGCCTGACGCCCCTCCCCGCACGACGTCCCCGGATCCGGCCGCCACAGGCCCGGAAGAGGGGCTTTCGTCATGTTTCCACACAGTGTGGACAACCTGTGGAGAACCGAATGACAATTGTGAGTCGGATGCGTCGAGTTGTGGAACCGTTCACGATCGCGCCCGACGCCGTTCGCTCCGTGTGGCACGCCATTCACACGTCATCGACAACTTACAGACGTGTAGTTTCGAGCATCCACGCGGCAGGACGGAATTTGTCCACATATCCACAGCCGTTAACACCATTAAAGATCTCTCTCTGGATTAAGGGCTCCCCACAACCTTGGGGATCGTGGAACCCGACCCGCGCCGGTCGGGCGCACCAGATAGCATGGGTCGACCCAGCGTCTACCGTGCACTCAGAGGTGACTTCGTGAAGTTCCAAGTAAACCGAGACGTCTTCAGCGAGGCGGTCTCGTTCGCCGTGAAGCTCCTTCCGCAGCGCACCACCCTCCCCATCCTGAGCGGTGTGCTCATCGAGGCTGAAGGCGGCGAGCTCACGCTGTCGTCGTTCGACTACGAGGTGTCTGCACAGACGCAGATCCCCGCCGACGTCGAGGAGTCGGGCGTCGTCCTGGTGTCGGGACGCCTGCTGAGCGACATCGCCTCCCGGCTGCCCAACGCCCCCGTGCAGTTCTCCACCGAGGACTCCCACATCGTCGTGCGCTGCGGTTCCGCCCGCTTCACCCTGCTGAGCATGCCTGTGGAGGAGTACCCGAGCCTGCCGCAGGTGGGCGAGCAGAGCGGTGTGCTCCCGGCCGACACGTTCTCGAGCGCCGTCGCGCAGGTCGCGGTCGCCGCCTCCCGCGACGACGTCACCCCTGTCATCACGGGTGTGCAGCTCGAGATCGCCGACAACTCGCTCTCGCTCGTCGCCACCGACCGCTACCGCGTCGCCGTCCGCGACATCGACTGGGACGGCAGCGACGGCGGTGTGCAGCAGGCCACCGCGCTGGTGCCGGCGCGCACCCTGCACGAGGTCGGCCGCACCTTCGGCAACGCCGGCACCATCTCCGTGTCGATCACCGGCACCGATGACCGCGAGCTCATCGCCTTCAGCGCCGACCGCAAGACCGTGACCACGCTGCTGATCAAGGGCAACTTCCCGCCGGTCAAGCGCCTGTTCCCCGAGAGCGTCGAGAACTACGCCGTCATGAACACCGCCGAGCTCATCGAGGCGGTCAAGCGCGTCTCGCTGGTGCTCGAGCGCGAGGCGGCCCTGCGCTTCAGCTTCACTCTCGACGGCGTGACGCTCGAGGCGATCGGCTCCGAGCAGGCGCAGGCGTCCGAGACGATCGACGCTCTCCTCACCGGGGAGGACACCGTGGTCTCGCTCAAGCCGCAGTTCCTGCTCGACGGCCTCGGCGCCGTCCACTCCGAGTTCGTGCGGATCTCGTTCACGAAGACCGACAACCCCAACAAGCCCGGCCCGGTGCTGATCACGAGCCAGTCCTCGAAGGATCAGCCGGGGTCCGACGACTACCGCTACCTGCTGCAGCCCAACCTGCTGCTCCGCTGACCCCCACCCCTCCACACACGTCGAACTCGTCACCCCTCGAACAAGGAGAAGGTTCATGCAGATCGGTCTCATCGGACTCGGCAAGATGGGCAACAACATGCGCACCCGTCTGCGCAACGCCGGCATCGAGGTGACCGGCTACGACCAGAACCCCGCCGTCACCGACGTCCCGGATCTCGCGGCGCTCGCCGCGGCTCTCCCCGCGCCGCGCATCGTCTGGGTGATGGTCCCGGCCGGCCAGATCACCGACAGCGTGGTCCACGACCTGTCCGAGGTGCTCGACGAGGGCGACCTCATCATCGACGGCGGCAACTCGAAGTGGACCGAGGACTTCAAGCACTCCGAGTTCCTCGCCCCCAAGGGCATCCAGTTCATGGATGCCGGTGTCTCGGGCGGCGTCTGGGGCCTCGAGAACGGCTATGGCCTGATGGTCGGCGGCACCGCCGAGAACGTCGAGCGGGCGATGCCGATCTTCGACGCGCTCCGTCCTGAGGGTCCGCGCGACGAGGGCTTCGTGCACGCGGGCGAGGTCGGCGCCGGCCACTACGCCAAGATGGTGCACAACGGCATCGAGTACGGCATCATGCAGGCCTACGCCGAGGGCTACGAGCTGCTCGACGCCAAGAAGGACATCATCAAGGACGTCACGGGCACGTTCAAGGCATGGCAGCGCGGCACCGTCGTGCGGTCGTGGCTGCTCGAGCTCCTCGTCCGTGCCCTCGAGGCCGACCCGGAGTTCCACGACATCCAGGGCTACGTCGAGGATTCGGGCGAGGGCCGCTGGACGCTCGAGGAGGCGATCGAGAACGCCGTGCCGATGCCCGCCATCAGCGCGTCGATCTTCGCCCGCTTCGTCTCGCGCCAGGAGGACTCGCCCTCGATGAAGGCCGTGGCGGCCCTGCGCAACCAGTTCGGCGGCCATGCCGTCAAAGAGCTCGACTGATCGCCTGAGTGCACGTCAGTCACCTCCAGCTCACCGACTTCCGCAACTACCGCACGGCGGATGTGGCGCTCGAGCGCGGCGCGAACCTGTTCGTCGGCCGCAACGGGCAGGGCAAGACCAACCTCGTCGAGGCGGTCGGGTACCTGGCCACGGTCGGATCGCACCGGGTCTCGAGCGATCAGGCGCTCATCCGCAGCGGATGCGAGTCGGCGGTGATCAGGGCGAAGCTGACGCACGAGCAGCGTGAGCTGCTGGTCGAGGTGCAGATCAACCGGACGGGGGCGAACCGCGCGCAGGTGAACCGCGCGGCGATCAAGCCGCGCGAGCTGCCGCGCTACGCGGCGAGCGTGCTGTTCGCTCCCGAGGATCTCGCCCTGGTCCGCGGCGAGCCCTCGACGAGGCGGCGCTTCGTCGACGGGCTCCTCGTGCAACGGAGTCCCCGACTCTCCGGGGTGCTCTCCGACTACGACCGGGTGCTCCGCCAGCGCAACGCCCTGCTGAAGTCGGCGCGCGCATCCGGGCTGAAGGCCGAGACGCTGCCCACCCTCGAGGTGTGGAACGACAGGCTCGTCGAGCTGGGCGCCGAGATCATGAAGGAGCGCATCGCCGTCATCGCCGCCCTCGGCCCCCGCGTGCGCTCGGCTTACCAGGCGGTGGCGGGCACCGATCAGGAGCCGGCGCTCGGCGTGGTGCTGAGTGTGCTCGCCGACCATCCGGATGCGGATGACACCGACGGCGAGTCCGGCCCGCTCGGCGACGTCGACTCCTCGATCGACGACCTGCGCGCCCTGTTCCGTGCCGGTCTCGAGCGCGTGCGGCGTGCCGAGCGCGATCGCGGCGTCACGCTCTGCGGTCCGCACCGCGACGATGTGCTCTTCACCCTCAACGGACTTCCGGCGAAGGGGTACGCCAGCCACGGGGAGTCATGGTCGTTCGCGTTGTCGCTCAGGCTCGCCAGCGCCGATCTGCTGCGCACCGAGTCGCTCCTCGGCGATCCGGTCGTCATCCTCGACGACGTGTTCGCCGAGCTCGACTCGGGTCGGCGGGCGCGCCTCGCCGAAGCGGTGCTCGACTACGAGCAGGTCCTCATCACCGCGGCGGTCTACGACGACGTGCCGAAGGAGCTCACCGCGCACACCGTGCACGTGGACGCCGGCGCCATCGTGGAGAGGGCGGCCGCCGATGACTGAGTCGCAGAACGTCTACCTCCGACTCAAGGAGTCGCTGGCCGGGGCGCCCGTCCGCCGGCCGCGGCGCGGCATCCGCACGCGCGAGGTCGACGACGACGGCACCAACATGCCGTACGGCCGCGGCCGCGATCCCCGGCCGCTCGGCGACGTCGTCGACAACCTCTCCCAGGAGCTCGGGTGGACCGCCGCCCTGGCGAAGTCCGACATCATGCTCGACTGGGCCGAGATCGCGGGCCCTGAGACGGCCGAGCACTCGCGGCCGATGGGCGTGACCGACTCCGTGCTCACCATCCAGTGCGACTCGACGGCATGGGCGACCCAGCTGCGCACGATGCGCTCGCACCTCATGGGGAGCATCGCCCAGCGATACCCCGATGCGGGCATCGAATCCATCCGCTTCGAAGCACCCCACGCCCCCACCTGGAAACGAGGCTCCAGATCGATTCCAGGGCGTGGTCCTCGCGACACCTACGGCTGAGTGGACAAATCTGGTCGCCCGGAGCGAAAAAGCCGCTCAGAGGGCCTTTCAAGCGCCGCGATCGGAGCCTCTCTTGATAGGATGAGGGGTCGCCTTCGCGACAGCTGAGGAGCCTGAAATCTATGACGGATGAATCGAACGAGCCTGTGACGGACGACACTCCTGCGATCTCAGGCGAGGCGGTTCACCAGCCTGTCGACCATGAGTACGGCGCCAACCAGATCCAGGTGCTCGAGGGCCTCGAAGCGGTGCGGAAGCGCCCCGGCATGTACATCGGGTCGACCGGGCCCCGCGGCCTCCACCACCTGGTCTACGAGATCGTCGACAACTCTGTCGACGAGGCGCTCGCCGGCTACGCCGACGACATCCAGGTCACGATCCTGTCGTCGGGCGGCGTCCGTGTCATCGACAACGGTCGAGGCATCCCCACCGACGAGCACCCCACCGAGAAGAAGTCGACCGTCGAGGTGGTGCTGACCATCCTTCACGCGGGAGGCAAGTTCGGCGGTGGCGGCTACGCGGTCTCCGGTGGCCTGCACGGCGTGGGCAGCTCGGTCGTGAACGCACTGTCGCGCGAGCTCGACGTCGAGGTCAGCCGCGGCGGCCACGTCTTCCGCCAGTCGTACCGCAACGGGGTGCCGGAGGCGCCGCTCGAGCGCGGCGAGGAGACCGACCGCACCGGTACGACGATCACCTTCTGGCCCAACGCCGAGATCTTCGAGTCGGTCGAGTTCGACTACGAGACGCTCCGCACCCGATTCCAGCAGATGGCCTTCCTCAACAAGGGTCTGCGGATCTCGCTCGTCGACGAGCGTGAGGCGGATGCCGAGGGCGAGTTCCGCGGCGACGTCTTCCACTACGAGCGCGGCCTGGTCGACTACGTCGAGTACCTCAACTCGACGAAGAAGAGCGAGGTGGTGAACCCCGAGATCATCTCCTTCGAGACCGAGGACACCGACAAGAAGATCGCCCTCGAGGTCGCGATGCAGTGGACCACGGCCTACTCCGAGAGCGTCCACACCTACGCCAACACGATCAACACCCACGAGGGCGGCACCCACGAGGAGGGCTTCCGCGCCGCTCTGACCTCGCTCGTCAACCGCTACGCACGCGACAAGAACCTCCTCCGCGAGAAGGACGAGAACCTCTCGGGCGACGACGTGCGCGAGGGCCTCACCGCGGTCATCTCGGTGAAGCTCAGCGAGCCGCAGTTCGAGGGCCAGACGAAGACCAAGCTCGGCAACACCGAGGCGAAGGCGTTCGTGCAGCGCATCACGGGTCAGCAGCTGGGCGACTGGTTCGAGCGCAACCCGCAGGTGGCGCGCGAGATCATCCGCAAGGCGATCTCCGCATCCCAGGCGCGCATCGCCGCCCGCAAGGCGCGCGAGCAGACCCGCCGCAAGGGCCTCCTCGAGGGCAGCGGCCTCCCCGGCAAGCTCGCCGACTGCTCCAGCAAGGATCCCTCGCGCAGCGAGATCTTCCTGGTCGAGGGCGACTCGGCCGGAGGTTCGGCGAAGACCGGCCGCAACCCCGAGACCCAGGCGATCCTGCCGCTGCGCGGCAAGATCCTCAACGTCGAGAAGGCGCGCCTCGACCGCGCGCTGGCGAACGCCGAGATCCAGGCGATGATCACCGCCTTCGGCACGGGCATCGGCGAGGACTTCGACGGCGAGAAGGCCAGGTACCACAAGATCGTGCTCATGGCCGACGCCGACGTCGACGGCCAGCACATCACGACGCTGCTGCTCACGCTGCTGTTCCGCTACATGCGGCCGCTCATCGAGCTGGGCTACGTGTACTTGGCGCAGCCCCCGCTCTACCGCCTGAAGTGGACGAACTCGGAGCACGAGTACGTGTACTCCGACCGTGAGCGCGACGCGCTGCTCCAGGCCGGCGCCGCGGCGGGCAAGCGCCTGCAGAAGGACAACGGCGTGCAGCGCTACAAGGGTCTCGGTGAGATGAACCACCAGGAGCTGTGGGACACGACGATGAACCCCGACTCACGCACTCTCCTGCAGGTGACCCTGGAGGATGCGGCGATCGCCGACGGCATCTTCGCGACGCTGATGGGCGACGACGTCGACGCACGCCGCACGTTCATCCAGCAGAACGCCAAGGACGTCCGCTTCCTCGACATCTGATGCGGAGGCGACGCCTCCCCATCCTCCTCTCCGCGCCCCGGCGCCCCGCACATCCTGAAAAGAGTTCCCTGTGACCGACGACATCGAGACCACCGGCCCCGCCGGCGACCGGATCGAGCAGGTCGACCTCCAGCTCGAGATGCAGCGCTCGTACCTCGACTACGCGATGAGCGTGATCGTCGGGCGCGCCCTGCCCGACGTCCGCGACGGCCTCAAGCCGGTCCACCGCCGCGTCGTCTTCACGATGTACGACGGTGGATACCGCCCCGACCGGGCCTTCTCGAAGTGCACGCGTGTCATCGGCGACGTGATGGGCCAGTTCCACCCGCACGGCGACAGCTCGGTGTACGACGCACTCGTGCGACTGGTGCAGCCGTGGTCGCTGCGCTACCCGCTGGCGCTCGGACAGGGCAACTTCGGATCTCCCGGAAACGACGGCGCTGCCGCGCACCGGTACACCGAGACCAAGATGGCTCCGCTCGCCATGGAGATGGTCCGCGACATCGACGAGGACACCGTCGACTTCCAGGACAACTACGACGGCCGCACGCAGGAGCCCGTCGTCCTCCCCAGCCGTTTCCCCAACCTGCTCGTCAACGGCTCGGTCGGCATCGCCGTCGGCATGGCGACGAACATCCCCCCGCACAACCTCCGCGAGGTGTCGGAGGGCGCTCTGTGGGCGTTGGAGCACCCCGATGCCTCGCGCGAGGAGCTGCTCGAGGCGCTCATCCAGCGCATCAAGGGCCCCGACTTCCCGACGCACGCGCAGATCCTGGGCGTCAAGGGCATCCACGACATGTACCGCACGGGTCGTGGCTCGATCACCATGCGCGCGGTGGTGAACATCGAGGAGGTCCAGGGCCGCACCTGCCTCGTCGTCACCGAGCTGCCGTACCAGGTGAACCCCGAGAACCTGGCGATCAAGATCGCCGACTTGGTGAAGGAGGGGCGGATCGGCGGCATCGCCGACATCCGCGACGAGTCGTCCGGCCGCACGGGTCAGCGTCTCGTCATCATCCTCAAGCGCGACGCGGTCGCCAAGGTCGTGCTGAACAACCTGTACAAGCACACGCAGCTGCAGGAGAACTTCGGCGCGAACATGCTCGCCATCGTCGACGGCGTGCCTCGCACGCTGTCGCTCGACGGCTTCATCCGCGAGTGGGTGACGCACCAGATCGAGGTCATCGTCCGCCGCACGCGCTTCCGCCTGCGGAAGGCCGAGGAGCGCATGCACATCCTGCGTGCGTACCTCAAGGCGCTCGATGCTCTCGACGAGGTGATCGCGCTCATCCGCCGGTCGCCCACGGTCGAGGATGCCCGCGACGGCCTGATCGACCTGCTCGACATCGACGAGGTGCAGGCGCGCGCCATCCTCGAGCTGCAGCTGCGACGCCTGGCCGCGCTCGAGCGCCAGAAGATCCAGGAGGAGGCCGAGCAGCTCGCCGCGCTGATCGAGGAGTACGAGGCGATCCTCGCCTCCGAGATCCGGCAGCGGACCATCATCGCCGACGAGCTCCGAGAGATCACCGACAAGTTCGGCGACGACCGCCGCACAGAGATCATGTTCGGGTTCGACGGCGACATGAGCGTCGAGGACCTCATCCCCGAAGAGGAGATGGTGGTCACCGTCACCCGCGGCGGCTACATCAAGCGCACACGGAGCGACAACTACCGCTCGCAGCACCGCGGCGGCAAGGGTGTGAAGGGCGCGCAGCTGCGCGCCGACGACGTGGTCGAGCACTTCTTCGTCACCACCACGCACCACTGGCTGCTGTTCTTCACGAACACCGGACGCGTGTACCGCGCGAAGGCGTACGAGATCCAGGAGGCCGGCCGCGACGCCAAGGGCCAGCACGTCGCGAACCTGTTGGCCATGAGCCCGGATGAGCAGATCACGCAGATCCTCGACATCCGCGACTACGAGGTGGCCCAGTACCTGGTGCTCGCCACCCGCGACGGTCTGCTGAAGAAGACGGCGCTCACCGAGTACGACACGAACCGCTCGGGCGGCATCATCGCGATCAACCTGCGCGAGAGCGACGAGCTCGTCTCGGCGCTGCTCGTGAACGAGGACTCCGACGTGCTGCTCGTCTCGCGACACGGCATGTCGATCCGTTTCACGGCGTCCGACGAGACGCTGCGTCCGATGGGGCGCGCGACGTCCGGCGTCATCGGCATGAAGTTCCGCGAGGGCGACACCCTGCAGGGTGCGTCGGTGGTGAGCCACGACGGGTACGTGTTCATCGTCACCGAGGGCGGGTACGCGAAGCGCACCTCGGTCGACGAGTACCGGCTCCAGGGACGCGGCGGACTGGGCATCAAGGTGGCCAAGCTGGCCGAGTCGCGAGGCGATCTGGTGGGGTCCCTCATCGTCGGCGAGGACGACGAGGTGCTTGTGGTTCTTGCCAGCGGCAAGGTGGTAAGGTCTGCGGTGGCCGAAGTCCCGGCCAAGGGCCGTGACACCATGGGTGTCGTCTTCGCCAGATTCTCAGACGACGACCGCATCATTGCAGTGGCCAAGAACACTGAACGCAACCTGGACGCCGAGCTCGAATCCGAGCCCGGGGAGGCCCCCGCCGACCTGGCGTCTGGAGAGGATGTACCGACGGATGAGTAACGTTGCCGACAAGCTCGCGAAGAAGACCGCGCGAGTCGCGTCGACCAAGCAGGTTCGCCTGAAGCTCGTCTACGTCGACTTCTGGTCGGTGTTGAAGATCTCGTTCCTGCTCGCGATCATCCTGGGGATCATCACCATCGTGGCGAGCTTCCTGATCTGGTCGGTGCTCAACCAGACCGGCGTGTTCGACCGCATCAACACGCTGCTGCAGTCGATCGCCGGCCAGGAGAACTTCAACCTGAACGACATCGCATCGCTCGGACAGGTGATGGGCTTCTCCGTCGTCGTGGCCGTGCTCGACGTCATCGTCATCACGGCGCTGGGCGCCATCGGAGCCGCGCTGTACAACCTCGCGGTGCGCATCACCGGCGGTGTGATGCTCGGCTTCACCAACAAGTGAGTCCCTCCTCGCGGCCGGTTTGGATCACCACCCGGTCGTGAGGTAGGGTTCTATTCGGTCATTCCGGCCTACGGGGCTATAGCTCAGGCGGTTAGAGCGCTTCGCTGATAACGAAGAGGTCCAAGGTTCAAGTCCTTGTAGCCCCACTCCATCCCTTCGGGGACGTAGCTCAATTGGCAGAGCACCTGCTTTGCAAGCAGGGGGTTAGGGGTTCGATTCCCCTCGTCTCCACCGAATGACGAAGGCCCCGCTCTTGCGGGGCCTTCGTCATTCGGTGGAGATGCGTGGACGAGAGCGCCGACGAGGGGGTGGGCCCCTGAGCCATGCTTGGCTCAGGGACGATTCCCCTCGTCGCCAGCCGGAAGCACCGCTTCCGGCGTTTACCCGCCAGGCGCGAGCTCACTGCCATGAGCTCACCTGCCCTGAGCTCACCTGCCCTGAGCTCACGCCCCAGGCGACACCACGTCGAACCCGTGCGCCCTGGCGCACTCCTGCATCCGGATGTCGTACGTCACAAAGACCTCGATGTCGTCTCCGATCTCCATCGCCGTGGCGACATGAAGCGCGTCGAGTGAGCGGACAGTGGAGGGCTCGATCCAGGCAGCGCGATTGACGATGTTCGGCGTCAGTGCCACCGCTTGCACCCCCATCAGCACGTGGCGGGCCTCGACGACTCGATCTGGCTCGCGGCGACGCACGGCACGGACCAACTCCGTCTGGACGATCTCATTCGAGAGCGACACGCGCTGGTGGCGGGCCAACCACTCCTGGAGTTCGTCGGTCTCGGCTTCATCGACCGCGAGCTTCACGAGCGCAGACGAGTCGACGTAGAGGACCATCAGCGATCATCCTCGTCTCGCATCTGCTGCAGCACCTCGGACAGCGTCGGTCCGGGGGTGGTGAGAGGGCGAGGCTTGGGCATGTCGGCCAGCGATCGTGTGGCGGGCCTGATCAGGCCCGCGGCGATCATCTCCTCGACGCGGGACGGGCGTATCGGGGTCATGCGGGCGACGGGGCGCCCTCGGTCGGTGATGGTCACTGTCTCTCCTGCGGCTACTCGTGCGACGACTGCGGAAGCGTTCTGCTTCAGTGCCCGAATCCCGACCTCGACCATGTTCTACAAAGTAGCACATGCGGAAGACACAAGAAAGGGCCGCCCGACGGATCGGACGGCCCTCCTCGAGGACTCAGCGCGGAGGGTCAGCCCTCGGCGTTGGGCTTGTCGAGCGAGTCGGGCTCCTCGTCGGCGATCCAGAGCTCGTCGTCGGCGCGGAAGGTCTGCCACACGGCGTACGCGACACCGACGGCGACGACCGCACCGAGGCTGATCAGCACGACGGCGCCGACGCCGGGACCGGACTTCTGCTTCTTCGGGGAGAACGCCGCGATGTTCTTCGAGACGTTCTTCTTCAGCTTCTTCGCCCGCTTCTTGGCGAGCTCGGGGTCGCGGGCGGCCTGCAGGACGGCCACCGCGGAGCCGAGGGTGGTCGCCACGGCGGGCACCACATCCGACGTGAAACGGTCGCGAGCGGTGTCGCCCGCCGCCTTGACGGCGGCGACGTTCTTGCTGATGGCCGGCGAGACGGAGTCGGCCGCGGTCTTCACGCGAGGGATGACCTCCTCCGTCGTGAGGTGGCCGGCCTGCAGCTTCGCCTGCTTGAGGACGTCGCTGGCACGCTCGATCAGGACCTGCTGGTCGGCCCAGAGCGACTCGGCGGACCCCTTCAGTCGCTTGAGCTCTTTACGGCGTCGGCGGGAGAGAGCCATGTGAAACCTCCATCGGAGTGAGCACGATCACTGTCATCTTGCCACGCATCCGCACATCGGCCATAGCAGCTCACTGGTCATCCACCGTTAGGCGGCTGCGGCTTCCCTGGACGACACGGGCGGTGTGGGAGAATCGGACCATGCCCGCTCACACTCACGTCGCCACTCTCAACACCAACCACGGTCCGATCGTCGTCAACCTCTACGGCTTCCACGCGCCGAAGACCGTGAACAACTTCGTCGGCCTCGCGACGGGTGAGATCGAGTGGACCGACCCCAAGACCGGGCAGGCCTCTACCGCTCCGCTCTACGACGGCGTGGTGTTCCACCGCATCATCCCGGGCTTCATGATCCAGGGCGGCGACCCGCTCGGCACCGGCACCGGCGGCCCGGGCTTCCGCTTCGATGACGAGATCAGCCCCGAGCTCGACTTCACGGAGCCCTACATGCTCGCCATGGCCAACGCCGGCATCCAGGGCGGTCGAGGCACGAATGGATCGCAGTTCTTCATCACCGTGGGCCCGACCACGTGGCTCCAGGGCAAGCACACCATCTTCGGTGTCGTGGCCGACGACGCGTCACGTCGCGTCGTCGACAAGCTCGCGGGTGTGGCGACCGACTCCTACGACCGTCCGCTCGACGACGTCGTGATCGAGAGCGTCACGGTCGAGGCCGTCTGACGCTCGCCGTCACGCACGCTCGCCGCCCATGACGAGTCTCCCTGACTCCCCGGACAACTACTGCTACCGGCATCCGAACCGACAGAGCTTCGTGCTCTGTCAGCGGTGCGGTCGCACCATCTGTCCCGAGTGCCAGGTGCAGGCGGCGGTGGGCGTGCACTGCGTCGAGTGCGCCCGACGCGACCGCCAGGAGACGCCTCGCGCGTACCGCGGGTCGCGGAGGCCGTCGTTCCTGCGCAACCTGACCGGGCAGGGCGCCCCGGTCGTGACGTACGCCATCATCGCGGTGTGCGTGCTGGTCTTCATCCTGCAGTTGATCCCCGGACTGGGCGTGACGCAGGCTCTGCTCTACGCTCCCGCGTACACGAGCGGGGTGCCGGGCATCCCGTTCGAGCCGTGGCGGATGATCACCTCGGCGTTCGTGCACTCGCAGTTCTCGATCGCCCAACCCTGGTCGATTCTCCACATCCTGCTGAACATGTACACGCTGTTCATCTTCGGGCCGATCCTCGAGCGGCTGGTCGGCCGGTGGCGGTTCCTCGCCCTCTACCTCGTCGCCGCGTTCGGCGGCTCGGTAGCGGTCGACCTCCTCGCCGATCCGCGGACCGCGGTGGTGGGTGCCTCGGGCGCGATCTTCGGCCTGATGGGCGCGTTCTTCATCATCAACCGTCACCTGGGCGGTGACAGCGCACAGATCCTCGTGCTCGTCGGCCTCAACCTGGCGATGGGCTTCTTCATCTCGGGCATCTCGTGGCAGGCCCATGTCGGCGGTCTCATCGCCGGCGGGTTGGTGGCGCTGGTCTACGTGCGCACCAGGAGACGACAGCAGAAATGGGTGCAGATACTCCTGGTGGCGGCGATCGTCGCCGCTCTCATCGCGGTGACGGCGATCAGGACGCTCTTCTACTGAGGATAGTTATCCACAGGTTTATCCCCATTGGGGAAACTTACACCGGTGTAAGTTGTGGAACCCGGACGGTCAGCGCCACCGCGTCGTCATGATGAAGCCGATGAAGGCGATGCCGAAGCCGATGAGGATGTTCCACGTGCCGAGGCCGGGAACCGGCAGGATGCCCTGGCTGACGTAGAAGACGATGATCCAGAGCAGACCGATCAGCATGAAGCCGAACATCACCGGCTTGTACCAGACCGGGTTCGGGCTCTTCGCCGTCTCGTCGGAACTGGTGCGCTGCACGTCGCGCGAGCGCCGCGCGACGTCGCTCGAGGATGCTCGGTCTCTGGCCATGGGGAGAAGTCTAACGAAAACCCCTGTGGGAACCCGAGTCGTTCTCCACAGGCAACCATTCCGGAGCAGTCCTTCAGGTTGCCGCACCTAGGATGTCACCATGAGCACGTCTGACGACGTCGCCCCGGGGGCCGACGACCTTCCTCTGCGTCCGCGCAGGCCCAAGAAGACCAAGCCCAAGCGCAGCGTCACCTCGCGCGTGATCGGCGTCGTCGGCGAGCTGTTCATCACCGGCGGTGTGCTGGTGCTGCTCTTCCTCGGCTGGCAGTTCTCGATCAACGGGATCATGCTGAACAACCAGCAGGCGAGCGACGCCTCGTCGCTGTCGCAGCAGTGGGCCACCGAGACACCGACGGCCGCGCCGTCCGCAGACCCGTCTTCCGCCGCGCAGCCGAGCCCGGTGACCGGCCAGTACGGCGACCCGGTGGTCGGCGGCATCCCGGCGGCCGGCCAGGAGTTCGCGGTGCTCTACGTGCCGCGTTTCGGCAGCGACTTCCGCAAGACCATCGCTCAGGGCGTCGATCCCAAGGCCGTGCTCAACAACGGCGGTGCCGGCCACTACCCCAGCACGCAGATGCCGGGCGAGGTGGGCAACTTCGCCATCGCCGCGCACCGCGACGGCTGGGGCAGCCCCTTCCTCAAGATCAACGAGCTCCAGATCGGCGACCCCATCTACATCGAGACGCAGGACGGCTACTACACGTACCGGTTCCGCGGGCTCGAGTACGTCACGCCCTACGGGGTCGGAGTGATCGACCCGGTCCCCCAGGCCGAGGGCGTCGCCCCGACCGACCGACTGATCACCCTCACCAGCTGCAACCCGCTCTACATCGCCTCCGAGCGCATCATCGCGTACGGCGTGCTCGAGAGCTGGCAGCCGAGGTCGGCGGGGCCGCCGGCCGAGATCGCGGGAATGGTGGGCACCTGATGTACGCAGCTCTCTGGCGGGTGCTTCCGGGGCCGGTGTGGCTCCGCATCCTGATCCTCGTCGTGCTCCTCGCGGCGGTGCTCTACGTGCTCGCGTTCTACGTCTTCCCGTGGATCGACGAGATCACGACGCCGACGCAGGATGTGACGGTCGACCAATGACGCGCGTCCTGGTCATCGACAACTACGACAGCTTCGTCTACACGCTCGCGGGGTACCTCCAGCAGCTGGGCGCCGAGGTCGAGGTCGTGCGCAACGACTCCTTCGACGCGGCAGACGCGGGCGTGAAGCTCGCCGAGTACGACGCTGTGCTGGTCTCGCCCGGTCCCGGGAAGCCCGCCGACGCCGGCGTGTCGATCCCGGTCGTCCACGCGGCGATCGAGGCCGATGTGCCGCTCCTCGGGGTGTGCCTCGGCCACCAGGCCATCGCCGAGGCGATGGGCGCGACGGTCACCAATGCCGACGAGCTGATGCACGGCAAGACGTCGGTGATCGAGCACGACGGCAGCGCCTTCTACGACGATGTGCCCTCATCCTTCACCGCGACGCGTTACCACTCGCTCGCGGTGGTCGACGGGACGGTGCCCGAGACGCTCGTGATCACCTCGCGGACGCAGGGTGGCGTCATCATGGGCCTGCAACACGCCTCCGCCCGCGTCTATGGCGTGCAGTTCCACCCCGAATCGGTGCTCACCGAGGGCGGCTACGCGATGCTGGGCAACTGGCTCGCCCTCGCCGGTCTCGCGGAGGCCAAAGAGCTCTCGAAGGGCCTCAACCCGCTGCTTCGCGCGGTCTGAGCGCGAACGCACGCGTCGACGGCGACGTCCGCATCTGCATCCGGATGCGCGTGGCCGGCGTCAGCGACGACCGCAGTAGCGGAGTGTGATCTCGGCGCCCTGCGGTGCATCGCCGGCGGCGATCGACTGGCTCGAGACCGGGTTGCCCTGGACGGCGTCGCACCCCATGTCCTGCTCCACCTTCACGGCGAGCGAGAGCTGCGTGAGCGTGGACTGCGCCGCATCGATCGGCTGGCCGGTCACGTCGGGGACCGTGACGAGCCCCGAGGAGACCACGAGGTTCACGGTGTCGCCCTCGTAGCCCTGCGTCGTGCCCGCGGGATCGGTGCGGATGACCGTGTCGGCCGGGGCGGAGGCGGAGTTCTCCTTGGTGGTCTGCCCCACCTTGAATCCCGCCTGCGTGAGCTGTGCGGTGGCGTCGGCCGCCGACAGCCCTTGCACGGACGGCACCGCCACGGTCTTGCGACCCTGTGACACGTTGACGGTGATCACCGTCTGCGGGCTCACGATGGTGCCGGCCGCCGGACTGGTGTCGACCACCTGGCCCTTCGGCACGGTGTCGCTGTACACCTCGAAGCGTGCGGTCACGAGATCGAGCTGCTGCAGCGTGGACTGGGCGTCCTCGAACGTCTGGCCGGCCACCGTGGGCACCTCACGGGACGCCGAGGGAAGCTGATCGGACGGCTGGAGCGAGAGCACCCAGAACACGATCGCCACCAGGATGACGGCGACCGAGGCGATCCCCGCCCAGATCCACAGCACGGGCGGACGTGATTGGGTCCGGACCGCGTACTCGTCGTCGCCGGCCAGCTGGGTGAGCGGTGACTCGGATCCGGCGGCGAGGCTGGGAGGGGCGCCGAACAGCGAGGACTGGAAGTCGTCGACCGGCACGCGCTTCGAGGGGATGCGCCCGGAGGCCGCGACCTCGAGGTCGGCGCGGAACTCGGCGGAGCTCTGGAAGCGGGCGAAGCGATCCTTCGCGAGGGCGTGCAGCACGACCTGGTCGACCGCGGGCGAGACCAGCGGATTGAGGCTCGACGGCGCGGCGGGAGCCTCGCTCACATGCTGGTAGGCCACGGCTACCGGGGTGTCGCCGCTGAACGGCGGCCGCCCGGTGAGCATCTCGAACAGCACGATGCCCGTGGAGTAGAGGTCGGTGCGTGCGTCGACCGACTCGCCGCGGGCCTGCTCGGGCGAGAAGTACTGTGCGGTGCCGAGGATGGCGGTCGTCTGCGCGACGGTCGCCGACGAGTCGGAGATGGCGCGGGCGATGCCGAAGTCCATCACCTTCACCTGGCCGCCGTGCGTGATCATCACGTTGCCCGGCTTGATGTCGCGGTGCACGACCCCGGCGCGGTGCGAGTACTCCAGCGCGGTGAGGATGCCCTCGGTGACGCGGATCGCCTCCGCCACGTCGAGCGGGCCGTCTGACTTGATGACGTCCTTCAGCAGGCGCCCGTCGACGTACTCCATCACGATGAAGGGCACGACACCCTCGAAGCCGCCGGGCTCGGCGATGCGCTCCTCGCCGGCATCGAACACCCTCACGATGGTCGGGTGCGCCATGCGCGATGCTGCCTGCGCCTCCTGCCGGAAGCGGGTGCGGAAGATCGGATCGCCCGCGAGCTGCGATCGGAGCAGCTTGATGGCCACCTGGCGCCCGAGCCGCTCGTCGCGGCCCATGTAGACGTTGGACATGCCGCCGCGGCCGATGAGGTCACCCAGGCGGTACCTCCCGGCGAGCAGTCGGGTGTCGTCGGTCACGGTCGTGGGGCTCCTCTATGCGCTGCTGGACGTGTGGTGCGTGGGTGATCAGTTGCCGGTGCCGCCGCCACCGGTGCCGCCCCCGCCGGATCCGCCGCCGGCCGCGGGGCCGATCTCGACGTTCAGGGGAGGGGAGAAGCCGGAGGCCGCGCCGGAGCAGCTGACCGCGTACGTGATCGAGATGCTGCTGCCCTGGGCGTTGGCCGCCTGCAGGGTCGCCGTCGTCCCGGTGCCGGGCTCGATGGTCACCGCGGCGTTCGACGCCTGCACGGTGTACCCGCTCAGCGTGGTGCCGGACGGGCAGCTGTACGGCGACCAGCTCACGACGAACGTGCCGTTGGCCGGGATCTTGCCGCCCGACTCGCCGCTCTGGATCTTCGGCGCCGCAGTCGGCGCATCCGGAACGATCTGCGGGCTGTACACCGTGAGAGTGATCGTGGTGCCCTTGGTGACGTTGCCGACCGGGCTCGCCTGGTAGACGACGTCGACCTGGTCGGCGCTCGTCGCCGGGCTTCCGGCGGCACGGTCGGCGCTCAGGCCGAGGCCGGTGAGGATGGCGGAGGCCTCGTCGAAGGTCTTGCCCTTGAGCTCGGCCTCGCTGACCGCGACCGTGTTGGAGGTCGGAGTGGGCGTGGGAGTCGGCGTCGGCGTGTTCGTCGGCGTCGAAGGAGCCGACGTCGGCGTGGTGGGAGCCGGTGTGGGGTTGCTGCTGTTCCCGGAGTTCTGGAGGAGCAGCCCCACGATCGTGCCGATGATGACCAGCGCGAGGATGACGATGAGGACGATGAGCGGCACCGTCCACGGGCTGCGCTTCTTCTTCTCGGGCTCGGTCGGCTGCTCGGTCGCGATCGGAGCCTGGGCGGTGGGGGTGGGCTGGAGGCCCTGGGCGCCGAGCACGGTCGTCGCCGCCGTGGGGGCGGAGGACGACATCACGCGGGTGGCCGACGTCGGAGGCAGCTCGGCGCCCCCGAGCACGGCCGGCACGGCGACGGCGGCCGCCGCGATGTCGCCGCGGCGCAGGGCCATCGCGGCCCGGGCGAGGTTGCCGGTGGAGGTGGGGCGCTCATCGGGCTTCTTGGCGATGCAGGCGAGCACGAGGTTGCGCACGGGCTCGGGCACCGTGGTGGGGAGCGGCGGCGGCTGCTCGTTGATCTGCGCCATCGCGATCGCCACCTGCGACTCGCCCGTGAACGGACGCCGACCGGCCAGGCACTCGTACGCGACGATGCCCAGCGAGTAGATGTCGGTGGTGGGTGAGGCCGGCTGACCGCTCGCCTGCTCCGGCGAGAGGTACTGCACCGTGCCCATGACCTGACCGGTGGCGGTCAGCGGAACCTGGTCGGCGATCCGGGCGATGCCGAAGTCGGTGATCTTGACCCGCCCGTCCGGCGTGATCAGGAGGTTGCCGGGCTTGATGTCGCGGTGGACGAGGCCGGCAGCGTGCGCGGCCTGCAGAGCGAGCGCGGTCTGAGCGACGATGTCGAGGACACGGTCGGTCGGGAGGGTGTGCTCACGCTCGAGGATGGTCGAGAGCGCCTCGCCGGGCACCAGCTCCATGACGAGGTAGGCGCTGCCCTCCTCCTCGCCGTAGTCGTACACGTTGGCGATGCCCTCGTGGTTGACGAGCGCGGCGTGGCGGGCCTCGGCGCGGAAGCGCTCGAGGAACCCCGGGTCGCCCATGTACTCGTCCTTGAGGATCTTGATGGCGACGGTACGCCCGATGACGAGGTCGGTGGCCTCCCACACCTCGCCCATGCCGCCGATCGCGATCCGCTTGGACAGCTCGTACCGGCCTCCGAACGTCAGCCCTGCTGTGGGTCTCATTTATTCAGCACCGCCTCTAGTACTTGTTTCGCGATCGGCGCGGCCAGGCTGTTGCCCGTGCCGGACTGCCCTTGCCCGCCGCCGTTCTCCACCACGACCGCCACAGCGATCTGAGGATTGTCGGCAGGCGCGTATCCGGTGAACCACAGCGTGTAGGGATCGCCGTCCCCGTTCTCCGCGGTCCCCGTCTTACCGGCCACACTGGTCCCGTCTATTCTTGCATTAGTCGCCGCCCCGGACTGGACCGCCTCGACCATCAGTTGAGAGATCGTCGACGCGGTCTGGCTGGTCATGGGGGTGGCGAACTCCTTCGGCTGGAAGCTCTGGAGGCTGCTCAAGTCGGGAGCGTTGATCGACTCGACGAGGTTCGGGGTCATGATCTTCCCGCCGTTCGCCACCGCGGCCGAGAGCATCGCGATCTGCAGCGGGGTCGCGACGTCGCTGCCCTGGCCGAAGGACTGCAGGGCGAGCTGGGCGTCGTCGCCGCCCACGCTCGGGAACTGGCTCGCCGACACGGTCATCGGCACCGTGAGCTCCTTGCCGAAGCCGAAGGCGTTCGCCATGTCGGTGAGATCCTTGTCGCCCATCTCGACGCCGAGCTCAGCCATCGGGATGTTGCACGACAGGATGAACGCGGTCGCGATGCTGACCTGGTCGCCACCGCCGCAGGTTCCCCCGCCCGCATTCGAGACGGTGTTCTCGGATCCGGGCAGCTGGTAGCGCGCTGTGTTGTCGAGCGTGTGGTCGACCGGCAGGCCGGCGTTCTGGAGCGCCGCCGCGGTGGTCACGATCTTGAAGGTCGAGCCGGGCGGGTTCAGATCGTCGATCGTCTTGTTGATGAGGGGATCGCCGGCGGCCTGGAGCAGCTGCTGATAGGTGTCGTCGACCGTCTTGGTGTCGTGGACCGCGAGGGCGTTCGGATCGTAGTCGGGCTTCGACACCATGGCGAGGATGCGGCCGGTCGACGGCTCGATGGCGACCACCGCGCCCTGCAGGTCGCCGAGCGCGTCGTAGGCGGCCTGCTGGGCGACCGGGTCGATCGTGAGCGACACGGACGCGCCCTGGGGGTTCTGGCCGGTGATGATGCGGTTGAGGTAGTCGAGGAACTGCGAGCTCGACGTGCCGCTGAGGTAGTCGTTGAGCGACTGCTCGATGCCGGTCGAACCCTGGCCGAGCGTGTAGTAGCCGGTGACAGCGCTGTAGAGCGGACCGTTCGTGTACACACGCTGGTACTTGTACTCGTCGCTGCTCGGGATCGACTCGGCGATCGGCTGGCCCTGCACCAGGATCGAGCCGCGCTGGACGTCGTAGCTGGCGTAGATGGTGCGGGCGTTGCGAGGGTTGTCGGCGAGGTTCGACGCCTGGAAGAACTGGATGGTGGTGCTCGACACGAAGAGCGCCACGAACATCAGGGCGACCACGATGCTCACGCGTTTGAGTTCTCGGGTCATCGTTCTAGATCACCAGCCTTGGCTGATTGCGAACTGTGTCGGACAGCCGCAGCAGGAGCGCGACGATGATCCAGTTCGCGACGAGAGACGATCCACCCGCGGCGAGGAACGGTGTGGTGAGTCCGGTCAGCGGGATCACGCGGGTGACGCCGCCGATGACGATGAAGCACTGCAGGGCGACCGTGAACGACAGGCCCACACCCAGCAGGCGGCCGAAGTCGTCCTGTCCGGCGAAGCTGATCCGGAGGCCACGCGCGATGAACAGCATGTAGAGGCAGAAGATCGCGAAGAGCCCCGCGAGACCGAGCTCCTCGCCCAGGCTCGCGATGATGTAGTCGCTCTGCGCCAGCGGTGTGATGTCGGGTCGGCCCTGACCGAGGCCGGTGCCGATCAGGCCGCCGTTCGCCAGACCGAACAGGCCCTGGACGAGCTGATAGCTGGCGTTGTCGGGATCCTTGAAGGGGTACAGCCAGTTGGTGAACCGGTCGTTCACGTACGGCAGCACCTGGCTGGCAATGATCGCGCCCGCGAGGAACAGCCCCACGCCGAGCACGACCCAGCTCGCCCGGCCCGTGGCGACGTAGAGCATGACCACGAAGAGGCCGAAGTAGAGGAGCGCGGTGCCGAGGTCGCGCTGGAAGATGATGATCGCCATCGCGACACCCCAGAGCACCAGGATCGGCCCGAGGTCGCGGGCGCGGGGGAAGCGCATGCCGAGGAACTTCCGGCCCACCATCGACAGGCTGTCGCGGCGTGACACGAGGTAGCCGGCGAAGAACACCGCCAGGGCGATCTTCGCGACCTCACCCGGCTGGAACGAGAACTCGCCGATGTGGATCCACACCCGGGCGCCGTAGATCTCCTGCCCGACCACGGGGAGCATCGGCAGCAGCAGCAGGACCGCGGCGACGAGCATCGCGATGTACGTGTAGCGCTGTAGCACCCGGTGATTGCGGATCACGACGACGACGGCGATCGCGATCACGAGTGCGATCGCGCTCCACACCACCTGACGGACCGCCGTGCTCTCCCAGCCGGTGAGGTCGTTCGCGATGTCGATCCGGTAGATCTCGGCGATGCCGAGGCCGTTCAGGAGCGTCGCGATGGGGAGGATGAAGGGATCGGCGTTGCTCGCCACGAACCGCAGCGCCACGTGCATCGCGAACACCAGGATCGCCAGGCTCGAGCCGAGGAACAGGACGGTCTGATCGGCGTAGCCGAGCGCGCCGAACTGCACGAGCACCACGGCGGCCGCGTTGACGGCGCACGCGAAGATGAGCATGACGAGCTCGAGGTTGCGCAGCTTCATGGGCACGCGGATACGGCGCACGCCCTTGCCGGGGGTCTCCGGGCGGGACGTGCCGACCGGGGCCGTGATGTCGGTCATCCGGTCACCCCCTCGGCCGGTTGGTCGGCCGGCGGGTTCACCGGCGCGTTCGGATCGACGGTGGTCGGGGTGGGCGTGGGAGTGGCCGGGTCGTCGGGCTGCACCGTCGCATCCGACAGCCGCTGAACGATCTCGAGCGCCTCGGTCACCGAGCCGGCGCTGATGGTGTTGGACACCTGGCCCTGAGCGTAGGGCGACAGCGAGTCGACCGAGATGTCGGTCTGCTGGAACACGTGCGAGAGCGACACGGGCCCGATGCCCTGCTGCACGCCCTGGTAGACCGCGACGTAGCCGTCGGACTGGCCGACGAAGTAGCGGGTCTGCGTCCACTGGTAGGCGGTGTAGAGGCCGGCCCCGACGAGGGCGAGGATCACGAGGATGCTCACGAGCCAGGTCGCCTTGCGCCGGCGCGAGCGCCGCCGGTCCTCTTCGATGAGCTCGTCGAGGTATCCCTCGGACTCGGGTTCGAAGTGACTCTCGGGCTGGACCGGCCTCGGATGCAGGCGAAGGCCCGGAAGACGACCCGAGCGGCGGCCGATCTGCTGGTCGAAGACGATGGGTGCCGAGGCCGAGCCGACCGTGGTCGGCGTCTGCTCGGGCGCCTCGAGCGACTGCTCGACGTCGATGACGATGACGGTGACGTTGTCGGGGGCCCCACGGTCGAGGCTCTCGCGCACGAGGGCGTCGGCCGCCGCATCCGGATCGGACAGCTCGGTGAGGACCCGCTCGATGTCGTCGCGCTCGACGACGCCGCTCAGACCGTCGGAGCAGAGCATCCAGCGGTCGCCGGGCCGCGTGTCCATCACCTGGAGGTCGACCTCGGGCGCCGCGTCGACGTCGCCGAGCACGCGCATGAGCACCGAGCGGCGGGGATGGGTCTTCGCCTCCTCCGGCGTGATGCGGCCCGAGTCGACGAGCCGCTGCACGAAGGTGTGATCGACCGTGATCTGCGAGAGCACCCCGTCGCGCAGGCGGTAGATGCGCGAGTCGCCGATGTGTGCGATCGCGACGCTCTGGCCCACGCGCACGAGTGCGCTGAGGGTCGTGCCCATGCCGGTGAGCTCCGGATGCTCGTACACCGTCTCGGAGAGCACGGCGTTCGTGGCGACGATCGCCTCCTGCAGAGCGAACTCGGCGTCGACCGCGGAGCTGTACTGGCCGTCGATCTCGGCGAGACGGCGCACCGCCAGGGCGGAGGCGACGTCGCCGCCCGCATGACCGCCCATGCCGTCGGCGACCACGAACAGGGTCTCACCGGCGAAGCCGGAGTCCTGGTTGTTCGAGCGGATCTTTCCAGTGTGCGAGACGGCCGCGCTCACGGTCACAATCGCCACGGACTACCGCCGCAGCTCGAACGTGGTGGCGCCGATGCGGATCGGCGTGTTCAGCGTCACGTGCAGGGGGGAGGTGACGCGCTGCCCGTCGAGGAACGTCCCATTCGTCGAGTCGAGGTCCTGCACCACCCACTCGTCGCCCCAGACCATGAGGCGGGCGTGGTGCGTGGAGGTGTAGTCGTCGCGGATGACCACGCTCGAGTCGGACGAGCGCCCGATGGTGAGCGGCTCGGTGCCGAGCGGGATCTCGGCCCCCGACTTGGGGCCGGAGGTGATGACCAGCCGGCCGGCATTGCTGGTCGTGGCCCGGGGCGGGCCGCTTAGCTCGGTGCCGGGCGCGGGCACGAACGTGGGCACCTTCGGCGCCGGGGCGCCGGATGCAGGGGTCGTCACCGGCTGAGGGGGCGGGGCCGCCGCGGCGGGGGCCTCCTTCAGGCGCCGCACGCGCGAGCCGAACAGGTCGGAGCGCATCGCGTAGACGATGACGAAGACGAAGATCCAGAGCAGTGCGAGGAACGCGATCTGGAGGATCAGCAGGGTGAGCTCACTCATGGCCGCTACCCCCAGAACCCGCCGGGATCGTGGGCGGGGCGCTGCCCGCCGGGCTGGTTCGGGGCCGAGGCGGGGCGCTGCGGCGGAGCGCCCGGGGTTCGGGAAGCGCCGGCGCGGCTGCTGCCGCTCGCGCTGGTCTGGGGCACGACGCGGAAGGTGATGGCGGTGCGGCCGATGGTGATGACCGAGTCGGGATCGAGCGTCGCCTTCTGGAACGGGCGGCCGTTCAGCTGCGAGCCGTTCGTGGAGCCGAGGTCGCGTGCCTGGGCGTGAGACCCGTCCCACAGGATCTCGACGTGCTTGCGACTGGTGCCGGTGTCGTCGATCGTGATGTCGGCGTCGCTGCCGCGGCCGATGACCGTGCGGGAACGGAGCGGGTGGCGCTTGCCCGCGATGTCGACGACCGGGACCCATCGCACATCGTCGGAGAGGTTGGACGACTCGACCTCGATCATCCCCTTGCTCATCGAGTCGTCGCTCACGAGATCGATGACCACCGGTCCCGCGAACTGGAAGCCCTGTTGAGCCGCGTGCCGCTTGACGATGCCGTCGAGCTCGGTGATGAGCGCCGAACCCAGCGCCGTCATGCGCTCATGGTCGGCGGGGGAGAGGAGCACGCGGAAGGAGTTGGGCACCAGGATGCGGTCGCGCGCCACCACGGCGGCCTTGGTGTCGAGCTCGCGCTTCAGGGCCGACGAGATCTCCACCGGCTGCAGCCCCGAACGGAAGGTCTTCGCGAACGCGCCGTTGACGGCGCGCTCGAGACCTCGCTCGAAACTGTCCAGGATTCCCACGTCTGTCCCGTTCTCCTTGCTTCCTCTATCGGTCCTGTCCCAGACGGCGTCGTCGGCGGCGGGAACGAATGGATGGGGGTTCGCACAGCGGGTGCGTGTCGGTGTTGGGGGTGGATGCTACGACGATGTTACTCAGCTTGACCGATAAACCACTGCCAGACCGCCGTCGAAGCGCGCGGGGTTACGATACGCGACATGGGTGACCAGAACACCGCAGAGAGCATGGACGAGGTGGCCGAGCGCCTCATGCGCACGTCGCGGACCATCGCCGTCGTCGGCCTCAGCACCGATCCTGCGAAGTCGGCGCATTCCGTCCCCGCTCGACTGCAGTCGGTGGGGTATCGCGTGATCGGGGTGCATCCGACCGCGACGACCCTGCTGGGAGAGCCGGCCTATCGGTCGCTCGACGACATCCCCGAACCGGTGGACTTCGTCGACGTGTTCCGGCCTGCGCCGGAGGCCGCCGGCATCGCGGAGCAGGCGGTGCGGATCGGCGCTCGCGGTGTCTGGCTGCAGCTCGGGATCGCCTCGCCGGAGGCGCGGCGGATCGCCGAGGAGGGTGGGATCGACTACGTGGAGGACCGCTGCACCGCCGTGGTGCTGGCGGTCTCCGGAGCGCGGCCGCCCGCGGCGTGAATGCGTCCGTGCTCGGGTCCTGAGGTGTCCGCGTTCGGTCTGGCCCGTCGCGTCTTTGTGGTAGTCTCGTCCAGTTCGCGCGAGTGGCGGAATTGGCAGACGCGCTGGCTTCAGGTGCCAGTGCCCGCAAGGGCGTGGGGGTTCAAGTCCCCCCTCGCGCACGGACGGTGGAGGGCTCGGATCGATGATCCGGGTCCTCTTCTTCTTCTGCCGCCTCGGGCTGTGAGGTCGGGGCGTTCGGGTGTGGGATCGGAGCATGAGCGACGATCACCTGGCGACCGCGACCGTGCAGATCAGGGCGACGCCCCATGAGGTGTGGGCCGTGCTGACCGACTCCTCCCGTGTGCCGGAGTACATGTTCGGCTCGGAGGTGGAGACCGACTGGACGGCGGGCTCGGCCATCGTCTACCGCGGTGAGTGGGAGGGGAAGGCCTTCGAGGACCGGGGCGAGATCGTGCTCGTGGAGGAGCCCCACCGCCTCGTGATGACGCACTTCAGCCCGACATCCGACGACTCAGGGGCTGCTGCGGTGCATCACACCGTGTCGTACTCCCTCGAGCCCATCGGCGACGACCGGACGCGTGTGGTGCTCACGCAGGACCACAACGCCAGCGAGGACGAGGCCACCCGAGCGGAGGCGAACTGGTCGGCCATGCTCGAGGCCCTGCGCGCGGCGGTGGAGAAGGACATCCTCACGGACTGACTCCCGGGGCGAGAGCGTCGACGAGGGAACGGAGGCCGTCGGCCCACGTCTCCGCCTCGACATCGCCCAGCGTCAGCTCCAGCCGGTGATCATCGATGGAGAGGACGAGGTCGTCGCTCTCGCAGGCGATGGACTCGACCTCGGTGAGCGGGATGCGGCGGCGCATGGGAGCGCCTAGTGCGAGATCCAGTCCACGGACCGCGACGGAGACGCCTTCGTGGCGTTCGGCGATCCTCCCGGAGGGGTCGTAGAGGGTGGCGGTGGCGGTGCTGTCTGCGTTCATGCGGACGAGTGTGAGGCCGACCGGTGGGCGCTGCAGCGACTGAGGTCACATCTGTGGATAACTTTGGCGCCCCGCCTGTCTGTGCGGGACCCAGACCCTCTCCGAGGGTTGTGGAGAGGCTGTGGAGAGCTGGGGAAAACGCCGGAGCGCCATCCCCACAGCTGTGGACAGCGGTGGGGATAACTTTTCAGCGGAGGGTGGCGTCGTACATGGCCAGAGCATCCGCATCGGTCGCCGCCGTCGCCGCACGACGGGCGGCGTCGAGCGCCGCGACGGGGTCGGCCTCGTCTCGGCTGATGTCGAGCTGGCGGCGGGCCTCGGCGAGTCGCGTCCGGGCATCGACGCCGACGCGACCGCGCGCACCGTCGATGGAGGCGGCGGCCGTGGCGATGTGGCTCTCGGCGATGCGCCGCGCCCCGGCCAGTGCGTCGCGGGCCGCCTCGATCCGCTGCGAGGCCGAGCGCGCGACCGCGAGGGCGGCATCCAGGGAGGTCGTCGCCGAGGCGATGGCGTCGGTGGAGCGGACGGGGTCCGGCTGCTCGTCGCCCGGCGCTATGGCGGACGCCAGCGTCGTCATCGCGACCGTGATGGCGGCGACGTGCTTCGGATCGGGCGCGGCGTCACGGATGCGGGCCGCCTCGTCGAGCCGTCGGCGCGAGTCGGCCACCGCGTCGTCAAGGCGGTCCTGCGCGGCGGCGAGCGTGTCGTCGAGGTGTTCCCCGGCGTCGAGGAGGCGCTCCGCGCGACGCACATCGGACTCGGCCGACGCGACCTGGCGCGAGACAGGGGCAAGCGGGTCGGCGGTGAGGGAGGCCCGTGCCTCCTCGAGCCGCGCCAGGGCCTGGTCGAGAAGCCGCTCCGCGCGGTCGACCCCGTCGGCGACGGGCTGCACCGCCGTGGCGGCGAAGCGCGCCTGTGCTTCGGTGATCGCCGTGCGCGCGAGGGGGATCCGTACCCGCTGCGCCTCGACGGCGCGCTCTGCCGCGTCGAGTGCCGCGGGGGCAGCGGTCTCCGCCCGGCGGCGGCGCTCGAAGGCCGAGGACTGCGCGGCGATCGCCGCCACCGCCGAGTCGGCGAGCAGCACGATCCGGTTGCTCCAGTCGCGTCGCTGCTGCTCGGTGTCGGGCATCGCGTCGTCGAGCCGCTGCTTGAGGGCGAAGGCCTCGGACGAGCGCTTCCGCGCGGTCTCGAGGGCCTCGGCGAACGCGCGCGTCTCGGCCTGGCCGAACTCCGCGATCGCGAAGCCGAGCTCGTCCTGGGCCTCGGAGATCGCGTCGTCCATCTGCACGAGCTGGATCCCCGCCCGCCGCTCGAGCTCCTCGACGCTCTGGCGCAGCGGGGCGCCCGACACGGCCGGCGCCGTCTGAGCGGCGCGGCCGCGGATGCGCGCCATCCGCCGCCGCAGCCACACCACGAGGAGGACGAAGAGCACGATCGCGACGCCGAACACGACGACGCTCGGAAGCAAGGAGAGCAGCGAGAGGTCGCCCATGCCTCCATCGTACGGAGCGCGGGTGACGCTTCCCTCTGAGCGGCCGGTTGCCTCCAGTGAGTAGAGATTGCTCATAACACTCGGGCATGGATGTGCGTCACCCTCCCAAGGACCTGCATACAGACCAGGAGGACTTCAGTCATGCGATCACTCACTCGACTCGCCGCGATAGCGGCGACGGCTCTCGCCGTGGCAGCGGGCTCGCTCGTCGCGGCGGCTCCGGCGTCGGCCGGGCCTACGGACGACTACTCGATCGCCTTCGGTGCGAGCGACTTCGGCTCGGTGCCCGAGGGGTCGATGAAGCAGATCACCATCGAGGTGAAGAACGACGGGAAGCAGCCGATCACGATCGACACCGCTGCGCTCGCATCGTTCGCCTACCCGTTCAAGCTCGACTCCACGACGATCAAGGCCGGTGAGGGACTCGACCCCGGTATGACCCGTGAGCTCAAGGTGTCCTTCACAGGTGGTGTGCCGGCGACGTCCGTGACGACGAAGATCGCCTTCACCGTCCAGTCCGTCATCACGCCCGGCTTCTCGGCCACCTACGACCTCGAACTGAAAGCGGCTTCGATCGCAGCTGTCGGCCCGAATTTCGAGGTCACCGACCCACCTGCGGGTGACGCTCTCGACTTCGGGCAGGTCGAACTCGGCAACACCGCGACGAAGTCGATCACCATCGTGAACGACGGCACGGTTCCGCTCACGTTCGACTCCACCGCGCAGACGGCGCGCGACATGAAGGGCAACTCGGTACCCGTCACCTTCCGCGGAGCCCCCTTCACGACCGTTGTCGCACCGGGTGCCTCGACGACCTTCACCCTCGACTTCGCGCCCACGGCCGAAGGGCGCCTCGACGGATTCATCACACTGGTAGGGAGCGACGGGATGGCCAGCGTCACCCGCATCGTGGAGTTCACCGCGATGGGTGTCGCCGCCGTCGTGCCGACGCCCACTCCGACCCCGACGTCGAACCCCGCGGGCGGTGCCGGCAGCGGCACCACGAGCACGGGCTCCTCGACGACGGGCACGAGCGGGCGCACGCTGGCGTCGACCGGCGCGGACGCAGCGGGACTGTTCGCCGGCGCGAGCGTGGCCCTGATGCTGCTCGTCGGCGGAAGCATCCTGTTCGTGCAGCGCCGCCGGCGCGTCCAGTCCTGACAGACCAAAGGGACAGCGGAGACCTCCGCAGACTCGAGAGATGAGGAACGATGTCACGTCGGATATCCGCGGCGATCGTCGCGTTCGCAGTCGCCGCCGGCGCCCTGCTCCTAGGCACGCCCGCTTACGCAGCTGCCGGGGATCAGGTCTCCGCGACCTTCTCCACGCCGGGTGACTTCGGCTCCGTGCCCACGGGGTCGACGAAACGGCTCGTCCTCACTCTCGAGAACGACGGGACCGATATCGTGACGATCGATCCGACCCCGGTGATGGCCCTCTCGGCCCCGTTCACCTACGTGTCGACGACCATCACGGCCGGTGAGACCATCGTCCCTCTGGCGACCCGCACCGTCACGGTGGACTACACCGCGGGCGCCGTGGGAACTACGCCCACCGACACCATCACGCTCACCGCTGTATCCACGGCAGATCCGACAGTGTCAGCGCCGGTGATCCTCGCCCTGCGAGGAGCGTCGATCGCGGCGGGATCGGCCAGCTTCGCGATCGCCGACCCCGTCGACGGTGCCATCGACCTGGGTGATGTCCAACCCGGCTCGACATCCTCGCTCGCGATCACGGTCATCAACGACGGAACGCTCGATCTGGAGTTCGACCCGACCGGCCTCGTGGCGACCAGCACCGAAGGGGCCAGTCTTCCGGTCGCGTACGAAGGCGATGCAGCGTCGCGGAGCGTCCGTCCCGGCGAGACGGTGACTCTGCACCTGACGCTCGGGCCTGTCCCGACGGGCACGGCCTCCGGCGTGCTCACTCTTCGCGCCGACTACTCGGAAGACGGGAAGGTCATCGCCTCTGCAGCGCGCAGTCTGAGCTTCGTCGGCCGCCTCGTCGCTCCGTCTCCGACTGCGAACCCGCTGGTCCCCGCCTCCGCCGACAGCACCGGGCGCCAGCTGGCCAGCACCGGCGCAGATGGCGTGGGTGGCTTCGTGGGCGGCACGGTCGCGGTGATGGTCCTGCTCGCCGGGGTCGCCGCGGTGGCTCAGCGGCGCGCGGGCAAGCGAGCCTGAGCGCAGCGTCGAGCCACAGCCGACCACGGAGGCGGCGCATCGGATGGACCGGTGCGCCGCCTTCGGCGCGCTCAGGCGGTCTCCTCAGAGAAGGAGGGTGCGGAGCTGGTCTACGGAGTGGACGACGGCGATCGAGCCGAGCGACTCAGCGGGGGAGCCGTAGCCCCACTCGACCATGATGACGGGGACGCCGTGCTCGCCCGCGCCCTCGATGTCGTGCGAGCGGTCGCCGACGAGGACAGTGTGCGAGAGGTCGACGCCCTGCTCGCGCAGGCGGCGCAGGGCCTCGGCGACGATGTCGGCCTTCGCGCTGCGGGTCTCGTCGGGGGAGGAGCCGCACACGACCGTGAAGCAGTCGGTGAGGTCGAGGTGGGCGAGCACTCGCTCGGCCTGAGCCTCGCCCTTCGAGGTGGCGAGAGCCAGTGGCATGCCCGCAGCGTGCAGATCGCGGATGAGTCCGAGCATGCCCGGGTAGACGTGGGATTCGGCGGCGGGGCCGTCCGAGAGCGCGAAGGAGCGGTAGACCTCGAGTGCCTCGACGGCCTCCTCGGGGTTCATGCCCGCGACGTCACGGAACCCGTCGAGGATGGGCGGGCCGACGAACGGGACGAGCTCGGCCGGGCTGGGGATCGGGCGTCCGAGCGCGGTGAGGGTCCGCGAGAGGCGGTCGATGATGCTGGGTGCCGAGTCGGTGATCGTGCCGTCGAGGTCGAAGAGGATGCACGTCCACGGCTTGGTCGGGGTCTGCGCAGTCACCGAGCAATCCTATGGGGCGTCGGTGTCGCGCTTCCGCTGGGCGGGCGGGCGCCCGTCGGATGCGGCGGGATGCGGGTTGTGCCCGCTCCGCGGGACCGCGAGGCGCATGCGGCTTCAACAGGGCTGTGGAGGGGCGCAACCCGCATCCACGCGGAGGCGCCCGCGGCGGGGTCAGGCCTCGGGCGAGACGCGGGACAGGGCGCGCTCGACGAAGGGGCGCGTGACGATCTGCGCGATCGTGCCCGCGTCGAACTGGACCGCGACGGTGTCGCCGGCCTCGACGAGGCGGAGCGCGGTCGGCGCCGGCAGGATCGTCGCGCGCACCGCCTTGCGGGCGGCCGGGGGCACGGCGGCCCGAAGCTCGGTGACGGACGTGAAGAGCGGGAGGATCCGCTGGCCGTCGGTGGAGAGGATGGTGCGCGCCTGCGGGTCGCCCGCATCCGTCGTGCCCGTGAGGTCGATCACGAGGCCGCCGCGGGTCATCGCGTCGAGCATCGCCTCGAGGGTCGATTCGTCCGGATGCTCGGCGAAGTCGACGAGTGCCGTCCTCAGGGGACGATTGGCGTAGGTCTTCGGGAAGGCGGGAGCTGGTCGGGCCACGGAACCAGCCTAGAGAAGGGAGCCGACGCGGCGCAGGGAGCAGCGCATCCGCACGAGAGAACCAGCGAGACTCAGAACAGGCGGGAGTCGGAGTCGTCGAGCCCGCGCATGGCGTCGTAGTCGAGTACGACGCAGCGGATGCCGCGGTCCTGCGCGAGCGTGCGCGCCTGCGGCTTGATCTCCTGCGCCGCGAAAACACCCTGCACGGGCGCCAGGTGCGGGTCGCGGTTCATCAGCTCGAGGTAGCGGGTGAGCTGCTCGACGCCGTCGATCTCCCCGCGCCGCTTGATCTCGACCGCCACCGCGGCGCCCGCCCCATCGCGGGCGAGGATGTCGACCGGGCCGATCGCCGTCATGTACTCGCGCCGCACGAGGGTGTGGCCGTCGCCGAGGAGCTCGATCTGCTCGGCGAGGAGGCGCTGCAGGTCGGCCTCGACGCCGTCCTTGACGAGTCCGGGGTCGATGCCGAGCTCGTGGTCGCTGTCGTGCTCGATGTCGTAGAGCGTGACGACGAGGACGTCGTTCGTCTTCGCCTGCGTCACACGCCACACCTCCGACACGCCGAGCTCGGTCTGCTCGGGTGTCGGGTCGACCGACGCGACCGTGCAGGGCGGGCTCATCCAGTTGAGCGGCTTGTACGAGCCGCCGTCGGAGTGCACCAGGATGCTGCCGTCGCTCTTCAGCATGAGCAGGCGCTTCGCGAGGGGCAGGTGGGCGCTCAGCCGTCCGGCGTAGTCGACGGAACAGGTGGCAATGACCAGACGCACCCGACGAGCGTACCCGCTGCCGACCCGAGTTCCGCTGCCTGTATGGCGTCTCGCTGGGTCAATGGCGGCGCGAGACGCCAGAGAGGCAGCGAAACCGCGACTGGACGGACGCCCGGGGTCAGCGGGCGGGGACGGGGGAGGGACGGCGCTCGCGGGCGGCGGGCGAGGCCAGGCCGGCGAGCACCACGAGCACGAGGATGAGGAGCAGAGCGCCGAGGATGCCGAACTCGTGGGCGAGGAGGCCGATGAGCGGCGGGCCGACGAGGAAGGCGCAGTAGCCGATGATCGCGACCGCGCTCACCCGAGCGGCGGAGAGCCGCGGGTCGTCGACGTCGGCTGCGGCAGACATGCCCACCGGGAAGCCGAGCGAGCAGCCGAGGGCCCAGAAGACCGTGCCGACGAACGCGAGCCACGGCAGCGGCGACACGATGAACAGCAGGATCCCGATCACGCCGAGCAGCGCGCTCACCCTCAACACCGGCACCCGCCCGAAACGGTCGAGAACGGGGCCGCCGGCGATCCGGCCCGCGGTCATCGACGCGGTGAAGACCCAGAAGACGATCGCGCCGACGGTGTTGTCCTGGTGATGCCCGTCGACCACGGCGATGGTGAGCCAGTCGTTCGCCGAGCCCTCGGCGAAGGCCATGCCGAGCATGATGACGCCGATGAGGAGGAGTCGGACGTCCTTCCAGACGGCGAGGGAGGCGATGAGCCGCTGACGGAACGGGACGCGCTCGCGCTCGAGGGGAGCGGTGGACGCGGCGGCGGCGCTCGCGGACTCGTCGGCCTCGGCGCCCGCGGGCACGAAGCGGATGACGGCGAGCACGGTGACCGCGATCACGACCGCCATCACGGAGGCGTGGACGACGATCGGCACCGCGAGGGCGGAGGCGAGGGCGCCGAGCCCGGCGCCGGCCACGGTCCCGAAGCTGAAGAAGGCGTGCATCAGCGGCATGAGCGTGCGGCCGGCCTGCTTCTCGACGGCGGCGGCCTCGACGTTCATGATGACGTCGCACGTCCCGTTGCCGAAGCCGAACAGCGCCAGCCCGAGACCGACCACCGGGGCGGAGGCGACGACGTCGCTCCCGACGCCGATCAGCACGAGACCGATCGAGACGACGAGGAGCGCGCCGACCATCCCGACCCGCGCCCCGACCCGGTTGATCAGGATGGGCGCGGCGATGAGGCCGATCACCGATCCAGCCGACATGCAGAAGATGAGCACACCCAACTGGAGGGTGTCGATGCCGAGCTCGTCGCGCACGGCGGGCAGGCGCGACACCCAGGTCGCGAGCGACAGTCCGCTCAGCGCGAAGATCGTGAAGATCGCGTTGCGCCAGGCGCGGAGTCCGCGAGCGGAGAGCTGCTGCTGCATGGAGTGCTCCGGGGGATCGGGGTGCCTGAGAGGCCGGAAGACAGGGGTCGAATCGATTCGATCGAAACGATTCGACTAGAGTAGCCGCCATGAACGAGGGTCGGCAAGCGCACCGCGCCACTCTGGCGGATGTAGCCGCGCGCGCCGGTGTGTCGCGGTCCACGGCGTCCCTCGCGTTCAGCGGAGCCGGACCCGTCTCCGACGAGACGAGGTCGCGGGTGCTGGCTGCCGCCGCCGAGCTCGACTACGGCGGCCCGGATCCGCGGGCCCGCTCGCTGCGGCAGGGCCGGTCTGGCGTGGTGGGCGTGGTCTTCGACGAACGCCTGCTGCAGGCCTTCCGCGACCCGGTGAACATCGGCACCCTCGACGGCATCGTCGAGGGGCTCGGGGTCGACAGCAACGGGATCCTCCTGCTCACCGAGACGGGAGCGACGAGCGAGAGCGTGCGCTCCGCTGTGGTCGACGCCGCCGTGATCATGGGATGCAGCCCGCATCTGGGCACGATCATCGCGTCGCTGCGGCAGCGCGGCATCCCGGTGGTGTCGATCGAGGGCGACGAGGAGGACGGCGTCGTCGACATCGGACTCGACAACGCGGGCGCGGCGGAGGAGCTCGCCCGCCACCTGGCCGGGCTCGGTCACCGACGGGTCGCGACCGTGACGCTCGCCATCGACGAGCGGCGTGCGTCGGGCCCCATCGCTCCGGATGCGGAGAGCGGCATCACCACGGTCGTCACCGCGCAGAGACTGGCCGGCGTGCGGCGGGTGTTCCCGGATGCGGCGGCCTACGCCTGCGCCGACAGCTTCGTCGAGGGCGGGGCGGCGGCCGCCAGGGTGCTGCTCGACGTCCCGGTGGAGGAGCGGCCGACGGCGATCATGGCGCAGAGCGACCTGCTCGCCGTGGGTGTGCTGCAGGCCGCGGACGAGCTCGGCATCGCCGTGCCGCGGGAGCTGAGCGTGACGGGATTCGACGGCGTCCGTATCGACGGACTCACGCGCCACGACCTGACCACGATGGTGCAGCCCGTGGCTGAGAAGGGCCGTGCCGCGGGCCAGGCGGTGGTGGCGCTGCTCGCCGGCGACGAGGTCGAGTCGCGCCGGTACCCGTGCGTGCTGCACGCCGGCACGACGACGGCCGTCGCTCCGGGCTGACGCCGCCGACCCCATCCGGACCGGCCCGCCAGGCCCCCGGCCGTCGGCGCGCGGCTCAGGGTGAGAACGACCTCCCGTCCGAAGCACGCTGAGCGATAGTGTTCCCTCGAGCGCGGCCGGTCGTGCCGCGCATCCGCGAGGAGGGGCCATGAGCGGAGCGACCGACGGGTTCAGTGGTTCCACCGACGGGTCCGGCGAAGCGCCCAGAGGGTCCGGTGCATCCGACCCCGCCCGTCCCGACGCGGGCACGGCGCCCGCCCGTGGGCCACTGGTGCTGCTCGCGCTCATCCTCGCGGCGGGGGTGGCGAACCTCAACCTCTCGGTGGCGAACGTCGCGCTGCCCTCCATCGGCGCGGCCTTCGACGCATCGCAGAGCGCCCTCAACCTCGTGGCGGTGGGCTTCTCGCTGGGACTCGCCGGGTCGGTGCTCTACCTCGGCGCGCTCGGCGACCGCTACGGCCGCAAGCTGATGCTCGTGCTCGGACTCGTGCTGAGCATCCCGGCCTGCCTCCTCGCCGCCTTCGCGCCGAGCGTGGACGTGCTGTTCCTCGCCCGCGTGATCGGGGGCGTCGCCGCGGGGATGGCCTACCCGACGACCCTGTCGCTCATCGCCGCCCTGTGGAGCGGACCCCGGCGGATCGCGGCGATCGCCCTCTGGTCGGGGCTCGGCGGTGCGATCTCCGCGCTCGGCCCGCTCGCTTCGGGCTGGCTGGTCGGGCTTTTCGACTGGCCGGCGGTGTTCCTCATGACCCTGCCGCTCTGCGCGGTCACGCTCGTCCTCGTCGTGCTGCTCGTGCCCGCGAAGGTGAACGAGACGACGGAGGCGGTCGACCACCTCGGCGGTGTGCTCTCGACGGTGATGGTGGCGTCGCTGGTGCTCGGCATCAACTTCGCCGCGGTGCCGGGGCAGGGGACGACCGCGCTGGTGCTCGGGGCGATCGCGGTCGCCGCCGGGGTCGCGTTCGTGCTGCGCCAGCGCAGGGCGCGGAATCCGCTCTACGATCTGCGGATCGCGTCGCGTCGCACCTTCTGGGTGGCGGCGGTGGGCGGCATCATCGTGTTCGGGTCGCTGATGGGCGCGATGTACATCGGACAGCTGTTCCTGCAGAACGTGCTCGGCTACAGCGCGTTCCAGTCGGGCGCGTCGATCCTCCCGGCGGCGGCGGTGATGGTGCTCGCCGCCCCACTCTCGAGCCGGCTCGTGCTGCGGTTCGGGGCTCGCACGGTCTTCCTGCTCGGCTTCGCCGCCTGCCTGCTCGGCTTCCTCACCATGTACCTGTTCTGGGATGTGGGCATCGGCTACGCGCCGGTCGCGATCGGATACGCCCTGATCGGTCTCGGTGTCGGCCTCGCCGGACCGCCGTCGTCGCGGTCGCTCACCGACTCCGTTCCCGTCTTCCGTGCGGGGATGGCCTCGGGCACGTCGGACCTGCAGCGCGACCTGGGCGGGTCGATCATGCAGTCGGTCCTGGGCGCGATCCTCACGGCCGGATACGCCTCGGCCATCGCGAAGAGCGTCGCCTCGGCACCGGCGGACGTGCAGAGCGAGGTGACCGCCGGCATCCAGGCACAGCTGCAGAAGTCGTTCGACGGGGCGATCTCGATCGCGAAGCAGTATCCGCAGTACCAGGACCAGATCGTCCAGGCCGCTCGCGACTCCTTCCTCTCCGGCGCTGACTGGGCCTATGCGACGGGAATCATCGCGATGGTGATCGGCGCCCTCGTGGTCGTGCTGTTCTATCCGCGCAAGGAGGAGGAGCACCGCCTCCTCCGCGAGTACGCGAAGCGGTGAGCGGATGCATCTGACCGTGCTGGGATCGGCGACCCCGTACGCCCGACCCGACGAGCCCGCGTCCGGGTACCTCGTCCGCACGGACACCACCGCCGTGTGGCTCGACGCGGGCCCGGGCACACTCGCCGAGCTGCAGCGGTACATTCCGCTCCACGAGTTGACGGCGATCGCCATCTCGCATCAGCACGCCGATCACACGTCCGATCTGCTCACCGCGTACTACGCCCTCCGGTTCGCAGACGACCGGCCGGACCACCCCGTCCCGCTGTATGCGCCCAGCGGCATGCTCGAGGCGATGACCGCCTTCCTGGGGCCGAGCTCACGGGCCGCGCTGCCGGCGACGTTCGACGTCCACGAGCTGGTGGAGCCGGGACGCGCGACGGTCGGCGATCTGGTGCTGAGCTGGTCGCCGGTCGATCATGGGATGCCCGCTTTCGGGTTCACCTTCGCGCAGGAGGGCGAGGTGCTCCTCGGGTACAGCGGTGACTCGGCACCCGGGTCGGCGGTGACGACCGCGCTCGCCGGCGCGATGGCCGTGCTGGTCGAGGCCGGGACATCGGCGCAGGTGCCGACCGAGACTCCGGTGCACCACACCCCCGAGGAGGCGGGTGCCACGGCTGCAGCGATCGGCGCCACTCGTCTGGTGCTGACGCACGTGGACGGATCGATCGTGCCCGAGGATGCGCGGGCGCGGGCGCGGGCCACTTTCGCCGGCGAGGTCATCAGCGCGCACCGGGGCCTCACCGTGGCGCTCTGAGCGCATCCGACGTCAGCGCGTCGAGCCGGCGACGATCCACCGGTCGCTGCGCGATCGCAGGCCGAGTGTGAGCGCGCGGATGCCCAGGTAGCCGAAGCCGAACGCGACCCAGAGCCAGATGAGTCCGGCGTCGCCCTCAGGATGAAGCAGAGCGACCGCCACGAGCATCGGCCCGTACACGATCAGGTTGATGACCCCGGCGACGGCCAGGTACCGGGCATCGCCCGCGCCGATGAGCACGCCGTCGAGCACGAAGACGTATGCCCCGAGAGGAATGCTGATGGCGAGTATCCACAGGGACACGGTCAGCGCGCCGCGCACATCCGGATCGGAGGTGAAGACCGGACCGGCGAAGGGCGCCACCAGAGCGAGCAGCGAACCCAGCACGACGCCGGTGACCAGACCGTGGCCGACGAGCCGACGGGTGATCGCTCGGACCCGTTCGACGTCGGAGGCGCCGAGGCCGTGCCCGATCAGCGCCTGGCCCGCGATCGCCAACGCGTCGAGGGCGAGCGCGAGCGTCGTGAAGACCGTGAACGCGATCTGGAAGGCGCCGAGCTCGATCACGCCGAGCGTCGCCGCCACGGCGACCGTGCCGAGGATGGCCGCACGGAGACTGGCTGTGCGGAGGAGCAGCCATCCGCCCGCGATCGCCGCCCCGGAGACACCGTCGACACCCGGCCGGAGGGAGACGCCGTCGCGGCGGGCGGCGCGGACAGCGATGATCGCGTAGACCGCCGCCATCCCCCACTGCGCCAGGACGGTGCCGACCGCGGAACCCGCCAGTCCCCATCCGGCCCCGTAGATGAGGAGCGCGTTGAGGCCCGCGTTGACGGCGAACCCGGCGACGGCGACCACCAGCGGTGTGCGGGTGTCCTGAAGTCCGCGGAGGAGACCGGTCGCGGCGATCACGAGGAGCATGGCAGGGATGCCGAGGAGCGAGAGCCCCAGGTACTGCGCCGCGAGCTCCTCGACCGGGGTCGTCGTCCCGAACAGGCCGACCACCGGTCGCGCGAGGGGCCAGCCCACGAGCGCGAGCACGACGCCGACCCAGAGCGCGAGCCACATCCCGTCGATGCCCGCCTTGACCGCCCCTGGGCGGTCGCCGGCCCCGAGTCGCCGCGCCACAGCGGGGGTCGTCGCATAGGCGAGGAAGATGAGCAGCCCGATGACGGTCTGCAGCACGGCGCCCGCCACGCCGACGGCCGCGAGCGGGTCGACGCCGAGGTGACCGACGAGCGCGGTGTCGGTGAGGAGGAACAGTGGCTCGGCGACGAGCGCGCCGAGCGCGGGGACCGCGAGGCGCAGGATGTCGCGGTCGAGCTCTCTCACCCGTCCACCCTAGGAGCCGCCTGCGACACCGAGCGTGTTCGGGAGCCCTGATCACCCCACGACGGGGTCCATCGAGCCGAGCATCGGCTGGTCAGACCCTGGGAGTTGGCCCGTCTTCGAGAGAGCCCGTCCGCGCGTCCTTCCGCGGAAGGACGGCTCCGCCGCGGTCGAGATGCTCAGCGTCCGGTCAGCCCAGGCGCGCCGCCTGCCGCTTCACTGGCGGACGCGTCGCCAGCGACGACGAGATGGAGGGATCGACATGGCAGGCCAGGACCAGGTCAAGCATCGCGCGAGCCGACGGACGTACCGCAGGCGTCGGCTGTTCGTCGGGATCGGAGCAGCGCTCGTCGTCGTCCTGGTCGCGGCGGGTGGCTTCGTCGTCTACACGTACGTCGACCTCTCGAACGGCATCCATCGTTCCGACATCGCGCTGCCGTCCGGCTCCGCCGATCCGGGCGTGGCCCAGGACACGGGCGAGTCGAACATCCTCGTCATGGGGCTCGACAGCCGCGTCGACCAGAACGGGCAGCCCCTGCCCGAGAGCATCTACGGAGCCATCAACGCCGGAGACGAGTCGGACGGCGGCTACAACGCGAACGTCCTCATGCTCATCCACATCCCCGCCGGAGGCGGCAAGGCCGTGGGCATCTCGATCCCCCGCGACGACTACGCGCCGCTGGCCGGCTCCCCCGACGGGGTCTCGAAGTCGAAGATCAAGGAGGCCTACGGACTGGCTCTCGACGAGAAGCTGACCGAGCTCACCGCACAGGGCGTGTCATCCTCCGACGCCTACCCGCAGGCGCGCGACGCCGGACGACAGGCCGAGATCCAGACGGTGTCGGACTTCCTCGGCGGAGTCCGGATCGATCACTTCATCGAGATCACCATGGCCGCCTTCTACGAGGTCGCCCAGGCCGTGCAACCCGTCACCGTCTGCCTGAACCAGGCGACCCAGGACTCCTACTCGGGGGCGGACTTCCCCGCGGGCGTGCAGCAGCTCGATGCGTCGCAGGCCATGAGCTTCGTACGCCAGCGGCGTGACACCGGCCCGTCGAGCCTCGAGCTGACCGACCTCGACAGGACCCGGAGGCAGCAGGCCTTCATCGTGTCGCTCGCCTACAAGCTGCGACAGGCCGACACCTTCACCGACTTCGGAACCATGAGGAGCCTGATCGACACCGCGAAGCAGTACATCGCGCTCGACAGCGGGTTCGACCTCCTCAGCTTCGCCGACCAGGCGCAGCGTCTCGCCGGCGGCGACATCACGTTCCAGACGCTGCCCATCGCGAGCTACGCGACGATCGACGGCAAGGACGTCAACCTCGTCGACACCGACCAGATCCACACCCTCGTCCAGTCGCTCCTCGACCCGGCGTCCTCTTCCCCCACATCGGCACCGGCCACCGATGCGCCCGACCAGAGCGCATCCGGCGCCGCATCCGGCGACGACTCCGGCGGAGACTCCGCGCCTCCGGCCTCCCCGACGTACACCGACTCGGCCACGCCGCTGCAATCCGGAGGCATTCCCTGTGTGAACTGAGTCGACGACCCTCCCGCCTGAACCGCGCTCGGGCGGGACGGCCGGCGTCGGTCCCGTCGCCTCGACACCGAATCCGGCCGAGCGTGCACGTAGTGCGCGGGGTTGCCGCGAATCGGTGTCGAGGTGACGACTCCGACGACCGGGGACCTCAGTCGGCGCGCCGGAGAGACGACGGTCCGAGCTCCGACACCGCGGCGTGGCCCGAGAGCCCCAGCGTGATGTCGAGCTCGGCGAGCACGTTGCGGATCACCTCCGCCACGCCCTCCTCGCCCGCGACGGCGAGCCCGTACGCGTAGGGGCGGCCGAGCGCCACGAGGTCGGCTCCCAGCGCCAGGGCGACGGCGACATCCGCCCCGCTGCGGACGCCCGAGTCGACGATCACCGGGGTCCGCTCCGCCACCCGGGCGGCGATGTCGGGCAGCACGTCGAGCGTCGGGACGGAGCGGTCGACCTGGCGACCGCCGTGGTTCGACACCCACACGCCGTCGTACCCCTCGTCGACGGCGCGCTCGGCGTCGTCCGGATGCACGATCCCTTTCAGGATCACCGGCAGCGAGGTCCACGAGCGGATACGTGCCAGTCGCTCCCAGGTCAGCGCCGGCGTCGAGAACACGTCGAGGAACGTCTCCACCGCAGCGCGGGGAAGAGGAGATCGCAGGCTCTCCCGCAGTCCGCCGCCGGTGATCCGTCTCCCCTTGCGGGCGATGGTGATGCCCGCTGCGACCGTACGCGCGGTCATCCGCACGGGCGGGGCGTCCGACGGCCCGGCCACGCGGGTGCGCTCCGCGACCATCCGCTGGAACACCGGGTCGCTCGTGTACTGGGCGATGCCGAGGCCGCGGGTGAACGGCAGGTATCCGAGGTCGAGATCGCGGGTGCGCCAGCCGAGCAGGTGCGTGTCGAGCGTGACGACGATCGCGGCGCATCCGCACACCTCGGCCCTGCGCACGAGCGACTCGTTGAGCTCGTCGGAGGCCGACCAGTAGAGCTGGAACATCCGCGGAGCATCGGGCGCGGCGGCCGCCGACTCCTCCATCGGGAACGAGGCCTGGCCGCTCAGCACGGCGGGCACCCCCGCTTCGGCGGCGGCTCGGGCGACGGCGAGGTCGGCCTCCGGATGCGCGAGCTCCATGACACCGAGCGGCGCGAGCACGAGCGGCGAGGGCATCCGGCGACCGAAGAGGGTGGTGGACAGGTCACGGGACGACACATCCCGCAGCGGCCGAGGCCAGACCTGCCAGCGCTCGAACGCGCGCCTGTTCCCGGCCTGCGTGCGCTCCGATCCCGCGCCGCCGGCGAGGTACGCGTAGGCCTCGGTGGAGAGCGCCCGCTGCGCTGCGCGGGCCAGCCGGGCCGGATCGACGGGGACCCGGGGCCGGGTGCCGCTGATGCCGGCCCGGAAGATCGACGACTGCGCCTCGCGGGAGATCCCGCGCGACCCGCTGGGGGAGGGAGCGTCCGTGCTCATGCCGGAGAGCGTACGCCGCCGGGCCGCCGGGCCGGGCTGCTGGCCGCGCAGGGGCTGACCCCTCCGGGTCGCGCGCAGGGCTGACGCCCTCCGGGTCATCCGCGTCCGCCGGGAGTTCGCTGGGATGACGGTGGAGGTCCGTAGAGTGGTCGGGTGACTGATTCCGGCATCGACGTCGACCAGCTCGACCCCGCCACCCGCCCGCAGGACGACCTCTTCCGCCACGTCAACGGCAGATGGATCGCGGAGACCCCGATCCCCGACGACAAGGCGCGCTACGGCTCGTTCTACGTGCTCGCGGAGGAGGCCGAGAAGGCGGTCCACCAGATCATCGAGGAGTCGCAGTCGGCTCCCGAGGGCACCGAGGCGCGCAAGATCGGCGACCTCTACACGAGCTTCATGGACGAGGAGCGCATCGACGCCCTCGGCGCGACGCCCATCGAGGCGCAGCTGGCGATCATCGACGCGGTCCGCGACCTCCCCGGCTTCGCCCGCACGCTCGGCCGGCTCGAGCGCGAGGGCTTCTCGGGGCTGCTCCGCCTCTTCGTCGACAACGACCCGGGCAACCCCGAGCGCTACCTCGTGTTCGTCGAGCAGGGAGGCATCTCGCTGCCCGACGAGAGCTACTTCCGCGACGAGAAGTTCGCCGAGGTGCGCGAGGCCTACGTGCGCCACATCGGCGCGATGTTCGAGCTGGCCGGCCTGTCCGACGCCGCCGAGCGCGCTCAGCGTGTGTTCGACCTCGAGACGCTCATCGCGAAGACGCACTGGGACAACGTGCGCACCCGCGACGCCCAGGCCACCTACAACCTCGAGTCGTGGAGCGGCTTCGTGGGCCTCGGCGGCGACGCCGGCACGGCCGACGGCGCGTCCCTGCTCGACCTCTGGCGCGAGGCGGTCGGCGCCCCCGAGCACGTCTTCGACGAGCTCGTCGTCCGCGAGCCGAGCTTCGTCACCGGCATCGTCGAGCTGCTCGGCAGCACCCCGCTGGAGTCGTGGAAGGACTGGGCCGCCTGGAAGGTGGTGCACTCCGCCGCCCCCTACCTCTCGAACGACCTCGTGCAGGAGAACTTCGACTTCTACGGGCGTACCCTCACCGGCACCCCGAGCATGCGGGTGCGCTGGAAGCGCGGCGTCTCGTTCGTCGAGGGCGCCATGGGCGAGGCGGTCGGCCGTATCTACGTCGAGAAGCACTTCCCCGCCTCCGCCAAGACGGCGATGGACGAGCTCGTCGCGAACCTGATCGAGGCGTACCGGCAGTCGATCGAGAAGCTCAGCTGGATGGGCCACGAGACCCGCAAGCGCGCGCTCGAGAAGCTCGAGAAGTTCACACCGAAGATCGGCTACCCGGCGACCTGGCGCGACTACTCGGCGCTCCTCATCGACCCTGCCGACGTGATGGCGAACGTTCGGGCGACGAACGAGTTCGAGTTCCAGCGCGAGCTCGGCAAGATCGGCAAGCCTCTCGACCGCGACGAGTGGTTCATGACACCGCAGACCATCAACGCGTACTACAACCCCGGTTTCAACGAGATCGTCTTCCCCGCGGCGATCCTGCAGTTCCCGTTCTTCGACGAGAAGCGCGACGCCGCCGCGAACTACGGCGCCATCGGCGCGGTCATCGGCCACGAGATCGGGCACGGGTTCGACGACCAGGGCTCGCGCTTCGACGGCGACGGCCGCCTCACCGACTGGTGGACCGAGAAGGATCGCGAGGAGTTCGAGAAGCTCACCGGCTCGCTGATCGCGCAGTACGACGTGCTCGAGCCGGTGCAGACGCCCGGCCACCACGTGAACGGCGCGCTCACCATCGGCGAGAACATCGGCGACCTCGGCGGGCTCGGCATCGCCTGGAAGGCGTACCTCATCTCGCTCGGCGGCCAGGAGCCCCCGGTCATCGACGGGCTCACCGGCGCGCAGCGCTTCTTCCTCTCCTGGGCCCAGGCGTGGCAGCAGAAGTCGCGCGACGAGGAGGTCATCCGCCTCCTCGCGATCGACCCGCACTCGCCCAACGAGTTCCGCTGCAACCAGATCGTGCGCAACATCGACGAGTTCTACGACGCGTTCGAGGTCTCCTCGAACGACCGTCTCTGGTTGGACCCAGCTGAGCGTGTGACCATCTGGTAGTACCGAGTCGGCTGGGAGGCCGATGGCGCGTGCGGTTGCGTCCCCGAACGCATCCGCGCCGGCGTGAGGGGAGGACGTGCCGTGTCGGAGCCACTCCGCAGACGGCCACGCGACGAGCGAGACGACGCTCCGCCGCGGGGACGACGATCGGATGCGCGCGAGAGCGCGGGAGGCATCTTCCGCCACGGCTTCGAGTCGCTGACGGCGCTCGCGCTGTCCGGAGTGCAGGTGACGGCGTCGGTGCTCGACCTCGAGAGCGGACGCGTGCTGTTCTCGGTCGACGACCACCTCTCCGTGCCCACCGCCGGGGTCGGCCAGGTGCTCCTGCTCGTCGAGGTCGCGGCGCGGATCTCCGAGCGCGACCAGCCCGCCCGCGGTGCGTCGCCCGACGACACCGCCGGCGGCCGCCCGGGTATCCGTGCCGTGCCCGGCGCCGAGTCGCTGAGCATCCTCAACCGCACGGCGAGCGATCGGGTCGGCGGGTCCGGGCTGTGGCAGCACCTCCAGGTGCCCGCGCTGCCCATCGCCGACCTCGCGGCGCTCGTGGGTGCCACGAACGACAACCTCGCCACCAATGTGCTCCTCCGCCGCGTCGGGCTCGACGGGGTGCGTGCCCGGGGCGAGCAGCTGGGACTCCGCCGCACGCACCTGCTCGACATCGTGCGCGATGAGCGCGGCCCCGACGACGCGCCTCAGCTGTCTGTCGGGTCGGCGCGCGAGCTGTCGTCGCTGTTCCGGCGCATCCACCGCGGCGAGGCGGCCGACGAGATGGCGTCGAAGCTCGTCGTCGGATGGCTGAGCCTCGGTTCCGACCTGTCGATGGTGGCGAGCGCGTTCGGTTTCGACCCCCTCGCCCACGACGACTTCAGCCACGGGCTCACGCTGTTCAACAAGACCGGGTCGGATCACGGCATCCGCTCGGAGGTGGGGGTGCTCACCGGCCCAGGTGCCGGCGTCGCCTACGCGGTGACGATGCGGTTCAACGACCGCGACCTCCCGGCCCGGCTCGCCGTGCTCGACGGCATGCGCACCCTCGGCACCGACCTCCTCGAGTACGTGTACTGAGGTCGGGAGCCCGTCGTTTCGCCACCCCGTGGCCGCCGGTCCGTCGCTCCAGCACCGAATTCCGGCAAGCGCCTCGATATACGGGGGGACTTGCCCGGAATCCGTGCTCAGGCGACGGTGTGCTAATCGGCGGCGGCCCGCTCGGGGGTGGGGCGCTCCGCGGTGAGGGCGGTGAGGAGGGCGTCGACCGCGGGGAGGGCTCGAGCGTCGGGGCGGGTGACGGCGACGACGACGCGGTGCTCCCCTCCGGTCGGATGCGCGGTGACGCCCGGCGGGACAGGGGAGGCCGTCGTGGCGAGGGTGGGCAGCATCGCGATGCCGAGCCCGGCCGCGACCATGCTCATCACGGCGACCGCGTTGTCGGTCTCGTAGCCGATCGAGGGCGCGAAGCCGGCGCGGGCGCAGGAGTCGAGCAGGTGGCCGCGGCACTGGGGGCAGCCGGCGATCCAGGTGGCGTCCTGCAGCGAGGTGAGGGAGACGTCGCCCACATCGAGATCCGACGGGATGAGCACGACGATGTCATCGCGGAAGAGCGTCGTGATCGAGAGGCCATCGGTGAGGCGGCCGAACGCATCCGACGGGTCGGTCGGGTAGGCGAACGCGATCGCCACGTCGCACGAGCCGTCGCGGACGGCGGCGATCGACTCCGGCGGCTCGGCCTCGACGTACCCGATCTCGATTCCGGGATGGAGCGCCGCCATCGTGCTCAGCAGCGACGGCACGACCGTGGACGACGCAGAGGGGAAGCCGCTCACCCGCACGCGCCCCGCGCGCAGTCCCGACAGCTCCGAGAGCTCGCCCGACGCCGACTCGAGCGCCGTGAGCACGACACCCGCGTGCCGCGCGACGACCTCGCCGGCTTCCGTGAGAGCGATGCCCCGTCCCACCCTGGCGACGAGGGGCATGCCCATCCGCGCCTCGACCCGCCGCAGGTGCTGGCTGACTGCGGGCTGGCTGTATCCCAGCGCCGTCGCGGCGCGGGTGATCGAGCCATAGGTGGCGACGGCGTGGACGATCCGGAGGGTCTGCGAGTCCAGCTCGAACGCGGCGGAGGAGGTGGTGACGAGCGTCATGAGCGCACCCTAGCGCATCCGATAACTCAGGCTTATGAATTGCATCGATCTTCTGGCATTGTGTGATGGATGCCGAGACCGGGACCATGGGGGCATGGAAGCGGAGACGGTGGGCCGGAAGACGGTCGAGCAGCTGCGGGAGTCGTTCGACGTCCGGCCCGGGTACCTGGCGGCCTGCACCTCCGGCGTGCCGCCGCGCCAGTCGGTCGCGGCCCTGCGCGACGATCTCGACGCCTGGTCGGCCGGTACGACCACGCCGCTCGGATACGGAGCCTGGGCCGAGCGCGGCCGGGCGGCCTACGCGCGGCTGGTCGGGGTCGACGTGTCGCGGGTCGCGATCGGGTCGCAGACCTCGGTGATGGTGGCGATGATCGCGTCGTCGCTGCCCGCGGGAGCCGAGGTGATCGTCGTCGACGGCGACTTCAGCTCGATGGTGTTCCCCTTCCTCGTGCGCGACGACCTCGTCGTGCGCCACGTGCCGCTCCCTTCGCTGGCGGATGCGGTGGGCCCGGACACGGCGCTCGTCGCGTTCTCGCTCGTGCAGTCGGCGACCGGGGAGATCGCCGACGCCGACGCGATCGTCGCCGCGGCCCGCGCGGCGGGGGCGCGCACGCTCTGCGACACCACGCAGGCCACCGGGTGGATGCGCGTCGACGCCTCCCGCTTCGACGCGACCGTGTGCCACGCGTACAAGTGGCTGTGCGCGCCGCGAGGGGTGGCGCTGCTGACGGTGAGCGAGTCGTTCGCGGCGGAGCTCGTGCCCACGACCGCCGGCTGGTACGCCGGCGACGACGTGTGGGGATCCTGTTACGGCCCCACGATGAGCCTGGCGGCGGATGCGCGCCGCTTCGACGTGTCGCCCGCGTGGCAGGCGTGGGTGGGGGCGACGACATCGCTCGAGCTGTTCGCGTCCGTGGCTGCCGAGGAGGTCGAGGCGTACACCGGGGGGCTCGGCGACTCATTGCGCTCACGGCTGGGGCTGCCGCTCACGGGAAGCGCGATCGTGACCTGGCCCGACGAGACCGGCACCGACGCCGCGGCGCTCGCGGCGGCTGGGATCGTCGCGTCGTCGCGCGCCGGCCGCGCCCGCGTGGCGTTCCACGTGTGGAACGACGAGAGCGAGGTGGAGCGGGTCTGCGCCGCCCTCGGCCGCGGGGCCGTGGGCGAGCTGCTCGTGCCCGCCGACTGGGCCGCCGAGTACGGCGCCTACGCGATCTGAGCCGGGCGTCGCGCCGCTCCCGCGCTCACGGGGCTCTCGGGCGGGTGTGGTGTACTCGGGGTCGTGAGCCGCACGCATCCGTCCGCCGCTCTCGCCGCGGGGGCGATGGCTCCTGTCGTGGTGCTCGCGCTCGCCGCGTGCTCCGGGCCCGGAGCGGATCGGCCGGCCGCCGCCCCGCCTCCGACCGTGGCCGTGAGCAGCGCGCAGTTCCCCGCGGGAGCACTCGTCGACTACCAGCTCGGCGGCGCCTACGACCCTCCCGCGGGAGTCGGGATCGTGGCGCGCGACAGCACCGCGGAGCCCGCATCCGGGGTGTGGTCGATCTGCTACGTCAACGGCTTCCAGACGCAGCCCGGTGAGCAGGACCGCTGGGACGCGGAGCTCCTGCTGCGCGACTCCTCCGGCGACCCCGTCACCGATCCGGACTGGCCAGACGAGGTGATCCTCGACACCTCGACCGCCCAGAAGCGGCAGCAGATCGCCGACGTGCTCGGCGCCGACATCGCCCGCTGCGCCAGCAACGGCTTCGACGCGGTCGAGATCGACAACCTCGACTCGTTCACCCGCGCCGACGGCCTGAGCCTCGAGGGCAACATGGCGCTCGCGACGCTCTACGCCGCCCGGGCCCACACGATGGGGCTGGCGATCGGGCAGAAGAACGCCGCGGAGTACGCCGAGACGCTGAAGACGGACGTCGGGTTCGACTTCGCCGTGGCGGAGGAGTGCGTCTCGTACGGGGAGTGCGACGCGTACACGGCCGTGTACGGAGACTCGGTGATCGACATCGAGTACGCCGACGACCCCTCCGTCACCCTCGACTCGATCTGCGCCGACGAGACCCGCCCCGCGTCCACCGTCTACCGAGACCGCGACCTCGTGACGCCCGAGTCGGCGGACTACGTCTACGCCCACTGCTGAGCTCTGTCGGGCGCGGCGTACTCCGAATCGTGGCGCCTGACCAGCCCCTCGGGGCTTCGTCACCCTGCTCCTACCGTGAGACCGAACACGAGGAGGCTTCAGATGGAACTGGGGACATGGGGGAGCTACCGGCTCCCCGAGCAGCTGCGGGCCGCCTACGGCGTCGACACCGCCCAGGCGCTGGCCGACCAGCTCGGCGCGAAGGACACCCCGCTCACCCCCGAGCTGATCGCCGAGGCGGAGGCGGCCTTCCGCGCCTACCGCTCGGGTGACACCGCGACCGGGCGCCGGTTCCTCGTCGACCGCCTCGGCGTCGATGGGCAGCGCGCGGACGACGCGCTCGCGAAGCTGCCCAGACTGTGAGCGCCGATACCCGCCACGAGACCGCGTCGCCGTCCGGTGCATCCGACTCGAAGCTCAAGAAGGGCATCACGGGCCCGCTGCTGTTCCTGTTCATCCTCGGGGATGTGCTGGGCGCGGGCATCTACGCCCTCATGGGTGTGCTGGCCGGCCAGGTCGGAGGCGCGCTCTGGGCGCCGCTCGCGGCGGCGCTCCTGCTCGCCCTCCTGACCGCCGGGTCGTACGCCGAGCTGGTGACGAAGTACCCCAAGGCGGGTGGTGCGGCCGTCTTCGCCGAGCGGGCCTTCAAGACGCCGGTGATCTCGTTCCTCGTCGGATTCTCGATGCTCGCGGCCGGGGTGACGAGCGCCGCCGGGCTCGCGCTCGCCTTCGCGGGGGAGTACCTGCAGACCTTCCTCCCCGTTCCGTCGATCCCCGCGGCGATGGTCTTCCTCGTGCTCGTCGCCGCGCTCAACGCCCGCGGGATCTCGGAGTCGGTGAAGAGCAACGTGGTCATGACCGTCGTCGAGGTGTCGGGCCTCGTCATCGTCGTGGTGGTCGTCGGCCTCATGCTCGGCGGGGGAGGCGGCGACGTCTCGCGCGTGGGGCAGTTCCCGGCGGACGTGTCGCCCGCGCTCGCGATCCTCGGCGGAGCGATCGTGGCCTACTACTCGTTCGTCGGCTTCGAGACCTCGGCCAACGTCGCCGAGGAGGTCAAGGATCCGTCGCGCGTCTACCCGCGAGCGCTCTTCGGCGCGCTCCTGGCCGCGGGTGTGGTGTACATCCTCGTCGGGCTGGCCTCGTCGATCGCCCTCTCGGCGGATGAGCTCTCGTCGTCGTCGGGGCCGCTCCTCGCCGTGGTCGCCGCCTCCGGCGTGCCGATCCCGGCGTGGCTGTTCAGCGCGATCGCCCTCGTCGCCGTGGCGAACGGCGCGCTGCTGACGATGATCATGTCGAGCCGTGTGACGTACGGGATGGCGGAGCAGGGTCTGCTGCCGTCGGTGCTCGGCCGGGTGCTGCCGCGCCGGCGCACGCCGTGGGTCGCGATCGTCGTCACCACCGCGGTGGCGATGCTGCTGACGCTCATCGGCGACCTCGAGACCCTCGCGTCGGCCGTCGTGCTGCTGCTGCTGTTCGTGTTCATCAGCACGAACGTGGCCGTGCTGGTGCTGCGTCGCGACAGGGTCGAGCACAAGCACTTCCGGGTCTGGACGCCGATCCCCATCCTGGGCGTCGCCTCGTGCATCCTGCTGCTCACCCAGCAGGAGCCGCTGGTGTGGGCGTACGGCGGCGGCTTCGTCGTGCTCGGGCTCATCCTGTACGGGATCGCGCGCGTCGCGCGCCGGGCGGGCCGTGCAGATCACGACGGCGGCGCGGGTGGTGCCGGGTTGTAGGTGTAGCTCACCGCGGGCCCCCAGGCTGTGGTCGACGTCTCGACCCAGACCATGTAGAGCGGACTGTCGAATCGGATGCCCTTCTCGAGCGTGGCATCGGTTCGGGTCGTCTCGACGAAGCCGGCGTGCTCGAGCGAGTCGCGCACGGCGGCGAGCGCGACGTCGGGATCGTCGATGCGGATCTCCGCCGACCACGACGACGACTCCGCGGTGGTGTACGACGACGCCGTGAGGATCGGCCCCTCGATCAGCGGCAGATCCTCCGGGAAGCCCATGGGCAGGCAGCCGACGGCGCTCGCGTAGACCGATCCGTCGGCATACGCCCTGAGGGCCTGATTGCAGGCTGGTGGCGCTCGAGTCTCTCCCGGCGCCAGCGGGGTGAAGACACTCAGAGCGCCGGTGACCATCGGGAGCACGAAGACGGCGACGATGACCAGCGGCACCACCGTGGTGAGCACGGGCACACCGATCCAGAGCGCCGTGAGCCACGACCAGCGCCGCCTCGGGGGCGGGAGGATCGACATGAAACGAGGATAGCTCAGTCTTGGGTAGAGTGTGGGGACCGTAGAGCCGGGGAGCGAATCCGTCCGCTAGCGTCGGAGGATGCGCGAACTGACCGAGGAGGGCCGGGCGTTCCTCGAGGCCTACCACCTGGCGACGCTGTCGACCATGGCTCCGTGGGGCGGCATCCACGTCGTCGCGGTCGGCTTCACCCTGGGCGACGACGGGATCGTGCGGATCATCACGAACGGCGGCTCGCAGAAGGTCCGCAACATCCTCCGCGACCCGACGGCGACGGTGGCGCAGGTCGAGAAGGCGCGCTGGCTCTCCATCCAGGGGATCGGATCGGTGCACGACGACCCGGACGAGGTGGCGACCGCCGTCGAGCTCTACTCCCGCCGCTACCGCGAGCCGCGCCCCAACCCGCAGCGCGTCGCCCTCCACCTCCGTCCCACCCGCATCCTCGCCAGCTCGGGCCTGCTCGTCTGAGCCGCTCGAGCGCCCGAGTCGGGTTCGCGGAGCCGTGCTGCCTCGCGGATCTGTGCTGCCTCGCGGATCTGTGCTGCCTCGCGGAGTTGTGCTGCCTCGCGGAGCTGTGCTGCTTCGCGGAGCTGGCACTCGTGGCGGCTTCGCGTCGCTCTGGGGCACCACGAGTGTCAGATCCGCCGCCGCTGCGCCTCGCCGGCGGCGCGCGCGGCCGCGAGGCTGGTGGGGATGTGGCCGGCGGCGAGCACCACGGCGGCTGCCGCGATCCATGGGTCGCCCAGCCAGGCGGCGGTGACGAGGAAGGCGGCCACGGGGAGGAGGGCCATCGGCACGGGCACTCCCCAGACCGGGCGGTAGAGGTCGGCGCCGTCGCGACCCCGTAGGAGGTAGCGTCCCCAGAGCGCGTAGTAGCCGGCGAGCGCTGCGGCGACCGCGGCCGCCCACCACCACACGATCGTGCCCGTCTCGGTGATCGCGGGGACGACCAGGCAGAGCGCCTGTCCCGCGCGCTCGAGCCAGCCGAGCGGGCGCGGCACCGGCGCCTTCGGCAGGGGCGCCCGCGGCGGGAACGCCACGAGCAGCAGGTTGGGTGCGAGGACGGCGACCCCCACCAGCAGCCCGAGCGGCGAGAACCCCATCCGGGCAGCGTACTGGGAGCGGGCAGCCGCGGGCCGAGTGCACCCGGAAAGCGCGGATCGCGCCGCCGTGAAAGCGCTCTTTCCGGGTGTGCTCGGAGAGGTGGGCGGGATCCGGGGTGTTGCGGACGTCACCCGATCGGGGTACGGTCTCGTCTAAACCGGTTCAGCTAAACCGGTTCAGGTGCACACGCGATGAGGCGAGAGGCGGGACCACGATGGAGCGGAAGCCGACCATCATCGACGTCGCCCAGCGCGCGGGGGTGAGCAAGGGGCTCGTCAGCTTCGCGCTCAACGGCCGCCCAGGGGTAGCCCCGGAGACGCGCGACCGCATCCTGCAGGCCGCCGATGAGCTCGGGTTCCGCCCGAGCATCGCCGCTCGATCGCTGTCGACTCGCACGTCGTACGCGCTCGGACTCGTGGTGGCCCGCGACCCGGATGTGATCGCCGCCGACCCGTTCTTCCCCTCGTTCATCTCGGGTGTGGAGCGGGTGCTCGCGGCACGCGGGCGCGCCCTCGTGCTCAGCGTCGTCACCGACGACGCGGCCGAGGCGGAGGCGTACCGGGCGATGGCCGCCGACGGCCGAGTCGACGGCGTGTTCCTCACCGACCTCCGCGCCGACGACGAGCGCCCCCGGCTTCTCGCCGAGCTCGGGCTACCGGCGGTCACCCTGGGCCGCGTGCCGGGTGACGGCAGCCGGCTCCCCGCCGTCGTGCTCGACGACACCCCGGGCATCACCGAGGCCGTTCACCACCTCGTCGGGCTCGGCCACCGCCGCATCGCGCACGTCGCCGGTCCGAGCCGACTCCTGCACGCCCAGCGTCGCCGTCAGGCGTTCGAAGACGCGCTGGCCGAGCACGGCCTGGCGCCCGCGCGCATCCTCGAGACCGACTTCTCGGCGCGCGAGGGCGCCAACGCCACCTCGACGCTCCTGGCCGACCTGTCGGACGTGCGGGTCACCGCGATCGTGTACGCCAACGACCCGATGGCCATCGCCGGGCTCGGGGTCGCGCAGCAGAACGGATTCCGGCTGCCCGACGACCTCTCGATCACCGGATTCGACGACTCCGAGATCGCCGACTACGTCTACCCCTCGCTCACCTCGGCCCGCACCCGCCCCAGCCAGTGGGGGCAGGAGGCCGCCCGCACCCTGCTCGACCTCGTCGAGCACGGGAGCGCATCCGACGTCGACCTGCCGCCTGCCGGCCTGGTCGTCCGCGCCTCGACCGCGCCACCGCGGTCGTGACACCCCGCGGAGACGCCGAACGCGCTCCGCAGAACGAACAACGCAGCACCGAACCGAACATCGAGCACGACGCAACGAAGGAGACACCGTGAACCCCTCGAAGAAGAGGATGAGGACCCGCGCCCTGACCGGCCTCGGGATCGCCGCAATCGCCGCCCTGGGACTGACCGCCTGCGGGGGCGGCGGGGGCGCATCCGACGACCTGAGCGCCAAGGGCCCCATCACGATCTGGTACTCGAACAACGAGCAGGAGGTCACCTGGGGCAAGGCCATGGTCGACGCCTGGAACAAGGCGAACCCCGACCAGCAGATCACCGGACAGGAGATCCCCGCGGGCAAGAGCAGCGAGGAGGTCATCGGCGCCGCGATCACCGCGGGCAACGCCCCCTGCCTGGTCTTCAACACCGCCCCGAGCGCGGTCGGACAGTTCGAGAAGCAGGGCGGCCTCGTCGACCTGTCGAGCTTCCCCGACGGCGCGAGCTACATCGAGGCGCGCTCGGGTGACCTCGCGCAGCAGTACAAGAACCCCGAGGGCGATTACTACCAGATGCCGTGGAAGAGCAACCCGGTGCAGATCTTCTACAACAAGGATCTCTTCGCCGCGGCCGGTCTCGACCCCGACAACCCGAAGCTGTCGACGTACGACGACTTCCTCGCCACCTCGAAGGCCCTCGTCGCCTCGGGCGTCTCGCAGTACGCGATCTGGCCCGCTCCGACGAGCGAGTTCTTCCAGACCCAGTTCGACTTCATGCCGCTCTACGCGGCGGCCACCGGCGGCACCGGCCTCGTCGAGGACGGCAAGGCGACCTTCAACGACGACGCCGGCTACGCCGTCGCCGACTTCTGGAAGAGCCTCTACGACCAGAACCTCGCCGGCCGCGAGCAGTACCAGGGCGACGCGTTCGCCGACGGCAAGGCGGCCATGTCGATCGTCGGCCCCTGGGCCGTGTCGGTGTACGACAAGGTGAACTGGGGATCCGTCCCGATCCCGACCCCGAACGGCACCTCGGCCGACGACACCTGGACGTTCAGCGACGCGAAGAACGTCGGACTCTTCACCGCCTGCCAGAACAAGGGCACCGCGTGGGATGTGTTGAAGTTCGCGACCAGCGAGGAGCAGGACGGCCAGCTCCTCGAGACCACGGGCCAGATGCCGCTGCGCCAGGACCTCGAGACCACGTACGCCGACTACTTCTCGGCCAACCCCGCGTACCAGGCATTCGGCGCCCAGGCGGCCCGCACCATCGAGGTGCCGAGCGGTCCGAACACCGTGCAGATGCTGCAGACCCTCCGCGACGCGTGGAGCAAGTCCGTGATCTTCGGCGAGGGCGACCCGAAGCAGGCGCTCGACGACGCCGCGCAGAAGATCACCGACCTGGCGGGCCAGAAGTGACGTCATGACGACACTCGCCCCCACTCCGGAGGCCTCGTCGCGCGACAGCGGCGAGGCCCCCGGGCCCCGCGCCAAGCGGAGCCTGCTCCGGCGCATCCTGGGGAAGCAGCCCCTCGGACTGCTGTTCAGCGCGCCCTACATCGTCTTCGTGATCGCGATCTTCGCGTTCCCGGTCGTCTACTCGGTCTGGATCTCGTTCCACGACTTCTTCTTCGCCGCACCCGGCGCGAAGGTCGACCGGCCCTTCGTCGGATTCGACAACTACGTCACGGCCTTCACCAACCCGGCCGTCATCCGCTCGTTCGGCAACATCCTCGTCTTCCTCGTCATCAACGTGCCGCTGACGGTGATCCTGGCGATGCTGCTCGCGATCGCCCTCGACAAGGTGGTGCACCTGCGCACCTTCCTGCGGGTCAGCTTCTACGTGCCCTACGTCACCGCGTCCGTCGCGGTCGTCGCGGTGTGGCTGTTCCTCTTCAACGGCAACGGCCTGGTCAACACGATCCTCGGCCCGCTGGCGCCGGATCCGACGTGGCTCATCAACGACAAGCTCGCCATGCCGGTCATCGCTCTCTATGTGACGTGGAAGCAGCTCGGGTTCTACATCCTGCTGTACCTCGCCGCGCTGCAGAACGTGCCGCGTGAGCTCTACGAGTCGGCCGCGACCGACGGCGCGGGGCGCATCCGCCAGTTCTTCTCGGTCACCGTGCCGAGCGTGCGGCCCGCGACCGTGCTGGTGCTGCTCGTGTCGACCGTCACCGGGGCGAACCTCTTCACCGAGCCGTACCTCCTCACCGGAGGCGGTGGACCGAACGGCGCCTCCGCCTCGCCGGTGCTGCTCATGTACCAGCTCGGCATCCAGCAGGGTCAGCCCGACGTGGCCAGCGCGATCGGCGTCGTGCTCGTCATCCTGGTGCTGATCGTCGCCTGGCTCCAGAACCGATTCGCAGGGGAGCGTGACTGATGACCGCCATGGATACCGCCGCCTCGGCTCCGGCGTCGGAGCCCTCGAAGGCCGCGCCCGCCCCCACCGTGCCTCGTCGCCGACGCGCACCCGACGGGATGTCGCGAGGAGCGATCATCCTGCGCGGGATCGTGCTCGGCGTCGGCGCCGTCGTGTTCCTGTTCCCCTTCTACTACATGATCGTCGGGTCGCTGCAGACGGATCCGGACCCCACCATCGCGGGCGCCATCCCGAACCCGTCGAACATGACGCTCGAGAACTACACGAACGTCAACGACCGCATCGACCTGTGGACGAGCCTCATCAACTCGGGCATCTTCACCGGCGGGGTGCTGCTCGGCACGATCGTGTTCGGGGTGCTCGCCGGCTACGCGATGGCGATGCTGGAGTGGCGCGGGCAGAAGGCGACCTTCGCGCTCGCGGTGCTGGTGCAGGTGATCCCGTTCCAGCTGCTGCAGATCCCGCTCTACGTGCTCATCGCGCGCGACTACGGCCTCAGCGACAACTACCTGGGGATGATCCTGCCGTTCCTCATCAACTCGACGGCGACGGTCATCTTCCGGCAGTACTTCCTTCAGCTGCCGAAGGAGCTGTTCGAAGCCGCCAGGATCGACGGCGCGGGCGAGTTCCGCCTGCTGTGGAGCGTCGGGCTGCCGCTCGTGCGTCCCGCCCTCGTGACGGGTGTGCTGCTGACCTTCATCGGCCCGTGGAACGAGTTCCTCTGGCCGTTCCTCATCACGAAGGATGCGGCGAAGCAGCCGCTCGCGGTGTCGCTCGCCAACTACATCTCCAACGTCGCCGCGTCGACCGACAACCCGTTCGGCGCGATCCTCGCGGGAGCCGTCGTGCTCGCCGCCCCCGTCGTGGTGCTGTTCATCGTGTTCCAGCGCTACTTCGTCTCGACCGACCTCGGATCCGGAGTGAAAGGATGACCATGCCCACCGAGACCACCACCGTCCCCTACCGCCTCGAGCGTGTCGGAGTCGTGATGGAGCCCGTGCCCGGCGACGAGCTGGAGGCCGAGGGCGTGCTGAACCCCGCCTCCGGCCGCGGCCCGGATGGCGAGCTGTACCTCCTGCCGCGGCTTGTCGCGGCCGGGAACGTGTCGCGGGTGGGACTCGCCCGCGTCATCGTGTCCGACGACGGCGTGCCCGTCGGGGTGTCACGCGAAGGCGTCGTGCTGGCGCCCGATCGCGGATGGGAGCGGGGCGCGCACAACGCGGGCGTCGAGGATCCGCGGGTCACCTTCATCCCGGATCTCGGGCTGCACGTGATGACCTACGTCGCCTACGGGCCGCTCGGGCCGCGCACCGCCGTGGCGATCTCGCGCGACCTGCGCTCGTGGGAGCGGTTGGGGCCCGTGTCGTTCGCCTACGACGACGCGCTCGACATGGACCTCAACCTGTTCCACAACAAGGACACGGTGTTCTTCCCGGAGCCCGTCTCCGCCCCCGACGGGACCCGCTCGTACGCGGTGCTCCACCGGCCCATGTGGGACCTCGGCGAGACCAAGCCCGGTGAGGGCGTGCGCCTCCCCGTAGGCCAGCCCGACGAGCGGCAGAGCATCTGGATCAGCTACGTGCCGGTCTCCGAGGTGGAGCGCGACATCTCGAACCTCACGCGCTGGACGCGGCACCGGTTCCTCGCCGGCCCGGAGTTCCCGTTCGAGGCCGTGAAGATCGGCGGCGGTCCGGCGCCCCTGCGGGTGCCGGAGGGTTGGCTGCTGCTCCACCACGGGGTGACCGGGACCATCGACAGCGCGTTCTCGCAGCAGCAGAACGTGAACTACGCGGCCGGCGCCATCCTGCTCGACGCCGACGACCCGTCGCGCGTGATCGCCCGCACCTCCGAGCCGCTGCTCTCGGCGGAGACCGAGGAGGAGCGCAGCGGCATCGTGCCGAACGTGGTCTTCCCCACCGCGATCGAGGAGATCGCGGGCACGCACTACGTCTTCTACGGCATGGCCGACTCGAAGATCGGCGCCGCCCGCCTCCTCCACACGTAACCCCATCCGGGGTTTGTCCACCTTTCCGTCGTCTTTCGCGTGATTAGCGACGGAAAGGTGGACAAAGCCCGCTGAACGAAGGGAGTGCTCGATGACGAGCACCGTCCGCCGCGGGATCGCCGCGGCCACCGCCACCGCGCTCGTCGCGGGAGGCCTCGCCCTCGGAGCCGGGGGAGGGGTCGCGCTCGCCTCGCCTGCGGGCTCCAGCCCCGCGCCCCTCGCCAACACCGCCCACCTCGACTTCCTGCTCGACACGCCCACCCTCGCCGAGGTGCCGGGACACACGACGTACGAGCTCGCCGAGCATCCGACCGTCACCGTGCCGTGGACCTACGCGGATGCGCGAGACGGCGGCGCCTTCGAACGGGTCGGCGGCGGCCCCCTCGACCCCGCCACGGGCGACTACGCCCAGGGCGCCTTCAACTCCGACGACGTGGCTCGTGCCGCGGTGGTCTACCTGCGCGACTGGCAGCAGACCGGGTCGGATGCCGCCCGCGAGCACGCCTACGAGGTGCTGCGCGGTCTGGCCTACTTCCAGACCGACTCGGGGCCGGATGCGGGCAACGTGATCCTCTGGATGCAGCCCGGCGGCGAGCTCAACCCGAGCGCCGAGCCCGTCGAGCTGCCCGACCCGAGCGACTCGGGCGACAGCTACTGGCTGGCGCGCACGATCTGGGCCTACGGCGAGGGCTACGCGGCGTTCCGCGACAGCGATCCCGAGTTCGCCTCGTTCCTGCAGGAGCGGTTGCAGCTCGCGATCGGCGCGGTCGACCGGGAGGTGCTGTCGCAGTACGGCTCGACCCTCGTCGCCGACGGCGTGAGCGTGCCGGCGTGGCTCATCGCCGACGGGGCGGATGCGACGGCCGAGGCGCTGCTCGGACTCTCCGCCTACCTCGAGACCGGTGTCGACGACGCGGGCGTGCGCGACTCGACCCGCAAGCTCGCCGAGGGTGTCGAGGCGATGGCCCGCACCACCTCCGACGGCGACACGACCCAGTGGCCCTACGGCGCCGCGCTGCCGTGGACGCAGTCGCGTTCGATGTGGCACGCCTGGTCGTCGCAGATGCCGACGGCTCTCGTGCGCTCGTCGGAGGCGCTGGGCGACGACTCGCTCGCCGAGCCGGTCGTGGTCGAGGGCGGTGGCTTCGCCTCGCTGCTCCTCGCCTCGGGCGGACCGGACAACGGCTGGTACCCGTCGCCCACCGAGCGGGTGCAGATCGCGTACGGGGCCGACTCGCGGCTGCAGGCCTCGCTGGCGCTGGCGGACGCGACGGGCTCGTCGCTCTACACCGACCTCGCCGGGCTGCAGGGCGCTTGGTTCTTCGGGTTCAACCCCGCGGGGGAGCCGATGTACGACCCGGCCACCGGCGTGACCTACGACGGCATCCAGCCCGACGGCAGCATCAACCGCAACTCGGGTGCGGAGTCGACCATCCACGGGCTCCTCTCGGCGCTCGCGCTGGACGCGCATCCCTCGGTCGCCGCTCGCGCCACCTCGGTGACCACCGCGGGCGACCGCGCGGGCATCTCGTTCGTGCAGGCCGAGGACGTCGTCTCCGGCGACGGCGTGAGCGTCGTGACGCCCGAGTCGACCTGGACGGGCGAGTCGAGCTGGAACGGCGGGTACGCGCAGATCGTCGCCGGCACCTGCGCCACGGCCTCGATCGGCCGGGGCGACGATCACCAGGACCGCATCGTCGAGCCGGTCTCGTGGCAGGTCGAGGACGGGACGGCGCCCGCGCCGGTCTCCACCTGGACCGCGCGAAACCGCGACCTCGGCACCCTCGTCGGATCGGTGGGGCCGAAGGGCGTCACCGAGGCGAGCGGCGCGCTGCTGCCGCAGCGCCTCGACGGCACGCTCACGTGGAACTCGGCCGAGCTCGGGCTGTGCGTGCAGGAGGCCGACCTGCAGCTCGACGGGTTCCTCGTCCGACCGGAGGTGGTGAGCGTCTCTGCGTCGGGTGACGGGTCGACGGCGCTGTACTACAACTCCGGATCCGACGCCGAGCGCGTGAAGGTGAAGCCGGGCGACGGCGCCGACCAGGTGCTGCGGATCTACGCCGCCGACGGCACCCTCCTCGACGAGCACGACCTCCGCCACACGGAGATCCCGACCCTCCAGGCGGGTCAGATCCTGGTCGTCGCCGGCTGACCCCGTCGAGCACCGTCGCTTCGACACCGGATTCGGCACAGCCCCCGCGTATATCGAGGGACTCTGCCGGATCCGGTGTCGAAGCGACGCGGTCCGTCGCTGGCGGCTGACGAGCCTCGGCGCAGCCGCAGCCGCAGCCTCAGCCGCAGCCTCAGCCGCGGCCTCAGCCGACCAAGGGGCCGCCCTCGCGCCAGTAGCCCAGGAAGGAGAGGCACTCGCGGGGGAGGCCGGCCTCGCGGACCAGCAGGCGGCGGCACGCCGTCACCACGCCCGACTCGCCCGCCAGCCACGCGGCACCGAGATCCGCCGAGGCGTGCGCCCGCACCGCGGACTCCGTCTCGCCGCGGCGCACGATCCGCACCTCGACCCCATCCGGAACCCGGCGGCCCGGGTCGGCGAGGGCAGCGTCGTCCGCCGGGTCTCCGATCTCCACGATCGCCACCCCTGCGGCCTCCGGCGGCAGCGAGGCGAGGATGTTGCGCACGGCGGGCAGCGCCGTCTCGTCGCCCACGAGGAGGACGGGGCCGGCGGCGGGCGGAGTCCAATGGATGCCGTAGCCCGTCCAGCCGTGGCGCGCATCCGGACCCGTGATCACCAGCTCGTCACCCTCCCGCGCCGCACGCGCCCACATCGAGGCGGGGCCCTCGGGGGAGTGCAGATACACATCGACGTCGATCTCGCGGGCGTCGGGGCGGATGGCGGCGGGCGTGTAGGTGCGGAGCACGTTGCGCCCGCCCGCGGGCAGGTTCTTCCAGCGGGTGTACCAGTGCGACGGATGCGGTGTCGGCTCGTCGAGGAGACCGAAATCGCCGAGGCCGCCGCCCGGCATCGGCAGCACGATCTTGATGCGCTGATCCACTCCCCACGGCGCGAAGTGCTCGAGCGAGTCGCCCGCCAGGGTGAGCCGCAGGAACTGCGGGGAGAGCATCCGCCGCGCGCCCACCCTCACGGGAAACGCGCTGTACTCCCACGGCCGCGCCGCGACGGCGCTCGTGCCCGCGGTCATGCGCCCGCCCCGACCACACGAGCCCCGCCGCGCACGGGCACCACCAGCGGCCCGCCGGTGACGGGGTCGTCGATGACGACGTTCGGCAGTCCGTAGACCTCCTCGACGCGCTCGGTCGTGATCACCTCGCGCGGCGAGCCCTGGGCGACGATGCGGCCGTCGCGCATCGCGACGATGTGGTCGGCGTACCGCGCGGCGTGGTTGAGGTCGTGCAGCACCGCGACGATCGTGCGGCCCCGCGCGTTGAGGTCGGCGAACAGCTCCATGAGCTCGACCTGGTGGGCGATGTCGAGGTAGGTGGTCGGCTCGTCGAGCAGCAGGAGGTCGGTCTGCTGCGCGAGCACCATCGCCACCCACACCCGCTGGCGCTGCCCGCCCGAGAGGGCGTCGACGGGGCGCGCGGACAGCTCGGTGGTCCCGGTCGCCTCGAGCGCCTCGCGCACGGCGACCTCGTCGGCGTTCGACCACTGGCGCAGCAGCGACTGGTGCGGATAGCGTCCGCGGGCGACGAGGTCGGCGACGGTGATCCCGTCGGGGGCGAGGGCCGACTGCGGCAGGAGGCCCAGCCGGCGGGCCACCTCCTTGGCGGGGTGGGCGGAGATGGTTCGTCCGTCGAGCACGACCCGTCCGGACGTCGGGGCGAGCAGCCGTGACAGCGCTCGCAGGAGGGTGGACTTGCCGCACGCGTTGGGGCCGATGATCACGGTGAACGAGCCGGGTGGTACCGCGACGGAGAGTTCGGAGACGACCGGCGCGTCGCCGTAGCCGAGGGTGACGCCCTCGGCGACGAGGCGGGACGCGGAGCCCGAGCCGGACGGGCCGGGGCCGGCGGATGCGGATGCTTCAGACACGATGGCGGATCTCCGAGACGATCATGACGACGAGGTACAGCCCGCCCACCGACACGGTGACGACGCCGACGGGCAGGGGGACGGGCAGCAGGTGCTGCGCCACCAGATCGGACGCGAGCAGCAGCAGCGCGCCCACCACGGCGGAGAGTGCGAGCGACAGCGTCGGCGACCCGGCGAGGCGTCGCGCGATCTGCGGCGCCGCCAGCGCGACGAACGCCACCGGCCCCGCGATCGCGGTGGTCGCGGCGACGAGCACGACTCCGACGAGGAGCGCCAGCGCGCGCACGAGCGAGGGCCGCACACCGCTCGCCGCGGCCATGTCGTCGCCCAGCTCGATCTGCCGCAGTGCCGGGACGAGCGCGAACGCCGCCATGGCGAACGGCGCGGCGCACGCGAGCACGCCGGCGAGCGCATCCCCCCGTCACGCCGTTGAGCGAGCCCTGCCCCCAGCTGGACGCGAACATCGCGGTGTCCAGCTCGATCTGCAGCAGCATCCAGGTGTTGAGCGAGGCGAGCATCGCCGAGACGCCGATCCCGACGACGATCAGCCTGAACCCCTGCACCCCGCCGCGGGAGGAGAGCAACCAGATCACGGCGGATGCGGCCAGGCAGCCGACGAGGGCGCCCACGGCCCGGGCTGGCCAGGAGGCCGAGACGAGCACGAGGGTGACGAGCATCCCGGTGAAGGCTCCGTTGGACAGGCCGAGGATGTCCGGGCTCGCGAGCGGATTGCGTGTCACCGTCTGGAAGAGCGCACCCGCGATGGCGAGGAGCGCCCCGATCGAGACCGCGGCGAGGGTGCGGGGGAGGCGCCAGCCCACGACGACCGTGGTGTCCATCGCGTCGCCCGATCCGACCAGCGCCCGGATCACCGCGTCGGGCGCCACCGTGTACGTGCCCCACCCCAGCGAGAGCACGGCGAGGAAGACCACCGCGGCCAGGGTGGCCGCGCCCACCACCACGCTGCGGGTGCGCAGCGGGATGCGGACCGGGCCCATCCGCAGCTGCACCCTCCGGTATCCGACGTCGAGGTCCGTCACAGGGCACTCGCTCTCCGCCGCCGGGCCAGCACGATCAGCACGGGCGCGCCCACGAACGCGGTGACGATCCCGGCGGGCACCTCCGCCGGGGCGATGATGACGCGACCCAGCACATCCGACAGCAGCACCACGACGGGCGCGGCGAGGGCGCTGAGGGGGAGGATGCGGCGCTGGTCGGGTCCGACGATCCAGCGCACCACGTGGGGCACCATGAGTCCGACGAACGAGAGCGGCCCCACGAGCGCCGTGGCCGCGCCGGCGAGGAGGGTCACCGCGGCGATCGACGCCACGCGGACTGCTCCGACAGGGATGCCCTGGGCGCGCGCGAGGTCGTCGCCGAGCGCGAGTGAGTTGAGCGCGCGGCCGAGCACGAACGCGATGATCAGGCCGACGACGATGAAGGGCACGACCGGGAGCACGACGTCGAGGGTCCGCCCGAGCAGCGAGCCGGCGTTCCAGCCGCGCATCGAGTCGAAGGCGTCGGGGTCGCTCAGCATCATCCCCGACGTGATACCCGAGAGCACCGCGCCGACGGCGACGCCGGCGAGGGTGAGGCGGAGGGGGTCTGCCGGGCCGCGCCCCGACGACCCCACGACGGCGACGGCGATCGTCACCACGAGCGCGCCGAGGAAGGCGGGCCAGACGAGGAGCAGCGGCGACTGCACACCCACGAGGGTGACCGTGAGCGCCACGGCGAACGCGGCGCCCGCGTTGACACCGAGGATGCCGGGGTCGGCGAGCGGATTGCGCGAGAACGACTGCATGAGGGCGCCGGCCACGCCGAGCGCGCTTCCCGCGACGATGCCGGCGACCGTGCGCGGCAGGCGCAACCCGAGCACGATGTAGTCGGAGTCGGGGGTGCCCGCGCCGCGGAGGCTGTCCCAGACGGTCGACCACGGCAGCGGGTTGGCGCCGATCATGAGGGAGAGCGCGATCGCGACGGCGAGGACCGCCGTGAGCACGAGGGCTCCGGCGGCGGTCCTGCCGAGTCGCGCTCCGGCGGGGCGGGAGCGGGAACCCTCAGGCCCGGATGGCGTGGGCCCGGGTCGCGGATCCCCGGGTCGCGGGGCATCCGCTCCCGGGCGTCGGGCGGTCGCCTCCGCGGTCATCGACCCGACTTCAGGAAGTCCTCGATGTCATCCAGCACGGACTGCGCGCCCTTCGGCCCGACCCCGGCGACCCAGGTGCTCGAGTCGACCAGTGTCACGGTGGGGAAGGAGGCGGCGTTCTGCGTGATCGCGGTGGGCATGGTGGAGGGGTCGTCGACCTTCGAGGTGGTCACGAAGACGGCGTCGGCGGCGGCTGAGGTGATGTTCTCGGGCGAGATGTCGGCCTGCAGTCCGTCGGCCCAGTCGTGGTCGGGGATCGTGTAGCCGACGCACTCGAGGAGGCTGCCGGCGAACGACACCGGCCCGTAGAGGCTGAGCGTCGTCTCGTCGCGCGGGCGGATCATCTCCGCCGTCTTCCCGGCGAGGTCGTGCGAGCTCTTGAGCTCGTCGCAGCGGGTGTCGACGGCGGTGACGGCTGCCTTCACATCGTCGGCGCGTCCGAGGGCGTCGCCGATCAGCTCGGCGTTGTCGCGCCACGGATCGGCCTGGGTCGCGATGAACACGGTCGGGGCGATGGCGCTGAGCTGGTCGTAGAGCCCGGAGTGGCGCGACTCGGTGCCGAGGATGAGGTCGGGCTTGAGAGCGGCGATGGCCTCGAGGTCGGGTTCGCTCACAGTGCCGACCGGTTCGACGCCCTCCACGCCGAGGTACCCGGGCACCCCGGTGGTGGTGTTCGCCACGGCCGCGCCGACGGGCGTGATCCCCGCGGCGACCGCGGTGTCGAGCTCGAGCGGCTCGAGCGTGACGACCCGCTGCGGCGAGTCGGGGACCGCCGTGGTGCCGCGGGCGTGGGCCACCTCGTGGGTCGCTGCGCCCGTCGAGGCCGGCTCCGCATCCGCCTGCGCCGAGCATCCGGACAGCGCGATGGCCGCGCCGAGGACGGCAGCGGCGAGGGTGAGGCGACGACGGGGAGAACGCGCGGGCATGACGGGACGGCCTTTCGACGGGCGGAGAGGTTAGGTAAGGGTTACCTTATCCAATCTCCGACGCACCGGTCGAGTCGAGGCGTCCGGGGGGTCAGCCGCCGAGGCCGCAGGTCTGGATGGTCCAGGCGATGAAGGCCCGGTAGTCGGGGTCGGACGCGGCGTTGCGGATCGCGTCGGACTCGAGGAACCTCGGGTCGAGCCCTACGTCCGACACGAGGCTGTCGGAGGGGAACTGCGCCAGGATGCTGAGGTCCTCCACGGCCGAGGCCTCGAAGACCTGGGCTCCCGCGGCCACCTCGGCGCTCACGCCCTGGAGGGGGAGGAGCGCGCGGATCGCGTCGAGCTGTCCGTTGACGGCCTCGATGTCCTCGCCCACCGTGCCCGCCTTGGCGGCAGCGGCGGCGCTGTTGGCCTTGCAGAAGGCCGTGTAGTCGCCCGCGGCGGTGGTGTTCGGTGCTGCAGTGGCGGCGCTCGGCGTCGGGGTGGGCGCGGCCGTCCCTGCGGGGGATGCGGCGCTCTGGTCGGAGGAGGGGGACGAGCATCCGGCCAGGATCGCCGCGGCGATCACCGCGCCGCTCCAGGCGAGGGCAAGGGCGCTGGGTCGAGTCGATGTCACGGGTGGGGTCCTCCTCGGTGGTCGATGTCGATCAGCAATCCATGATGTCGCACCCGCCTCGTGCCCGAGGAACTCGCAGCGCGCATCCGCACTGCGGCCCGCGGCCCGCCGTCGCCGTCGCCGTCGCCGCATGAGAGGACTCTCATCGGCCGGACGGGCCGGGGTGTGAGCACCCACCGCATAATGAGCAGATGGCGGTGCGTCTCTCGGTGCGGGTGCGCATCCTGGCGACACTCCTCGTCGTGACCGGGCTCGGGATGGTCGTGGCCGGCTCCACCGCGTACCTCGTGCAGCGCGATCGGGTGCTGTCGAGCGTCGATGAGCGGCTCGCGGCCCTGGCGTCGGATGCCTCGGGCGCGGCCGCCGAGGCGGCGGGCGGCGATCTCGACGACGTGCTCAGCGCGATCGTGCAGCGGGTGCGTCCGGGGTCGAACGAGTCGACGCTCGGCATAGTCGACGGGCAGGCGGCGCTCTCGCCGGGCGGCACGGTCGACTTCCGGCTCGACGGTGAGGGCGGGCTGATCCGCCGTGCGGTGACCGAGGCCTCGGCGGGCGAGGTGGTGCGCGGCACGGACGCCACACCCGACGGTCGCTCGCTGCGCTACGTCGCCGTCCCCGTCACGGTGGCGGGCGACTCGCGCCAGGGCCTCTTCCTCGCCGTCGTCGACCTCCGGGCGCAGCTCGCACCGTTGACGGATGCGTTCCTCACCTACGCGGTGATCGCCGCGGCCGCGCTGCTGGTCGTCGCGGTGGTGGGGTGGTTCGTCGCCGGGCGGCTGCTGCGCCCCATCCGCTCGCTCACCGCCGCTGCGACGCGGATCAGCGCCACCGACGTGTCGGAGCGCATCCCGGTGCGGGGAGAGGACGACATCTCGCAGCTCACCGCGACCGTCAACGGCATGCTCGACCGCCTCGACGGCGCCCTCACCGCGCAGCGTCGCCTCCTCGACGACGTCGGGCACGAGCTCAAGACGCCGCTCACGATCGTGCGCGGGCACCTCGAGCTGATGGATCCGGCCGACCGCGCCGACGTCGTCGCCACCCGCGACCTCGCCGTCGACGAGCTCGACCGGATGAACGGCCTCGTCGCCGACATCACCACCCTCGCCGACACCGGTCGCTCGACGGCCCTGACGATCACCGAGGTCGACGTTTCCGAGCTGACCCGCGGCATCCAGGTGAAGGCGTCGGCGCTCGCGGATCGCGACTGGGAGCTCGAGGCCGTCGCCGACGGCCGGGCGCGCCTCGACGCCGACCGCGTCACCCAGGCGATGCTGCAGCTCGCGACCAACGCCGCCCATCACGGGGCGACCGGGGCGGGCGACCGCATCCGCCTCGGCAGCCGGTGGGAGGAGTCGGGGCGCACGCTCCGGTTCTGGGTGCACGACGACGGGGTGGGGATCCCGATCGAGGCGCAGGACCGGATCTTCGAGCGCTTCCAGCGCGGGACGCCGGGCGGGAGTCGTGGGCCCGCGGGGTCGGGGCTCGGGTTGGCGATCGTCGCGCGCATCGCTCAGGCGCACGGTGGCGAGGTGTCGGTGGAGTCGAGGCCCGGCGAGGGGACGACGTTCTCCCTCCGGCTGCCCGCATCCTCATCGTCTTCACCGCCGGCGAAGTCATCAGTGCCGCGGGTGCAGTCGCCGTCGGAGAGGGGACGAGCATGACCGAGATCCTGATCGCCGAGGACGAGGCCCGCATCGCCTCGTTCGTCGAGAAGGGCCTGACGGCGGCCGGGTTCGCGGTGACGGTGGTGGCGACCGGGACGGATGCGCTCGAGCAGCTGAGCAGCCGCGACTACGACCTCGCGGTGCTCGACATCGGGCTGCCCGGCCTCGACGGCCTCGAGGTGATGCGCCTCCTGAGGGCCCGCGGATCGCGGACGCCGGTCATCATCCTCACCGCGCGGTCGTCGGTGGAGGACGTGCTCGCCAGCCTCGAGGGCGGCGCCAACGACTACATGGCGAAGCCGTTCCGGTTCGACGAGCTGCTGGCGCGCATCCGGCTCAGGCTCGCCGACGCCTCGTCCGCGTCGGCCGCCGCCACGGCCGCGACCGTGCTCGAGAGCGGCGGGATCCGCCTCGACCTGCGCACCCGGCGGGCCGACGTCGACGGGCGGACGGTCGACCTCTCGGCGCGCGAGTTCGCGCTGGCGGAGGAGTTCCTGCGCCATCCCGGACAGCTGTTGAGCCGGGAGCAGCTGCTCAGCCGGGTGTGGGGGTACGACTTCGATCCGGGATCGAACGTCGTGGACGTGTACGTCGGCTACCTGCGGCAGAAGCTCGGCGCCGCGCGCATCGAGACGGTGAGAGGGATGGGGTACCGGCTGGTGTGAGCCGGCGCCCCCTCCCTCTCGGTGGTCGGCTCGGGTCAGGTCGTGTCGGGTGAGCTGGACTCAGCGGTGGTCGGGGCCGTCGTCCGAGCCGCCGCCGTGGTGGCCGTGGTCTTCGGTTCCGTCGTCCGAACCGTGGCCGGAGCCGCCGCGGTCGTCGGAGTCGTCGTCACGTCCGCCGTGGCGCCCGGCGCCGGGGTTGTCGTCCGGATGCGGGTTGTCGTCGACCCCGGGTGCCGGCGCGGGCGCGACCGGCGGCGCCGGCGCGACGGGCGGGATCGGCGGAGCGGGGACGGGTGCCGGCGCGTTCGGGTCGGGCGCGGGCGGGGTGGGTGCGTTGGGGTCGGGCGTGGGCGGCCCGGGGACGGGCGTGGGCGGCGTCGACGGGTCGACCGTGGGCGTCGGGGCGGGCGTGGCGGTCGAGTCGTCGGAGCCGGGGCGGTCGCCGCCGTGGTCGTCGACGACGATCGACGGCGCGGGGCTCGGGGTCGGGGTGCTCGCCGCGCTCGCGGCGGCGACCCCGCCGGCGAGGAGTGCGGCGGACGCGACGATCCCGGAGACGATCGCGACGCGACGGATGCGGGGTGCGGGCATGGATTCCTCCTGCTGTCTCTGCCGCGGAGGCGGCGGTGAGTGGCGGTGAGCCATCACCTACGCTCGTCGCCGTCTCTAAGGCGACGACAAGGTGGATGTGAGAGGACTCTCATCCAGCCCGGAAGCGCTCAGTCGTCGGTCCCGTGACCGCCGCCGCTGCTCCCGCTTCCGCTGCTGTCGTCCTCGCCGCCCTTGCCCGGGCGATCGCCGCCGTGGTCGTCGGCGGGTACCGGGCTCGGCTCGGGGACGGTGACGACCGGGGGGCCGCCCTCGCCCGGCGTCGGCCCCGCGCTCGGGACAGCGGGTGTCGGGGGAGGAGTCGTCGCGGGAGTGTCGACGGTGACCGCATCCACGCCGATCGGCGTGCCCGCGTGCTCGCCGAGCCCGTTCGCCGCGAGGGCGAAGCCCGTGCCCGCGGCGACGGCGACGAGCACGCCGGCACCGACGAGGAGGGCCGTGCCGCGGATCCGCATCCGTGCCCTCCTCTCCTCGCCTCCATTGTCGCCCGCGGGCGGGCCCCGCGGCCCTCCGAGCGCATGAGAGTGCTCTCATGAACACCCAGATCCGTCACTTTCGGCTAGTGCGAGGCCTCCGCACTAGCCGAAAGTGACGGATGGTGGGGCGCCCCTCGACGGCTCCACCTGGTTCGCGGGAGTGGCCGGACGCTCGACACCGAATTCGGCGCAGCCCCGGCGTATATCGAGGGGCTTCCGAGGATTCGGTGTCGAAGCGTCGTCTTGCGGACGTCAGGCCTTCGGTACGGGCGGGCCGAGCACGAGCAGCACCGCGAACGCCACCGCGACCGCGGCGACGAGGCCGCCGCCGAGGAGCAGCGGATGCGCGATCGCCGCCCGGAAGGCGCGATCGTGCCAGGTGCGGTCGCGGGGGTCACCGGGCGCAGGGGCGGGCGCGGTGCGCCACGGGCCGGCGAGGCGCCCGCTGCGGTGCAGCCACACCTCGAGCGGCACGGTCGCGTAGGGCACCACCGTGGCGATGAGCGCGAGGATGGTGGGGCGCGCCGTCCAGTGCTGGTTCTTCGCCACGAGCACCGTCGTCGCCGCGTAGGCGAGCACGACGAACCCGTGGATACCGCCGCCGATGCTCACCGCGACATCGAGCCCGACGGTGGCGCGCAGGATCAGCCCGGTGATGAGAAGCGTCCACGACACCGCCTCGGCGATCGCGACGGTGCGGTACAGGGTCAGCGGTGACCGGAACACGGGTCCTCCTCGGGGCGCAGCGGCGGGGCGGGCTCGCCGTCAGGCTACCGCCCCCGCCTGAGCCGCTCCCGAGCGGCCCGGGTTGCGGGCGTCCGGGGTGACGGCCCAGCGAGCGAGGTACGCCACGAGGGCTCTGACCTCGGGGGAGTCGTACGATTCGACGTCATGACCGAGGGCGCAGTACGCCGCCCGGACACCGGAGTCGACGTGCGTCCACACGACGGGATGCCTCTCGCCGGCGTGGTCCTGGCGATACAGGACGCGGGATGCGGTGCTGACACGGAGCCAGGAGTACGCCTCGTCGACCGTGTCGATGACGTCCGGCAACTCGTCATCGACGACGTCCGCGTCACGGATCAGCCGCACATCGCCTCGAGCGGGATGCATGGTCCGACCCCGAACCCATCTCCCGCCCAGACGGTGCTCCCACGAGGTCGAGGAAGGGAAGAGCGTCGCGGCGACGTGCAACGCGAGGGTGCCTCCCGGGTGCCCCGCCAGCACGGAGACGAGTGCGTCGTCCTGGGGATGCGCCTGCTGCCCGCCCCCGGCGTTGACGACGAGCAGATCGTCGCGCTGCAGGACTTCGCCCGTCTCCTCGACCTCCATGACGGTCAGCACCGCGAAGCCCGATGCTCGGAGGACGTCCGCGATGACGGCGCTGGTCTCGGTGAACGGATGCCAGGGGTCGGTGTAGTCCCCACCCCCGGAGAAGAGCACGGCGCGGTTCATCACGGCGCGACCGTCGTCGATCCACGCAGGACGAGCCGCGGCTCGACATGCAACTGCAACGGCGGCTCGGAGCTTGGCTCTGCGATGAGATCGAGGAGCATCTGAGTGGCCAGCGCGCCCACCCGGCGGCGGTCCGGTGCGACGGCGGCGATCGGCGGATCGGCGTGGGCGGAGACATCGTCGTCGTAGGCGATGATCGACAGCTGCTGCGGCACGCTGATGCCGCGCGATCGCGCGTTCTGCAGGAGGCCGAAGAGCGAGTTCTCGTCACCGTGGCAGAACAGGGCCGTGGCGCCGGTGCTCTGCACGGCGTCCATGACGACATCCGCTCCACCGCGTTCCCAGCGAGGGCCCGCGCCCAGCTCCTCCGGTCCGAGGATGCCGCTGCCCTCCGCGACCCCGAGCCGTTCGAGCGCATCACGCCAACCGAGACGTACGAACTCGGAGCTCTGCGAGCTCCCGCGGCTCACCATGAGGATGCGGCGATGCCCGAGGGTCGTCAGGTGGCGGACGGCCGAGAGAGCGCCCCGCTCGTGTGCGGTGCGCACCGACGACACCGTTCCCAGCCCCCCGCCCGGGAGCTCGCGCTCGACGAACACGACCGGGACGCTCAGCTGCTCGAGCTTGTCGAGGAACCCGGGAGGAGCCTGCCGCTCCGACACCGTGGGGACCCACAGCAGTCCGGAGACGCCGCCGGCGACGAGCTCGTCGATCAGCCGGTACTCCTCCTCGAGGTCGTACTCCGAGATCGCGAGGCGCATCTCGCCACCGGAGGCGAGGACGTCGTTGACCCCCTCGACGACGTAGCGGTAGTAGTACGACGTCGGCACGACCACTCCGATGGTGCCCGTGAACGTCGGGTCGGGGCCCGCCTCGGGCTCGGAGCGCAGCACGGCCCCGCCGCGGACCTTGTCGAGCACCTGCTCGGCGACCAGGGAGTCGAGGTCGCGGCGCACGGTGACGTGCGAGACGCCGAGGTCGCTGACCAGCGAGGTGATGCTGACCGCTCCGTCCTGTTGCGCGCGACTCAGGATCCGCGCACGGCGTTCCGCAGCGAGCATCGAGGCCTCCTTCGCCGTGTTCGACACCTTCATCCTAATCAACTGATCAACTTTGATCCACCGTGAAAACTTTGCGAGCCCGACGTTTCACTTTCTTTCTTTTGCTTGCCATATCTTTCTGTCCGTGATGATACTGGCGGGTCGCGGGCAACGACGCCGCGCGTTGACTCAAAGGAGACGTCATGATTCGACGACGAACACATCTCTTCCTCGGCGGGGCGGTCGTCGTGGCCCTCGCCGCGGGAGGGGTGACGACTGCACCGCCTGCCCTCGCCTTGACGGTGAAGGAGGTCGCCGTCAGCCAGGCCGGCTACAGCGCCTCGGGGTTCAAGACGGGCTCCGTCATCGTCGACGGGGCGCTCCCCGCGAACGCCTCCTGTCGCATCCTGGAGGGGTCCACCGTCGCCGTCCCCTCGTGCACGGTGACCGACGCGGGGATGGTCTGGGGAGATCACGTCTACACGGTCGACTTCAGCTCCCTCGACACCCTCGGCGAGGGGTACGTGCTCGAGGTCGACGGCGTCGCCTCGCCTCACTTCGCGATCCGTGACAACGTCTGGGCCGGATACCTCGATGAGATGACGGCGTTCTACCGCCTGCAGCGCTCGGGAGTGGCCACCGCTGACGCGTATCCCAGCGGCTACAGCAGCATCGCACCCTCGGCGAAGGTCTTCCACGGCCCAGGCCACCTCGACGACGCCGCCTCGGAGGACGGCACGATCCACTACGACCTCACCGGCGGATGGTACGACGCCGGGGACTACGGCATCTACGGCGGCAACCAGTGGGTCGGCGGCAACATCGCGATCAGCTACCTCCGGTACGGAGACACCCCCGCCGTGGACTTCGACAACGACGCCAACGGTGTTCCCGACCTCGTCGACGAAGCGCGCTTCGGCGGCGAGTACCTCCTGCGGATGCTGGATGCCTTCGACGGGGCGTTCTGGGACATCAAGGGCAGCGGCGGGTTCCAGCACCCGGACAAGCACACGGACGGCATCGTGGGCACGGCCGACGACCGCCGCATCTCGGGTTACGGGGTGGGCGGCTCAGCCAAGGCCGCGGGGGCGCTCGCCGCCACAGCCCGGGCGGTCGACAAGGCCCTCGCCGACGGGGCCATCCCGACGGCCGACGTCGCGGAGTGGCAGAGCTTCTCCGCGCAGGCGCGTGCGGGGGCCGAGGCGTTCTACACCTACGCCGACGCGCACCGCACGGATCCGCTCGGCGGCTACTCCACCACGCGCGGTGGCATCGACAACTCCCTGCTCTTCGCCGAGGTCGAGCTGCACCTGCTGACCGGCGACACGGACTATCGCGATGCTGCGGAGGCCACGATGGCGGCGACCAACTTCACCATCCTGTCGAGCACCAACTACTGGGACCTCGCTCCCCTCTCGATGGCGGAGCTGTATCCCGTCGCGACGGCGAACGCGCAGGCGCAGATCCACGACTACCTGACGAAGCAGCTGGACTACTTCCTCTCCAGCACGGACGACACCCCGTACGGGGTCGTGGACCAGTTCAAGAACTTCGGCGTCAACGAACCCCACGTCTCGTACGTCGCCGACGCGCTGCGGTACTACGAGCTCTTCGGCGACGAACGGGCGCTCAAGGCGGTGCAGCGCGGGCTGTACTGGGTGTTCGGCAACAACCCCTGGGGCACGAGTTGGGTGTCGGGGGTCGGCGAGAAGAGCGTCACCTTCCTGCACACCCGCCTCGACGAGGATGCGCAGAAGCAGACGGGCACCGGAGTCGTCGTCCCGGGAGCGCTGGTGAGCGGACCGAACGCGAAGGATCCTCTCGACGTGCGAAGCGCCAGCCCGTGGTACCAGGACCGGCCGGGCTGGCAGGACACCGGGCAGCAGTGGCGCTACAACGAGTACAGCGTCAGCATCCAGGCGGGACTGTTCTCCGCGCTGTTCGGACTGACCGCGATCGGTGACGCCGCGTGGTCGGGAGGCGCGGCGCCGGCCGCACTGGACATCACGTCGCCTCGCATCGGCGACTACGTCACCGGGGACGTCACCGTCTTCACCGAGAGCGGACTGGCCGACCCTGCCCTCGGGCCGAACTGGACACCGATGACCACGTCCGCGGGTGTCGCCACGGGCACCTTCTCGGTCAGCAGTGCGGCGCCCTACAGCAACGCCCGAGTGGACGTCCGCGGCACCCAGCCCGACGGATCGCTGGCGTACTCATCGACGCATTACACAGTCGCGCCCCCACTCCCGACCCCGCAGACGCCGCTGCTGTACGACGGCTTCGGGAAGGACGGGCTGTTCGGCGTCCAGGGCTACACGTGGGTGAACTGGTACAACAACCACGCCGGTGTCGGCTCCGTCACCAACACGACGGTCGACGGGCGGACGGTGGGCAGGTTCTTCCAGAACCCCGCGACGTCGGCGTCGCAGGCGAAGTTCCAACCGTGGCACGACGCCGTGGACGCCAGCGGCTACCAGTACCTCACGGTGACGATGCGGTCCCCCTCGCCCAACCTGCGCCTGCGCATCGAGGTCGCCGACGCCGACTCGAACCACCGCGTCACGGGAAATGCGCCGATCGCGATCGCCAACGGATGGACCACCTACTCCTTCGACCTGGCCGCGTTCCCCGGGCTCGATCGGTCGCAGGCGAAGATCGTCTTCTGGCTGCAGCAGACCGCCGACACCGATGGTGAGCTGTTCGTCGACGACGTGAGCTTCACCAACCAGGCCACCGGGACACCGCCGACGCTCACGGCGATCTCGCACACCGGCGGCCCGCTCACGACGAGTGACGACGTCACCGTCCAGGCGACCTACACGGACGCCGACGGACAGGCGCCGCAGAAGGTCCAGCTCGTGCTGGACGGCGTGGTGCACGACATGGCCCCGGTCGATCCGACCGACACGGTCGTGACCGACGGGGTGGTCTACGCCTTCACCGGCAGATGGGTGAAGGGAGTGCACAGCTACTCCGTGCGCACCACCGACACCACGTCGGCCGTCGTCACGTCGTCGACGACGACGGGAGTGGTCGTCCAATGACAGGGGGTGGCGGGGGAGCCCGGCTCCCCCGCCACCTGCTCGCGCGTCGGGTGCGTCAGGCTGAGAGACCGAGCATGGACCTGTCGACGAGGTTGGCCGGGGCTCCTCCGCGGACGAGGGTCTCGAGCCCATCCAGGGTCGAATCGGTCAGCCGCAGCGTCTCGGCATGCATCGCCCCGGCGATGTGCGGGGTGAGCACCACTCCCGGCGCGCCGAAGAGCGGGGAGTCGGCGGGCAGGGGCTCAGGGTCCGTGACATCCAGGACGGCGCGCAACAGTCCCTGTCGGCACCGCTCGAGCACGGCTCCGGTGTCGATGAGCGACCCCCGGGCGGTGTTGATCAGTACCGCATTCGGCCGCATGGACGCGATCCGGGGCGCGTTCAGGAGCCGGCGGGTGGAGGGAAGCTCCGGCGCATGGACCGACACGATGTCGCTCCGCCTCATCAACGCATCCAGCTCCACGAGGTGCGCCCCCGCCGCACGCACCTCGTCCGGTGCGGCGTACGGGTCGGCCACGAGCACGTCGAAGCCGAACGGCGCGAGCAGTGCGGCGACGCGCCGTCCGACGCGCGAGAAGCCGACGAGGCCGACGACTCCGCCGAACGTCGCCGCCGATGCGATCCCGTCGCGCCAGTCGCCCGCGACATCGCGCGTCGATGCGTACCCCGCGATGTACTCGGGTACGCGCTTCGCCTCGAGCAGGATCATCGCGAGGGTGAACTCGGCCACCGGGATCGCGTTGGCCTCCGCCGCGCTCGTCACGACGATGCCGCGTTCCCAGACCTCGTCCGTGACGAGGTTCTTCACCGAGCCCCCGGTGTGCAGGATGGCTCGCAGCCGAGGGGCGGCGCGAAGCACCTCCGAACCGAGACGCGGAGCCCCCCATCCGGTGATGAGGTACTCGACCTGGGCCAGCTGCGCGAGCGCGCGGCGGTCGAAGACGTCGACACGCGCGGGGTCGCCGAGAGTCACGAGCGAGCGCAGACGCGCCACGCGGGAGTCGTCGAAGAGGTCGGCGTGGGTCCGCGCCGACATGACGAGAAGAGCGTGGCGGCGCTGGCGCGAGGTGTCGCCGTCGACGGTGTCAGCCATGTGGATGAGGCAATCACATCTCACAGAAGTTCACAAGTCGTAAACCTTTGTGTTTATGTCTTGAAAGTTTTTCTTGCGAACTGAACACGAGTTAGCCCATACTGAGCCCACGTGCACGACGAGGTGACGCACCACCTGTTCTTCGTCGGGCAATCGCGCGGCGGCCACCCGGCCGCCCCCGAACGGAGGAAAGATGCAAGAGCGCACACGGCGCATCATCGCAGCGGCAGTGATCGTGCCCGCACTGGCACTCATCACGGGCTGCAGCGCAGGCAATGGAGCCGGCGACGCCGACAACGGAGACGGGAAGGTCACGATCACGGTCATGGGGAAGCCCGCCGCGACGAACACGGCCGCGGTGCAGCTCTTCGAACGCCAGGTGGAGGAGTTCGAAGCAGCGAACCCGAACATCACGATCGAGGCCTCGGATGTGCCGTGGGACGCCAAGACCTTCGCCACGCGTCTGGCCGGCGGCAGCGCCCCCACCCTCCTGCGGGTTCCGCTGACCGAACCGCCCGCCCTCATCGAACGCGGGCAGGTCGCCGACATCGCCTCGGTCGCGTCGAAGCTCGACAGCTTCAAGGACCTCAACCCGCGGGTCATGCAGTTCCTCGAGCAGGGGGACGCCGTCTACGGCATCCCCGAGAAGAGCTACGCCTTCGGTCTCGTCTACAACCGCGATCTCTTCGAGCAGGCGGGTCTCGATCCCGACTCTCCCCCGCAGACGTGGGACGAGGTCCGCGCGGCGGCGAAGAAGATCTCCGACGCGACGGGCAAGACCGGGTTCGGCGAGATCTCCACCAACAACAGCGGCGGATGGCACCTCACCGGCTACGACTACACCTACGGCGGGAAGATGATCGACCAGTCCGCCGACGGCACCTGGACCGCCGCGTTCAACGACGACGCCTCCCGCGAGGTCCTGCAGATGTGGAAGGACATGCGCTGGACGGACGACTCCCTCGGCGACAACGTCCTCGGCAAGCAGGAGGACCTCGTCGCCGAGTTCACCGCCGGCAACGTGGGCATGTGGGTGACCGCACCGCCGGACGTGTACCCCAACTACATCGCGGCCGGGGGGAAGCCCGAGGCCTTCGGTGCCGGGCCCATGCCCCAGGGCGGTGCGGACGCGACGCTCGCCGGCGCCACGGTCCTCATGGTCAACGCCACCGCGACCGAGGCCGAGAAGGAGGCCGCGGTCAAGTGGATCGACTGGCGAGCCCTGCGCCCCAACTACGACCTCGAGGTCGCTGCCGAGACCGCGAAGGCCTCCGCTGCTGACGGCCTGCCGGTCGGTGTGCCCGTCGCGCCCATCTTCAGCGCCGAGGCCTACTCGGCGTACCGCGACGCCATCGCGGACTACGTCAACGTCCCGGTGGACAACTTCGCGCCCTACACCGCATCGCTCGACGAGTTCGAGTACGTGCCCGAGCCGGCGGTCGCCTCGCAGGAGATCTACGCGGCCCTCGATCCCGTGGTCCAATCGGTGCTGACCGACCAGAACGCCGACATCGACGCCCTGCTGAACGACGCGGAGCAGCGGGTCAACCAGATCCTGGCCCAGCACAAGTGATGACCGTCACCACCGACCGCCTGCGCAGCACGACACCCGTTCGTGCTGCGCAGGCGGACCACCCCAGCCCGCCGCGCCGTCGCTCGCGCACGCGTCGCCGCGCGGCGGTCGCGGGTCTGGTCTTCCTGCTTCCCACGTTCGTCGTCTTCGGATACTTCGCCTGGTGGCCGATCCTGCAGAGCGCCGCGCTGGCGTTCCAGCAGACCGACCTGGTCACCGCGCCCGAGTGGGTGGGGTGGAACAACTTCGAGGTCCTCTTCGCGGATCCGCTCCTCCCGCGTGCGGCGCTGAACACGCTCTGGTTCACCGTCCTGTCCCTGGCGATCGGGCTCCCCGTCCCTCTCGTGTGTGCGGTGCTCATCTCCGAGCTGCGCCGGGGAGGCGCTCTCGCGCGTGTCCTCGCCTACCTGCCGGTGGTCATCCCGCCCGTGGTCTCGGTCCTGCTCTGGAAGGTGTTCTTCGACCCCGGCGACTCGGGTGTGATCAACAGCCTGCTCGGGCTGGTCGGTGTCGACCCGCTGCCGTGGCTGCAGTCCCCCGGCACCGCGATGCCGAGCCTCGTGATCGTGGCGACCTGGTCGGGCGCCGGCACGGCGATCCTCATCTACCTGGCGGCGTTGACCGGTGTCAGCACCGAGCTGTACGAAGCGGCTGAGCTGGACGGTGCATCCGTGTGGAAGCGCATCGTCCACATCACCCTCCCGCAGATGCGCGGGGTGATCCTCGTGCTGCTGCTGCTGCAGATCATCGGGGCGATCCAGGTCTTCACCGAACCGTATGTGATGACCGACGGAGGACCGGCCAACGCCACCGTGACGATCCTCCTCATGATCTACCGCTACGCCTTCCTCTTCGGCAACTACGGCGTCGCCACGGCACTCAGCCTCCTGCTCGCCGGCGTCCTCATCATCGTCTCCGCGGTCTACCTGCGGTTGACCCGTTCCTGGAGCACCCGATGACCGCGACAACCGACGCCCGACGCTCGCGGCCCGCCGCGCCACCGCGCGAACGCGGCCTCCTGTCGAGCTTCGACTGGCGCCGACCGCGCATCTTCGTCGGCTGGCGGGCGATGCACGTCGTCCTGATGATCGGACTGGTGGCCCTCGGGGCGGTCCCGTTGCTCTGGATGCTGCGTGCCGCGATCTCGTCGACGACCGATCTGCTGCAGAACCCCCCTGAGTCTCATCCCCAGCCCCGCGAAGTGGGAGAACATCCCCGACGCGTGGAACCTGCTGTCGATCGGGCAGTACCTCGGCAACACCCTGGTGCTCGTGGGCGGGTCGTGGATCGTCCAGCTCGTGGTGTCGGCGACGGCCGGGTTCGCGCTCGCCGTGATCCGCCCCTGGTACGGACGGATCGTCTACGGGGCGATCCTGCTCACGCTGTTCGTGCCCGGCACGGTGACCCTCATCGCGCTGTACCTCACCGTCCTCGATCTGCCGCTCCTCCACCTGAGCCTCACCGACACCCCCTGGGCCGTGTGGCTCCCCGCGGGGGCGAACGCCTTCACGATCCTGCTGGTCAAGCAGTTCTTCGAGGACATCCCGCGCGATCTGTTCGAGGCCGCCCAGCTCGACGGCGCGGGATGGTTCACGATCTTCTGGCGGATCGTGCTGCCGATGTCGCGGCCGATCCTCGCGGTCGTCTCGCTGCTGTCGATCATGACGGCCTGGAAGGAGTTCCTGTGGCCTCTGATCGTGCTGACCGACCCCGAGACGCAGCCCCTGGCCGTCGCTCTCCCGCGACTCGCACAGGCGACAGATCCGGCCTATCTCATCGCCGGCCTGCTGATCGCCAGCATCCCGCCCATCCTCATCTTCCTGATCTTCCAGCGTTCCATCGTGAAGGGGATCGGCTTCACCGGTCTGAAAGGCTGAGCGTGACCCCGGACTACCGCACCCCCGGCCTGCCCCCGAAGGCGCGCACCGCCGACCTGCTGCCGCGCTTGTCTCTCGAAGAGAAGGTCGGCTTGATGTTCCACACGGTCATCGAGTCGGGCGCGAACGGCACGCTGGTCGAGACCGCCGGAGCGCTCAGCAAGTCGCCGACGAGCACCGTCGTCCTCGACAAGCGGATGAACCACTTCAACGTGCACGGCCTGGGCACCCCGCGCGAGGCCGCGCGATGGGCCAACGCCCTGCAGTCGCTGGCCCTGCAGACCGAACATGCCATCCCCGTCACCATCAGCACCGATCCGCGGCACGCGTTCACCGAGAACGCCGGCGCCTCCTTCGCCGCCCGGGGGTTCTCACAGTGGCCCGAGCCCCTGGGCCTGGCCGCCCTCGACGACGCCGACATCCTCGAGCACGCCCGGATCGCCCGCGCCGAGTACCTGGCCGTCGGCATCCGCCTGGCGCTGCATCCGCAGGTGGACATCGCGAGCGATCCTCGATGGGGGCGGCAGTTCCAGACCTTCGGAGCGGATGCCGAGCGCACCACGCGCGCGATGCTGACCTACCTCCGTGGGTTCCAAGGCGATGAGCTGGGCCCGACGTCGGTGGCCTGTGTGACCAAGCACTTCCCCGGTGCAGGACCGCAGCGGGACGGCGAGGACGCGCACTTCCCCTACGGACGCGAGCAGGTCTATCCCGGCGGGCGCTTCGACCTGCATCTCGCACCCTTCCGGGCCGCGATCGCCGCCGGGACGGCCGGCTTGATGCCCTACTACGGGATGCCGGTCGGGCTCGAGCTGGACGGCGAGCCTGTCGAAGAGGTCGGCTTCGCGTTCAACCGCCGCATCATCACCCGGCTCCTCCGCGAGTCCCTCGGCTTCGACGGCGTCGTCGTGACCGACTGGGAGCTCATCCACGACAACGTCGCGCAGGGACAGGTCCTCCCGGCCAAGGCCTGGGGCGTGGAGCACCTGTCTCCCGCGGAGCGGATGCTCAAGGTGCTCGACGCCGGATGCGACCAGTTCGGCGGCGAGGAGTGCACCGATCTGCTGCTGGACCTGGTCCGCACCGACCGCGTCCCCGTGGAGCGGATCGATGAGTCGGCGTTCCGGCTGCTCGAGCTCAAGTTCCGGCTCGGCCTCTTCGACGACCCCTTCGTCGACGAAGAGGCCGCCGCCGAGATCGTCGGCAGCGCTGCGCACGAGGAGGCGGGGTTCCACGCACAGGCGTCGTCCGTCACGGTCCTCACGGATGACGGACTCCTCCCGCTCGCGCCGCGAGCGGGTCAGCGGGTCTATGTCGAGGGCATGTCGGAGCGTTCGGCCGAGGCCTGGGGAACGGTGGTGCCGCGCCCCGAGGACGCCGACGTCGCGATCGTCCGCCTGCCCGCGCCCTACGATCCGCGCGACGACCTGCTGTTCGAGTCCCTCTTCCACCAGGGATCCCTCGACTACCGCCCCGGTCTCGTGTCGCGTCTGCGCTCGATCGCCGCGACGACGCCCCTCATCGTCGACGCGAACCTCGAACGACCGGCGATCCTGACGCCGCTGATCGAGTTCGCCCAGACCGTCGTCGGCACGTGCGGGGTGAGCGACGACGCGTTGGTCGCCGCGCTCTCCGGCCGCATCCCTCCCCGCGGCCGCCTGCCGTTCGAGATCCCCCGCTCGATGGACGCCGTCGAGCGCTCCCCGGAGGACGTCCCGAACAGCACCTCCGATCCGCTGTTCCCGGCCGGGTACCGACTCGAGCGGCCCGCCCGATGAGCCGTCCCATCGCCGATCGGGTCGACCGCTTCGTCCACGAGAGCCTGCTCCCCCTCCGGGTGACGGCCTCGAGGCCGGTGGACATCACCGCATGGCCCGCCCCCGGCGAACCCCTTCCGTTCGCCGAGGCCCGGGAGGGCGACTTCCGACCCTTCTCCGTCGGCGAGCAGTGGGGTACGCCGTGGAGCACCGTGTGGCTGCACGTCACCGGGACGGTCCCGGATGACTGGGCCGTGACCGGCCACCATCGTGTCGAGCTGCTGGTGGACCTCGGGTTCAACGACCAGTCGCCGGGGTTCCAGGCCGAGGCGCTCGCGTTCCGCCCGGACGGTTCGATCGTGAAGGGCATCTCGCCTCGCAACGCCTGGGTGCCGATCGTCGGCGACCGCGTCGATCTCTACCTCGAGCTCGCCGCCAACCCCACCATCCCGCCCGAATCGCACTGGCGGAGCACCCACCTGGGCGACGGACCCCAGCCGGAGTCCGCCCCGCTCTACACGCTCCGTCGACTCGAGATCGGGCTCGTCGACGCACGGGTCGAGCAGCTGGCTCTCGACATCGAGGTCCTCGTCGGCCTGATGCACGAGCTGGCGGAGACGACTCCGCGCGCCGCCCGCATCGGAGCGTGCCTCACGGCCATGCTCGACGCGATCGACCCTGACGACGTGCCCGGATCGGTCGATCGCGCCCGTGCGCTCCTCGCCCCGGCCTTGGACGCCCCCGCCCATGCCAGCGCCCACACGGTGATCGCCACGGGGCACGCCCACATCGACTCGGCGTGGCTCTGGCCCATCCGCGAGACCATCCGCAAGTGCGCACGGACGTTCTCGAACGTGCTCGATCTGCTGGACCGGCATCCCGACCTGCGGTTCGCGTGCTCCTCGGCCCAACAGCTCGCCTGGATGCAGGAGCACTATCCCGAGATCTTCGCCCGCATCGAACACCAGGTGCGCGCGGGGAGGTTCGTGCCGGTCGGTGGCCAGTGGGTGGAGCCCGACACCAATCTCCCGGGATCCGAGGCGACGGCGCGTCAGCTCGTCGTCGGCAAGAGGTGGTTCCTCGACACGTTCGGCGTCGACACGACGGAGGTCTGGCTTCCCGACACCTTCGGATACTCCGCATCCCTCCCTCAGCTGATCCGGCTCGCCGGCGCCGACTGGTTCATGACGCAGAAGATCTCGTGGAACCAGACGAACCGGATGCCCCACCACACCTTCTGGTGGGAGGGGATCGACGGCACACGGGTCTTCACCCACTTCCCGCCGATCGAGACCTACAACGCCGAGCTCTCGCCCGCCGAGCTGGCCCACGCCGAGCGCACCTACACCGATCACGGCACCGGAACCGTCTCGCTGGCGCCATTCGGTTGGGGCGACGGCGGTGGCGGGCCGACCCGCGAGATGGTGGAGAGGGCGCATCTCCAGGCGGATCTCGAGGGCTCACCTCGGGTGGCGCTCGGGTCGCCGCGGGACTTCTACGACCGCGCCCGTCACGAGAACCCCTCGCTGCCGGTGTGGACGGGCGAGATGTACCTCGAGCTCCATCGAGGGACTCTCACCAGCCAGCTGAAGACGAAGCAGGGCAATCGGCGAACGGAACGGCTGCTGCACGAGGCGGAGCTCTGGGCCACGACCGCAGCGCTCTACCTGGGCACGCCCTACCCCGCCGAGCTACTGCGTCGTGCCTGGCGGCAGACCCTCCTCCTCCAGTTCCACGACATCCTGCCGGGGAGCTCGATCGCCTGGGTGCACCGCGAGGCCGAAGCGGCGCACGCCGCCCTCGCCGCCGACCTCGAGCAGTCGATTCGCGCGAGCCTCGCCGCGCTCACCGGAGAGGGAGAGCGCACCCTGCGGGCGAACTCCGCTCCGCTCACGCTCGACGGGATCGCCGCCGGAGCGGTGGGCGTCGAGCGCTCGCCGTCGCCCGCGACACGGCTCGCCTCCACTCCCGAGGGCGGCTGGGTGCTGTCGAACGGGCGTGTCCGCGCCGTCATCGACGAGGGCGGCCTGATCGTGGCGCTCTCAGGGCCGGCGGGGCGTGACGTGATCCCGGAGGGAGCACGGGCAGGGCTGCTGCGCCTGCACCCCGACCACCCCGACAAATGGGATGCGTGGGACATCGACGCGCACTACCGGGCACGCGCTGTCGATCTCGACCGGGCGGACACGATCACGGCTTTCGTCTCGGACGACGGGACGGGAGTGGTCTCGGTGACACGCTCCACGGGTGCGACCTCGGTGACCCAGACCCTCCGCCTCGCCCCGGACGCCGACGGCATCGACGTCGACCTCAGCATCGACTGGCACGAGAGGCATCGCCTCCTGCGCATGTACCTGCCCCTCGAGATCCATGCGGAGCACACGCGCGCCGAGATCCAGTTCGGCCACGTCACCCGTCCGACGCACACCAACACCTCGTGGGACGAAGCGCGCTTCGAGGTCGTCGCTCAGCGGTGGATGCACGTGGCGGAACCCGGGTACGGCGTGTCCATCGCGAACGACTCCACCTACGGCCACTCCGTGGAGAGGACGGTCGCCTCGAACGGCTCGGTCGTCACCACGGTCGGACTGTCAGTACTGCGCGCGCCGACCTTCCCCGATCCGGAAGCGGATCAGGGCCACCACGAGCTGCGCTTCCGCATCCGCCCGGACGCGACGCTGACGGACGCCGCGGAAGACGGCCATCGGCTCGATCGTGCTCAGCGCGTGGTCACAGGTGCGCACGAGGTCACCCCCCTCGTGAGCTGCTCGAACGAGGGCGTCCGCGTCACCGCGGTCAAGCTCGCCGAGGACGACTCCGGCGATCTCATCGTCCGACTGCACGACGCGACCGGAGGGCGGCAGAGAACGCGGCTGGCCTTCGGCATCCCGCTGGCGGCGATCGACGAGGTCGATCTCCTCGAACGACCGCTCGATGACGCTCTCCACCACGGCGACGTCGATGCGATCGAGCTCACCCTCCGTCCGTTCCAGATCCTGACCCTGCGCTGCCGCCCCGCGTAGCGCGGGGAGATCGAGAGAGAGAACAACGATGTTCAGGTCTTCACCGAAGAGAGCGACGACGGTCACCGTCGCGCTCGCGATGCTCACGGGAGCGCTCGTGCTCACACCGTCCGGCGCCCACGCGCAGCCGACACCAGCGTCTGCCTCCGTCGTGGTGGACAGCACGGCGGCGGATGAGTTCGACACCCTCAGAGAGAGGTACGCCACCATGGTGGCGGGCGGCACGTCGTTCGACGCCTCTGATCCGGACATCGCGGCCCGCGTCACCAGCATCACGGCAGCGGGGCAGCAGTACTGGGACTCCATGAAGAAGACCCCGGACCGCAACCGACTCTGGGACGACTCCCCTTTCGGCAACGATTCGGCCAGTGTGACCCGCACCTATCAGCACCTTCGTGCCATGGCGCTGGCGTACAGCACCGCGGGATCCGCCCTGCAGGGCAACACGCAGCTCGAGGCCGATCTGGTCAGCGGACTCGACTGGATGAACTCGCACGTCTACTACGACGGCGCCACCATGTACCAGAACTGGTGGCACTGGCAGATCGGAGCACCACTCGCGCTGAACGACATCGTCGCGTTGGTCTACAGCGATCTGACCAGCACGCAGGTCTCCGGTTACATGGCCGCGATCACGTATGCGCAGCCCACCGTGGCCATGACGGGCGCGAATCGCCTCTGGGAGAGCCAGGTGATCGCGATGTCCGGCATCAACGGATCGGACGCGACACGCATCGCCGCCGGACGCGACGGACTCAGCGCACTCTTCCCCTTCGTCACGAGCGGTGATGGCTTCTACCAGGACGGATCGTTCGTCCAGCACAACTTCTACGCCTACAACGGCGGATACGGGGCGTCCCTGCTCGCGGGCATCGCCGACCTCATGTACCTGCTCGACGGCTCCACCTGGGACGTGGTGGATCCGAACAGCGCCCACACGATCCAGTGGGTCTACGACGCCTTCGAGCCCTTCGTCTACAAGGGCAACCTCATGGACATGGTGCGCGGACGGGAGGTGAGCCGGTACGGGGCGCAGGACGACGATGCAGCGGTGTCGGTGCTCTCGTCCATCATCCGCCTGTCCTCCGTCTCTCCGGCAGCCGACGCTCTCGCCTTCAAGAGCATGATCAAGGCCTGGCTGGCGACCGACAGCGACACGACGTTCCTGTCGAGCGTCCCGATCGACCTGATCGTGGCGGCGAAGGCCATCCTCGACGACAGCTCCGTCCCCTCTCGCGACGAGCTCGTCACCAACCGTCAATACACCGGCATCGACCGCACCGTGCACCTGCGACCGGGATTCGGCTTCGGCATCAGCATGGCGTCGAGCCGGATCGGCGCATTCGAATCCATCAACTCCGAGAACGCGAAGGGCTGGCACACCGGGGACGGGATGACCTACCTGTACAACGACGACCTCAGTCAGTTCAACGGCGACTTCTGGCCCACCGTCGACAGCTTCCGGCTGCCCGGCACGACGGTGCTGAAGGGCACGACTCAACCCGCGAACAGCCGAACGGACAAGTCGTGGGTCGGGGGTGCGAGCATCCTGGGCCAGTACGGCGTCACCGGCATGGAACTGCATCCGGTCGGAAGCAACCTCGAGGGCAAGAAGTCGTGGTTCATGTTCGACGATGAGATCGTCGCCCTGGGCGCGGGCATCACCAGCACCGACGGGATCGGGACGGAGACGATCGTCGAGAACCGCAAGCTGAACGCGACGGGCGACAACGCGCTGACGGTGAACGGAGTGGCGAAGCCGACGAACCTGGGGTGGGCCGAGACCGGCTCGGGCGTGAACACGGTGCACCTCGCCGGGAACGTCCCGGGATCCGACATCGGCTACTACTTCCCCGGGGGCGCGACGGTGAACGGGCTGCGAGAGCAGCGCACCGGGAACTGGAAGCAGCTCAACTCCTCGTCGGAGTGGGCGAACACCACGCCCGTCACGAACAGCTTCCTCTCGCTGGCGTTCGATCACGGGACGAACCCGACCGACGCCGGGTACTCCTACGTGCTGCTGCCGAACAAGACGAGCGCTCAGGTGAGCAGCTACGGCGCTGCGCCGGACATCAGCATCCTCGAGAACTCGGGATCCGTGCAGGCCGTGCGAGAGAACGGGCTGAACGTGACCGGGATCAACTTCTGGAAGGACGAGACGACCACCGCCGCCGGGGTCACGTCCGACAAGAAGGCGTCGGTGATGGTGAGCGAGACCGCCGGCAGCCTCGAGCTGTCGATCGCCGACCCCACCCAGAAGAACACCGGACAGATCTACCTCAGTCTCGATGTCCCGGCGACCGGCCTCATCTCCAAGGACCCTCAGGTCACGGTCCTCCAGTACACGCCCACCGTGAAGCTCAAGGTCGACGTCAACGCGGCCGGCGGCAAGGACTTCGCCGTGAAGTTCTCCCTCGACGGTGCGCAGCAGGCCAATCCCGCCCCGATCCCCGTTCCGAGTGCGTACGAAGCAGAGACGCTGCCGATCAACGCGCTCACCGACTCGGTCACCCGCTCCAACGACGGGAGCGCGAGCGGCGGCAAGAAGCTCGGCGTGAACAACAACGCCGTCGGCGACTACATCGAGTTCAGCGTCGACGTCCCGCAGGCAGGCACCTACGATCTCGCGGCGCGCGTGTACAGAGCGAGCAACAGCGGGATCTACCAGCTCTCCGTCAACGGAGTCGACGTGGGCGGCCCGCAGGATCTCTTCTGGACGGGAGGGGCGAGTCAGAAGGACGTGACGTTCGGATCCGCTGCGTTCCCCGCCCCAGGCAGCTACCTCGTGCGGCTGACGACGACGGGGAAGAACCCCAGCGCGTCCGGGTACAAGGCGCTGCTCGACTACCTCACGCTCACCCCGGCGACGGGGGGCTGAGTGCTGCTGTCCCCGGTCGGCTGAGCGAAGAGCCTTCTGGTCCGCTGAGTCCGGGGCCTCGACGTTCCCCTCAGGGGCTACGGTCCGGATATGAGCACCGCACCCGAGCCGCCGGCTCCTCCCGTCTCGCCCACCGCCGGTGTCACCGAGGCGATCCCCCGCGGCCTCCGCATCGGTGCCGCGTTCGCCTGGCGACTCCTGGTCGTCGGCGCCGCGATCGCCGTCGTGGTGCTGCTCGCCACGCGGGTCGCCGACATCGTCATCCCCTTCCTCATCGCGCTGATCCTGTCGGCCCTGCTCGTGCCGTTCTCCGGGTGGCTGCAGCGCCACCGGTGGCCCAAGTGGCTCGCGATCCTCACGGCCTGGGTCACGGTGTTCGCCGTGCTCGTCGGGCTTGTGCTGCTCGTCACCGAGCAGGTGCGCACCCAGCTGCCCGCGCTCAAGGATCAGACCGCGCAGGCCGTGCAGTCGGCGCAGAGCCTCCTCGCCACGCAGCCGTTCGGCATCACTCAGGACACGGTGAACGGCTGGGTCGGCAGCGCGACCTCGTGGGTGCAGCAGCACGCGTCCGACATCGGAAGCGGGGCGCTCCGGGTGGGGTCGAGCACCGTCCACGTGCTCGAGGGGGTGTTCATCGTCATCTTCGTGACCCTGTTCAGCCTCATCGACGGGCCGCGGATCTGGCGCTGGGTCACTCGGCTCTTCCCGAGGGCGGCCCGCCCGAGGATCGACGCTGCCGGTCAGGCCGGATGGAGGACGCTGTCGAGCTTCATCCGCATCCAGCTCGTGGTCGCGGTGACTGACGCGATCGGCATCGGTGTCGGGGCGCTGATCCTCGGGGTGCCGCTCGCCATCCCGATCGCGGTCATCGTGTTCTTCGGCGCCTTCATCCCGGTCGTCGGCGCGATCGTCGCGGGCGCCCTCGCCGTCGTCATCGCTCTGATCTTCAACGGCTGGGTGCACGCGCTGATCATGCTGGGCATCGTCATCCTCGTGCAGCAGCTCGAGAGTCATGTCCTGCATCCGCTGCTCACCGGGTCGGCGGTGAAGGTGCATCCGCTCGGCATCGTGCTCGGCGTCACCGCCGGGTCGGCCGTGGCGGGTGTCGTCGGCGCCTTCTTCGCGGTGCCGCTCATCGCTGTCGCGAACTCGATGATCGGCGCTGCCCGACGCTACGGCTCCCCCTCCTCGCCGCCCGATGATCCCGCCCCGGAGGTGTCATCGGGCGCTCCGGTCCTCGCGGCGTCGGACATGTCGAACGAGGGTGACGACCGCCCTTGAGAGCACGCCGACGGCCTGTTCCGGGCGATGGGAGGATGGGGGCATGAGCGACGAGAGCCGGGCCGCGGGTGGGTCGTCGTCGCAGACGCTGTCGCGCGGGATCCAGGCGCTCGAGGTGCTGGCCGAGGCGGAGCATCCGCTCACCATCGCCGAGCTCGCGAACCGGCTGGGGCTGCACCGCTCGATCGTGTACCGGATCGTGCGGACGCTCGAGGAGCACGGGCTCGTCGTGCGCAACTCGGCGGGGGCGCTCGAGCTCGGCGCGCGGCTCGCGGCGCTCGCCCGTTCGGTGGCGCGCGACCTGCAGACCGCGGCGCTGCCCGAGCTCACCGCGGTGGCGAACGAGCTGGGCATGACGGCGTTCGTCGTGGTGCTCGACGGCGACGACATCGTGACGACGCTCGTCAGCGTCGAGCCCCGCCACCTGCACGCCGCCGTCGCCCAGCGTCCGGGCACACGGCACTCGCTGGAGGCGGGGGCGCCCGGGTTGGCGATCCAGATGGCCATGCCCGCGGCGGCCCGGCCCGCGCTCGTCGAGTCGCCGACCCACCGCGCCATGCCGGGCGGATACGCCACCAGCCACGACGAGGTCATCGCCGGCCTCGCCTCGGTCGCCGCTCCCGTCGTCGTCGCCGGGCGGCCGCCCGCCGCGGTCGCCGTCGTGTACGTGCACCACGACACCGACACGGAGCGGATCGGCGCCCGCCTCCGCGCTGCTGCCGCCGCGATCGCCGCCGAGCTCGCCTGACGAGAGCCGCCGTCCCGCCCGCGCCTCGCCGACCTCTGGTGCCGCCGGCGGGCGGAGCCTAGGCTCGGCCGTGGCGGGACGGCGCGCCCGCCCCCACCGGCAGGTCGCCCGGACGAGAGGCGTGAGGCATGACCGACGACACCACCACCCACGACACCATGCTCACCCGGTTCGAGACGGGCCGGGGCTTCATCGCCGCGCTCGACCAGAGCGGCGGCAGCACGCCGAAGGCGCTGCAGCTCTACGGCATCGAGCCCTCCGAGTACTCGGGCGACGAGCGGATGTTCGACCTCATCCACGCCGAGCGCGTGCGCATCATGACCGACCCGGCGTTCACCTCCGAGCGGATCCTCGCCGCGATCCTCTTCGAGGACACCCTCGGCCGCCGGATCGAGGGCAAGGGCGTCGCCGACTGGCTGTGGGCCACGAAGGGCATCGTGCCCCTCCTCAAGATCGACAAGGGGCTCCGCGACGAGGCCGACGGCGTTCAGCTGATGCGCGACATCCCCGACCTCGACGACCTGCTCGGTCGGGCGAAGGAGGCGGGAGCGCTGGGCACGAAGGAGCGTTCGGTCATCCACTCCGCCGACGAGAGCGGGATCGCGCGGATCGTCGACCAGCAGTTCGATGTGGCGGACGCGGTGCTCGACGTGGGGCTGCTGCCCATCCTCGAGCCCGAGGTCGACATCCACGCCCCCGACAAGGCGGCGGCCGAGGCGCTCCTGAAGGCGAACATCCTCGAGCACCTCGCGGGGCTCGGCGAGCGCAAGGTCGCGGTGAAGATCAGCATCCCCTCGGTCGACGACTTCTACGCCGACCTCATCGCGCATCCGAACGTCGCCCGGGTCGTCGCCCTCTCGGGCGGCTACAGCCGTGAGGAGGCGGATGCGCGGCTCGCGCGCAACCACGGCCTCATCGCGAGCTTCAGCCGCGCCCTGCTCGACGGGCTCTCCGCGCAGCAGAGCGACGAGGAGTTCCACGCCACCCTCGACGCGTCGATCGCCGCCATCTACGAGGCGTCGCTGACCTGACGCGACGCATCCCTGGCGTCGGGCCCGACCGCATCCGCGGGGCTGGTCCGGACCGCACCCGCAGCGTCCGACACCACCACGGTCGACGCGCGCCACGCCGCCGCCGAGGCCTCGAGCGCGCCGCGCAGCGCGGCGATCGCGGGCGAGCCCGACGCCGACGCGCGGTGCGCTGTGAAGATCGTGCGCCGCGGCGCCCCGGGCGGGGTGAGGATGCGGCAGGTCGTGGGCCTGCCCGACCACACGAGCTCGGGCATGAACCCCACGGCGTTGCCCGTCTCGATCAGGCGGATCTGCGTCTGCAGGTCGGCGGTCTCGTAGCGCACGTCGGGCTCGAAGCCGGCGACGCGGCAGAGCTGCTCGGCGAAGTGCCGGCTCGCGGTGCCGGGCGGCTCCATCACCCACGGCATGGTGCGGGCGTCGTCGAGCGAGGCGAGCGGATGCGGTGAGTCCGCCTCCGCGGGCAGCGCCAGCTGCACCGCATCGGACGTGAGGTCGTGCCGCTCGAGCCCGCTCAGCCAGGGCGCCGAGTGCGCCGGGTACTCCTCGCCGAGCACGACATCGAACTCGCGGGCCCACGTGTCGCTGAGCGCCTGCCCGGGCTCCTGCTGCGCCATCTCGATGCGGAGCCCCGGATGCGCCTCGGTCATCGCCCGGAGCGCGGCGGGCATGAGCGTCAGCGCCGCCGACTGGAAGACGGCCACGCGGATGGTGCCGGTCACCTCGCCGAGAGACGCCTGCATCGCGACGTCGGCGCGCTCGAGGGTGTCGAGCAGCTCGGCGGTCGCGGCCACGAGCACCTCCGCCTGCGGGGTGAGCTGCACGCGACGCCCCACCTTGCGGAGGAGCTCGACGCCGGTCTCCCGCTCGAGCGCGCTGAGCTGCTGCGACACGGCCGAGGGGCTGAAGCTCAGCGCCTCGGCGGCGGCCGCGATCGTGCCGCGGATCGCGAGCTCGCGGAGCAGCACGAGCTTCCGGACGTCGAGCATGAGCGCCCCCTCGGGATTGATCACCGCAGCTTATCGGTATCCGTCACCAAGCGTCGCTTTTCCTGAGGGGTCGGATCACCGAACATGAACCTCATGACGGATCTCTCCTCGCGCCCTGCCGACGCCGATCTCGCCCCCGACGCCGCTGCGACCGCGACCGCGGCCGCCGCCTCCGACGCGACTGCACCCGGCGCCGCCGCCGCATCCGCATCCGGCCTCGCGCTCGCCGATGAGGTCGAGGCGCTTGTGCGCCGCTGGCTCGCCGAGGCCGCCGAGCACACCGCCGATGCCTCGGCCGCCCGCCTGGCCGGCGTGCTCGCCGACCCCAAGGGCCTCGACTTCACCGTCGGCTTCGTCGACGGCGTGGTCCGCCCGGAGGACCTCCGCGTCGCCGCTCGCGCCCTGCAGCGCATCGCCCCCGACGTGCCCGCCTTCCTCCCGCTGCCCCTCCGCGCGGCCGTCCGCCTGGGCGGAGCCATCGCGCCCGCCTTTCCCGGCATCGTCGTGCCGATCGCGCGCCGCGTGCTGCGCCGCATGGTCGGTCACCTCGTCATCGATGCCACGGATGCGAAGCTCGGCCCGGCGATCGCCCGCATCCGCAAGCCGGGCACCCGGCTCAACATGAACCTCCTCGGTGAGGCCGTGCTCGGCGACAGCGAGGCCGGTCGCCGTCTCGGCGGCACCGTCCGCCTGCTCGCCCGCGACGACGTCGACTACGTGTCGATCAAGGTGTCGTCGACGGTCGCGCCGCACGCGCCGTGGGCGTTCGACGAGGCGGTCTCCGACGTCGTCGAGAAGCTGCTGCCGCTCTTCCGTGAGGCGATGCGCCCGGTCTCGCTGGGCCGCCCGGCGAAGTTCATCAACCTCGACATGGAGGAGTACAAGGACCTCGATCTCACGATCGCGGTCTTCACCACCCTGCTCGACCGCCCCGAGTTCACGCAGCTCGAGGCCGGCATCGTGCTGCAGGCCTACCTGCCGGATGCGCTGGGCGCCATGATCCGCCTGCAAGCTTGGGCGGCCGCCCGCCGTGCCCGGGGAGGCGCGGGCGTGAAGGTGCGCCTGGTGAAGGGCGCGAACCTGCCGATGGAGCGGGTCGAGTCGTCGGTTCACGGCTGGCCGCTCGCCACCTGGGGCACGAAGCAGGAGACCGACACCAACTACAAGCGGGTGCTCGAGTACGCGCTGCACCCGTCGCGCATCGGCAACGTGCGGCTCGGCGTCGCCGGCCACAACCTGTTCGATCTCGCCTACGCCTGGATCCTCGCCGGTCAGCGCGGCGTGCGCGACGGTCTCGAGATCGAGATGCTGCTCGGCATGGCGCAGGGCCAGGCGGAGGCCGTGAAGCGCGAGGTCGGATCGCTGCTGCTCTACACGCCCGTGGTCTCGCCGACCGAGTTCGACGTCGCGATCGCGTACCTCATCCGACGCCTCGAAGAGGGCGCGTCGCAGGAGAACTTCATGTCGGCGGTGTTCGAGCTCAACGATCGGGCCGACCTGTTCGCCCGGGAGCGCGGGCGCTTCCTCGCCTCACTCGCCGACCTCGACGACAGCGTCCCCCCGGCCCACCGTGTGGCCGACAGGTTCGCGGCGGTGCCGCATCCGGAGCCCGGGCGCTTCGAGAACACGCCCGACACCGACCCGTCCGTGGGCGCGAACCGCGAGTGGGCGGCCGGCATCCTCGCCCGCGTGCCCGCGAGCGACCTCGGCCGCGCTACGATCGCGGCGGCGCGCGTGAGCACCGAGCCCGAGCTGGAGTCGCTCGTCGCGGCGTCGCGCGATGCCGGCCGCGCCTGGGCCGCGCTGGGCGCCGAAGAGCGGGGCCGCATCCTGCACCGTGCGGGCGACGAGCTCGAGCGCCGTCGCGCCGAGCTGCTCGAGGTGATGGCGTCGGAGGCGGGGAAGTCCCTCGACCAGGCCGACCCCGAGGTGTCGGAGGCGGTCGACTTCGCCCACTACTACGCCGAGCTCGGCCTCGAGCTCGAGGCGGTCGACGGTGCGTCGTTCGTGCCGGCGGGCCTCACGCTGGTGACGCCGCCGTGGAACTTCCCCGTCGCCATCCCCGCCGGATCGGCGCTCGCCGCGCTTGCCGCCGGATCGGCCGTGCTCTTCAAGCCCGCCGGGCTCGCCGCACGTTGCGGCGCGATGGTCGCCGAGGCGCTGTGGGCCGCCGGTGTGCCTCGCGAGGTGCTGCGGCTGGTCGATGTCGACGAGGATGCGCTGGGCCGCCAGCTGGTGTCGCACCCGTCGGTCGACCGTGTCATCCTCACGGGAGCGTTCGAGACGGCGTCGCTGTTCCGCTCGTTCCGGCCCGACCTGCCGCTCCTCGCGGAGACCAGCGGCAAGAACGCGATCATCGTCACGCCCTCAGCGGACCTCGACCTCGCGGTGAAGGACGTTGTCGCCTCCGCCTTCGGCCACGCCGGCCAGAAGTGCTCGGCCGCGTCGCTCGTGGTGCTCGTGGGGTCGGTCGCGACCTCGCCGCGGTTCCGATCGCAGCTGCTCGACGCGGTGGGCTCGCTCACCGTGGGGATGCCGTCGGAGGCGGGCACCCGGATGGGTCCGCTGATCGAGGTGCCCGGCACGAAGCTGCGCGAGGGGCTGACCGCACTCGGCCAGGGCGAGAAGTGGCTGATCCAGCCTCGACGGCTCGACGACTCCGACACGCTGTGGAGCCCCGGCGTGCGCGACGGCGTCGCCCGCGGATCCGCCTTCCACCGCACCGAGTACTTCGGCCCGATCCTCGGGATCATGACCGCGGCCACGCTCGAGGAGGCCATCGACATCGTCAACGAGGTCGACTACGGCCTCACCTCGGGCCTGCACTCCCTCGACCGTGGCGAGATCACCACCTGGCTCGACCGCATCGAGGCGGGAAACCTCTACGTCAACCGCGGCATCACGGGTGCGATCGTCCGCCGACAGCCGTTCGGCGGGTGGAAGCGCTCCGCCGTGGGTGCGGGCGGCAAGGCGGGTGGGCCGAACTACCTCGTCGGGCTCGGGTCATGGGTGCCTTCCGCTGCCTCCGTTGCTGGGGTGACCTCTGCCGCGGTCTCGGCTCGCGTCTCGCGTCTGGTGGACGGCGCTGCGTCGGAGCTCGACGAGGTGGCGCACGAGTCGGTGCGCCGAGCCGTGCAGAGCGACGCGACCGCCTGGCGCGACCGGTTCGGATCGGGCTCCGACGTCTCGGGCCTCGAGGCGGAGCACAACGTCTTCCGCTACCGCGCGGCGCCCTCCGTGGTCGTGCGGGCGGGGGAGACCGCCGCTCCCGCCGACCTCGTGCGTGTGGTAGCGGCCGCCCTGCTCAGCGGGGCGACGCCGACGGTGAGCGTCGCGACGCCCGCGCTCGCATCCGTCCTCTCCGGCCAGTCCGATCTCGTCGTCCGGGTGGAGCCGGCCGAGCAGTGGCTCGCGACGCTCCGCACCGCGGCACCCGCGCGCATCCGCCTCCTCGGGTCGGATGCGGATGCCGCCGACATCGTCGCGGTCACCTCGGGCCGCCCCGACGTCGCCGTCTGGGCGGGCCCGGTCACGGAGTCGGGCCGCCTCGAGCTGCTCCCCTTCCTCCGCGAGCAGGCCATCTCCATCACCGCCCACCGCTTCGGCACCCCCGACCGCGCCCTAGCCACCCTCGCCGCGGCCCTCTGACCGGGGCCGCGGCGCGGGGCGGGCGGGGGAAGGGGCTTTGTCCAGTTTTCCGTCGCGAATCGCGGCTTTTCCAACGGAAACCTGGACAAACGCGGGGCGGATCCGGGCGGGCTCGGCCGTCGCGGTGCGGATCTGACACTCGTGGTGCCCGCATGTGACCCGAGGGCACCACGAGTGCCACATCCGCTCGGCCCGGGCCGGCGCCCTCCGTGGGTGGCGGCTTTGTCCATATTTCCGTCGCGAATCGCGGGTTATTCGACGGAAAACTGGACAAAGCCCGGGGCGAGCTGGATGAGCGCGAAGAAGGGTGACCCTCACACGCCGTCGATGACGGACTGGAGGGACGGGCCGAGGCGGCGGGCGGCTGCCTCCGGGTCGAGATCGAGGAGGGGATCGAGGGCGATCACGTAGCGGCCGAACGCGTAGCCGAGGATCTGCGACGTGATGAGGCTCGCCCGCAGGGCGGAGTCCGCGAGCCCGCCCGGGAGGAACGGCAGCACCTGCGCGGCGAACACCGCCCGCACCCGGGCCGCCGCGTCGGCATCCTGCGCCGAGGCCCGCAGCAGGATGCGGAGCGCCAGCCCGGGCGTCTCGCCGTCCCAGAGCGACACCGCGTGCCGAGCGAGGGCGTGGCCGAGGTCGCGCTCCGGCACCGCGTCCATCCGAGGCAGGTCGAGCTCGATGGTCGTGGCCGCGAGGAACAGTCCGTCCTTGCTCCCGAAGTAGCGGATGATCATCGCCGGGTCGATGGCGGCGTCCTTCGCGATGGCTCGCACGGTCGTCCGTTCGAAACCCTCGGACTCGAACCGGGAGGCGGCCGCGCGGAGGATGGACTCGCGCGACTTGCGGCCCTTCGGGGTGGGGGTCGAAGTATCGTCGGAGGCCATCCGCTCAATTTAGCAACATTCGTTGACTTTTGATCGATGAAGTGAAATTGTCAACGAATGATGACTTCTGCTCCGAACACGTCCGCCGACGTCCTCATCGTCGGCGCAGGCCCCGTCGGCCTCGCCGCAGCCGTGACCCTGCGACGGCGAGGCGTGAACGTGCGCATCGTCGACGCCGCCCCGCACGGCTCGTCCACGTCCCGCGCCGCCGTCATCCACGCCCGAACGCTCGAGGTGCTCGACACCATCGGCATGGCCGCGCCCCTCGTCGACGAGGGGGTGATCGTGCCCGACTTCACGGTGCGCGACGGGGCACGGACGCTCGTCCGCCTCGACTTCCGCGGGCTTCGCACCCCGTACCCGTTCACCCTCATGCTGTCGCAGGCGCGCACCGAGGAGCTGCTGCACGCCGCGCTCGGGGAGCTCGGCACCGAGGTGGAGAGGGAGGTCGAGTTCGACACGTTCGCCCGCCGAGCCGAAGCCGCAGCGGCACCCGCATCCGCACCCGCCGCCGTAGCGGACGGCGAGGTCGCCGTCCTCCGCCATGCAGACGGTACGCGCGAGCAGGTCGCCGCCCTCTTCGTCATCGGCGCCGACGGCAGCCGCAGCCGCGTCCGCCAGGGCCGGGGGATCCCGTTCGACGGGTCGGACTACGCCGCCTCCTTCGTGCTCGCCGATGTCAGGCTGAGCTGGTCGCTCCCCGCCGACGAGGTCCAGCTCTTCCTCGCGAAGCAGGGCCTCGTGGTCGTCGCCCCGCTCCCCGGCGGGCGGCACCGCATCGTCGCCACCATGGACGACGCCCCCGCCCAGCCGAGCCTGGCCGACGTGCAGCACATCCTCGACGAGCGGGGCCCGGGCGGCGTGATCGTCGACTCACTGGTCTGGAGCTCCCGCTTCCGTGTCGCGCACCGCCTGGCCGCCACCTACCGCGACGGCGCCGTCTTCCTCGCGGGCGACGCCGCCCACGTGCACAGCCCGGCCGGCGGCCAGGGGATGAACCTCGGTGTCCAGGACGCCGTCCTGCTCGGCGACCTCCTCGCCGACGTCCTCGCGGGCGAGCGCGGGGAGGACGCGCTCGCCGACTACGAGCGCCTGCGCCGCCCGTCGGCCCGGAGCGTGATCGCCCTCACCGACCGCATGACCCGGATGGCCACCCTCCGCGGTCCGGTCCTGCGCGGCCTGCGCGACGGCGCGATCCGGATGGTGCTGCACTCACCTCGACGACAGACCGCGCTGGCTCGCCGCATCGCCCAGCTCGATGTCTGACGCGGGAGAGGCCAGACGGTCAGCGGATCACGTCCACGACCGTGTCGAGAGCACCAGCAGGTAGCCGTCCGGGTCGGCGAAGGTCACACCGTGCTCGTCCCAGTACGGATTTCGCGCCGCGACCCTCGAGCCGCCGGCGCGCTCGATCCGCGCGATCAGCTCCTCGTCCAGCCACTGCAGTCCGGATCTGACACTCGTGGCGGGTTCCCGCGCCCGCAGGTCGCCACGAGTGTCAGATCCGCGCCGGAAGGCGGCCCGCGAAGGGCGCCCTACCCCCGCACGACGACCTCGTCGACGACCGCCGCGGAGGAGGCGGTGCGCACCCCGACCTTGCCCGCAGTGAGCTCCGTGACGGAGTTCGTCCACGTGAGGAGCGGCGCACCGTTCAACCACCCCGTCACCGTGCTCCCGCGCACGTCGGCGCGCAGCGACACGAGGCGGCCCGTCGGCACCGTGGCGGGCGCGGTCGCCACCAGCGTGAGCGTGCCCGCCACCCGCTTGTAGAGCTCGAGCGCCGACGTCGCGAGGTTCACCCGCAGCAGCAGGAAGTGGGCGCTGTCCGTGTACCGCAGCAGCACTCCGGCGTTCCCGTTCGCCGTCCCCACGGCGAGACGCGCCGACACCGTGTAGTCGGTCCACGAGGTCGACCCTGCGGTGGCGATGGCCTCTCCCGACGTCGACGCCTGCCGCAGCGCCCCGGGCTGTCCGCCGACCGACCAGCTCCCGGTGACGGGGGCCCACCCGCCGAAGCCGCCGCTCTCGAACGTCTCGGCCGAGAGGGTCGAGGCGGGGGTGCCCTCCACCGCACCGCGGTCGGGACCCGAGCCCTGCGGCACGTGTCGGCCCGAGAAGTCGAGCCCGCCGTGGGAGGCGACGGCCGCCCCGGAGTCGCGGGAGGGAGACGCCGCCCCGAGCGTGTACGCGGCCGCCGCATCCGCTACGGAGGTGGCCGCGCCGGGAGCGGCCAGCAGCGGGTCGCTCGTCAGCTTGCCCGTATGCGGTGCCGCCGACGAGTTCGTGCCGAAGAAGGTGTTGTTCGCGTAGACCGCGCCACCGCCCACCGCGTACGTGCCCGAGGCGGCGTTGACGAACACGTTGTTCGTGTACGTCGCCACTCCGGCCGAGTTCGAGGTGGTGAGCAGGCCCGTCTGTCCGGCCGAGCGATAGAACGTGTTGTTGTAGACGGCGAGGGCGCCGCCGCCGAAGGGGATGCTGAACGCACCCCCGGATCGGTCGAGGTCGTTCTGCGAGATGTTGTACCGGAAGACGTTGTTCGACGTGTGGTCCATCATGAGGAGCGTGCCGCCCTCGTTGTCGTGGCTGTAGTTGTACTGGTAGACGCTGTTCGTCACCTCGACGTCGAAGTCCCACGGCTGGCCGTCGCCGTCGATCCGGCGTGTGCGCGACGCCTCGTTGTACTGGAACACCGCACCCGACGTGTAGTACGCCCACTGCGCCGCCACGACGCTGACCGCCGGGAGGTAGTTCACGACGGACGTGTCGACGGTCGTGTACTTCCCGATCCGGTCCGTCGTGTTGTACTCGACCAGCGGCCCCACGCCGGCGCGCACGAGGATCCCGTCGCGGTGGATGCGCGTCACGGTGTTGCCGCGGATCACGACGTTCGTGAACGCGTCGTGCGTGTGCACCCAGCTGGAGCCGGCGAGGAACGCGTCGGTCATGGTCTGGATGCCCGTGTCGGCCACGTTGTCGACCGTGTTTCCCTGGATGAGCACGCCATCCCAGGTGCTCTCGGGGTCGCTCGCCGCCGACTGCCGGGCGTGGAGGTTGATCCCGCCCGTGCGGCGGTCCTTGCCGAAGACGTCGTGGATGTCGTTGTTCAGGATCGAGATGCCGCTGAACGCGCCTCCGCCCGAGCCCGCACCGAGGATGAGGATGCCGTTACGGCGGATCGAGGTGGGCTGCTGGCCGCTCGTGATCTCGAGGTCGGAGATCGTCCACCACGACCCGTTGGTCACGCGGACGCCGAAGCCCTCGCCGCCGACCGAGGTGTTCCCGAAGTCGATGCGCGGCTTCGCGCCGGTGCCGTACCGGCCCACGAGGACGGGCTCGGCCGCGCTTCCGGAGCCCTTGAGGTCGAGGTACTGGTTCGTGAAGGCGCTCCCGGCCTTCAGCAGGATGCGATCGCCGGGGCCCGCGGTGAGGGCGTTCACCTTCGCGAGCGACTTCCAGGCCGAGCTCTCGCTCGTCCCGCTGTTGGTGTCGGATCCGCCTGCGGCGTCGACGTAGTAGGTCGTGCCGGCGGCCTGCGCCGCGGGGGCGGGGGTGGCGACGAGCACCCCCGCCGCGAGTGTCAGCGCCGTGATGGCGGCGAGCGCGAGTCGTCTGATCCTCATGGGTTCCTCCTTGAACCGAAACGGGGCCATCTCCGTTCGTAGTCGCTTATACGTATAACGACAAGCGCGATCTCGTAGTTGCGGGTTATACGTATCAGCGCCTATAGTCGCCTCAGTCGTCGAAGGAGACACCGTGACCCGACCCCGCATCGCCCGCCAGAGCGACATCGCCCGCCTCGCGGGTGTGTCGCAGGCCACGGTGTCGATGGTGCTCAACGGCCGCGCAGGGGCCAACCGCATCCCCGAGTCGACGCAGGAGCGCATCCGCGAGGCGATGGCCGAGCTCGGGTACGTGCCGAACATCGCCGCGCAGTCGCTGCGCGGCGGCCGCAGCGGACTCATCGGCGTCCACACCTTCGAGCGCGTGTTCCCCACGGCGCCCGACGACTACTACCGCGAGTTCCTCAACGGCATCGAGGAGCAGGCGGTCGCCTCCGGCCTCGACCTCGTGCTCTTCGCCTCCACGCAGAAGCCCGACGGCACACGCAGCATCTACGGCTCCGGGAGCAACCGGATGCGGCTGGCCGACGGTGCCGTCATCCTCGGCTTCGAGAAGAACGACGACGAGATCCGTCGCCTCGCCCAGGAGGGCTTCCCCTTCGTCTTCATCGGCCGGCGCGAGGTCCCTGGGCTCGACATCCCCTTCGTGACCGCCGACTACGCGGCGGCCATGCATCCCGTGGTCGAGCAGCTGACGGGCGCCCACCACCGGCGCATCACCTATCTCGCCGCACCTCTGCGGGGGCTCGCGCAGCAGGACCGCCTCGAGGGCTTCCATGCTGCCGTGGACGGGATCCCCGCCTCCGACCGCCCGTCGTTCGAGGTCGACGTGCGTGAGGTCGAGGCGGTCACGGCGTCGTGGCTCGCAGAGGTCGTCGAGGCGGGCACGACGGCGATCGTCGTCGAGACCTTCGACCTCGCCCGCGCCCTGGCCGCGGCTCTCGACGGGGCCGGACTCTCCGCGCCGGCCGACGTCTCGGTCGTCAGCCTCGACTCCGATCCCCGCGGCGACGTGTTCAGCCACGTGCGCGTGCCGCGCCGCGAGCTCGGCCGCCGCGCCGTCGAGCTGCTCCTCGCCGTGATCGACGGCGAGGCGACCGACCGTCTCACCACCCCTCTCCCGTGCGACCCACCGGAGACGGGCACGGTCGCGAATCCCGCGACCCTCCGCATCCCGACCACTCACTGACGCCGGTCCACACCGCGCGCCGACTTTCCGCAGGCCCCGAAGCTAATACGAATAAGGAGACAACATGGACGTTCCCTCCCCGGCCCGACGCCGCACCGCGCGGCGCACCGCGCGCCTCGCTGCCCGACTCACCGCGATGGCCGCCCTCGGCGCCGTCGCGGTGGCCCTCGGCGGATGCGCCACCAGCGACGACTCCGCCGCCGGCGGCGACAAGTCGCTGAGCGTGTGGCTGCCCGGCAACAATCAGACCGAGATCGACCTCGTGACCAACACCATCGTCCCGGCCTTCGAGAAGGAGACGGGGGCGACGGTCGACGTCACCTACGTCGACTGGGGCGACATCTCGACGAAGCTCAACGCGGCCTTCGCGGCCGGCACCGCGCCCGACATCTTCGGACACGGCCCCGCCGCCACGGCCGACTTCGTCGCCAACGACCGCATCCTCGACCTCACCGACCGCGTCGCGTCGCTCAGCCAGGAGGACCGCGACGACCTCGCGGCCGCGCTCCCCGGCGGCCAGATCGACGGCACCCAGTACCTCATGCCGCTGTCGCTCCAGGGCTACCTCGTCATGTACGACGCGGATGCCTTCCGCGCGGCCGGCCTCGACCCCGACAACCCGCCGACCACCTGGGAGGACCTCAAGGCCGACGCCGAGAAGCTCACCCAGCGCGACGCCTCCGGCACGATCACCCGATCCGGGTTCCTCACCCCGAGCCAGGCGATCGCCCGCCAGCAGTCGTTCGCGACCTTCCTCTTCGGTCAGGACGGCACGCTGGTGAACGACAAGGGCACCGAGGCGACCTTCGACTCGGATGAGGGCACCGCCGCGCTCGACTTCTTCACCGGCCTGTACGCCGGTGGCGACGCCGTCTCGGCGAACCTCGGCGAGGACTACCTCAACGCGCCCGCCGCGCAGCAGCCGCTCGTGCAGGGCACCGCGGCCATGACCGTGCAGGCCCCGTCGATGATGCAGCAGATCATCGACGCGTCGCCGGGCCGCGACCTGCGGGTCATGCCGGCGCTGTCGTTCAAGGGCGGCGAGCCGGCCGCGTTCGGCGGTGCCGGACCGGGCCTCATGATCAACGCCGACGCACCCGACGCCGACCTCGCGTGGAGCTTCATCCAGTTCATGCTCTCGCCCGACATCAGCACCGAGTACACGCAGGGCACCGGCACCATCCCGGTGCGGGCCTCCGCCGCCGACAGCGACTACGCCAAGAACAGCGCGATCATCACGATGTTCCTCCAGGAGTCGTCGCACCTCCACGCCAACCCGAACGTCGTGGGCTGGGTGCAGGTGCGCGACGCGCTCGACAAGCAGCTCGAACGCGGACTCAACGCCGTCGCCGACTCCTCCTCGGTGCTGAAGGAGGCCGCCGACGAGGCGGACAAGATCCTCGGCGCGAACGGCTGAGAGAGAGCTCACGCATGGCCACGACAGTGATCGCCCCGGTGGACGCCGCTCGCGCGTCCACCGGGCGGACGCCCCCTGAGCCCGGGGGTGTCCGCCGGCGCCGGCGGTGGAGCCGCAGCGCCCTCATCGGGCTGCTCTTCGTGCTCCCCGCGGGGCTGTACATCGTCATCTTCCAGCTCATCCCGGTGCTGTACGGGCTCGTGCTGTCGTTCACGAAGTACAGCCCGCTGAGCCGCTCGGGCCCGGTGTTCACCGGCATCGAGAACTACGCCGACCTGCTGAGCGACGCCGACTTCGGCTCCGCGCTCCTCGTCACCGGACGCTACGTGCTGCAGGTGCTGCCGATCACCGTCATCCTGGCGCTCGGTCTCGCGCTCCTGGTCAACCGCCCCTTCAAGGGCGTCGGGCTCTTCCGGTCGGCGCTCTACGTGCCCCACATCGTCTCGCTCACCGCGGTGAGCATGGTGTGGCTCTGGATGTACTCGCAGACTGGCCTCTTCAACGAGGTGCTCGGATGGTTCGGCGCCCCCGCCCAGAACTGGCTCCTCGACTCGGACTCCGCCCTGAACGCGGTCTCCGCCATGCGCATCTGGAAGGCGCTCGGCAGCAACATGGTCCTGCTGCTCGCCGGTCTGCAGTCGATCCCACGCGACCTCTACGAGGCCGCCAGGGTGGACGGCGCCGGACGCTGGGCGACCTTCCGGTACGTCACCCTCCCGGGCCTGCGGCCCATGCTCGTCTACGTCGTCGCGATGGACATCATCTACCTCGCACAGGGCTTCGCCGAGATCTACGTGCTCACGCAGGGCGGCCCGCTCGGCAGCACGACGACCGTGAACTACCTCATCTACACCGAGGCGTTCCAGTACAACTCGATGGGATCGGCATCCGCCATGGCCTTCGTCCTCTTCGCCCTCATCATCGGCTTCTCACTCGTCACCGTCCGCGGCGTGATGGGACGGAACCGATGAGCGCCGCCGCCGAGACCCGCCGAGCGAGCGCCCTGCGGCGGATGCGACGGGGCCACGCCCCCGGGCAGGGTCGCGTCGGCTCGATCCTCGTGCTCGTGGTGGTCACCGTGCTCGTGCTGGTGCCCTTCGCCTGGGTCATCTCGCTCTCGCTGACGCCGGAGTCGGAGGCGTTCGGGTCGGTGTCGCTCCTGCCCGCGAACCCGACGCTCGACAACTACGCCACCGCGTTCACGGATGCCGACCTCGCCCGCGCACTGCTGAACTCGGGGATCGTCGGCGCCGTCACCGTCGTGACCAACTGCCTGCTGGCGGTGCTCGCCGGATACGCGTTCGCGATGCTCCCCTTCCCGGGGAACCGCGCCGTCTTCTACACGCTCATCTCGACCGCGGCCATCCCGATCTCGGTCACCCTCATCCCGCTTTTCCTCATGGCGCGGGGCATTCCGCTGATCGGGGGCAACGACATCCTCGGCCACGGCGGCAGCGGTCTGCTCGACACGCTCGCCGGCGTGATCCTGCCGTACATCGTCATGCCGATGAACATTTTCCTGGCCCGTCAGTTCTTCCTGTCGGCGCCCCTGGAGATGGGCGAGGCGGCCCGGATGGACGGGGCGGGGGAGCTGTGCATCTTCTTCAGCGTCTACCTCCCGCTCGCCAAGCCGCTGATCGCGGTGGTCGCGATCTTCTCGTTCACGGGGGTCTGGGACGACTTCCTGTGGCCGCTCGTGGTGACGAGCTCGCAGGAGATGCAGACCGTGCAACTCGCGCTCGCGCGCTTCCTCGGCAGCGGCAACGTGCAGTACGGACCGCTCATGGCCGGCACGGTGATCGCCACCCTTCCCGTGCTGGCGGTCTTCCTCTTCAACCAGCGCAGCTTCATCTCCGGGCTCTCCGACGGCGGCGTCAAGGGCTGACGCGTCGCGTCGCTCCCCACCGCATCCGTTCGTCTCGACCAGAAAGACCGATACCCCATGCCCACACGTCATCTCCGTGTCCCGTTCGCCGTCATCGGCGGTGGCCTCGGCGGCACCGCCGCCGCGATCACCGCCGCGCGGCTCGGCCTCCCCGTCGTGCTCACCGAGGTGACCGACTGGCTCGGTGGACAGCTCACGAGCCAGGGCGTGCCCCCGGACGAGCACGAGTGGATCGACCGCCAGACCATCTCGCCGAGCTACTCGGAGCTTCGCGACCGGATCCGCGACCACTATCGCCGCGACTACCCGCTGTCCGATCGCGCGCGGGCCACCGTCGCGCTCAACCCGGGCGCGGGCTTCGTCTCGCGGCTGTGCGCGGAGCCCCGTGTCGCCCATCTCGCGGTGCGCGAGATGACGTCGCCGCTCGAGGCGGCGGGGCTGCTCACGGTGCTCACCGAGCACGAGCCGATCGAGGTGCACCGCGAAGGCGAGCGGATCACGGCGGTGCTGCTCCGCGACCTCCGCACCGGTGACGAGGTGCTCGTCGAGGCCGAGATGGTGGCGGATGCGACGGAGCTCGGCGACCTGCTCGAGCTCGGCGATGTCGCGCACGTCGTCGGCGCCGAGGGCGTGGGCGACACCGGTGAGCTGCACGCGCCCGCCGAGGCGCGGCCCGATGACCAGCAGGCCGTGACCTGGTGCGCGGCGCTGGAGCTGCGACCGGGCGAGTCGCACGTCATCGACCGTCCCGCCGGGTACGACCGGTGGTGGACGACCGTCCCGTCGTTCTGGCCGGGGCCGCAGCTGTCGTGGGACGACGTCGACCCGATCACGCTCGAGCGTCGTTCGCGGCCCCTCTTCGCCGGGCGCCCTGTCGACGCGATCGACGGCGACGACCTGGACCTCTGGCACTACCGCCGCATCCTCGCCCGCCGCATGATGCAGGAGGAGTGGCCGGGGCACGACGTCACCCTCGCCAACTGGCCGCAGATCGACTACTGGGATCGGCCGCTCCTCGGCGTCACCCCGTCCGCTCGGAGCCTGGCCCTCGCCGAGGCGCGCGAGCTGACGCTGTCGTTCGTCCACTGGATCCAGACCGAGGCGCCGCGCACCGACGGGGGCGAGGGGTATCCGGAGCTCGCGCTCCGCGGCGACGTGCTCGGCACGACCGACGGGCTCGCCAAGGCCGTCTACGTGCGGGAGTCGCGGCGCATCAAGGCCCGCTTCACGGTCACCGAGGGGCACATCGGCCGCGAGATGCGGGGCGACGGTGCCGGATCCGCACTCTTCGACGACAGCGTCGGCATCGGCTTCTACCGGATCGACCTGCACCCGTCGACGGCCGGGCGCACGTACATCGACATCGACTGCTTCCCGTTCCAGATCCCGCTCGGCGCGCTGCTCCCGGTCGACACGGAGAACCTGCTGGCGGCGAACAAGAACATCGGCAGCACCCACATCACCAACGGCGCCTACCGCCTCCACCCGGTCGAGTGGTCGATCGGCGAGGCCGTCGGCGCGCTGGCCGCGTTCTGCGACACCGAGCGCGTGCGCCCGGCGCAGGTGCACGAGGACCCGGCGCGCCGCGCGGAGTACCAGAGCCTGCTCGCGGGCCGGCTCGGGATCGCGCTCGCCTGGAGCGACGAGATCCGCACCGGCGGCTCCCGCAGCGAGGCCGTCGTCACCGCGCGGTGAGGCGCCGCGCCGCGGCGGCCGCGGTGCGGCGTGCGACCGGAGCCTTCGCGGCGTCAGTCGACGCGGGTGATCGAGAGGGCGTAGATGGTGGGGTCGCCGTCGTGCTGGAGCGTCGTGACGAGGCCCGCCTGGGGGATGACGGCGTCGAACGCGATCGTGGCGTTGCTGCACGCGGTGCCCTCGCCAGCGGACGCGCCGTCGATCGTCGTGACCGTGGCGGTGATGGTGCCCTCGCCGCGGCAGGCGAGCTGCAACTGGTAGCTCCCCGGCTCGAGGGTGGTGTTGGTCGACACCAGCTGCTGGGCGGAGTGCTCGCTCATCCACCCGGAGGAGGTCCCCTGGTGCCCGGGCGACCCGCTCGCCGGCACCGCGCCGTCCGCCCAGTCGGCGATGTCGTCGGCCGGGATCGGCAGCCGCGCCTCCTCCGCGGCGGCCAGCTGCTCGGCCACCGCGGTGGGGTCCGGTGTCGGAGTCGTCTCGGCATCCGACGGTGGCGTCGCCGCGGCGGTCTGGACGTCGGTGTCGTCGGTCGAACCGACGCAGGAGCTGAGCGTCCCGGCGGCGAGGATCATGGCGGCGATCGGGCCGGCCGTGCGGAACGCGGTCTTCGTGGTGGCGTTCATCCCGGCACGGTAGGTCGCGAACGTCCGAACCACATCCAAGCGGCCACTCCGCGCCGGTGCTATAGGGAGAGGCGGGCGTAGAGATCACGCAGCAGCGCGATCTCGGCCCCGTGGTGGAGGATCTCCTGGTTCTGCCACCACACCATCGGGAGGAACGTCTCGTCGGCGTCGCCGCCGTAGGGGTAGCTGCTCAGTCCGGTGCGGTCGTAGTCCGACTCGTCGACGGCGAGCATCGCCCGACGCCACTCCTCGGCTGCGGTACGCAGCGCTTCGACTGCCCCGGTGGCGTCGCCCTGGGGTTCCCACTCGGTCCGGGTGAAGGTGTGGGCACCACCGAGATGATCGGCCCGGCCCCGCAGCGTCTCCGTCACGTGATCCAGCTCCACGCGATCGTCGTGATCGGCGGTGGCCACGGCGCCTCGGGCGCCCCGTCCCGACCCCATTCGCCCGCCCCGATCAGCTTGACGGCGCCCGCACCCGGGCCGTCGACGCGGCGTCGCACCGACCAGCAGTCAGGGACCGGTTCCCAGAGGTACTCCTCATCCGACATCGCCGGAACGGGGGTGCCGCGACCGTCGCCGGAGTCGCTGACTGGCCCGGCCAGACGTGTCACCAGGCGCTCGATCGCCCAGTCGTACTGCTCCAGCAACGGAGCGAAGCGAGCGTCGACGGTTACGCTCAGACCTCCTCGCGCCTGCGCGAGCGGGAGAGGACGAGGATCGCCGCGCCCGCGAGCGTGATGAGGGCCGCGGCGCCCACAGGCGCGGGAGGTGTCGATCCGGTGTTCGCCAACCCGTCCCCGGAGAGCGGTGAGGGCGGGCTCGCGACGATGGTGATGGTGTGCGTCGAGCTGAGCGCGGCTGCTCCGATGCCGTTCGTGGCGGAGAGCTGGAAGTGGTAGGAGCCCGCGGCAGCGACCGTTCCTGTCAGCTCGCCCGTGGTCTCATCGAGGGACACGCCCGCGGGGAGGGTTCCGCCCTCGAGGTGGAACGAGGGGGAGGGGTAGCCGGTCGCGGCGAATCGGTAGAGCAGGAGGTCTCCGACGCGGGCCGTGGTGGGAGGGGAATCGCTGGTGAAGGTCGGCGACGTCAGCTCCGGGGCGACGGTGATCGTGTGGCGGCCGCCCACCGCATCGGGATCGACACCGTTGGACGCGGTGATGGTGAACTCGTACGTTCCCGTCTTGGTGGGGGTGCCCTCCATCGCTCCGGAAGCGGAGTCGAGAGCCAACCCGTCGGGGAGGCGACCGGAGGTGACCGCGAAGGCAGGGGCTGGGTAACCGGTCGCGGAGAAGCGGTAGCTGTAGTGGCTGCCGACGTTGGTCGTCTCCGGCGGTGAGTCGGCGGTGAACGCGGGTGCGACCAGCTCCGGTTCGACGGTGATGACGTGCTCCTCGCTCACAGCATCGGGGTCGACACCGTTGGTGGCCGTGACGCGGAACGTGAACGTCCCCGTCGTCGTGGGGGAGCCGGCGAGCTGGCCGGTGGTCGCATCGAGGGTCAACCCGTCCGGCAGGACGCCGGTGCCGATTGCGAAGGTGGCCGCGGGATATCCGGAGGCCTCGAATCGGTAGCTGTAGGTGCTGGCGACATTGGCGGTCCCCGGGGGCTGATCCGACGTGAACGCCGGGGCGACCAGTCGCGGGCTGATGGTCACGGAATGCTCTGCGCCGGTCGCATCGGGCTCGATGCCGTTGGAGGCCCGTACCTGGAACGTGTAGGTGCCGACCGTGGTCGGTGTTCCGGACAGTTCTCCCGTGGTCGCATCGAGAGTCACGCCATCTGGCAGAGTCCCGTGGGAGAGGGAGAACACCGGGGCGGGATATCCCGAGGCTGCCCATTGGTAGGCGTACCTGCTCCCCACGTTCCCGGAGGCAGGCGGTGAATCCTGCGTGAAGACCGGAGCGAGCAGTCGAGGGTCCACGGTAACGGTGTGCTGCGCGCTGACAGAGTCGGGATCCACTCCATTGGCCGCCGTGATCTGGAACGAGGACGTGCCGACGGTCGTCGGCACGCCCGTGAGCAGACCGGTCGCGCCGTCCAGCGCGAGGCCTGGAGGAAGTGCACCGCTGCTGACCGCGAAGGTGGGAGAGGGATATCCGGACGCCGCGAACTGGTAGCTGTAGTCGCTGCCCACATTCGCTGAACCGGAGGGCGAATCTGAGGTGAACGCGGGAGCGACGAGTCTCGGGGCGACCGTGATGGTGTGCTCCGCACTCGTCGCATCGGGGTCGACGCCGTTGCTGGCCGTGACCTGGAATGTCGAGACGCCTGTTGAGGTGGGGCTGCCCTGGATCGCGCCGGTGCTGGCGTCGAGAGTGAGCCCGGCAGGCAGGGCCCCGGACGTCACCGCGAACGTGGGAGCGGGGTATCCCGACGCGGCGAAGACATAGGTGTACCCACTACCCACGTTGGCGGTCGCCGGGGGAGAGTCCGCGGTGAAGTCGGGTGCGACGAGTCGAGGCGCGATGTCGATCATCAACTCGCCGGTCACCGCATCCGGGTCGACGCCATTGGTCGCGGCGATCCGGAAGGTGAAGGTGCCGGTCGAGGTGGGGCTGCCCTGAAGCACCCCGCTGGCGGGATCCACTGTGAGTCCGTCGGGAAGTGCCCCCGAGGAGAGTGTGAAGGCGGGGGTGGGGTTGCCCGCCGCCGCGAACTGATACCGGTATGGACTGCCGACGTTTCCGGTCGTCGGCGCGTCATCTGCGGTGAACGTCGGCGGGGCCAGCGGCGGGCCGACGGTGACCGTGTGCTCTTCTCCCTGCACAGGGCCGAGGATGTTGGCCGCGGTGATCGCGAACGTGAAGCTCCCGACGGTCGTGGGCGTCCCGGACACGGTTCCGGTGACGGGGTCCAAGGCGAGTCCGGTCGGCAATGAGCCTGGGGAGACCGTGAACGTGGGCACCGGGTTGCCCGTCGCGACGAATTGATAGGAGTACGGGCTCTCCTGGTTCGCGCTCGCCGGGGGGGTCATCGGCGGTGAACACGGCCGGCGCCGCCGGCGGGCCCACCGCGATGGTGAGATCGGGGCTGTCGGCTGATGGATCGACGCCGTTGTCCGCCGTGACCTGGAACGTGAAAGTCCCTTGCTCAGTAGGAATGCCGCCCAGGCCGCCGGTCGAGGAGTCGAGGCTCAGTCCGTCGGGGAGGGTGCCGTCGGTGACGCTGTACTGCGGGGCGGGGTAGCCGGATGCGACGAACTGGTACTCGTACTCCGTGCCCGCGAAGGCGGTCCCGGGCGGGGTGACCGCCGTGAATTGAGGTGCTGTCAGCACCGGATCGATCGTCACGGTGTGGGAGGCGCTGGCCGCATCCGGGTTCACGCCGTTGCTCGCGCCGATCTGGAAGGTCGATGTGCCCGTCGTGGTCGGCACGCCCGACATCACCCCTGAGACGGTATCCAGGATCAGCCCGTCAGGGAGTTGACCGCTCAGGAGAGAGAACGTCGGTGCGGGATAGCCGGACGCCGCGAACTGGTAGGTCCACGCGCTCGCCACGTTTCCCGTCGGGGGCGGATCGTCGGCGGTGAATGCGGGTGCTGTCGGAGCAGGAGACACCACGAGCTCGTGGGGTGCCCCCGTCGCCGATCCCGCATGGTTCGACGCCTGGACGGCGAACGTGTACGAACCAGCGACCGTGGGAGTGCCGCTGAGGGTGCCGCCCTCGTCAAGCGTCAGTCCAGGCGGAAGCGCTCCGGAGGCGAGGGAGAACTCGGGGTCCGGGTAGGTCGCGGCCGCGACCGTGAACGTATAGCCCGGATAGGCCGAACTCACTTGGGCAGTCAGAGGAGGATCATCGCTCGTGAGCACCGGTGCCACCTCGGAGCCCTGCCAGGTGATGACCACGCCTCCGTCGCCTGCTTGTGCGGCCGAGGTGATGGCACCGCCCGTGACCGCCGCGGCGAGCATCGACGACCCCGCGCCTCCGCCGCCGCCTCCGCCGCTCCAGCTGTGGTCGCCGCCGTGGCCACCGCCCGTGCCGCCGTTCACGCCGCCGCCGCCGCCTCCGCCGCCACCAGACCCGCCCGGAGCGGCGACGCCGGCACCGCCGGTCATCGCGGCACCCGCGCCGCCTTTCCCTCCGCCTCCGGCGCCACCGCTGAACGGATCATGGGCGCTCGACCCGTTGTCCGCGGTCTCGCCGGCGTATCCACCGTTCCCGACCTCATAGGAATCCTGGGCGAGACCACCGCCCCCCCCGCCGCCGGCGGCGACAGTCACCCAGGACCCGTCCGGGGCTTGGATCGTCGAGGCTGCTCCGCCTCCGCCGCCGGTTCCTGCGCCGGTGCAGTTGTTGGTATTCGCCGCCCCGCCCGCGCCCCCTGTGAACCCGGACCCTGATGAACCTCCCGCGCCGCCGGCGTTGCAATCGCCTCCCGCGCCGCCGCCGCTACCACCGGCTGCGATCGTGAAGACCTGCCCTGCTTGGACCGGGAAGACTCCCTCGGCCTGGGCGCCATGCCCGCCATGACCGCTGTCGTAGGGCGCGTTGGTATACCCGCCGCTGCCGCCGGTGGCAGTGAACTGCATACCCGTCACGCCCTGCGGGACGGTCACCTGGTGAGTGGCCCCATCCGGCGGGACGATGACCAGCGGCCAGTTCGTCGCCGACACGTTCACGGTGGCGCTGGCGGGAGCCGACCAGAGCGTCGGGTTCGACGCTGGGGCGACCTGATAGGTGAACGTATCGGTCCCCTCGAAGGACGGATCAGAGGTGTACGTCAACGACCCCGTGGAGGGATTCGCGTTCGACAGCGTCCCGTTGCCGGGTTGCGAGGTGATCTGGTAGGTGATGGCGCCACCACCGAAGTCCCATCCACCGAGCTGCACCGTGGTCGACGCTCCGGTCAGCGCGTTCGCGGAGCCGCCCGTCGCGAAGGACGACGGCCCGAACGCGTACACCGTCCCATCCGCCCTGATGATGCCGTAGCCCGAGAGGTCGCCGTTGGCGAAGGTCGTGCCGCCCGAGTACGCGTTGTCCCGAAAATAGTCCGGGTCGACATGCGGCGGTGCGCCATAGTCCGGCGCGGCACCGAAGTCCTGGACGGTTCCGTCCGCGGCGACGATCCAGTAGCCGTCCTGTTGCGGGGTGACCATGAGCGAGGTGCCCGCGGACCCGCCCAGCCCAGGTGTCGCGCATTGTCCGTCGACTGGAGGTGAGGCGGGGGCGCCGGCTGCCACATAGCAGACCGCATCTCCGAACGCGTAGATCGTGGTCGGCTGGTGAGCGAGGACGTCCGCGGGGTTGGACGCCAGCATCCACAGACCGTTGCCGCTGCTGGTGGGAATCAGCGCGGTCGGCATGACCGTGCTGCCCTCGATCTGGAACCCGGGGTCGGGATTGATGGCACCACCGACCGCGTAGAGGTGACCCCGCCTGTCCGCGGCGATCAATCCGCCGTTCGGTGTGGAGGTGACCGCGATGATGGCGTCATACGTGTTGATGCCGTTGATCGTGCAGTTGCCAGGTTGGAACGGGCCCCAGGTCGTGTTGGATTCCTTCTGCTTCGGGAGTGCCTCGAGAGTCTGAGCATCTCCGCGGGAGTAGATGGTGCCCTGCTCGCTGTCGACGACGTAGTAGCCCTGCCCAGTGGGGGTGGCCGTGATCGGCGCTGAGCTGTCCGACACCGACGCGAAGGTCGGCACCGGTCCGCTCGACGAGGTCGAGCCCGCAAGGGGAGTGTCATCGAGCGCATCCACCTGCCGCCAGAACCCCGCCCCGACCGGGTTGGCGGCGATGCTCGTCATCACGTCCGGAGCGCCCTGACATATCCCCACCGTCGGGATGCTCGCCTCGGCAGGCAGGGCCGCGTTCAGGGCGCAGCCGAGGAGGACTGCCCCGGCAAAGGCGGCCAGACCCCTCCCCGCGTTCACCGTCGATCGAGAGCGGTCAGAGCGAGTGCCGGCCTTCATGGTCCATCTGTCGTT